>DASCPX010000137.1:0-194455 GCA_036012755.1 Myxococcota bacterium | reverse complement strand
AGGGTGGCGGAGGCCAGGGTGGCGGAGGCCAGGGTGGCGGAGGCCAGGGTGGCGGAGGCCAGGGTGGCGGAGGCCAGGGTGGCGGAGGCCAGGGTGGCGGAGGCGACCAGGGTGGCGGCGTAGGCCAGGGCGGCGGCGGCGGAGGCCAGGGCGGCGGTGGCGGCGACATGCCCTACGACGGCGACAGCGGCGGCAACGCAGGTGGCGGCGGAGACGACCCGATTCCGTTCTAGGAATTGCGGGCCCCCTCCCCCGATTCTGCACATCGGGTGTGCACCTTGATCCCGTGCCGAAAGACGCCGAGGTCTGGGGATTCTACTTCGCCGCCATGGGGGCCTTCCATGGCTTGCTGGCCCCGCTGGTCGTGGCCACGAGCCTACCGCTGTTCCCACTGAGCGCCTTCATGATCGGTGGCGGCACCGGGTACATCGTAGGGCTCGCGCTGCACGGGCTGGGACGTGGCGCCGGGCTCGTCCCGGTCGGGTTCATCATGGGCGGCCTGTGGGGCGCGACGGTCGGCGGGGCCGCAGGGCTGTGCTGTCACGAGGGCGCGAACATCGTGCTCTTCGGCGTGCTCTTCGGCGCCATCTCCGGAGCCCTCCAGACAGCCTGGGTGGTCTGGCCCTTCGCGACCAGAGCCGACAGGGGCGAGGACCCCGGGCCACTCATCTGGGCTGCCTGCGCGCTGAGCCCGGTGGCCCCCTTCTTCATCGCGAGCGGGCTGGGCTACCCGGTCTGATCAGGCCCGCTCGATGCGGACGCGGCCGTCCGAGGTGACCCGGGCCGAGTCGCTGGCGTCCAGCTGCGCCACCGATGGGAGCAGATCAGCGAGGCGGATCCTGGCCGGGATCGATCCGAGGTCTCCCAGGACGCGGACGTGGTCGCCGTCCTCGAAGCCGCTGCTCCGAGACACGAAGATCAGCCCACGGGCCACTCCGTGACGCAAGCTCAGATGGACCCCCGGGCGGAGGACTGGCTTGGGGATCGGGACGAAGCGGGCCCGACAGCCGGGGAGCCGGGAGAAGTCGCCGTCTCGATGGAGGTGTCGCTCCCAGCGGTCCGGTCCCAGCACGCGGCCCATCTCGGCGAGCTCCAGCGCAGGCAGCCCGGGGGATGCAGCGCGCCCGACCAGGTCCGGGATCTCCCAGGAGGGGCGGGCCTCGCCGGCGGACGGGCCTCCGAAAAGGGGCTCGTGGTGCACCCGGCGGCGCTCGAGGGTGGTGCGGGTCCGCTGCTCCTCGTGGGGCCGGCAGGAAGGGAGCAACACGACGAGCTCGCCGGGCTCCACGACGCTGGGATCGATGTGGACCAGCTGGTGCACGCGGATCCGCCCAGAGGCCCGGGCGCCGACGGTGTAGACGAAGTCCGGCTCCGGCGCGGGGTTTCCTGCGGCCGGAATCGGGACGCCCAGGATCCTGGAGAGACGCGCGGCGCTTCGAGCGGTCAGCGCCCGTCCAGGCAGGCGGTCGGGCGCCAGGCCCATGTCCCAGGGCCCCGGCGACCACAGGGGCAACAGGGCGCTGCCAGCAGAGGCCAGCCGCCCGGTCGCCAGGTGAAGCGCCGCGACACCGGCGACCCCTGCGCCGAGCCCCCGACCGAAGACGCTGCAACTCGACGCGGACCGCACGAGCAGGGTGGCGAGCCACTCGACGAGCTCCGGCCTCGCGCCGGAGATGGTGGTCAGGTCCTCGACCGAGTCGAGCTCCAGCAGCCCGCTGGTGTGAGCCTCGATGCCCTCCTCGTCCAGCGCGCCCCAGCCGTCCAGGGTGGCAAGGACCGCCGCGGCCAGGGCGCCGTCACCGCCGGGCCGGACACGGACGAGGTCATCCGCCAGGGGCAGCCCGTCCAGCACGTCGATAGACACGACGCGGGTGCCGCGCAGCTTGGCCTCCCGCAGGCGGGCGTAGACGGCGGGGTGGTTCTCTCGCAGGTTCGCCCCCCACACGAGCACCACGTCGGAGTCGAGGTCTTCGAGGGTCCCGGTCCCAGAGGCATGCCCCAGCATCGCCGCGAGCACAGCCCGGCCAGGATGGTCGACGACGATGTGCACGCCGTGACCCCCCAGGAGCCGCGCGGTCCGTCCCAGGGAGTACGCCGCCTCGTCCGAGAGCGCCTCTGTGCCCAACCACGCTTGCCGCTGAGCCGGGATGGCCCGAAGGACCTCGCCGATCCGGCTCAGGGCCGACTCCCAGCTGACGCGCGTGAAGCCGGGGTCCCCGACCTCGCGGACGAAGGGGAAGGGAACACGCCCGAGGGCCACGAGGTCCTCTGCCGACATGCGACGGAGCCGATCCGCCTCGAGCAGGTCGCCCGGCAACAGCGCCGGGCTCGTGTGGAGACGGAGCTCCCGAAGGCAGCGACGGCAGAAGAGGGGGTGACCCGCGAGGTCCGCCTCGGCGCAGACCCCCTCGCGCAGGATCTGCCAGGCGTAGCCGAGCTGATCGGCGCTGGAGAGCATGCCGCGGAGGCCCTCGACGAGGCCCTCGCCGAAGCCGCCGAGCCGGCGCAGATCGCCGCGCACCGGCGGGCCGAGCACGTGAGTCGGAACCTGCTTCACTCCGCCAGCCGCATCATGAGCAGGTATCGAAGCGTCAAGGGGGTGACCACGAGATGGCGCATGCGAGGAGCAACAAGGTCACCAGTGCAGGTTAGAGCGCGCCCGTGCTCGCGGTCCACACCAATGGTCTCTCCCGCCGCTACGGACCCCGCTGGGCCTTGGCCCGCGTGGACCTGGCGATCGAGTCCGGGGAGCGCTTCCTCATCGTCGGCGCCAACGGCTCTGGCAAGACCACGCTGCTGCGCATCCTGGCCACCGCGCTGCCGCCCACCCAGGGCGAGCTGATGCTCTTCGGGCGGGACCCCCGCGAGCACCTCGCCCAGTGCCGGCGGGAGCTGGCGCTCTTGAGTCACCTCCCGGCGGTCTACGAGGACCTCTCGGGTCCACAGAACCTCCGGGTGATGCTCGACCTGCTCGGGCGCGACGAGGCCGCCGAGCCCTGGCTGGAGCGGGTCGGACTCGAGCTCCGGGACGACCCGGTCCGGGCCTACTCGGCGGGCATGCGAAAGCGCCTGTCCTTCGCGCGCATGCTGGCCCAGAGGCCGCAGTTGGCGCTCATCGACGAGCCCTACGGTCAGCTGGATCCTTCGGGCTTCCAGTTCGTCGACGAGCTCTTGATCGAGCTCTCGGGAGAGGGCACGACCGTGGTGGTCGCGAGCCACCAGGTGAGCCGCGCACGCCACCTCTGCGAGCGGGCGCTGCTGCTGGACAAGGGCCAGGTCCGCTGGACCGGACCTGCAGCAGACATCGGTCGCGCCTGGGACGTGCTGCATCCATGAGCTGGGTCAGGCAAGCGCTGCGCATCCTGGTCAAGGACCTCCAGATCGAGTGGAGGGGCCGGGCTCGCGGCGTCGCGCTGTTCGCCTTCGCCGGGCTGATGATCCTGCTGTTTTCCTTCGCGATCGGTCCCGACACCAAGACCCTCCAGCAGCACGCCGGAGGCTACGTCTGGTTGGCGATGCTGATGGCCTCGACGCTGCTCTTGAACCAGAGCTTCCAGACGGAGATCGAGTCCGGCGCCCTGGAGGGCATGCGGCTGTTACCCGTCGACCCGCGGGCGCTGTTCTACGGCAAGGCGCTTGCGAACCTGGTCGTCTTGCTCGCCATCTCCACCCTGGTGCTGCCCCTGTCCGCGTGGTTCATGGACATCGGCGTCACGGGGGCCTGGTGGCAGCTGGCAGCGGTCATACTGCTCGGCTGCGCCGGCATCGCCGGACCCGGGACCCTCTACAGCGCCCTGGCGGCGCGCAGCGGGGCCCAACAGCTTATGTTGCCGGTCCTGCTCTTTCCGCTCCTCGTCCCAGCGCTGCTGGCTGCGGTGAAGGCCCTCGGCTTCGTCCTCCTCGGGGACCCGATGGGCCAAATCGCTGGATGGCTCGCCCTGCTGGGCTGCTTCGACGCAGTCTTCTGGGCGCTGGGCGGAGTGTTCTTCGGGTACCTGGTCGAACAGTGAAGAATCCCTGGGCAATTGGCTTCAGCGCGCTCGGCGTCGTCCTGCTCGGCGTGGGGCACTACGCAGGACTCTTCGTCGCTCCGCCAGAGGCGATGATGGGAGACGTCGGGCGGATCCTCTACGTGCACGTGCCCACCGCGTGGCTCGCCCTGCTCACCTACTTCATCGCCTTCATCGCGGCCTGCGGCGCCCTCGCCAGCGGCCGCGACGGCTGGGACGCGACCACCGAAGCGGCCGTCGAGGTCGGCGTGGTGCTCACGGGGCTCTTGCTGTTCCAGGGCTCGATGTGGGCGAAGCAGACCTGGGGCACCTACTGGACGTGGGACCCCAGGCTCACGACCACCACCATCATGGGCGTGGCCTTCGCCGGCGTGCTGGTCCTCCGGGCGCTGGTCCACGACCACGACCGCAGGCGCACCCTGAGCTCTGTCGCCACGATCCTCGCCTTCGTCGACGTGCCCATCGTCTACATGTCCGTGAAGTGGTGGAAGAGCCTCCACCAGACCCAGTCGAACCCCGACACGATCTCGGACCCGATGGTCTGGGTCCTGCGCATCGCTGCCTTCGGCATGCTCTTCCTCTGCATCGGCTTCATCCTCTTCCGCCGGCAGATCGCCCTGGACCGCATGCAGGCCGAGCACGGAGCGAGCGCGCTCCCGGAGAAGAAGGCCCCGATCTCCCTGGAGGTCTCGTGACCGGAATGATCGAAGGAGGCTGGGGCACCGTCTGGCTCGTCTACGGCGTGACCTGGACCGTGCTTCTGTCCTACGGCGTCTACCTCGTCGTCCGAAGTGGTCGATGAGCGCCAACAAGCAAGGCCCGCTCTTCCTCGTCGGGGCCCTCTTCGTGGCCGCCTCCGCCCTCAGCCTCGTCTGGTTCGCGGCGGACCAGATGGGGGAGAACCTCACCTACTACTGGGAGCCCGCGCAGGTGGCCGCTGCCGGGGACGAGGCCATCGGGCCCACCATCCGCCTGGGCGGCATCGTGAAGGAGGGCTCGCTGGACTGGCGGGTCGAGGAGCAGGAGCTCTGGCTGGTCGTCGGCGACGACACGGCCGAGGTCAAGGTCCACGCCAAGGGCGCGCCCCCCCAGATGCTGCGCGAGGGAATCGGCGTCGTCGTCGAGGGCACCATGACCCCGGTCGGCGTCTTCGAGGCCGACCGCCTCCTGGTGAAGCACAGCAACGAGTACAAGGCGCCCTTCGAGGGCATGAGCGAGGAGGAGCGACAGGCGCTCTACGAGACCATCGAGGAGGACATCTGATCAGCCTCCTCGGCCGCAGCCTCGTGCTGCTCGCCCTCGGCGCCTGCACCGTCGGCGCGGTGGCAGGCATCGCCGGCGGCGCGACCCGAAACCAGACGGCCTGGCGAGCCACCCGCTGGATGGCCTACCTCTTCGGCGCGTGCATGGTGGCGGCCACCGGGCTCATGGAGCTCGCGCTGCTGAACCACGACTTCAGCGTCGCCTACGTCGCCAAGGTCGGAAGCCTCGACACCCCCGCGCTGATCACCGTCATCTCGCTGTGGTCCTCGCTCGAGGGCAGCATCCTCTTCTGGGGCTTCATCCTCGGCGCCTCGACCCTCGCCTTCACGTGGGCCCGGCGCGACGGGGACCCGGAGCACGGCGCCTACTCGGTGGGGACGCTGCTCGCCGTCGGCGTCTTCTTCACCTTCCTGGTGGCGGGGGTCGCCAACCCCTTCACGCTGGTCGACCCGGCGCCGCTGGACGGTCCCGGACCCAACGCGCTGTTGCAGAACCACGTCCTGATGGTCCTGCATCCGCCGGCGCTCTACATGGGCTACGTCACCATGGCGGTGCCCTTCGCGATGGCGGTCTCGGCGCTGCTGGCGGGTCGACTCGAAGCCAGCTGGATGCGGACGTTGCGGCGGTGGATGCTCTTCGCGTGGAGCTTCCTGACCCTCGGCATCCTGCTCGGCGGCTGGTGGTCCTACGAGGTGCTCGGGTGGGGCGGCTACTGGGCCTGGGACCCGGTGGAGAACGCCAGCTTCATGCCGTGGCTGACAGCCACTGCGTTCTTGCACTCGGCCCAGGTCATGGAGCGTCGGGGGCTCTTCAAGGGCTGGACCATCACGCTGGCACTCGTGACCTTCCTGCTGACGATGCTCGGCACCTTCATGACCCGCTCCGGGGTCTTCAACTCGGTCCACAGCTTCACGCAGTCGGACGTCGGCCCCGCGTTCTTGGTCTTCATCGCGCTCTGCACCGTGGTCTGCCTCGTCATGCTGGCCGCCCGCCTCGGCGAGCTCGCGCCCTCCGACGAGGGCATCCCCGGCCCGCTGTCTCGCGAGGTGACCTTCCTCCTGAACAACCTGCTGTTTTCCTGCTTCACCTTCACGGTGCTGCTCGGCACGACCTACCCCCTGTTGAAGGAGGCCGTCACCGGGGAGCGGCTGTCGGTCGGCGAGCCCTACTTCAACACCATGAGCCTGCCGGTCTGCGCTGGCATCCTCTTCCTGATGGGTGTCGGTCCCGCCCTGCCCTGGGGCGACGGTGATCCGCTGCGCGTCGGCAAGCGCCTGATCCTGCCGAGCCTGGCCGCCGCCGCGACGGTGGGGGCCCTCTGGTGCTTCGACCTCGACAACGCCTGGGCCGGCCTGACCCTCGTGCTGGCCGCCTTCGCCGCGGTCACGACCCTGGACGAGCTGTTGTCGCCCTCGATCAAGCGAGCGATGTCGAAGGGCGAGCTCTGGCCGCTGGCCTTTGCGCGCTACGCCATTCGTTCGAGGACCCGGGTGGCGGCCTACGTGGTGCATTTCGGGGTCGTGCTCTGCGCCGTCGCCATCGCCATGTCGGGCGCCTACAAGGAGACCGTCGACGTCAGGCTGGTCGCCGGAGAGACGGTCGACGTGCTCGGCTACCAGCTCACCTACGAGGGCGCCGAGACCCAGGAGCAGCCCAACCGCAGCTCCGAGGTGGCCTGGATCGAGGTCAAGAAGGAGGGCGAGTTCATCGACCGGGCCGACCCGCGCATGAACCAGTACCGGACCATGCGCGAGCCCATCGGCACCCCGGCCGTGCTGTCGACCTGGAGAGAGGACCTCTACCTCTCCCTGGTCCGCTTCGACGATGACAGCGTGAGCGTGCGGGCCATCGTCGAGCCCTACGTCTGCTGGCTCTGGATCGGAGGCCTCGTGATCTTCCTCGGCGGGGTCATCGGGAGCTGGCCCAGGTTCAAGGTGCTCCTGCGCATCTTCGCGTTGGCCACATGAAGAAGTCCTGGCTGATCCTGCCTCTGGGGCTCCTGCTGCTGGTGCCCTTCCTGTGGGTGCTCTGGAGCGGCTTCGGCAAGGACCCACACGCGGTCCCGGATGCGATGACGGGCCAGGCGGCGCCTGCCTTCGGGGCCTTCACCCTGGAGGGAGAGCCGGTCGCGCTGGAGGACCTCGCGGGTCGGCCAGTGGTGCTCAACTTCTGGTCGACGTGGTGCGTCCCCTGCAAGATCGAGCACCCGGTCCTGCAGGCCGGCGCGACCACCTACGGCCCACGCGGGGTGGTCTTCCTCGGCGTCCTCTACGGCGACGAGCCGGCCAAGGCGCGGGCCTTCCTGAGCGCCTCCGGCTCTGCCTACCCGACCCTCGACGACCCGGAGGGCGCGATGGCCGTCGACTACGGTGTGGCCGGCGTGCCCGAGACCTTCTTCATCGACCGAGACGGCCAGATCGTGCGCAAGATCAGCGGCCCGGTGAGCGCAGTCGCGCTGGCAGAGACCTTGGAGGGCATGCTGTGACCGGCCTGTGGCTTTGCCTCGCGCTCGCCTCCGCAGAGGACGTGCCCAACGCGCTGGTCCCGATCCGCGAGGCTGTCGGCGTCGAGCCCTTCGGCGAGTCGGTCATGGACGAGTCCATCGTCGAGGAGCGCACCATGGCCATCGCCGCTGGCCTGCGCTGCCCGGTCTGCCAGGGCATGAGCGTCGCCGACTCGACCACAGAGGCCGCGATGTCGATGAAGGCGCGCATCGCCGATCTGGTCCGCGAGGGCTACACCGACGAGCAGATCGTCGACTACTTCGTGGCCCGCTACGACACCTGGATCCTGCTGGCGCCGCCCAAGGACGACAACCCGCTGGTCTATGTCGGCCCCGCGGTGGTCGGGGCCCTCGGCCTGGTGTTCATCCTCGTCGCTCTTCGCAGACGAAGCGCCAAGGCCACTCCGCCGCCTGCGAGCACCGACCCCTACACCGAGCGGGTCTTGAAGGAGCTGGACGAGTAGATGGACTGGGCTGTCTGGGGACCACCGATCGTCGTGCTCGGCCTGGGGGCCGCGGGCGGCGTGGTCTTCGCGCTGATCGGGGGCCGGAGCTGGTCGCATGACCAGGGTCTCGCCGACCTCGAGGTCCGGCGCGAGGTCCTCATGAATCGCCTCCGCGACCTGGAGGCGGACAAGCACAAGCTCGACGACCACGACTACTACGCGACCAGGCAGCGGCTGGTCGAGCAGGCCGCCGCGGTCCTCCGCCGGATGGAGGAGGGCCCTTCGGAGTCCACCGTCTCCATGGCGCCGGACAACGGCGGCTCCCGTCACCTGGGCTGGTACCTGGCCGGGCTGGCCATCTTCTTCGCCGTCGCTGGCCTGGTGCTCCAGGCGGCGCTGGCGCCCCGGGTGGACCAGAGCTCCGTGACTGGGAACGCCCAGAGTCTGGTCGACGACCCGGTGGCAGAGGCCCGCGCGGCCTTCGAGGCCGATCCCACCGACATCGACGCCCTGAACCAGCTGACGAAGTGGGCGCTCTACACCCAAGACCTCGACACGGCGATGGCGCTCATCGACAAGGGCAAGGCCCTCGATCCGCAGGACCCGGGGGTGGTGGTCCACCTCGGAGCCTTGCGGGCCCTCATCGGCCGCCACGACGAGGCGCTGGCCGACCTCGAGTCCCAGGAGGAGGCCCTGCCTGCTGAGGTGGCGCTGTGGCGGGGCATCATCGCGATGCAGCTGGGGGACGCCGTCGAAGCCAGGGCCCAGCTGAGCACCGCGGTGAAGGTCGCCGATGACCCCCTGGATCGGGAGTTCGCCGCCTTCCTCCTCGGCGACGCCGTGGCGCCGGCGCCAGGACCGACCCCGGACACCGGGACGAGCGAGCAGTCGCCCGCCATCTTCACCGCGACGGTCACCGCGACGGGCGAGGTGGAGCCTGGCGGCGTGCTCTATGTCTACGTGCGCTCCTCGCCGGTCCCCGCCGGACAGCCAGCAGCGGCCAGGCGCATCCCGGACTGGGAGCTCCCCCTGGAGACGACCCTGGGCCTCGACGACCTCACCGCGGGCGGCCCCTTCCCGGACCCGGCCTACGTACAGGCCAAGCTGGTGCGCTCGGGAGATCCGCTCCAGCCCTCCGAGGGGGATCTCGTCTCAGGGGTCATCGGGCCTGTCTCGGGGGGGACCGTCACCCTCGAGCTGCGCTGAGACCTTGATCGCGCGCGAGACCTGGGTCTGGGCGTGGCCCTCCGTCTACACCGAGACGGACGGAGCGCGGATCTTCGACGCTCCCGACTGCCAGGACACCTGGTTCGGCAAGCGCATCGAGCTCGACGAGGAGCCCGCGGACCTCGACGACGCCTTGCAGATCTGAGGCGAGCACCACCCGGGAGTAGAGAAGGCCTACGTCCTGTGGGAGACCGAGAGCGAGCCCCGAGTACCACCCCTTCCGCCCGGGGCCGTCTGCACGCTGTTGAGCGTCCTGGAGCTCGGCAGGCTCGAGGCGCCCTCGGTCATCGAGATCGCAGAGGACAGCGCCCGCGCAGAAGCGATCTCCCGCGTCGCCAACGGTGTCACCGACCCCTGGCACCAGCGCTTCCACGACTGGCTGTGGAGGCACTACTCAGAGCACGGCCGCGCCTTCGTGGCGGTGAAGGACGGCGTGGACGCGGGGGCCCTCGTCGTCCTCGCTCGCGACGGCGTGGTTCGCTACCGGGACGTCTGCACCCTGCCGGATCAGCGCAGTGAGGGGGTCTGCACGGCCCTGGTGGGCACGGTGGCTGCGATGCTCGAGGGCCGCCAGGTCATCGTCGCCGCGCGGGACACGACCCCGGACCGCATCTACCGCCGGCTGGGCTTCGAGCAGGTCTCCACCGTCGTGGAGATCGGCGTGCCGCGCTAGCCTCACTTCATCTAGCGGCTACTCGAAGACCTCGCAGCTCACCTCGACGTCACGGAGATCGTCGCAGGAGGCCAGCCGGACGTCGTTGACGCACCTGCGACCCTCTTGGGGGTCGTAGTCCTCGCCGGCTTGTTCGCTGAACTCCATGAAGAGCTCGATCACATCGGTGTAGACGTCCGTGCACTCCTCGAAGTCGCCGTCGAAGATGTCCTCGTAGTAGTCCGGATCGCACTCTTCGAGGCTCCTGCAGGCGGCCCGGGCGTACCGGTCCGGGAAGTCCTCCTTGGAGATGCGGCAGCCGACGAGAGCAGACAGAACGACGATGGATCCGAGCAGTCGCATGTCGACTGGCTAACGCGCTCGCTGAGCCGCCAACCCGACGGCCCGCGCCGCGAGCTCGGCGGTGGAGAAAGCCGCCTGGAAGTTGAAGCCGCCGATCGGCCCCGCCAGGTCCAGCAGCTCGCCGAAGACGTAGAGCCCGGGGGCCCTGCGGACCTCCATGGTCCCGGGGTTGACCTCCTTCAGCGCCAGGCCCCCGGCGGTGACCTCTGCCTTGGCGAAGCCCAGGGTCCCGGAGATGGGGATCCGGAGCCCCTTGAGCTCGTCGATCAGCTTGTGACGGGAGCTCTTGTCCAGCTGGTTCGCCCTGGGATTGGCCTCGGCCAGCTCCGCGCGCAGGGCGACCATGGCGACGACCCGGCGGGGCAGCGGCAGGACAGAGGCGAGCCGCGGAGAGCCGGCGCGACCCGCCGCGGCGATGAGCAGGCTCCTCAACTCCAGCCAGCTCAGATCTGGCAACAGGTCCAGGCGCGCCTCTCGCTGCCCCCCGCGCGAGACCGCCTCTGAGACGTCCATCGCGCCGGGGCCCGAGATGCCCTGGTGCGTGAAGAGCACCGGACGGCGGCGCCGCAGCTTGCCGATGCGGAGCTCCCCGTCCACCGAGGTCCCGCTCAGCTCGTGGATCCAGGGGGCCGGGCTGGCCAGGGGGACCAGGGCCGGGACCGGGTCGACGACCCGGAGACCGAGCGCCCTCAGCCAGCGGTAGCCGTCTCCGGTGGTGCCGGTCTTCGGGAAGCTCTTGCCGCCGACACAGAGAAGCAGCCTGCGACAGGAGACCGGGCCCTGGGCCGTGCGCGCGACCCACCCCCCCTCGAAGGGCTCGACGGCGGACACGGCGGACTCCAGCCGGAAGCGAGCCCCCGCGGCCCTGGCGTCCCGCTCCAGGGCGTCCCGGACCTCCAGGGCGGAGTCGGAGACGGGGAACACCTTCTGGAGCTCTGGCTCGACCTTCGTGGCGACGCCGATCGACTCGAAGTGGGCACGCACGGCCTGGGGCGAGAGGCAACGCAGCGCGGGAGCGATGAAGTTGTGCGCTCGTCCGAAGTGGCGCGCGGTCTCGGCGGCGTCGAGGGTGGTGGTCAGGTTGCAGCGCCCGCCACCACTGGCGAGCACCTTCGAGCCACATCGGGGGGTCTTCTCCAGGACCAGCGTGTCGAGCCCCTGGCGCCCGCAGGCTGCAGCCGCCCAGAGCCCGGCGGCGCCGGCTCCCACGATGCAGACCTCGGCCTTGGCGTCTTCCACCAGGGCCTATCGGAATGTCCTGGGCACGGCCTGGGGCGTCACCAGGCCCGCGTCGAGCCAGTCCTGGACGGGATCGTCGATGCCCACCTTGCCCACGTAGAGGTGCGCCACCGGGTTGCCCGCCTCGACCCAGGTCTTCACCTTCCGATGGCCCCGGTAGTACACGATGTCCTTGGCATACACCCCCGGCGAGCCAGGATCCGCCAGCCCGCGCTTCAGGCGCTCGGCGACGCCCCAGGCCAGCCCCGGCCCCGCTGCCTCGGCGATGGCGTCGTAGAGTTCTCGGAAGCCCATGCGCCGGGCCCAGTCCACCGCCTGGACCACGACCCCCTGGCGCCAGGCCGTACCTGGCGAAGACGAGCCCGACAGCTCCTCCGCGTAGAGCGCCAGGCCCTCCTCGGTCTCCAGGGATCCGGGCAGCCCGGTGGAGAAGATGAGCAGCGGCTGGTTGCGACCGTTGGCGCTGCGGATCGCGTGGACCTCGACCTCGTGCACGATGAGGCGGTTGATGTCGCGCTCGCGGAAGGTGGCAGCCGGGCTCACGCGCAACAGGCGCTTGGCGCCATCGACGAGCACGCGGGCGGACATCACGGGATCGGCCTCGATCCGCCAGTCGGCGAGGCCTCGCTCTCGGAGAGCGTCCTGCAGGGCGGCCGTCATGTCCCTGGCGGAGAGCGCGAAGGGGGTCGTGTCACGAGCCGGCGCCTCTCCCCGGGCCGCGACGAGGGTCTCGGCGTCGGGGTACCAGCCGGAGTGCGTGGCCAGCTCGTCGAAGGCGTCGATGGTGCGATCGCGCAGGGCGCGGATGAAGAGCGTCGTCCCGTGGATGGCCTGGGCCAGGATCATGCCCATGGGGTGATCCTCTGGGGGATGGAGAGCCTCGAGCGCTGACAGCTCGCGGTCCGCCCAGGTCGCCTCGTGGTAGCGCAGCGGGGGCACCTCTGCGCCGGCGCGGAAGGCGCGACGGGCCTCTCGCGCATTCAGCGGGTTGAGGTAGCGCGAAAACGGCACCCGCTCGTACAGCGCGTGGAGCTCTCGGTCGACGTGGAGCACGCCGGGCGGAATGGCCGCGGACATTGCGGGAGGGTAGCCGCGGCGAGTTAATCGGGCCACCGATGGACCTCGACACCCTCTCGGCCCTGACCCCGGACCAGGCGCGAGCTGTCGTCCCTGGCTTCATCAACTCCTACTTCCGCGACGACGCGGAGATCGCGACCAGGGCCGAGGACCGCGTCCGCGAGGCCCTGTCCGCCTCCACGGACGAGGAGATCCTCGAGACCGTGAAGACCTACGCCGAGGCTGGACGGGAGTACCGGCCCCACCCGGCGGCGACGGTGCTGCGGCGGATCTCCAGGGCCTTCATCCCCGTGCCTTGCGGGGTCGCGCGAGCGCGGGGGCTGGAGCACCCCGAGTCCGTCCGCGGCCAGAACCAGATCTGGATCTGCAACCACCTCAGCTATGTCGACACCCAGGTCACCGATGCGTTGGTGTCCCTGGACAGCGACCTCGCCGACGAGGTCCTCGTCGTCGCCGGCCCGAAGGTCTACACCGAGCCCTTCAGGCGCCTGGCCGCCGTGGCGCTGAACACCCTGATGACCGCGCAGTCATCACAGCTCATGCACAACGCCTCGGGCCTGTCCCCCCGCGAGATCGCCGCGATCGCCCTGAGGAGCCTGGAGCAGGCTCGCACCTGGCGCACCCAGCGTGGTCCCGTGCTGCTCTACCCGGAGGGCAGCCGAAGCCGCAGCGGCCGCATGGGCCCCTTCCTCCGGGCAGCGGCTCGCTACGCCCGAGGGGCAGCGGTCGTCGTGCCGGTGGCCATCACCGGCAGCGAGCACCTGTTCGCCTACGACGAGCGCATGCGCCCCGCAGACGTCAGCCTGACCTTCGGCGCGCCATTCGATCCGGCCGGCTGGGGCAAGACCGCGGCGCTGGAAGAGGCCCGGGCCCGCATCGCGGAGATGCTCCCGGAAGCCTACAAGCCGGAGGAGGGCACCCCCGCGCTGCGCTAGCGCGGGACGCCGAAGCTCCGCTCGAAGAGTCCGGCGATGGCCTTTTCGCCCGCGTCGTTGAGCTGGCGGGTGCCCGTGCCGCAGAAGTGGGGGCTCTCGATGACCGGGATGCCCGAGACCCAGCGGTCCTTGTGCCAGTGGAACCACCCGGCCTGCTTCTGATCGTAGACCCAGAGGTCCTTGTGCCACATGCGGGCCAGCTCGACCGACCAGCCCGTGCCGCCGGTCACCGTGCCGTCTTCGTTGATGGCCCCGACCACGAAGACCTGCTGGGCGCGGCTGACCTGGTGCCACAGGGACTGCAGGACACGGCGGATGAGCCTGCCCTCCGTGTAGGTCCTATGCAGGCGCTTGCTGACGTAGACCAGGGAGACGTCGCCCGCCGCCAGCTCGCGCTCGCTGAGCTTCTTGCTCTTGTCCGTGCGCTCCTGGTGGTGGCCCTCGAAGGTGAAGTTCAGCTCGGACAGCCCGTACTGCTCCGCCATGCGACCGAAGGCGGTCTCGGCGCCCAGGGCCCCCCCGCTGTAGAGCGTGCAGTCCATCGCGCGGGGGCTCGGAGGCGCGCTGAGCGGGTCCCAGATGTCCTCGCCGGTCACCAGCATGGTGGTGGGATCGAGCTGGAGACCCATGCCCTCCTCCAGGGTCTCACCGTGCACCCGCTGGGCGGTCAGCTCCACGACCGTGTCGACCGGCTCGAGCTTGACCATGGTGCTCCAGGACTCCGCGAAGGGGATGACACCGGGCAGGTGGCGATGGCTCACCAGCGACGTCCACAGCGCGAAGCGCTTCTCCCTCGCGAGCTTGGAGAGCTGCTCCAGGACCCCCTCCTCCTTGGGATCGAAGCCGTCGAGGATGACGGCGTCGGGCACGAAGTGGAGGATCTCCTCCGCGAAGGACATGGCCTTCACGACGTCCTCGTAGCCGAAGTCGCGGTCGAGGTAGCAGAGGATCTGCCTGGACTGCTCGACCCGGAGCCTGGCCTCGGCCCTGTTCTTGCCCTTGACCCGCGCCGCCTTCGCCACCCCGCCGAAGATGGCGTCGTAGAAGCTGCGGACGTGCTCGGCGGTCTCGCTGAGGCTGATGTGCAGGACCTTCTGGTCCCTCAGCAGGCGGTCCAGCGCCAGGTGGACCAACAGCGCGGACTTGCCGGTCCCGGCTCGTCCGACGACCGCTCCCAGCTCACCAGCGGCCAGGCCACCGTGGAGGGACTGCTCGAAAACCCGCATCGGGCTGCGCTCGTAGATCTGCGCGTACATCGTTCCTCCTCAGGATGCCTTCTTCTGGTCCTGGAATTCCTTGATGAGCTCGTCAGTCACGCCGACCGGGGCCTGGGAATAGCGAGAGAACTCCATCGTGAACTCCGCCTTGCCCTGGGTCGAGGACCGCAGCGCGGTCGCGTAGCCGAACATCTCGGCGAGCGGGACCTCGGCCTCGACCTCCGAGAAGCCCTCGGCCTCTGTGGAGCCGAGGATCATGCCGCGGCGCTGCATGAGCGTGGCGACCATGTTGCCGTGGAACTCCGCCGGCCCCTCGAGAGCGACCGTCATGATCGGCTCGAGCACGATGGGCTGGGCCCTCGCGTAGAAGTCGCGGAAGGCGCCGACCGCGGCAGCCTGGAAGGCCATGTCGCTCGAGTCGACCGAGTGGGCATTGCCGTCGTTGATCGTGACCCTGATGCCGACGACCCGGGCTCCGATCAGCCGACCCTTGGCCAGGCACTTCTTGAAGCCCTTGTCGCAGCTCGGGATGAACTCGCGCGGGATCGCGCCACCCTTGATCTTGTCGACGAACTCGTAGTCGCCGCTCTCGGTGGGCTCGACGAAGCCGCAGACCTTGCCGAACTGGCCGGATCCGCCTGTCTGCTTCTTGTGCACGTAGACGAAGTCGGCCCGCTTGCTGATCGTCTCGCGGTAGCTGACCCGCGGCGGGCTGACCTCGACCGGGGCGTTGTACTCGCGCTTCATGCGCTCGACGTAGACCTCGAGGTGGAGCTCGCCCATGCCGGAGATGATCGTCTCGCCGGTCTCCAGGTCGTAGCTCACCCGGAAGGTCGGGTCCTCTTTGGTGAAGCGGGAGAGCGCCTTCGACATGTTGGTCTGGGCCTTGCTGTCCCTAGGCGTCACGGTGAGGCTGATGACCGGGTTCGGCACGTGGATGCTCGTCATCGCCACCGCGACGCTGCCGTCGGTGAAGGTGTCGCCGGAGAAGCAGTCCACCCCGAAGAGCGCGACGATGTCGCCGGCGCAGCACTCGTCCATGTCCTCCATCTCGTCCGCGTGCATGCGCACGAGGCGGCCGACCTTCACCTTCTTGCCGCTGCGGCTGTTGTAGATGACGTCGCCCTTCCTCATCGTGCCCTGGTAGACGCGCAGGTAGGTCAGCTGGCCATAGCGCCCGTCCTCCAGCTTGAAGGCGAGGCTGATGAGCGGCCCCTCCGGATCGCTCGGCACGAGGACCTCCGCCTCGTCGTCGTCGAGGTCCAGGCCCGTGTTGTCGACGTCCGTCGGCGCCGGGAGGTAGCGAACCACCGCGTCGAGGAGCTTCTGCACGCCCTTGTTCTTGTAGGCGCTGCCGAGCAGGACCGGGGTCATCTGCCGTGACAGCGTCGCCTTGCGCACCGCGGCATGGATCAGCTCCGGCTCGGGCTCCTCCTCTTCGAGCAGGACCTCCATGAGCTCGTCGCTGAACATGCTGACCGCGTCGAGCATCTGCTCGCGGAAGTCCGCCACCTCGCCGACCATGCCGTCGGGGATCGGGACCTCTCGGATCTCCTCACCGTTGTCGCCGTGCCACTCGTAGGCGGTCTGCTCGACGAGGTCGATGACGCCGGCGTGCGCCTCCTCCAGCCCCAGCGGCAGCTGCAGGAGCACCGCGTTGTGACCGAGCTTCTCGATGAGCTGGTCGCGCACGCGCACCGGGTTGGCGCCTTGGCGGTCGCACTTGTTGACGAAGGCGACACGCGGGACGTTGTAGCGCTTCATCTGGCGGTCGACGGTGAGTGACTGGCTCTGCACGCCTGCGACCGAGCAGAGCACGAGGACCGCGCCGTCGAGCACGCGCAGGGCCCGCTCGACCTCGATGGTGAAGTCGACGTGTCCCGGCGTGTCGATGATGTTGATGTGGTGACCGTCCCACTCGGCGTGGGTCGCCGCGGACGCGATGGTGATGCCCCGCTCGCGCTCGAGCTCCATCGAGTCCATCTTGGCGCCGACGCCGTCCTTTCCTCGGACGTCGTGGATGGCGTGGATGCGGTCCGTATAGAAGAGGATCCGCTCCGTCAGCGTGGTCTTGCCCGAGTCGATGTGGGCGCTGATGCCGATGTTGCGGATGCAGGACAGGTCGGAAATCACCATGTCCTCCGTGGTCGAGGGATTCAGCCCGCTCTCATGCCGGGCCGGAGCCGGGCGCTGTTAGCGGCCTCTGAGGGCACGCGCAAGCACGCGCCGTGCGGATCGACGTCTTCTTCCAGCAGGGTGTAACGCCTATGGAGGGTTGCTCGGTAGTGGCAAGGTGCGCTACAACCCGTCCTGTCTCTCAAAGGAACGTCACTTCATGAAGCGTCTCGCCATCCCCTCAGTCATCGCGTTGATCGCCGGTTTTGCTCTCGCCTGTGGCGGAGAAGAGTCCGTCGAAGAGCCAGAGGTCATCCTCATTCCAGTGCCGGTGGAGAAGCCCGAAAAGGAGATCAAGGCCGACGACCCGGAAGAAGAAGTCGTCGAAGAAGAAGTCGTCGAAGAAGAAGTCGAGGTCAAGACCATGGAGGAGCGTCGCGAAGCCCTCGGAGACAACCTCGACGCGCACGACATCGGCACCACCGGTGGCGCCGTCAAGGGTCCCGCCACCGGCCAGGGCTCGGCCGTCAAGGGCGGCACGACCTCGTCGGGCACGACGAAGAAGACCACTTCGAGCAGCTCGAAGAAGACGAGCTCCGGCAGCTCCGGCTCGAACACCGCCGGCAGCGGCGCGAAGAAGAAGTAGCTCGATCCGAGCCCACTACAACGAGCCTCGGCCACCTGGCCGGGGCTTCGTCGTTTGGGGGCGGAGCTCGGTCAGCGCGCGGGTCGCGAACACCGCCGCCATCCGCCGCCGCCAGCCGATGTCACCGGTGACCGCCGCGTTCGGGCGGGTCTGCTTTCGCACCAGCTCGGCGATCTCGGAGATGTCGCCATCCGACAGCGGACGGCCGAGGAAGGCGTCCAGCTTCTTGATCGGCTTGGGGATCGGAGCGGCCGCGCCGACGACGATGTCGATCGCCTCGAGGGCCGCGCCATCCCAGCGCGTCGCGACCGCCACGCCCAGCTGGGGGAAGTCGATGGAGTCGCGCAGGCGCAGCTTGCGATACGCGCCGCGAAAGCCTGATCCGGGCTTGGGAACGCGCACCTCCGTGAGGAGCTCGCCCCGCTCCAGCTTCAGGTGGTCCCTGCCATCGAAGCGGTAGAGCTCGCGCAGGGCGACCTCGCGCTCACCGTCAGGCCCGACCAGCACGATCGAGGCGCCGAGGGCCAACAACACCGGGACCGTGTCACTCGACTGGGCAGCGACGCAGGTCTTGGGCCCCCCGATGACGTGACACCACGTCCCCTCGGCCTTGAGGCAGTGACCGAGAGCGCCTCTCCAGAAGGCCGACTGGTTGTAGTAGAGGCAGCGCGTGTCGAGCAGGATGTTGCCGCCGATCGTGCCCATGTTCCGGATCTGGGGGCTGCCCACCACCGAGCAGGCCACCGCCAGGGGCGACACCAGCTCGCGGATGCGGGGGTGATCCGCGATCCGTGAGAGCTTCATCTGGCCACCGAGGACGAGGTGGGTGTCGGTCTCGGTGAGCCCAGAGGGCGGCAAGCCCGACAGCCCGACGAGGTGCCCGGGCGACAGCAGCTCGTGCTTGAGGTTCGGGAGGAGGTCCGTCCCCCCGGCGATGTACATCGCGTCACCGAGGTCGTGCCACATGGCCACGGCCTCGGCCGGAGACCGGGGGTGGTGGTACCGGAAGGCTGGCATCCTCAGCACGGCGGTTCTCCGGCGCGAGCCGCGAGGGCCTCGAGCACGCTCTCCGGCGAGAACGGGATGCGACGCAGCCGAACGCCCACCGCGTCCCAGATGGCGTTGCCGATGGCCGGGATGATGGGATGGAGCGGACCCTCACCCGCCTCCTTGGCGCCGTAGGGGCCGCCGGGGTCGATGGTCTCGATGATCTGGGCGAAGAAGTCCGGACACTCGGCGCTGGTCGGGATCCGGTAGTCCAGCAGGTTCGGCCGGACGTGCAACCCCGTCTCGTGGAAGGTGTGACCCTCCATGAGTGCCTCTGCGTAGCCCATGTAGACCGAGCCCTCGATCTGACCTTCCACCAGCTGCGGGTTCAGGGCGCGCCCGCAGTCGTGAGCCGCCCAGACGTTGTCGACCCGTACGATGCCGGTTTCGGGGTCGACCGTCACCTCTGCGACGTGGGCGGTGGTGGAGTAGGCCGGGGACGCGCCGATGGAGCCGCCGCGGTAGTCTCCGCCGGCTTTTCTCGTGCGATAATCACCAGTTGCGCCGAGTGTTCCGAAGCGGACCTCTGCCAGCTGAAGGGCCTCCTGGATGGCCAGCTGGCGGCCTTGGTGGTCGAAGACGAACCCCAGCGCCACGCCGACGGTCTCGACACCCCAGTGGGCCGCTACGGCCTCGACGATGCGACTCCGGAGCTTCCGCGCGGCTTCCCGGGCGGCGATGCCGCACATGAAGGTGACCCGAGAGGAGTAGGAGCCCAGATCCACCGGACAGAGGTCCGTGTCGGCGGACACCACGACGATGTCCTCTGGAGGTACGCCGGTCTCCTCCGCCACGATCCAGGCCAGCATCCCGTCAGAGCCCTGGCCGATGTCGGAGGCTCCGCAGAAGACCGTGATCCTGCCGCTGCGATCGGCCTGGAGCTGGACCGCGGACTGGGGCATCTCGTTGGGGTAGACCGGGTAGGCCGTCCCCGAGATGTACATCGAGCAGGCGACGCCGAGCCCCCGACCGAAGGGCAGCTTGCCCCAGCGCTCGGCCCAGTCGCTGTCGCGCTCGACGCTCTCGAGACACTGCAGGAGCCCCGTGCTCGGGAGGAGCTGCCCGTTGATGGTGAGCTCGCCGTCACCCATCGCGTTGACCCGGCGGATCCGCATCGGGTCCGAGCCGAGCTTCTCGGCGACCTCGTCCAGGGCGCACTCGAAGGCGAAGCGCGGCTGCACGGAGCCGTGACCACGCTTGGGACCACAGCAGGGCTTGTTCGTGTAGACCCGGCGCGAGTCGAAGCGGTAGCTGCCGAAGGCCACCGGACCTGTCAGCAACTGCCCCGAGTAGTAGGTCGTGATCATGCCGAAGGAGTGGTAGGCGCCGCCGTCGATGAGGATGTCGCTGTCCACCGCGGTGATTCGGCCCTCCGCGTCACATCCGACGGTCATCCTCATCTCCATTGGATGACGGCCGCGGTGGCTGTAGAAGACCTCTTCGCGGGTGTAGAGGATCTTCACCGGGCGGCCCGCCTTCTTCGACAGCCAGGAGGCGCAGAACTCCAGGTCGAAGGGCTCGGACTTGCCGCCGAAGGCGCCGCCTAGGGCCGGCTGGATCACGCGGACCTTCGACTGCGGGACCCCGAGGACCCGGGCCAGCTCCCGGTGGAGGTAGTGAGGGACCTGGGTCGCCGACCACAAGGTGAGCCGGCCATCCGGGCTCCAGCGGGCCAGCGCGCAGTGGGGCTCGATCGCGGCGTGGGTGCTGCCCTCGTAGAACCAGGTCTCGCTGACAGTCTCCGCAGCCTCGGCGAGCCCGGCGTCGACCTCGCCGAACTCGAGCTTCACGCGCTTGCAGACGTTCGAGGTCCGCGGGCGACCCTTCCAGTCCGTCTCGTGGACCAGCGGGGCACCCTCGGCGAGGGCGGCGGCAGGCTCCACGACGGCGTCGAGGATCTCGTAGTCGACCTCGATGAGCTCCAGCGCAGCGTTGGCTGTGTCCTCGTCCACGGCGGCGACAGCGGCCACGCCATCCCCGACGAAGCGGACCTTGTCGGTGCAGAGGGCGGTCTCGTCCGGCGTCCAGGGGATGACCGAGTAGGTCGTCGGCAGCTCGGGGCCGGTCATGACCGCGAAGACGCCCGGCAGCGCCTCTGCCGCGGAGGTGTCGATCCCGCGGATGCGCGCGTGAGCGTGGGGGGAGCGGAGGATCTTGCCGTGGGCCATGCGTGGCAGCGCGATGTCGTCGGCGTAGAGGGCCTCGCCGGTGGCCTTGGCGATCGAGTCGGCCTTTCGGCCTCGCGCCCCGAGAACGTTGAAGCCCTCTGCAGGTCGGCCGTAGACCATCGGGACCTCGCGATCGCAGCCCCGCGCGGCGAGGCGGACGGCCTCGAAGATCTTGGTGTAGCCGGTGCAGCGACACAGGTTGCCGGAGAGCGCCTCTCGCATCTCGGCGTCGCTGGGGGCGGGGCTGCGCTCCAGCAGGGCCTTCGCAGAGAGGATCACCCCCGGCTGGCAGAAGCCGCACTGGAGGGCGCCGCTGACATCGAAGGCCCGCTGGACGGGATCCGGCCCATCGGCTGATGCAAGGCCCTCGATGGTGGTGATCTCGCGATCGACGACCGCGGCCGCGAGGGTGCAGCAAGCCAGCGTCGGCACCCCGTCGACCAGCACGGTGCAGGCCCCGCAGTCGCCCTTGTCACAGCCCTGCTTGGAGCCCGTGAGGCCCAACTCGTAGCGCAACACCTCCAGCAAGGTCCAGTGTTCCGCAGCTGCGACCTCGACGGTCTCGCCGTTGACGCGGAGACGGAGCAGGGAGCGTGCCATTCGCCGTGAACGCTAACGCAGGCCCCGGCTTCGGACCCCGAAGTCGCGCAAGGGCTACATTCGCGACATGTGGGACAAGGACGAGCTCACGCGGCGTCGCTTGCTGCTGGCTGTGCGCGTCGCGGTCTCCGCGGGGGCCATCGCGTGGGTGGCGACGCGGGTCGATCCGGCGGATGCCCTCGGGGCGTTTCGGAGAGCCCCCGCCTGGGTCTTCGCGGTGCCGCCGGTGCTGATGCTGGCCAACTCGACGCTCCATGCCCTTCGCCTGAAGCTGCTGTTGGAGGCCCTCGACGCCAGGATCCCGTTGCGCAAGGCCCTGGCGGCGCTGCTGAAGGCGAGCTTCCTGGGCCTGGTCCTGCCCAGCGGCGGCAGCGATGTGGCCAAGGCCGGCTTCCTCGGCGAGGAGGCGGGGCTCGACAAGGCCGCCGTCGCCCTGACGGCCTCGCGGCTGCAGGATCTCCTCCCCTGGGCGGGGCTCCTGCTCTACGGCCTCGGCTGGGGCTTGCTCGACTACGATCCTGCCCTGGCCTTGGCTGCCGCCGTCTTCGCCACCGCGTTCTTGCTGATCCCAGCCGCTGCCTGGTTCCTCGCCGCCCGTCCGATTCGGGCACCCTTCCGCTGGCTCGAGGGTCCCGTCGACGCGGTGCGCACGCTCAGGACAAAGCGCCGCACGCTCGCCCTCACCGCGGCCCTGGCCATCCCCTTCGCCTTCGTCAACGCCGGCTGTGCATGGATCGTCATCGAGGCCCACGGGGTGGACATGGCCCTCGCGGATGCGCTCGCCCTGATCCCTGCCGCCGACACGCTGATCTCCCTGCCCATCACGATCAGCGGCGTCGGCGTGCGCGAGGGGGTCTTCGTCCGCGTCCTTGGCCCCTACGGCGCCCTCGAAGCCACCGCTGTCGCCATCGGGTTGACCCGCTGGCTCGGTGAGCTGGCCCGCGCAGCCATCGGAGGCCTGCTCTTCGTGGCCGGTCGCGGCTGACTACAATCGGCGCTTGCTCCTCCTCCTGCTAGCGTGCTCGGACACCCCCACGGTGCCGCCGCACAGTCGGGCGCGGCTGTACTTCGACGAGGGAGACCCCTGGACATCCCGGGGCAAGGGCAAGACCTTCGAGGTGGCGTTCTCGCTGCCAGAGGGCGACTACGGCGGCTCCTTCCTCGTGCTCGAGGAGCTCAACTGGTCCGCGGACGTCACACTCAACGGCGTCAGCCACCCGACCGTCGAGGGCGGTCCGGGCTGGACCCGCCTCGCCGTCGAGCCGGTGGCCGGACCCAACACCCTCACCGTCGCCGTGACCGGGCCGACGGCCACAGAGCCGACCCCGGTCGAGCGCGGGAGTCGCTCGCTCGAGGCTCGGGTGGCGCGCAATCCCTGGCTCGACCTGGCTCCCAGCGAGGGCATCACGGCTCTCTCAGCCACCCTGGACGATGGGGTGGTGAAGGCACGGGTCCAGGCCGCTGGCGCTCGGGTTCGCCTCGTCGCGGCGCGGGACGGAAAGATCATCCAGGTGCTCGGATCCGCTCCCCTGACCGAGGGCACAGCAGAGATCTCCGCGCGCTGGAAGGGACCGACCTGGACCCCCTCGGACCCTGGTACCCCCGGGCTGTTGCACCTCTGGGCGGTCGTCGAGGACGACTCCGGGACCGTGATCGACGCGCTCGGCGAGCGGACGGGCTTCCGAACGGTGGAGCTCGTCGACGGGGGCTTCAAGGTGGGAGAGACCAGGACTCCGCTGGTCGGGATCCGGGCCACGACAGGCACAGGTCCCGCGACCGCGAATCGCGACGTGCTCTCCGCTGACCTCAACACCGTCGAGTGGCACGGCGCCTTCTTCGGCTCGCATGAGGCGGCCCACCTCGACGAGCTCGGGCTGGCCCTGGTCGCCCTGCCTCGCTGCGACGGCACGATCGGGGCACGCCCGGAGCAGCTGGCGGCGGCGAGATCCACCCTGGTTCGCCAGGACGCCGCGCTCGCCCGGTCCCTGGCGTGGAACCCCAGCCACGTCCTCTGGGCCGCCGAGGGTGGCCGAGAGACTGCTGGCCCCTACGTCGCGGGCCTCACCGGGACCGATGTCCTCGTCGCGCCCGCGGACCTGGAGGTAGCAGCGATCCCCCCGCGGCCGCAGGCGCCCCAGGCGTCGTGGTGGTCCGTCGAGACGCGGGCCCACGCGATCGAGGGGACCGCGGCCGAGATCCGGGCGGTGCGCGCCGAGCTCGCCGAGCAGATGGTTGGCGGCGTCGTGCTCGCCCCGACCGGACGGCGCGAGGACTGGGCCGAGGCCTGGGCCCATGTCACCGAGATCCAGCCCCCTTCCACCCTCCGTCGCGCCCACACACGCGTCGAGGAGGAGCTGCAACCAGGTGAGATCCTGTGGGTGGAGGGCCCCTGGCTGCCTCGTGTCGGCCAGCTCTCCCAGGGCGGCACTACCACGACCGAGATCTGGTTCGAGGGCACCCTGAGCGTGAACGGGCAGGCCACAGCGGTGGCGGCTGGCACCTGGAAGGGCGGCGAACTCCGGCGCTGAAGCCCAGGGGAAACCCTCGAGCAGAAGACCGCCACGCTGCAGCTGGACCAGGAGGAGGCCGCGAAGTCGATCGAGGACGTCGGGATTCGTCAGACCCTCATCGAGCAGAGCCTCGAGCAGACGGCGCAGGACCTGACCGAGATGGGGACGGACATCGCGGAGCTGGAGGGCGAGACCTTCGGCGTGGCGGAGCTCCTCTCGTACATGCATGCGGACACCGTGGCCAACGAGGTCATCTTCACCGGCGCCAACGTGCTGATCGTCAACGGCAGTGGCGACACGGACACCGCCAACGGACTGGGCAACCTGCTGCTCGGCTACGACGAGGACGCTGACGGCAGCGAGCCGCGTCAGGGCTCGCACAACCTCGTGATCGGCAAGGAGAACGGCGACGAGGGCGTCGCCAGCATCGTGCACGGGAGCTGGTCTTCGACCGAGGACGACTACGCCGCCGTGCTCCTCGGCCTCGACTACGAGCCCTGACGCCAGATCGCGCCACCGGAGGCTTCGACGTCCGGGGGGCCCAGCGCGGCTTCGACAGTTGGCACGAGGTCTTCGCGCACGACCAGGGTCCACGGAAGCTCCGTGACCTCTGGCGGCGGGCCCACGGGGTGCCCCAGCCAGCGGCCCAGTTCGGTGCCCTGGACGGCGGGGGAGAGCCCTGGTCGATTCGGGACGATCTCCAGGACCTGACCGTGGGCGCGTTGGGCGTATAGCGGCGCCTGGAAGTGCACCCCTGGTCCTGCTGACGGCACCGGGACCACCGGCCCCTCCGTGACCTCGAACCAGATCGGATCCACCTCGCTCTCCGCGGTCGGAAGCGGGAGCGGCGCCGGCGACAACAACAGCACCTCGAGCGCCACCGCCAGGGCAAGCGCCCAGCCCCAGCGAGGCCAGCGCTGGGCCCCACGCGAGGCCACGACGGCCAGCCCCAGGGAGCCGACGAGCAGGAAGCGCCCGTGGTGATGGAAGGCCGATCCAAAGGGCATTCGGTCCAACAGCCAGGCGAAGGGATTGGATACCCCCAGCGGCTCTCCTGCGAAGCGCAGCGCGTCTCCGGGCGCCAGCAACAAGGCTCCCAGCAGCACGAACCACCACCGGCTGCGCCCCCCCAGGAGCCCCAGGCCCAGCGCCACGAAGCCGAGGTAGCCGGGATGGATCCGGACCAGGCCCTCTGGGGTGACCCGCCCGGGTGTGACGAAGCTCGCGAGATCGGCGCCGCGCCAGGGGTTGATCCTCCACTGGGGCTCGTGCTGTTCCACCGTGACCCCGGCGGCGTCCCCGGCTCGATCTGCCTGCAGCCACGCCGCGGGCAGGGCCACGGCCAAGGCGACGGCCCCGGCGACCAGCCAGTGCTTCCAGCGCCTCCACTGCGCGAGTCCGAGGCCGAGCGCTACGACGGCCCCCATCCACGCGAGGTAGGGCCCGCACCACGCCAACAGGCCGAGCATCAGCCCACCGAGCACGGCACACAGCATCCCGGGACCCAGGACCACGGCGAGCGCGCCGGCCAACAACCCGAGCGCGAGGTCCTCTGTCAGACCCGAGGCGGCGGAGCCGAGGAAGGCAGGCCCCAGCGCCACGACGACCCCTCCGACGAGGGGATTCCCGCCCTCCCGCCGCGCCAGCGCCGCGCCGCCGAGGAAGGCACCGAAGACCCCGAGCAAGACGACCAGGTTCCAGCCCGCCGTGTAGCCAAAGGACCGCCCCAGGACCGCTCCCAGGCCCGTGGTCAGCGGATCGATGACGGGCCAGGCCTCTGCACCGGCAGCCAGCGACGTCCCGCCGGGCCACGCGGGCAGTGCCTCGCCATGCCACCACTGGACCCAGGCGTGGCCGTGGACCTCTGCGCCGGAGTAGCCGAGCAGATCGCCGCCAAGGGCTCCAGCACCGGCGAGGAGCGTCACCAGCACCGCTGCGATCAGGACCTGCAGACCGGGCCGCATAGACTGAGCATAGCGGTTAGGCGGGATCGATGGCGGCACCCACCTGGAACCTCGACAGCATCTTTCCGGGTGGTCCGGATGGGGAACCCTTCAACAGCGCGCTGACAACGGCGGAGCTGGGCGCCGAGGATCTCCTACGACGAGGCGATGCCCTGCCAGATCTGCCAGGGGACATCGACGGGTGGGTCGCCTGGCTCCTCGACCAGGACCGCTTCGTCCAGCAGGCCTGCCAGGTGGCGACCTTTACGCACTGCGTCACCTGCGCGGACACCTCGGACCGCTCCGCGGCGCGTCTGGCCACCCGGGCCGACGCCATCTTCAGTCGCTTCGGTCGGGCCTGGGTGGGACCGGAGGATGGCATCGCGAATGCCAGCGACGAGGCCTTCGAGGCGCTCGAGCGCCGCGAGGAGCTGGCGTCCATGCGGCCCTTCCTAGGGCGCATCCGCCGAAACCGGAGGCTGCTCTTGCCTCGCGCGGAGCAGGCGCTCCTGCGAGAGCTGACCGAAGACGGCGTGCGCGCCTGGGGGCAGCTCTACGACCGCATCAGCGGCCAGCTCCAGGTCGAACTCGACGGCGAGGAGGTCGCGGTCACCCAGGCGTTCAACCTCCTCGGCGGCACGGACCCGGCCAAGCGCATCGCCGCCTTCGCCGCCCTGGACACGGCCTGGAGCGGGGTCGAAGAGGACTGCGCCCAGGCCCTGTCCCACATCGTCGGCTGGCGCCAGTCCCTCAACGATCGGCGTGGAGTGGACGAGCTCGCCGACACCCTGGCCAGGAACCGGCTCACCAGGAAGACCCTGGACGCGATGCTCGAGGCCACCAGGCGCGCTCGACCGCTCCTCCAGCGCTACATGGCGACGAAGTCGGGCCTGCTGGGCAAGGAGCTCGGCTGGGAGGACCTCGCCGCTCCCCTCCCGCTCCAGGACACGAGCCAGGACTGGACCAGCTCCCGGGACTTCATCCTGGAGCACTTCGGCAGCTACCACGGCGAACTCGCCGACTTCGCCCGAGCCGCCTTCGCGGGGCGCTGGATCGAGGCAGAAGACCGCAACGGCAAGCGCCCCGGCGGCTGGTGCGCGAACGTGCCGCTCTCCGGCGAGAGCCGCATCTTCATGACCCACGGCGGCACCTTCCGCAGCACGGTCACGCTGGCCCACGAGCTAGGCCACGCCTACCACAACTGGGTCTGCCGAGACCTGCTCCCCAGCCAGCGCGCCATCACCTCGACCCTCGCAGAGACCGCCAGCGTCTTCGCGGAGAGCCTCGTCCGCGACGCAGCGCTCGAGGCCGCGGACACCAGGGAGGCTCGCCTGGCGATGCTCGACGCTCGCCTGATGGCTGGGGTCGCCTTCTTGATGAACATCCCCGCCCGCTACGAGCTCGAGCGGGCGCTGTACCCCTTGCGCCGAAAGGGCGTCTTCGACCCCGACGAGCTCAGCGCGCTGACCTTGCGCTGTCAGGAGGAGGCCTACGGTGGGGCGCTCGCGACCTGGTATCCGCGCTTCTGGGCCTCGAAGCTCCACTTCTACATCTCGAGCTTCGCCTTCTACAACTACCCCTACGCCTTCGGCTACCTCTTCGCCCAGCTGGTCTACCGCAAGGTCCTCGCCGACGGCGACCACGCAGCCTACGTGGCGCTGCTCCGGCGCACCGGTTGGGACGACAGCGAGCCCCTGGCCCTGGAGACCCTCGGCCTCGATCTCGAGGATCCCGACACATGGTCGTTGGCAGTCCGGGGTCTCGAAGAGGACCTCGACGCCTTCGTGACCGAGGCGTAGCTGCACCGGATCTGCACACCGCTCTGCTGTACTGGGGCTGGAGGTCCCATGTTCCTCGCCCTGTCCACCGCCCTGGCGACCGATCTCCGGGCCCCCGCAGCCGAGCCCATCGTCGCCCTGGATCACGAGTACGTCGGGGGTCTCGTAGATCGTAGAGGTCGCTGCTCCAACCCAGCGGCCCTGGCCGAGGTCTTGAGGCTCCTGGCGATCGACGAAGCCGCGCAGCTGAAGGACTTCGAGGTCGGCGCGCCCGCCCTCCCCTCCAGGAAGCTCACGATCGATCTGCAGTCGGCGGATGTCCACGGGATCTTCCGCATGCTCGCCGAGCGGGGGGACATCAACATCGTCGTCGCCGACGGCGTCTCGGGCGAGGTCACAATGCGCCTCGAGGACACCCCCTGGGACCAGGTCCTCGAGGTCGTCCTCGTCAGCGCCCACCTTGACGCGCTGGTCGGGGACAACCTCATCGTCGTCTACCCGCTGTAGGCCCGTGACGTCGAGGTCGGCGACCAGTTGGCCGGGCTCAGCTAGTACTCGAAGGTGTCCCCCGCGAGGTCGACGGTCTCGCAGACGTTGCGGCGGCAGATGACGTCCGTGGCCGCCTTGCAGTCCTGGTCGCAGGGGGCGAGCTCGCACCCAGCCCCGCAGTCCGCGGCCCTCCTGCCCTCGTAGTCCGCCGCGCTGGAGGTAGAGACCGCCGCGCAGGAGCACGCCTGGGCGCAGTCCGTGTAGACCAGGCTGCAGTCCTCGTCCACCTCGCAGCTTCGGTCTCCGGCGTCGATCTTGAGCGTACAGACCGGCTCGCTGCAGCCCAGGACCAGCGCGAGGATCACTCCGTACACCAGCTCGGATAGACCTCGGCCCCGTCGAGGCCCACCGGTTCATCGCCGTAGATGTGGTCGTCGAAGAACTGCACCGTGTAGTCGGTGGCTTCGTTCGGAAAGCTGTGTCCGGAGCTGTGGACGCAGGTCCCGACCCAGTGCCCGTCCGCCTCGAGGTCCGCCTGGAACTGGAGGCTGGCGTCGTCGAAGGACAGCCCGTTGTAGGTGTCGCTCTCTCCACCCCAGGTCAAGAGGACGGGAGTCTGGTGCTCGGGGGTCACATAGGACATGAACTGGCCCGTGCCCCCCGACAGCGGCGCCGACCCGGCGAGGTACTCCGAGCGATGCAGCACGAGGTAGGCGGACCAGAGCCCACCCGCGCTGAAGCCGGTGGTGTAGATGCGATCGTTGTCGATGTCGTACTGGGCATCGAGGCAGGCGATCAGGTCGTCGAAGAGCGTGAGGTCCGAGGTCGGATCCATGGAGTCGAGGAAGGCCCACTCCGTCACCGCCTGGCTGCTCAGGGCCTCTGGCGCGACCACGATCCAGCCATCGTTCTTCAGAGAGTTGAGGCCCTGCCACTGGATGCCGAGGGAGGCGGTGCCGCCGAGCGGATGCCAGTTGAACCAGACCGGCGCCCCGGTCGGATCGTCAGGCAGCTTCAGGATGAACTCCCGTGTCTTGCCTGCGACCTCGAAGCTGTTGGTGCCGTTGTCGAAGGTGGGGCAGTCGCCCCCCGAGTAGGGCTTGGGATCCGGAGCACCCGTGCCCTCCTCTCCGGGATCGACGACGGAGTCGTTCCCCGACGTGTCCGTCGGACCCGCTCCCACACAAGCCAACAGCGTCCACAACATGAGCACACCTCCAGTCGCCTCCCATGTAGCAGGGCCGTGCTGGGCTCGGCTATACAGGTGGCCGTGCTTCGTGTCGGCGCAACCGTCTCTGCCTTCACCCGGCGTCCCGTGTTCGGACTGGACGTGGTGGTGCCGCCGCCGAGACGCCCGATGGTGATCTGCTTCGTGCGCAGCCTCGGCAAGCCGCTCACGCGCGAGGCCCTGGCACTGCTCCAGGAGCACTGGCCCCGCTTCGATCTCGCAGGCGTCACGGTTGTCGCCGTGACCGACAGCGAGCCCCCGGTCGCCCAGGACTTCGTGCCCAGGAACCACCTGCTCTTTCCGGTGATCTGCGACCCCGACCACGAGCTCTTCCGCGCCTTCAACGTCGGTGGTGACCAGGCCCTGGCCGGGACTCTCCGGGCCCTGGCGGGAGGAGGGGTGCGTCGCGCCTTCCGAGCCTTGCGTCATGGGCACGGTCCCGTGGAGCGCAAGCAGCTCAAGCTCCCAGCGGAGTTCGTCGTCGCCCCGGATGGGCGCCTCCTGTACACCCACTACGGCCGGTCCATGACCGACGTGCCCGACGTGGACGCGCTGTTGGACGCATGTTCCTGACCCTCCTGGCCTGCACCCCCAGCCCAGATCGCACAGAGCTGCTGCCAGCCCACGTAGCCGTCACCATCGCCCTCGAGGACGCCTCCGTCGGCACGCTCCTCGCCGACCTGCGCGGCCCCGACGAGCCCCCGCGCATCCGCGTCGCAGAAGACGACCTGGTCTTCCGTGACGGGGTGCCGGTCCACGCCGAGACCATCGCCTACGACGCCCACGCGGAGGGTCCCGGCCAGGGCTTCACCGTCCGCCAGGACGAGGACGCTGTCGTGCTCATCCTGCCGAAGCGCGACGAGCCCACCGTCCTGGTCGAGGGCGTAGCCGAGATCCTGGAGGTCTCGCTCCTCCCGCAACTCGACGAAGCAGTCACGGACGAGCTGTTCCAGTCCGTCCACGCGATCTACGCCGCCCCGAAGGCCGCCCGCATCGACGGAGACCTCCAGGAGTGGGACGGAAAGGCCATCGCGGTGGACGACCGCAGCGTCGTAGAGGCCGGCTCCGCGTCCTGGGAGGGCCCACGGGACGCCAGCGTCGCCGTCGCGGCGCGCGTCCACCACAGGCGCGTCAGCTTCGGTCTGCGCATTCGGGACGAGGACCTCGTCCTGGGAGAAGACAAGGTCGTCGTGCTCTTCGACGGACAGCTCGTGGAGATCCCCGTCGCGAGCGCCGGCTCCTGCGCTGTCCCAGAGGGTTGGGAGTGCGCCTTCGTCGAGGCCGTCGAGTTCGGCACGGGGCTGGAGTTCTCGCTCCCGGACACGCGCGAGCCGCCCGGGGAGCACGTCCTTCCCGCAGTGGTCCGCTACTTCGACGTCGACGAGGGCGAGGACGGCACGGTCCTGTCCACGGCCCCCAGCCTCGAGGCGGTCGCGCGCTACGGCGTCCAGCGTCCCGGGCCGAGGGGTTCCCCGGCGAACAGCAAGATGCCCACCAAGACGATGCCGTAGAGCACCCCGGTGAGCATGATCAGCTTGTCCTTCAGCACCAGGTGGCTGGGGTCCCCGTCCTCGCCGCTCTGGACCAGGTAGATGTACCGGAAGACGCCGTAGAGCGGGAAGGGCACCGTGACCACCAGGAGCGGATTCGGCGAGCCGAGCACGGTGTAGAGCGCGTAGCTGATGATGGTCCCGGAGCTCGTGATCGCCTGGAACTCGTCCAGCATCGAGGTCGTGTACTCGCGCAGGATCTGCCTGTGCTCGCCTGCCTTCTCGCTGAGCACCGAGAGCTCGCCTCGGCGCTTGTTGAAGCCGAGGAAGAGCGCGAAGAAGCCCGCGCAGAGGATGAGCCAGGGGCTGATCCACACCCCGATGGCGACAGCACCGGCGACCGCTCGGAAGAGGAAGCCCAGGCTGATCATCATGATGTCGAGGATGACCTGCTGCTTGCCCCAGAGGGTGTAGAGCATCGTGTTGAGGAAGTAGACCAGCGCGACCGCGAAGAACATCGGGTCCAACAACCACGCGGCGGTCAGGCCGCCGGCGAAGCAGAAGGTCGCCTCCACCCAGGCGACCGGCACAGGCAAAGCGCCGCTGGCGATCGGGCGCTTGCGCTTGCGGGGGTGCTTGGCGTCGGCCTCGCGGTCGAGGACGTCGTTGATGAGGTAGCCGGTCGAGCTGACGAGACAGAAGGCGCCGATGCCCCAGGCGGCCTTGATCACGCTCTCGAGGTTGGTGAACTCCAGGCTGAAGAACAGGGCCGCCAACAGGAAGACGTTCTTCACCCACTGCGTCGGCCTCAAGCCCTTGAGCATCGCGAGGACGATGCTGTCCTTCTTCCCGTCGACCTCGGTGGACGGGGTCGGGGTGATCTCGCTCATCTACTCCCCTTCGACGCTGGCGGGGTCGACACCCACGTCCACGGAGTGATGGCCCGGAGTGATGGGCAGCGTCTCGCCCCCCTCGACCGGTTCGCCGTCGATCTCCAGCGTGACCCCCTCGGCCAGCTCGAAGGTGACGACCGGCTGGTCCTCGAGCCCCCCGGCGCGAGAGTGCATCGCGAATGCCCCCGCGAGCACACCGACACCGAAGCCGGCGATGCCAGCCACCATCGCCGCAGCGAGGACGAAGATCCAGGTTCGGCGGGTGATCTTCGGCGTGGTCGGTGACCGCTCCAGTGGGGGCCGCGGCCTGGGCGGGGGGGCCTGGGCGGCGATCGCAGCAGGGCCGGGCTCCGTGCCCTCTGTGGGCGCGACGTCAGGCGGCAGCTCTCGCATCGGCGGCGCTTCGTCGGCGCGCGCAGCGGTGGCCTCGTCGAGCTCGAGCTCCTCGATCTCCTCGCTGCGGGCGTAGGGGTGCTTCGTCGGGTCGGGCCGGATGACCGTCTCGATGTCCTCGGCCCACTCGTTGGGAGGGGCAGAGGCCTGCGCCATCACGTCCGGGTCGCGAATGAGCGTCGACTCGTTGTCCGCTTCGAGGAGGCCGTTGTCCGTCGGCCGGTCCTCGCTGTCCTCGTCGAGCTCTACCTCGACCCGGGTGGCCGGTCCCAGCTGCGGGGTTCGACCGGGGACGCGCCCCGGGGTCATCGTCGAGGTGTCACCGTGCTGATCGAAGGCGTGTCCACCCGAGTCGATCGGCCCGAAGGCCACAGAGGGGTGGTCGCCGATCGGGTCATCGTCTGGCACGGTCGGCCGAGGCACCTCCATGATCGGCGGCGGCGCCTCGGGGATCGTCGGGCGCTCCTCGTCGTCGAGGCTGAGCTCCTCGGCGGACTCCTCGTGCGGGTCGTTGGGCTCGTCGGGGACGACCTCCAGCGCCGGCACGGGCTTCGGCCGTCGGTCCTTCGGGATCGGGATGGGCCGCGTCTCCTGGTCCTTCAGGGCAAGGACCTTGGCCTTCCTCTTGCGCGTGCGCGGCGCGGCGGCCTGGGGGAACAGGCCCTTGAGGTAGGCGGCCAGCGTCGTGTGGCTGAAGATGAAGCCCGCGTCGTGGAAGAACTTGTTGAGGGCCTCCTTGAACTCGGTCGCGGTCTGGAAGCGCTCGCCAGGATCGTGAGCCAGCGCCCGGTCGAGGATCACCTCGAGCGAGTAGGGCACGTCGGGGTTGGTGAAGGTCGGCGGCTGATACTCGCCGCTGCGGATGGCGGCGATGGTCTTCAGGTCGCCACCCTTGCGGAAGGGGTGGGCCCCGCACAGCATCTCGTAGAGCAGGACCCCAGCCGCGAAGAGATCGGTGCGCTGGTCGACGTCCTGGGCAGAGGCCTGCTCCGGGCTCATGTAGTCGAACTTGCCCTTGATGACCCCGCTGACCGTCTCGAGCGCCTTCACGCTGGCCTTGGCGATGCCGAAGTCGGTGAGCTTCACCTCTCCCTGGAACGACAGCAGCACGTTGCTGGGGCTGACATCGCGGTGGACGATGTTCAGCGGAACCGGTGTGGAGCCCCGCAGGATCTGGCGGTTGTGCGCGTACTCGAGTCCCTTGAGGACCTCGATCAGGACGAAGACGGCGTGGGGCACCGGCAGCGTGATGCCGCGCTCACGGCAGCGGTCGAGCGTGCGCCCCAGATCGCGCCCGTGCACGAACTCCATGGCGACGTAGTACTGGCCCTTGACCGAGCCCAGATCGAGGATCTGGACGATGTTGGCGTGAGAGAGCAGGCCGGCGACCTTGGCCTCGTCGACCAGCAGATCGATGTACTCCCGGTTCGACGACAGCGAAGGCAGGACGCGCTTGATGGCGAAGAGTCGGTTGAAGCCGCCGATGCCCTCCATCCGCGCCTTGAAGATCTCGGCCATGCCCCCACGGGCTACGCGCTCGAGGATCGAGTACTTGCCGAACTGTTCGATGGGGGCAGGCTGGGCCACGGGACGCTCAGGATACCGTCACTCTTCTTCGCTCTCGCCACAGACGAAGTCGCAGGACTCGGGCCAGTTGGTGCCGGCGGTGTAGTCCTGGCAGGGCATGGACTGCATGTCCTCGACGCAGAGCTTGGCGAACTCGCGGTCGAAGGGGCAGTCCTCGTCGTCCGAGCGGGTGGGCTGGTCCCGTTCCTCGAGGCAGTCCTTGAGGGTGGTCCAGTCCGGATCGGCGAAGGGCCGGACATCCTCGTCGTAGCACTCCTCGGTCTTCTCGCAGATGACGTCGTTGTAGTCGGCCGAGAAGTCCTCGGTCGAGTAGCAGGCGAAGAGCAGTGACAAGAGCATGGCCTCTGCCGCTATCACGCGGGATCCCAGCGTCGCAATGGGGCGTCGGGGTCGCGGTCGGGGAAGGGCGGACGCTCGGAAGTCCCCGAGATCGCACGCGGCTCGGGTTGGTCCCGATCTTGCTGGTACTCTATCTTCCTTCGGAGGTGCCCATGCGACGCCGCAGAGGTCAGTCCGTCGTCGAGTACATGCTCGGCATCTCCGTCGTGGTGATCGCGCTGGCAGCGGGCTTCTACACGCTCCTGAACTCCACCACCGTCACCTTCAAGAACGCCAACGACGTGATCATCAAGCCCTACCCCTGATGGAGTTCGTCCCCGATCTCGCGGTCCTCGCGCTGGTGCTGGTGGCGCTGGGGACCGATCTCACCCGCCAGCGCGTGCCGAACCTGTTGACCTTCGGGGGCATCGCGCTGGGCCTGACCTGGCAGCTGGCCACCCACGGAGGCTGGTCCGGCCTCGCCGGCGTCGGCATCGCGTTGGGGTTGATGGTGCCAGCCTGGCTCGCGGGGCGCACCGTGCGGGCGGGTGACGCCAAGCTGCTCATGGCGATCGGGGCCTTCTGGGGACCCTCGGACGCCCTGCGCGCCTGCCTCTTCACCTACATCCTGGCCCTGCCCTTCGGGCTCGTCGTCCTCGCCGTCAAGGGCCGCCTCGGCAACCTGGTGCCGGCGATCAAGGCCGGCGTCTCCCGCGCGGTGGGCATGGACGTCGCCGAGCCCGAGCTCACGACGGTTCCCTTCGTGCCCGTCATCGTGGCAGCCTGCATCCTCACCTACACCACAGAGGTGCTCCGATGGTTCTGAGACGCCGAAAAGCCCAGTCCACGGTCGAGTACCTGCTCTACGTCTCGGTGATCGCCGTGGCCCTTTGTGCGACTGCGTACGTCTTCATCGGGCCGCTGCAGCAGGGCTTCGACGCGATGGACAAGGAGTCGCGTGATGTCTTCCAGAACGGCATGACGACCGGCTCAGGCGATGTCCGCTAGCTGAAGTACGGTAGGCTCGCGCGGACGCGGAATAAGAGGACTCGTGAAGAACCCCAAGGCCTTCATCGCCGCGCTGGTCACAGCCCTGTTGATGACGCTGGTCCAGTGCCGCTACGTCACGAAGCGAGAGCAGGACCTGCTCTACCGCAGCGAGCCCCTCCCAGTGCTGATCGCCACGACGGACATCAGGGCCAACACCCGCCTGGACGAGACGATGGTCGAGATCCGCCAGGTGCCGCGGGAGTGGAAGCAGCCCAAGGCGCTCACCGACGTCGAGGAGATCCTCGGCCAGATCTCGTCGAACCCGATCGCCCTGGGCGAGCAGATCCTCGCGACCAAGCTCGTCAGGCCGAACGAGGCCGGCCTTGCCTTCTATGTGCCCTCCAAGATGCGCGCGGTCGCGATCGCCGTGGACGAGTTCAACGCGGTCGGCGGCCACATCAAGCCGGGCAACTACGTCGACGTCATCGGCACCTTCGACTTTGGCCAGTCCGACAAGTCCGACGTGCGTACGGTCACGCTCTTCCAGCACATCTGGGTGCTGTCGGTCGGGGACGACATCGGCCAGCCGCAGGCGGTCATCGTCAACGACGGCGAAGAGGTCGCCTACCAGCCCACTGGTCTCGGAGGCGGGCGCACGGTCACCCTCGCCGTCTACCCGGACGAGGCCCAGAAGCTCATCATGGCGCAGGAGCTCGGCGATCTCTCCCTCAGCCTGCACTCCCTGTGGGAGAAGGAAGCAAAGGTGGAACTCGAGCACGCGACCATCCACAACACCCTCGGCATTCCGCAACAGGTCCGCCGTCGCCAACGCGCGAAGTGGGAGACCATCCGCGCCGGAGGCTTCTAGATGAATCGCCTGCGGACACTGCTCGCGCTCCTGATCGCGGCCTTGGCGGTCGTGGTACTCGCCCGCCCCCACGACGGCTATGCCGACGACGATCTCATCGACGACGTCTACGTGGTCATCCAGGACCAGGTGGCCGTGGACGTGCCCTACGAGTTCGGGAACATCTCCTACGCCAGCGACACGATCATCCGCGTCGCGCCACTGCGGGAGTCGCGGCAGCTGCTCATCGCCGGCCGGCGCGCCGGCACCACCAGCGTCATCGTCTACGACACCGCGGGCACCTTGCGCGACCAGTTCGAGGTGACCGTCATCCCCGCGAACCTGAGCCGGGTCATGCGCAACGTGCAGGACCTGCTCTCCGACATCGAGGGGCTCAAGTACCGCATCGTCAACGACCGCGTCTACATCCAGGGCGAGGTCAGCATCGACGAGGAGATGCAGCGGGTCGAGGATCTCGCGCAGGCCGAGCCCCTCGTGGAGTCCATGGTCACGCTCTCCCCAGTCGCCCAGCGCCTCCTCTCTGATCTCATCGAGCAGCAGATCGACCGCCCTGGGGTCGAGGCCACCCTCGTCAACAACATGATCATCCTCGAGGGCGTCGTGCACTCCCAGGCAGAGCTCGCCCGGGCGGACGCCATCGCGCGGGCCTTCTACCCGGACGCTGTCAACGTGCTGGACCTGCGCGAGGTCGAGCGCATCCCCGGACGCGCCAAGACCATCGTCATCAACGTGCACTTCGTCGAGCTCGCCAAGTCGCTCACGACGACCTGGGCGATCGAGTGGACACCGCTGGCGGTCCAGGGGCCAGAGGCCTTCTTCCAGCGCGACTACGACAACGGCGCCTGGTCAGAGGCCTACGGCTACGCGACCGCCACCATCACCAGCTTCCTGCCCCGCATCGAGCAGGCCCGGACCAGCGGCTACGCGCGAGTCCTCGAGAACCCCACCATCAGCGTGAAGAGCGGTGACAGCGCCACCATCTTCGCCGGCGCCGAGTACCCCTACCTGGTCAGCCAGGGCCTCTACAACACCGTCGAGTTCAAGGACATCGGCATCCGCGTCGACGTCACGCCCTACGCCCAGGACAACGACGTCGACATGGACATCAAGGTCGAGGTCACGGCGCTGGGCGAGGTCGCCGCCAACGGCTACCAGGCGGTCAACAAGAGCGAGCTCCAGACCAGCGAGTTCGCCCGCGCCGGAGAGAGCGTCGTCGTCGGTGGTCTCCAGCGTGTGAGCGACACGATCGACTACAACCGCGTCCCGGAAGAGGACGTAGAGAACAGCATCTACTCCCTGTACCGGAACAAGGAGTACAAGAAGTCGAAGAGCCAGTTCCTCGTCTTCCTGACCCCGCGCATCCACGAGACGTCGAGCTCGGCGAACACCGAGATCAAGGACCAGTTCAACCTCGACGAGGTCCGCCAGTGAGCGGGCTGAAGGTCGTCGCCGTCACGGGGGCTCGAGACGGCGTCGGCAAGTCGACCTTCGCGGTCAACCTCGCGCTCTCCTTGCTCAAGGAGACCCGCGGCCGCATCCTGCTCGTCGACCTCGACGTCGAGTCCTGCGGTGACTGCGTGTCGCTCTTGGGCATGGAGGCCCAGCCACCGAAGTCCATCTGCGACTTCGCGCCGTACGTGGAGCAGATGGATCCGCAGCAGCTGCGCCAGTACATCTCGCCCCACCCGGCAGGCATCGGCGTCGTGCCGATCGCCCCCTCCCCGGACCGCGTCGGCGAGGTCAGCCCGGACACGGTCAAGCAGCTCTTCGCCATGTTCGCGCCGCTCTGCGACTTCATCGTCGTGGACTGTGGGGTCGGCATCAACGACCACACGGTGAAGGTCCTCGAACAGGCAGCCGGGGTCTTCGTGCTCGCGACCCCGGACGTCGCCGTGCTGAAGCACACCCGCCGCTTCCTGGAGCTCCTCCAGCGCCTCCAGTTCCCGAAGGAGCTGATGAAGGTGGTGCTGAACCGCTCGCAGAAGGGCGGACTCCCGCTCGATCTCGTCGCCCGCAGCCTCGGCCGCAAGGTCATGGTCAGCGTGCCCGACGAGCCCGAGACCTGCCAGCCAGCCGCGATGGAGGGCAAGCCCTTTTCGTGGAACAACGCTCGGGCGCGGCTCGCGCGGGTCTACGACGAGTTCGTCCGAAAGGTCATCGAGATGCGCCTCTTCGACCAGCTGGCGACGGTGGCGAGGCCCCAGGGCGTGGCGAACCTCGGCCCGAGCGGCCGGGTCGGCAAGCTCACAGAGGCCCAGCAGAAGGAGCTCGAGGAGTTCCAGAAGAAGCGCGGGAGCAAGGCCAGGGATGCGAAGAACATCGACCCGCGCACGGCCACCAAGATGCTGCTGCACAAGCGCATGGTCGAGGTCCTCGATCTGAAGAAGATGGACGCTGCTGACGACGAGCTCCTTCGCCAGCGGGTGACGGAGACCGTCTCGCGCCTCATGGACGAGGTCGGCGCCAACGTCACGGATCGAAAAGAGCGCAAGCGCGTCGTCAAGGAGGTGGTCGACGAGGCCCTTGGGCTCGGTCCGCTCGAGGACTTCCTCGAGGACGACCGCATCACCGAGATCATGGTCAACGCCAGCGACCAGGTCTTCGTCGAGATCGGAGGCAAGCTCCAGAAGACCGGCGCGAGCTTCACCGACGACGCTCAGCTCCTAGGCGTCATCGAGCGCATCGTGGCACCGCTGGGACGCCGCATCGACGAGAAGTCCCCGATGGTGGACGCTCGGCTCAAGGACGGCAGCCGGGTCAACGCCATCATCCCGCCGTTGGCCATCGACGGCCCCTCCATCACCATCCGCAAGTTCTCGCGGGACCCCTTCGCGGTCGCGGATCTGGTGGGCTTCGGCTCGCTGACGGACCAGATCGCCGACTTCCTCAGAGCCTGCGTCGAGGCCCGGCTCAACATCCTCATCTCCGGCGGCACCGGCTCGGGAAAGACGACGCTCTTGAACGTGATGTCCTCGTTCATCCCCTCTGACGAGCGCATCGTCACCGTCGAGGACAGCGCCGAGCTGCAGCTCAAACAGCCCCACATCGTGCGACTGGAGACCCGCCCACCCAACATCGAGGGAGAGGGAGAGGTCGCCATCCGCGACCTCGTGAAGAACACCCTGCGCATGCGGCCAGACCGCATCGTCGTCGGAGAGTGCCGCGGGGCAGAGGCCGTCGACATGCTCCAGGCCATGAACACAGGCCACGACGGCTCCCTGACGACGATCCACAGCAACTCGCCGCGGGACTGCCTCGCGCGGCTCGAGACCCTCGTCATGTTCGCCGGCCTCGAGCTCCCCTCGAAGGCGATCCGCGAGCAGGTGGCCTCTGCGATCCAGATCATCGTCCAGCTCTCCAGGCTCTCGGACGGCTCGCGTCGGATCACGCAGATCAGCGAGATCACCGGCATGGAAGGCCAGGTCATCACCCTGCAGGACATCTTCATCTTCAAGCAGGACGCCCTCGGAGAGGACGGCAAGGTCCAGGGCCGCTTCCTGCCCACCGGCTTCGTGCCGCGCTTCGTCAAGGACCTCGAAGCCCGTGGCATCGCCCTTCCCCAGGGCATCTTCTCCGCTCCCGGCACCGGCGGCCGCGTCGTCCCGAGGGGTCGCCGATGATGGACTTCGTCCCCCCCTGGCTCGACGGGCTCACGACCTTCCGCCTGGGGGCCCTGCTCCCCTTCATCGGGGCCTGGGCGGTGGTGGGCTGGTTCTTCGGTCCCTGGGCGGAGCGACGCTTCCTGACCCAGACCAGCGGCTACGTCGACTGGATGCAGGAGATGTTCGACAAGATGTTCATGGAGGTGCCCGCGCGCTACTGCGTGGGCTTCATCGTCGTGAGCATCGTGGCGAGCATCGGGCTGGGCTTCCTCGTCACGGCGGGGCTGCCCTTCGAGGGCTGGTACCACATCATCCGGGTGGTGGTCGTCCTGGTCCTGGTGATCGGCCCCTTCGGCTTCCCGAGCGGCTACAGCCTCCCCCGCTTCGTCATCAAGAAGATGTGGGAAAACCGCATCCTGCGCTTCGAGACCCAGCTCCTCGACGCGCTCTCCTTCATGTCGAACGGCCTCAAGTCGGGGCTCTCCCTGGTCCAGTGCATGGACATGGTGCGCGAGGAGCTGCCGAACCCCGTGGCGCAGGAGTTCAAGCTCCTGATGGACGAGCAGCGCGTCGGTGTGCCGATGGAGGAGGCGCTGTTGAACCTCGAGTCGCGGATCGACACAGAGGACGTCCAGATCATGGTGACGTCCATCAACATCCTGCGGCAGTCCGGCGGAAACCTCTCCGAGACCTTCGACACGATCTCCTACACGATCCGCGAGCGCCAGAAGGTGCAGGGCAAGATCAAGTCGCTGACCGCACAGGGCGTCGCACAGGGCGTCATCATCGTCATCCTCCCCTTCGTGCTCGGGGGCGTGCTCTGGACGATGGACCCGGAGCTCATCTCCCGCATGTGGACCACCGCGGTCGGCTGGGGCCTGCTGCTGGTGATGATGACGCTGCAGGCAGTCGGAGCCCTGCTCATCCGAAGGATCGTGCAGATCAAGGTGTGATGCTCGGATCTTGGGGGCTCGACCGCTACCGGTTCGAGGACCGGAGCCGGTCCGGCATGCTGATCTGACAGGGCGGACGCTCGGACGCAGCTTCGCTCTTTCGCGGGTGCGGTTCTGTCGGGGCAGAAGGTCGCATGCTGTTGCTGCTGCTCGCGTTCGCCAAGGACTCGTTCGCCCTCCCCGTCTTTGGTCGGGACTACTGGCCCTACGCCCAGAACACCCAGGCGAGTCTCCTGGTGGAGGCAAACGCCACCATCTACGACGCGATCGCGTTTGGGCCGACCCTCTACGTGCTGTACCGTGACACGGCCTCTGGAGACATGGAGATCGCGGACTTCGACCTGGAGGCGTCATCCAGCCCGCTCAGCGGAGCGACCACGGTCCTGAGCCCGGACACCACCTCCGGCTCCCACGAGAAGAACGGCTTCAGCGGCGCCAGCGTGCAGCTCTGCACGAAGGAGACGATGACCGGGGACGTGCTGGTCGCCGACGGGATCCGGTGGGAGGCGGAGCACATCGGCATCAACCCGGGCAGCATCACGATCACGGGGTCAGGCGGTGGAGAATACTGCCCGGCTCCTGCCGCGCAGGTCGCCAGCTTCATCGACGGCTGGACTGATGGAACCGACACGGACTACGACAGCTTCGAGATCGACGGCGAGGGCACCTGCACCCCGTCGGAGTCCGGGAACGACTATCCTGGCGCGGACGACGTGCTGATCTCCAGCACGGGACCGCACGACGGCGGTACCTCAGCCGTTGTCCCCGAGCCAGGTCGCGAGGTCCTTGTACTCCGCCGGGGCCTCTGGGTTCTCTGCCACGAGCAGGAAGCCGCGCCGGGCCTCTTCCAGGCGTCCTCGGCGGCGCAGCAGGTCGGCCATGAGGTAGGTGGCACGGACACGCTCGTGTCCCTCTGGCGCGGTCTCGAGATAGGCCCCCAGCTCGGTCAGGGCCAGGTCCTGCAGCCGCGGCTCGACCTCGTCCACGATCCAGTGGAACTCCTTCAGCACTCGCGCCTCGTCCTCGTCGAGGTCTCCGACGGCCTCGAAGGCGGTGAGGTGGGCGTCCCGCTCCTTCGGCCATCCACCCCGGTGGGCGACCCTAGCCATGTTGTGCAAGACGATCTTCCGCGTGTGATCGTCGAGCACCTTGTCGAGCTCGAGCGCGCCCGCGTCCAGGATGTCGCGAGCGTCCGTAGGGCCCTCCAGCCCCGCGTAGACACCCACCACGCGGTCACGCGCGGTCCAGCTCGCCTCCAGGTAGATCTGTGCGAGGAACAGCGCATCCCGCCCGAGCAGCCTGTAGACCTCGACCGCCAGCAGGTAGCGATCCCACACCTCCAAGGTGTCGACGTCGACACCCCGCCGAAGCTGCTTGAGGCGCTTCTCGATGGCCCGCTTGTCGTCCGCGTCGAGGATCATGCCCATGTCCCCGGAGTAGACCGAGAACAAGGAGTCGCGGCAGGTGGCGATGGCGTACTCCCGCCACTGGCCTTCGCTCGAGTAGCGGGCGAGGTCGGAGTCCCAGCCACCGATCTGGTTCGCCGCGAGCTTGGAGTAGACGCGGGCGTGGTCGTCCTCGCCGACCGGACAAGGCGCGTGGTCGTAGGTCAGCTGGGTGGCGAGCGCGCTGGCGAGGAGGAGCAGCATCACTCGCGGATGTCGAAGGCGACCTTCTTGATGACCCAACCCCGGGCGATCGCGTCTTCGTAGAAGGAGGGCAGGATCCCCTTGCCGTGCAGCCTGCCGATGATCTTCCCGAAGGCATCCAGGCCACCCGCCTTCAGCGCGAACAGCTCGGTGACACCGTAGTTCCCGTGCTGATCGACGTTGTCGCCCACCTCTGCGATGGAGCTGATCCGACGGGTGCCGTCCCGAAGCCGGGTGCACTGCACGACGACGTCGACCGCCGAGGCGATGGCCGTGCGGATGCCGCGGGCCGGGACGTCCTCTCCAGCGAACAGGCAGAGGGTCTCCAGCTTGGCCAGCGCCTGCCGGGGCGTGTTCGCGTGCAGCGAGGTCATCGTGCCGCCGTGGCCGGAGTTCAGGGCGTTGAGCAGGTCGAGGGCCTCTGGGCCGCGGACCTCGCCGACGAGGATGCGGTCGGGGCGCAGTCGCAGCGTCGAGTGCAACAGGTCGCGCATGGTGACCTCTCCGCGCCCGTGGAGGTCGGGGGGCCTGGTCGCCATGGCGACGACGTGGCGGTTGCGTAGCTGGAGCTCGCTGGAGTCCTCCAACAGGACGATGCGCTCGTCATCGCCCAGGAAGGACGACAGGACGTTCAACAGCGTGGTCTTGCCCGAGGAGGTGCCGCCGCTGACGATGACGTTCTTCTGCATCAGCGTCGCGACCTTGAGGAACCGGGCGGCGTCCTCTGTCAGGAAGTTGAGCGATATCAGATCCTTGAGCCCGAATGTCTTGGACTGGAACTTCCGTATCGCCAGGTGGATGCGCTCTGTCACCGGCGGCAAGACGATGTGGATGCGACTCCCGTCGGGCAACAGCCCGTCGCACCGGGGGTTCTCCTCGTCCAGGCACTTCTGGTTGTACTGGGCGAGGTTGATGCAAGCGGCCTGCAGCTCCTCCTCTCCGCCGAAGGAGAGCCCCTTGACGAGGATGAGCTTGCCGTCCTTCTCCGCCCAGATCTCGTCGGGTCCGTTTACGAGGACCTCGCTCACCCGGTCGTCGTCGAGCAACCGCCGGACGGGCTCGAGGTGGAAGAGCACGCTGTTGACGTAGAGGTCGCTCACTTCTTCCCGAAGAACCGCCCGAAGAGACCCTTGCCGCCCTCGTCCTTCTTCTTCTCGTCCGCGACGTCGCGCATGGAGCGTCGATACTCGCGCACACCCTCGGTGTTCGCGGGGTTCATCTCGAGCGCCCGCTTGAAGGCGCTGAGGGCCTTCTTGTGCTGACCTGTCGTGCGGAAGACGAGGCCGAGCAGCACCCACCCGGAGTCGAGCTTCACGTGATCGTCGATGGCGGCCTTGATCATGGTCACGCCTTCCTGGGCCTTTTCCTTGTTGTTGGCCCAGTTCAGCTTGAAGGTCGTGTAGCCGTAGTAGGCGCGGAACTCGGCCTCTTCCGGCACCATCTCGAAGATCTCCCGGAAGATCTCGTGGGAGCGCACGACGTCACCGCGGTGGTGTAGCGCCAGGCCCTGCTTGAAGCGGTCCTCTGCGTCGAGGATGGCCCGCACCTTCTCCATCGCGAGCTCGTCCTCGGTCTTGATGCCGTGGATCACGCTGTCGACGTAGGCCTTTCGGCGGTCCGAATCGGAGACCTTCTCCCAGTGTTCGTTGAGGCGGGCCAGCACCTCGCTCGCGAGCTCCTGGAGGTCGCCGGACTGGGTGGCCCAGCGGTCGGGGTGGACATCCCGCGCGAGGGCGAAGTAGGCCTTGCGGTACTCGGCCTCGCTGGCGTCCCAGTGGATCCCCAGGGCCTCGAATGCGTCCTCGGCCTTCTTCACCCGCACCAGCTCCTGGCGCAGCCTCTGGATCTCCGGCTCGGCGCCGGGGTCTACGGTGAGCGTGGGCTCCTCGTCCGGAGGCTTGTCGACGGCTCCACCGACCGCCCCGGCGATGAGGTCCGAGATCGAGAACGAGGGCTCGTCTTCGCTCTCTGTGCCGGTCGCGCGGACCTCCGAGAAGTGCCCCTCCTCGTCGAAGCTGACGCAACCGCAGATGAGGCCGAGGTAGAGCGCCTTGCGGGCGTCCTTCGGATCGGCGGGGGCGAAGTCGATGATGTCCTCGAGGGTGCGGGTGCCGTCGAGCTCGCGGAGCATGTCCTTCAGCTCCGAGCCGAGCGGCAGTCGGTCGAGGGGCACTCCGGTCTCCGAGCGGCGCGGAAAGCGGTCGTCGTGACCGACCAGCCGCGCGTCGATGCACTCCTCAGGCAGCTCGTGCTGGATGAGCAGCCAGCACCCGCCGATGAGATCGAAGGGCCTCCGATCCTTGGGGGCGACGTTGGCCACGAACTCCCACTCGCCCTCGGACAACCGCACGACGTTGCGCAGCCTCAGCTGGGCCTGGCGCTTCAGCAGCGCCTCGGTGCCCGAGTCCGGGTGGCGCTCCTTCAGCCGATCCATCGACTCGCTCTTGAGGTTGCTCTTGGTGAGCGAGAGGCGACCGCCCTCGAAGTAGAAGGCCCGACGCCGGTTGTCGTTTCGGACCTCCAGCCGGCCGTTGGCCTTCTGGGCCGCGAGGCTGCAGAGGAGCTCGATGATGGGCTGGTCGGCGACGGTGCCGGTCTGCATTGCTACCCCGTGGGACGACGCATCATAACGGCGGTGCGAGGGGAGAGCCGACCCATCACAGGCCGGTGGAAGAGAAGTGCTGGTAATCCTTCAGGCTCGACCAGTCGCCACCCCAGCCCCAGCCGATGGCAGAGAAGGCCGCGGTGACGACATCGCCCTCGACGATGAGGCCCGGCACCTCCGGGTCACGCTCCGTGTAGGCCGCACCCGCAGGGGGCAGGACCAGCGAGCCGCTGACGTAGGGGTTCTCCACCGGGTTGATGTCGATGGCGTGGCCGTAGCTGTGCTGGCTCCACGAGGATCCGCCCGTCGTCGTTCGGCAGTTGAAGGCAGAGGTGTTGTCCGCCTCCATCGAGGCGTCGTCGGAGCCGCCGAAGTCCCTGGCAGGGCGCATCGAGCGGATCGGGAAGCGAGCCTCGAAGAGGGCGGCGAAGACGGTCTCGAGCTCCGCCACGCGCACCTCGGCCACGACGAGCTCGCCGGTCTGGACCCGACCCTCCATGTCCCAGTGGCTCGGCCGCAGCGCCACGAGATCGTCGAGGGGGACCGGACAGCCTTCGTTCCACGTGACCCCGGTCATCGCGTCCTTCTCGTCCTGGGTCAACGGGTCGGAGGAGGAGGCGAAGCTCGGGGCCTCGGAGTCCGGTCTGGATTCGATCGGCTGGCTCTCTTCGACCACCGGCTCCGCAGGGCCAGTGACGAACTCGCCCGCCTGTGTCGTGCATGCGATCAGCCAGGTGATCACGGGATGATCGCGCCCTCGCCCTCGACGACCTCGTAGAGGTAGCCGCTCATCACGTCGAAGGTCTCGACGTCGCCCGAGGGCCAGCGGACCTCGAGGGCGCCCGTGCAGGCCTCGCCCATGCCGAAGTGCACCACGAGGTCGTCCTGGGCGCCCCACTGACCGTGGCCTCCGGTGACCTCGTGGGTCTGGGTGAACCCGGTCGTCAGGCGCACCCTGGCCCCGATGGCCGCGGAGTTCGAGCCGGTCGTGGCTCTCAGCCGGAGCTGGACGAAGTTGCCGCCGAGCTGGTTCTCGAACATGCGCACGTGCATCTCGTCGTAGCAGTCCGAGTCGCAGCGGGCGCCCGAGTGGCCGACCGCGATGTCGAGGTCCCCGTCGCGGTCGAAGTCAGCCACAGCGGAGCCATGGGAGCGGAAGTGGTCGATGCCGTCCTCGATGGGCACGCCCTCGAACTGTCGAGGGGCGGTCTGCCGCCAGAGGCGCCCGCGGCTGTCCGGGTAGTCGCTGTCTCCGATGTAGACGTCGAGCCAGCCGTCGTTGTCGAAGTCGAAGAGCGAGCCCGTGATGTCCCCGTCGTTCCAGTCGACCCGGTCGTGCTCGCGGACCAGCCCCGTCACCTCGTTGCCAGGCCGCTCGAAGACCACGTCACCAGCGTTGAACAGCAGCTCGGCCGGGTCCGAGCTGGAGCCCCCGTCCCAGTGCACGATCTCGGTGGTGAGGAGATCGGCGAGGCCGTCGTTGTCCACGTCGCCGCACATCGTGGCCCCGCTGTTGCCCCCCAGCCGGTAGGCCTCGCGATCGCTGGAGTGGCTCCACCGGAAGGCGTCGCTGTCGGTGTTGCAGGCGATCCGCTCCGGCTCGGGCACGCCCTCGCAGTCATCGTCGTCGGGATGCAGCTTGCACCAGCATCGAGCCGACTCGTTGTCGCTCCAGTCGGTGCGCTCGTCGTAGGCGTAGCCGCTGGAGACCGAGACGTTCTCGAAGTGGCCGGTGCCGTCGTTGTGCCAGAGGTGGTTGGGCGCTCGGCCATAGCTGGAGGCGAGCAGCTCGGGGCGGCCGTCGTCGTCGAGGTCGCAGGCGAGCGCGGACCAGGCGACGCTGTGACCGAGGCCGGCGTTGAGGTCGCTCACGGCGCTCCAGGCGATGGTCTTGAGCCCGCGGTCCTTCGTGAGGTCGGTGAAGCCGCCAGCCCCGTCCCCCGCATAGAAGCGGTCGGTCTGGTAGTTGGAGCTGGGGTACTCGGTGACCCAGAGGTCGACGTGTCCGTCCCCGTCGACGTCCGCAAAGGCGGCGCCGTAGGGCATGTCTCCGCTGCCTCGCCGCAGCTCGAGGTCCTCTGAGCCGAGGCTGAAGACACCGGTCCCGTCGTTCAACAGGATCTCGCTGGTCTCGGGCTCCAGAGACCCATCGGAGTCGGCGAGCCCGGAGAAGGCGTCGAGATCGCCGTCACCGTCGACGTCCGCAAAGACCCAGTTGGCGCCTTCCCGAACTGCCCCAGAGCGGCTCGGCAGCTCCCCGGTGACGTCCTCGAAGGACCTCTCGCCCGTGTTCCGCAGGAGCCAGGTGTTCCTGGAGGACGAGTCGACGCCGTGGCCCCCGCGCACGACGAGGTCGGTCCACCCGTCTCCGTCGAAGTCGACGGCGCTGATGCGGATGCCGGTCGCGGCGAGGCTGTCGAGCTCCCAGGACTCGGTCGCGTTGGTGAAGGCCCGGGTCCCGGCGCTCCAGCTGGCGTCGTCCACGCAGATCGGCTCGAGGCCTCCCTGAGAGTCCTGCGTCGGATCGCCCTTGCAGGCCAGCAACAGCCAGATCACCTCACCACCCTAACGTCAACGACCGCGGATTCCGCTTCCATCACTGGAGGAACCCGAGCCAAGAGGCCCTTCCCCGGAGCGCACCCAGAATGATCCAACGCGTCCTGCGGCTCGTGCAGCCGCCTCAGAAGCGAGCTTGTGTCGTCCACCCCCTGGCGAGCCAGCGGGCGATCTCACGACTTCGTCTCCAGAAGCAGGGCTACGAGGTCTTCGAGCTGAGCTCGGCCTCGGAGCTTCGATCCCTGGAGGCGGCCCAAGGTCCCTTCGCCCTTGTCGTAGACCTCTCGAGCGAGTCGCGCAGAGCGGCGTAGCGACTCACTGCATCGTCGCCGCGAAGCCCTCGGTCATCGAGAGCTCGCCCCCCTCGATCACCAACAGCGCGTCCACCTCCGGGAGCTGCCCGAGGAGCTCGAGGGCCCCCTCCGGCCCCGCCACGAACAGGGCCGTGGCCAGGGCGTCGGCGCGCTCGGCAGAGGCGTCGAGGACGCTCACCGAGATCAACCCGCGAGCCGGCTGGCCCGTGCGGGGATCCAGGATGTGGTGGTAGCGGGTGCCCTCGTGCATGGCGAAGCGCAGGTAGTCGCCAGAGGTCACCAGAGCCCGATCCTCCAGCGCGACCTGGGCCAGCGGCGTGCCCAGCGGCTCCCGGGGATGCTGCACACCCACGAGCCAGCTGCGGTCTGCGGGTCTGCCTCGGGCGAGGACGTCCCCGCCCCCATCCACGAGGCTGTCGATGAAGCCCTCACTCCAGAGCAACGCAGAGGCCCGATCGACCGCGTAGCCCTTCGCGATGCCGCCCAGGCCGATGGACATGCCCTCCTCTGCCAGGCGCAGGGTCGAGGCTCCCTCGTCCACCTCGACCTTGCTGCAGTCGACCTTGTCGCGGGCAGCGGCGACCAGGGCTGGCTCGGGCAGGACGAAGGGCTCGGCCGACAGCTCCCAGACGGCCGCCAGCGGCCGATAGGTGATGTCGAAGAGCCCACCGGTCTGGTTGCAGATCTCCAAGGCCCGCCGGACCAGGCCAAGGAGCTCGGCGTCCACCGGCACAGGGGTCCCTCCAGCGCGGCGGTTGACCTCTGAGAGCTGGCTGTCGGCCAGCCAGCTGGAGACCAGGCGCTCGATGCGGGCGACCTCGTCCAGGGCAAGCTCGGCGACCCGCTCCGCCTCCAGGCGGGTCTGCTCCGTGACGGGGATCCGGACCTGGAAGCCGGTGCCCATCAGCTCCCGCTGCGCGTGGACCATCGCCTCGTCGTCCACGGGAGGCGCCGCGGCGGTCAGCAGCAGCGCCGAGGCGGGCAGGACCCACCTGCCGATGGATCGAGGGGAGACCATGGCGGATCACTATACTGAGCCGATGCTCCCAGCCCTGCTCGTACTCGCCGCGGGTTGCGACCTGAGCGCTGGAAGCAACGCCGACCTCGACGCCGTGCACGCTGGCACGCCCAGCTGCAGCAGCGCGGCCTGCCACCCTGGCTTCACCGCCTCCGGGACGGTCTTCACGGACCTGGAGGCAGGCTCGCCGCTGGCCGACGCGGAGCTGAGACTCACCGACAGCTCGGGCCGCACCACTTTCCTGGCGACCAGCACCGAGCTCGGGCTCTTCTACAGCCTCGAGCGCCTCCCGGCGGGTGCGGTGACCTTCCAGCTGGGAGACCAGCGCTCAGCGGACCACCAGCTACCGGCGACCGCGGACTGCAACCTCTGTCACCGGCCCGGCGGCGACCAGGGCGCCCTCGGCGCGCTCGTGGCGACGGACCACATCCCTCCAGAGGTCCTGCTGTCGACCCCGGCGGACCAGGCGGAGGGAGTCGACACGCTCGGCGCCTTCGAGATCCTGCTGTCAGAGCCGCTGGATGTCGCCGGTCTCTCCGCGGCCAGCCTGCACCTGGAGGGGGACGAGGGCAGCGTGGAGCTCGCCATCATCGCCTCGGAGCAGGACTCCCGGCTCTACCTGCGACCCCTGGAGGAGCTGCAGGAAGGGGCCGGGTACACCCTGGTGCTGGAGCGCGCCCTGCGGGACCTGGCAGGAAACCACCTGGCGTCCCAGCAGCGCATCGACTTCCAGACCGGAGGGGATCGAGGCCCCCGGGTGCTTGACTCCAGCCCCGCCAGCGGAGAGAGCGGAGTCGACCCCGAGCGGCTGCTACAGGTCTGGTTCCGTGCCCCGCTTCAGGCCTCCAGCGTCAGCGAGGACAGCGCCTCGCTCGACACCACCTGCGCCCCACTGGGAGCCGCGGTCTCCTACGACAGCGAAGAGGCCATGATCGAGCTGGAGCCCCGCCTGCCCTTGACCGAAGGTCGCAGCTGCGCGCTGTGGCTCGAGGGGCTCCGCAGCGAGGGCGGCGCTGCGCAGGAAGGCCCCACCCTGCTGGTCTTCCAGACCTGGCCCGATCACACCGCGCCCGAGGCCGAGGCCATCCTGCCCACCCCCGACACCCGGCGGGTCCCGCCCGGCTCCGCGGTACAGCTTCGCTTCGACGAGGAGCTCGACCCCGACTCCCTGAGCGCCGAGGGGCTGCTCGTCGAGTACGACAGCGTCGTGGTGCTCGGAGAGCTGGAGCTGCACGAAGACGGGCGAACGCTGACCTGGAGCGCGGACGAGGGCCTGCCAGCGGGGGAGCAGGTGCTGCTGAGATTGGACACGACCCCCACGGATCTGAGCGGAAACGAGGCGCAGGTCCCATCGTGGGGCCTCACCATCGGCACGGCTGAAGACCGCCAACCCCCTCGGATCACCGGCACGACCCCCGGGGACGGGAGCACGGACAACGACCCCGACACCCAGCCACGACTGGCCCTGTCCGAGGCCCCGGACCTGCGCAGCTTCGACGCCGAGCTGATCACCCTGAGCTGCAGCGGGGCCGATCAGCAGCTGTTGCCCAGCTACGACAGCGAGCTCGTCGCCATCGAGCTGCAGCTGTTCGCCCCCCTCCCCTCGGGCAGCTTCTGCGAGCTCGGGCTCGGCGCCGGGCTGGCGGACCTCAGCGGAAACACGCGCACGGAGTCCGAGAGCATCTTCTTCGGAGTCGCGGGCGGCGGCGGCGAGGGGCCTCCGGTCTTCGCCGGGGTGGAGTCGCTGGAGGCCACCAGCGAGACGGCCCTGCAGGCCAGCTGGTCCGCGGCCTCGGACGACTCCACGCCGCGATCCGAGCTGATCTACCGCCTCTACCTCTCAGATGTCGCCGGTGGGCAGGACTTCTCGGTGCCCGAGTCCACGACGGCGCCCGGAGAGACCTCGGCGGAGTTCGAAGACCTGGACTACGGCAGCACCTGGTACCTGGTGGTGCGAGCAGAGGACGCCGACGGCAACGAGGACGACAACGTCGTGGAGCTCTCGGCCACCACCTGGCCCCCGACCTCCTTCAACGACACCGTCCTGCCCATCTTGATCGCCAGCTGTCACAGCTGCCACGGTGACGAGAGGATCGACGGCGACCTCGACGTGAGCTCCTACGATCTGGTCATGTCCAGCGGCACAGTCACCCCCTACAGCAGCTCCACGAGCGCCCTCGTCACGAAGGGGAATCACCACGCCAGCGGCTGGTTCACCACGGACGAGAGCGCGGACATCGCTACCTGGATCGACCAGGGAGCGCTGGACAACTGAGGTGCCCATGAAGACACTCTTGAAGGTCCTGCTGGTGCTGCTGCTGAGCGGCTGCGCCACCGTGCGGTCCTATGAGCGGGAGCTGTTGGCCGACCCGGTCATGCAGCCGGAGCTGATCCCCGAGTCCCTCTTCCTCGAGCAGCACTTCATCTGCACGCGTGAAGGCAGCGCTGGCGGCTACGCGGTCGCCGGCGGGGGCTGCGGTTGCAACTGAGCCTCGCCCTGCTCGGTGCCGCCCTGGTCGGGGTGGCGGCTGCGGATGAACGGGTGATGGTCTCGGGCCACCTCTACACCGACTCCCTTGGCACCCTGGTGTCCACTCCCGTTGCCAACGCTTCGATGGACGTCTCCGACACGGTGGCGGTGACCGGCAGAGCCTTCGTGGACGTGATCTCCTCCGCATCCCGACGCATCGACGGCATGAGCTCGGCGAGCCCGGAGATGGGCGAGGAGACCCGCCGCGCCGGCAGCCTGGGCGTGGGCTACGACCGCGGGGCACAGCGGGGCTCGATGCTCTTGGAGCGCAGCGTGGAGCCCGACTACGGCTCGACGACGGTGGGGGGCGGTCTCAGCCGCGACTTCGCCCAGCGCTGCACCACCCTGGATGCCTACTGGTACCACAGCTTCGACACCATCGAGCCCTTGCGCCTGGGCCAGGCCGGCACGGAGTCACTCCGCAAGGACACCGACGCCTGGCGCTTCACCTTCGCCCAGGTCCTCACGCGCGGAACGGTGCTGACCCTGAGCTACAGCCCCACCTGGGTGCGTGGCTACCAGGCCAGCCCCTACTACTCGGACATCGTCTCCCACGCCGAACAGAGTCCGGTCTACGTCATGGAGACCCACCCCGAGCGCCGCTTCCGAGAGGCCGCCTCGCTGCGAGTGGACCAGTGGGTGCCGATCCGGGGGGCCCTCCACCCCTTCGTGAGGCTCTACCGGGACGACTGGGGGATCCGCTCGGTGACCGCCGAGCTCGCCTACAACCAGCACGTCGGCGAGCTGGTCATCCTGGGACTCCGCTACAGGCACTACGTGCAGACCGCGTCGGACTTCCACCAGGACAGCTACACCGCGGCCGAGGCCCGCCAGCTCACCTACCTCAGCCTGGACTACAAGTACGACGCCATGGTGAGCCAGCTCTGGGGGACCCAGGCCGTGGTCGACCTCGAGCCAGTGCGCTCGCGCCTCGATCCAGAGCGCCTCACCCAGCTCTCCGTCCACCTGGCATACGACTACTATCTCCAGACCCACGACGACTGGTCCTTCGTCGCCCACGTGGGTCGCTTCGGAGTGACCAGTGCGTTCTGAGTTCCTCGCCCTCGTCCTGCTCGCCGCCTGTGATGTCCCGGGAGGTGGCGAGGCTGGCGAACCCCAGCAGGACACCGGAGGCGTCATCGAGGTCGTGCTCAGCCCCGATCGACCGCAGACGGCAGATGATCTGCTCGTAGGGGTCACCACCAGCGACAACACCTCCGCCATCTCCACCGCCTGGTTCCGGGACAACGAGGAGATCGTGGGCCTGGAGGGCCTGGTGATCCCAGCGGACCAGACCCAGAAGGGCGAGAGCTGGAGGGTGGTCGTCACCCCAGAGCTGGACGGCCCCCGAGAGCCGCCGCTGAGCGCCAAGGTGCTCATCGTCAACACCCCCCCGGTCGTGGACGACGTGGTGCTCGAGAGTGGGGATGTCACCCAGCCGCTGATCGCCCAGGTCACGACCTCGGACGAGGACGGCGATCCCGTCAGCCTCGCCTACCAGTGGGCGGTGGACGGCGCGGCGCTGGAGACCCAGATCTCGTCCTCGCTGCCGGCTGGCCTGGCGCTGCGAGATCAGCTCGTCGAGGTCAGCGTCACCCCCGATGACGGCGAGGAGGTGGGCGAGGAGCTGAAGCAGTACGCGGTGATCGACAACGCCGCACCCTCGGTCGCCAGCGCGACGATCGAGGTCGAAGACAACATGTTGTCGGTGTCCACGACCGGCTGGGAGGACGCGGACGACGATCCGGCTGCTTTCCGCTATGCTTGGCACGTGGACGACGACGCGGTGCCTGGGAGCCTGTCGAGCCTGGACCTGGACGACTACGCCGGCGCCGAGACCGTCTACTGCGTCGTCACCCCCTACGACGGGCGCACAGAGGGCGAGCCCGTGACGACCGCCGTCGTCCTGGTGGGCTCCTGATGTTGGGGCTCCTGCTGCTGCCCGCCTGCGATCAGGACTGGGGTCGACCCTCCACGACGCCAGAGGAGCCCGCCTGGATCACCGCGCCGGTGGTGTCGATCCAGCCCCAGGCACCTGGCAGCGCGGCGGACCTCCTGGCCCTGGTCCTGGTCCCGGGGGAGAGCTCCGAGAGCGCCTCACCCGAGCTGACGCTGCGCTGGAGCGTGGACGGGGAGCCGGTCCCAGAGCTGGACGACGCGGCGGCCGTGCCCGCCTCCTTCACCTCGGTGGGAGAGACCTGGAGCCTCAGCGTCACGGCGCGAGCTGGCGAACTGGTCAGCGACGAGGTCCTCGACGACGTGCAGATCGCCAACGAGGGCCCGGAGATCAGCCTCACGCTCTCTCCCGAGCAGCCCACCACCTCTGACACCCTGGATGCCACCGTCGAGCTGGCGGACCCCGACGGCGAGCAGCTGGAGGTCATGTACACCTGGTTCCGAGACGGGGTGGAGGTAGAGGACTCCGACAGCTCCAGCGTGGACCCGGACCAGACCACCCGCGACGAGCAGTGGCTCTGCAGGGCGGCGACCGTCGACGGGAGCCAGGCCCGGGCCGAGGCGTGGGCAGGTGTCGGGATCTCGAACACACCGCCGACCTTCGGCGCCGCAGTGATCACACCCCAGCCGCTCACCGCCGAGACGGAGGCAACCTGCATCGGGCTGGGAGAGGACGATGCCGACGACGACGAGCTGAGCACAGAGATCGTCTGGACGATCGATGGAGTGGCGGCAGCCGAGGGCGAGATCCTCGCGGCAGGCTCGGTGGTGCGCGCGCAGCTCGTGTCCTGTGAGCTGACCGTCAGCGACGACCAGGGGGTCGGCGAGACGGTCGCGAGCGACGAGGTCGAGGTGGCCAACACCGCGCCCACGGCTCCCACGGTGTGGATCGACCCCACCAACCCCAGGGAGGGCACCACCCTCATCGCCATGATCGACACCGCGTCCGTCGACGCGGACGGCGACGCGATCACCTACACGGTGGCCTGGACGGTGGACGGCGCGGCCTACGGGACCGGCACAGAGGTGCCTGGAGAGGACGTGCACACAGGCCAGCAGTGGACCTTGACGGTGACCCCCAGCGACGGCGTCGACAGCGGCACGGGGGGGACGTCGACGGCGTGGGTCTACTGATGGGCTGCCTGCTGCTCTTCCTGGGCCCCGCTCACGCGGCCACCGCCGTCGGGAGCGACGCGCCTGCCTTCCTCCTGCCAACGACGGCAGACGCCCAGCTCGGTCGTTCCCAGCTGGAGGGCAAGGCCACACTCCTGAACTTCTGGGCGACCTGGTGTGCTCCGTGCCTCGCGGAGCTGCCGATGCTGGACGCCCTGAGCGAGCGCCTCGAAGGCAGCGACGCCCAGGTCATCACCATCAACATCGATCGCCGTCGTCCCCCGGTCGACGCGACGATCAAGCGCTTGGAGCTGTCGCTCCTGGTGGGCCTGGATCCGGATGGCGCGGTGGTGGGCCTCTTCGATCCGGCTGCGATGCCCACCAGCTACGTCATGGACAAGGCGGGAGAGGTGGTCGAGGTCCTACGCGGCGCCCTCTCCGAAGAGGACATCGAGGCCCTCGAGGGTCGCCTGCGCAAGCTGGCGGAGTAGCCGACGATGCCCAGCAGCCGCCGGCGGCCAGGACCCGGCCAGCCCCAGACCGTGCCTGTCTACGCCGTGTGGGAGCTGACCCGTCGCTGCGACCAGGCCTGCGCCCACTGCGGCAGTCGCGCCGGGCTGCCGGAGCCCGGGGAGTTGGACACGGCGGCGACGCTGGAGGTGGTGGCCGAGCTGGCCGAGCTGGGCTGCCGCGAGGTCACCCTCATCGGGGGCGAGGCCTACCTGCGAGAGGACCTGGAGCTCATCATCGAGGGGCTGGTGAACGCCGGGGTCTTCGTCTCGGTGCTCACCGGCGGTCGGGCCCTGGACCTGGCCATGGCCCATCGCCTCGCGACCGCCGGGCTCGGGCAGCTGGCGGTCTCGGTGGACGGGCTGCGGGACGCCCACGAGCGCATGCGGAGGGTGGCGGGCGGCTTCGACCTGGCCCTCGGCGCCCTCGACGCGGGGGTGGCCGCGGGGCTCCCCGTGTCGGCCAATACCCAGGTGAACCGCCTGAACATGCACCAGCTGCCGGAGCTGGCCGAGCTCCTGCGGGCCCACGGCGTGGACGGCTGGCAGGTCCAGCTGACCTCGCCGATGGGCAGGGCGGCGGACGCGCCCGACTGGCTCCTGCAGCCCTGGGAGGTCGTGCCCGTCATCGACAGCCTCGCCGCCATCCAGCTGGGATCTCCCGAGCTGCCAGGCCGTCCTCCCTTCGACATCTTCGCCGGGGACAACGTGGGCTACTTCGGGCCCCACGAGGTCGTGCTGCGCTCGCGTCCGGGAGGCAGCGCCACCCACTGGCCTGGCTGCAAGGGGGGCACTTGGGTGATCGGCCTGGAGAGCGACGGCAAGGTCAAGCCCTGCCTGTCGATGCCCACAGAGGACTACTGCACCGGCCGGCTCTCCGAGCTCTCCCTGCGCCAGATCTGGGAGCAGGATCCCTCGGTGCTGGCTTGCCGATCTCGGGACCAGAGCCAGCTCTGGGGCTTCTGCGGCAGCTGCTACTACGGCGATGTGTGCCTGGCCGGCTGCCCCTCCACGAGCACCTCCGTCCTTGGCCGCCGGGGCAACAACCCCTTCTGCTACCACCGGGTCACAGAGCTGGCGAGGCAGGGCCGGCGCGAGCGCCTGGTGCGCTGCGAGCAGGCCACCGGCGCCCCCTTCGACCACGGTCGCTTCGAGCTGATCGTCGAAGACCTCCCACTCGATTGACCAGCCCGTCGGGCGGTGGCATGCTGTCGCCATGTCCCAGATGCTGCCCTGTCCTTCCTGCGCCTGCTTCTACCGGAAGAGCGAGCCCCGCTGCCCTCACTGTGGGGTCTCCATCCGGAGCATCGATCCACGCCTGCCGGGCGTGGCGGTGGTCCTGGGCCTCGCCCTGGCGGCGTGCGGCGACAAGGACACCGGCGGCGACGTGGTGGCGCTCTATGGCGTGGCCGAGACCGGGCGGGTGGACGAGGACGGCGACGGCTACGACTCGAACGAGGACTGCAACGACGAGGACGCCAACATCCATCCTGACGCCGAAGAGACCCCCGGAGACGGCATCGACTCCAACTGCAACGACGACGACGACACCTGAGCCAGGTCTACAGCCTGCCGGTGAAGCCCACACCCCACTCGGTCCATCCAGGCTCTCCGTCGAAGGGGGACGACCAGCTCTGGCATCACGGCCAGGCCCACGGTCCACCAGCGAGTCTCCACCGGCAGCAGGCTGGGACCGAAGGTGAGGGTGAGGCCATCGAAGCAGGTCTCCTGGCCGACGAAGTGCAGGGCGGCCCCGATGGAGGGGTCCTTCCGTGACCGCGTTCCGGTGCCAGACGTGCAGGCCCAAAGGCGCGATGGTCTTCAGCCGCGCGATGCCTCGCAGCTCGGGCAGGTGGGGCAGGACGGGGTCTCGATCGAGGACCTCCTGCAAGGCTGGCGCAGGGAGCGTCAGCACGGCGCCGTCCAGTCCCCCCTCTGTCCACTCGCTCCCGGGCACCGTGGGGATGGTCCCCTCGACGTAGCGCTGGCCGGGGGCGTGCGGCCGAGGCGAGGCGAAGGTGAGGCCCGACAGGCGTCCGTCGTCGTGCTCGATGCCGACCAGCTTGGAGTACCGGCGGAGCTCGCCACCAAGGGCCTCGATGCGGCGGGCGATGGGCTCCCACCAGATGGCGCTCATGCCGCCGGCCGGGATGCAGGCCTCTGCGTTGGTGTAGTCCCGCCCGACGATGCGGAGGGTCTTGAGCATCGAGTAGGCCGAGATCTCCCCTGGCCAGTTGAGCTGGGCCTCGCGGCTCGACCGGAAGGCGTTGGTGGTCACCAGGCTGAGGGGAAAGCCCCTCTGCAGGGCCCAGGCGGAGAGACAGATGTCGTACCAGGCCTCGGGGACGCCGAGCATCACAGAGGGCGCGACAGAGGCGAAGAACACCGAGAACTTCGCTAGCTCCGCGGCGGTGAAGCCCGTGTACCGGAGACCTCGAACCAGGGATCCCGGGGAGCACTCCCCCAGGTAGAGGTGGTGGGCCTCGCCGTCCCGATCCTCGAAGATCCGGTAGTGGCCCCGGTTCGAGACGGTGGTCTCGCGAGCGTCGACGCCCGCCCTGGCCAACAGCGCCGGCAGCTCCTCGTAGAAGCCCAGGAGCACGTGCTGTCCGTGCTCGACGGTGCGCCCGCCCTCGATCTCCCAGCTGCATGCCTTGCCGTCGAGGTGGTGCCCCAGCGTGAAGAGCGTGACCTCCAGGCCCTCTTCGGCCAGGCGCTCTGCGGCAGCAAGCCCGGCGGGCCCGGTCCCAACGACGGCGACACGCGGCATCTCGACTCCTCGGTTGCAGGAGAGGAGCGAGGAGCCTCGGCGATGTCACGCGGTCCGACCCTCAGTCTTCCTTCATGGCCGGCCGCGCGAAGTTGCGATCGTTGAGGTGGTTGACCATCAGCGAGCTGTTGACGACATCGACCACCTTCAACATGCCTGCCAGCCCCGTCGTTCGTCCGTTGGCCTCGCGCACGTTGACGGTGCCGTAGCCGCGGTCCTCTCCGTCACGGGCCAGGAACTCCGGCATCCCGGGGAACAGCGCCTCCAGGCTACCGAACCACGAACCCATCGATTCCAGCTCGATCGGATCCGCGGTCTGGGTCTCGCCGGCCTCGTTCGTGAGGGAGATCTCGAGCTCCATGCCTGCGGTCCCCAGCTCCAGCGGGATGTGCGCCACGCCCAGGTAGTTCTGGTACCGCTGGCTCCCCTCGGGGGTCGCGTCGACCAGCACCCGCGGCGAGACGTAGTCCATGAAGGGACCCATCGACAGCGTGTTGATGAAGTCGAAGACGATGTGCACGCTGCCGGCGCTGTGGCCCTCTGGGCGGGTCCGATCCACGAAGTCCAGGTCGATGGCCTGCAGGCCGATGCTGCCCTCAGAGCTGTCGCCGAGGGCCCAGACCCAGACCGCACCCTCGAATGGCAGGGACTCAGCCGGGATGATCGTCTCGAGGTCGATCCGAAGCGTCTTGTTGGTCGCCAGCGGGTCCGGCACGTGCCAGACCACCGTGCTCCCGGACTGGTCGATGAGGAAGATCTCCAGCTGCTGTTCGCCGAGGGAGTTGAAGGCGTTGAGCACCGTGGTGAGGTCCGAGTCAGGCGCCACCTGCACCCACGAGCCTACCGAGGGCAGGTACCCGGACTCGTAGAGCTGCCAGAAGCGGGCCAGGGTCACGGCATCAGCCATGTTCGCTCCTTTCAGCCGACGAAGCCGGCGAGGTGGGTGACGAAGTGGCGGTCGAAGAAGTGATCCGCCGAGACGAAGCCGTCGTTGTCGCGATCGACGAGGAAGGCCATGGCGACGAGCCCGGCCTCCGGCTCGAGGATCTGGATGCTGCCGATGGACAGCGCGTCGCCGCCAGGCAGCTCGTCCACCGTGAAGATCGTCGCGCAGTAGGGCGGGAGCTCATCGAGCTCCAAGTTGACGAGCTCCTCGCCCTCGTCGTCCCTGATGATCACCTGCGGCCGCGCGTTGAGTCCCTCTGAGACGCCGTCAGCGGTCGCGTTCACGATGGCGACCCGGGAGACGTAGCGCTCGGTGCTGATCACCTTGGGCAGGATGAGGTCCGACCAGCTGGAGTCGGAGTTGGAGTTGCCGAAATCCCGCATACCGTGGACGGAGGCGATGTGCGCGGGCCCGTACCAGTCGAAGATGATGCCCTGCAGGCCCATGAAGCTCCTGCCGGACTCGGGGGTCGCCCCCACCCAGAGGTGGCCCTCGAAGGGCAGCGGCACATCGTTCCGCTCGAGCAGGTCGTGCAGCTCGACGTGGTCGGAGAGCTCGGCGCCGAGGGCGGAGATCTCCTCTCGCGCCACGAGCTGGCCGTAGAGCGTGAAGACCTGGACCACGACGCGATGAGGCACCGCGGCGGGGTTGAAGAGGTTCACGCGGCCGCCGATCTCACCGTCGGCGCTGGCGCGCACGTAGGCCGCCATCGTCTGCCACAGCTCCGAGCCGACCTCTGGCTCGCCGAGGTCGGGCAGCGGGCCGGTGTCGATCGTGGTGGAGTCGCCGGCGCTGTCTGTGACCGGCGGGGAGTCTGGGGACTTGCAGCCCACGGCGCTGAGCGCGGCGAGGCTGGCGCTACCCGCGAGCAGGTGCCGGCGGCTTGGTTTCATGAGGCCTCTTCGGCACCAGACGGATAGGTGATCGCTTGGTCGGAATCCTACTCTCGCTTTCGCCCGGCTGCAGGACGGATCCGGACTTGTCTGCGCCTCCGGAGCCCGCCGAGTGCGAGCTGCCCCTGGTCTACGAGAAGAGCCCGGCAGACGCCCTGGAAGGAACCGGCTGGCACCGGCTCTATGTCCAGGGAGGCTCGGCCACGCCGGATGCAGACGGACGCTACGGGATCGACGAGCACCGCACGGACATCGCGACCGGGGATCACTTCCTGCTCAGCGCCGGGGCCCTCGTCGAGTGGACCTACCCCGTGCTCGACCCCATCACCGGGTTGGTGTCCGTCCACATCGCCCGCGTCGACGAGCCCGGCCTGGTGGCGCGCTACGAGCTCTTCCTGGTTCGCGACGACGAGCTCATCGAGATGTTCTCCATCGACGACGAGGAGGAGGGAGAGCAGGGCTACGTGCCCTTCGAGGCCTGCTGGTCCGCGCCAGCTGCCGCGGGCGAACCCGGCCCGGACGACTTCCTGCTGATGAGGGTCACGAACCTCACGGGCGGACAGCTTGGCATCGTCGTGAACGCCCCGGACTACTACACCTGGGTCGACGTCGAGGTCTCAGAGCCCTGAGTCACCGGGCCACACGGCGAGGACGGTCTCCTCGTCGTGAAGGCTGCCTGCCTCGTCCACGATGTCCACCGTGACGGCGATCTCCTGGTCGAAGTAGTCCTCCAGCGGGAGCTCGGGGTTGAAGATCAGCCACACACCGACGAGCTCGTGGACCTCGTCGTCGACCCGGGTCAGGCCCAGCGCCACGGTGATGCTGCCGATCGCGTCCGGCTGGGAGGGGAGGTAGGACTGGAAGGTCGTGCGGGGATTGTCCGGGACCGTCGGGTCCAGCGGGTCGCCGCCCTCCACCCCGACGGCTTGCAGCGCCAGGGCGATCATGTACCCGCCCTGCGGTCCCAACACGATCTCCACCTCGTCGCTGGCGTCCAGGGTCGCGTAGCTGTCCAGCCCAGCACCCAGCTCAAGCCACCGCTCTGCATCGGGCGCGTCCTTCGCGCAGGCCAGCAGGAGGGCGAGCACCATCCATCGAGCCTATCTCGCCAGAGCAGCGTTCGCGGGTTCAGAGCAACAGCCGGACAGCGCTCACCGCGATCACCAGGATCAGCACGACTCGGACGAAGCCAGGGCCCCACCTCACCGTGAGCTTCGTGCCCAGCCAGCCGCCGAGGGCGGAGCCGAGGGACAGCACGATGGCGGCGAGCCACAAGACCTGGTCCTGCCACACGAACAGCAGCAGCGCCGGGATCGTGAAGAGCATCACGACGAGGGCCTTGCGGGCGTTGGCCCTCACCAGGTCGTGTCCCCCGAGCAGCACCAGCGCCGCGAGCAGGAAGATGCCGACGCCGGCCTGCAGCAGCCCACCATAGACGCCCAGCGCAAAGAGCGCCGGGACGAGGAGCCAGGGACGAGCAGCCTTCTCTGCACCCTGGAGCCACCGCTTCGGGCGCAGGAGCAGGACCGGCACGAAGGCCAGCATGATCACACCGATGAGCCGCTCGAAGAGCTCCTCGTCGAGCTCGAGGGAGACCCAGGCGCCGATCAGCGCGCCCGCGCAAGCGGCGACACCCCCCGCCACGAGGCCCCCGGTCTGGAGCTGGCCCTCGCGGTGGAACTGGACGGTGGCCGCGCCCGACTGCACCACGACCCCGACCCGGTTCGTGGCGTTCGCGACGACCGGGGGCAGCCCCATCCACAGCATCGCCGCGAGCGTGATGAACGAACCACCCCCTGCGATCGTGTTGACCGTGCCGGCGACCAGTCCGACCAATGCCAGGAGCAGCAGCTCGAGCGCCGTCACTTGTGGCCCTTGATGGACTCCATGCGTGCCTCCAGGCTCCAGGCGGCGTCCCACTCCTTGTCGTGGCAGCTCGTACAGACCGCTTGTATGACGCACTCCGCGCAGCTCTCGCCCAGGCCCTGGATGTTCGACGAGGACGGCGCCTCCACGTGGGCCTCTCCCGGCCCATGGCAGCTCTCGCAGCCGACACCGGCGCTGTAGTCCTCGACGCTGGCAGGCGGCGCGCCGCTGGAGGACGGGGTCCCGTGGCAGCGCACGCAGTCGAGCTGTCTCCGCTCCTTGCGCGAGAGCGACTCGATGGCCTCGCCGTGGCTGGACTCCTCCCAGGCGGCGACCTCTGATTCGTGGCAGGACACACAGGCTGACGGGCCCAGGTTCCTGCCCTCCGGAAAGGCCAACAGCGGCCGGGCGGCTTCGCCCGTGGCGAGCTCCATCCACCGAGCGTGGAGCTGGGCATCGGTCATTGCGTTCGCCCTGAAGTGGTCGATGTGGGGGAGGCCCTTCTCGACCGAGAACGCGATGCTGTGCTCCGCGTCGTGGCAGGCGACGCAGGCGGTCCGGGGGTCGACGACCGCGCCATCGTGGGGACCGCCCGGGGAATGGCAGGCCTCGCACCCGACCCCGGCGAGGATGCTGTCGTGCTCGCCGAGCTGGAAGCCGCTCTGGGCGCCGAGCCCGGTGACGTGGCAGGCGACGCACTCCGGGTCGTCCTGGTCGTCGTGCATGTAGATGGTCTGGTAGGCGATGGCGTGGTGGGTGAGCGAGAGGCTGCGAGCCTCCTCCGTGTGGCAGGCGCCGCAGACGGAGTCCCCCTGGTACACGTCCTCCTCGAACATCGCGAAGGCCATCTCCGGGGTTCTCCGCATCTGGAACAAGAGCGAGTTCCCCTGGACCCAGGGTCCGTAGTAGTCCGTGGCGACCACGCCGGACCCTGCGGGCTCGAGGACCAGGACCGTCGGCGTCGAGCGAGCGCCCAGGGAGTAGGCGAAGCCCTGGGGCTGGTCGATCAGGATGTCGAACTCGACGCCGTTGTCTGCCTTGAACCGGCTGACCTCTTCCTCGGTCGCGCGCCCGGTCGAGATGCCGATGAAGCTCACGCCCGGGGTCTTCGCCGAGAGCTCGACGACCTCGCCGATAGTGGCCTGGCAGTGGGGGCAGGCTGGAGAGAAGTAGTAGACGAAGGTGGGCCCCGCGACCCGCTCGACGACCCAGGCGGGCAGCTCGACAGGGATCGGATCCCGCGGCGCCAGCAGGGCCCCCGTACCCGCCGCCGGCGTGCCCTCGGTCCAGCCACGATGATCTGCAGCGAGGGCGGCTCCGGCGAGCAACAGAAGCATTGGGGCGCGCGGCATGGGGGCACATTATCGACAAAGCCGGCATGCCCCATCTCGAGAAGCTCGAAGCGCTGTCCTTCATGCTCGGCGAGTGGGTCGTCACCGGAGTGGTGCACCTCTCCCCCGTCCGCGGCGAAGCCCGGGTCAGGGCCATCCTCGACGGGGCATGGATCGAGTACACAGAGGTCATCGACGGCTACAGCGACCTCTGCCTCTACGGTGTCGGCGAAGACGGCGACCTCGTCGTGCACCACTTCACCAGCGAGGGCATCGCCGATGTCCACGCGGTGCTCCCGCGAGAAGGCGGCGGCTTCCACTGGGTGCCGAGCGGCCTCGGTCCGGTGGTGCGGCTGGTGCCGGACGAAGAGGGCTTTCGCTGCGAGGTCGGGCGCTTCGAGGCCGGGGCGCTCGACGTACGACTGGTCTTCAGGAGACCCTAGATCGCCCGCTGGAAGACGAAGGGATGCTCCACCTCGGCGTCCATCCCAGCTGGGAAGCGCCAGTACCTGACCTTGCGCGCCACGCAGCCGGCCATCTGGGGATCGCCGGTGGTGTCGTCGAGGATCTCGACGTCCTTCACGACGCCGGCCTCGACCGTCCAGGCAACACTGACGCGGCCCTCGATCTCGGAGTAGCGCTCCTTCGCGGTCTCGTGGCAGTACTGGGCCTGGCTGGAGTAGCGCCGGATGACCTGGTCGACGGACATCTCCGCGAGGGGGTCGGTGCCCAGCAGCTGGGCGAGGACGTCCACCTTTGGTGCTTCGACGACCGTCTCCGGTGCGACCACGGCCTCAGCGACCTCCTCGACCACGATCGCGGCGGGCTCGGGCGCCGAGTCGTCCTTCCAGCGCGCACCGACGTCTTCGACGAAGTCCGATACGACAGCGACGACTCCCTCGCTCTCGGCGGTGACGACCTCGGCGACAGCCTCTGTGTCCTCACCCTCTGGGGACCACTCGACGCGGACCTCGCTCGGGTCGACCTCGCCGAACTCGATGCCGAGCACCAGGGGCTCGGAGACCGGGGCGAGGCGGATGTGACCCGCGACAGGGGCGATCGTGGCAGTGGCGACATCACCGGAGTCTGAGCCGCAGGCGGCGAGGAGCACGAGAAACACGGGCATGTAGCCTCCGGACAGGGAATCGGATCGGAGTGTCTCGGGCATTACGAGCTGCGAAACCCAGTGCCCCCGGTGGCATCCTCCGGGCATGCTTCTGTTGTCCCTGAGCTGCTCCAGCCACCCTTGCGCCCCAGACGAGCTGCTGACCGCCGAAGGCACCTGCGTGCCCGGCTCTCGAGAAGAGGACGACACGTCTCTCCCTGGAGATGACACCGGCGACACCGGCGAGCCGATCGAGTGGACGACGCTCCCCGCCAGCTGCGAGGCCCCAGCGGACCTCCCGGACGACCCCCTGGTGTGGATGGGGTACGACAAGAAGGGCAAGGACGAGCCGGGACCAGCGCGCTTCGCCGAGTGGGTCGATCTGGACCTGGACGGGGACGATGCCTACGCGGTCGGTCAAGGCGGGCTGGGCATCTTCGACATCTCGGATGTCTCCGCCCCAGAGTTCGTCACGTGGTTCCCCGAAGAGGACGACCACGCTCGCTACCACCGGGTCGAGGTCCTCGGCGACGGCATCCTCGCCCTGTCGCATCGGGACACTGGCCTCACGGTCGCCATCCGTGACAGCGCCGGGACCTGGCAGCAGCACAACCCGGTGCTGGAGTCCGGACTCGAGGGGCTCGCCTGGTCCGACCCGATCCTGTACACGACCGTGCGGGGCGAGGGCGTCCGAGCCTACGACTTCACCGACCCCGAGAACCCGGAGCTGTTGACCACCGTCGCCGGGCCCGAGACCACCTGGGACCTCTCCGAGATCATCGAGGGCTGGACCTACGCGGCCGACAACGCAGGCGGCGTCTACCCGATCGATGTCAGCGATCCCGGCAACCCCGTCGTCCACGATCCCGTCCCGGTCGACGGGGCGACCCTCCATGTCGAGGCCACGGCGGACTACCTCTACGTGAGCAACGGGGGCTACGGCGTCCGCGTGCTCGAGCGCTCCGACCCCAGCGCGCCCACCGAGGTCGCCCTGGTCGAGACCGGGGGATCGGTGCTCATGACCGACACCGCCGATGGGCGCCTCTGGGCCGCCGACCACACGGGCGTCGCCCTCTTCGACATCTCCGACCCCACGAACCCCACCTGGCTGGCTCGAGAGGTCAGCGAGCAGTTCGCCCTGGCCATCGGCGCCTCTGGAGATGTCGGCTGGGTCGGCGACTGGAACTACTTCTCGAGCTTCCAGTGGACGGGGGCAGAGGCCGGCGAACTCTCCATGAGCGACCAGGAGATCGTGCTCCCCGCAGAGGGCGGCTCGACCGAGGTCCGGGTCACCAATCGCGGAGCCGGCGTCCTCGAGCTGTCCGGAGCCACGGTCGACAGCGACGAGGTCACCGTCGAGGTCAGCGGGAGCCTGCTGGATTCTGGCCAGAGCGCGCTGATCCGCCTGACCTACGGCGGCGGAGACGACCTCTCTGCCACCCTCTGCGTGGCCTCCAACGACGCGGACGGCCCAACGCAGGAGAGGGAGCTCATCTCGGGCGTCGACTCTGGGAGCTACATCGGCGCCACCGCCACCGACTTCACGCTCCGCGACCTCGAGGGCAACAGCCACACGCTGTCAGAGCACCTCGGGCATCCAGTCGTGCTCGCCTACTTCGCGACCTGGTGACCGGTCTGCCCGTCCGAGGTCTCGGACATCGACCAGAGCATCTACCAGGTCTACGCCGACCGCGGCGTCCAGGTCTGGGCCATCGGGATGGAGGACGAGTCCGTGCTGGAGGAGTTCCGCGACGCCCTCGGCTTGACGATGCCCGTGCTCGTCGACGACGCGGGGGTCATCATGAACTACCAGCAGGAGTTCGCCTTCCCGACCGCCGCCTTCCCGCAGGACTGGATCATCGGGATCGACGGCACGATCCAGTACGTCAACAACCGCTTCGAGCACGAGGCGATGGTCGAGGTGCTCGAGCGCGAGCTGGCGAAGGAGGAGTAGGCTCGCCCTGTGTCACTGGGCAGCTTCGAGCGTGATGATGTCGGGGACTTCCCCACTCCCGTAGAGGAAGTGACCGGCCTTGGCATCTGGGCCAAGCGCGAGGACCGCTCCCACACGCTCTACGGCGGCAACAAGGTCCGCAAGCTGGCCTACCTGCTGCCAGAGGCGCGCCGCCGCGGCGGTGACATGCTGACCCTGGGCGCGACCGGCAGCCACCACCTGCTCGCCTGCTCCCTGCACGGAAAGCGCTTCGGCGTCCGCACGCACGCGCTGGTCTTGCCACAGCCCTCGACACCGCACGTAGAGAAGAACTGGAGCAGGCTCCAGCTCGAGGCAGCCAGCATCACGATGGTGCCGAAGGAGATCCTCCTCCCCCTCGCGGCCATCGACGCCGCAGAGAAGGTCCACCGCAGTCACGGCCGCTGGCCCTACTTCGTCTGGGCGGGGGGATCGACGCCGCTGGGCTCGCTGGGCTGGGTCGAGGGCGGCTTGGAGCTGGGTCAGCAGGTGAAGCGTGGGGAGTGCCCGGAGCCCACGGATCTCTTCGCAGCCCTCGGAAGCGGCGGAACCGTCGCCGGACTGCTGGTCGGATTGCAGATGGCCGGACTGTCCACGCGGCTACACGCCGTCCGAGTCGTGGACCGAGCCTTCGCGAATCGGAGCATCGTGCTCGCGCTCGCTCGCTCAGCCGGTCGCCGCCTCGGTGTCCGCGTCGACGGAGAGCGCCTCCGTGTCTGGCACAGCGAGTTCGGCGGCGGCTACGGCGTGCCGACCGAGAGCGGCAACCGCGCCATGGACCTCGGTCGCGAGCATGGGCTCTCCCTGGAGCCCACCTACACGGCGAAGACCCTCGCCGCCGCCCTCAGCTGGCGGCAGGAGGGCCGCGTCGTGATGTTCCTCGACAGCCTGAGCTCCGCGACTATGGTCTGAAGGTGGAAGTCGCTGTCCTCGTGCTCTTCGCCCTCGTCGGGCTCGTCTGTGTCGGCACGGTGGCCTTCTCCTTACCTGGCGGCTGGGCGATGCTCGGCCTGGCGCTGATCCTGGAGCTCACCGACACGCTGATCTTCGGCAGCACCACCCACGTGACCTTCGGCTGGTGGGCGATCGGCGGCGGAGTCCTGCTCGCCCTCCTCGGCGAGGGCCTCGAGCTCGGCGCCGCGGCCCTGGGCGTAAAGAAAGGCGGGGGGTCGCGGCGCGCAGCCATCGGCTCCATCGCCGGTGGCGTGCTGGGCGGGCTCTTCCTGACCTTCCTGATCCCGATCCCCATCCTCGGCACGCTCATCGGAGCCTTGCTGGGTACCTTCCTCGGGGCCCTGATCGGTGAGCTCAGCGTGGACGCGAAGAAGTCGACCAAGGACGCTGTCCGGCCAGCGCTCTGGGCCACCGCGGCGACCTTGATGGGCAACATCGTGAAGACCGGCCTGACCATGGCAGCGTGGCTGGTCCTGATGGCATCCGCGATCCTCTAGCCCTACGTGAGCGCCACCTACCTCTTGCTGCCGGGCCTGCACGGCAACGGCGCGCTCTATGCCCACTTCGTCGCAGCGCTGCCCGACGGGACTCCGACCCGGAGTGTCACCTACCCGCTGGACGACCTCAGCTACGAGCGGCTGATCGCCTTCGTCCTGGATCAGCTCCCGGAGGGCGAACTGGTCATCGTCGCCGAGTCCTTCAGCGGTCCGGTGGGCATCGGCGTCGCGTCCGCGGTGCCAGACCGAGTGGTCGGCCTGGTCCTCGCGGCGACCTTCTCGGAGGGGCCTCTCCCGACCTGGACGCGGCCCCTGGCGCGCCTGCTGGGGAACCGGGTCAACGGCCTGATCGTGCGGAGCTTCCTCGTGGGTCCATCGGCTGAGACGGAGCTCGTGGAGGAGATCATCCGCGAGGTCAACGAGGTCCCCGGAGCGCTGCTGGTGCAACGCGCCGAGCGGGTCCTGGAGGTCGACATGAAGGAGGCACTACAGGCTCTCGAGGTGCCGGTGCTCTACCTGCACGCGAGCTGGGACATGCTCCTCTGGGGCGCGAGGAACACCCTGGTGAAGGCTGCGCCGAGCACGACGGTCGTCGAGCTCTCCAGCCCCCACCTCGTCCTCCAACGAGAGCCGGCAGAGGCTGCGCGGGCCATTCAGGAGTGGCTGGAGAGCGTGAAGAGCTGAACGTTCGCCACGCAGACCTTCTCGCCAGGCTCGGACTCGGCCACGACCGCCCTCAGAGCCCGGAAGTAGCGCAAGTGCATCTGCCGGATCCGCTCGAAGTCGGCCTCGCTGACCGTGAAGACGTTGTAGCTGAACTGCCCGGGGGCCCCGCTGGCGATCCGCTCTGTAGCGACCAGCGTCCAGTGCTCCTTGATGCGACGACCGATCTCCGGATCGCGCCGGGTGTCGACGGCGTAGACGAAGGCGGTCTCGCGAAAGTGCCGATCCAGCTCGATCTGGCCAGTCTCGTGAAGGAACTGGATGCAGCGATCCTCCTCTTGTCGGGTGATGCCCAGCTGTGAGGCGATCCAGCCGGGCTCGTGCCCTGGCAGCGCGAGGTAGGCGTCCAGCTCGAGCGCGCGCAGGACGCCCTGGGTCCAGGGGAGCTCGAAGCCCGCGCGCCGCCGCGCCTCCAGCCGCTTCCAGATGGGAGCTACCGTTGGCACCGACTCCGGATCGACGAGCACGGCGACCAGGTCGATGGTCCGCAGCGATGCCGCCTCGACCAGGCGCAGGAAGTCCGCCAGCTTCGGCTGGGTCTGCCCCGAGAGCCAGCGACTGACGCTGTAGCGGGACAGCTCTGCGCGCCGGGCCAGGTCGCTCACAGAGGTGTTCCCTCGCAGATCCTCCAGCAGACGCGCTACGGCCGCCGGGCTCGCCGGGTCGGTCTCGTCGAGCCAAGGAGGCGGATTGCCGTAGAAGCGAGTCACCGCCAGGTCGAGGTCCACCCCGGACCTGCGCGCCGCCCTCAGGGTCTCGGCTGCCGTGGGCCTGCGCCGCCCCGACTCCCACGCGTAGGCGACGTTGCTCTTGTACCCGAGCCGCCTGGACCAGGCGACCTGGGAGCGCTTGCCCCGCAACACCACGAGCAGCTCTCGAGCAAGGATCTCAAAGTTCATCAGGGACAGCTTAGCGATTCTGCACGCCCGCGGGCGAAGTCGGCTCAGAGTATGTGCAGTCCCGCACTTGCGATCCGTCGGGAGCAGGCGAAACTGGAGTCTTGGAGGAGAGATGTCGCTCGCACTGCTGAGCCTCGCGTGCTTCGGAGTCCCAGGTCTCGGCGGTCAAGCGGGCGAGGAGCTCACCGACACCGCGACGCCCGATGCCGACTCGGGGAACGTCGAAGACTCGGACACCGGCGAAGACTCGGAGGCGAACGACGAGCTCACCGCGGGCACCTACGGTGGAATGGTGATGGTCGATCTCTACGATGGCAGCGAGCAGATCGACTCATGCAGCGGATCGGCCAACGTCGACATCGAGGACTCCGGAAGCCTCTCCGGGATGGCCTCCTGCGACTGGGACAGCGGCGGAGAGCCGCTCTCGTTGAGCATCGAAGGAAGCACAGACGGGGGCACGATCTTCACTGTCGACAGCTCCTGGGATTGGACGGGCACGGTCGAGGACAACACCCTGGTCGGGACCTGGGAGGGCGTGGACAACTCGGGCCTCGATCACGTCGGCCGATTCGAGATCGACGCCGACTAGAGCAGTTCTGCACGCGACACGCGGATCTGACCTACGGTTTGTGCAGTATCGCGTTGACGGCATCCCGATCATGATGTGAAGCTCCAGATGTCACCGAGGGAGGCGACATGACCGCGGACTTCTTCGATTGGAGCCCACCAGCCACGCCGCCTCCCCAGCGACGCCCCTGACCCCGATTCGCCGCCTTCGGCTACAACCCAATCTCTGCCCTGCACCCCTACACCCTGTCGGGGGCGGCGGATCGGATCAGGACCCCGGCGTCAGTACCAGAGCCCGGGCAGGTAGCCCCGCGCCGCGTACATGAAGGCCGGGTCGAGCGCGCCAGCGTGTGAGCCGAAGTACTCGTCGTTGATACCGAGACCGTCGGTGCTGCCTTGGCAGCTGGCGTACTCCATGCCGACGCGGTTGCCGTCGTCGTCCTCGATCCAGCCCATGAAGACAGCCGTGTGCCCGCTCCCGCTGGTCCGCCAGAACTGCACGATGTCGCCGGGTTCCCAGTCGTCGAAGCTCGGCACCTCTACCCCGAGACCATAGGTCTCCATCGCTACCGAGGGTCCGGGGCCGTAGAGCTCCCGCACGTACCAGTCGAGCCGCATCGACCAGATGTCGGCCTCGTCGACGCCGTTGAGATCCTCCGGATCGGCCCCGTTGTACGCGGCCCACTCCTGGAAGGAGCGGATGTACCACTCCCAGGTGATGCCCGAGCAGTAGCAGGCCGAGTAGCCTCCATCGCTCCCGATCTGCTCGCCTTGGTACCAGAGGTCCTGGGTGCCCCCGGACCAGCCGCCACCGCTGGGCCAGTAGAACTCGTAGGTCCCGTCCATCGGGTAGGACCCGACCATGTCGACGAGGAGCTCGTTGAAGTCGGTGGGTCCTGCCTCGCCGCCGTCCTCGACCGTGATGGTGATCGTGTCTTCGCCGAGCTCCGCGCCATCCGCGTCCAGCCCTCGCGCCACGATGACCCGCTCGAAGCCAGTGCCGCTGAAGCTGTAGGTCAGCACCTCGCCGGGAGCCGTGGTTCCAAGGCTCCAGTCGTCGGCGAGGAACTCGATCGTGGCGACACCACCCGATCCGTCGGCGACGAAGGTCACCGGGTTCACCGGGTGTGCGCCGTCACTCGGCGTGGTGATGGCCACCCAGCCCGATGCCTCTTCCTCGTCGGACAGCACGCGCACCTCGCGCTCGTCGCGGGAGAGCTCCGCACCCTGACGGTCGTAGCCCACCAGGCTCAACAGGCGCCGACCCGGCTCCGCGCTGACATCGAGCCGGCCGGTCGGATCGGACATCGCACCGGCGGGCTCTCCGTCGAGTTCGACCTGGACCCGACGCAGAGCCGCTCCGGCTTCGAAGGTCACGATGAAGTCCTGGGAGACGGACGCGCCAGCCGCTGGCGACACCATGCGGATGTCCGTGTCCTTGGCGAAGCCGTCGCCCGTCGCGACGTCCTCGACCACTTCGCTACATGCCAGGAGAAGAAGCACCATCGCCCAGGGAGGTATCCTCGCGCCGTGACGAACCCCAGCCGCCTGGCATGGATCCTGGATCTGTTGGTCCTGAGGAAGCTGATCCACCGCGGCCAGCGAACCGACGTGCTGAATCGGGGCCGTGAGCAGGAACGCCACATCATGCTCGACAAGCGGGCGGAGATGCGCCGCCTGCTCGGCAAGCAGCGCGTCTCCTACACGGTGAGCGAGATCGAGCTCATCGCCAGCTTCCGCTTCCCGTCCTTCGAGGCCGACCTTCCAGAAGGCGAGCCCTACGTGTCGGAGCGAGCGGTCACGATGATCGTCGCAGAGGAGCTCGACCTCGAGTACCGAGAGGTAGACGCCCTGCAGCTCGACTACAAGCTGGTCACAGAGGCCTTCGGCGGGCCCTTCGCCGAGCGCCACATGATCATCGCCATCGACGAGACACCCGAAGAGCTCGTCGTGGGAGTCGCCGACCCCTGGAACAAGGACGTCGTCGAGCAGGTCGAGCGCTTCAAGGGCAAGGCGGTCCGACCCGTGATGGCGATGAAGTCGGCCATCCTCCAGGCCATCGCCGAGTTCCACGGCTTCCGCCGCTCGATGAAGGCTGCGGCACGAGAGTTCGCCTCGGACCTGCCTGACATCGGCAACCTCGAGCAGCTCTACAAGCTCCAGTCGATCCATGAGCTCGACGCCACCGACCAGCCGGTCGTCCAGGCGGTCTGGTACATCCTGAACTACGCCTTCGAGCACCGCGCCAGCGACATCCACATCGAGCCCAAGCGCGACGAGGCCAACGTGCGCCTGCGCATCGACGGCGTCCTCCACACGATCCACAAGCTGCCCAAGGTCGTCCAACCCGCGATGGTCAGCCGGGTGAAGATGCTCGCCCGCATGGACATCGCCGAGCGTCGACGGCCTCAGGACGGGCGCTTCAAGACGAGCTACCAGCACCAGGAGATCGAGCTGCGGGTCAGCACGGTTCCGACCGCCTTCGGAGAGAAGGTCGTCGTCCGCGTCTTCGACCCGGGCGTGCTGCTGCAGAACCTGGAGAACCTCGGCTTCTTCCGAAAAGAGCTCCTCGCCTACCAGAGCTTCATCCACGCCTCGACCGGTCTCATCCTCGTGACAGGGCCAACGGGAAGCGGCAAGACCACGACGCTCTACTCGACGCTACACGCGGTGGCGAACCCTCGGCTGAACATCTGCACCCTCGAGGATCCCATCGAGATGGTCCACGAGGCGTTCAACCAGATGGCCATCCAGAAGGCCATCGGCTTCGACTACGGCAACGCAATCAGGCACGTGCTGCGGCAGGACCCGGACATCCTGATGATCGGTGAGATCAGGGATCCCGAGACCGCTCAGTACGCGGTCCAGGCCGCGCTGACGGGCCACCTCGTGATCTCGACGCTCCACACCAGCGACACCTCGGCGGCGATCACGCGCATGCTGGATCTGGGCGTCTACCCCTACCTGCTCTCGAGCGTGCTCGTCGGCGTGATCGCCCAGCGTCTCGTGCGCAAGATCTGTCCGCACTGCACGGCCCCGGACTGGATCAGCGAGGAGCAGGCGCTCTCGCTCGGCATCCTCGGAACAGAGAACCGGAAGCTGATGGTGAAGTCCGGCGACGGCTGCATCCGCTGCCGCGGCACCGGGTACAAGGGCCGCACGGGGCTCTACGAGGTGATGCAGATCACCCCCCGGATCCAGCGCCTCATCCAGCAAGGCGCGCCAGCACAGGACGTCAAGAAGGAAGCGCTGAACGACGGCATGCTGACGCTGCGCGACTACGGCATCAAGAAGCTGGGTCGCGGCGTCACGACCTACGAAGAGGTCCTCTCCGCCACGGACGACGTGAACCTCTACTGAGCCGGTTCAGTCCGCTCCGGACCTGTCGACCTCGTCCGTGCCCTGGCGCGTGAAGCCGAACAGCTCCGCGATGTTGCTGAGCACGTGTCCCTCTTCTCCCGCGAGCTCTTCGAGCTCACCGGGGTCGAGCAGCACGCTGCCGCACTCGCCGCAAAGGTCGATCGTGACACCCTTGAAGAGCTTCGGCGCCATGTCGCCCCCGCACTTGCCGCACTTGAGGTAGTGAAGTGCCTTGCGCTCGGCCAGGGCCTTGTCACCGGCCTCTGCATCGAGCTTCGCCTTCAGGGCCGCCTTCTTCTCGCGGTCGATTCGGGCGAAGTAGTCCTCTTCCTGGTCGTACTTGTCGGACATTCTGAGCTCTCCGGTGCTAGTCGCACGTGCCGTTGATCGACTTCAGCAGCGCGGGCACATCCCGGAGGATCTCCTGGCGACCGCCAGCGTTGTCGAGGGCCATGCAGTAGTGCTTGATGGCGAAGGGATGGTCTCCCTGGGTCTGGGCCGCATAACCCAGCCCGTAGTGCGCGTCCGCATTGCGCGGCTCCTGGGACAGGGCCTCCACGAAGGCCTGCCGCGAACCACGCAGATCACGTGTCTCCAGCCGCTTCCAGCCCTCGTCGACCCACTGGGCTGCGCTGCGGCTGGGCGTCGTGCGCCCGGTCACCGGCACAGGAGGAACGAAGGGCTCGTCAGGCTCGACCGGGTCGCGTTCGACCGGGTCGCGCTCGACCGGGTCGCGTTCGACCGGGTCGCGTTCGACCGGGATCACCTCCGGCTCGTCGTCCTCGATGACTGGATCGGCGATGGGCTCGTCCTCGGCGATGGGCTCGTCCTCGGCGATGGGCTCGTCCTCGGTGACCGCCTCATCCGTGACAGGGTCGTCCTCGGCAGCCGGCTGTGGCGGCTCCGCCGTGACCAGCCAGACGCCGACGAGGACCATGAACAACAGCACCACCGCCGCGGTCATCAGCCTCCGCGTCTGGCGGGCGGACTTGTCCTCGTTCCAGGCGAGCTCCTCGTCCGCGTCCGTGGGGCGTGGAAGCTCCTCTGTGGGCTTGGCGTAGGCGGAGAACTGGCTGCCGAAGAAGGCTCTGTCCGCGCCGTCGGACTCCGAGTCCTCGGCAGGCATCTGCTCCTCTTGGGACGCGACGTCCACCTGGGCCGGTGGCTCGGGGTCGACGGCGACCTCTTCGGTGGACAGGACCTCCTCGGCGGGGGCCAGCGTCGGGCTGGCGGTCTCGCTGGCTTTCTTGTTCGAGACGAAGACGACCGCCTGGTCGTTGTCGGCAGGCTCGTCCCAGGTCTGCGCGCCAGGCTCCAGCGCGCTGTCGAAGCCTGGAATGTCCTCGTCCCCAGCGAGGTAGTCGCTGGGCTCGCTGTCTTCGTAGGCGTAGTTGGGCCGGGAACGGTAGGCCTCTGCGTCCGGGTTGGCGTCGGACTCGTCGTCGTCCCAGGACTCGCCCGGCTGGCTCTCCTCGACCTCTTGGAGCAAGCCGGCGCCTGGCTCAGGCTCGAATTCCCAGGAGCCCCCGCTCACCGGATCAGCTTCGTGCTCGCCGACCAGGCTGTTGCCCAGGGGGGTCCCGTCGGAGACTGGCGGCCGCGGATCGTAGTCGTCCGAAGGCGGCATGCGAGCCGCCAGCTCCAGCTCGTCGAGCCGTTCGACCATCTGGAAGAAGATCTCGAGGTCCGGGTGGTTGCCGACCGGCTCCCAGCGCATCCCCCCGGTAGAGATCAGATCCTCGCGCAGGACACGGCGTTCGACGATCCAGCGCTGGATCGTGGCGAGGTTGCGCACGTGGTAGACCTTGCCCTCCTGCTTGAGCAGCGTCCCCTCGGGGTTGTCGAGCGCCGGGTGCTGCTCCCCTTCCGCGGCGGTGAAGCCTTCGAGCCCCTCGCCGCCGTCGAAGTCTTCGAGCGCCTGACCGACCGGGTTGGAGGAGTAGGCGCCGGCAGGATCAAAGGGCAGGGACGAGCCACCGATCCCTCCACCCTGAAGCGTGGGCACGGGGCGCGCGGAGCTCGGCTCGGACACGTAGCTCGCGTCCGAGACGAAGCTCTCGCTGTTCTCGCTGTGGTAGCTCGGCTCGGAGACCCTGGAGCTGGGATCCCCGCCGTGCTCGACGGCACCGGGCGTCCAGCTCGGGTCACTGGAACCCGGCTCCTCCTCCCCGGCGTCATGGACGACGTCCTCGTGCTCGTCGCTCAGCGGTGTGCCGCACGCCGAACAGCGGAACTTGATCCGCCGCGGCTTGCCCGAGCGGCCCAGGGGTGGGTTGAGCTCGAACGCGGTAGAGCACTGCGGACAGCGAATGCGCACGTAGACGTGTTTCCCGACTCGACGATCGAGTGTACCGCGCCCTCGGGCGCCGAGTTTCCTCAGGTCCCCTGGAGCTGACTCAGGAGAGCCTCGATCTTCGCCTTGTCGGGCGCGTTCGGATTCGCCGCCAGGTAGTTCTGGTAGTGGGCGGAGGCCCCCAGCACGTCGCCCTGTTCCCGAGCGATGTGCCCCAGGTACTTCTCGATGCGCGGGTCGTTCGAGCCCGCGTTCGCCGCCCCGCCCAGCTGGTTGCTCGCGGGGTTGAGCTCGTTCATCTCGTAGAGCGAGACGCCGTAGTTGACCATCACGGCGGGGTTGCCAGGCGAATCGGCCAGCGCGAGCGTGCAGGCCAGCTTCGCCTGCCCCCACTCACCTCTGCGGGTGAAGTCCTGGCAGTCCTGGGTGGAGTTGATGTCGTCCGACACCGCGACCGCCCCAGGTGACGGGTCGGCATCGACGCTGCGCCCCCCGTTGCCGATCGGTGTACCTTTCTGGCCGTTGCGGACGTGCTCGGGCACGACCACGAACAGCTCGTCGTCACCACCAATGCCGCCGAGCTCGACATCCTCGGCTTCCTGCATCTGCTGCTCGAGTTGAGCCTTGGCCGCCTTGGCCGCCTGGATCTCCAACTCGGTCTTGCCGTCCTTGGTGGCCTGGGTGGTCCGGTCCGTCGGCGTGGGCGCGGGGTCCCCGTTGGACGTGACGTACCAATACCCGCCAGCACCCAGCGCCATCAGCACCACGGCGGCCATCAGCAGGCGCTTCTGGTCCGAAGAGTCCTTCTGGGGAAGGGGGCCGGTGCCAGAGCGCTTGCGACGCTGCTGGATCTTCTCGCGCTGCTTGTCCTTCAGCGCGGCGAACGGATCGACGAACTGCGGGCCGTACTCGTTCTCGGCAGGGCCGTCCTCGGAGACCTCGGCCTCTCGAGTCGCCTCGGAGAGAGCTTGTGCGGCGAGATCGGAGCCCAGGCTGCCCATGCCGACGACGTTGGTGGGCTGCTCGTCATCGAAGCCGGAGCCGCCCTCGGCGATCGCGCGCTCGGCTCGCTCGTAGATCTCGACGAAGTAGGCGTCGAGGTCTGGGATGTCCCCGATGGTGACCCAGCTCTTGGCGTCGTGGGAGATCACGTCTTCTGGTGTGACCCGACCGTCCTGGATGTACTTCCGGAGCGTCTTGATGTCCGAGAAGTCGTAGACGAGGCCGATCTTGACCTTCACCTTCCAAGAGGGAATGCCAACTATGCGGAAGTCCAGGTTCTCCGCGCTGCTTCGCCGCGTGCCGGCGTTGGGAGGAGGAGACGCAGGATTGTCGGTGGTCTCGGCCCGACGGCGTGCGCGGGAGAGCGTCGTGATGCCCGTGGCCGAACCGTCGTCATCCAGCTCCGGGTACGCCATGAAGACGTGTCGGCAGCGCGGACAGGTGATCTTCGCCCCGCGGGCGGAGATCTTGCTCGGGTCCAGCTTGTACCGAGCAGAACACTGTGGACATGTGACGATCATGGGGTGCCTGGTTCCAGTCCCGCAAGAAGACGCCATCGCACGCTACCACCGGCCCCTACCGGGGCACAACAGCGCGGGAGCATGGGTCTCGCCATGGAGCGGGTCATTGAACGACGATCTCCAGGTTGGCGAAGCCGGCGAACAGGGTTCGCGTGCGCCGCCCGGCGAATTCGATGGTGAGGCGAGGGTTCGAGTGAGATCCGGATGCGCTGCGGATGACTCCCTCTCCAAACTCCGGATGAAGGACCCGGATTCCGACGCGAAGGTCCGCCGCGCTCTCGGGGAGCATGGTCCGCCGCTCGGTCGGGGGCGAGGTCGTCTCTGCACCATCCGTCGTCTCTTTTCGCGCTTTTTCGTGCCGGCTGGTGAACCTCTCGATGCGCTGTCGAGCCTCTACGAGATCGACGCTCGGCCTCGGCATGCTGCGACGGACATGCCGGCCTTCGATCAGCGTCGCCGGGATGTCGTCCAGGAAGCGTGAGGGCGAGCAGCGCTGCGGTCCGGTGCCGTAGACGATGCGCATCATCGAGCGCGTCAGGATCAGCTCCTGCTCGGCGCGGGTGAAGGCCACGTAGGTGAGCCTACGCTCTTCCTCCAGGCGCTCCTCCGTCTGCTCCCTTGTCAGCGGGAAGGAGCCCTCCACGAGCCCCGCCACGAAGACCACCGGGAACTCGAGGCCCTTCGCCAGGTGGGCGGTCATCAACGTGACCCGCCCTCCGTCGGGGATCTCCTCGTCCTGACCCGCCAGGGATGCCCGGTCGAGGAAGGCGCTCAGGATGTTCATGGGGCCGCCCCCGAGCTCCTCGGCCAGGCTGAACTCCTCCGTGGAGAGATCGACGGCGAGGGCGTCGATGTTCTCCAGCCGCCCGATGGACTGCTCGGTGTTGTCGGCCTCGAGCCCGGCCCGGTAGCCGGTGTCTTCAGCGACGCGCTGGACCAGCTCCCCGGGGGTGAGCTCCTCCGCCGCCTGGCGAAAGTCGTCGATCAGCCCGGCGAAGGCCTTCATGGCAGCAGCCTGCTTTCCGCGGCCAGACCCGAGGAAGCGACTGGCTTCGAGGAGCGAGGTGTCTGCTCGCTCCGCTTGCTCCCGGATGCGGCCGATCGCCTTGGGGCCGAGTCCCCGTCTCGGCACGTTGATCACGCGCGAGAAGGCCATGGTGTCGCCGGGGTTGACGACGAGCTTGAGGTAGGCGAGCAGGTCCCGGACCTCTCGTCGAGCGTAGAACTTGCGCGCACCCACGAGGACATGGGGGATGTCCATGCGCCTGAAGGCCTGCTCGAAGGGCCGGCTGCGCGCGTTGGTGCGGTAGATGACGGCGAAGTCGTCCGGGCTGCGGCCCCCCCGGAGGCCCTGCTGGATGCGCGCGGCGACACGCCGGGCCTCGTCCTCCTCGTCCCGAGCGACGATCACCCTCAGCGGCGCGCCAGCCTCCGCCTCGGTCCAGAGCACCTTCTCCTTCCGACCAGTGTTCCGCTTCACCACAGCGGTGGCCGCCTGCAGGATGCGCCCGCTGGAGCGGTAGTTCTGCTCGAGCTTCACCACCACGGCCCCAGGGAAGTCCCGCTCGAAGTCGAGGATGTTGCGGATGTCGGCGCCGCGGAAGCTGTAGATGGACTGATCGTCATCACCGACGACCGCCAGGTTCCCGATCGATCCCGCCAGCGCCTTGATGAGCAGGTACTGGCTCCGGTTCGTGTCCTGGTACTCGTCCACCATCAGGTAGCGGTAGCGATTCCGCCACTTCGACAGCGCCTCTTCGTCCCCGTGGAAGAGCTCCACGACCTTGTTGATGATGTCGTTGAAGTCGACCGCACCGGCGGCCTTCAGCCGGCGCTCGTACTCGACGAAGGCCTCGACGACGAGGCGGTGGGCGTCCTCCAGGTCGGCGGGCCCGAGCATCTTGTTCTTGGCCCGGTCGATCTGGCTGCGAACGGCGTTGGGCGTGAAGCGCTTCGTGTCGACGTTGTTGTCCTGCAGGATGGTCTTGAGCAGTCGCTTCTGATCGTCGTCGTCGTAGATCGCGAAGTTCCTGGGGTAGTCGAGCCGGTGAGCTTCGATGCGCAGGATGCGGACGCAGGCGGAGTGGAAGGTGGAGACCCTGAGCTTGTCGGCGTCCGGCCCCACCATCTCGGCCACGCGCTTCTTCATCTCGCCGGCGGCCTTGTTGGTGAAGGTCACCGCCAGGATGTTCCACGGAGCGATGCCCACGTGCAGCATGTGGGCGACCCGCCGAGTGAGGACGCGGGTCTTGCCGGAGCCCGCGCCCGCGAGGATCAGCAGCGGGCCGTCGATGGTCTCCACCGCCAGGCGCTGAGGTGGGTTCAGGCCCAGGAGGTGCGCGGGGGTCGTCACTTCCCGGCCTTCTTCTTCAGGTTGGCCTTCAGGTCCTTGGCCCGTCCGGGGAAGCTCTTCTGGCGGCCCCGGCTCAAGGCCAGCGCGTCGCCGGGGACGTCCTGCGTGATGGTCGAGCCGGCCCCGACCAGGGCATCGTCCCCGACGGACACCGGGGCCACGAGGCTCGAGTTCGAGCCGATGAAGACGCGCTCGCCGATGGTCGTCTTGTGCTTGGCGTAGCCGTCGTAGTTGCAGGTGATCGTGCCCGCGCCGATGTTGGTCTCGGCGCCGATCTCGGCGTCCCCCAGGTAGGAGAGGTGCCCGGCCTTCACGCCCTCGTGGAGGTGGGCCTTCTTGGTCTCGACGAAGTTGCCGATCTTGACGTCGTCATCGACCACCGTGCCTTCGCGCAGGCGAGCGAAGGGCCCGATCCGACAGTCCCTCCCGACCCGGGCGCTCTCCAGGACGCTGTAGGCGTAGATGGTGGTGCCGCCGGCGACGCACGTGTCCCCCCGCAGGACGACCCCGGGGTGAAGCGTGACGTCCTCTTCCAGGATCACGTCCGCGTCGATGTGGGCGGGGCCCCGGATGCTGACGCCGGCTCGACGCCAGCGGCGGTTGATGCGCTCCTGAAGCGCCCCTTCGGCCTCGTGCAGGGCCTGGCGGTCGTTGACTCCGGCCAGTTCCCCGGCGTCCGGGTGCAGGTGGGCCTCGAGGTGCCCGGCGGCGGCCTCGATGGCGTCCGTCAGGTAGAGCTCGCCCTTCGGGGGATGGGGCTCCAAGGCAGGCAGCACCTCCTCGATCAGCCAGCGGGCGTCGAAAGCGTAGGTGCCCGAGTTCGCCTCCGTGATGGCGAGTTCCTCCGCGGTGGCGTTGGCGGCCTCGACGATGCGAAGGACCTCTCCGGCATCGTCCCGCACGATCCGACCGTAGGCCGTCTCCGGTGAACACGGCATCGTAAGGACCGTGCACCGGGCGCCGCTGAGCTGGTGTCGCTCGACCAGGGCAGCGAGGGTCGCACTGCGGAGGCGCGGGGTGTCACCGGCGAGGACGACCAGGGTCCCCTCCATCGGCAGGGCCGTCGCCGCACACTGGACGGCGTGTCCCGTCCCACGCTGCTCGGCCTGGAGCACGGTCTCGATCCCCGGGAGCGCGTCGCGCACCGCCTCGGCCTGGTGCCCGACCACCACGACGGGGGTGAGCCCGGCCTCGTGACAGGCTTCGACGACCCAGCCGACCATCGGCCTCCCACAGAGGGGATGCAGGACCTTGGCCAGGCTCGAGCGCATGCGGGTGCCCTTCCCGGCAGCCAGGACCAGGGCGGTTGTCTTGCTCATGGCTACTCGATCCGAAGTGTCCAGTCTCCGGGCGGTCCAGACCAGCCTGCGACGGCGAAGAAGTAGGTGGTGTCTGCCTGGAGCTCGTAGGTGAGTGACTCCGGGTAGTCGTAGGTGGCGGAGGCCGCCAGCGTCTCGGCCCCTGAGACCAGGAGGTAGAGGTCGTAGTCCGCGGAGGTCTCGGTCCAGTTCAGCGTGAACTCACGGGAGCCCGTGTCCTCTACGCTGAACTTCACGAAGTCGATGTCCTCTGTGAAGGCGTAGCCGTTGTTCCCCGTGCCGTACATGCTCCCCCGGATGGTGGCTGGTACCGGGATCCTGCCGATGCCCTCGCTGGTGCCCTGGGTGTCGCCGCCCTCTGTGATCTCGCGGATGAAGTTGGCGCGGGTGAAGGTCGTGGTCTTCGGCTCGGCAGCGTTCCCGGCGCCGTCCGTGGCCTGGATTCGACAGGTGACCTTCTCCTCGGGGACGAAGTCGTCCAGCTCCCAGAGCACGAAGGGGGAGCCGCCGTCGGTCCAGCGCATCTCCCCCGGGTAGTCGTAGCGGACCTCTGTCCCGTCGCACTCGACGGTCACCTCGCCACCGCCAAGATCCTCGTCCGGGTCCTCGAGCCCGAAGGTGAAGCGCACCTTCGAGTCCTCCTCGCTCGCGGCGAAGGCGGTGATCACCGGGTTGTTGTCCTTTGGAGGCTCCTCTTGCTCGTCGGTGTCCTGAGGCTCCTTGTCCCCGTTGTTCTGGAGGCCGGTGTCAGGCGCCTCGGAGGTGTCCAGATCCGTGGCTCCGCCGAGGGGGGGCCTGCCCTCACCTCTGGGCTCCTGGACCAGCGTGTCCATGCCGAGACAGGCGATGAGGAGCAGGGGCATACAGAGACCTTAGCCCGCCTGATCGTGCTGCGCGGGAGCTATGGAACGATCAGCTCCTGGCCCTGCCTCCAGGTGCAGTGCATGCGCTCGATCTGCTCGGAGCTGAAGCCCTGCGAGGTCCAGGGGGGCTCCCAGTAGGACATGAGGTTGTCGAGCGGGACCTCGTCCTCGATCGAGGCGAAGCGCTCGGGGCACTCGACCCAGCTGACCTCCGCGTCGCTGTCGTTCCATTGGCGGCAGCGCTCCGGGCCGGGATCGGCGGGGGTGTCGCACAGCAGGTCGCCGGTGACGTCGCAGTCGCCCTCCCACTCCGCGCCGTAGCCCTCCTCGTGGGTGTGGCGCAGCCCGAGCACGTGTCCCCACTCGTGGGCCAGCCTGCGCTCGTCGGGCTGGTTGACCGTGACGATGCCTCCGAGCTCCGGTCGGCCCGGGTAGCTGGCGAAGGCTCCGTCCCAGACAGCGTCGTCGTTGAAGAGCACGTAGACGTTCACACAGCCAGACCGGTTCCAGGTCGCGCCGAGGGTCTCGAGCGCCACCTGGTGGTCGGCGACATCCCCGAGCTCGACGAGCTCCTTGTCGGCGTGGACCTCGAGACTCGCGAGCACGAGCTGGATCCCCGTGTCCAGCGTGCGCTCGTCGTCCTCGCCGTTGGGGGCCCCGCGCAGCAGGCGGTTGACCCGGTCGATGTGGCGGTTCTCCGTGCCCTCCGCGAGCTCGTCGTCGAAGCGGCGCTCGGCGGCTCCTTCGCTCGGCCAGACGGCGTGCAGGCAGACGGGCACCTCGAACTCGGCGCTGGCCGTGGCGACCGCGGCTCGCTCCTCCGAGACGTCGCAGCTGGCGAGCGCAGCTTCCGCGTCCGCCGGGATCTGGTCCTCGACCGGAGCGCGGCACGCAAAGAGCAGGAGGGAACCCATCACCGCTCTCCAAGGTGACGCCCGATCCCGGCCGGCCGGTATCAGGGCGGTGTCAGTCGGCGCGCTCGACCACCAGGAACTCGACTCGCCGGTTCTGGGACCAGGCCTCCTCGTCGACTCCCTCGACCACAGGGCGGAGCTCGCCCCAGCCGCGGGACTGCAGACGCTCGGAACTCACTCCCTGGCCGACGAGGAAGTCGACCACCGCCGCAGCGCGACGGGTGGACAGCTCGAGGTTGAAGTCCTCTGTGCCCCGAGCGTCGGCGTGCCCCTCCACGCTGACGAGCCGCAGCTCGGGATGCTCCACGATCAGCCGGGCGATCTGCCGGCAGAGATCGTGGCTCTCCGGCTTGATGATGGCCTTGTTGGTCTCGAAGTAGATCGCGTCGTGGATGACGATGCGCCGCTCCTCCAAGGTCACCATCGAGGCATCCAGCACGGCCTGGATCTCCCCGGTCTTTCCTGCCCGGACGTCCAGATCGACGGTGGCCCCGAAGAAGCCTTCGGCGCTGACCGCGAGGCGGTGGTGACCAGGTGGCAGCTCCACCGTCCCGTCACCGGTTCGCGCCACCTCTCCCGCCTCCGCTGTCCACACAGCCTCCTCGACGACTCGCCCGTGGGCGTCGACGGCGACGAGGTGGACCGGTTCCGCGAACACGAGGCCAATCAGGAGCACCCATCGAGCTTACGATGCACCCATGCTGCTGCTCTGCTCCCTCGCCCTGGCCGACATCATCCCTGACGCCCCGACGGGCAAGAAACACATCACCCACAGCTTGCGGATCGAGGGGCTCGAGGCGCACCCGGACATCGTCTTGCTCGCAATGCAGGACGCGGGTGATGGCGAGCTGTCCGCCTACCGGGTCTTCGACCACGAGTCCAACGAAGCCCGGCTCGCCAACGGCGCCTCGCGCAGCTCGGGCATGGGCAGCGCCACCATGTACCTGATGACCCGCGCCGACTACGACGCCTGGGCGACGGTCACGGCAGAGGACGTCCGGCGCCAGGAGGAGCTCTGCGAGCAGGGCATCGGCTGCGCGCACATCAGCCGCTTCGAGCCGACCTACGCCGTGCCGGAGTCCCGCGTCGCCTGCGGAACCACGATCTCCACCGTCACCAGCGCGATCATCGGCACACCCGACGAGCGCCTGGACGTCTACCGGGTCGCCGAGGCCAGCGCGACCAGCTGCCGCCTGGAAGAAGGGGGCGCCAAGAGCAAGGCCCCCGACAAGAGCGTGGGTCCCGAAGACGGGGACGTCGCGGCGACGGAGGACGCGGGCTGCAGCCACGTGAACCCGCTGTCCTTTGGCTTCGGGGCGCTCCTGCTGTTGCTGGTGGGTCGCTTCAGTAGGAGTGGTAGCTCTTCACCTCTACCAGCTCGGAGTCGAGGGCCTCGTTGACGGCTGCTTTCAGCGCCGCCCGACGATCGTTGAGCCGGTAGACACTCCGAGCGGCCTCGACGAAGTCCTCGTCGAAGTCCTGTCTCGCCTCCATCGCGCGGAGGCGATCCTCGACCTCCCACAGCATCTCGTTGACGCCCTCGAGCTCGCCCTCCTCGGGGAGGCGACCGTAGCCGAGCATCGACCAGCGGCGCTCGAGCAGCTTCAGCTCGCGGCGAGCGTGGAGGCGCTTGGCGACGTCCTCGATGCGGCGGACCTTGATGCGGAGGATGGTGATGCGATCGAGCACGTCCCCCAGTGGGAGGGGGACCTCCATCAGAACAGCACCGGCTGGATCACCAGCTCGGAGGTGCAGGTCGACGCCGGCTGGCAGACGAGCTCGATGATGCTCTGAGCGATGAGCTCGGGCTTCAGGAAGTCGCGCTCGGGATCGAAGCGGTCCGGGAAGGGCAGGAACTCCTGTGTCTTCCAGAACGAGGTGTCGATCCCGCCTGGGCAGACGTTGCAGACGCGCACGCCGAACTTGCGCGCCTCCTGCCACAAGACCCCCGAGTACCCGGTGACGGCCCACTTGCTCGCGACGTAGACCGACTCGTTCACGAGGTGCATCTTGCCCGCGATGCTGCCGATGTTGACGATGAAGCCGCTGCGCTGGGCCTTCATGGCCTCCAGCGCCACCTGGCTGCCGAAGATCACGCCCTTGACGTTGGTGTCGATGATCTGGTCGATCTCCTGCGTCGTGTATGAGCCGACCGGCCCGTAGATGGCGACGCCGGCGTTGTTGATCATGATGTCCAGGCGTCCGAACTCGCCGACGGTGGCCTCGACCAAGGCGTAGACCTCGCCGGGCACCCGGACGTCGGTCTGGACCGAGATCGCATCGCGGCACCCGCTGGTGATCTCGTCGATCTCAGGAGCGGTCCTCGCCGCCAGCGACAGCCGCGCCCCCTCCGCGTCGAAGGCGAGCGTGAGGGCCTTGCCCAAGCCCCTCCCGGCACCCGTGATGCACACGACCTGGTCTTGAAGACGGCTCATACAGACCTCCTGAGAGGCAGAATCCTACCCGAGCTGCTCGCTCAGCGGGTGGCCGTACACCGCAGAGCAGTAGGGCCCGTTCAGGTAGTCCTCGCAGCCGAGCTGGCTCTGCAGGAGGGCACCCCGGACGTCCTCTGTGAGCAGGATGCGCGCGCACTCGGCGAGGCCCGCGGCGGTGGTCGACTGGATGGCTCGGAGGCGCTGGCCGCCGAGCTCCATGGGGAAGACCTTGTAGGCAGCGTCGAGGCGTCTGCGACCAGAGGGAGTCCGGCCTTCGCAGGCGGCGTAGATGACGACGATGTCGTCCTGCATCTGCGGGATCGCGCTGAGCATGCGGTCCTGGAGCTGCGCGACCCGGTCGGGGACCTCGCCGATCGCATCCAGCTGGCGACGGACCCAGGCCCAGTGCCCCGGGTAGCGAAGAGTCTTGTAGTCGAGGTGACGGACTCGCCCGGACAGCGCCGTCGGCATGTCCGCGGCCCCACCAGAGGTCGTGGCCTCCTCGTAGGGCACGCCGTCGATGAGCAACCTCTGGACCTCGGCGAGGCTGTCGAGGCTCGTCCGGTTCCAGTCGCGCACGACGACCGCGTTCCTGACGTACTCGGTGGCGACCCCGATGGGGCTCCAGGTGAAGCCATAGAAGTGAGGCGCTTCGGCGTTGCGGGTGAGCGCACCGACGCGCATCTTCAGCACGTCGACTTTGTCGACCCCGAAGCGGCGCGTGAAGTCCTGGAAGAGCTTGTTCCCGAGCACGTTCACGAAGCCCGGCGCGAGCCCACACTGGAGCGCGAAGCCCGTCTGGGCCTCTCGGGTCATCTCCAGGATGAGGTTGGTCTGGGCGACGTACTCGGTGAGGTTGGCGTAGTGGCAGCCATGCTCCAGGGCCCAGGCAGCGACGCGCGTCGCCTGCCCACCCGGGAGGCAGTCGAGCACGAGATCCGCCGAGGCCAGCGCGCGGTCGAGCTCCGGCGTCGAGCCGTTGAAGGGAATGCCCACGCTGTCCCCGCCGCCAGCGAACTCGACAGCGGATGCGACCTGTTGGGGGTCGGCGTCGCCGAAGATGAGTTCGACGTCGAGCTCACCGAGCTCGCGCAGCAGGAGGCCCACCGCACGACCGATTCCACCGCTCCCAGCGATGAGGATGCGCTTGGACATGACACCGACCCCTTGGTTGGAGGCGCCCCGATAGCGCGGCGGCTGTGGACGTGCATGGGCACCGGCGACGGGCCGCGAACCCGGAAGTCCGGGTGTCCACGAGCTGATGGGCGCGGTACCCTCTCCCCCTAGTGAGCGGCCCCGCGGTGACAGTCAACCCACGCCCCACGCGTGAAGCCCCACGCGTCGAGGTCGCCATGGTGCCGGCGACCTCGCCCTTCGCCAACATCGTGAAAGGCTGCGCCCAGCGCGCGGGCGCCCAGTTCGTCCCCGTCGACCTCGCCTCTCCAGCCGACGTGACCGGGCGCATCCTCGTCGTCGATCTCACCCGGGTGATGGTCGCTCAGCGCCTCGGTCGACGGGTGATCGCCATCTCTCCGCGAAACGACCTCGACTGCTACGACATCGTGCGACCCGACGAGGTCGACCTGCGCATGAGCCGAGCGCTACGCAACCTCGTCGACATCGAGCGCCTCCGATCGCGCATGCACGACGAACGAGAGACGGTCCAGATCCTCAACGAGATCGGCTTCGCGCTCTCCGCCATCACCGACAGCCAGGATCTGCTCCACCGCATCCTGACCCACGCGCGCCGCGCGCTGCGGGCAGACAGTGGCAGCATCTTCCTGAAGGAAGGCGACGAGCTCATCTTCGCTGCGGCCCAGAACGACACCGTCGACTTCAAGCCGAACCGCGAGGCGATGCCAATCGACGACAGCTCGTTGGCAGGCTTCGTGGCGAACCGCGGTCAGCTGTTGAAGATCGACGACCTCGACCGGGTCCCCGCCAACGCCCCCTACCGGCTGAACCACCAGAACGACAAGGCCCTGGGCTACAAGACCAGGTCCGCGCTGTTGGTGCCGATGCTGGACCGGGACGGGGCCGTCATCGGCGTGCTGGGTACCTACAACCGGAAGTCCGTCCACGGGATCCCGCTGGCCAGCTTCGACCGCGTGCTCCCCTTCAGCGATCGGGACGCGGCCCTGGCCCGCTCCATCACCTCCCAGGCCGCGGTCGCGATGGAGAACCACCGGCTCTACTCGGACATCCGAAACCTCTTCGACAGCTTCGTCACCGCGGCGGTGACGGTCATCGAAGCTCGAGATCCGAGCACGGCCGGTCACAGCAACCGGGTCGCGCGGCTCACGACTGCGCTGGCCCAAGCGGTCAACGACAGCGACGACAAGCACTTCCGCGAGATCCGCTTCTCGAACCCGGAGCTCGAGGAGCTTCACTACGCCTCCGTGCTGCACGACTTCGGCAAGATCGGCGTGCCGGAGCAGGTGCTGCTGAAGGCGGACAAGCTCTACCCATGGGAGCTCGAGAAGATCGAAGGCCGCTTCCGGCTCGCGGCGATGCAGGCCCGACTCGAGCTCCTCCGTCGCCAGAAGGCCGACGACATGGAGCTCCAGGTCAACCTCCACCAGCTCGACGACGACCTCGTCCACATCCAGCGCATGAACAAGCCGGGCTTCAAGTTCAAGGTGATGGACGTCGACTCCCTGATCGAGATCGCCGAACGCTGGTACATCGACGCCCTGGACGAATCCGTCCTGACCTCGCGTGACGTCACGCGGCTGTGCATCCCGCGGGGGAGCCTGGACGAGGACGAGCGCCGCGCCATCGAGCGGCACGTCACGCACACCTACAACTTCCTCAAGATCATCCCCTGGACACGCCACCTCAAGAACGTGCCCGAGCTGGCCCACGCACACCACGAGAAGCTCGACGGCACGGGCTACCCGCTGGGCCTCAAGGGGGCGCAGATCCCCTACGGCGCGCGCATCATGACCATCACGGACATCTTCGACGCCCTCTGCGCAGGAGACCGGCCCTACAAGTCCGCGATGACCGTCGACCGGGCCCACGCGATCCTCAAGGAAGAGGCCGACATGGGCCACATCGAGATCCCGGCGGTCGACCTCTTCTTCGCTCAGAAGCTCTGGGTAGGGGTCATCACGCCTCGATGACCCTGATGGGGATCCTGTGTGCGGTCGCCACCGCGGAGCCGCTGGCAGAGGCCGGCGCCGGGCTGAGCTACGCGCAGACCCGCTCGGAGATCCCCGTGGTCTCCGACCCCCCGAACTGGTCCGGCCGTCAAGTCATCGCGGGCTGGTCCCCGCTGGTGCACGCCGGGGTCGGCATGGGCGTCACAGAGGACATCTCCGTGTGGGGTTTCGGACAGCTCTGGTGGGCCCCCTCCCCCGACGAGCGCCGCGACGGCGCCCTTGCCCCGCCGGCCAACGTACGCCTGGCCGGGCTGCACGCTGGCATGACGATGAGGTACGGCTTCGGCCCGGGCCTTCATGCCGGAGCCGGCCTGGGCCTCGCCGGCATCCGGTTCAGGACCTCGGACAGCTTCGTCATCACCCGCAAGCCCGGCCTGGGGATCTCCGCCGAGCTCGGGTGGGAGCGCGAGCTCGGGTCCGGACTGGGCCTCGGCGCCTCGATCGTCACCACCGCACACCTCGTGCCCCAGGGCGGCCCCCTGGACACCCGCTGGTCCGGGGGCGAGGTGGGCCTGCGCCTGCGGGTGGCTACAGGCCGCTCGCGAAGTCGAGCGGATCGAGCCGGGTGACGCCGAGGCTCTCGAAGCTCCGGTCGGCGGTGAGGATGCTGTCGATGGCCTCCGACTGCATCACCGCGACGTGGACCAGGTCCCGCGCGCTGGCCTGGGGATGGCCCAGCTGGAGGCTGATGAACTCGGCGAGGACACGCTCGTCGATGGCCACGACGCGGAGCCCGAGGGCAAGGATGCCGCGCTGGATGTCCAGCCCGAGCTCAGGGCGACCGGAGCGCCGGTAGCGATAGGCGATCTCCTGGAAGAGCTCCGCGTCGACCACGGGCACCCAGCCCCGCTCGCTCGAGCCCATGCTGCGCACGATCGCCCGGCAGGGGTCCCTGTAGGTGTGGGGCCCTCCGAGGGCGTACATGAAGACGTTGGCGTCGACGAGAACCTCAGTCCTCGTCATAGCGGGCCTCGTACTCGCGCTTGTGTTCGTACCAGTCGAAGCCGCTGTCGCGCTCGCCACAGAGAAAGGCGACCGCTTCCTTCCGCGTGGGTCCCTGCGAGCGTGACTCCGCGAGGTGGTCGCGGAGCACGGTCCTGACGAGATCTCCGAGGGTGCGTCCCTCCGAGGCGGCGAGCCGCTTCAGCGCCTTGTGGTCCCTCCCCTCCAACAACACCACGAGCCTGCGGTCCAGCATTCCAGCCTCCGAGATGTGTACATGTACATGTTAATGTGCTGATGGAGTGCCGGCAAGCCTCGACAACCCGGCCGCGCCGTGTGAACCGGGCGCGCCATGAAGCTCCGAAACGTCGCCATCATCGCCCACGTCGACCACGGCAAGACCACGCTCGTCGACGGCCTGCTCCACCAGGCGGGGACCTTCGCCGCACACGAAGCACGGGTCGACCGCGTGATGGACTCGATGGACCTCGAGCGGGAGCGAGGCATCACCATCCTCTCCAAGAACACCGCGGTGCAGGTCGGCGACGTCAAGATCAACATCGTCGACACCCCCGGACACGCTGACTTCGGTGGCGAGGTCGAGCGGGTGATGAAGATGGTGGACGCCGCCTTGCTGCTCGTCGACGCCAGCGAGGGTCCCCTGCCCCAGACCCGCTTCGTGCTGCGAAAGGCGCTGGAGGCCGGGCTCGAGGTGCTGGTCTGCATCAACAAGGTCGACCGCCCCGACGCCCGCATCGAAGAGGTGGTCGACGAGGTCTACGACCTCTTCATCGACCTGGGCGCGAGCGACGACCAGATCGACTTCCCCATCGTCTACGCCTGCGCCAAGGAGGGCTGGTGCACGAAGGAGCCGAACGAGGTCGGCCCGGACTTCGCGCCCCTGTTCTCCCTGCTCATCGAGGCGGTGCCCGAGGGAGCCCGTGACGCCTCCGCGACGCCCCAGATGCTGGTCACGCAGCTCGACTACGACACCTACGTCGGGCGCCTCGCCATCGGCCGCATCCACGCCGGTACGCTTCAGCGCCGCCAGGAGCTGCTGCTCTGCGGCGAGCACGGCGACACCAAGGTCAAGGTCAACCAGCTCTACACCTACAACGGGCTGTCCCGCGTCGAGGTCGAAGAGGCCTACGCCGGAGATCTCATCGCCATCGCCGGCATCGCCGAGCTCAACATCGGGGACACGCTGACCTCGATCGACGACCCCAAGCCCATGCCTCGGGTCAGCATCGACGAGCCCAACATCGGCATGACCTTCCGAGCCTGCACCTCGCCTTTTTCGGGTCGCGAAGGCAAGAAGGTGACCGCCCGCCAGATCAAGGAGCGCCTCGAGAAGGAGCTGCTCCACAACGTCGCGCTGAAGATGGAGCAGGTCGAGGGCGAAGACGCCTACAAGGTCTTTGGTCGCGGCGAGCTGCAGCTGGCGATCCTCATCGAGCAGATGCGACGCGAGAGCTTCGAGCTCGCCATCGGCAAGCCAGAGGTCCGCCTCCGCGAGCAGGACAACGGGTCCGTCCACGAGCCCTACGAGCGCGCCCAGCTCGACTTCCCCGAAGACTTCATGGGGGTCGTCAGCGAGAAGATGGCCCTGCGGAAGGGCCGCATGACCGAGATGAAGATGGCGGGCTCGAAGCGGGTCCGCTGCGAGTACCGCATCCCCGCCCGAGGCCTGATCGGCTTCCGCGGCGAGTACCTCAACGACACCCGCGGCCAGGGCATCCTCAACACGCTCTTCGACGGCTGGGATGTGCACGCCGGCTACGTTCCACAGCGCGTCAACGGCTCGCTGGTGGCCGACCGGACCGGTCGAACGACGGCCTATGCGCTCTACCACCTCCAGCCTCGCGGCAAGCTCTTCCTGGGCGCCGGAGTCGAGGTCTACGAGGGCATGATCGTCGGCGAGAACGCCCGTGAGAACGACATCAACGTCGACGCGACCAAGGCCAAGCAGCTGACGAACTTTCGAAGCTCCGGCGCAGACGAGAAGATGGTCCTGGCCCCGCCGGTGCTCATGACCCTCGACCGCGCGCTGGAGTACATCGCCGACGACGAGTTCATCGAGGTCACGCCGGACGCCATCCGCCTGCGCAAGAAGACCTTGAAGAAGAACATGCGCAGCGTCGTGCGCGGCGAGCGCAAGCCCGCCCCCAAGAAGCCGAGGGGCTGACCCCGGCGGGGGTGACAGCCGGTGACGACAGGCTGACGGACTGCCGTCGACACCCAGTCGATCCGGCGTCGGATTGGGGGCCAAGTCCCCGAGATCACGATCGGCACATCAGCTGCACAAGAGCACGGCACCCCTGGAGGTCCCGTGTCCATCGGACTGCTCACCGCCGCCGCGAAGTCGATCAACAGAGAACAGGACACACAGGCGACCCACGCCGCGGCGACCGAGACGTCGAACGCCGCCGAGCTCGAGGCGACGGGCATCCAGTCCGCCGGAGAGTCCCCGGCCATCGCAGACGCGATGCACCTGCTCGGAGACCTCGCGCCGATGCTGCTCCCAGCCCTGCCGTTGAGCCAGCTGGTCCTGCTCGACCCCCTCAAGAACGAAGACGTCGCGCGAGAGGTGATGCGCTACAGCGGCCAGCAGATCGCCACAGAGAGCGCCGAGCTCGCCCACCAGCTCATCGAGATGATGCTGCGCGTGGGCACGGGCGTGGAGTTCGGAGCCAACGTCAAGGGCAAGATCGAAGGGATCCCGCTGGCCGCGGAGTCCCAAGCCCTGCTCTTCCGCGACTCGGCGGAGGCAGGCCGAGTCGAGCTCTCGCGCGAGCTCGCCGTGAAGAAGACCTACGCCGAAGAGATGGAGCATGCCGAGGCATCGGCCTCCGGCGCGGTCGGCATCGGCCAACACGTGACCTTCGAGATCGACATGGACCCTGGCGAGGTCCTGCACGCCCTCGGCGTGGCGGCCTGCTTCATGCTCGGCCCGAGCACTCCGATCACAGCGCTGCTCGAGCCGCTGATGATGAGGACCCTCGAAGAGCGCGCACCCAGCCACGGCGAGACTCGCGTCTTCGCCGCCGCAGACGCCAGCGCCGAGTTCGAGGCAAGCACGGTGCTGACCTCTTCGGGGCCCTTCGCCGCGCCGGGCATGACCGAGCAGGTCCTCGAGGTCCTGGATCAGGACGGCGTGCTCTCCAAGCTGAGCGCAGCGGCCTCTGTCGGAGCCGACCTGCAGCTGATCTCGGCTGGCGAAGGCCTTCGAGCCGAGCTGGGCTTCGGCGCCGCCGCGGCGACGGAAGTCAGCATCCACCTGATGGGCCTGGTCCCGGGCATGGATGCGCTCGCGAAGGCCCTCTCCGCCGCAAACCACGATGAGGCCGGCGCGATGTCGGCGCGCCTCGTCGGCAACATCCTCCCGGGAGAAGAGCACCTTGGACCCGGCGTCGAGGTGATCCTGAACACCGACTTCAGCAAGGACGGCGAGGGCCGCGCGGAGGAGCTCGTCTTCGGCGACGCCTTCCAGGCGGCGGGGGCGCTGCTCGGCGAGGGCGACACCACGGACGTCGGCACGGCGCTGTCGACCTCGGGGATCGCGTCCCTCCAGCGCAGCTTCACGGCGGAGTTGCCCAGGAAGGAGGAGCACCTCGTGGTCCCGGACATCCTGTCGCTCAAGGCGCGCGCCCTGCCGATCGCAGACGCGCTCGAGGGCGAGCACGAGCTGAGCATCACCGCCTCCTGCCGTGTCCGAGCAGATCTCCTGGCCCAGGTCCTTCGCGGCGTGCCGGCGCCGGAGGGCAAGACGGCCATCGAGGTCGCACAAGAGGCGCTCGGGGCCTGCATCGACCTGACCCGAGGCGTTGCGCTTCCGGAGTGGATGGCCAAGGCCGTCGACGAGACACAGCTCCTCGCTGCCTTCGAGCTGAGCAGCCCTCGCATCGTCGGCCGCGTCGAGCTCGGGGCCTCTGTGAGCGACATCGCAGGCGACGAACTCGCGGACGGCTGGGACGGCGGCGGGATGGCCGCGGTGGTGGTGGACACCCCCTACGACGGCGAGGTCGACATGGTCGAGCTCTGGAAGCGTCTCTGACGAGTGACCACCGGAGGCGGGCGGGCCAAGCCTGGGAGAGGGCGCCCGCCTCCGGCATGCCGGATTCGGTGAGAGGATGGACGCATGGTGGTCATCTCTCTGATCGCGTGCGTGGCCCAGAGCGCCGAGCCCTGGCGCGTCGCGGTGACGATCGACGATCTCCCCTGGAACGGTGTCAGGCCGGAACAAGGCGTCGCGCCAGGCACATCCAAGTTGCTGAAAACGCTCACCGAGCATGGTGTGCCGGCGGTGGGGTTCGTCAACTGCGAGCCCGCCTGGCCAGAGGCCCTCGAGCAGTGGCGCGCCGCAGGTTTCGAGCTGGGCAACCACCAGGCCAGGCACGACGACCTCCGCTCGGTGGACCCCGATCTCTGGCTCGAAGGGGTGCACAGCTGCACCGCCGAGCTCGGCGAGGGCACGCGCTACTTCCGCTACCCCTACCTGCGCCGCGGCAACACCGTGGAGATCCGGGATCGGGTGCGTGCGGACATAGAGCAGACCCTGACCATCGCCCCGGTGACGATCGACAACCACGAGTGGATGCTGGCCCAGAAGTACCAGGAGGGGAATGCCAAGGCGGCGGGACTGTACGCAGACCACCTGCTCCGCGCGGGACGTCACTTCCGCGAGCTCGGCGTCGAGGTGACCGGCAGGGACGTACCTCACGTCCTGCTGCTCCACGTCAACAGCCTGGCGGCGGACCACCTCGACGAGGTGCTCAGCGCCTACGAAGAGGAAGGCGCCGTCTGGGTCGACCTCGAGACGGCCCTGTCGGACCCGCTCTACGCCATGGAGGACCACTACGCCGGCAAGGGGGGCATCTCCTGGCTCTACCGGGTCACACCAGGGGAGCCGACGCTGGAATGGGACACGGCAGAGTGGAAGCGGTTGGAGTCGGAACTGACGATTATCGTTGAGTGATCAGCCGACCTGTCCTCGATGCCGCAGGGCGTGGTCGCAGAGCACCAGCGCCACCATGGCCTCTACGATGGGCACGGCTCGGGGCACCGGACAGGGGTCGTGCCGACCCCGGGGCGTGATGGTGGTGGGAGCCCCGGATGAGTCGACCGTCTCCTGCTCCTTGAAGATCGTCGCCACCGGCTTGAAGGCAGCCGAGATCAACACCGGCATGCCGTTGCTGATGCCCCCCTGGATGCCCCCCGAGTGATTGGTGCGGGTCCTCACGCCATCTGGAGTCGGTACGAAGATGTCGTTGTGCTCGCTCCCGAGCATGCCCGTGCCGGCGTAGCCGCTGCCGGACTCGAAGCCCTTGCAGGCAGGCAGCGACAGCATCGCCCGGGCGAGGTCGGCCTCCAGCTTGTCGAAGACAGGATCTCCCCAGCCTGCCGGGACGCCGCGAGCGACACAGCGCACGATGCCACCGCAGGTGTCTCCGTCCGCGCGCACGGACTTGATGTGCTCCTCCATCTCTGCGGCGATCTCCGGATCCGGGCAGCGCACGGGGTTGGCCTCGACGGCCGCGAGGTCCGCGGGGACCCCGGCGTAGACGATGGGCCCGATGGCAGCGGTCCAGCCGAGGATCTCGACGCCGAAGGTGGCAAGGACCTGCTTGGCGATGGCCCCGGCGGCGACTCGGGCGACGGTCTCTCGAGCGCTGGCCCGACCTCCGCCCTGCCAGTTCCGCAGTCCGTACTTGGCGTCGTAGGTGAAGTCCGCGTGGGAGGGCCGGTAGAGGTCCGACCACGGAGCGTAGGCCGAGGGGTCGGCGTCCTTGTTCCGGACGAGCAGGCCGATGGAGGTCCCGAGGGTTCGGCCCTCGAAGACCCCGGAGAGGATCTCGAGGGTGTCGGGCTCCTTTCGCTGCGTCGCGATGGACGACTGCCCCGGACGGCGGCGGTCGAGGTCCCGCTGGATCGCCGCGAGATCCAGCACCAGCCCTGGCGGGCAGCCCTCCACCACGGCGCCGAGGCCGCCGGTGTGTGACTCACCGAAGGTAGTGACGCGGAACAACCGGCCGAAGCTCGAACCCATGTGTCGGAGTATCCTCCACGGCCAGTCATGGACACGGACTACGACAACGCCCTCGCCGAAGACGGGCGTGACCTGGTGGACGCGGCGCGGGACGGGGAGCTCCCGCCCGTCGACTTCCGCGACGAGCTAGTGAAGCAGGTCGCCGAGCTGCTCGAGCGTAAGAAGAGCGTGCTGCTCGTCGGCCCGTCCGGGGTCGGGAAGACCGCTGTCGTGCACGCCGTCGCCCAGCGCATGGCGAAGGGCGGCGGCGACCTCGTCGAGCTCTCGAGCACCGCCATGATGTCGGGCACGAAGTACCTGGGCGAGTGGCAGTCGAAGGTCACCACCATCGCCAAGAAGGCCGTCGACTTCCAGACCGTGCTGTACTTCAGCGACGCCTGGAACCTGCCCAAGACCGGCCGCACGGCCCAGAGCGACAACAACCTGCTGGACGCCCTCAGGCCCCACATCCAGGGCAAGGGGCTGACGCTGCTGGCGGAGGCGACCCCGGAGACCCTGCGTCTCATGGAGCGGCACCCCGGCTTCGTCTCGCTCTTCACGAAGGTCAACGTCGGACCGCTGGCCGTCGAGTCGGTCAGGGCCTGCCTGGACCGAGCCGCCGAGCGCGGCGGCGTCGTGCTCGACGGTGACTGCCGCAGCACGCTCATCCAGCTCACGACCAGGTTCCTGCCCTCACGGCCCCAGCCCGGACCAGCGCTGGAGCTGCTGGAGCAGGTCCGGGACTACCAGGTAGAGAAGGCCTCTGCCGGCGAGGAGGCGGTCTTTGGTCCGCAGCTCATCGAGCGTGTCTTCTCGGTCTACAGCGGGCTCCCCCTCTTCGTGGTCAGCCGCACGGCGACCATGCCCGCGAAGGAGATCCGCGCCTGGTTCGAGGAGCGCATCGTGGGTCAGCGCGAGGCTCTCGAGGCCGTCGTAGAGGCCATCGCGCTGTTCAAGGCGGGACTCCACGACCCTGACAAGCCCATCGGGACCTTCCTCTTCGTCGGCCCGACGGGGGTCGGCAAGACCGAGGTCGCCAGGGCGCTCGCGCGCTTCCTCTACGGCTCCGAGTCGCGGCTGCTTCGCTTCGACCTCTCGGAGTTCAAGGACTACCACTCCTTCGAGATGCTCGTCGGCAACCCCAAGGACCCTGGCCGACCCGCGGCGCTGGTCGACCCGGTGCGCGCCCAGCCCTTCCAGGTCCTGCTCCTCGACGAACTCGAGAAGGCCCACAGCAACGTCTGGGACCTGCTGCTCGGCGTGCTCGACGAGGGCCGCATGACGCCTCCGGGCGGCAAGACGGTCGACTTCCGCAGCACGATCCTCATCACCACGAGCAACGTGGGCGCCCAGGGCAGCGACAAGAGCTTCGGGTTCACCCCGGACACCGGGCTGTCGGCTCGCCGCCACGCCGTGACGAAGGCCCTCGAGAACCACTTCCGACCGGAGTTCCTCAACCGCTTCCAGCACGTGGTGGTCTTCCACCCGCTCAGCAAGGAGCAGGTGAAGCAGGTGGCCCGCTGGGAGCTGAGACGCATCCTCGCGCGCGAGGGCATCGCCGGCCGGAACCTCGTGGTGGAGGTCACGGACGACGCCCTCGACCGCGTCATCGAGACGGGCTTCGAGCCCAAGTACGGCGCCCGAGCGCTCAAGCGGGAGATCCAGCGCCAGCTCGTGCTGCCGCTGGCGATGACGATGATGGAACGCAGCGTGGAGCCCGGCAGCATCGTCAAGATCCACGCCAAGGACGGGCACATCCGCGTGCGCCTCCTGGAGACCGAGGAGATCCGCCAGCGGCGCGCGGCCGCGGCTCCGGTCAAGGCAGAGGGCCAGAAGCTCACCCGGCCCGAGCTCGGAAGGCGGCTGGAGGCTGCCGCCGGGGCCATCGAAGCGCTCGCCGCAGAGGTGGACGAAGAGGCGATCGGAGAGCAGCGCACGAAGCTCGACGAGCGGCGTGGCCACAGGGAGTTCTGGAGCAAGCCGGAGACCGCGGCCAAGGTGCTTCGGGACCTCGACCGGCTAGCGAGCGTGGTCGACCGCCTGGAGCGGCTGAGGGGATGGAACGAGTCGCTGCAGACAGAGGCCCGCAAGACCGGTCGGGCAGCGCTCGAGCGCGTCGCCCACGACCTGCTGCGTCACGAGCGAGCCCTCGCTCGGGCGAGGCGGGAGCTGCTCCTCATGGGCTTCGAGGGCGCATGGGACGCGCTGGTGGAGGTCCGGCCTCTGGGCGCCGGCGCGCGACGCGCCCGAGACCTCGTCGTCGAGCAGCTCCTCGCCTGGGCGGACTCACGCAAGATGGAGGTCGACTGGCTGCGGGAGCCGATGCGGAGTGACGAGCCGGCGATGCTCGCGATCAAGGGACGCTACGCCGCGGGCCTGTTGCGTCTCGAGGCCGGGCTGCACCGGATCCAGGAGGGCAAGAACAGCGGGGTCTGCCGGGTTCGGGTCGCGCCGTGGAGCGACGTCGAGGGCACCGTCCGGTTCGGGGACCACAAGGCGCTCAAGGGCAAGAAGGGCCAGTACAAGGGGCGCATCAGGAGTCGGCTGGAGTGCAGCGGAATCGTCCTGCAGAACAGCAACAACCTGAGCGATAATCGTGAGTTGGCGCACGAGGTTGCTCCAGCCTGGGACGCGGCCCCGGCGCCCAGCGACGCCGTCATCCGGCGCTACGACCTCAAGAAGCCCATCATCAAGGACTCCACCGGCTACTCCAGCGGCAAGCTCCTGGGCCCGCAGGCCTTCCACGAGCTCTTGAACCTCCGGGTCGACTCAGAGCAGGTGTGAGCGTTTGACCCACCCGGAGCGCTCGAAGCAGACGAGCGCGTCGAGGTCGTCTGGCAGCTCAGCCAGCTGCACGGGTCCAACGATCTCGCCATGATAGGCGACGTACCAGCGTCTGGATCGGGGGTCCCGCCCACGGCAGCGGTCGAGGGCCTCGTCGTAGGCGACGACGTCCTCTTCGTCCCAGCCGTCGCGGTCGGCGTCCCAGTGGGGGCGCAGCTCCTTGCCGAGGAGCTCGCGGGCCTCGACCTCCAGGGTGACCGTGGCCCGCAGGGTGTCGACCTCTGCTGCCTCCGAGGTGTTCCCCTCGGCGCGCAGCCGATCGGCCTCGGCGCGCAGGCGCGACAGCACGTAGGTCTCGCGCCAGCGACTGGGCAACAGCCCGAGCTTGATGAGCAGGAAGGGGGTGACGACGCTCGTGCCAGGCACCGGGACGGCCTCGATCGCGAGGGCGAGAACTGCCGCGGGGACCATCCGCGCGAGGTCGCCCAGCTGCGCCTGGAGCTTGGCGGTCTCGACATCGTCGAGCTCCCCGGCGTGGGCCTTCTGGACCAGCCGGGCCGCCTCGCGGGTCTCGTCGAGCTCCCCCACCACGTTGTCCCACTGCCGCATGGCAAAAGCCTTCACCCGCGCGTGCCAGGGTTGGTCGTCGAGCTCCGCGCCGAGCTCTTCCAGCCCACCGACGTCGACGCCGCGAGCCCGCAGCGACTCGACCAGCTCTCGAACCCGCTCGTCCACACCTGCAGGCTAACGTCCGGGGGGCCGGCGGCGTCCCAGCGATAGACTGCGGGCCATGGGGATGCTGCTTGCCTGCCTGACCTCTCGGGAGGTCTACGAGAGCTACCGGATGGCGCTCCTCGACTCGGACGAGGACCACTACTACGACCTCGAGTGGGAGGAGCAGGCCCTGGAGATGGGCGGCTGGCTGGGGCCGGACTGCGACGACGAGGATCCGGACATACACCCGGGCGCCACCGAGCTCTGCGATGGCCTCGACCAGGACTGCGACGAGCTGGTGGACGAGGACACCTACGACTACGTCGGCTGGTTCGAGGACTACGACGCCGACGGACACGGGAACCCGAACGCGCCCGTGACCACCTGCCCGATCCCGCCGGACGCTGTGCAGGACGACACCGACTGCAACGACCACGACATGGACATGTCCCCGACGGCGTCAGAGAGCTGCAACGGGCTGGATGACGACTGCGACGGAGAGACGGACGAGGGAATCGGCGCCACCTACCACCGCGACGGCGACAGCGACAACTTCGCGGATCCCGAGATCGACGTGGTGGTCTGCTCGACGCCCCCCGACGGCTACATCGAGCTGGTCGTCCTCGAACGCTGAGCCGAGGGCTCCTCGAGGACTGGGTGAGCTGGCAGGGCACAGGCGCCCCGGAGTTCCAGTCCCTATGTCGGGTGTTGGAACATCTGTCGGAGCCCGGCGAGCCGCTCGTGCCGGGAGGCCCGACCAGGGTGCGAGTCGATGACCGCGTGGACATCCCCACGCTCGCGCTCCCCTACGGCGAGGTCCCGGTCACCCTCGCGTCTGCGGGAACGAAGCGCATACTCGGCCTGGCCTACCTGTTGGTGTGGGCCTGGACCGAGCATACGAACGCCGCGAAGCTCACAAACCGCCCGCCCACCACCGACATGGTGGTGTTGATAGACGAAGTCGAGCTCCACCTCCACCCCAAGTGGCAGCGGATGCTCCTGCCTGCGGTCCACAAGGCCGTCAGCGTCATCGCCTCGAAGGTCTCGGCCCAATTCTTCGTGACCACCCACTCGCCAATGGTCCTCGCCTCCCTGGAAAGCGTGTTCCGTGAGGACCGCGACGACCTGTTCGTGTTGGAGCGCGACGGCCGGCTGGTCCGCGTAAACGAGCTTCCGTTCGGCAAGGAGGGCGATGTGTCCAACTGGCTCGCCTCAGAGGTCTTCGGGCACGTGGGGGGCCGCTCGCGCGAGGCAGATCTGGCGATCGCCGCCGCGATGGACTTCATGGCGGACCGCCCTGGCGATGCCGAAGACAACCTCGGCGCGCTGTACCTGCGCCTCGACGAACTGCCCTCCGACGCCGCGCCAGCGCTGCCCGAGATGGGCTGGCTGGAAGCCATCGCAGACGACGCCTACCTCCGTCGCCCGCTGGTCGAGCGAGTCCACGATGCTCTGAAGCACACCCTGCCAGGCCACGACGATTTCTGGCCACAGTGGACCCTGGCCTATCGCCCCGGGCGTCGGGCCGGTCGGGGGAACGATGAGGCACGTTGACCCGCCGGATCGCCCCTGGGGCTGGCAGACCCACGTCTTGAAGAAGGGGCGAGCGTCGTTGAACCACGGCCCAGCGGATCACCGCAATGCCGAGCGCCCCAGCCCGTTCTGGCTCCAGTACCGCGACGCGATTGGTTCGAGCTGGACCTTCCCTCGATGGAACTACGGTCCACAGCGCGTGTCCCGCCCGACCAGCGAGACGCTGTAGCCAACGTCCTCGAGCGCGTGCGGCGTGATGAGCGGGTGATGAAGGTCCGACGCCGGTACTTGCGCCAGTACCAGGAGGGCCATCGGTCCATTGAGCTCGTGGACGAGGACGCTCCGCTGCTCGGACGCGCGCTTCGCAGCAACCCCGGCTTCCTGCTCCCGACCGACCACGACCGGCTCCAAGCGGGCACCCTGTGATGGACAGTCGCAGTCGTGGCACGCTGAGGCTTCGGAGCACCAGGACGGTGGGGCTTGGAACGAGGGGGTCACAGCGTCGTCCCGAAGGCGCCTTGATGAGGTGCAGGTCGAGCCGGACACCGCGCGCCACGTCTCGCTTGCCGTCCTGGGAGCGGATGAGCCCGGGCCGGTGGTTGATGTACTCCGCGCCCAGGGCGACCACCTCCGCGCGGCGAGGTCCCGCTAGGCGCCTTCGTTGTTGTCGTAGCCGTCCCGGCAGTCGGGGTCATCGGCATCCGTGCCGTCGCCGTCGCCGTCGTTGTCGACCGAGTCGTTGCAGTCGTAGCGGGTGTCGAAGTCGATCTCCTCTTCCGTCAGCGGGTCGTCGTCACAGTCCGGGTCGTCCAGGTCGATCCAGCCGTCGGAGTCGTTGTCCGCCTCGTCGTTGCACTCCGTCACCGGATCCGTCTCGTCGGTGTCCGAGCCGTCCTCGCAGCCGATGTCGTCTGCGTCGATGTCGCTGTCGCCGTCGTTGTCGAAGCCGTCGTTGCAGGCCGCGGACGAGGTGCTGACCTCTGAGTAGCCGCTGGCGCAGTCCGGGTCGTCGTCGTCGACCCAGCCATCGCCGTCGTCGTCGGTCTCGTTGGTGCAGCCGTCACCGGTCTCGTTGTCGTCGAAGGCCGAGTCGCAGCCCAGGTCGTCGCTGTCGCTGTCGCCGTCGCTGTCGTCGTCGGTCCCGTTGGAGCACTCCCAGTCCTGCACGTCCTCCTCGACGTCACCCCAGTCGCAGTCCGGGTCGTCTTCGTCAGCCCAGCCGTCGCCGTCGTTGTCGCTCCCGTCCGTGCAGTCCGCCCCGTAGCCGTCGACGTGCTCGCTGTTGTCCCAGGCGTCCAGACAGTCGCCGTCGTCGCCGTCGGTGTCACCGTCGCTGTCGTTGTCCACGCCGTCGTGGCACTCGGCAGCGCTCCCGGTGCCGGACTCGCTCGTGCCATCGATGCAGTCGGGGTCGTACATGTCCTCCCAGCCGTCACCGTCATTGTCGGTGGAGTCCGAGCAGGTCGACGCCGGGTCGTTCTCGACCGTGTCCCAGCCGTCCACACAGCCAGCGTCGTCCGCGTCGGCGTCGCCGTCGCCCTCGTCGTCCTCGCCGTTGTTGCAGGTGAGCGTCGAAAAGCCGATCTCCTTTCCGAAGAGCCCGCAGTCCGGGTCCTCGTCGTCTGCCCAGCCGTCGCCGTCGCTGTCGGTGCCGCTGCTGCACGAGCCGGTGTGCCCGTCGAGCTCCCGGTTGTCCCAGGCATCGGTGCAGCCGGTCGTGTCATCTGCGTCGACGTCGTTGTCGCCGTCGTTGTCGGAGCCGTCGTTGCACTCGGCCACGCCGGTGACACCCGCGGTCTCGTCGCCGCCGTCGAAGCAGTCCGGGTCGTCCTCGTCGAACCAGCCGTCGCCGTCGTCGTCAGAGCTGTTTCGGCAGGTGGCCGAGGGGCGCTCCTCGTCGTCGTCGAAGCCATCGTCGCAGTCGCTGTCGTCGCTGTCGGTGTCGCCGTCGCCGTCGCCGTCAGCTCCGTCGTTGCAGTCCAGCGGCAGGTAGCCGATCTCCTCGCCGTCCACGGAGCAGTCCGGGTCGTCATCGTCCACCCAGCCGTCACCGTCGTCGTCCTCGCCGTCCTCGCAGGAGGCGTCGATCTCTTCGAAGTCCTGCCAGGCGACGAGGCAGTCGCTGTCGGCGGCGTCCGTGTCGCCGTCACCGTCGTTGTCGCTGCCATCGTTGCAGGCATACGAGGTGGTGCTCAGCTCGCTGCCATCGGTCAGGCAGTCGAGGTCGTCGGCGTCGACCCAGCCGTCGCCGTCACCGTCCGCCGAGTCCTCGCAGTCACCCGCCGCGTCGTCCTCGACGTCGTCGTAGGCGTCCGCGCAGCCGCCGTCCTCGTAGTCGACGAGGAGGTCCCCGTCGTTGTCGGCGAGGTCCGAGCACTCGGTGGAGCCCACCACGCCGTCTTCGCTCAGGCCAGAGGAGCACTCCGGATCCGCCGAGTCGGTCCAGCCGTCGCCGTCGTTGTCGCTCCCGTCGTTGCAGTCACCCGACTCGGCGGTGTCAGTCGCAGAGGAGCACTCGCCGTCGTCCGCGTCGGTGTCGCCGTCGCCGTCGTTGTCGGTGCCGTCGTTGCAGGCCGCCGAGCCCGTGCCGGACTCGCTCGTGCCGATCGAGCAGTCCGGGTCGTCGTCGTCCACCCAGCCGTCGCCGTCGTCGTCGTAGCCGTCGCTGCAGTCGTCGCTCGCGGTGTCCTCGTTGTCGTCGTCAGCCGCCTCGCAGTCGTCGTCGTCGGCGTCGGTGTAGCCATCCGAGTCGTTGTCCGAGCCGTCGTTGCACTCGGTGCTGCCGTAGCCGCTCTCGCTCGTCGCGCTCCGGTCGTAGCAGTCGGGATCGTCGGCGTCGGTGTAGCCATCCGAGTCGTTGTCGAGCTCGTCGTTGCAGTGGGTGATCGGCTCGTCGGACTCGTCGGTGTCGAAGCCGTCGGCGCAGCCCAGGTCGTCGGCGTCGGTGTAGCCGTCGCTGTCGTTGTCGTCGCCGTCGTTGCAGTCGTAGGCCGAGCTCGCGGGGGACTCGGAGGTGCCGGTGTCACTGGAGCCGCAGGCGGGATCGTCTGTGTCGGTCCAGCCGTCGCCGTCGTTGTCCTCGCCGTCGGAGCAGTCGTACTCCTCCTCGTAGTCGTCCTCTGCGGAGGCGCAGTCGGGGTCGTCGGCGTCGAAGTAGCCGTCGGAGTCGTTGTCGGCGCTGTCGTTGCACTCGGTGGAGCCGTAGCCGGCCTCGGTCGAGCCGCTGGTGCAGTCCGGATCGTCGTCGTCGGTCCAGCCGTCACCGTCGTCGTCGTCGCCGTTGTCGCACTCCGCCGCCTCCGCGGTGCCGCTCGCTGCCGTGCAGTAGCTGTCCTCGACGTCGATGAGGAGGTCCCCGTCGTTGTCGGCGCCGTCGTTGCAGTCGTTCGAGCCGAAGCCGCTCTCCTCGGTCCCGCTCGCGCAGTCCGGGTCGTCGCCGTCCTCCCACCCGTCGCCGTCGTTGTCGAGCTCGTCGTCACAGTGGTCGGTCTCGTCGTCGTCCGTGGCCGAGGTGCAGTCGTCGTCGTCGGAGTCGGTGTCCCCGTCGCCGTCGTTGTCGGAAAAATCGTTGCAGGCAGCGTCCGTGAAGCCGAGCTCGGCGCCGTCGGTGTCGCAGTCCGGGTCGTCAGCGTCGGTCCAGCCGTCGCCGTCGTTGTCGAGCTCGTCCGCGCAGTCGGAGTCCTCTGCGTCGTCCAGGGGAGAGTTGCACTCCTCGTCGAGGCCGTCGATGTAGCCGTCCCCGTCGTTGTCGATGCCGTCGGAGCACTCCGCCTCGTCCTCGAAGCCCGACCCCTCGGACTCCCCGTGCTCGTCCCCGTCGCAGCCGAGGTCGTCCGTGTCCGTCCAGAGGTCCCCGTCGTTGTCGATGCCGTCCTCGCACTGGTCGAGCTCGGTCATGTCGAAGGCGTTGCGGCAGCTCGGGTCGTCCGCGTCGATGAGATCGTCGAGGTCGTTGTCCTCGCCGTCGTTGCAGAGCCACGTGCCGAAGCCGGACTCCTCGTCGGAGGTGTCGCAGTCCGGGTCGTCCGCGTCGAACCAGCCGTCGCCGTCGTCGTCCTCGCCGTTGTCGCACAGCTCCGGGTACTCGTCGTCGAAGCCGTCGGAGCAGTCCGTGTCGTTGAAGTCGGTGTCCCCGTCGAGGTCGTCGTCTTCGCCGTTGGAGCAGCCGTACTCGTCGCTGTAGACGCCGTCTTCTTCGGTGCCGTCGAGGCACTCCCAGTCCTCGTCGTCGATCCAGCCGTCGCCGTCGTTGTCGAGCTCGTCGGTGCAGCCGTTGGCCTCCGTGTCATCGCCTGCGTCGTCGCAGTCGACGTCCTCTGAGTCGACGGCGCCGTCGGCGTCGTTGTCCTTGTCGTCGTTGCACTCGGTGGTGCCGTGTCCTTCCTCCGTGATCCCCTCGTCGCAGTCGGAGTCGTCCGCGTCGACCCAGCCGTCATCGTCGTTGTCGAGCTCGTCGGTGCAACCGGAAAGGGGCACGTCGAGCAGCACCAGCCCGGTCACTGTGACCTCGACGACCTCGTCGTCGACGAAGGAGACCGGGCCGACCGTGTCGGCCATGGCCACGATGCCGACACCCTCGGTCTCCGCCCAGGCAGTGAAGGAGAGCTCCGGGCGGTTGGCCCCCGCGAGCAGCTCGATGGTCGGGAGGTCCGCGCTGAACCCGCGCGTGTGGGTGAGCTCGAGCTCCTCGTCGTCATCGATGGCGTCTACGAAGACGAAGCTCCCGAACTCGCCCTCGATGGCGTAGCCGTCCCCGTCGACGAAGGGCACGTCAGGGTCGCCCACGAGGACCAGGCTCTCCGCTTCCGTCGCGACGCTCGCGAGATCAGGGCCGACCACGGTCACGAGGATCGAGGTCTTCTCTGGCTGGTTGCCGGTACAGGCGAGCAGGAGGAGCATGATCAGGGGAGCTGGAGGACGACGTCGCCCACGGGATCGGGTTCGGGGGACAGCACCACCGCGGTGACGACGGCACCCCCGCCGACGAGGGCCGCACCTCCGCCGATGGCGACCCAGGTGAGGGGACGCTTCAGAGGTGGCGTCTTCTCCGTGAGCGTGGAGATTCCTCCGCTCGGAGCGAGCGCGGCTTCGTAGTAGAGGGAGCCCGACAGGGGGACGGTGACCTCCAGCGACACCGGCTCGGCGCCGGTACCACCCACGACGACCTCGTAGGAGCCCCGAGCGGCGCGGGCCTTCACCTTCTTGCCAGTGCCCACGGGTACGCCATCCAGGGAGACCGTGCCGCTGGGCGAGCCGGTCACGACGACGAGCTTGCCGCCACCGTCCTTGAGCTTGGCGTCCACCACACCCTTGCTGCCGTCAGAGGTGTCGACCTCGCGAACGACCAGGGGGTGGTCCGGATGCGCCAGCCCCACCTGGTGGGTGCCAGGGTGGATGCCGGTGAGGTCGACGGGGGTCACTCCAACCATCTCGCCGTCAAGGTAGACGCTCGCGCCCTCGGGTCGCGAGGCGATCGAGAAGCGGCCAGCCGAAGACTCCAGCGAGCCCACCACCACGGCGTTGCCACCGTCGGAGAGGGAGAAGGTCCCCTCGACCGGCTCGTAGCCAGGCTTGGTGACCTTGTACTGATATGTCCCAGCCGACACCTTCGGGATGCGGGTAGGGGTCCGGAAGCCCGTGTCCTGGCCGTTGAGCTCGATGTTGGCGCCTCCGGGCTCGACGACGAACTCGACGGTGCTCCCACCGCGAATCAGCGTGGCACCGAGATCGGTACGCCTGCCCGGATAGACGGTGACCCGCTGGACGAAGGGGTTGTAGCCGTCCGCGGCGACGCGAACCGAGTAGTGCCCGGGGGGCATGTAGCGGGTGAGCGGAGTCTCTCCTACAGGCTCGTGATCGATGCGGATCTCCGCCCCGACGACGTTCGCGTTGATCTTGAGGATCCCCGGATCCTCCTCGGCCAGAGCCACCCCAGAGAGGAGCCAGGAGATCAGCAACAGGGCGACGTGCAGCATCCGACGCGCGACTCTACCACCGGACGCGGACGTCGCCCTCCCGACGCGTGACCCTGCGCGTATCCAGCCACTCCAGGAGCGGGATCGCGCCCTTTCGCGCCAGTCCGGTGAGCGCCTTGAAGCGCCCCGGAGAGAGCTCCCCTTCGGCCTCCAGCAGCGCCTCGACTGCGGCGATCAGATCGTCGAGCGCTCCCTTGGCGTAGAGCCGACCGGCGACGAGCTGGACCTCGTCCTCGTCCATGAGGAGGGCGAGAAGTGCCGCACCTTCCTCGATCTCGGAGAGGAGGTCGTCGCGCTTGGAGCCCTCCCAGCGGGCCACGATCACCCGGTCGAGCAGGCGCTCCCGGCACCTCGACTGCTCCGGGGTGAGCGCCACCGAGAAGCCCTCGAGCCGCAGGCGGGGCCCCTCGGCGACGACCTCGTCGATGGTGGACAAGAGCGCGTCGAAGGAGGCCGGTCCGAGGGCCGCGAGCGAGCCACGGTGCAGGGCGCGCCGGGGAGCGCCGGGGCTCAGCGGGTGCTCGGCGTGGAAGCGCTGGAGGTCTTCGATCAGGGCGCCGCGCAGCCTCGCGACCGCAGTGGGGGACAAGACGACTCCGGCGAGAGCGTCGCCCTCGACACCGCGTCGTCGGGCCTCTTCCGCGGCAAGCCCCGCGAGCCCTGCCCGCTCGAGGAGGACTCCCCTGTCTCCGCCCTCCAGTCGGGTCAGCTCGTCGACCCCGCGGGCGTGATCCCGGGGGCGGAGCTTCGGCGCCCAGGGATCGAGCACCACGCCGCCGCCGAGGGTGGTCATGGGGGACTCCCGTCGGAGGACGAAGCGGTCCCCGGGCAGGCAGACCACGGGCTCGCCAGTGCGGAGTTGGACCAGGCGACAGCTGCCAGGATCGAGGTCCCCGTCGAGCACGTGCGCCACCGCCAGGACCTCTGCAGTGCCAACCAGCAAGCGCACCCTGGAGCCGCTGTCGAGGCGCGGCGCAGTGGGCAACAGCTGCACCCGGGCGTCGAGCATGGAGGTCACCGGCACCCCCTTGGATGCAACGACAGTGCCTCTAGGGAGCTCCTCCCGAGCAGCGCCTGCGAGGTTCAGGGCCGTGCGCAGCCCAGCGCGTGAGCCGCCGCACTTCTGCCCGTGGACCTGCACACCCCGCACCCGCACCTTGTCGCCCTGCGGCAGCACGACCAGCTCATCGCCGTCCGAGACAGAGCCAGACAGCGCCGTCCCGGTGACGATCGCGCCGAAGCCTCGCTGCACGAAGGTCCGGTCCACCGGCAGCCGGAAGGGACCGCGCTGGTCTCGCTCCTCGCAGGGGAGACCATCGAGGACCTCGATGAGCGCATCGACACCGCGCCGCTGTTCTGCGGAGGTGACCACTACCGGCGCTCCGTCGAGGAAGCTGCCCTCGACGAGCTCGCGCACGTCTTCGATGGCCAGCTCGACCATCTCATCGTCGACGAGGTCGGCCATCGTCAGCGCGATCGCGCCTACCTCGACCTCGAGCAGGCGCAGGATGTCGAGGTGCTCGCGTGTCTGGGGCATGACGCCCTCGACCGCGGAGACACAGAGCAGCACGGCGTCTATGCCTGTGGCGCCGGCGATCATGGTGCGGACGAGGCGCTCGTGGCCCGGCACGTCCACAAAGGAGGCGACGCGACCGCTCGGCAGGCTCAGAGGGGTGAAGCCCAACGCGATGGTGATGCCGCGACGCTTCTCTTCGGGGAGGGCGTCGAGGTCCACGCCCGTGAGCGCACGCACCAGGCTGGTCTTGCCATGATCGATGTGACCGGCTGTGCCGACCACGAATGCGGTGGGGAGCTCCATGGCGTTGTCTATGATCCGCCGCAGTGCACGTCACCTGCATCCACTGTGCCCACATCTGGGACGACGCGGCCCCCATGGGGACCCAGACCTGCCCGACCTGCCACCACGAGTTCCCCTTGGAGCCGGAGTGCGTGCAGCTCCTGAGGCTCTATGTCCAGCGGGTCGACGGCGAGGTGGACGGGCCGGTGGACGCGGACCTGATCCGGGAGCGCTGCTACCTCGGCGTCTACAAGGGCCGGGAGCACGTGCGCATCCGGGATGGCCTCTGGGTTCCCATCACGGGCTGGCCACTCTTCGAAGAGGTCCTCCGCCTCGTCGGGGTCGACGTGGAGGCGATCGTCCACCTGGTGAGCGCCGAGCGTGGCTGGCAGAAGAAGGCTGTGCTCGTGCCTGGCACGGCGGAGACCGCCAAGGCACGCCACCTGGCCGCCGCGCGCACGAGCGACCAGCAGGAAAAGCACGACAAGGCGGTGCAGCGGATCCAGAGAGAAGAGAGCGAGGGGGAGCGCAAGACCTTCGTCTGGTTCATCGGCGGCGCGCTGCTCATCGCCGCCTGCGCGATCATCTGGATGGTGGTGACGCTGTGACGTTGCCGGTGGTCAAGCGCCGGAAGACGTCCTCGAGGTTCGACCGCTCTCGGCCGAGCTCCAGGACGACGACACCGAGCTTCACGGCAGCTCGGAAGACCCGCTCCCTGACGTCCCGGTCGGCGTGGATGCGCAGGATGAGCTCGCCGTCGACCGTCGTGGTGCCCGGAACGACGCGGACCGCCGTGACCCCGGGCAGCGCCTCGAGGGCCCTCACGACGACCTCGGGCTCTTGCCGCACGTCGCCGGGCACCAGGGATGCGCGCACGACCTCGCCCGTGCTGACCGCCGTGACCTCGTCGGTGGGTCCGTCTGCGACGAGGAGACCCTTGTTGATGATGATGACGCGATCGCAGGAGGCCTGGACCTCGCTGAGGATGTGGGTGGAGAGGATGACCGTGCGGCTCTCGCCGATCTCGCGGATGAGCTTGCGGATGTCGACGATCTGGTTGGGATCCAGGCCGCTGGTGGGCTCGTCGAGCATCAGGATGTCAGGCTGGTGGAGCATGGCCTGGGCCAGGCCCACGCGCTGCTTGTAGCCCTTCGACAAGGTGCCCACGACCTGGCGTCGCCGATCCATGAGCCCGCAACGATCGAGCGCCCGCTCGATGGCGTTGGCTCGCTCGCTCCGCGGAAGACCCCGCACCTGCCCTGCGAAGTCGAGGTAGTCCTCGACCCGCATGTCCGGGTACACGGGCGAGGCCTCCGGCAGGTAGCCGAGGTGCCGTCGGGCCCCGACGGGGTCCTCGACGACGTCGATGCCACAGACCCGTGCCTGGCCGGCGCTCGGGGACAGAAAGCCCGTCAGGATCTTCATCGCCGTGGACTTGCCCGCGCCATTTGGCCCGAGGAAGCCCACTACCTCACCCCTCGAGATGGAGAAGTCGATCCCTGCCAGGGCGACGTGCGCTCCGAAGCGTTTCTGTAGGTACTGGACTGCGATCATCGCCATCTGGAGCGGCTAACTTCGGCTTCGAAGCGGGGCAATCCGGTACGCTGGCGCAGGCACGAGGCCCGACAATTGGCCAGGAAGCGAATTCTCGAGGTCCACCCGGACGGGGCACCTCGCATCAACTGGACGCTCGCGGACGCGACTCAGCTGACGCGGATGAAAGATGTAGTTCGCCTGCTGGACACGGGCATCGTCGATGTCGTGCTCGTACACAGCCGCAGCGACGACCTCGCTGGGCTCATAGAGAAGGCCGGCGACGTGCCGGTGGTGGTCTGCTCGGATCGACCGAGCGTGGCCGAGGCGGTCGCCGTGATGAAGGCGGGGGCCGCGGACTACGTGCCACCGACAGCCGCCGAAGAGGCCTGCCTCGGAGCGGTCAAGCGGAAGGGCCCCGACGCCGCCACCGCGGACGAGGTCCGAATGCGCCTCGCGGCCACCCAGGCCGCCCTGGTGGAGCGGGAGCGCCTCGCGATCGTCGGACAGCTGGCGGCCGGCGTGGCCCACGAGATCAACAACCCGAGCGCCTTCGTCGTCGCGAACCTGGAGGAGCTCAAGGCAAGCATCCGCGATCTGCGAGAGCTCCTGAAGGCATGCATGGAGGCCGCGGTCACCAGCGGGACCGAAGAGCAGCTCTTCAGGATCCAGCGGCTCTCCGACCAGGCCAACTACCCGGAGGTCATCCCAGAGTCGCTCATGATGATGCACGAGAGCCTGGCGGGCATGGCGCGCATCCGGAACATCATGCAGGACCTCAAGGGCTTCTCGCGCACGGACGACGACGACCAGGTCCCCTCCGACGTGCGCCGGCTGCTCGAGCGCTCCCTCGGCCTGGTCCAGAACGAGATGCGCTACCGCGGCCGGGTCGAGACCACCATCGAGCGGGTGCCCCCGGTCCTGTGTGCTCCTGGCCGGATCTCGCAGGTCTTCATCCACGTCCTGAGCTTCCTCCTCCACCTCGGCAACGACACCAACTCGGACCGTGTCTTCCTCGTGAACTGCCGCGGCGAAGGCGAGTGGGTGGTCGTGCGGTTCAGTGACACGAGCTCACAGCTCGACGAGGAGACCCTGACCCGCATCTGGGACCCCGTCCTCGAGAACGAACGCCCGACCGGCGCCCGCACGGGCCTGGGCCTCGCCGTCTGCCGCGAGATCCTGCGGCGCCACGAAGGCGAGATCGACATCGTCAGCGAGGCCGGAACGACGGTGGTCGTCCGGCTCCCGGCCATCGCGCCGGTGGTGAACACGAGCTTCGCGCTCCTGCCCGACGAGGAGGGATGTGACGTGCTGGGCGAGGCCTCCATCCTGGTGGTGGACGACGAGCCCTCGTTGATCAACAGCCTCCGCCGGGTGCTTCGCCAGGTCCGCTCCTTCTCGGCGGCCTCCTCCGGACGCGTGGCCCTGGAGCAGATCCAGGCGGGAGAGCGCCCGGACCTCATCCTCTGCGACCTGATGATGTCCGACATCTCGGGGGTGGACCTCTTCGAGGCGCTCTCCGCCGACTACCCCGAGCTCGCCGACCGCATGCTCTTCATCACCGGCGGAGCCTTCACCGAGCGCACCCGACGCTTCTCCGAGGAGCACGCTGAGCGGGTGCTGGAGAAGCCGATCGCCCCGGAAATGCTGCGGGCACGGATACGCGGGGAGCTCGGAGAGACTTGACGACACCCGGACATGGGCCGGGGTACGTTTGCGCACTGCACGGAAGGCTCCGATGCTCGCACTCACTTCACTCATCGCCTGCAGCAGTGACTACCTGGTCGTCGAGGACGGCGGCTTCGAGGACGAAGTCGTCGACGAAGCCTGGGACAGCGCCACCTTGATGGTCGACTCGCCGACCCCGGGCAGCTTCATCTCATGGGAGGACGGCGGTCACTTCGAGGCCCGCGTCGTCGACGCAGAAGGCAACAGCCTGGAGTTCGAGGACATCCAGTGGTCCTCTGACATCGGCGGCTGGGAGAACATCGGCGCGAGCTTCGACGACGACACGATGGACGTCGGCACCCATGCCATCACGGCGATGACGACCCTGCCCAACGGCGACCGCCTGGCCTACACGGTCGGTGGGGTGCTCATCCAGAGCGTCTACGCGGGGACCTACGCCGGCACCATGAGCGTCGACATGACCTACGACACCTACACGGTGGGCTGCGCTGGAGCCTCGACGATCATCATCGATGCCTACGGCGACCAGGTCGACGGCGACGCCAGCTGCCTCTTGAGCTTCCAGGGCTACGACCTCGACAGCGCCTTCGTCCTCGACGTGGAGAACGACCGCGGCGTTCTCTACGGCACCATCGCGGTCGAGATCTACGGCTACGTGCTGCCGATGGACTTCAGCGGCGACGTCACGGAAGACGGCCAGTTCTTCGGCGTCTTCGACGGCGACATGATGGGGATGGGGAGCTTCGCTGGTGAGCTCGACGTGGTCCGCGTCAGCCGCGACACGAGCTACTCCTCCAGCGAGTAGCTCAGGTAGGCCTCCTGGAAGGCCCTGATCCGCGCCGCGTTGGCGCCGAGATCCCCTCGCCCGACCCGCGACGCGGAGCGCACCTTCACGCGGCTCACCTTCGGCCCGTACTCCTCGACGGTGATCCACACGTCATCGACGAAGCCCAGGGTGGGCGTCGTGACCTCGCAGTGGAGCTCGAAGGGCTCGGGCTCCTCGCAGGTCCAGCCCGGCATCTCGGCGGCGACCGCGCGTGCCCTCTTCATGGCCGCCGAAACGGAGACGGTCGGATAGAGTGACCGGAGTTCCGGATAGGCCTCGCTCTCGCCGCTGGTGACGTCGTTCACCGCGAGCCCGCGGCAGGCGATGATGAGCCAGAGCATGGTGGAGGTCCAAAGTGGTCGACTGCAAGACCCTGCTTATCGCGCAGGGCATCTTCCTGGCTCCAGAGCCGCGCCCCGACAGCATCGGCTACGAGGACGACGCGGTCACGGGAGCCCGCTGCCACTACAACCGAGAGGCTCACGCCGACCGCTGCGCGAAGGTCTTCGAGGTCCTTGGCGTCAGCTGGGATGCCCAGGTCGGCTCCGGCTGGCCAGAGCCCTTCTCCGACGAGGGCGAGGGCGGCACCGACGGGCTCGATGTCTACATCAGCAAGGACGCCGAGGGCGGCGCCTATGTCGACTCCACCTACGTCGACGCGGACCCGGACGACGATCGCCGCGGGGCCTGGTCCCACATGGTGCTGGACCCGGGCATCGACCCGGACGAGTACGCCGACTACGTCGCCCACGAGTTCAACCACGTCCTGCAGTTCGCGACCGACTTCACCGAGCCGACGCTGCCGGCGTGGGAGGGCGCCGCGACCCGGGCCGAGGAGCTGACCTACCCGGGCAACGGCAGCGGACCAACGGTGGCTCCGGACTACAACAAGACCCCCTGGGTGGGCTTCTTGCTGGACGGCTGGTGGCTCTGGGACGAGTACAAGATCTGGTCGTACTACGAGTACGGCAGCGTGCTCTTCTTCGACGATCTGCGCGAGGAACACGGCATCACCGCCTCGGACTTCTGGTGGGCGATGGTGAACGCCACCCCCAAGAACGAGCCCGACGCCCTCGACGCCCTCGAGGAGCTCACGGGGGACGCGAAGCAGTACTGGATCGACTTTGGCGTCCGGCGGGCGAAGATGGGCACCTCCGAGGCCCCCGAGTGGGCCCAGGAGACCTACCCGGACGCGCCCCTTGGCATCGAGGGCGCCCTGGCGGTCGGCGAGTCGCTGGATCCCGCCTACGGCGTCTACGACTGGGGCTTCGTGGCCGTGGACATCGAAGCGGACGGCACCCTGGCTATCGACGGCGAGGACGGCGTCGAGTGGGCGGTGGTCAGCGTGGGCCGCGAGCTGGAGCTCGTCACCCCGACAGAGGTCCACGCGGGCGAGACCATCCTGGTCTTCAACTTCGGGCCGCCGGAGTTCGACGGGGACGACACCCCAGCTCAGCGCAGCATCACGATCTCCCTGGCCGAGTCAGGTGACACCGGCGACACCGGCGACACCGGCGACACCGGGATCGACAGCCGCCCGGACCCGCCTGGAGGTGAAGACCCCGGAGGCTGCGGCTGCTCGAGTGGGCTCGGGGCGACGGCGCCCTGGCTGCTCACACTCCTGGTGTTTGCTCGACGATCTCGCCGAAAGATGCCAGCAACGCCGGAGCCTGGGCGCGAAGGAACCGGGTGACAGCGGCGACCGACGCGCCTGCTCTCAGGAGCCGGGAGACGTCCGCGCGATCGTGCGGTCGGTTGGCATCGAGCTTCATCAGAATGAGCGCTTCCACCGGCAACACGGGAACCCGGTCTTCCTGCGGCAAGACGAGGAAGGCCGCGAGACCGGGGTACGCCTCCGGAACGGCGAGCAGGTCGACCACGCCCATGGTCACCTCACCCGCGAGCTCCTCTCGGTAGACAAGGAAGGGCGACGTCGTGGCGAAGGCCTCGGGCCCGACCATGTAGTCGACGTCCTTCGTCGCACGCGGGAAGCCGTTGAGACCCACCGCGAGTCCTCCGATCAGGACATGTGGCACTCGGAGCTCTCGAAGCAGGCGCCCGACTCGCGCGGCATCAGAGAGAACGCGGGGAGACACACTCTCCCGGAGCGCTTGAAACTCAGACATCGTCCACCCCGACCAGTCCTCTCATGCCGTTTGGATACCGGACCTCGTGGACTTCGCGGCGCTTTCGCGGGCCAATGGCCTCTGACTCGGCTTCGAGCTGAGCGGCGAGTCGCCTTGGTACCTCGACGAGTCGAGGACCAGGAGGCCTTCGACGTCGTTCGGGCTCCAGCAGCCGCACCCCGGACGGCATGATCAGTGCGTCGGGGTGCTGGAAGAGCGCGATCGGCTCGTCGATCACCAACTCGCCCAGGACGTGCAGGTCGTACTCGAGCTGGAGCTGCAGGAACCAGCGAGCCGGCACCCCGAAGAACACGCCCAGCCGTCGAGCCGTGTCCGCTGAGATCCGCCGCTTGCCGCGCGTGATCTGGGACAGGCGCGTCTGGGGAACGTGGATCGCCTTGGCGACCGCGTAGTTCGTGAGCCCCAGGGGCTGGAAGAACTTCTCCTTGAGGGTGATGCCGGGGTGTTCCATGCCCCGATAGTAACGCCACGCGATACTGTCGTCACGCGTTACTGTTCGAGGAGGTCTCGCAGGTGGGACTCAGTTCTTCAGGGCCTTCAACACTTCCTCGATCACGATGCTCTCGACGCCCTTGTCGACTGGCGGCGGACCGACCTCCGAGAGCACCCGGATGATCTCGAAGTCGGCCTTGGGACCGATGCCGCGCGGGGTGGGGAGGCTGCAGCCCGTGCAGCCCACGCAGGCTTCTGGCAGGTCGGCGCCGGGCTCGTCGGCCTTCGCCACCGCCTCCGGAGGACCGCCGTAGCGCTTGAGGCCCATCGAGCGGAGCTTCACGGCCTCGTCTCTCGGGAGCTCCTTCACCCGCCCCAGGTCGCGGGCGGTCTTGGTGATGAAGGCGGTGTGCTCCAAGGTCTCCAGCCGGCAGAAGGCCTCTAGCAGATCGCGGCCGAGGGAGACCGCCCCGTGCCGGTCCATCAGGATCGCGTCGCGGGTGCGGATGTAGGGCCGGATCTTCTCAGCGAGATCCTGGGTCCCGGTGGTCTCGTAGTCGACGGTCGGCACGGTCCCGAGGGTGAGCACGACCTCTGGCAGGATGCACTGGGCCAGCGACTGGTCCGCGATGGTGAAAGCGATGGAGATCGGCGGGTGGGCGTGGATGACCGCCGAGATGTCGGGCCGCTCCTGGTAGCAGGCGAGGTGCATCGCCATCTCGCTGGTCGGGCGCCCCTTGCCGCGGAGCTTCTTGCCGCTGGGGTCGATGACCACGAGGTGTTCCTCGTTGAGGAAGCCCTTGTGACAGCCCGCCTGGGTGCAGAGGATGTTGCCGTCCGGCAGGCGCGCGGAGAGGTTCCCGTCCATCGCCACGAGCAGGTGGCGCTCGTAGCAGAGCCGACCGAAGGCGACGATCTGCTCACCCAGCTCGCGCTCGACCCTCATCGAAGACTCGCAGCCAACTTCAGGATCTCCTCGTTCCCGCGGTTCACGCGCCCGAGCTGCATCCCGAGCGAGCGGAGCCATGCGCGTAACAGGCGGGGGTGGAGGCCGTCCTCCCTCTGCAGGAGCCTATCGAAGTCGGCGCGCCCGAGCGCAGCGACCTCGACGTCGGTCAACGCGAAGACGCTCGCGGTGGCGTCCTGCCCGTCGAGGACCGAGAGCACGCCGAACCACTCACCGCGCGGGATGTTCCCCTGCAGGGCGAGGCCGTCAGCGACCTCGCGCCGCACGTTCAGCGTGCCCTCCAGGTGCAGGTAGACCGAGGCGCTCGGGCGCCCCTGGGTGACGAGAGCCTGGCCAGAGGCGAAGGACACGGGGCTCAGGACCGCGGCGAGCGCGACCATGTCCTTGGCCGAGAGCACGACCAGCGCATCGGCGGACTCGATGCGAGCGAGCTCGATCACAGCCTTGAGCCCATGGTGTTCAATCCGCTCCCCAGCCGAGGGACTCGAGGAGATCCACGCCCTCCGGGTAGCGCGCGATCTTCGGCACCATCGCCGCGCCGTCGAGGATGGCATCGCGAAACCGGCGACAGAGGTCCTGGCTGACGCCGAGCAGGATCGCCGAGGCCAGCGGATCTCCGACCGCGAGCAAGCCCTCGAAGCCACGCCCGGAGAGGTGCCAGACGGTGGCGGGCTCGACCGCGACCACGTCTGCGTTCCGAGGAGCCAGGGTGACGAGACCCATCTCGCCGATGGTCTCGCCGGCGCCGATGTCGCCGATCGCGGCGCCATGCAGTGGCGAGAGCACGTGGAAGCGCCCGCTCACGACCACGTAGAAGCCGTCCGGAGGCTCACCGGCCCGGACGAGCTGGGTCCCTGCCATCAGGCCAGAGACCCTCCCGGCATCGAAGAGCGTGATGGCGTCCGCTTCCGAGAGCCCCTGGAAGATCCGGGTCTCCTTCAGGATCTCCATCACCATCTCAGTCCCTCTCGGCCTTCCTGCGCCGGGCCAGCAGGTCCATCATCGCCTCTGCGGCGGGCTTGTCCTCGTAGAGAATTCGGTAGATCTGCTCGGTGATCGGCAGCTCGACGTCGAGCCTGCCCGCCAGGTTGAAGGCGCTGCGAGCGGTCTTGACGCCCTCTGCGACCTGCCCGAGCTCGTCGAGGATCTGGGTCAGGGTCTTGCCCCCGCCCAGCGCCAACCCCACCCGCCGGTTCCGCGAGAGATCGCCGGTGCAGGTGAGCACGAGGTCCCCCAGCCCGGCGAGCCCGGAGAAGGTCAGCGGGTTCGCGCCCTTGGCCACACCGACCCGGGTGATCTCGGCGAGGCCCCGCGTGATGATGCCGGCGCGAGCGTTGTCGCCCAGCCCCATGCCGTCCGAGATGCCACAGGCGATGGCCATGATGTTCTTCAGCGCACCGCCGATCTGGACCCCGACGAGGTCCTCTGAGTGGTAGACGCGGAACTTCGAGCCGTGGAAGGCGCTCGCGACGCGGTGGGTGGCGATCTCGTCGCGCCCGGCCACGACGACCGCGGTGGGCATGTCCCGGGCGACCTCCGCCGCGAAGCTGGGACCGGACAGGGCGCAGATGCGATCGTGGAGGCGCTCCGGGAGCACTTCGGTGAGCACGTCGCTCATCGTGTCGTAGGTCTTGTTCTCGATGCCCTTCGCCGCGGAGCAGACGATGGCGTGCGCATCGAGGTGGGGCGCCGCCTGCGTGAAGACCTCGCGCATCGACTGGGAGGGCACGACCGCGACGACGAGGCGCTTGCCCGCGAGGACATGGTCGATGCGATGGCTGACCTCGACGCTCTCTGGCAGGACGATGCCGGGCAGGTACTGGCGGTTCTCGCGCTTCTGCTGGGTCTCCGCGGCTCGGTCCTCGCGGTGATCCCAGAGCGTCACCCGGTGGTCGAGGCGCCCGAGCTGGATGGCGAGGCAGGTCCCGAAAGAACCGGCGCCGACAACGGCACACTCCACTCAGCCCTCCTGGAAGTCTTCGAAGAAGTCGATCCGGCGACGATCCAACGAGGCCGGGCGGGTACGAGGACGCGCCCACTCGCGGAGCTCCTTGAGCCTGTCGTCCATGGTGATGGCGAGCGGCACGGTGTCCCGGATGACCTTCAGCAGATCTCGGGCGGTGACCTCGCGCTCCTCGGCGAAGGCGTTGAAGAGGCCCTCGACCACGATCTGCTCGATCTCCGCGCCAGAGTACTTCTCGGTCTCCTCGGCGCACTGGAAGAGTTCGTACTCGCCAGGGTCACGTCCGCGATTGGCGAGGTGGATGTCGAAGATGCTCAGGCGCTCGTGCACATCGGGCAGGTCGATGAAGAAGACCTCGTCGAAGCGTCCCTTGCGGAGGAGCTCGGGTGGCAAGGCGCGCACCTCGTTGGCGGTGGCGACCACGAAGACGGGCTTGGTCTTCTCCTGCAGCCAGGTGAGGAAGGTCCCGAAAGCGCTCCCGGCGGAGCCCTGGTCTCCGAGGAAGCCCTTCTCGAGCTCGTCGATCCAGAGCACCGCGGGGGCGATGGACTCGGCGACGCGGATCGTGTCGCGGAGGGACTCCTCGTAGGCGCCACCACCGGAGAACAGCGCAGCGACGTCCAGGCGCAGAAGCGGGATGTGGAACATGCCGGCGACCGACTTCGCGGTCAGCGACTTGCCGCAGCCCTGCACGCCGAGCAAGAAGACGCCCTTGGGCTCGGGGAGGCCAAACTCCCTAGCGCTCTCGGAGAAGGCCATGCCCCGCCGGCCGAGCCACTCCTTGAGGTTGTCGAGCCCGCCGACGGCCTCCATGCCGGCCGGTTCGTCCCAGAACTCGAGGAAGCGCGACTTGCGGATCGCCTGTCGCTTGGCTTCGACGAGGTCGGACAGGCGGTCCGCTGTGAACTCGCCGCCGGAGAGAGAGATGTGGGCGTAGGTTCGCTTGATCTCCTTCTCCGTCAGCCCGAGCGAAGCCGCAACGAAGCGCTCGAAGAGATCCGAGTCCATCTTCTGCTTGCGCTTCCTCAAGAGCGCGGCCAGGAGCTTCCCGACCTCTTCGCGAGACGGGAGGGGGACGTCCAGGACGATGATGTCCTTGTCGAGGTCACGCGGGACGACCAGCTGGGGACTGACCACCAGGAGCGCCTGGCCCCGAGCGCCGAGCTGCGGCTCCAGGTCCCTCAGCCGCCGGATCACCCAGGGATCACCGAGCTCTTCGTGGAAGTCGAGCAACAGGAACAGGCCCTTTTCACGGCTGGCGGCGACGTGTTGCAGGAGCCCTCGCGCGTCTTCGGTGCCAGAGGCGACCTTCGAGCCCTTCTCGAGGCCCTTCGTTGCTCGCCAGAGATGCACCGGGACGCCCTCGTCCTTGCCGAGCCTGCGCACATGTCGCTCGACGCGCTGCTCCTCGTAGGTGAGGAGATAGAGCAGCGGGTAGCGGGCCTGGACCAGATCCCGGACGCGCTCGAGCAAGGCCTTCATGGTCGGAGACTACAACGCGAATCGGCATCGCCATCACTCGAGCCCGGAACGTCGAGCCCACCTGGACGACCGCGCACATCGCCCATGCGGCGCTGGCACGCGGGCACTCGGTGCGCTTCATCGAGCCCTGGGACTTCGAGGTCGACCCGATCGGGCGCATCGTCGCTCGGGCCCACGCCTTCGACACGGACCAGGACGGAGACATCGATCCGGCGCGGCTCTGTCGCATGCTCCACGCCCGAGAAGCGCGCCGGCGCTTCGTCGAGGTCTGCCGTCTCGACGCCTTGCTGGTCCGGATCAACCCGATCGACGCCGCGGTGCTCTCGTTCGCGATGGCCGCCGAAGAGGGTGGCGTGGTCGTCCTCAACGCCCCGAAGATGGTGACCTGGACCTCCCACAAGGCCTGGCTGGCGTCACTGAAGGGGGTGCCCCGCCCGCGGACGCTGGTCACGCGCAGCCGGGCGACCATCCACGCCTTCGCCGGAGAGCTCCCCGGCGGCGCCGTCGTCAAGCCAGGCCGATCCTCAGGCGGACGAGGGATCGCCTACGTCCCGAAGGAGCGGCCAGCAGAGCTCGACCTCGCCCTGGACCACGCTCGCGGGATCGGCGACGGCTACCTGGTCGTGCAGGAATACCTGCCCGAGGCCGAGTTCGGAGAGACGCGACTGGTGTGGTTGGACGGGGAGATCCTCGGTAGTTACGTTCGCCAACGGGCTCCCGGGGAGTTCCGCCACAACCTAAAGCGCGGCGGCGTTCCAGAGCCCCACGAACCCGGACCGGAGGACTTCAGACTGATCGAGGCGTTGAACCCCCATCTCCGAGCGGCGGGTGTCTGGTTCGCGGGCATCGACGTCATCGGAGGACGCGTCTCCGAGATCAACACCTTGAACCCTGGCGGTCTCCACCTGATCCAGGAGTTCTCGGGTCTGGACTTTTCCGGCCCGCTGGTCACTGCGCTCGAGGCGCGAGTACAAGCAGGCAGGAAGGAGCTGAGCAGATGAGATCGAATGCAATGCGGCGGCGTAAGAGCGAGGACGACCTCGCTCCTCAGAGCATGTCGCGGAAGCAGGTGCTGGATGCCCTGAGGCGTGGACGCTCCCTGATCGACGCGGACCTCCGTGGGACGAATCTGTCAGGCATCAACTTCGACGGCGTGGACCTCGCGTACACGAAGCTGGCGGACTCGGATCTGAGCCAGTGCAGCTTCGTCGGGGCCAACCTCTCGGGCGCCTCGATGTGGCACGCCAACCTGAAGAACTGCGCCTTCGACAGGAGCATCCTCGACTTCGCTGACCTCGACGAGGCGAACATCGATGGCTGCACCTTCCGGGGCGCTCGTATCAAGAAGACGATCTTCCCGAACGCCCGTCTCGCCATCTCGATGATCGAAGAGAGCATCGTGGCTGGCACCCCCGTCGTCCTGGCACGCGAGGGCGAATCGAACGAAGAGGACGCCAGTCTCGGAGACTGAGTCCTCGACCGAAACCCTGGAACTTCCTGACCGCGGCGTAGTCTGAGGCAACCGGAGGCACTCTCCACCCATGCTCGCCCTGCTCTTCGGCATGGTCTCTCGACCATCGGACGCGGAGCTCGTCAGGAGGTTCAAGGAAGGCGACAGAGACGCATACTCGGAGCTGGTGCGCCGCTACCAGAACCGGGTCTTCAGCATGTGCCTGCGGTGGATGGGCTCTCGTTCCATCGCTGAAGAGGTCGCTCAGGACATCTTCCTGGCGCTCTTCAAGGCGCTGCCCCGCTTCCGCGGGGACGCCCAGCTGTCGACCTGGGTCTACCGCGTGACGGTGAACCACTGCAAGAACCGCGATCTCTACCGTCGTCGCCGAGCTCATGGCCGCCACGACTCGATCGATGGATCCCGCGACAACGACGACGGTCCAGCGCGTCAGTACGCCGACGAAGGGCCGGGCACGGAATCCCGCACCAACCAGTCCGAAGCATCCAAGCTCCTTCAAGATGCGCTCGAAGCGCTCGATGAGGATCAGCGGAGGATCATCGTGCTTCGCGACGTAGAGGACCTGAGCTACGACGAGATCGCCAACATCCTCGAACTGCCGAAGGGTACTGTGAAGTCGAGGCTCCATCGCGCTCGCCATGAGCTGGCGCGGAAACTCGGCCGCCGAATCTCGATCGCAGACGTCGTCTGAACCATGAACGAATTCTTCGCCCGCGAACGACTCTCCGCCTACATCGACGGGGAGCTCTCTGCCTCCGAGCGAGGCGAGGTCGACGCTGCGCTGAAGCGGAGCCCCGAGCTGCGCGAGGAGTACGAGCGGCTGTTGACGACCGTCGACTTCGTGCGGGAGCACGGTCCGGCCCAGGCCCCGCCAGGCTTCCACGCGAGGCTGATGGCACAGGTCGCTGACGAGCCGATGCCAGGGGGCCTCTGGCTCAAGATCCGTGGCTTCTTCACGGCGCTGCCGATGGAGAGCCTCGCGGTGGCCGTGGCAGCCATCCTCGTGGCGGTCCTGGTCGGCCGCAAGATGGACGACCCGCCGCCGGTCCCAGTGTCCGAGCCGGTGCAGATCGCAGAGGTCGCCGAGCCGGAAGAGGCGCCGGAGAGGACCGCCGAGATCACGCCGGAACCAGAGGTCGTCGCGGCCACGAAGACCAAGCCGATCACCACCTCGAAGAAGGACGCTCCGTCGGGGTGGGCCGAAGAGATGGCCGGTGTGGTGCTCGGTGGCGAAGCGCCCAAGGACGATCGAGCCGCCAGCGTCGGCACGACCAAGGTGGCCCCAGATGACGGCATCGTGCAGCTGGACACCACCTCCAGCGCACCGGCGGCCGAAGCGAAGGACGTGGCCCTGGACCCCGAGCGCCACACCGAGCTCGAGGCCGGCCAGTCGATGCAGCTCCACGTCACGGACCCGGACTCCCTGCGCCAGCTGCTGAACATCGTCTACCGCTTCGACGGCACCGTCACCGACGCCAACGGGCGACAGGTCGACGAAGACGCCCTCATCAACGGCGCCAGCAAGATCGGCCTGCGCATCCTGCTCCCGCAAGAGAACGTCACGCGCTTCGCGATGGCGCTGCAGCAGCTGGGCGAGGTCCACTCGACCTCCTACAACGACAAGATGCTGTACTCCGCCGAACAGAAGGTCGGGGTCTACGTCGAGGTCATCGCGCCCGTTTCCAAGAAGTGAGGGAATCCGCGGTGGGGGCGTAGCGAACGAGAGGGGGTCGAGTTCCAAGGCAGGGGTGTCGAATTCCCTCTCCCCATGACCCAAGTGCGCGAGATCCCGTTGGCACGCAGCGTGCACCGGCGGCCGCCCATGTTCGGAGCACGCGAGCGCTACATCCTCGGAAGCCACTGCGGAGACGTGGAGCTGTTGGCCCTGGTCCTCGGGACCATGGCCGGTGGGCGTGGAACGCGAGAGGTCGCCGGCGAGCTGATCGATCGCTTCGGCGGCGTCCGCGGCATCGCCACGACACCGGTGGTCGCGCTGACGGAGGTCCACGGCATCGGAGAGGCGCGCGCGATCCGTATCCACGCGGCCTGCGCGCTGGCGGCCAGGCCACGAGCGCGGATCCGCCCGGATCGCACCGTCACGAGTCCCGACGACGCCTGGCTCCACCTACGCGAGGGGCTCGAACACCTCGACGTCGAGGAGCTCCACGCCCTCTACCTGGATCGCCGCGGGCGGCCGCTGGCGCGTCGACGAATAAGTGTCGGCAACGACGCCTCGACCATCGTGGATCCACGCCAGGTGCTGCGGCCCGCGATCCAGCTGGGCGCGGCCTCGGTCATCGTGGCTCACAATCATCCCAGCGGAGATCCCGAGCCGTCGGACGCGGACCTGGACGTCACCAGGCGGCTGAGGGCCGCCGCGGAGGTGCTCGGTGTCCGGCTCCTGGACCACCTCGTGATCGGCGACGGCGACTTCCGCCGCATCGACGACCTCGACGAGCCAGAGTGGGGGCCCTGAGCACGCAGAAGGGCCGGCGCAGCAGCCCGGTGCCAGCAAGGTGCATCATGTTCCAAGACCATCGCCGTCCACTGGCATCAACAGGACGGAGGAGCCCGATGACCAGCCTGCTCTTGGCCATCTGTTGCGCCGGCACCGATGTCCACACCGACTCCAGCGGAGGTGACACCGACGGCGACGGCGACGGCGACGCGGACACCGACGCCGACACCGACACCGACACAGACACAGACGTCCAGACCGCGGAGCTCTCGGGGATCATCTCCGGACCTGACGGAGCAGCGCTGGAGGCCAGGCTGCAGCTCTGCGCGACCTCCTGCCGCACGGGCAACACCGAGAACAACGGGAGCTACGCCTTCGCGCAAGCCGAGGTCGCCCCCGTCGTCCACTCCTTCGACGTCTTTCCCACTGACGATGACTACGCGACCGTGCTGTTCCCCATCTCCTTCGCCGCCGACGCGGAGCTCGACGTCAGCGTCCCCGACAACAAGGTCTGGGCCGACATCGGCGCCACGACCGCGGAGGTCGCCCTGGGCGGCGGCATGCACGTGAGCCTCGGCACCGACGACATGAAGCCCCCCTTCGGCATCGACGCGAGCCCCGCTCGGGCCACCTTCGTCGACGAGGCGCTCTGGCCGCCGATCGACACCCTCGATGGAGACCTCGCCGCGCTCTGGTACCTGGACCCCTACGACACCTTCCCCGTAGAGAGCGAGGGCTTCGCCTTCCGGATCGAGGCGGACAGCCTCCCGGGCGAGGGGCCCTACCAGGTCTGGGTCATGCACTACGACGTCGAGGAGTACACGAGCCGGTGGGAGCCCGCGGGCACGCTCACCGTCGCGGACGGCTGGGGCACCAGCGACGAGCTGCTCCCGCTCCTGAACACGATCGCGATCACCGAATAGACCGCGCCGGCGTCCGTCTGAGGCCACGAACACTTCCTGACGGAGTCGCTATGTTCCTCCTCGCCGCCTTGATCAGCTCCAACGCCGACGCCGCCCAGATCGTCGTGCATCACCACACCGCCTCCATCGTCGCGCCAGCGCCGAAGGTGGTCGTCACCGTCGGTCACAAGCACCCCCACCTCCACAAGCATCCTCACCTCCACAAGCACGCGGTGCACTGCGGCGAGCTCAAGAACCTGCCTCCCCACAAGCGACCCGCACGCTGCCGGTGATACTCCCGCCTTCGTGGGCACGCTCCTCTACGCGCTGATCGGCTGCTCTTCGAGCCCGGATCGTCGCCTGGTCGTCTTCGGGATCGACGGCCTCGAGTGGTCGATGGTCGAGGGCCTCGAGCTCCCGAACTTCCAGCGGCTGCGCGAAGAGGGGGTCAGCGGCACCGTCGAGACCACGGTGCCGGTGATGAGTCCGATCATCTGGACCAGCATCGCCAGCGGGTATGAGGGCGAGGTCCACGGAATCGGCGGCTGGACGGACGGACGGACCCACGCCTACGACGCCAGCGACGTCCGCGTCATGCGCATCTGGGACGTCGCCACCCTCCACGACAAGAAGAGCCTGGTCGTCGGCTGGCTCATGAGCTTCCCCGCCTCGCCGATCGAGGGCGCGATGCTCAGCGAGCGCTTCGTCTGGTCATTCCCGATGAACAAGGACCCGGGCGACCCCTTGCTGGGCTTCAGCAAGGACCGGCACGAGGATCTCGTCGGCCTCGCGACGCCGCCAGCGCTGGAGGCGAGGGCCGCGGAGCTCCTCCCCACCGACGACTGGCTGGAGGCCCACGAGCTCGCCTACCAGGTCGCCGAGTATGGAGCGCCCTTCCACCCCCTGCTGCGCGACGAGCTGCACATGCGGGTCTTCGAGGACCAGTGGCCGGAGAGCGACGCCGACCTCGGCATGCTCTACGTCAACGGCATCGACCAGGTGAGCCACCTCTACTGGCCCTACTCGGATCCCGAGATCCAGAAGATGCTGGAGCTGGAGCCCCAGCTCCACGCCGAGCAGGCCCTCGCGGAGATGGCCGGCAGCCCCCGCCGCGCCGTGCCCTTCAGCGAAGCCCCGATCACGGGCGCGGACATCGAGCTCGGCTCGCGCTTCGTGCCCGACTACTACCGGGCCGTCGACGACATGCTCGGGCGGGTACTGGACGTCGTCGACCTGGAGACCACGACCCTGCTGGTCTGCAGCGACCACGGCTTCAAGCCGGCCGCCAGGTACCCGCTCATCGGCGGCGGCCACAGCCGCGAGGCCGCCGTGCTCCTCGTCGGCGCTGGAGTCCAGCCAGGCGAGCTGCCTGGCGGCAGCGTGCTCGACATCGCACCCACCATCTACGCCGTCCTCGACCTGCCAGCCGCAGAGGACTGGCCCGGTGAGCCGCTCTTGTTCTCGACCGACGTCGAGCCAGTCACCACCTGGGTCCTCGAAGACAGGGCTCAGCGCGCGATCGAGGCCAGCACCGCGGCGAACCCCCAGCTCATGCACCAGCTCGAGGCGCTGGGCTACGTGGATGGAGAAGGCAAGCCCATCCTCGGAGCCTCGCGCAAGGGCCCGTGATAGGCGCCCTCGGTGAAGTCGCTCGATCCCAAGGTCACCTGGCTGTGGCGCGCCCAGGCCGTCGTGCGGCTCGCGCTGTTCTGGACGCCGGTGGCTGTGGGGGCAGGGATCGGCGTCGCGACCATCAGCAGCGCCGCCGTGGGAGTGGTCGTCTCCTGCGCGCTGCTCGCCTTCTTCGTGGTGCTCGCGCTCGTGTGGCCGACGCTGCAGTACGAGCACTACCGCTACGACATCCGGGAGCACGACCTGTTGGTCCAGCGCGGGGTGCTCTTCCGCCGGCGCTCGTCGATTCCCCACAACCGCATCCAGCACGTCGACACGCGCCAGGGGCCCATCGAGCGCTTCTTCGGCCTGTCCCGCGTGGCCGTCTTCACCGCCGCGGGGATGTCCGCTGACGGCTCCATCCCGGGGCTCGCGACCGACATGGCAGAAGCCATCCGCGACGAGCTCGCCCGACGCGGGGGCGACGATGGGGTCTGATCGCGACGAGAAGACCCCGTCGGATCCGGGTCCCGTCACCTGGAAGGAAGGCCGCAAGCCGAAGCGGCCCGACGACGCCGAGTGGGAGGCCCTCGCCGCTGAGGTCGCCGCGGAGCTCCAGTCCGAGGAGTCCGTCGACGACGAGGCCACGGAGCTCTACGACGAGGTCCACCTCGAGGAATTCTCCGACCCGGAGGTCGTGGTCATCACGAGGAAGCCCGACGTCACGACAGAGGTCTTCGACATGCTGGTGCAGCCCGCGTCCGTCGAGCTGGACGAGCCCATCACGGAGGAGATCGCCGAGATCGAGCTGGACGAACCAGAGGCCCTCGAGGTGCCCTGGCAGGGCCTGCACGCCGCCTCGATCGTCGTGAACCTGATCCCCCGCACCTGGAAGGTGCTCGCCGGCTTCTGGCCCCTGTTCCTCGCCGTGCTCATCGGCGCCGGCAGCTTCAGCGGCATCGGCGTCGACACCCTCGGCTGGGTGCTGCTGTTCCTGGGCTCCGGCGCCATCTCGACGCTGATCCACTACGTCACGCTGCGCTACCGGGTCCAGGGCGGCAAGCTCGAGATCCGCCAGGGGCTGCTCAACAAGCAGGCCCGCATCATCGACCCGGCCCGCATCCAGAACGTGGAGCTCGTCCGCAACGTCTTCCACCGCATGAGCGGGCTGGTCGAGGTCCGCATCGAGACCGCCGGTGACACCCGCACGGAGGGCTTGCTCTCGGCGCTGCACGAGGACGACGCCGAGCGCCTGATGGAGGTGCTCGGCGAGCTCCGCGGCTCGGGCGCGCCCCCTCCGAACGAGGAAGAGCTGGAGCCGCTGCTCACGCTGGGCCCCGGCGAGCTGCTCGCGTTCGGGCTGTCCCGGGCTCGAGCAGGGCTGGTGGTGGTGCTCTTCGCGGTGGCCTTCGAGCTGCTCCCCTTCCTCACCCCCGAGCAGACCGAGCAGACCTTCGACACGGCGCGCCCGGGCTTCGTCGCCGGGCTGGTGCTGCTGGCCTTCGCCCTGTCCTGGGGTGGCTCCGCGCTGCTCGCCGTGCTGCGCCACCACGGCTTCCGCCTGGTGCGCGAGCCTGGACGCCTGTGGTCCCGCGAGGGCCTGCTCACCGAGCGCCGAGTCGAGATCCCGCTGGGGAAGGTCCAGCTGGTGATGGCCGACGAGCCCATCGTGCGACGCCTGATGGGCTTCGGGACGCTCTCGGTGGAGACCGCCGGCCTCGGCTCCGTGCAAGAGGGCGTAAAGGCCGCAGAGCTCGTCGTGCCCATGGTCGACCGGGTGGAGCTCGCCTCGGTGGTGCGCGCGGCCATCCCGGCGACGGAGGTCGATCCCTGGCGAGACCGCCTCGCGCCGGCTCATCGTCGGGCCCTGTGGCGCATGCTGGTGGCTGGCCTCGTGAAGTGGTCGGCGCTGTCGATCCCGGTGGCGCTGCTCTGGCAGCCCTGGGGCGCCTTCGCCCTGGTTCTTCCTGTGCTGTCGATCTTCGCGAACGTGCTCGACTGGCGCTACCAGGGCTGGCTCGTCACCCCCGGGGTCATCGTCGCGCGACGGGGCTTCTGGCGCCGCAGGACCTGGGTCCTGGCCCGCGACAAGATCCAGTCGGTCCACCTCGTGCAGGGTCCCTTCATGCGCTGGCACGGCCTCGGCAGGCTCGCCGTGCGGGTCGCCGGCTCCCAGGTCATCCTGCCCGATGTCGGCTGGCCCGTCGCCGAGGGTCTGCTCGACGAGCTCAAGCCGATGCCCGAGCTGGCGCTGGAGTGAGCGCATGAGGCTGGCCGTCATCGGTGACGTGCATCACCACATGGAGCGGCTGCGCCGGGTTCTGGCGCACATCGACGCCCTCGGCTGCGATGGCGTCCTGCAGGTCGGCGACATCGGCGGATACGCCCTCGGGAGGCGCTCTCCAGACCGCCACCCGGAGCTGGTCGCCGAGTACCAGCGGAGCGTCGATGCGGTCCTCGACGAGATCCGCAAGCTCGGCGTGCCGCTTTTTTGGGTGCCCGGCAACCACGACGTCAGGGGGGTGGCTGGACGAGGAAACGTCGAGACCGGTCTCGGCGAGATCGGCGGCCTGCGCATCGCGGGCATCGGCGGCGCCGGACCGGACCGCTTCGGCTTCCCCTACGAGTGGGAGGACAACCACATCCGCCAGCGCGTGATCCCCGACTGTGACGTGCTCCTCTGTCACGCGCCCCCCGCGAACACCCCGCTTGATCTGGTGCCACATCGCAACGAGCACGTTGGATCCTGGGCGATCCGTGAGCTGGCCGAGCGCCACCGTGGCGTGCTCGTCTGCGGCCACATCCACGAGTCCCCCGGCGTCGTGATGCTGGAGGAGTGCCTCTGTCTCAACGCCGGAGGCCTCGGCGAGCCCTGGGGCTCACCCCGCGTCGGCTTCGTCGAGGACCTCGAGTTCGCTTGGGTAGAGGACCTCGCCACCGGCTGGCGTCAGGAGCTTCAGCGCACCCAGAGGGCCTGAGCGGCGCCGGCTGTGCCGTAGTAGGTCCAGCTGCCACCCCATGTCCCCGCCATGAAGTTCGAGCCGTCCGAGCCGCAGAGCGTGAGCCCGGTGTTGCCGTAGTCGGTCTCCGAGAAGTCCCAGCCGGAGCCCAGGGAGCCGTGGCCCTTGCAGTCGGCGTAGGCGCCCTCTGGGTTGTTGACGGCGCCGACGCCGGAGTCCGTGTAGGAGGCCGCGCCTCCGCACCAGTAGTAGGGATCCCCGTAGAGCAGGTAGCCATCCTCGCCGAAGTCGATGCGGAGGTCCTCGCGCAGGATGGTCTCCGAGCGGTAGCTCTCGGCGCCGGAGAGGTAGGCCGTGACCTGCAGCTCGGTCCACGCAAGGGCGTTGAGGTCGATCCAGCCGCGCCGACCACCGCTCGAGGAGCTGGCCTCGGCCGGAGAGAGGTCGAGCTGATCGGCGTTGTCGTCCGAGCCGCCGAAGCCCCCGTGGCTGCCGGTCGCCGCGGAGCTGCGCAGGAAGCCCAGCGTCCAGCCCCCACCGGTCATGTCGCAGTAGAGCTCCGTCGGCTCTGACTCCAGGGCGATCCACCAGGCGCCATCTGGCAGATCTGGCTCGGCGGTCAACAGCGCCAGGCAGCTCTCGGCCGCGCAGCTGGCCGTGGCGCCGGGCTTGTCCCCAGCCTCGCCGTCGCAGTCACGGTCGACGCCGTCGCAGAACTCCTCTGCGCCCGGGTGGACCGTGGGGTCGTCGTCGTCGCAGTCCTCTGGACTCAGGGCTCCTCCGGCCTCGGCGGAGCAGAGGGTCAGGATCTCCTCGCCGCCGTAGCCGTCACCGTCACCATCGGCGTAGAAGGGCAGGCCGTCGACGACCTCGTCGTCGTCGTCCACGAGCTCGTCGCAGTCGTCGTCGACGCCGTTGCAGACCTCGTAGGCGGAGGGGTGGATCCGGGCGTCCTGGTCGTCACAGTCGAGCTCGTTGGGCACCCCGGTCGGGCAGGCCGTCGGCACGCCGGAGCCGTAGCCGTCCCCGTCTTCGTCCTCGAAGCAGGCCGGGGCGCTGTCCCGGCGGGCGGTCTCACCTGCGCAGGCCAACAACAGCAGGACCGGCAAGAGCCCCCCCGCACAGCCCACCGGCTCCGGAGGAACCCGCTCCGAGACCTCGCGCTCGGGCCCGACCCGACCCTCTTCGCCGCGGAGCGCAGAGAGATCCTGGCTGCCGCCTTCCCAGACATTCGGCGCGCCGTAGCTCGAAGCCCTGGCGGTGATGTGCTCGCCGTCTGCGTACAGGCCGACCTCGTCGGAGCCTAGACCGTCCAGCGTGATGCCCTCGCCCACCGGTCCCAGGCGGACGCGGCCCTGGTCGTCCCAGGCAGTCAGGGTCCACTCACGGTGGCTGACGTCGAGCTCCTCGTCCTGGACGTGGAAGCGCCAGTCGCCAACCTCGGGGGCATAGGAGAGGTCCTCTGGGAGGCCCTCTGCGATGGTGATGAGCGTGCCGGCGCGCACATCCGCGAGCACCGCGTGATCGAGCTCGATGGGGCTGAGCGTCCCGGAGCGGTCCTCGAGCTCCAGCCGCCAGCCCCTCATGTCGAGGTCCTGGACCACGAGCAACTCGAGCCAGTCCCCGCCGTTGCCCTCGAGCTCCCCCAGGCTGCTGTCGCCTCCCTCCAGCCACTCGTCCACCTCGACCGTGTTCCACTCGTTGAGCAGCACCGGCGGGGCGGTGTCGACCTCGACGAGCCGGGTCTCGATCGGCCCCCAGCTCCCGTCGTAGAGCCGCCCGGAGACCAGGGTCGTGTACTCCACGGTGGCCTCGAAGACGTCCGGGCCGAGGGCGTCATCGGACAGGCGCGGATCGCTGCCGTCGAGGGTGACCCAGAGCTCCGCTTCGTCGACGGGTTCGACGAGCACGTGGTCTCCTGTGATCGTGAAGACCGGAGCCGGGAGCCTCAGCCAGCCCGCGGTGCGGACCTGGTCCAGCAGGGAGTCGGTGCGCTGTGGGAAGTAGTCGGACAGCAGGGCGTCCCGCTCGATGACCCAGTAGTCGTCCCGGGTCCACCAGCCGGCACCCCAGCGGGCGGACTCGGCGACGACGGCGTCCTCGATCTGCACGGCCAGGCGGCTGTAGCGCTCGGCGGCTGCGTCGGGGAGCAGGACGCCGTCCTCGGCGACGAGGTGGGAATGGAGCCGGTCGGACAGCAGGACGAGGAAGTCCTCGTCGCCCTGGCTCATGAGCGTGGAGAAGAGGTTGCCGGGACCTGGATTGCTGAGGATGTCGATGGTGTGGTCGTAGACGAGGCAGATGTCCGAGTCGGAGCTGTGGAAGAGGTAGCCCCCGGTCTGGCTGTGGCCGGCGGCCATCCAGTTGTGCCAGGCCGACCAGTCCCAGGCGTTGCCGGCGTAGAAGTTGAGGATCATGTAGTCGAGGAAGTTCTCGAGGTTGACCCACTGCCCGATGGCCTCGAAGTCGTAGCCGTTGGCAAGAGCCTGGGCCCAGGCCTCCCCCGAGCCGTCGATCACCGTGCCGGAGTTGACCGCTTCGTAGTCGTCCTCGTCGCCGCCGAGGTACTCGGCGAGCATGGCGGCGCTGAAGCGCTCCCGTACGTGGTAGAGCCCGTGGTAGGCCCCGTTGGTGTAGAGGTGGGCGTAGCGGCCGTGGGGGGCGATGTGGCCCATCTCGAGCTGGCTCTCGTCCATCCAGCGGTTGCGCAGGTACTGGCCCCTGGCGCCGAGGTAGAAGACCGAGTCGTGGCTGCCGGAGCGCAGGGTGAGCGCGTCGAAGTCGTCCGCAGGGGGCACGCCGGTGGCGAAGTCCTGGTACAGGTCGAGGCGCAGCCTGGAGCTGCCGTACTCGGAGCGGAAGTTCAGCCGGAAGCTGTTCTTCTCGTAGTAGATCGAGTGGCCACCGACGATGCGCAGGCCGCAGTCGATCTGGGTGTCCTCGACGCCGTCGATCCACTCGAACGCCGCCTCCTGCTCGGTCAGCGACAGGGCCGAGGAGTGGGTCAGGACGATGGTCGGCAGCTCGCGGAGGGTGCGCTCGATGGCCGGGCCGTACTCCGCGTCGTCGACGACGCCGGCGTCCAGGGTGGGGAGGATGTCCTCGATGAAGAGGTAGGTGTGGGTGACGACGAGGTCCTCGGCTGGATCCTGGAGCCTCAGGGTGGTTGTGCCCTCGACCTCCAGCGAGCCCGGCCAGGTCAGGCTCGGCGTCGAGCCGTCCGTGCTGTAGAGCAGGTCGCCCTCGGCTTCGACGGGAAACGGCTCGTCGTAGAGCCCTCGCTCCACGCTGGGAGCGGGCTCGGCAAAGGCGAGGGCGAAGAGAGCGAGGACGGGGACCTCCGTCCCCAGACTACCGCCAAGGCACGAACGCAGCGGGCTCGCGTCGCTGCGGCTCAGTCCCTCTTCAGCGGAGGGTTCTGCACGGCGACTGGAGCATCCCGCCTCCTGCCCAGAGAGTGCCACAGGCACGACAGCCCGCGACGCGAGAGTCAGCGCTCGGTCGCCCCGCGACCGCCCTTCCCCCGGGAGCGCGCCATGCGCTCGACGTGCATGGCGAAGACCCGCTCGAGCTCCTCGCAGCCCAGGGCCATGGCGACGGCCTCTGCGGTGGCCATGCGTCCGGGAGCGTTCTGCCTGCGCATGCGGGGGCGCTCTCCACCGACGAGCCCTACCCGCGGCAAGGCGGCAAGGCCGGGGACGCGCAAGCGCATCTTGTAGGCTTGGCGCCAGGTGGCATCGACGACCACCAGCCCCGAGACGTCCTCGACAGAGGCCGGGCCGTCGGGCCACAGGACCCCCATGCCCTCGAAGCGGGTGGGGTCCACCGGGGGAGCGTCTGGAGCGCCGATCTCGACGAGCTCGGCGTTTTCCAGGGTGAGCAGCACCAGCCGCCCGGTGTTCGAGCCGCGGGTGCGCTCACGGACGTGGCGGACGACGATGACCGGCAGTTCGTTGTGGACCGACCGCACCTCCGCGCACAGGCAAAGACGCGGGACGAGGCCACAGCCGCTGCAGCGAGAGTCGACGCCGGTGGTGTGCCTTCCGCTCAACGGATCACCCGCTCCCGCGCGTTGCCGGGCTTCGAGCGCAGGAGGGCAGCGTTGAGGGCAGTTCGCATGGTGCTGCTCCTCCCATCATCATTGCCACCGACGAGGTAGCGCCGAGAGCCGTTATCTTCCACGGCCCGGAGGTCCCATGCTGCTCGCCCTGTCGCTCGCGTGTGGCAAGCCCACGTACAACCATCCCGACAAGGTGCCCGGACCGCCGGAGGCAGGAGCCGCCGAGGTGGTGCTCGACGCCCCGATGGGCGCCCCGATGGGTGGCTACTCGAGCCGCTGCAAGATCCTCGGCCACGAGTCCAAGCCCGACAAGCGCCTGTCGCCCTACACGGTCGCCTTCGCCCAGTCCGCCGGGCTCCACACGCGACCCAAGGTCAAGGCCATCTGGCTCGACAACGGCGACGACGTTCTCGTCCTGCTCAAGTTCGACGCCATCTACAGCTACGACGGGCTCGTGAGCGAGATCGAGCGGAGGCTCTCCGAAGAGCTCGGGCGGAATCTCTCCGGCAAGGTCGTGCTCGCGGCCTCCCACTCCCACGCGATGCCGGCGAACTTCTCCGACCAGGTCCACTTCTACCTGGGCGGAGACATGTACAACCGCGAGGTCTTCGAGCGCTACGCCGCCGGCATGACCGAGGCGGCGCTGTTGGCTCACGATCGCAAGGAGCCAGCGGCCATCGGGGCCAACTGGCTCTACGAGTGGGACCCCGACGACCGGGTCTATCGGGACCGGCGCGAAGAGAACGACACGCTCCAGGTGTGGGAGGACCAGGAGATCGGCCGCAGCAAGGACCAGCACGCGCTCATCCTGCGGGTCGACAACGCCGCGGGGGACCCGCTGGCCATGGCGGTGGTCTTCGGCATGCACGGCACCATCCTCGGCGGCGACAGCTCGATGTGGTCGCACGACTCCACCGGCGGCGTCGAGGTGGCGCTGGAGGAGCAGTTCGACGACCCGGACGTGGTCGTCATGCATCTCCAGGGCGCGGGCGGAGATGCCAGCCCTGCCGGCTCGGACGACGACCTCGCCAGGACCGAGACCATCGGCGTCTACGCGGTCGATGCGCTGATGGACGGCTGGGAGGAGACGCCGACCACCAGCGACGACATCGACCTGGAGGTCGCCTCCCGCCACATCCCCAGCCACCGGGACGACATCCGCGTCACCCGGGACGGCACGGTCGACTGGTACTACCCGCCCTTCGAGGAGGGCTACCAGGCCGACGACGAGATCTACGCAGACGACGGCAGCCTCAGCTCCCCCTTCGACGAGTTCGCGGTCTTCGAGTTCGGCGCGGCCTTCTGCGGCTCGGAGGACCCGCTGCTCAAGGTCGAGACCCAAGCGGACGTCTACCCCTACACCTCCTGCATGGACATCGGGCTCCTGTCCGGCTTGATCAGCGGCACCTTCGGCATGATCGTCGAGGAGTTCGAGCTCCCGATGGTCGAGTCCATGAAGGCCGGCACGACCGGCATCGCCATCGACGGCATGCCCGTGCGGGGGACCAGCGGCGCCGTCAGCGACACGACGCTGCTCATCGGCACCTTCCCCGCCGAGCCCGCCAGCATGTTCACCGAGCAGTGGCGGAGACGCGCCGTCGACGAGCTCGGAATCGAGATCCCCGGCCTCATCGGCTACGCCCAGGACCACGAGGGCTACTTCCTCATCCCAGAGGACTGGCTCGTCGGCGGCTACGAGCCCAACATCAACCTCTGGGGCCCGCTCCAGGGCGAGCACGTGATGGAGGGGGCGCTGCAGCTGGCCGAGGACGTGCTCCTGACTCCAGAGCGCGAGGATCCGGACCCCCTCGGCTGGTGGGCGCCCACCGAGTACGAGGACAAGGCGCTCGCCGAGTTCACTCCTGACACGACCCCCTCGGCCGGCACCCTGCTCACCGAGGTGCCAGAGGACTTCTGGCTGCCTCCGGGCTTCGAGCTCGACCTCGACGTGCCAGAGCGCTGCCCGCGCGTGAGCTGCGTCGTCCAGCTCGCCTGGCAGGGCGGCGACCCCGCGGTGGACCTTCCCAGCGTGCGGCTCCAGCGACTGGAAGGCAGCGACTGGGTCGACGTGACCTCCCTGTCGGGCCGCCTCATCGACGAGTCCGGCCACGACATCCTCCTGGCCTGGACCCCGGACCCGCTCTACCCGGTGGACGTCGACCAGGACCACATGTGGTGGGCCGCCTGGCAGGCTGTCGGCCACTACCATGACCGCATGGGCCTCGAAGCCGGGGACTATCGGCTGGCCGTCGAGGGCGAGGTCTGGACCGGCATGGAGGAGCGCTGGCCGTGGAGCTCGGGCCCCTACGAGATGACCAGCGACGTCTTCGAGGTCACCGTGGCCGAGATCCAGATCGAGGAGGCGGACGGCGGCTTCTGGGCCTGGATCGATGGCCCCGCGGAGGGCTGGCGCCTGGTGGACATCGATGGCACGAGCACCGGCGCGAACCCGCTCGGCGGAGAGGTCGAGGTCAGCTTCGACACAGGCGACAGCAGCACGGTCGAGGTCGACACGGTCAGCGGCGGCAAGGCCTGGATCCCGGCAGATGTGCCCGGCGGCGCCACGACCGTGACGCTCACCGACAGCTACGGGAACCTCGGGCAGCGCTCCCTGGAATGAAGAAGTTCCTGGCGATCGCCGGCAACATCGGCGCCGGAAAGACCTCGCTGACCCAGTTCCTCTGCTCCAGGTACGAGTTCGATCCGGTCTACGAGCCCTTCGCCACGAACCCATACCTCGACGACTTCTACGCCGACATGAAGTCCTGGGCCTTCCACAGCCAGCTCTACTTCCTGACCCACAAGTTCCGCCTGCACCTGGAGCTCTCGGACAAGGGCGGCGCCTTCGTGATGGACCGCACGATCTACGAGGACGCAGAGATCTTCGCGACCAACCTCCACCGCGGCCGCTTCATCAACAAGCGCGACTACGGCACCTACATGGAGCTCTACGACTCCATGCGGGCGGCGCTGCAACCCCCGGACCTCTTGATCTACCTGCAGTGCGACGTTCGCGGCATCAAGAAGCGCATCAAGAAGCGGGGGCGCCCCAGCGAGCAGAAGATCCCGACCCGCTACATCCGCCGCCTCAACGACCTCTACGAGGAGTGGATCGCCGGCTACACGGCCTCGCCGGTGCTCGTCTGGGAGGGTGGACGCCTCGACTACCTGACGAACCTGGTGGACCAGGTCGAGTTCCGCCGCGAGATCGAGCGCTTCCTCTGAGCCGATCTCCTGGCTTCGCTACGATGTGGCCCGCCAAAGGAGAGCTCCAGTGTTCATGATCCTGCTCGGGTGCTCTGGCGGACCCCTCGGCGAGGACCCGATCACCGACGCCGACGGCGACGGCTACGCCCCCTGCGAGGAGGCAGAACAACCCTGCGACTGCGACGACGAGGACGCAGGGGTCAACCCGGGCCAGGCGGAGATCGGCTGCAACGGGATCGATGACGACTGCTCGGGGGACGAGGACCTCCCCGGCGGCGTGGCCTGGGTCGGCGACGTCCAGTACGACTCGCTCACAGAGGCCGCCGAGGCCGTGCTGCTGGGGGGCGACTGCGCATCTGCACGGGCAGCTACTCGGAGCCCATCTCCTTCGGGACGCGCCACGACGGCGACCTGGTGATCGAGACGGTGACCGGCCTGCCGGACGTCACGCTCGGCGCGGAGGCGGGCGAGTCCCCCCTCGATGCCCAGCGGGGCGAGGACGGTGTGACCCTGCGCAACCTCGTCGTGGAGAGCGACCAGGGGGCCACGATCGCGGCCACCCACGGCGACGCCGTCGTGCTGGTGGAGGGCTGCACCTTCCGGCCGGGCCCGGGCCAGCAGGGCGACGCCAGCGGGCTGTCCATCGAGACCCCCGGAGAGGTGACCGTGCGCAGCTCGGCCTTCCTCGACAGCGGGGAGGGGTCCACCCAGGGCGGAGGCCTGCGCGTCGAGGACGCAGAGCGCGTGCTCATCGAAGACAGCCGCTTCGAGGGCAACCAGGGCGGCACCGGGGGTGGGCTCGCGCTCTTCGACCTCGCTCGAGACTTCACCGTCGAGCTGGTGCGCTCGAGCTTCGTCGGCAACGAGGCCAGCTCTGGCGGCGCCATCTGGCTGTACGTCACCGACGGGGAGGGCGTCGTGCGGCTCGAGGACGTCGACGCCGAAGACAACACGGCGTCATTCGGCGCGACCTACGAGCTCGCCGCGCGCGAGGGCGGGGAGATGGCGATCTCCGGCGGCTCCGTGACGGGCAGCCGCTCCCCCGACGGCTTGGAGTTCGGGACGGCCATCGTGCTAACCTACGACGCCCACCTCGTCGTCGAGGACCTTGAGGCGAGCGACAACGACGTCGGGCTCATCCACGGCTGCGAGGACATGGCCGGCACCGTCAGCTTCGAGTACCTCGACGGCGACTGCCTGTAGATCGATGGACGAGCCCGCAGTGGTCCTCCTCTTCTTCCTCTTCCCGGCAGGGATGCTCGTCGCCCTGCTCGTCCTCCACGTCCGGGGAACGCCCCTGCGCTGGCGACTGCGACACCGCTACCGTTGCTGGACACCCGCGGAGCCCGAGGCCACCAAAGACGCGCTGCACTCGGCGCTGAAATCGGGCGATCTGAAGGGCACCATCGAGGGGCACCTGTGGACCGAAGCGAGAAGCTCCAGGTCCGTGGAATCGGGCGATCTGAAAGGCACCATCGAGGGGCACACCTTCACCTTGCACCACCCGACACGCGGAAGGAACAGCTGGCGGCCGGTGCTGAGCGGCAAGCTGCGCGGCGCCGGAGGCGGGACGCTCATCGAGGTGGACGCCTCCGTGCACGGGTTCGTCAAGCTCTTCACCGCCATCCACGCCCCCTTCTTCCTGGGCTTCGCCTGGTTCCTGGGGGTCGCGGCCTTCTCGCATGCGCTGGTCGGCGCTCGGAGGGCCCTGCGCCTCGCGGTCGGTGGCACCGACTACGAGTTGGACGAGCACATCCCGCTGAGCCTCGCAGACCCCCACGAGATCGGCGCAGAGACCGGAGCCCCCGGCAGCTTCCGCGCGCAGGTCTCCGAGCAGTCCGCGCGCTTCGAGCTCTTCGGAGAGGACGGCGTGACCGTGCTCGAGGTCGATGTCCACGGGCTGGCTGTCGGCACCGAGCGGCTCAGCTGGGACGAGCTGAAGGCCGTCGAGGTCGTCCGCGGCACAGAGCTCCACCTCGCCTTCATCGGCTCGACGCGCTTCAGCGTCGCCGCCGGCGATCACCCGGACGAGGACCTCGAGTGGCTGTGCGACTACCTGCTCGCGGTCGACGACCGCCACGGGGCCTCCGCGGACGAGGTCGACGCAGCGCGCCAGGAGGCCCGGCGCCTGGCGGCCATCCGGTCCAAGGCACGCCCCGAGCCCTGACTCAGGCCCAGGTCGAGCCGAACCAGAACGCGGCTGGAAACCGCCAATCTGCCAGGAAAAGCCTGAAAGTCGCGCTCTGGGCGACAGCTTGACTATGCTCTCGCCCTTCGCTCGGAGATTCCCATGATCTGGTTCATCCTCGCCCTCGCCTGCCGCGACAAGGACAAGCTGCCCATCGACAGCAGCGTCACCGACGACAGCGCCGCCCCGGACGCCTGCCCCGTCCTCCACGTGGACAGCGAGCTCAGCTTCACGGACGTGCCCTACTCGACCCAGACCGGCGAGATCACGGTCACGAACCTCTGCGTGGGGAGCGCCAGCCTCACGACCAACGGTGCCATCTCCGGCTCGAGCGCCTTCGACGCCGAACTCTCCATACCGGTCCTCGAGCCAGGCAGCACCCACACCCTCGAGGTCACCTTCAACCCCAGCGACTTCGATCCCCAGACCGCGGAGATCGCGTGGACCAGCGACGGCGGCGATGGCCTCACGGCGCTCTCCGGCAACGCCGTTGCGGACGCTGACGGCGACAGCTTCGACTCGGAGGAGGCCGGCGGAGAGGACTGCGACGACACCGACGCCTCCGTCTACCCGGGAGCCGAAGACGACTGGTACGACGGCATCGACAGCAACTGTGACGGCGAGGACGACTACGACCAGGACGGTGACGGCTACACCCACCCCGACGGCGGGGGCCTCGACTGCGACGACGAGGACGCGGACATCAACCCGGGCGCGGAGGACACGCCCTACGACGGCGAGGACACCGACTGTGACAGGCTCTCCGACTACGACGCGGACGGAGACGGCCACGATCACCCCGACTACGGCGGCGACGACTGCGACGACACCGACGCGTCGATCTCACCCAGCGCAGAGGAGACCTGGTACGACGGTGTCGATCAAAACTGCGACGAGCTGTCCGACTACGACCAGGACGGTGACGGCGCGGACAGCGATGACCACGGCGGCGACGACTGCGACGACACCGACGCGAGCGTCTACTACGACTCCGGAGAGACCGCCCAGGACCTCGCCGACGACGACTGCGATGGCCTCGTCGACGAGGACTACATCATCTTCGGCGCCATCATCCTCAGCGAGCTGATGATCGACTCGTCGACCGTCGACGACACCGACGGCGAGTGGTTCGAGGTCTACAACACGACCAGCAACGACATCGACATGGTCGGCTGGGAGATCAAGGCCAACGACGGAGACGAGTTCGAGGTGGACTCCAGCCTCGTCGTCGCGGCTGGGGACTACGCGGTCTTCGGAGTGAACTCCGACGCCACCCAAAACGGCGGGCTCAGCCTGGACTACGAGTACGACTTCGCCGACTTCAGCTTCGACCAGGGCACCGACAGCATCTTCCTCTACCTCGGCGAGAACTGGCTGAACCGGGCCCGCGTCACCTCCGACTGGACGGTCCCGGAGGGCGCCAGCCTGAACCTCGACGCCGACTACCTCGAGGCCGCGTACACGAACGAGCCCGACTACTGGTGCAGCTCAGAGGACGTCTTCGGCGACGGCGACGCCGGCACCCCGGGCGACGCGAACATCGAGTGCACCGGCAACGACTACGACGGCGACGGCTACTCCCGCGACGACGGGGACTGCGACGAGACCGACAGCAGCATCAGCCCGGACGGCGAAGAGGTGTGGGACGAGGTCGACAACGACTGCGACGACTACGTCGACAACATGAGCGTCAGCGACGCCGCGACCGCCCACCTCACGGGCGACTATGGCGACTACATCGCCTGGCCCGAAGGCATCAGCGTGGGAGACTGGGACGGGGACGGCCAGGACGACATGGCCCTCGGTGGCCTCTACACGGGCAACAGCGACTACCAGGGCGGGCTCTACCTCGTCGATGGCGCCCCCTACGCCGGCTACGCAGGCCAGGTCTCCGACAACGACTACGCCTACATCGACGGCGGCACCTACTACAACTACTTCGGCCACATGGACCCGGTCAGCGGGGACCAGGACGGGGACGGCTCGGACGACCTCTACGTCGGCGCCAACGACTACTACTACGGCGACGGGAGCGGGAACTACGCCGCGGCCCTGTTCTACGGCGGCTCCATGGGCGGGACCTACGACATCGCCGACGCGGACGTCCTCTGGTCTGGCAGCCAGTCCTATGGCTACACAGAGGTGCTCTCCAGCGTCGACTTCGACGGGGACGGCCAGGACGACGTGGTCCACGGAGACTACGGCAACTACAACACCTACGAAGGCTACGTCTACCTCTTCCTGGGCGCGTCGATCGCCAGCGGCAGCGAGTACGACCTGCTCACGGACGCCGACACCTACTGGTACGGCGACGACGGCAAGGACTACATGGGCAGCGGGCTCTCGGGCGGGGACGTCGACGGCGACGGCTACGACGACCTCTTCATGTCAGCCGGGTACGGAGACCAGGGCACGACCAACTCCGGCTCGCTCTACCTGATCTACGGCGCCGCGACCGTCTCGGCAGCGGGCACGGCCGACAGCGCCGCCAGCCTCACGCTCTATGGCGAGGGGATCTCCTCCTACTTCAGCCACGTGACCGATCCGGTGATCGGCGACTTCGACGACGACGGAACGGTGGATGTCGCCGCCGCCTCGTACACGGACCAGACGGCCTATGTCTTCCTCGACGTGAGCGCGCTCTCCGGCAAGATCAGGGCGGACTCCGCGGACATCACGATCAGCGCCTCGGCCCCGGACTACTTCGGCATCAACCTCACCGCCGGCGACTACGACGGCGACGGCTACAGCGACCTCGCCATCGCCGCCCCGGACTACACGAGCACCTACTACAGCTACTACTACGCGGACGACGCCGGCACGGTGTTCCTCTTCAGCGGGGCCGATCTCGGCACAACCGGCAGCTACACCGACACCGACGCCAACGCTAGCTTCGACGGGACCGCCACCGGCGACCTCCTCGGGATTGCGATGTCGAGCTACGACTGGAGCGGCGACGGCAACGACGACCTGATCCTCGCGGCGCCGGCCTACGACCACTACTACGGCCGCTTCTGGATCGTGGAAGCCCCCTGAAACACAGCCGCGAATCCTCCGGTAGCCTCTAGACATGACGCTGTTGTTCCTCTCCATGGCCTCTGCCCAGGACGTCGCCGTGTTGCCCTTCGACGGCTACGGCGTGCCCTACGACGAGGTCCAGATGGCGCCCCAGGGCTTCCGGGACGCGCTGTTGGAGGAGGGCGGCTACTTCCCGCTGTCCGAGTACGACGTCACGAACCGGCTCTCGACCGGCCGGCAAGACGACATCGCAGAGGCCCGCCGCCTGGTCGCGCAGGCCCGGACATCGCTCGACAAGGGGGAGCCCAGCTCGGCGCTGTCCCTGCTGAACCAGGCCCTCGAGCTGCACGAGGACGCCGACTCGGCCTGGGCGCGTCGATCCGAGCTGGCCGATGTCCACTACTTCATCGGCGCGGCGCTGATCAAGAAGGGGCGCAGGACAGAGGCTATCGCCAGCTTCGTCGAGGCCCTCTACCTCTTCCCTGGCTATGGCGAGACCCGCGCCCCGACAATGACCCCAGCCATCGAGAGCGCGCTCTCCGAGGCCGCACACTTCCTGGACGAGAGCGAGCCACGCATGACGCTCAGCGGCGACCTCGAGCGCCTCTCCGTGGCCCTCGACGCCGAGTTCCTGGTCACCGGCTACGTCGATCTCGACGGCACGCTCTTCGCTCGCATGACCCAGGGCGGAGAGGTCGTCGGGGAGTCCAGCCGCTCGATGATGGTGGTGCCGCCCTACCCGGGAGAGCCGATCTACCTCGAGATGGTCGAGGAGATGATGGGCGGAGCCCTCGAGCTCGGATCGGAGCCCGTTGTCGAGCCGGAAGAGGAGTTCTTCTCCATCGCCGGCTCGGGCCCGATCGGGACCTCGAAGAAGACGATCTTCTCCCGCGAGCCAGACGAGGAGGAGGTCGGCACGATCTCCGGGACGAAGAGCCGAGCCCCTCGCGGAAGGCAGCGGGACAAGCGCATCACCGAGGAGTGGTGGTTCTGGACAATGGGCGGCGTCGCGATCGCTGGAGGGGTCGCCGGACTCGTCTATTGGAACACCTCGGACGGGAACACAGAGGAGCCGGACAGTGTCCAGGGCAGTGTGGCCACCTACACCGTCGTGGTGGAGGGCCCTTGACAGCGATTTGTGAGACCGCCGGGCATGGCTTGACGTGTTGGCCGGAACAAGCCATGTTTCAGCGCTTTCCGGTCTGAGGACCCAGATGCGAGTCGTCTGCGACAACTGCGCCGCCACCTACAAGATCCCCGAGCACAAGCTCGTTCGGGAGGTCAACAAGGCGACCTGCCGACGCTGCGGCCACGGGATCATCATCCGCAAGTCGGGGGCCGGCTACCAGAGCGTCGCCCCCTCCCCTGACGCAGAGAGCACGCAGATCACCTCTCAGGAGGAGATCGAGGCTCGGGCCCGCGCCCAGGCACAGGCCCACGCCTCCGGCAGCTACAGCACCTTCGGCTTCGACGAGGAGGAGCACTCGGAGGACATCCCGCCCACGGTGATCGACCCTCCTGGAGACGAGACCGTGCCGCGGCCGGGCCTGGCCGAGAAGCACCAGAAACCCCCGGCGAACCCGACGCTGGCCCCGCCCCCGCCCCCCCCTCCTCCGCTGCCGGCTCCGAAGCCGACGACCAAGGCCCCCCCGCCGACGACGGCCTCTGCCGGCCCCAGCGGAGTGCCGATCAAGGAGCTCGCTCCACAAGGGCACGACCCCTCCGGCGACATGGCGCTGGTCATGATGTGCAGCCTCGGTGCGATGGCCGGTGCCTCGCTGATGGCGGTCACCAGCGACCACGCCCTCGAGGTCATCGGCCTCGCCATCGCGCTCGCCAGCAGCATCACATCCTTGCTCGTGCTCGCCACTGGCAGCCGCGGTCGCAAGGAAGCCAGCATCGTCCTGTCGATGTTCCTGGGCCTCTTCCTCGCCGGCGGAGCAGCCGCCGCGGTCAAGTTCACCGGCATCGGTTTCGAGGCCGGAGAAGTGCAGCTCACGGAGGGGCCAGAGGAGAAGGTGACCCTCGGCGGGACCGAGATCCCCGAGGGCGCCTTCAACGACGCCGTCGCAGCGGACGAAGCCGACGAGCCGACCATCGAGGATCGGGCCGACGCCCTCGCCGCCGCGCTGGCGGAGATGGAGAAGGCAGAGGACCAGGACAGCGCCGACGGCATAACCGAGCTCGACGAGCCGGAGGAGGACGCTCCGACGGTCACCGCTCCCAAGACCACGGTCAAGCGCAAGACCGCCGCGGACGTGGCGCCGAAGAGCTCATCGAAGTCCTCTGGCTCGACCAAGTCGTCCTCGGGCTCGACCAGGTCGTCCTCGGGCTCGACCAAGTCGTCTTCGGGCTCCACCAAGTCGTCTGGCTCGAGCACGAAGAGCACCTCGGCTGCAAGCTCCGGCAATGTCGGCGTGCCGGTCACGGTGCTGGACACCATGCTCAAGTCGAACAAGGGCGTGAAGCGCTGCTTCGGCCTCTACCGCCAGGAGACAGGAAGCCTGCCGAGTGGCAGGATCACCGTGAAGCTGGCGATCCAGCCCAGCGGTCGGGCGTCGAGCGCCCGCATCGACGGCGGCCAGTATTCGGGCACCTCGCTGGATTCCTGCCTCGGAAGCGCCATCACGCAGATCACCTTCCCACCGTGGGAAGGGAGCGAAGCGGCGACGTACTACTACCCCTTCATCCTGTAGTTGCGTTAAGGTCCCCGCGGCACTGAAAGTCCGGACCATGCTGATCCTCGGTCTTTCGCTCTCCTGTAGCGATTACTCCTACTTCAACAAGAACGACGCCACCGAGCCGTGGGACTCCGGCGGCAATCCCGGTGTCGGCGACGACTCGGGCGGCGACGACTCGGGCGGCGGCGGAGGCGATCCCAGCCCCGACCCCTGGGACGACTACGACGACCCACCGGACGGGGACCCGCCGGACCGCTTCGGCGACTGCGACGAGGGCATCGAGTCGGTCAGCGAGGACACGATCTACGTCCTGTCCTGGGACCCCACGGAGATGGAGGGCAGCATCACCGCCCCGGCGGAGGGCTGGTACCACATCTACAGCGACTCCATCGCCGAGTCCGGCGGCTCTCAGCGCAACGAGTCCGCTTTCTTCCGGGTGGAGAACGCCTCCAACCCCAGCGGCGTGCCGCGCTGGGCGAACTGCGGCTACGAGTGGATCGTCCAGGACGCCGACAACGACGGCTTCCCGGGCGGATCGCGTATCTACATCGGCACCTTCTGGCTGGACGAGGGCGACAACGACCTGGTCATGCACCACTACTGCCCGCTGTACCGCTCCGGAAACTGCCCGACCTTCCACATCGAAGGCGAAGCCCAGTGCGACTCCAGCAACGTCAACTCCGTCCACTACTACGGCACCGGGATCTGCATCACGATGGTGAAGTAGGGCCTGGAGCGTCGCTTCGTCCGCTCTGTGCTTGAATCCACCGCATGCAGACGAAGCCGCCCCCAGAGCCGCACTTCTCCATCTGGGTGGCGCTCTGGCGGGCACCCTTGCTGCAGCGCCCCTTCTGGCAAGACGTCATCTTTCGCTGGCGAGGGTGGGGGATCCTCTACCTCCACCTCGTGGTCGTCATCGTCTGGCTCCCGATCACCGCCGAGCTCGAGTGGAGGCTCATGCGCTTCGTGGAGGACGACGCCGCCGAGTGGGTAGAGGGCTTCCCGGGCTTCTACATCGAGGCTGGCACCGTCTACACCGACGTGCGCAGCCAGCCCTACACGTGGAACGACCCCGACACGGGCCAGCCGCTGTTCGTGGTCGACACGACCGGGCAGGTGACCAGCCTGGACGGGCGAGCCGAGCGCTTCCTGTTGACCCGCGACACGCTCTTCGTCCGCAACGCCGGCGGCATGGAGAGGGAGACCCCGCTGGGCGCCGTGCCCTTCTTCGTGATGGACGAGCACCTCCTGCTCTTGATGCTGCAGGACGCCCGGCTCTACTTCCCGATCCTGTTCTACCTGTGCGCCTTCCTCGTATCGGTGACCTGGAGGTGCCTGCAGGCGGTCGGCTACGGCGCCATCGGCTGGGGCATGGGTGGCTTCGGCAAGGTCCCCTTCGGCGCTGGCATGCGCATCGCTGCGATGGCCATCACGACAGTGCTCTGGCTGGACATGGTCGAGGACCTGCTGCCCATCGACGTACCGGGCTGGGGGCTCATCTGCTTCGTGATCGCGCTGGTCTACATCGCCTGGGGGGTCAAGGTGGCGAAGGAGGGGCCTCCGGAGGATGTGGCCGAGTGGCGTCGAGGAGCAGGCTGAGGTCTCCGCCTCGAGCCTGGGCCTGCAGGCCCCGCGAGTTCCACCACATCCCCGGCGCATGGACCCACAGGGGGTCCTCGGACAGGACGTCGTCGAGGTCCTCGACCGGCTCCAGCCAGAGGTAGGGGAGACCGGCGCGCTCCGCGGCGTAGCCCCAAGTCCGATGAGCGATCACCAAGGTGGCGCCTCGCTTTTCGTAGGCTGCCCACAGCCCGCCAGCGACGATGTCCAGCGCAGGCTGGCGCCGGATGAGGGTCTCCGCGAGGTCGACCTCGGTGAGGGGGACGTCGACCTCGCAGGCCCGGAAGCCGGCGGCCTGGACCGTCTTGGAGTCCACCTCGCCGGCGAGGAGCACGGTCGCCCCGTGCCCGGAGCACGAGACCGTGAACTCCCCAGCCTCGAGGGGGGCGTTGCGCAGAGCGCCGACCTCCAAGGAACGGACGAGGTCATCAATGCCGGCCTCGCCGACGTCCTCGCTGGTGAGGGGCCCCTGTCCCGTGTGCACGCCCGTGACCAACCGGTCGTCCCCGCCGAGGTGGTCCTCGAAGAAGTCGAGCATCTCCTGCACCATCGCGTCGGAGTAGCCGTGGGGACCTGGGATCGCCTCGAAGGAGGCCGAGCGCGGCAGGCCCCCCGGCGCGGGTTGGTCCAGCTCGGAGAGCCACAGGGCTGGCTTGGGCGAGGCCGCGAGCAGCGCCGGGTCAGGGCCGGGCCACCCGGGCAGGGCGTCGCAGGTGCAGCCGCCGGCCCGAGCCTCGTGGGGCATGGGCACGTAGCTGGCGAGGACCACCGCCTCGATCCGCGGGTCCACGAAGGAGAGGTAGTAGGACTGGACCGCTCCGCCGCTGGCGCCGGTGGCGCCGATCTTCTCGATGTCTCCTCGCTCTTGCAGGTAGTCGAGCCCGGCCTGGAGGCCGTGGAGCTGCAGCGCCATCGCCGAGGTCCCGGCGGCCGCGAGGAGGTGGCGGTTGTGGGCCCCCTCGGCGAGGTGGATCCAGCGGTCGCTGCGATAGCCCTCCTCGACCCCGGGGGTGTCGACAGCGAGCACCACGTAGCCGTTGGCGGCGAGGGCGTGGGCGGGGCCCTGGACCTCGCCAGAGGACTTGCCCTGACCGAAGTGGCCGTGGGCGACGATGACCGCCGGATGAGGCCCGTCGCCGCTGGGGACCCAGAGGGCCGCTGGGAGCCTGAAGTCCTCGAAGACCTGCAGGGTGAGCGGGGTGACGGTGTAGCCCTCGTAGGGAATCGGGGCCCCGAACACGGGCTCGACCGCGGCGCGGCTCAGCACGCTCATGCCCGCGGCTTCGGCGACCCGACCGACCGGTGCGGGCTCGACGTCGGGAGCCCCCGTGCAGGCCAGGAACCAGATCAGGGGTTCTCCTCGATCCAGTCGTCGGCCGCGTCGAAGATGCCGCTGATGCCGCTGCGGGTGGTGCCAGCGATGACGTCCTCGCTGAAGGAGGAGTCGGTCTCGGACCACAGCGCCATCATGCGCACCGTGCCGTCGCTGTCGGGCACCCAGACCTCTAGGCTGTAGGACTGCATGATCGAGGTGCCCTCGTCGGCGATGGCGGGCTCGGAGATCCAGCTACGGGCGACGATGGCCCACCGCGGGTCACCCTCGTTGACCGCGGTCTCTCCCTCGGGCACGTCCGCCGGGTCAGGCAGGCCGAGGTCCACCCACCGCAGGTCCTTGAACAGGGTGTAGTCGATGGTCATCGCGGTGTTCTCCTTGATGAGCGGATTCTCCGTCACCAGGAGATCGCAGTCGCGCGACGCCCAGCAGTCCTCGCCCGAGATGATGACGCGGTCGTACTTGTCAGGGCTCGCGGGCTCGATGGGGGTCTGGTCCTCGAGGAGCTGCACCCGAGCGTGGTCGTCGACTCCAAAGGGCGAGAGGTGACCGACAGCAACCGGGAGGCAGAGCGCCGGGTCGCGGTCGGGCACGCCCTCGAAGGTGGCGACGTCGGCCTCTGTGAGCTCCGCGGGCTCGAAGGAGCGGTCGGCGAGCTGGCCATCCAGCGGGTAGGTGCGCACGTCGGCCTCGATCTGGCGAACGGCGTAGGCGAGGCTCACGGGGTCCTCTGCGGTGAACTCGAGCAGGGCCAGGACCGCAGCGTCGTCGAACTCTGGGTTTGCACGCTCTACGCTGCACGCCGCGAGCAACAAGACCATGGAGACTCCCTTCGAAACGGCCCTATCGCCCACTCCAGGCTTGGCCGCAAGCCCCGACCGTGAGAGGCTGTGCGCTTCCGAGGACGGCCCGATGGAACAGCGCGAGCTCTTGGAGGCCCTCCTCGACGAGGCCAAGGAGCTCCAGGTCGAGCGAGATCGGGGCGTCGGCCTCTGCTTGACGGTGCTCGGGGTGGCGGAGGGACGCTTCCCTGAGACCGCGACCCGAGCCTGGCGCATCCTGGGCCACATGCGGCTCTACGACAGCGACTTCGCGAGCGCTCAGGCGGCCTACGAGACGAGCCTGGAGCTGGCCGAGGCGCTCGGCGACAGCACGGCGGCGACCCACGCCCGACTGGGTCTGGGATAGGTGGCCGAACGCGGCGGAGACCTCATCGGCGCCCGCCGCCTCTTCGGCGAGGCGAGGAACCTCGCACCCCCTGGCTTCGAGAGCGCCTGGCTGATCCACAACCACCTCGGCAACGTGCTCAACGCCCTGGGCGACCGGAAGGCCGCGCTCACCCACTACCACCGCTGCCGCGACCAGCTGGACGGCAAGACGCCCCCGCGAAAGGCGGCCGTCGTGCTCGGCAACATCGGCGTCGTGTACGCGCTGGACGGGGACCTGGAGCAGGCGCTGGCCTGGTTCGAGCTGGCCGCGATGCAGTACGAGCGCACGACCCCGGTCGCAGGGACCGCGACGAACCTGGGCAACATCGGCAAGCTGTACTGCCTCCTGGACGATCCAGACCGCGGCATTCCGATGCTCGCGACGGCCATCCGGATGATGGGCGAGATGGGCTACCTCGACGGCCAGATGCAGGAGTACACGAAGCTGGGTGAGTGCATGGAGCACCTCGGCAACACCGAGGGCGCCATCGAGGCCTACCGCCAGGCGCTGACCCTCGCTCATCCGCTGGAGCTACGCCGCGGAGAGATGCTCGCCCGAGCGGCGCTGGCCCGCCTGCTCGACGATCCGGTCGAGGCCGCCGAACACGAGCGGATCCGCGCTCACCTGAGCGAGGAGCTCGGGCAGAAGGTCTCCGCTCCGACCTGAGCGCCGACTCAGCGACAGAGAAAGAGGTCGCGTAGACTGCCGGCATGCTCTGGTGGGTCGTGGCCTGCACCGGGACCAAGGAGAGTCCCGGTCCTTCGTGTCCCCCCGCCGACGGGGAGATCCTTCGGCTGGAGACCGGCGAGATCGGCACCGACATCGACCTCATGATGAAGGGCACGGCTGGCTGGGTGACCCTGTGCCTGGGCGCCGGCAGCTACTCGACCAGCCTGGATATGGACAAGACCGACGAGACGCTGCCTGGCCAGGTGAGCTGGATCGGCGAGGAGGGCGTCGTGCTGGTGCCAGTGCTCGAGGACACCGGGGCCGAGGCCACGCCGTTGAAGCTCCTCACCCATCAGCCTGTGGTCTTCCAGGGCCTGCGCTTCGAGCTGCCGTTGGAGCTCACAGCCGACAGCATCACCCTGCGTGACGTCGAGCTCGGCGGCTTCACCCTCACCGCCGAGGAGACGCCGGCGCTGAGCGCGAAGGTCGAGGAGGAGCTGGTCATCGACGGCCTCTCCGTCAGCGCCATCCAGGTCGACGACGTGGCCCTGCGGCTCGAGGGCGAGACAATCACGATCGCGGACCTCGACTACCGGGAGAGCCGCTCGGTGCTCGGCGCGCACATCGAGCTCCGCGGCGAGGCCAGCATCGCCGGGCTGCTCGTCGAGGACACGATCGTCCTGATGAACGAACCCGGACGGGCGCTGATGACGGCCTACAAGGACCTCAGCATCGAAGACTCCCGCTTCGCCACCAACCAGTCCAACGGGCCAGCCCTGGGCGCGGCGGAGAGCCTGGAGGCCAGCGACCTCGTGATCACCGACCACCGCTCCACCTGGACCGGCGCGCTCACGCTCTTCGGCAGCGCCACCCTGAGTCGCCTGGAGCTCACCGACAACGTCGGGGGGGAGGGGGCGCTGGCGCTCTACCCCGTCGGACCAGCCAGCCTCGTGCTGATCGAGCAGAGCGACTTCGGCGCAGAGGACCTCGACAACGACCCCTGCGACATCTCTCTCTACGGCGGCTGCATCCGCTCGGACCTCGAGAAGATCGAGAGCCTCCTGTGCGATCAGAGCGGCTGCCGCTGACCCTCTGGCGCGAGCACGCGCCACTGGCTGTCCTCGTCGGGCTCTACCTCGCCGGGGGCTACGCGGTGGACGCGGCCCTGGGCGACGTGATGGTGCTCAGCCTGCGCTACCCGGCGGTCGAGGCGGTGGCCGTGCTCTTCGTCGTGCTGTTCCTCGGCGGCCACGCCCTGCGCAGCCTGCCCCGGGTGCCAGACGGGGTCTCGGCCTTCCGCTTCATCTGGGAGGACCTCAAGACCAGCTGGCTCCAGCCCCGCCGCCTCGCGGGCTTCGCCATCGTCTACGCGCTGTTGCCCCTGTTCATGTCGACCTTCGGGAGCTTGAAGGTGGCCATCCCCCGGATGGTGCCCTTCGAGTACGACCGGCTCTTCCACGACTGGGACGTCGCCCTGCACGGCGGCCCGCCCTTCGAGTGGCTGCACCCGACAGCCCCCTTGGTCACAGTGGCCATCAACGTCGCCTACAACGCCTGGATCTTCCTGTTCTTCGGCATCCTGATCTGGCAGGCCTTCTCCATGCACCGGCGCCTGCGGGCCCGCTTCCTCCTGAGCTTCGTGCTGCTCTGGATCCTGGCGGGGACCCTCCTGGCGACCCTGACCTCCAGCGTCGGCCCCTGCTTCTGGGCAGAGCTCTACCCCGGCGAGCCAGACCCCTACGCGGGGCTCATGGCCGAGCTCCACATGCTGCACGAGGTCCACCACCTCTGGGCCGTCGACGTGCAGGAGCAGCTCTGGGCTGCCTACGAGCGCGGCACGGTCGAGACCGTCGCAGGCATCTCGGCCATGCCGAGCATGCACGTGGCGACGAGCGTGCTGTTCGCCCTGCTGGGCTGGGCCCGACACCGGGTCCTGGGCGTCGCGCTGGGCTGCTTCGCCGCGATCATCCTGGTCGGGAGCGTGCACCTGGGCTGGCACTACGCCGTGGACGGCTACGTCGGCGCGGTCTGCGGCGTGCTGGTCTGGGTGTTCGTCGGGCTCGCGATGCGCTGGAGCGGATGGATGGCCGACGAGGCGGAGTGGACGGCCGACGAGGTGGAGTGATCTCGACAGGGGGTTGTCGGAGCCTCGGGCAGTCTGGCTGCCGACCCCCCGGGTTTCAGCCACTTGGGCGCGGCACGGCCGTTGCGATGGGCACAGGCGAACCCCCAGCGCGAGGTCGCCGTGCTCCATCTCCACCTCATCAACGAAGCACCCCTCCCACACCGCGCCGCAGCGCTCGCCCTCTGGCGCAGCATGCGGAAGAGCCTTGGCCGGGACGTCCGGGCCGCCCTCCTCCTCCCACACGAGCTGCACGTCCTGGTCGCCCCAGACTCGAACAGGCCCCGCCGCCGCATCGCCAGCGTGTGTGCCTCCCTGCGCCACGCCGGCCTCTGGCGCATCCCCACCCACCCCCTCGCGATCACCAGCCCGGCCAGCCTGGCCGTGATCCCGGTGAAGCGTGGTCTCGTGGCGCATCCGCTCCACTGGGAGTTCAGCTCCTGGCGAGACGCAGCCGGCCTCGTCTGTCGCCCCTGGGTGACCGCCGAGGGGCCCGCTCGGGTCCAGCCGGTCGGCCGCGCGCGCCACCGCAGGCCGACCTTCGCGGACCTGCTCCGAGCCGTCTGCGCCGCCACCCGCTCCCATCCAGAGGAGCTGGGCACCTCGCCGATGGTCCGTCGCATGGCGATCCAGGCCGCTGCTCACCAGGGCTGGGATCACCCCGAGCTCCTGGCCGGAGTCCTGAAGCTGCGCACGGCCTCGGTCCGTCGCGCGCTCCGGATGCGACCGGACGAAGACCTCGACGCCGTGCTGCGCTGCCTGCGCGTGCCGACCGCTGACCAGCTGCCGAAACCGGGGCCGTCATGGAGCATCCTGCAGAGGTGTTCCTGGGCATCCTGAGCTTCGCCTGCCGCGAGCCCTGCCTCCGTGGCTTCGCTCGAGCCGCGGACGGCGCCTGCCACCCGGTGGCCTCCGACCCGACCTGCGACAGCGGGTCGCCCACATACGACAGCTCCCCCGACACGGACGAGCCGGAGGTAGAGCTCCCCCTCGTCCTCGGCGACCCCATCGAGACCGTCGACGGAGAGCTGGAGCCATACGTCGAGTGGCTGGACGCCGTCGTCATCGACAAGACCCGGGCCATCGTCGCCGGGGTCTCCGGGTGGGCCTGGTACGACCTGGAGAACCACGTGCGGCTGGCCGAGCACAGCTCCGGGCGGACCTACCGCGTCGCCGTGGACAGGGACACCCAGCGGGCCTTCTTCGCCACCAGGGCCGACCGGATCGTGGTCGTGGACGTCTCGACCGACACCCCGACCCCGGTCGATCTCCCCGGATGGGTGACGGAGGGCTTCCACGAGGACATCTCGGCCGACGGCGGCGTCGTGCTGCTCGGCGCGCTGGACGAGGGGCTCGTGGTCATGGACTCGGACCTGAACCGGCTCACATCCCCCGTGCTGCTCGACGCGGACGGCTCGGTCTACCGATCCTACGACACGAGCGCGCTCGGCGGCTACGCGCCCTTCCCGCTCCAGATCCTCGTCGATCGACAGGGGCGGATCGTCTACATGGCGCGCCAATACAACGCCGACGCTGTGCGCGATGCCATCGAGGCAGCCCTGGCCCGTTAGGGACTCGGATGCTCGCGTTGTTCTGGTCCTGCACCTGTGCCCCCTCGGGCGTGCCCCCCGACGAGAGCGTCGTGGTCGAGAGCGAGGGCGACAGCCCCGACAGCGAGGGCGTGCCCGACCCCGGCATGCCCGAGTTCCCAGAGGTCATCGATGTCCTCCACGTGACGATGCTGCCCTCTGACACCAGCGAGTACAGCGGCACCGACGACGTGCTCACCCTCTGCCTCGGCGAGGAGCACTGCCTGGAGCTGGCGAAGCCCGACTGGAACGACAACGAGCACGGCATCGTCGACGTGCACGTCGAAGAGGACTTCGGGCTGTCCCGGGCGGATGTCCAGGATCTCACCTGGTCGATCGACGACGGCGGCGACCAGTACCGGCCCGGATGCATCGCGGTGAGCTTCGACGGCGAGCCCATCCACTGCAAGAGCGACTACGAGGTGAAGCTCGGCACCGACGACGAGGACGAGGTCGCCAGCCTCTCAGAGGCCGCCGTGCTCGACTGCCTGGGCTGCTGGGAGACCCCCCTCACCCACGGCCCCCTGGTCGGCCCGGTCACCGCGGAGGGCGTGCGGATCTGGTACCGCACGGACGCGACCCGACAGGTGAAGCTCAGCGTGGACGGGCGCCTGCGACACATCGGCTACCCCCTGGCCGCGGACGACTTCGCGGAGGAGGTCGTGCTCGAGGGCATCGCCCCTCCCTTCGAGTACTCCCTGGAGATCGAGGGACAGACGCTGGGACCGTGGACCGTGGAGGAGCCAGCGGAGCAGCTGCGCATCGCCTTCGGCTCCTGCAGCAAGGACGACGACCAGCCCATCTTCTCGGCGATTCGCGCGTACGAGCCTGACGTCTTCCTGTTCATCGGGGACAACCACTACGCAAACACGAACGATCTTGGTGCTCTACGTCAGTGGTACCGCTGGGCCCACGAGCGGGACGAGCGCCGGGAGATGCTGGCCGAGACCTCGATCGTCGCGACCTGGGACGACCACGACTACGTCGGCAACAACACCGACGCGAGCGACCCCGGAGGCGACGTCGCCAAGCGCGTCTTCGACGAGTACTGGGCCAACACCATCCCCTCCCGCCACGTCGTCGGAGAGGTCGAGTTCTTCCTCCTCGACGACCGCAGCCACCGCGGCGAGGACGACAGCATGCTCGGCGGGGAGCAGACCGCCTGGCTCGTCGGGGCGCTCCACGACAGCTCCGCGACCTGGAAGCTCGTCGCCAGCGGCAGCCAGTTCACCCAGGAAGGCTCGGAGGACTCCTGGGCCAACTTCCCAGAGGACTGGACTGCGCTGCTGGAGGCCACGGCGGATGTGCCCGGGCTGGTCCTGCTCTCGGGCGACGTCCACCGCTCGGAGTTCCGGCTGCTGCCCGGAGCCAGCTACGACCTGCCAGAGCTGACCTCGTCTCCGCTGGCGACCTGGAACAGTCCCTGCCAGGAGGAGAGCTGGACGGTCTGCGAGGACGAGGGCGTGTTCTTCATCGGCATGGTCGTCTCCAGCGATCAGCTGGTGGCCACCCTGCACGACGTGGACGGCGTCGAGTTGGCCTCCTGGACCATCGAGGCGGGCGAGCTCGAGCCCTGATCAGTAGGGGGCCAGCCGCCTCCAGGGGGCGCAATCTCCGGCCTCCAGCGCAGCGAGCGCGCTCCATGCTGCTGCGCCGAGCCGCTCCGGGCCCGTCCGCTCCCTGAAGCAGATCACGAGCTCGGGAGCCTGGCGAACGGGCCCCGATCGGGCTGCTGCGCCGAGCAATACCAGGTGCATGGCGCATCCAAGGGTGGCGAGATCGACGTAGTCGTCGAGCCAGCTCTCCAGCTCCTCGGTACAGAGCCCGGCCAGGGCCTCCAGGGGCTGGGGGAAGTCCGACCAGTCCGGCGGCTCGCCCTTGCGAGCCGAGCTGGAGAGCCCGGCTCGGACCCGCTGCACCTCGATGTACCGACGGGTGACCGCTCGCTCGTCAGAGGAACAGTGAGCGAGCTGTCGCTCCGCCAGCTCCAGGGTCCGCTCGACACCGGGTCGCTCCAGGGCGAGCTCCAGGGCGGCGCTCTCGATCAGGGCGCGGCTGTGCTCGTGGTCCTGGTGGGCATGGCCGAGGACCCAGGTCTGGTGGACCTGCAGGGCGTCCTCGACCTCGCCCAGGAGCTGCAGGACTCGTCGGAGGGTGCCGGCGACCTGGACCGCGACCTCCCTGAAGCGCCGGTCTCGTCGAGCGTCCTCGAGGCGCGCGAGCGCCCGCTCCAGCCGGGGCCTCGCCTCGACGGGGCGCAGCTCGTCCAACAGCGCGATGCCCAGGAAGGCCTCGAGCTCCTCGCCGAGCCAGGCCTCCTCTTCGCTGTGGCGGAGCGCCTCGAAGGCCAGCTCGAGATCCTCGAGTCCCTGCTCGCCCCGGTGGACCCTGCAGGCCCCGCGCACCCAGCGGGCGAGGGGTAGATCCTCCGTGTCCAGGGCGAGCTCCGCGAGCCTCTCGGCCCGTGGGTATTTCCTATCGAGGTAGGCCCGACGGGCGTCGCGAGACAGGGCGCTCGCAGAGGCCCCGAGCGCCGCCGCGAGCTCTCCCCGCCAGGCGCTCCCGAAGGCCGAAGAGAGCTCCAGGTGGGCGGACGCCTCGACGACCGTGGCTACCGCTCCGGGAGCCTCCAGGGCGCAGATGCGGCGCTTCACCGCGACCTGGTCGATGGGGGACAGCGCGCAGAAGTCAGCTCCCAGGCCGCCCGAGCTGACTCGGGCCGAGGCAGCAGGCCGCTGCAGGAAGTGGGAGACGAGGGCCTCCGCGGCCGCGAGTTGCAAGGAGTGACCTCGCACCTCGAAGCCCTCGGGCAGTCCCTCGATGCCGATGGAGAGTGCGCGGACCTCGGCCTCGGCTTCGGGGAGGAGGCCCCCGAACCAGGCGGCCAGGGCTTCTGCGCCCTCTATCGGCCGACCGCCGCCGACGACGACCTGGACGAGGAAGCCCTCGACGGCCCCACCGGGCTGGTGGACGACCGGGAACCAGGCCACACCGACTCGAGGCCTGAGGTCCAGCAGCGCGATCCGAGAGCTCAGGTGCCGGCCCCGGGCGCGCTCACTGGAGTTGCCGCAGGCCAGCTTCTCGGCGACGCGCAGACAGGCACCGGGGGCATGTCTCCACCAGCGCTCGAGCTCGGTCGGGTTCACAGGCGGATCGGGAGCGCGATGCTGCCCTCGTCCGGGATGTCGAGGAAGAGCTTGTGCGTGGAAGCTCCACCGTGGCCGATGTCAGGAGCCATCGGGGTTCCCGGGTCATCTGGCAGCGCCCAGGTCACGACGTCCTCGTCGTCGGGCGACAAGGGCGGGACCTGGTCAAGGGTGATCACGCCGATCCGCACCGTGAGATCGGCAGCCCAGGGACCCCGGACCTCCAGGTAGAGCCGCTGGCGGGAGCACGCGAGGAAGACCTCGTTGTCCCCATCGCAGTAGACGAGCACGTCAGCGCTGGGCAGACCGAGGCCTTCGTCCGCGGTGACGAGCTGGGGCTGAGCGCCGAGCTGGGCGAGCTCGTCGGCGAACTCGGCGGCCCGCTCGCGCAACTCCTCTGCGAGGTCCGCCATCGAGGCACGCAGCACGGCAGCCCAGGCGCCGAGACCTCGAGGCTGGAACGCCGCGGCGAGCAGCTCCGTGGGCACCAGCGCCGTGTCTCGCCGCAGGGCGTCGAGGTCCTGCAGCAGGTCAGCCAGCGGCGTGCCCGAGGCAGGCCCGAGCTGGACGCGGAGCTCCTCTGCCCTGGCGAGCAGATCCCTGTGGTCCTCGGCCTCGATGAGCACGTCGTCGAGCGCGTCCTGGGCTCGCTCCGCTGCCCAGGGAGGCAGGCGCGGCGCGAGGGCGCTGAGCACCAGGAAGTCGAGCAGGTCGTCCTCACGAAGATCCCCGTCCCGAAGCTGGAAGCTCAAGGGCATCAGGGCAGGGCGGTCGGGCAGGGGCGCGGCCCTGAGCTCGGCGTGGAGGGTGCGCAGATCGCTCGGACAGTCGGCCTCGCCGAGGAGCTCGGCCACGCCGGCGACGCGCAGGGCTTCGACGGTCGGCGCGCCACGCAGGCCCTGCAGCGCCAGGGCGCCGCGGCTGCGAAGACGCTGGACGAGGTCTGCTCGGTCGATCATCGGAGCCTCCTGGTGACGTAGGAGCACCGAGCCGGCGAATCCGGACAGAAGATCACGACAGCGCCTCCCCAAGCCGGGCCTCGACGTCCCTGCGCCAGCACAGGACCGCGTCCATGGCGGTGGTCATGGCCGCCCGGTGCTTGAGGTAGAAGGTCTCGGCGTTCGTCTGATCGGATGTGCGAAGGACCCAGGCGACACCTCGGTTTGCGGCGAAGACGGTGAGCCGCCCATGGCGCTCGCGCCAGTCCACCAGGAGCTCCCAGGTCTCGGGCTCCGGGCGGGCCAGGCCCCGGGTGGCGGTGGAGTCCGACGAGGCCCGCGAGACCAGGGGGCGATCCACGCCAGGGGGGAAGCGGTCCAGCAGGTATGCCAGGGCCTTGAAGCCCTTCACTGCGGCAAGGACCTCGACCAGCAGGCCCAGGGCCCGGTCCCGGCTCAAGGGCTCGTCGGTGTGCAGCCTCGACCGCAACCGATCGTGCGTGCCCACGCGGTCGAACCAGGGTCGGTCGAGCTCGAGCTCGGGCTCGCCAGCCGCGCTGGACTCCCGCTTTTCCTGGAGGCGGTACCGCTTCGCGAGGGCCCGGATGGTGTCCAGGGTCGCGCGCGCGAGGTAGCTGTCGCCGCGAGCCCAGTTGTTGTCGAGCGGCAGGCCCTGCTCCTCCTCGGCCCGGCGGATGAGCTCCGACACCGCTTCCATGCCCAGGGCCTCGGCGTTGCCGACATGCCGCGAGAAGAAACCAGGGCTCTTCTGGTGCAGCCTCCTCGCGATGCGCTGGATCGTGGGGAGGCCGTGCTCCCAGATCACCGCCGCGGCCGCATCTCGACCCCCATAGGTCCCCCGCAACAGCGGCGCGAGCGTGGCCAGATCGACAGGCACCGGCCAATGAAAACACGGGTCGTCCAGATTTCTTTGTCCGGATCCCGGAGCCCGCTCCTCCAGAAAGGGTGGAAGCAACGGATGGGCCGCTGCCGACACACCCAAAAGGAGAAGACATGGACCTCGAATCCAAGATCGTGCTCCGCCTCAACCGCGCCAACGGCTACCGCCAGCTGGACCTGGTCGAGGCCGCGCGAGCCATGGAAGAGGACGGAGTCATCCTCGGCGCCCTCCGCCCCCTCCACGGGGACACGGAGAACTGGGACGAGTGCCCGGAGCAGCCCGGATGTTTCGACATCGACGTGAACCCCTGAGCGAAGGGCGGGGCGGTAGTCTCCACCCCGTGGCCGTCTTGAAGCTGGAGCTGTTCCTCGACGAGAGCGGACAGTTCTCAGAGACCTCGACGGAACCTCGAGAAAAGCTGAGCGCCGATCTGTCCCGGCGGCGCTTTCCCTCGCAGCTGGCGGGGGTCTGCGCCCCGGCAGGCGAGCTCAAGCGCGACGCCGAGCAGGTGCTCCGACAGATCCTCGGCGGCCAGCTCCCGGCGATCGCGCACGCCGTGGACCTCAAGCAGAAGGATCCTGGCCGCTACCAGGCCGCGTTCCCGAAGCTGGAGGCGGCCCTGGAGGTGCGAGGCTGGAGAGCGGTGCGGCTGGCGAACCTGGAAGGAGTGAGCTGGGGAGACCGGGTCGCCAACCAGACCAACGCCGTCGCCGAGCTCGTCGTGCGCCTGCTGGATCACCACCGGCGCAAGGGAGCCGAGCGCGTCGAGCTGCGAGTGATCTGCGGGAACGTGCGCATCGGAACCGTCGACGAGGAGCTCGACATCCCCGAGCTGATGAAGGAAGAGGACTTCCAGCGCCGAGTGCGGGAGCACCTGGGCTTCACGGCAATCCGACGCGGACTGGCGGAAGAGGCCGCTGGCTGGTCGGTTCGCGTGCAGCTCCGCTCTGTGAAGGACCGGGGCCTACAGCTGGCCGACTTCCTGAGCCACGGCAGCCACGACGACTTCTCCCCCTTACAGCCCAGGGCAGAGGAGGCCCTGCGCAGGGCCTTCGGCGAGACCGACTGGAGCCTGGAGGTGCGACCGCTCGTGGAGCAGGCCGACGAGGCCCTGGCCGATGGGGCCGTCGCCCGAGCGCTGCAGCTCCTCACGCCGATGCTCGTGGCCGAGAGCACGACCGAGGGCTTCCGCAGGGCAGCGCAAAGACGAATCGAGCCTGCCCTGGCGCGACTCGCACAGATGGGCGGACCCGCCAGGGCCGTGCAGCTCCAGCAGCTCGAGCACTGGCTCGACACGATCATCGAGACCCAACGGGACCTGGTGGTCGGAGAGCGAGTCGCCACCTGGCTGAGTCGGACCCTGGTCGAGGGCCTCCAAGGGCGGGTCGAGGGCCCGAGCCTTCCAGCCTTCGAGCTGGCACTGTGCCGCTGGCGCCTGACGGCGGCGAACCACGACGGCCGCCTCGAGGACGCACGGGGCCACGTCCACCGCGTGGAGGCGCTGTTGCCCTCGGTCCTGGCTCGGCAGGAGCACCTCGAGCTCGTGAGCGAGGCCCTGGTCGCCAAGGCCGTTCACCACACGGACTGCCTGGAGCACGACGTGGCGTCGACGGCGATGTCCAACCTCCAGGCCCACCACGAGGGACTCGCCGCCTTCGCAGCGGATCTCGTCGAGGGAGTCGTGCAGCACTCCGCCCAGCGGGCGAAGGCCCTGGGGACCCAGCTGCAGGCCGAGATGTACGCTGGCCTGCGGGACCCCTCGCGCTTCGAGAAGGCCCGGGCGCTCTCCGAGCAGGCGCTCTCCGAGTTCGGCGAGCCGACGCAGATCCAGCGCCAGTGCCAGTACCGGGCCCAGCTCGAGACCTGGGCCGGAAACCTCGACGAGGCCGGAGCCTGGTTGGCTCGAGGCATCGGCATGGAGCCCACCGCGACCCGGGAGATGATCCTGGACCACATCGAGGGACTGCCAGGCTTTCCCCGGGGCTTCGCGCTGCTGCACTTCCTGCGCCTGACCCGCATCGCCAGGGACCCCCTCGGCCTTCGCTGCGCCGGGGACTCCTGGGTCACAGAGGCCGGGCTCGGCTACCCGGCCCATGGCATCCGCCGGCAGCTGGCGGCGCTGCAGGCCGAGACCGGAGACCCCGCGGCTGCGGAGCGCACGCTCACGGCCCTCTTGAAGCTCCCGAGCACGACCGTGCTCGAGCTCGTGGGCCTCGCCGCGTGGCTGGAGGTCGCGGCCCACCATCCACGAGCGGACCTGCTGCTGGGTCGCCGCCCGAAGAAGAAGAAGGGCTTCCTCCAGGCAGCGCGGCGCTACCGAGGGGACCTGCCGTCATTCGCAACCAGGATCGACGAGGTCCTCGCCGCCTGGATCGAGGCGGTCGAGTCCGAGGCCGACGGCCTGTCCGAGATGGCCTCACAGATCGGCTACTGAGGCGGGTTCACAGCTGAGTCCAGTTTTTTTCATCCGGATCCTGGAGCCCACACCCCCTGAGAGGTCGGAGGTCACGCCTCCCCCTTCGTCCCCACGAACTGTCCGGTGGACGAAGGGCTCCCCTCATCCCTCTCGGAGGTGTCTTGAACGCAACCACCCTGGACCTCGTCACCGCTCTGCGAGAGGTGTCGAAGCCCGACTTCGACGCCCGCCGCGACCGCCTGGGAGCGTGGGCGACGATCGACACGGAGTTCCGCAGGCTGGGAGCCTCGCTGAAGGCGGAAGCGATCAGCATGGGGGTGGACCTCGAGGACGCCGTCCAGACGGCGCAGCTGAACCTCTTCCGAACGCGCCAGATGGTCCTGGGCCGCCTGGCCAACGCCACGCCGAAGGAAGGAGAAGCCTGGCCGAGCGACAAGGTGCTCGAGGACGTGGCCTCCGCTGGACTGCGCCAGGTGCCCCTGGACGACGTGCTGGCCTGCGTCCACGACAGCGAGCCGCACGAGGCGCTGCTGACGTCGTGCTACCTCGACGGCGTGCCGGGCTGCCCCACCAGCCACGGACACAACGGAGCGACCCCGGGTCGCCTGCGGTCCTACTACCGGACCGCGATCCAGAAGGAGCTCAGCCGAGCCTGGCGAGCCAAGGGCGGCGGAAGCGAGCAGCTGACCGACAGGATGTCGGGCCCCGGCTCGCTGGAGATCGCCGCCCGGGACCACACCGACCGCGAGCGCGAGGAGGCCATGACCTGCTCATCGTCCTCCTCTCCCGACTCAGAGCTCGAGGCCCGCTGGAACGAGCGCGCGCAGCTGGAGATCCTGGCGAGCCTCGGCTCGACCACGCTCGAGGACGCAGTGGAGACCTGGCTGATCGGCCCCTTCCTCCGAGAGGCTGCCAAGACCCGCCCCCGGGCCAGGGGTCAGTGGAGAGCCCTCTCCGCCCTCTCCGAGCGCGTGCGCCGGGGAGACCCGCTGAACCGCACGGACCGCCGGGCACGGGAGAGCGCCATCGAGCTGCTCATGGCCCCCCTGGTCGAGGCACCCTCCAGCCTGCTGCTGGAGCTGGTCCGACGAGGCTTCCGCTGGACCGAAGCAGCTCGGATCGTGCTCGCGATCGCCGGAGGCGCAGAGCTGGTGCCCGTGCTGGCGAGCTGGCGAGAGCGCGTCATGGACCGCGACGCAGAGCAGGCCTGGCGCCTGCTGGCCACCTACCTCCTCCACACCAGGTTCCGGGCTCGGTCCGTGCAGGAAGACGAAGACCCGGTCGACACGGTCCACGCCGTGGTCGCCGGGGTACTGGAGACCCGAAATGACTGACATAGACCGCCTGCACTCCCAGCCCGCCGAGCCCAATGGACTCCGCGGGCCGGACCTGCTCTGTCCGGACGCTCCCACCTGGCTCAACGCCGAGCTCGAGGTCGCTTTATCCGAAGGCACCATGGTCGGAGGCCTGCTGGCCCTGGGCCATGCCGAGCGCTTCGACAGGGCGACCAGCCCCGAGGGCCGCCGAGACCGCCTGCGACAACTCCTCGCCGGCCAGGGCATGCCCTCGCGAAACGAGCTCGTCGACTGGTGGGCTCGCCTCGACCAGCGGCAACGCGCGGCCCTCGTGGCCGAGGTGGGCGAGCGAGCCGAGGCCCTGGATACAGAGGACCCCGCTGCCCTGCTGCGCCGAGACGAGCTCGAGAGCCTGGCGGTGGCGCTGCGCAATGTCGGCGCCTCGGCTCCATGCTTCCACGACCTCGACCGACGACTGCAGGCCCGGCGTTTCGACCTGGAACATCCACGACTCCTCGCCGCGAAGAAGGCAGAGGGTGCCTGGTGGGGAGCCTCGTGAAGGACTTCCCCCGTCGCACGGCTGATGGTCGGCTGAGCCTCCGCCACGTCCAGCCCATGCCCCGGTCCGCGCTCCTGGGACACGTCTTGAAGCACGTCCTGCGCGACAGCGAGGACTGGGGCGAGGTCCTGGAGATGAACCTGCCGACGCTGGATCGGAGCTGGGTCGACACGATGCGAACCTGGACCTCCTGCACACAAGACGTGCTGGAGGCCCACGAGCGCGCCGTGGCCCTCAGCCAACAGCCCGAGCTGCTCTTCACGCACCAGGTCCTGCTGGCCCGCCATCCGCTGGACCTCGACGACGTGACCCTGGCCTTCCTGGACGAATCCCCCAACGATGACGCGCGCTTGCACATCCTGGGGAACACCGCTGGCCTGCCGAAGGCCGCGCGCAGGCGAGCGCGACTGCTCTGCCGGGAAGGGCTCTGGGAGCACGTGCGAGAGGCTCTGCGCCGCGACCGAGCCCTGACCGAGGAGGCCGCTGCTGACCCCCGCTTCATGGAACTCTGCGCCTGGATCGACCGCAGCCTGTCCCAGTCGGCGAGGCGCTCCCTGGGCAGGGCCTTCCGCTTCATGCAGAGTCCACCTCGCGGCCTCTGGATCGAAGGCTGGCTCGATCACATCGAGGCCCGCCTGGCGGGGACAGCTGTCATCGCCGCCTACGAAGACCGGATCTGGCGAGCCGCGGAACAAGCCGGGCTCCGACCTCGACACTGCGTCTACTCGTTGCGATCCCGCGGTCGCCTCCAGAACGAGTGCTACATCGACGACGACGGCGTCACCCTGTCCCTGTCACCGGAGAAGCGACGCCTCTTCCAGCTCCGGACCTGCTACCGCCCCGTCCAGGGGGTGGGAGCCCTGGAGAAGCGGCTCGAGGCCGATGAGCGCCGCCGCACCTACAACCCCCTCGCAGTGACCGCCGCCATCGACGACTTCGCGAAGTGGCTGGGACGACACCCCGAGCCCGGCGTCGAGGTCTACCACCAGGAGGACACATGGCGCGACTGACGCGCAAGCACGAGCACCAGCTCGGCCTGGCCCTGGCGGACCTCGGAGAGCTCGCGAGCCTTCGCAAGCGCTGGTGCTGGTTCGCCTACGGCCGGCCCGGACTTCGGCGAAGCGCGGCCCTCTGGGGTGTACTCAGAGAACGCAGCTACGTGCGCCAGAGCCTGGCCGTTGCTCGCTCGGCGCTGACCCGCTGGACCGACGATGCGGAGCGCAGGAGGATCCTCCATCGACTCCAGGACTCTGGGAGGAGGTGGGAGGAGCTGCTGCAGACAGAGACCCTCGAGGGCCTGCTCGACCCCGACGAGCTCGTGGGCCTGCTCCACCACCAGCTCACCGAGAGGAACATCCGTGGCCGCACCCAGGAGCTGGTGTCGGTCGCCGAGGAGCGCCCCTGGGTCCTTCCGCTCGTGCCCGAGGACGACATCGAGGAGCTCGCAGAGGTCATCCGCCTGCGCAACGAGTGCAGAGCCGTGACCCACGAGGCAGCCGATCTGTTGCCGGAGCTCCGTGAGGAGGGGTCCTGGGGTCAGTACTACGACGACGTCGACGAGGAGCTCGCCGAGCTGATCCGGCGCAACGACCTCGCCTGGAACATCGCAAAGAACCTGCGCCTTCGCTACTACGACCTGGACTCGCGAGCCGAGGTCCCCGGCATGCCCTGGTTCGGCGACCTGCCCCCGCTGACGACCGAGGACCTCCCCTGGCTCACCGGCAAGCGCGAGGACCCCAACCGACGGAGGCCGTGGTGGGTCTGATGATCACCCAGGCTTCGCTGCGTGGAGACGCCCTCGCCGCGCACCTCGTCACCGAGCTCGACAAGCGCTCGCCGGAGCTCCGTGAGGTCCTCTGCGAGCGCCACCTGCTGCCTCGCCCCTTCCCCGTCACCTGGCTGGTCGACGAGCAGCTCATGGACCGGCTCTACCCGCCTCGGCTCATGGCCTCGGGCGAGATGGACCTCCCGATCGACCCCCTGGAGCGGGACAACGTGCTCAGGGAACTCCTGCCCGATCTGCGGCGCTTCGCGGCGGCAGGGGTCTTCACTCGGCTGGGGCGGACCGCCGGCCTGCAGCACCACTTCCCCGAGCTCCCACCCTTCGCCGGGGCCCCCGTGGTCGCGCTCTGTCCCGCTCGGTTGGAGCAGATCTGGGAGCTGTCGATCGATCTGCCCGAGCAGTGGGAGCTCGCCGATGTCGCGGAGCTCGTCTGGATGCACGAGCTCCTCCACGCTGCCCACGGGGTCGCGAGCACCGGAGCCGCGGGCAAGCGCAGCGAGGAGGCCCTGGTGCAGATCGCGCTGGCTCATGTGCTGGCGAGCCACCCACGAGGGACCCGGCTGTACCAGGTCATGACCACCCTCGCGGAGCGCCAGCCCCCTCACTACCGGAGCTTCCTCGTCGACGAGCTCGGCGTCAGGGCCTGGACTGTCCGGAGGCTCACGGAGGGGGCTCTCCGATGACATGCGAACAGCACCGACTCGCTACCACCTCCTGGCGCTGAACCCCGCTGCGAGCGTCTGCTACCCTCCGAAGCTCGTCGAGGGCCCCCCGGAGATGGTCGACGCCCTGCTGCCCGCGCTCTCTGAGCGATGCCAGAACGCTGGCCATCCCGGCTACGCGGCGGTGGAGATCGGCAAGTTCGCAGAGGACCTCTACGACGCACTCTGCGAACACCTCGGGGCGCCGACGGCGGGGACCTTCGAGTCCCTCGTCAACTGGGCGCGGAACGAGGGCAGGCCGCTGCCCCCGACCCTCACCTACTGGCAGACGGCGTACGGGATCCGACACACCGCCGCCCACCCCAACGAGCTCCGGATCACCTACGAAGAGATCGAGGAGATGCTGCGGATCTGCAGCGGAGCGTTCCGGACGACCGCGGAGCTGCTCGGAGCGGACTTCGTCTCGGTCTTCGAACACACCCAGAAGAGCGACCGGTCGCTGCTGATGGCGACGACCCTGATCTCGAGGGTGGATGCGCGCGCCCTGGGAGCCGGCAGAGAAGCCCTGGAGGCCCTCGCCGGGCGGGTGCTCGCAGGCGACCGGGGCATGGAGTTCCTGGCCCACAAGAGCGACAAGCAGGCCCTCGAGTTCGTCGCCAAGGGCTTCGCCAAGCGCCGGCAGGCCGGTCAGGGGCACCTGCTGGAGCTTGCCAGTCAGCTCCACGATCTCTCGGAGGGCGCCCTCGCCGAAGATCTGCGCCAGTGGCTGGCGGTCAACCGCCGCTCGGGCCGTGGCCACGCCAGGCGCATCCGGACCGTGTGGTTGCGCCTCGACCACGACGGGGACGATGTGCTCTTCCACTCGGCGAAGGTCCTGTGGCCGGAACACGAAGCGGATGGCCTGGAGAGCCTCGTCTTCGACAGACCGCTGCGTGAGCCCAGGGACTACATCGCCCTGGCGAAGAAGGTGGCCAACCGGCTCAGGGCGGCCCCCCGCGTGGACTACGTGCTGCAGCTGAGCGTGGCGAGCGAGGAGGCTGCGACGCCCTATGAGACCTACTCCCACAGGGACCGGGTCTTGGGGACCTACTTCCGCTGCCTGGTCGTGCAGCCCGTTCCGGAGGAAGAGCCGGAGCGCACGGAGCTCCGCAAGCCGGCCATCCTGCCCCCAGCGCCGGACGCCAACGTCCGCGTGGTCACCTGCCTCGACGAGGCTCGCGCCGCCGGGCCGGATCCCGACATCAAGTGTGTCATCGCCCTTCCTTCCGCCGCGGGCTGTCCGGAGGAGATCTGCGCACTGCTGGAGCGCGCAGAGGGCTGCGTGGCGACCTTCATCCTGGGCGAGGGCGGCCACGAGGCCCTCTTCGAAGGGCGAGACGCCCGCCCCCTCGGAGAGATCTTCGACGCGGTCACTCGCATCCGGAACAACGCGACAACACGCGTGACCGCTGCCTGGGACGACCGCACCTACATCCCCTGGGAAGCCGTGGAGTTGTGATGAGCTGGAGGATCTACGACCCTCGAAACCCGGTGTCCGACGAGAGTCGGCAGCGCTGGCTGAAGAAGGCTCCGCCGTGGCGATGCCCACAGGCGGTGCCAAACGTCGAACGAGAGGTCCCAGCGCCGAAACCCCATGAACAACGGGGACGCAACTACGTGTCGTCTTCGCTCTTCCGCCAGGAGGGGGAGGAGGGGCCCGACGAAGCCGACCGCATCAACATCGCGCTGTTGGTGCGCCGACCGCTGCTGGTGACCGGCGACCCGGGCATCGGCAAGTCCTCCCTGGCCTACCACCTGGCACACGTGCTCCGCCTCGGGGCCGTGCTGCGCTGGGAGATCAACTCGCGCACGACGCTGGCAGACGGGCTCTACAGCTACGACGCCGTCGATCACCTCCGCGCCATCAAGGAACAGGGCGAATCCGGGATCGCTGACTTCATCCACCTGGGCCCCCTCGGAACGGCGCTCCTGCCGACAGCCGAGCCGCGCGTGCTGCTCGTCGACGAGCTCGACAAGTCCAGCTACGACCTGCCCAATGACCTGCTCCACGTCTTCGAAGAGGGGGCCTTCCGCGTCGACGAGCTGGCGCGCTCCGACGGCACCGAGCTCGTCTGGCCCAGCGACTGTGGCGGAGAGTCGGATCGGGTGCCGATCTCCGGTGGGCGGGTGCGGACCCACCACCACCCCGTGGTGGTCATCACCTCGAACAAGGAGCGGGAGTTCCCGCCGGCCTTCCTGCGTCGCTGCGTCCAGCTCGAGCTGCGCCGACCCACCGGCGCCCACCTCCACCGCATCGTGCAGCAGCAGCTCGGCGACGTGGTCTCCGAAGAGGAGATCGCCTCGCTACTTCACGAGCACCCGGACCAGGCCACCGACGTCTTCCTTCAGGCCCTCTTCCTGAACGCGGGCCACGGGGCGCCGGTCGAGGACGCGATGCAGAGCCTGAAGCGCGACCGGAGGTGACGCTCTCGCCCCGGGAGATCGCGGAGGTCCTGTGGCTGCGTCGCTTGCGAGGACCGGTGGAGCCCTCCGCCAGCGAGCCCACGCGAGAGGACCTCTGCGAGGATCCGCCTGCCAGGACGTCGCCCTCTCCACCCCGCCAAAGGGCCCCGAAGACCGAGCCCGACGCCACGAGCCAGGTAGAGGCAGGCATCGGCGCAGAGGAGACCACGCCGGGCGGCGGCGCCGAGCGACTGCGCCTGTCCCTGCCGAGGCCACTGCCGCTGCGCGACCGGAGAGCGCTGGCTCGAGGGCTCCACCGACTCGCGAGCACCCGGGAGAGCCCGAGCCACCAGGAGCTCGACGTCGAGGCGACGGTGAGGGCCAGCGCCGCCGCAGACGACATCCGCCTGGAGCTGCGGCCGAGACGGGAGCCCGGGATCCACCTCGTCATCGTCGAGGACCGCAGCGCCTCGATGACTCCCTGGCGGGACCTCTGCGACCGGGTCGTCGAGCTCGCCCAAGAGGTCGGCAGCTTCGCCGGCGTCTCCCGTGGCCGTATCGGTGGCGGGAGCGAGCTGGAGCTCCGGCGGCTGGTGCGTCCGGGGCTCGACAACCTCGTGTTGCTGGTCTCCGATGGAGTGAGCCACGTGATCCGAGGCGGCGCTCTGGCGCAGGCACTGGCCGAGCTGCCCTCCGGCACCCGCATCGCATGGCTCCACCCCTGGACCCGGGGGGCGTGGCGAAGGACCCCGGCCGACCGACTTCGCCTCGGCAGGCTCAGGCCCGGCCAGGTCGACCCCTCAGAGATTCGCCTGCCGCTGGTGGAGCTCTCTCCAGAGGGCATTCGCCCGCTCGAGTCCTGGGCGCACGGTCGTGGAGCAGGCTCCCTGCTGGCCCGGAGACTGCCGCGGAGGGAGCGGCCGCGGAGAGAACGAGAGCCGATCCTCGACTGGGTGGAGCACGCCCACCGCTTCGCTCGGGGGGCCAGTCCGGAGTCCCTGGAGTTGTTGGCCCTGGCCGCCTCTGTGCCCGGCGCCGCCATCGACCACTCGCTGCTGGTTGCCCTGGGAACCCGCCTGGTCGGCGAAGCCCGACTCACCCGCCTCCACATCGCAGAGGCCATCACCTCGGGCATGCTGCGCCGGGTGGAGCTCGGCGATCGGCCGGAGCCGCTCCTGGTCTTCGCCGACGAGGATGCAAAGGCCAGCCTGCGCTCCTTCCTGCGTCCGGAGCGCATCGCCGAGGTCCTGGAGTGGGTGATCGAGGCCGGCCAGGCCGAGGACTTCCCCAGCGACCTGCGCGTCCCCGTGGACCTGCTCATCCGGATCCGCGAGGACCGCCTCGACGAGGGAGGCGCCGCCTGGGACTCCGGGGTTCTCAGCGCCCTCTGCAACGTGCTGGACGCGGCGGGCTGGGACTACGACCCGGAGCTCTTGCGACCGGCTCGACATCGGGCGACGACCCCCGCGCGCACTCCATTCGACGACGTCGACCGCTGGCTCTTCAGCCTGCGCAACCAGCTGCCGGGGAGGCCCCTGTCGTCTTGGAGCAACCGCATCCGCGAGGTCGCAGCGCAGCTGGCCTCGGCGTTGTCCGAGCCCGCGCTCATGCCTGCGAAGCGCCATGACCTGAGCTTCCTGGACGCCTGGCAGTCCTTCGAGCACCTGGCCATCGGCGCACGGCAAGCCGCCAGCCGTCCGGACGCCAGGCTGCCCGACCCGCCGGAGATGAACCCGCCTCCTCCCCTGCCGGTGCACCCCGACCACGGTGACGTGCTCGGCCAGCTCTTCGGTCCGGCCCTGCGCACCATGGAGCTGGTCTTCGCGGCGGACCTCGGCGTCCTGGGGCAGTGGTTCGAGCAGCAGATGAGGCTGCTGGCCTCTGGGCTGGGACCCGAAGCCCTGGCGCACATCGACGCCGTCTGTCCCGAGGGCTGGGAGGTCCTGGGCGGTGACCGCTTCGAGCTCGACGCAGTGCTGCTCCACCCCACCATGGGCGTCGTCGCCCTCGACATCAAGCGTGGGCTGTCCCACAAGATCCCGCTTGCTCCGGTCCACCGCCGCGCCCTCTCACTGGCTGCGCCCCTGGTTCGGCCGAGGCTCCGGCGCCACATCCGCGCGGCGGTGCTCGTGCAGGGCGACCCTCCACGCCTTCACGAGGTGCGCTCCGATGGACTCCGCGAGCTCGATGACCCAAGGGCATGGTTCGACGAAGCGGCCCACGAAGACGACCAGCTCGAGATCCTGAGCCTCGTCGGCCTCGTCCGGGCGCGACTCAACGGCATCGAGCCGCCGGAGTGGGCGCGCTGCCCGGACTGTGACGGCATCCGCGTCAGCGCCGGTCGGGTCTTCGTCGAGGGCGGGCCCTCCATCTTCCTCGTGGAGGAGGCCACCGACGAGGCCGAGTTCTCCGTCGCTGGCAAGAGCCTCTCCTTCCAGTCCCAGAAGATCCGCTACGAGCCGACCCTGCATCGCTACCTGGTCTGCCGCGACTGTGCCCACCACTGGCCCTTCCCCGGCGAGGAAGAGGTCGACCGCGAGAGGGTGCCGCGGAACATCGCGGGGCGGCCCCCGGACGGCCTGCATGGCGCCTACCTGGCGAAGGTCCTCGGCGGCTACGACCCGGTGCCCACCCCCGCCTGGCTCACCGAGCGCATCGGCGGCACTCCTGCTGGATCCGCCATCGCCCTGGACGACGAGTACCTCTTCGACTCGAGGTCCTTCGATCTCCCGGACGCCCTGCCCGAGCTCGGCGCCGGAGTACCCGACGAGCTGGAGCGCTGGCGCAAAGACATCGACGACTTTGGCGACGACCCGGAGATCATCGCCTGGGACTTCCCCGATCCCAGCGGAGAGACCACCGGCCCGGCGCTGTTGTCACTCCTCCAGGAGCGACTCCACGGCCGACTCCAGGACACCGACACCTGGAGCGCCCGAGGTCGGGGCCAGGCGGTACTCAAGCGACGGCGGCTCCACCTGCTGCACGTCAAGATCCACAAGCACCACATCGCCGTGAGCCTGCGGAGCCGGTGCTTCTACGCGCACTTCTCGCCTGGCCTGCTGCGCATCGACGGCACGACCTCGAAGTCCTGGTTCTACGAGGAGCCCACCCTCAAGGGACCAGGCGCCGTCGTGCAGTTCGCAGAGGAGCTCCTCGACGAGTGGGTCCGAGCGGACGAGGTGCTGCAGGCCGCGCGCGAGGCAGCGGTCGACGACCCGGCGGCCGCACGGGTGCTGGGGGTTGCCCTGCTTCGCTCCGCTGGTTTCCACGCCGGAGGGCTGGAGCCCGACGAGGCCTTCGAGCACCCGAACCGGTGGCTCGAGACCTCTGGCGTGAGCTCGAGCGTAGGTCCGATGCGTCGCATCGTCCACGTCGAGGAGGGGGAGCGCTGGCTCCGCCGGGCGATCGACGAAGGAGACGCAGAGGCCGCAGAGGCCCTCGGCCTGCACGCCCTGTCGGTGTGCGGCGAGATCGGTCCGGAGGAGACCAAGGAGCTCTTGCTGCAAGCGAGCGAGGCAGGCAGGGCCAGCGCCTCCGCCGCCCTGGCCGGAGCCCACGACCGGGGAGACATCGAGGACGATCGCGGCATCCTCCACTGGCTCCACCTCGCCGGGCTCGCCGGGGTGGCCTCGGCCCGGGAGCGCTGGGCTCACCGGGTCCTGGACCAGGCGGCGATCGGGGTCACCGAGACACTCCCCACCGGAGCTCCGGAGCTGGCCGTGGAGTGGCTCGAGGACCTCGCGGAGGAGGACCAGGAGGTCGCCGCTCGCCTCCTCATCCGCCAGCTCCATGGCTTCGGCGTGGAGCCCAGGCCAGAGGCGGCGGAGAGGCTGAGGGCCCTGGCAGAGAACGACGACGGGATCGCCCGGGCTCTGGCCATGCGGCTGGCGGCTGGCTGCCCCGGCCTGTCGGCCGACCCGGAGGAGGCTCGGTCCATCGCGGTGGGGACGATGCCGCTCTCGGCCGCCGCGGGCGCCGATCGACAGCGTCGATGGCCCATCCTCGACCCCCAAGCACTCGACGATCCCGAGCCCTACACCTTCCTCTTCGACTCCCCCCTGGACTTCGCCGTCGCGCTGCTCTTCGGCGGAGACGCCCTCTTCGATCCCTACTTCCTCCTGCGGTCGACCTGGCGGATGGAGGAGCCCTGGTGGCTGGACGTGCGGGCCCTCGGGCTGGAGCCCCCCGACTGCTCCGCGCTGCGGCCAGTGGCCATGGACTACCTCGAGGATCTCTTGCGGAGCGGGAGAGAGCTCGGCGCCGGCACTACGCGGGGGCTGCTGCACCAGCTCGCAGAGGGCGGAGAGGGCGAGAGGGCGGACAGGCTCGCCGCAGACATGTGGACGCTAGGCGGTCCATCCGCCCGACTTGGCGCCGTGATCCACTGGCTCGACGCCCGGCCCCCGCGACGTCGAGAGCCCGCGAAGGGCATGCTGCGGGAGCTGGCGCTGCACGACCGCAGCGCCATGCAGGAGCTCGAGCGACGCCTCGAGACCGGGGACCTCGAGCCGCTGGAGGTGGGCGAGCTCGCAGAGGTGAAGCGACAGCTCGCCACCCCGGACGACGACATCCCCTTCTGAGCTGTCCGTAAGGGAGTCCGCCTCGCTCTCCTCCTCGAAGCCCGAGGAGCTGGATGCGACCCCACGAACTTCGAGAGCGCCTCGACACCCTGGTCGAGCTGAGCATCGAGCTGCCCGTCGTCATCTGGGGTCCCCCCGGCGTCGGCAAGTCCGCGATCGTGCGGACCGTCGCAGAGAGCCACGGGCTGGAGGTCATCGACCTGCGACTCGGGCAGCTGGCGCCTACCGATCTGAGAGGTCTGCCCATCGTCGCAGACGGCATCGCCCGCTTCGCCCGGCCCGAGTTCCTTCGGCCTGATGGTGCTGGTGTGCTCTTCCTCGATGAGCTCGCCAACGCAGTGCCGAGCGTGCAGGGCCTGGCCCAGGAGCTGCTCCTGGACCGACGCATCGGCGAACACCGCCTGGGAGATGGCTGGTTCATCTGGTGCGCCTCCAACCGGCGTGAAGACGCCGCGGCCGTGCATGCCATGCCGGCGCCGGTCGCCAACCGCTGCATCCACGTCGAGATCGAGCCCGATCTGGACAGCTGGAAGCGCTACGCGATGAGTCAGGAGCTCTCCGCCGACGTCATCGCCTTCCTGTCCTTCCGGCCCGAGCTGCTCTACAAGCTCGACCGCAACCGGCCGGCCTTCCCGTCGCCGCGGACCTGGGAGATGGCCAGCACCCTCCACGAGGCCGCCCTCGAGGTCTCCTGTGCGGTCGGCGAGGCCGCCGGGGACGAGTTCCGCGTCTACCTCGACACGGTCGCCTGCCTGCCCGACCTGTCCCCCGTCCTGCGAGGCCGCGGCGAGGACATCGGCTGGCCCAAAGAGCTCAGCGTGCGCTTCGCCACCTGCGTGGGGCTGGCCCTGCGCGTCGCCGACGAAGAAGAGGCCCTGGCGGCCTTCCGCTGGCTGAGCGCCCGAGCCGGCGCCGAGTGGGTCCAGCTCTTCGTCGCCGACCTCGTGACCCGCTTCCGGAGCCGGGGCCGCCTGGGCCTGCTCGCCCAGCTGCTGAAGAGCCACCCCCAGCTCAGCAAGCTCGTCCGGGAGCTCGCCCGGGATGCAGCGTGAACAAGCTCGTCTCCCGCTGTCTGCTGCGGCTCCGAGGCCGGGCCCCCTTCTTCGCCGTGCTCGCCCTGCACGCTCGCTGGGTCCCCGACGAGACGATCGCCACGGCGGCCACCGACGGCCGCACGGTGCTCTACAACCCGCGCTTCCTGGAGGACCTGGAGCCCTCCGAGCGCGACTTCGTGGTCGCCCACGAGGTCGCCCACCTGGCCCTCAGACATGTTCGCCGCAGAGGTCTCCGCGACCCACTGCGCTGGAACCTCGCCTGCGACATCGTCGTCAACGGAATCCTGATCGCCTCGGGCCTGCAGCCGCCGGTCGGCATCGTCCGTGACCGGGCGCTGGAGGACCTGCGCGCAGAAGACGTCTACGCACGCATCCACACGGTTCTGGCCGGTCGAGCCAGGAAGTTCGGCGACAAGATCGGCCACGGCCTGCGCGACCTCGCCGAGAGGCCTGGAAGTCCCCAAGACGAGGCCTGGTGGCGGGACGCCCTGCGCAAGGCCGCGGTCGCCCAGCGCGTGCACGGTACCCAGGCGCTGGCTGCCTCGCGCGAGCTCGGAGCGGTGCTGGAGCCGGCGCTGGACTGGCGCACGCTGCTCTGGCGGCACCTGGTCCGCTCTCCGACCGACTACCGAGGCTTCGACCGCCGCTTCGTCCACCAGGGGCTCTACCTCGACGCCCTCGACGGAGAGCGCGTCGATGTGCGGGTCTGCATCGACACCTCCGGCTCGGTCTCCGGCTCCATGCTCGATGACTTCGTCGCCGAGCTGCGCGGCATCGCCGCATCCCACCCTGCTCTGCGCCTGTTGCTCTGGTACGCCGACACCCGGCTCTATGGGCCCCACGAGCTCACCCCCGAGTCCGAGCTGCCCTCTCCGATGGGCGGCGGAGGCACCGACCTGCGCCCCTTCTTCGGCGCCGTGGACGAACAAGCCCATCACGAGCTGTCCGGAGGCCCGCCGGTTGCGGTCTACCTCACTGACGGCTTCGGCCCCATGCCGAGTGCCGCTCCTCCGTATCCAGTCCTGTGGGTCATCCCGGACGGCGGAGTCGCGACGGTGCCCTGGGGCGAGCTCGCCCGCATCCCCACGAGAAGCTGATGAACCTCTTCGACCAGTGCCGCGACCCCGGGACCTCGCCCGAGCGGCTCGCCGAGATCGCAGGGGATCCGTGCCTCCACCCGACGATCGGCCGCCAGCTCGCCCGAAACCCCTCTGTGCCGGAGCGAGAGCTCCTGCGCCTGGGTCAGGAGTTCCCCGCAGAGCTCCTCCAGAACCCCCTCTGGGACCTCTGGATGCTGGCCGACCCCGGCTTCCTCGACCGTCTCCCCCTGCGCACCGCGATGAGCCTCGCCGGGTGCGACGCGACTCCCACAGCGGTCATCCGTCGCCTCGCTGGGGCCCGGAGTCGGCCGGTGCCGGTCCGAGCCAGGGCCGCTTGCAACCCGTCCACCCCGCCCGAGCTGCTCCACGACTACATGAAGCACGCCAGAGAGGTGCGGCGGGCGCTCGCCACCAACCCTCGGCTGGACCCTCGGCTGCACCCCAGGCTGGCCCGGGACTCCTGGTCCCCTGTCCGCGGAGCGATCGCCGCCCGCCGGGACATCGACCCGGCCCTGCTGGTGAAGCTGGCCTCTGATCGCAGCGTCGAGCACGTCCGCGCCGCTGTCGCCGGCAACCCTCGCACCCCCGCCCGAATCCTGCTGCGGCTCTGCAACTCCACGGCAGGCTCCGTACTGCATGCCATCGCCGCGAATCGCGGCGCCCCCGACGCCCTCCGCGCACGCGCCCGGACCAACGGTCGCGCCGCGTGGTGCGGACTCACGAGGATCTGAATGCACGAACGTGACGACACCAGGGGAAGCCTCGCCTGGCTGCGGGACGTCGACGACGTCTCCCAGAGCCTGGAGCTGAGCGATCCCGACAACCGCTCGGTCGTGCTCGACGCCGAGCGCCAGTACACGACCCGGATCGCGTGGGCCGCGACCTTCGGCGCCATCGGCCGCGACGAGCTCGCCCAGAGCCTGCGCGACGAGGCGGAGATGCTGCTGGATCACATCCGGGCCAGGAAGGCCCATTGCCTGATCGCCCACCTGGACATCGAGCCTGCGGAGGCCTGAGATGAACGAATCGACCCCCCGCCTGCCCTCCTCCGAGCTCCTCCGCGAGCTGGCCGCGCACTCCAAGAAGAGGGCCCGTCTCCTGCTCAAGCTGGCCGACCGCAAGCGGGACGACAGCGCCGAGATCGGCCGGATCACCAGGGACCTCGGTCAGCTGCCGCCTGGCTCGTCGCTGGTCGAGGAGCTGGGGGCCTGGCTGTCCTGGGAGGAGCGCACCCGCGGTCGCCGACTCGTCCAGGGACTCACCGGCTCTTGCGAGGTCATCAGCCGAGACCCCCTGCGCCTCCGCGTGGCTCCGCTCACCGTCAACGTCGACGTGGAGAACAACCGCGCTGAGTTGCGCTTCGCCGAGCTCCAGCTCGCTCGCGTGCCCGCCGATGCAGAGCGCATCCTCGCCGCCCATGCAGAGTTGATCGCAGCTCTCGAGCCAGGGGACTGGTCCGCCCAGGGCTTCCTCCGACACCTGCTGCAGGCCTGGCGGCAGCGAGGCGAAGGAGGCTGGGCCGAGCTCATCGAGGTCCTCCCGGTCCTGGCACTCCAGCTCCAGTCCGATGCCTTCCGGCGCGATCCAACCGCCCGCAACTTCCGCCCCTACCCCAAGGTGCAGTTCGCCTACGACCTTGCACGCCTCCGCAGAGAGCGCTGCTTCTCCGTGGACGGATGGCGCCTGTCCCTGGGCCCGGCGACCGGCTCGAGCACCCGCGACAAGCGCCGCGTCTTCTGGCTCGAGGACCCCCGCGGCAGGGGCCAGTGGCACCTGAGCCTTCGCTTCGTAGAGGACCACACCCATGTCTGAGAGCTGCCCCCTTCCGCGCCCTGTCGCGGCGCGCATCATCCAGTGCGTCGGCGAGTCCGGCGTGCCGCCCGAGCTCGGCGCCGATCACGTCCAGGTCGGCTTCGACAGCATCCTCCGCATCATCGAGCGCGAGTACCTCGACCCGATGGCCGCCACGGCCAGTGGCTCTGCCTTCAAGCTGGTCCAGGCCTACTTCGGCGGGGGCAAGAGCCTGTTCTTGCGCTGTGTCCGGCAGCGAGGATGGAACCGGGGGATGTGCGCTGCGATCGTCAGCCTCAGCCCGACCGAGCGCCCCTTCGACAACAACCTCCTCGTCTACCAGGGCGTGGCCGAGGCCCTGACCTGGCCCCCGCCGGACGAGCTGATGGAGCCCACCCGCGGAGTGGACGACACCCTGCGTGCCGGCCTCGACGCCCTGCTGGTGCAGCTCGGCGAAGAGGGGACTCGCCGCTGGATCGACGGCACCCTCCGCCGCCACCCCATCGACTCGCGCTCATACCGGGCGGCCGTGGTCGCCTTCCTTCGAGCCAACCTCGACGGGGACTCGGAGACAGAGGACCTCGTCGCTTCCTGGCTCCACGGCGAACGCGTCACCCGCCGAGAGGTCTCCCACCTCGGGATCCGCGAGGAGATCACGCGGGTCAACGGCTTCCGCATGCTGCGCTCCCTCGTGCAGGTGCTGCAGGCCCTGGGCGGCCGCGGCCTGGTGCTGGCCTTCGACGAGATGGATCGCAACATCTCGCTGCCTCCTCGCCGGCGGCGGGCGGTCGCCGACAACCTGCGCGAGATGGTCGACCACTGCGGCGCCGGCGTGCTGCCCGGCGTGCTCTGCCTCTACGCCGTGCCCCCGGAGTTCCTGCGCCAGGTCGTCCCCGAGTACCCCGCCCTCCAGAAGCGCCTGCTGGCCCCCCATCCGATGGCCGCTGCGAGCCCCCAGTCCGTCGTCATCGACCTGGAGGAGCTCGGCCCGAGCCCCAAGGCGCTGCTGGCCGCCATCGGTCTCCGGCTGCTCGAGGTCTTCGAGGTCGCCCGCGACGTCGAGCTCGACAGGGGCATCCAGGAGACCAACCTCGAGATGCTCGCAGAGGAGGTCGCCCTGACCACCTTCGAGGTCGGCCACCGGCGCGACTTCGCGAAGGCGGCGGTGGACCTCCTGCACCGCCAGACCCACGACGAGCACGTCCTGAGCGCCGAGGAGCTGGCCGAGCTGACCGGAGAAGGCGGCGACCTCGTCTGCTTGTCGGGGGGCGCGTCCCTGGAGGAGTTCTGATGCACGACCTCGACCGCGTGAACCACCCCGTGCTCGGCGCCGGCACGGTCCTGCGCGTCCTCGACGGAGGGCGCCGCTGCCAGGTCCGCTTCGATGGACGATCGGCCCCCTGGACCATGTCCGTCGACGAGCTCGGAGGGAGCGCAGCGACCAGGGTGGCGGTGGAGATCCCCGAGACGACGGCGAGCCGCGCGGACGCCCTGCAGGCCCTGGAGGCGCTCCGCCTGGGAGTCGTGCCCCGCATGGCCGTGACCACACTCACCGTCGGGCGCAGCCGGGAGCTGGCCTCGATCACGGAGATGCTCGAGCGAGGCACCGGTCTTCGCGTCGTCAGGGGGGGCTACGGCCACGGCAAGACCCACACGGCAGACCTCGCCGAGGCGACAGCCCTGCAGCGCGGCTGGGTGGTCGCCAGGGCCACCTTCGATCCAGTGGACATCACCCCCGCCCACCCGGTGCGACTCTGGGGCGAGCTGGTCCGCAACCTCAGCTACCCCGACCACCTCGGCGGAGGACTCCTGCCCCTGCTGGAGAGGCTGGAGCCCGACCGTCCCCACCTCTTCGGAGAGCGCTCCCAGCGCTGGCTGTCCGCGGCGCTGTTCGCGGCTCACCACGCCCCACCTCAGCTCGCGGACGAGGTCCTCGCCTTCGTCGGAGGCCAGGAGCGAGCAGACAACAACGAGCTCGGCAGGAGGCTGTGTCGCAGGGGCTACCGAGGCGCCGCCATGCTCGCGCTGCCCGACTGGCGCACCTACGGCCAGGTCGTGGCCAACCTGCTGGGGGCTCTCGCTGGCTGGGCGAAGGACGCCGGCTGGCAGGGCTTGCTGGTCATCCTCGACGAGGCCGAGTACCTCGATCGCCTGGGCTCCGTCTCCCGCGAGATGGCAGAGAACCTCTTGCGCTTCGTGGCGATGGCGACGCTCCGCCGCGAGGAGCTGGCCTTCGAGCCCGCCTCTGTCCGCAGGGGCGGACACCCCGTCCACCGTCGCATCCCCGCGCGCTGGCGGCCGGATCAGCCCCTGACCGCCATCTGCACCTTCACGCCGAACCCGGAGATCGAGCGCGTCCTGGCCAGGGTGATCGAGGGGGACTCCCACGTCCTGGACCTGGAGCCCCCTCGAGGCAGCGAAGCCGGCGTCCTGGGGGCCCGGGTCCTCGCCCTCGTGCGGCGGGCCTGGCCGGAGTTCGACCCCTCGGAGGAGCAGACCACAGAGGTCCACCAGGCCCTGGTCCAGGCCGCCCACTGGGGAGAGCTGGAGTCGGCCCGCGACGTCGTGAGGACCGCGGTGGCCATCTGGGACGCCCGGCGGCACGGTTGACTCCGCGAGAGTGCCGGGATGCCCTCGGCCCCAGCTGGGCCCTCCTCGCGCGTCACAAGCGCCCGACCGACATCCAGCTCCGCGCGATCGAGCCCCTCGTGCAGGGACAGGAAGCGCTGCTCATCGCCCCGACCGCCGGCGGCAAGACCCTCGCCTACCTGGCGCCGCTGGTCCAGCGACACGTGGTCCCCGGTGACCGCCGGCCGCGCCTGCTGATCGTCTCGCCGACCCGGGCGCTGGTGAACGACCTCTACCGGCGAATCAGGCCACGCCTGGAAGAGCTGGGGATCGACGTCGGGCGCTGGACCGGAGATCACCACGACGGGGGCCGCCTCCACGCCGTCACCCTGCTGACGCCAGAGGGCCTCGACAGCCGCCTGTCTCGTGCGCCAGAGGCCATCTGCAGCGTGAGGGCGCTGGTCCTCGACGAGCTCCACGTGCTCGAAGGCTCTGTGCGCGGCGACCACCTCCGCGTGCTGGTCCAGCGCATGCGCGTGGAGCGCAGGGACGAGCAGGGCCCCCTCCCTCTCCAGGTCGTAGCCGCCAGCGCCACCGTCGCCGGGCCAGAGGCCCTCGCCCGACGCTGGCTGCAGGACGGGGTCGTGATCCGCGCCGGGGACCGCCGACCGATCGTGGCCAGGGTCGTCACCACCCATGACGAGGGGCTCGCGGCGCTGCTCTGTCAGCACGCTCGAGAGGGCAGCCGCAAGGTCCTGCTCTTCTGCAACCGGCGGCGGGACGTCGAGGTCCTCGTCCGCCTCCTGCGCGACCGCCCACCCTTCCACTCGGCGGTCTTCGCCCACCACGGCAGCCTCTCGCGCTCGCGCCGCCTCGACGTGGAGCGCCGCTTCCTCGCCGCGCCGGTGGGCTGCTGCGTGGCGACCTCGACCCTGGAGCTGGGCATCGACATCGGCGACATCGACATCGTCGTCTGCCACGGCGTGCCGCCGAGCGTGGCCTCGCTGCTCCAGCGGGCCGGAAGGGGCAATCGGCGCGGCCGGTCCAACCCCCTGTTGATCCTCGTGGACAACCGCTTCGACGCCACGCGGGCTCGCACGCTGCTCGAGGCCCAGCGAGACGGTCACTGGCACGACGGCCCACGGGTCTTTCGCGCGAGCGTGTTGGTCCAGCAGGCCCTCTCGATCCTGCAGGCGAGGTCCAACAAGACCATCACCGCGAAGGCCATGGCCCGGCGCCTGCCGAGGCACCACAGCGAGGAGCGCCTGGAGGCCCTCCTGGAGGGCATGGCCCTGGCCGGCTGGCTCGAGCGCATCCCGGGGAGCTACCGCCTGGGACCGCGAGCCGAGCGCGAGTGGGGCTACGGTCGCCTCCACGCCAACCTGAGCGAAGACCTCCAGGTCGAGGTCATCGACAGCACCACCGGCGAGGCCATCGGCACGGTAGAGGACCTCTCAGCCGGCGTGGGCATCGGCGGTCGGGGACGCGTCCCGCTGGTGACCCAGCCCAAGCGAGTGGTCACCCGGAGCGCCGACACCGACGAGCTCCCCCGCTGGGCACGCGTGGCTCCGCGTCGCATGCCCTCTGCACTGGCGAGGGCGTTCCTCGTGGGAGCTGACCTGCCCTGGCCGGTCCGGGTCCAGACACCTCGAGGCACGGCGCTGGTCCACGGGCTGGGTGACGCCGGTGGTGCCCTCCTGGTCTGCGCGTTGGAGGGCTCGGGCCTGATGCGCCGGGCGCGGATCAAGAGCTCGAACCCCTACGCCTGCCTCATCGAGGGCCGCCTCGACGCATGGCCGGGGCCAGAGCACGCGACGGCGGCGCTGCGACGGAGCCACGACATCCTGGCGACCCGCGTGTCTCCGGGGCGCTTCCACGGGGACCTTCCCACCGCCGAGCGCGTCGAGGTCATCGGTCTGCTCTGCGAGCTCGACCGGGTCGAAGAGCTGCTCGCAGCAGGCTCCCCGCCCCTCTACGTCCCGACCGACCCGGAGCTCTTCGCGCAGGTGCTCGCCGCTCGCTGAGCTGTCCAGAAGGACCAGGAGTGGGCTCTGGTGATCGAACCTGCAGCCTGGTGGCGACATGAAGCGCGATACAACGACGGCTGGAGGGCGGATGGACGCCACGCTCTGGCGCGACATCGAAGATGAGCTCCGCGACGCCAAGCTGGCCGAGGACGTCGAGCGCTACGTCAGGGCGGCCTTCGCGCAGCCCGGGGCGGTCGCCGAGGCGATCAACGGAGTGGCTCCTGAGCCGCCACCGGTGGACGTCAGCAGCGTCGACGGCCCGAAGACGTGGCTCCGCTACATCGAGGTCGAGGGCTTCCGCGGCGTCGGGCCGACGGCCCGCCTGGAGCTCGAGCCCGGCCCGGGGCTCACCGTCGCCCAGGGGCGCAACGGCTGCGGCAAGTCGAGCCTGGCCGAGGGCCTCGAGGTGCTGCTCAGCGGGAGCTCGATGCGCTGGGAGGACCGGGACAACGAGAAGGAGTGGAGAGAGGGCTGGGCTCACCTCGGCTGGGAGGGGCCGATCCGCGTCGAGGCCGGCGTGCTGGTGGAAGGAGAAGGCGAGCGCAGCGCCTCGAAGACCTGGGCCGAGCGGACCGAGAGCCCGGAGGCCGCCCCCCTGTCGCCCGAAGGCATGGGCGCCGAGCTGGGTTGGGACCAGGGGGTCAAGGACGCCGACCCGGTCCTGACCTACTCCGAGCTCAGCCAGCTCCCCAACGCCAAGGGCACCAAGCGCTTCCGCCAGCTCGCGCACCTCCTGGGGCTGGACGAGGTGGAGGACGCGCGCAAGGTGCTCGCTGACCATCGCCTGGTGGTGGGCAAGCTCGGCAAGGAGCTCGAGGAACATGTCGAGGCCGCCCTCGTGGGACTCCGCGCCTTGCCCGACGACGAGCGCGCCACAGCTGCGATCGAAGCGCTGGGAGACTGGAAGGGCGACGAGCTGGAGGCCCTGCGAGCCCACCTGGCGACCCTCGACGAGCAGCCGACCCCGCCAGGCTCCGAGCCAGCGACGCTCAAGCAGCTCGCCCAGCTGCAGCTGCCCACCGAAGCCGACGTGGACGAGGCCGCGGAGGCCGTGCTCGAGGCGGTGGAGGCGCTGGCCGCGCTCGCTGGGACCAGCGGCAGCCAGAGCGCCGAGCTCGCGACGCTGCTGGAGAAGGCGCTCTCGCTGCACGACCGCACCAACGCCGAAGACTGCGCGGTCTGCGGAGCCCCGCTCTCGGCCCAGTGGGTCACGGGGGCCCGAGCGCGGATGGAGGAGGCCCAGCAGGCCTCTCGCACCGTCCGGAGCGCCGAGGCGACGCTTAAGAAGGCGACCTCCGACTTCCAGAAGCTCGTGGCCGCCCCACCCGCCTGCCTCGGAGAGCTCGAGAAGTTGGCGCTGCCGACCGAGGCCGCGGAGGCTTGGGGCACCTGGGCGGCCGTCCGCGAGGAGCCCAAGCCCAGCCTGATGGCCAGCCGAGGACAGGCGGCAGCCAAGGCGCTGCGCCCCCTGCTCGAGGCCCTGCAGCGCGAAGCCAGGACCCGCCTCGAGGCCCTGGACAGCGCCTGGCTGCGCCTGCGCGTCAAGCTGGACGAGCTCGTGGAGGAGGCTGGAGTCTCCTTCCCCCAAGCCCGCGCTGCGAAGCCCGTGGATGCCGCCGAGAAGTGGGTGAAGAAGCTACAGACCAGGCTGCGCCTGCGGCGCCTGGAGCCGATCAGCGAAAAGGCCATCTCGATCTGGGAGACCCTGCGCACCGACTCCGGCGTCTCGCTGGAGCCCCTCGACCTCAGCGGCACGGCGCGACCTGCGCTGAAGCTGCCCGCCAAGGTCGAGGGCTCCGACACCAACGCGCTCGCCGTGATGAGCCAGGGAGAGCTCAACGCGCTGTCACTGTCACTGTTCCTGCCGAGGGCGACGGTGGACTCCAGCCCCTTCCGCTTCGTGGTGATCGACGACCCGGTGCAGGCCATGGACCCCCACAAGGTCGACGGCCTCGCGCGGCTGCTGCTCGGCATCGCAGAGAGCCGACAGGTGGTGGTCTTCACCCACGACCCTCGCCTCTGGGACGCCGTGCAGCGCGCAGGCGAGGGCGCGACCTGCTGGAACGTGGAGCGCCACCCGGGCGGGCGAGTGGAGCCCACGCGGTACAGGGACCCGGTAGAGGTACACCTCGAAGAGGCCAACCGCATCATCAGCGCCAAGGGCAAGGTCGACGCGAAGGTCTGCGCGGCTGTAGTGCCCGGGCTGTGCCGCCTCGCCCTGGACGCTCGCCTGGCCCAGCGCATCCGGCGCCGGGAGCTCACGCGGCGCTCCCACCGAGAGGTCGAGGAGATGCTCGACGACGCCCGGGGCACCTGGTACCGCCTGGCCCTGGACCTCTGCGGGAACGGCAAGGACCTCGATGGCGCCGCCAGCAACCTCGGTCCCGAGCTGGAGCTGGTCGTCGACAACATCGTGCGAGGCGCCCACGGCGAGCTGGAGCTGGATCCGGCCCGCGTGCTCAGGGACACGCGCCGCCTCCTGAAGGAGCTCCCGTGCAAGCCAGCGAACGCCTGAGCGCAGCGTGGGGCATCTACGAGGACCACGGCGAGCTCGGCCCCGCCTGGGTCCGCGCGGTCTGCCTGCTGACGAGACAGGCCCTGGAACAGGAGCTGCGCGAGCGCGTGGAGGTGCTCGTTCCGGGCGCTGGCAAGGGCACGGTCACCCTCCAGCTGATCACGCTCCGTGTGAGGGGGGACGGCCTCGGGGACGCCTGGTCCATCGCCTGGACCTGGAACGCCCTGAGCCAGGCCTGCCACCACAAGGGCTACGAGCTCCACCCCTCGGCGGAGCAGGTGCGCGGCTGGATGAACTCCGTCGAGGCCTTCCTCAGGGCGCCGACCAGCTCGGGGACACCGTGCCCGTCTCGCTGAGGGTGGCGGCGTCGATCCAGATCCGGCCGTCAGCGCCGTCGCCGCCGTAGCCACCCTGGGCTGTGGAGCCGCCGACCACCGTCTCGCCGCCGACCCCGCCGCCGCAGAGCACGCTGCCGCTGATGTCCATCGTGTCGGCCACCAGCCATGCCGTGCCTCCACTGCCGCCGCCGCCCGAGCCACCGTCGTAGCCGCTGCTGTCACCGCCACCGTCCCCGCCGGAGCAGGTGATCGTGCCGTTGACGTCGAGGTCTTCTGCCGAGATGTAGAGCGCACCGCCGCCGGCGCCACCGCCGCCACCGTCACCGTTGTCGGCCACTCCCCAGCCACCGCCGCCACCGCCCGAGCCGCCCTCCAGGGCCGCGGTGGTGGAGGAGCCGCTGGCTGCGCCTCCAGAGCCCCCGGCGACCGTGTACTCCGAGCCGCAGCGCGAGGTCGTGCAGGTGCCGTCCTCTCCGTCGTCCCCCGCCGTGGCGTGACCGCCGCCGCCTCCACCGCCCCCGATCATGCCGTCGGTCCCTGCGGAGCCGCCGCCGTCACCGCTGCCGTCGACAGGTGAGTAGGAGGAGTAGGAGGCCCCGTCGCCTCCATCGCCGCCGCCGCCGACACCGCTCCCGCCAGCGCTGGGCGAGTACTTGAAGGCCCCGTGGGCATCCCCATCGGAGCCGGAGAGATCCAGCGTGCCGTCGACCGTCGCCGTGCCGATGACCCAGATCTCCAGGGCGTCGCTGCCGCTCGCGGTCACGGTGACGGAGCTCTGGACCTCGAAGTCCGTGAACTCCCACTCCCCAGTGGCGATGCTCGCGTCGCTCGAGGCGCTGTAGTCGCCGTCGTAGCCAGCCCCGTCGCAGTCGTTGTCAACCCCGTCCCGGACCTCTGTCCCGGCCGGGCTCACGTCGCCGTCGGTGTCATCGCAGTCCGTGTCGTCATCGACGTAGCCGCTGGGCTCTTCCTCGCAGGTCTCGAGCGTCGATGAGGCGTCGCCGTAGCCGTCACCGTCTGCGTCGGCGTACCAGGTCTCCGCGGAGGGACCGTCCAGGTCGTCCTCGTCGACGTCACCGTCGCAGTCGTCGTCGAGGTCGTTGCAGACCTCTTCCGCGTCGGGGTTGATGTCCTCGTCCGTGTCGTCGCAGTCGTCCGTGTCCGAGACGTAGCCGCTGGGCTGCTCGCAGCTCTCCAGGGAGTAGGCGTCGTCCCCGTAGCCGTCGCCGTCGTAGTCGATGTACCAGGTCGTCTCGGGGTTGAGCTCGTCGTCCGTGTCGTCGCAGTCGTCGTCGTTGTCGACGTAGCCGCTGGGCTCGGAGCAGCTCTCTGTGCTCACATCCGGGTCGCCGTAGCCGTCGGAGTCCCCGTCCTGGTACCAGGTCTCGGCGTCAGCGGCGTCGTCCTCGTCGATGTCTCCGTCGCAGTCGTTGTCGAGCTCGTCGCAGAGCTCCGTGGCGTTGGGTGAGACCGCCGCGTCGTCGTCGTCACAGTCGTCGTCGCCCTCCGCAAAGCCCGTGGGCACATCACAGCCCTCCACCGTCAGGTCGCTGGAGCCCGCTCCGTCTCCGTCGGCGTCCACGTAGAAGGTGGTCTGCACCCCCTCGTCGACGTCACCGTCGCAGTCGTTGTCGTCCTCGTCGCAGACCTCTTCGGCGCCGGGGAAGATGGCGTCGTCCGTGTCGTCGCAGTCGCTGGAGTCCGCGACCGTGCCGGCCTCTCCGTCGCAGCTCTGGCTCTCCACGTCCGCGTCGCCGAAGCCGTCGCCGTCGTGGTCCGCGTACCAGAGGTCACCGACCGCGTCGTCGATGTCTCCGTCGCAGTCGTCGTCGAGGCCGTTGCAGGTCTCTGTGGCCCCGGGGTTCACCGCCTCGTCGAGGTCGTCGCAGTCGTCTGCCTCGAGATAGCCGTCGCCGTCGAGGTCGTCGTCGAGGGTCTCCTCGTCGCAGTCGTCGTCCTGACCGTTGTAGGGGATCTCCGTGTTGCCGGGCTTCACCGTGTTGTTGAGGTCGTCGCAGTCCTCGTCCTCTGGGGAGCCGTCCCCGTCCGCGTCGACCACCTCTGGCGGCGAGCTGTCATCGATGACACCCGAGTCCAGGGTGTCCTTGTTGCGGCAGGCGAGGGCGAGGAGAAGGACCATGGAAGCCTCCGAAGCGGCGATGCTACCGTCCGCCGCATGTCCGAACTGGAGTCATCGTCCTGACCAGGTTCCTGCTGGGCCTGCTCGGACTCGGTCTGGTCATCGGGGCCTTCGCTCTGGACCCGATGCTCGGGGCCTTCGCCGCCGCCCTGTTGGCCTTCGCCGTCTGGAACGAGTGGCGCAACCGGGACCTGCTGGGCGACCAGCCCGACCCGCTCGAGGGACCGAAGGGCTCGATGATCGACGCCGCCGGCTGGGGGGGCGTCTTCTTGGCGACCGGAGGGCAGCCGGTCCTCTGCCTCTTCCCCATCTCCGACCCGGCGCTCTTCGCGACGGCGCCCCCCGCAGAGGTCGCGCTGGTCCTCCGCTTCGAGGGCCCGGGGCACCACCTCTCCGATGCGAAGGTGAAGGAGCTCTTCGATCACCGAGCCCAGTCCACCTCGGACCCACACACTGTCGGCGAGCTGGAGCTCCGCCCGATCGACGGCGGCGCGGTCGAGGCCCTCTGGCCAAAGGCCCGGGCCGTGCTCGGCTGTGGCATCGAAGCCATCGGTCTCCACCCAGAGGTCAGCGTGCTCGTGGGCACGGTGAAGCCGGACCCCGTGCCGGATCTGAACACCCTGACCCGGCTCGAGACGGTCGTGCTCGTGGAGCACGGCGACGGACAGCAGGCTGCCCTCGGGCAGTTCTTCAGCCAGATGGGAGTCCACGCCATCGTGCTCGGCCGCCGCTCCGACGAGGACCGCTCGATGCTGTTGCTGGTGGCTGCCGAGACCGGCGGCGACCTCGACCTGGCCAAGGGGGCCACCGACGAGGAGCTGGAGAAGGCCTCCATCGGCCTGCTCCTGAACAGTCGTGACGCCGCGCTGGAGCGCCTGGCGGAGGCGGCGGATCGCCCGGTCTGCTGGTTCCAGACCGGGGTCTTGCGGACGATCCAGGACCGCCCCGAGGAGGCGATCGAGTGCATGGAGCGAGCCGCCACCGTCATGCCCGAGGCCTGGAACAGCATCGCCTCGCTGCGGTTGCAGCTGGGTGATCGCGAGGGCGCCATCGCCGCAGCAGAGACCGCCATCTCCGAGATGCCCGAAGACCCGATCAGCGCCCAGACGCTGGCGGACCTGAAGAGCGACCTCGATCCATCGGAGATGGTCCATCGCTTCTCGGCCCACACGGAGCTCGTGCTGGACACGGCCCGGGACTTCATCAGCCGCGGCGAGGACGACAGCGCAGAGGCCCTGCTACGTCGTGGGATCCAGCTGGATCCTCGGGACTCCGATGTCCACGCGGTCCTGTGGGATCTGCTGACCCGCCAGGGACGAAAAGAGGAGGCCGACGCCCTGCTGGCGCAGGACAGCCAGACCCTTCAGCGCTGACCCCCCGGGGGCTGGCCCTCTCCGCCGGAGGGTGGGCCGGGTGGACCCTTCTGCCCCTTGCCCTTTCCACCCTTGCCCTGGTCGCCCTGGTCACCCTGGCCCTCTGGGATCCGGAAGAGCTCGTCGCTGGGGTCGCCCATCTCCGCCATCTCGAGCTTGTCGACCGCGTCCGCCAGCTCCACGATGGCGGCTTGGACGTCCTTTCCGTCCAGGGTGGTCTCCGCGGGGTCCAGCGAGATCTGGGCGGCGCTCGACTCGTAGCCCCCGCTGAGCTCGGCGACCTGGAGCTCGAGGTTGCCGATGCGCTCCTCCATGGCGGACAGACGCTCGTCCATGCGGTCCTGGACGGCGTTGAGGTCCTCTGCCCTCATCCCGGTGTTCACCTCGACGATCTCGGGGCGAGCCGCGGCGGTGTCGGGCTTCGGCGGATCCGCGCAGGCCAGGAGGAACCAGATCATCTGGGACCCAGGGTACCGTCCTGGGCGACCACGACCCCCGTGGAAGGGAAGTCCTCCTCCGAGAGCTTGCGCACGAGGTCGACGGCCCTGCCCTCTGGATCCGGCGCCGGGACCCCCTGGCCGAGCTGCTCGGTCGGGATGATGCGGCCGCTGACGAACCTGCCCTGGTCGTCGAGAACGACCTCGAGCACGAGACCGACGCCGAGGTAGCCGGAAAGGTTGAAGCGGCCGTATGTCGCGAAGTTGCCCAGGGAGTAGGCGATGAGCCGGTCCTCGTAGATCTCCATCGCGCGGGGCACGTGCGGGCCGTGGCCAAGGATGAGGTCGGCGCCGTTGTCGACCGCCCCGTGGGCGAAGACCCGCAGGTCGCCGCGGTCCTCGCCGTAGAAGGTCTCGCGCCCCCTCGGGACGTGGATGGCCTTGGAGCCCTCGGCCCCTCCATGGAAGCTGACGATGAGCACGTCGACCTCTGCAGCGATGGTGCGGATCAACGCCATCGCCGTGTCGTGGTCGTTGAGGTGATGGCCGCTGGGAGCGGTGTGGAAGCCGATCATGGCGATCCGAAGGCCCTCGTGCTCCACCCGCGCGATGGTGCCGGGCCGCCCGGAGTAAGCGATGCCCAGCTGATCGAGGGTCGCCTCGGTCTGCACGCGGCACTCGACGCCGAAGTCCTCTGCGTGGTTGTTGGCGGTCGAGGCGAGGTCCACCCCCGCCTGGGCGACATAGTCCCCGTAGCGGGTGGGGCTGCGGAAGGCGTAGCAGTTGCCGCCGGTCCCACACTTGGTGGTCGTGCCGCCGTCACAGAGAGGCCCCTCGAGGTTCGCGAAGGTCAGGTCCGCGTCGCGCAAGAGGTCCTCGACCTCATCGAGGAGGTCGGCGCCGTCGTTCGGCGGCATGTAGCCGGCCGGGAAGTCGGTCCCGAGCATCACGTCCCCGACGGCCCGGAGGCGGACCGAGGACGCGGCTCCCTCTCGAGCCAGGGTGGGAGGCGCCCCCTCGGCGCTGGCGGCCACCATCTTCTGGACCTCGAGGTTGCCGCGGGCGGTGGGCAGGTGGCGGTCCCGCTCGGGATGGCCGAGGCCGTCCCAGGTCGCCACGACCTTGTCCCAGTCCCCGTTGAGCCAGTGCGCCCAGCCCAGCTCCCAGGCGCAGTCGACGCGCTCGGGCTCCAGGCTCAGGCAGGTCGTCAGCTCCACCACGGCGATGTCGGCGTCCTTGCGCCGCAGGGCCTCGACGCCAGCCTCGTAGTGAGAGGCGGCGTCCTGGGCGAAAGCCAGCAAAATCAATGAAATCCACATCTGCGCGGAGCGTACACCGGGGTTAGGAAACCGGGTCAGCACAGCAGGATTCCGCCCATGTCAGACATCGCTCGCCACCTCGTCCAGATCTCCATCGCAGACGAGATGCGCACCTCCTACCTGGACTACTCGATGTCCGTCATCATCGGGCGCGCGCTGCCCGACGTGCGAGACGGTCTGAAGCCTGTCCACAGGCGGATCCTCTACGCCATGCACGGCGAAGGGCTGACGGCGAACAAGAAGTACAGCAAGTGCGCCGGCGTGGTCGGCGAGGTGCTCAAGAGGCTCCATCCCCACGGCGACGGCGCGGTCTACGACGCCCTGGTCCGCATGGCCCAGCCCTGGAACCTGCGCTACCCCCTGGTCGACGGTCAGGGCAACTTCGGCAGCCCCGACGGGGACCGCGCAGCGGCCTACCGGTACACCGAGTGCCGCATGCGCAAGCTGGCGGAAGACCTCCTGCGCGACATCGACAAGGAGACCGTCGACTTCGCCCCGAACTTCGACGGCGCCGACATCGAGCCAGAGGTGCTCCCGGCGGCCTTCCCGAACCTGCTCGTGAACGGCTCAGAGGGCATCGCCGTCGGCATGGCGACCAAGATCCCGCCCCACAACCTCGGCGAGATCATCGACGCCACCGTCGCGCTGATCGACGACCCGGACCTCGAGGACGAAGACATCCTCGCGATCGTGCCCGGCCCCGACTTCCCGACCGGCGGCATCATCTACGGCCGCGTCGGCATCCGGGACGCCTACACCACCGGCCGCGGCCGGGTCGTCATCCGCGCCCGCACCCACATCGAGGAGATCAAGGGCTCCGAGCGAGACGCCATCATCGTCGACGAGCTGCCCTTCCAGGTCGGCGCAGACCGGGTGATGGAGCAGATCGCGAGGCTCGTCCGCGAGAAGCGCATCGACGGCATCAGCGCCATCCGCGACGAGTCCGACCGCCACGGGCGCCGCATCGTCATCGAGTGCAAGCGCGACGCCTACAGCGACATCGTGCTCAACAAGCTCTACAAGCACACGGATCTGCAGACGACCTTCGGCACCATCCTGCTGGCCATCGTGCAGGGTCAGCCCCGGGTCCTCACCCTGCGCCAGGCCCTGTGCCACTACATCGGTCACCGACGAGACGTGGTCACCCGCCGCTGCCGCTACCTGCTGCGCCGCGCCACGGAGCGAGCCCACATCCTCGAGGGCTACCGCATCGCGCTCGACCACATCGACGAGATCATCAAGCTCATCCGCGCCAGCCAGACCACAGAGGAAGCCCGCGTGGGCCTCATCGCCACCTTCGGACTCTCGGAGATCCAGGCTCGCAACATCCTCGAGATGCAGCTGCGGCGCCTGACCGGACTCGAGCGCGAGAAGATCGAGACCGAGTACGCAGAGGTGCTCTCCACCATCGAGCACCTCGAGGGCCTGCTGGCCTCTGACGAGCTCTTGATGGGGGTGGTCAAGGACGAGCTGCTCACCGTGCGAGCCACCTACGCGGATACGCGCCGCACGGAGATCGTCGACGCCCTCGGCGAGATCGACATCTACGACCTCATCGCCGAAGAGGACCAGGCGATCACGCTGACGGTGGCCGGCTACATCAAGCGCACCGACCTGGCGCTCTACCGCGAGCAGAAGCGCGGCGGCTTCGGCACCCGCGGCATCGAGACCAAGGACGCCGACGAGGTGCGCGAGATCTTCATCGCGAACACCCACGCGAAGCTCCTGGTCTTCACGACCCACGGCCAGGTCTTCGCCGTGCCCGTCTACGAGATCCCGGAGGGCGGTCGCTACGCACGCGGAAAGCCCATCGTGAACCTCGTGAACCTGGAGACGGACGACCGCATCGCGGCGGTGCTCACGATCAGCGAGTTCTCGGAAGACCTCGATCTGCTCTTCTGCAGCCTCCACGGACTGGTCAAGCGCACGCGCCTGTCCGACTACAAGAACATGCGCAAGACGGGCCTGCGGGCCTACGACTGTGCCGACGGCGACGAACTCTTCAGCGTCATCCTCACCCCCCGCGACCGCGAGGTCTTCATCGCGACCCGCCAGGGTCAGTCGATCCGCTTCCCGGGCGAGGACGTACGCCACATGGGCCGAGTCACTCGCGGCGTCCGCGGCATCACGATCAAGGACGACGACGAGATCGCCACGCTCATCACCCTGCGCGACGATCTGCCCATCCTGACCATCAGCGAGAAGGGCTTCGGCAAGCGCACCGAGCTCGAGAAGTACCGCGTCCAAGGCCGCTCGGGCTCCGGCATCATCAACCTGAAGGTGACCGAGAAGACCGGCCCGGTCGTCGGCGCGGTCCAGGTCGAGCCAGAAGACAAGCTGATGCTCATCACCGACTCGGGCCGGGTGATCAAGCTGCCCGTGGCCAACATCCGCGTCACCCTGCGCGCTGCAGAGGGCGTCACGGTGATGCGGGTCGAGGACGACGAACGCATCGTCTCGATCGCCAGAATCGACGAGGACGTCGATGAGGACGAGATCGACGGAGAGGACTCAGCTGGCGAGGAGTGATAGAACACTGCAGATGCGCACCGTCATCTCGGACTTCCTGCACTGGAAGCACGCCCTCGGGGCGATGGCGGGGCTGTTGTTGATCCCGCTGGCGATGGGTGTATTCAGCATCGGGCCGTGGAGTCCGCTCCAGCTCGACCGCGCTCATGCAGAGGCCGGCTCGGGTGACATCGAGGCGGCCCTGGTCCGCTACGAGACCCACGCGATGTGGACGTTGTTCGACCACGACCGCGCTGACGCGCTCTACATCGGCGGCACCCTGGCCGCGGTGGAAGGCGAACACCAGCGCGCCGTGCGCATGCTGCGCGCCGCTACTCGCGACTACCCGCAGGACGAACGCGCTCCCAACGCCCTCGCCCGCCTCGGCGAGGTCCTTGCTCGAGACGCCCACGCCCCGGATCGGGCAGCTCACGCCTACCTCCGTGCAGCAGAGGCCGATCCAGAGCGCGCCGCAGAGTGGAGCCTTCGCGCCGCGGAGCTCCAAGCCGAAGCCGGCCACCCTCGCCTCGCCTTCAAGAGCTACGAGCGCATCGCCAAGGAATTCCCGGGTGAGTCTCACCGAGCCTGGCTCGCCATGGGTCACCTGCGGCTGGAGTCCGGAGACGCCGCAGGCGCAGCCCGAATGTACGAGCGCGTGCTCCAGACCGGCGCGGTGGGCGAAGACCTCGCCCTGGCCCAGCTCGGAGCGACGGTCTCCCACGAGCAGCTCGGTCGCTTCGAAGAGGTCCTCGCCGAGCTCGACCAGACGACCATGAGCGACGAGGCAGCCAGCCGCCGCCGAGAGCGCGTCGAGGCCCGTAGTCCCAGGTAGAGTCCGGGCACGCTCCTGCTCGCCCTCTCGTTTGCCTGTCGCAACAAGGACCCCGCCATCGACAGCTCGGTCGATGACAGCTCGCCGCCGGGGGTCGTCGACGCGGACGGGGACGGCTCCCCAGAGGACGAGGACTGCGACGACCTCAACAACACGGTGAAGCCCGGCAACACGGAGATCCCCTACAACGGTCAGGACGACAACGACTGCGACGGAGACATCGACGAGGACGACGCCGCTGACGCCGAGACCTGGTTCGAGGACGGGGACTCCGACGGCTACGGCGACTACTCGCGCCTCTACGACCTCACCCTCTGGGTCCGCTGACCCCGCGCGGCGGGGGTTACACCCAGGCGTGCTCTCGCTCCTCGCCTGCGTCGGAACGGCACCCGATTCCTCCTCTGACTCCGCCACCGACTCGACGGTCGACAGCGGCGACAGGGACCCGATCCGGGACATCGACCCCTCGACGATCCCCGCCGGCCCCTCCCCCTGTCGCGAGGCCATCCTGGTGCGCGTGACCGAGGTCGTCGACGGCGACACCGCCTACGTGGCCTGGGCGGACCAGACCTGGAAGACCGAGAAGGTCCGCTTCATCGGCATCGACACGCCGGAGACCTACGACGACTCCTGCTGGGCTGACGAGGCCAAGGACGCCGCCCGGCAGAAGCTCGACGACGAGCTGGTCTGGATGACCTTCGACGCCACCTGCGAGGACACCTACGACCGCACGCTGGCCTACCTGTGGAAGACGGCAGAGGACTTCGTGAACCTCGAGATCGTGCGCGAGGGCCACGCCTGGGCCTTCCCATACGAGCCCAACACGACCTTCGAGGGGGACTTCCAGTCCGCCGAGGTCCAGGCCCACGACGAGGGCATCGGGATGTGGGCGGACTGCTACTGACGTCGTGGGAGTCGGAGCGGTCTTCGGCCACGACAGAGGCGGGGTGGTCCCTGGCTCGTCGATGACGACGACACGACGTGGGCCTCAGGGCGAGAGCACGTAGATGGCGCCTCGGCCGTCGTCGGCGTCCGAGTCCCCGACGACGACCTGCTCACCGAAGCCTTCGATGTCGTCGACCCGCTCGAAGCCACCGATCCAGGCGGACTCGGCGTCGGCCAGGCGAGAGGTGGCGGACCCGTAGACGGTCTGCGCATCGAAGAGGAAGACCGAGAGTTGGGCTTCCTCGTCGGAGTCGGCCCAGACTCCCGAGACCATCAGGCGGCCCTCGTCGGACCCCAACCGGTCGCCCACGAGCTGGGTCCACGGTCCGCCCTCGCCCGCATAGCGGCTCTCGATGCGGGCTGCGGCGCCGCCGACGAAGTGGTTGCGGGTGTCGCCGCCGGCCACGTCGAAGCCCGAGTAGATCAACACGACGCCGCTCTCCGTGACCACGGCCAGCTCCTCTGCGGCGTCTCCGTCGAGATCGCCGAGGACCACGACCTCGTCGTCCAGCGGGTCGTCGGGGTCGCCGTAGATGCCCCGGCACCGGCTGGAGTCGACGGTGCTCGCCTCGCTCAGCACGCCGCCCTCCTGGATGCAGACCCGGCCGCGCAACGACCCGCTCGAAAAGCGCGCCGAGGGCACGAGGAGGTCGTCGTAGCCGTCGCCGCCGATGTCGCCGAAGGTGCCGTAGCCCCACCCGATGGCATAGTCGTCGGGCCACCTCTCCCCGATGAACTTGATGTTGGGGTCCAGGTAGGTCCAGTCTCCGACCCAGAGGTAGACCGCGCCTGCCTGAGAGCCGCCCTCGTTGTCATAGGGCGCGCCCACCGCCAGGTCGTCGAGCCCATCCCCGTCGAAGTCGCCGCCGGTGTAGAGCGCGTACCCGAAGTAGTTGTGTTCCTGGTCGGGCCCGGCCCACTGAGCGGGCCCGGATGGAACCGGGTCCTGGGCACCCCAGCCGGCGGACTCGATGAGGTAGATGCTCTCGTCGGCATCGCTCGTGTCGCCCAGGACCACATCGGCCAGTCCGTCTCCGTCTCGATCGCTGACAAGGATGGCGGACGAAGCGGGCTCGTCGCCGAAGCTCCGGTCGGCGCTGCCGAGGGGGCGCGTGCCGCTCAAAGGACCATGGAAGAGGTGGGCCAGGTTCTCATCGCCCAGCTCGAGCTGAAGGCCCAACAGGTCGAACTCCCCGTCGCCGTCCTGGTCCATCACGCTGATGTGGTCGCCGAATCCGTCGCCTTCTCTCCCGAGCACCGTCGCCACGGCGTCCTCGACCGCGTGCCTCGAAAACTCCGGGGCTTCCTCACAGCCCTCCGCGGCCTCGTCGATCTCCCCGTCGCAGTCGTTGTCGAAGCCGTCACCGCACTCCTCCTCGACGTCGGGTCCGATCTCGAAGTCGCCGTCGTCGCAGTCCCCGCCCACGATCACCGCGCCGATGATGGGCTCGCAGCTCTCGGTGGGGAGGTCCTCGTCGCCGTAGCCGTCGCCGTCCTCGTCCGGGAAGTAGGTCGTGTGCAAACACCCGGTGTCCTCGATCTCGCTGTCCACGACGGCCGGCGTGCTGTCGTCGGTCTGGTCTGGGACCTCGACGGAGCCCTTGGTGCAGGCGAAGAGCCAGATCATGGGGAGAGCACCGTGAGCGCGCCGCTGCTGTCGTTGCTGTCGTCGGTGCCCACGAGGATGTCGGTCCGCCCATCGCCGTCGAAGTCGCCGAAGTCGGCCATGAAGGTGATGTGCTCGTCGCTGTTCCAGACCCGGTCGGCGTCGAGTGCCCGCACCGCGCCGCCGTTCCAGATGGACTCGACGTCGAACAGGAAGACCGCCTTCTGCACTTCCTCGTCTGGCAGCGTGTAGGACCCGGCGATGGCCAGGTCGATGCTGCCCTCGGCCGTCGCACCCTGGACCAGCGTCGGATGGCGGTAGAGCGAGGCGCTCCATGGGCCGCCCTCGCCCGCATCGCGCGGCTCGATGGCCGGGTCCTCGTTGGCCAGGAAGGTCAGCGTGCCCCAGTTGCCCTCGGTGACCTCGGCCCCCGAGAAGAGGTAGACCCCGCCCTCGCTCGTGACGGCGAGCTCCTGGGCGCCATCCCCGTCGAGGTCCGGCAGCGGCTCGATGATGTACTGATCGAGGGGCGCGTCCTCGTCGCCGAGGATCTTGTTGCAGAACAAGAGGCCCTCGTAGCTCTCGTCGTGTTGCATCAGGCGCGAACCCTCCTCGATGCAGACCGCCCCGCGGTTGGCACCCAGCCCGTTGCCGTAGGGGGCCCCGCCGATGACGAGGTCGTCGTAGCCATCGCCGTCGAAGTCCCCGAAGGCCCCGTTGGCACCGACCCGGTAGTCCGAGTCGTAGTCGCCGAGGATCTTTGTGACCGGGGCGGTCCAACTCCACGTCTCGAAGTAGATCGTGATCGCGCCGGTATTCACCCCGGCGTCCCGGTCGTAGATGTCGCCGATCGCCAGCTCCTCGGAGCCGTCCCCGTCGACGTCGCCGCCAACCGCCATCCAATACATGCCGTGGCCCGCGCCCCAGTCGCCGATGGGCCGACCGACCGACGACGTCGTCAGCTCGATCTCCCTCTGGTCCCAGTCACCGGACATGGAAAGGTGCATCGGCGGGTAGGTGTCGTCGCTTCCGTAGACCCAGCGCTCGCTGATCAACAGGTCCATCTCGCCATCCTCGTCCCGGTCGGGGATGAACAGCGCGCTGCCGTAGTCGCCCTCGGCGTCGAAGGTGTGGTTCGACTCGGACATGTAGGTGGTGCCGCCCAGATCCGCCCCGCTGAAAAAGTAGGCCCGCTCGTCGAACTCGGACTGGGACCGGATGTAGAGCGCGATGTCGTTGACGCCGTCGCCGTCCTGGTCCGCCACGGAGGTGAACGGCCCGCCGATCTCGGCGAGGGGAAGGTCGCTCAGGATGGTGGCGAGCGGGTCCTCGAAGGACAAGGTCACGAAGTCCGGCTCCTCCTCGCAGCCCTCGGCGGCCTCGTCGATCTCCCCGTCGCAGTCGTTGTCGAAGCCGTCGCCGCACTCCTCCTCGATGTCGGGCCCGATCTCGAAGTCGCCGTCGTCGCAGTCGCCGCTGGCGATCACCGCGCCCGTGATGGGCTCGCAGGACTCGACTGGGTTGTTCTCGTCCCCGTGGCCGTCGCCGTCGACGTCCATGTAGTACGTCGTCTCCTCGCAGCCGCTGTCCTCGGGCACCGAGCTGTCGATCGGCTCGGTCTCGTCAGGGAGATCGACCGATCCACCGGTGCAGGCCAAGAGCCAGATCATGGGCTCAACAGGTACACGGCGCCCTGGCCGTCGTCCGCCGCGGGATCACCGACC
>DASCPX010000136.1:0-1207 GCA_036012755.1 Myxococcota bacterium | reverse complement strand
GCGCGACCTGGAACGCCAGGAGGTGTGCGGGTGATCGAGTACGGCGCGGCGACCCTTCCCCGGGCTGGCTCTGGACGAGCGGTCGACCTGTTGATGATGCCCGAGCGGGGCGTCTTCGGTCTCGCCGTCGGGAGCGGCTCGACCGGGGCATGGGCCGCTCAGCGCTGCCTCGGCACCTTGCGGGAGCGCAGCCAGGAGCTGGCTGAGCTGGCAGAGGAGATCGAGGCAGGCGCCGGGCGCGGTCCCGAGCTCCTCGCGCTCATGCAAGATGCCTTCGATCACGCGACCTGACGGAGCGGGTCTCGGAGTAGCAGGGGTCTTGCCGCGGCGGGCCTTGGTGCGCAGCATGGCGGTCATGCCGGACTGAGACCTTTCGACCTCCTTCGTTCCACCCCGGGGAGACCTGTGCCCGGGGCCTGTGGCGCTGTCGCCATGGGGAGACGAGGAGGTCGAGATGATCGATGGCACATTGCGTCGGCTCCCGCTGGAGGAGTCCCGACGCCTGTTTGCTCGCATGCCGGGTCGCGGCGGGGGCATGTGGCTCGGAGTCGGCGAGATCCGCCGGCTCGCAGAGGGACCCGTGGTCCGCCTGGACCCGGAGTCCCGGGTCGTGATGCCGGCATGGGAGCTGGCTTCGGGCCGCTGGCCCGACGGTGAGTACGAGGTCGTCGAGTTCGGCGTGCAGGGCGACACGGGCATGACCCGCATCGCATGGTGTCGCCTCACCGGTTGGGCGATCCGCGAGTCCCGGTGGATCGCCCGCCGGGGCTGAGTTCAGAGCTCTATGTAGAGGAGGATCGGCTCATAGGAGCGGCCGTGGGGGTCGTCGCGCTCGAAGCGCCTGCGTTGACCTCGGAAGTACTCCTGGAGGTAGCTCGAGTCCTCGAAGTTCCGCACGACCCTGCGCCACGGCGGCATTCGCGGCAGGCCCTTGGTCGGCCGGACGACCCACTCCCGAACCTGTCGGGTCGCCCTCATGGGTCGCCCGCAGAAGCCGTCATCGAAGCCGCGTCTCGCCATCGCTCTCTCCCTCGCCGTCGTCGGGGGCTACGGAGCAGCACACGAGTCCGATCTTGGCTGCGGCGTGGGTTTGACGCGGCGATGCCGCGTGGCTACATGCCGGCGTCGTCGGGGCGTGGCGCAGCCTGGTAGCGCGCCTGCTTCGGGAGCAGGAGGCCGGAGGTTCGAATCCTCTCGCCCCGACCAT
>DASCPX010000135.1:0-31856 GCA_036012755.1 Myxococcota bacterium | reverse complement strand
CCGGCGGCGCGGGTGGGCCTGGCCAATGCCCTGGTGTGGTCCCACCACGAGATGGGGGCCTGGTGCGACGAGCTGGACGAGGTGCTCACTGTGCTGCCAGCGGACCCGGTCGATCGCTACTGGGCGCTGCGGGTGCAGTTCGAGAGTCGGGGACTCTGCCCCGGCATGACCGAAGAGGACGCTCGGGAGGCGCTGCTGGCCCACGACTCCGACTACATCGGCTTCCAGGGCTACGCACTTCGGGTCCGCCTCAGCTCGACGAAGGTCATCGACGCGGCCTGGGTCGACGACCTTGAGGACTGGTACCAGTCCGGAGCCCTGGACGCTGGCTACGTCGGCAGCCCCTGGCGCGAGGAGTACGAGGGCGACGCCATCGCCCGAGCCCAGGAGGTGATGCTGGAGCGGGCACGCGAGCAGGCCCGCAGCGACGATGTCGTTCAGGTGCACAACGCCGTGAAGGTCTTCGTCTGGGCCGAGCTCGAGGAGGAGGAGGAGGCTGCGAGGGCACGGCACGCCGAGCTCGACCCGCTCGCCATGCGACCCGAGTCGCGCGGGACCGGGACGAGGAGCTGGATCCTGCGCACCGAGCGAGCTGCCGGGACCCACCGCTACGACATCTACAAGGCCGAGCGCAAGACCCCGCCTGCTCGGGCGCTGGTCGCGCTGAGGAAGCTCGACGGCGAGCTCGAAGAGGGCTCCGAGCGGGCCCTCTGGTACGACTACCTCGCCGAGAACCAGGCCTACCAGCACCGCGACAGGGCCGCGCTGGACTCCCTGCGCCTGGCCTGGGAGAGCGAGCCCACCGGCGACCGGGCCAACCAGTTCGCCTATGCCGCCGCCTTGCGAGGCGAGGACCTGGACCTCGCCCTGTCCGCCATCGACGAGGCGCTGTCGGACTGGGGAGACTGGGACCCGCGCGGTCCCTACTGGGTCGACGGCTACGACGACTGGCACGAGACCCGGCGGCAGGAGCTGGCGAGGATGCTCGACACCCGGGCGTGGGTCCACTTCCAGCGGGGCGAGCACGAGGCGGCCCGCTCGGACATGGCGCTGGCCCTGCTGCTGTCCCCGGAACCCAGGGGTGTCCACCACCTCCACATGGGCATGGTCCTGGCCGAGCTGGGCTTGGACGAGCAGGCGCTGTTCCACCTTGGTCGGGGGCTGGCGATGGGCTCATCGGAGGCTCGGCTCGAGCGCCAGGCCCACCGCATCGCGAAGCCGCTGTTTTCGGCTCACCGCTGGAGTCACGACGACTTCGACGAGTGGGTGGCGGACCAGGCCCCAGCCGAGCTCATCCCCGGGGCCACCGAAGAGGTGAGCTACCGCATCGGCATGGCCTTCCCGGACCTCGCCATCGAGGTCGACGGCCAGGACAAGCACATCAGCGACTACGAGGGTGTCCGCGTGGTGGACGTCTGGGCGACCTGGTGTGGCCCCTGCGTCGGCGCGCTGCCCCACGTCGACGAGGTCGCAGAGGAGTACGCCGAGCGTGGCGTGACCGTGCTCGCCGTCAGCGTCGATGGAGACATCGACGATCTGCTCGACTTCAAGAAGGGCCCACGCAAGCCCGACTACGTGGTCGCCTGGGCCGGCACCCCGGGCTGGACCGAGCTGCGCATCACGGGCATCCCCACCGTCTTCGTCCTGGACGCCGATGGCAACATCCTCGACCACTGGACCGGCGCCGGAGGCAAGCGCATGGAGCGCAGCCTCGACCGCGTGCTGGCCGACACCGAGTAGCGTTCCGCGGAGCCGCCGAAGAGAGCGATGTGAGAGAGCAGGGCCACGGCCGAGGCCTGATCCGATCTACGCTTCCCGACATGAGCCAGGCAAGCCTCCTCAACCTCCTGTCCCGTATGGAGAAGTACAAGGCCTCGGACTTGTTCATCTCAGAGGACAAGATCCCGGCCCTTCGGATCGACGGCAGCGTCCGCCGGCTGAAGATGGAGCCGACCACGACAGAAGAGATCGAGGAGCTGTTGAACCTCGCCCTCACCGACCACGGGCGGCTGCGGCTCGACGAGGAGGGGGACCTCGACTGTGGCCTCAGCCTCGAGGACGGGCGGCGCTTCCGGCTGAACCTCGCCCGCCACCAGGGTCGCATCTCGATCGTCGCCCGCGCGGTGCTGAGCGGGGACCTGACCTTCGAGGAGCTGGGCCTGCCGGAGCCGGTTCGGGCGCTCAGCGAACACCACCGGGGGCTGGTGCTCGTGACCGGCGCCACCGGGAGCGGCAAGAGCACGACGATCGCGGCCCTGATCGCTCACATCAACAGGACCCGAAAGGGCCACATCGTCACGATCGAGGACCCCATCGAGTTCGTCCACAAGGAGCAGCAGTGCCGCGTGACCCAGCGGGAGGTCGGCCAGGACACGGCGGACTTCCACTCGGCCCTGCGCACGGTCGTGCGGCAGTCACCGGACGTCATCCTCATCGGCGAGATGCGCGACGCCGAGACGGTCCAGGTCGCCACGCAGGCGGCGCTGACCGGTCACCTCGTCTTCGCCTCGCTCCACACGATCGACGCGACCCAGACCCTGCAGCGCATCATGAGCTTCTTCCCCGACCACCTGAAGGACCAGGTGGCGATGGACCTGTCGATGTCCCTGAAGGGCATCGTGTCCCAGCGGCTCGTGCCGCGGTGCTCGGGCAAGGGGCGGGTGCTGGCCATCGAGCTGTTGTCCGTCACGGCGGCGGTGTCGAAGCTGCTCCGCGAGCAGCGGGTCGACGAGATGTACGACCACATGCGGGGCGCGAAGGACCCCACCATGATCCCCTTCAACCGGTCCCTGCTCGCCCTCTTCAAGGCAGAGGTCATCGACTACGCCACGGGCATCGCCTACTCCACCAACGCCGACGAGTTCAGCCTCCAGGCCGAGGGCATGGCGACCTCGATCGACACGTTCAAGGGCCACGCCGGCGCCGTCGGCGAGATGGACATGAAGTCCCTCCTCCACCAGGTGCTCGATCGCGACGCCTCGGACCTCCATCTCACGGTCGGGCGACCGCCGATCCTGCGCATCTCCGGGCGCCTGGTGCCCATCGGGGAGCGCAAGCTCACCGACGCCGACATGCGCATGCTGCTGTTCTCGATCCTCTCCGGGCGACAGCGCAGCGTCTACGAACTGGAGCGGGAGCTGGACTTCGCCCTGGCGCTGGACAATGGGCGGCGCTTCCGAGTGAACGCGTACTACCAGCGCGGTCGCATGGCGACGTCCTTGCGCGCGATCCCGCGCCACATCCCTGACGCCGACGAGCTCGGCATCCCCGACGCGGTCTTGCGCCTGGGGTCCCGCTCGGACGGCCTGCTCCTGGTCGTCGGCCCCACCGGCGCAGGCAAGAGCACCACGCTCGCCTGCCTCATCGACCGCATCAACCACACCCGGGCCTGCCGCATCATCACGATCGAGGATCCGATCGAGTACGCCCACAAGAGCAAGCGGGCCACCATCGACCAGCGCGAGGTCTTTGCCGACACCAAGAGCTTCGCCGCCGCGCTCAAGTACATCCTCCGCCAGGACCCCGACGTCATCCTCGTCGGCGAGATGCGTGACAGGGAGACCATCTCCGCCGCCCTCACTGCCGCCGAGACCGGTCACCTCGTGCTGGCGACCCTCCACGCCAACGACTCGCTCCAGGCCATCGATCGCATCATCGACGTCTTCCCCGCCCACCAGCAGGCCCAGATCCGCTCGATGTGCTCGAGCTGTCTGCTCGGGGTCGTCTCACAGCGCCTGCTGCCGCTCAAGGACAGCCCGGGCCGCGTCGCCAGCTTCGAGGTGCTGCTCGGCACCAGCGCCATCCGGAACCTCATCCGCGACGGCAAGATGCACCAGGCCAGCTCGATCATGGAGGGGGCGCGCGGAGAGGGGATGGTCACCATGGATCGCGCCCTGAAGGACCTCTACACCGACGGAGTGATCAGCTACGAGGCCGCGCTCCCCTACATGCGGAACCCCAAGGTCCTGGACCCTCCGCAGCAGGACCGCCTCGCCGACCCCGGTCCAGAGGCCAGCGGCGGGGGCGACGAGTACGGGGGCTGGGGCCGCCGCAAGTAGTCAGCGAGTCTCTTCGATGAACTCGGACAGTCGGAGGTCGAAGAGCTCGGGCTCATCCAGCATCAGCAGGTGGCCGCTGCGCTGGAAGACCTCCAGCCGGGGGTCGGGCAGCGTGTCCGCCAGGTAGCGAGAGGACTCGATGAGCACGGCGTCATCGTGCTCCCCGTGCAGCAGGAGGACGGGGACCTCTGGGGCCGCGTCGAGGGCATCATCGACATCGACAGCGCGGAGGTGGCCACCGATGACCTCGCCGAAGACCGTGGCGTCGACGAGGCCCCCGACAAAGACGACCTCTGGCGTTCCGGTGCCGAAGACAGGCCACCCGAGCAGCTCTCCGCTCGAGGCTGGAAGTGTCGGCCAGCTCTTGGGCGAGGGGGAGCCCTCGTCGCTGTAGTCGGCGTCGTCTCCGAGCCATTGGACGAGGTAGTCGGCGTCGAGCCCGGCCAGATCCGTGCTGTCGTCGCAGGCCAGGTAGCGGTCGAGCATCGCCGTCGAGACCGCCTGCACAGTGGCGTGGTAGGCGGTCGGGTCCTCGCCGCAGGCGTCCTCGAGCTGCTCGACGAAGCTGGTGATGCCGTAGGCGAAGAGCGCGTTGGCGCAGAGGTCCGTGAAGTCGAAGTGCCGCATGTCGTCGAGCTCGCCGAGGCAGCGAGGGGCGACCGTGCGCTCCCAGGCCAGCTCCTGCTGCTCGATCGGGCAGGTGCCGTCTGCCGTTCCGCCGAGCACGAGCAGGGCGGAGCGCAGCTCGTAGACCCCGGCCATGCGCTCGTCGAAGGCCGGCGCCAGGCTGATGCCGACCATCTCGCTGTTGTCCATCGCGCCGGCCATGAGCACCGTGGAGGCCCCGAAGCTGTGGCCGATCCAGGCCACGCGACCGGGCTCCGTGTCGACCACGTCCTCGAGCGCCTCTGAGAGGTAGACCATGTCGAGCATGCGGTCCGCCACCGCTTCGTCGTCGGTGGCGCTGCCGTCGAACATCGTGTTGCCCACGTGGTCCGGGGCCGCGACGACGTAGCCGTGGCTGGCCAGGTAGGTGGTCAGGAAGGTCGACTGGTAGCGCACACCCCGGTAGCCGTGGCTGAAGAGGACCAGCCCCCGGTTGGGGTCGTGCTCCGCCTCCGCCGCGTCCCGCACGGCGATGGTCTCGACCAGGGTGAGCAGGTCATCGTCACCACCCATGAGCGCCAGCAGCCACGCCCAGTCGTCTCCCGCCAGCGCCGCGAGCTCCTCGGCTCCCATGCCGTAGGACTCGCCCTCGCCGGTCGTTCCCTCGGCGGCCGGATACCAGATCTCAGTCAACAATGGACGATCGGGGCGCAAGGGATCGACGATCTCGACGGTCCTCACCCCGACCGGGTGTGGACCCAGTCCGTCGGATCGCAGGTGGCGGCGGTCTCGAAGTCGGCGCAGCGCCGCTGTCCCAGACCTGGCAAGTCAGGAAGGGGCTCATAGGGGGTCTTCGTCCGTCCCGGTCTCGCCCTCGATGAGGGGAGCCAGCACCCAGTTGCGCGGAGCGTCGGGGTCGGTCTCGTGGACCTCTGGAGGGGCGGAAGAGGGTAGGGTGGTGCAGGCGATGAATATGAGCATGTCGGCGGATAGTCAAATATTGACTAAAGGGGCAAGAGAAATGGCGCGCACGAGCCGGATGGAGATCCTGATCCTGTCCTCCTTGGCGAGGAAGCCGATGCACGGCTACGAGATCAAGCTCGAGTTCCGCTACAAGCACGTCTCGTGGTGGACCAAGGCGGACCACGGCCACATCTACGCGACCCTGAACCGCCTTCAGAAGCACGGGCACATCGCGCTCTGCGAGGGGGGGCAGCGAGGCCGCAAGGTCTTCGACGTGACGGACACCGGGAGACAACACCTCCGCGCCATGCTCCTCGAGGCGGGGGCGTCACCGGACGCCACCACCTTCGACATCGACCTCTTCATCAGCGGAGCCTTCCTGTTGGAGCTCGGCGAGGCGCTGGAGGTGCTCGATCGTCGCGCAGGGGTCCTCTCCGAGCAGATCGAGGAGGCGCACGCCCTGAAGGAGCGCACCTCGCCCTATGTGCCGGCCGCCGCGCGCCTCATCATCGACCACCGCATCGAGCACCTGGAGCTCGAGCTCCGCTACGCCCGGCGTGCCCGCGAGGCTTTCGAGGCCCAGGCTCGCTGGGGCTCCTTCCTGGGCGATCGGTCCATCGAGGACTTCGTCAGCGAGACCGGCGTGCCCCTGGAGTGATTCAGGGGATCTCGGCGTTGGCGTCGATGTCGAGCTCCTCGGCAGCCCAGAAGCTGGCCGAGCCCCGGTAGAGCTGGCCGGTCAGGTACTCCGTGCCCCGGGGATCCGAGCGCTTGCGAGCGCGCAGCCAACTGTTCCACTTCTTGCCCTCCGGGGACAGGGCCATCTCCGGGTGCTCGAGGTTCATCCAGATCCGCACCACGCCCTTGCTGCCCTTGTGGACGAGGGTGAGGGTGCCGTCGTCGTCGATGTCCTCGACGATCGCCACGTGGCTGAGTTCGTCGTCGAGGCGCCCGTCGCCGTCGCGATCGTAGGTGTTGTCGAAGAAGATCACGTCGCCAAGCTCGGGGCTGTCGTGGTCGACATCGAGCATCTCGCCCAGGGCAAAGAGCGCGGCGGTGTTCTTGTGGCCGAGGTCGACACCGGCCCGGGCGTGCGCAGCGTCCACGAAGCCCGAGCAGTCGTAGCGGTAGTTCTCGCCTTCGCAGGACAAGGTCGACTTGCCGATGTACCAGGCCGCGGCTTCTGCGACCTCCTCGCCCCCACCGGAGCTCTCCTTCTTCCTCCTCGCCCGGCGGGGCTCGTCCTCGGGTGTCGAGACGTGGGCCTCCACCACCGCCGGCTCCTCTTCGTCCGCCCACGGTCCAGAGGTGCGGACTCGCTCCGTGCCGACAGAGGCCGTGGACCCCGGGATCCGGTAGACCGGTGAGCAGCCGAGCACCATGGGCAGTAGCTGAAGCATTACTTCATCATGCCTCTTGACGCTGCACTGATCAACGGAGGAGTTCCGACAGGCCGCGCTCACATCTCTACGGAGCAGGCCCGTCGATCTTCAGCGGGTCTCAGGAGTCGACGAGGTAGGGGCCGATGGCGAGGCTGTCGAGGCGGCCCAGCTTCCAGGCGCGGATGGCGTCGTGAGGCGAGCACACGATCGGCTCCTCGTGCATGTTGAAGCTGGTGTTGATGAGCGCGGGGATGCCCGTCCTGGCCTTGAAACCCTGCAGGATCGCGTAGTACTCGGGGTCGTCCTCTTCGCGGATGACCTGGGGTCGTGCGGTCCCGTCGATGTGCACGCAGCCTGGGGCCTTCTCGGCCAGCTCCGGGTGCACGTCGAAGCAGACGGTCATGAAGCGCGCGGCGTGGCGGGCCTTGTCGTAGCCGTGGAAGAGCCGCGGGGCGTCGACATCGAGCACCACCGGGGCGAAGGGCATGAACTCCGAGCGCTGCAGGCGATCGTTGAGCCAGGTGTTGACGTCCTCTGAGTCGGGGCGAACCAGGAGCGTGCGGTGGCCCAGGGCTCTCGGCCCGAACTCCATGCCCCCGGCGAAGCGCGCGACGACCTTGCCCTCGACGAGCCGGTCGACCACCGCATCGGCGAGATCCCCAGGCCTCGACGGCTTCAGCTTGGCTATGGAGAGCTCGCGGCCGATCTGCGCGTCGGTGTAGCTCGGACCGAGGTAGACCGTCGGCAGCGCGTGCGGCGCGACCCCTGCGCAGGCCATCGCGGCCCCGATGCACAGGCCCCCGTCGCCCATGTTCGGGAAGACGAAGAGCGAGCTCACACCAGGGAGCTCGCAGATGCGCTGGTTCAGCTTCACGTTGGCGAAGATGCCCCCGCAGACGGCGAGATCCCCGATGCCGGCGTGGTCGACCCAGTGGGCAACGAAGGCGGTGAGGGCCAGCTCGAGGTTCTGCTGCAGCGCCGCGGCGACCTCCTCGCGCGAGTAGCGGGACAGCACCGAGTAGAAGCGGTCGCCGGGGTGCTGTCGCCGGAGGTAGTTCACTCGGGAGAAGCGACGACCGTCGAAGTGAAGCTGGGACCGGAAGTGCTCCAGGAGCTCCGGGGGGGGCTCGGCGTATGCCGCGAGGCCGGTGATCTTGCCTTCGTGGCGGTTGGGCGTGAAGCCGAGGAACTCCGTGACGCGGGAGTAGTAGGTGTTCACGGCGGCGAAGCCGGACTGCTCCCAGTGGCGGTTGAGCTGGCCGTGCCGACCTACGCAGACCGTCGAGCTCACCCCGTCTCCCATCGCGTCCACGGTGAGGACGAGGCAGCGCTCGCGGCCCTGGCACCTGTAGGCGGCCTGGGCGTGGGCCATGTGGTGATCGGCGAGGGTGACTTGTGCCTTTCGGAAGCCCCGGTCGGACAGGCGCTTGGCCAACAAGCGCCGGCACGCCTCGTGCTCGTGGACCGCCAGACCCGACTTTCGCAGCGCCACCTGGTAGGCGATGTAGAGGTTCAGCAGGTAGTCGAAGTTGCCGCCGCCCTTCTTCTCGTGGTGGAAGCCCGGGAAGCGCCGCAGGAGCCACGATGGTGTGTAGGCCGTGCCGAAAACGACCCGATCGACGTCCCGGTAGCGCGCTCCGACCATGTCGAGCACTGCGTCGATGGCGCCCCACGGGAAGGCACCGGAGTTCTTCTTTCGGTCGATGCGCTCCTGCCCGCAGGCCGCGACGAGTTCGCCGTCTCTGACCAGCGCCGCGCCCGCGTCGTGGTTGTCTGCGAGGCCTAGGACGAGCACCGCGGGAGTCTATCCGACGACCTCCATGCCGGTGGCGTCCTCGCCGAGGTCGTACTCCCTGAGCATCGACCAGGCGGTCTCGACGCTGCGCTTGAGCTCGTCGAAGCTCTCCATCGCCGCCAGCCGCCGTCGCATCATCGAGGGGCGGTAGTAGAAGCGGAGGTAGGCCAGGCGCGTCCAGCGCTGGATCTCCGCGTCGGTCATGTCGCAGTGTGGTCGCGGCACGAGATCGTCGTGCGGGTCCAGCACGAACTCGCGCCAGTAGTCTCGCCCTGTCTGCCTCATGAGCATCGCGTACATCTCGGTCGCCGGCATGGGCGTGACCTTGCTGAACTGTGCGTAGTCGAGGTCCAGATCCAGCGACAGCCGGATCGTCTGACGGACCGTCGTCGGCGTCTCGAAGGGGTTGCCGACCATGAAGTAGCCGAAGGTGTCGATGCCCTCCTGCTTCGTCTCGCGGATCACGCGCTTGATGACGTCGAGGCTGGTCGACTTCTTGAGCACCCTGAGGATCTCGCGGTTGCCCGACTCGATGCCGTAGTAGATGCGGGCGCAGCCGGCCTGGCGCATCGCGCGGAGCACGTCCCGGTTGATGCAGTCGACCCGGGTGCGAGCGGCCCAGTGGATGTCCAGACGCCGGCGCTTGATCTCGTCACAGATGCCGAGCACCCGGTCCTTTCGGATGGTGAAGCTGGAGTCGAAGAAGTCGAGCTCGCGGATGCCGAACTCCTTCACGCAGAGCTCGAGCTCGTCGCCGACGTCCTTGGGCGAGCGAGCCCGGAAGGCCTTGGCGCCCTGCTCGCAGAAGATGCACTTGTATGGGCAGCCGCGGGAAGTGATGAAGCAGCTGAAGTTCCGGTACTTGCTGATGAACGAGTGGTAGACGGTGTTGTCGATGAGGTGGCGGGCCGGAAACGGCGCCTTGTCGACGTCGACGTCCCGGGCGGCCTCCGTCACGATGACCTCGCCGCCCTCGGCGGTCGGTCCTCCTTGCCTGAAGGCGACGCCCCGCACCTCGCGCAGCGCGCCGTTGGTCTGCAGCGCGAGGAGCAGCTCGGGGAGCGCGAGCTCCGCCTCTCCGGTGACGGCGTAGTCGATTGCGTCGTGGGTGAGCGTCTCGTGGGGGTAGATGCTCAGGTGGACGCCGCCGACGATGGTCGGCACGTCGAGCTCGGCCTTGATCGCCTTGATCCAGTCCAGGGTCTGGAAGAAGAGGTAGGTCGTGATCGTGTAGCCGACGTACTCGGGGCCGAAGGCCCGCAGCTTGCGGACCGTCTCCTCCAGGCTCAGCTCATGAGCGTGCACGTCGAGGAGCAGGACCTCGCACCCGGCCTCCTCCAGGATGCCCGCGACGTAGAGCAAGGACAGGGAAGGGAAGATCCCGTAGTTCTCCTTCACCGTCTTGATCCCGGGCTCGTTCTTGACCGGCCCGTAGGGCGGATAGACCAGCGCGACCTTCAGGCCCTGCAGCGAGCGTGTCGTCACCGAGCTACCTCCTCAGCGACTGTAGCCCGCCGATTCGTGCGATCTTGCGGAGGATGAGAGGCCTGGACCCGCGGAACCTGTTGCGGTGGCTGCCCTGGCTCCTCGGTGGTGCGCTCCTGCTCGTCCATGGGGTCGAGGTCGTCGAGTGGTCCCATCGAAACGGCATCCCCGACGGCCACCAGAACGAGTTCCTCCACATCGGCAACGCCCTGGACCTCTGGGGCGCGTTTGTCGATCGAGACGGCTGGCATCTCCGTTACTACCTGACGACGAACTACTGGCCGCCGGGCTTCTACCTCGCCCCTTGGCCGCTGTTCGCCGTGATGGGCCCTCGTCACATCGCCATGGTGCTGACCAACCTGGGGCACCTGGCGGTGTTGCTCGCCGCCACCTACCTGCTCGGCGTCGAGCTACGCGGTCGCTGGACCGGGCTGGCCGCGATGGGGCTGTTGACGCTCTACCCCTCCATCTACGGCAACCTGGTGCGCTTCGAGCCGAACGTCGCCGTCTGCGCCTGGGTCACGCTCGGCGCGGTCTTCCTTGTCAGGTCCAGGGGCTTCTCCGACCGACGCGCCGCCCTGATGTTCGGGATCGCGGTGGCGCTCGGGCTGCTGATGGACCGGCTCAGCCTCGGCGTCTTCCTTGCCCTGCCGGCGGGCGTGGTCTGGGTCTCCTCCATCGCCCGTGGCGATGCCCGAAAGAAGCTCGTCGGAGGTCTGGCTTGCCTGGTGGTGGTGGCGCTGATCGCCGGTTGGTGGCACGTCGAGTTCTTCACGCACAACCTGGACGAGCTCCTGTCCCAGGGCGGCATCGGCGAGGTGGACAGCACCGGAGCCTGGACCGAGCAGCGCGATGCCTGGGCGGTGGAGAGCTTCCTGTTCTACCCGGCGAGCCTGCTCGACTCCCAGGCGGGCGTGGTGCTCGGTGTCCTCGGTCTCGGGGGCATCGCCGCGGCGCTGGCGAAGCCTCGTGGTCCACGCCTGGTCCCGCTGCTCATCGTCCTGAGCGCCGTGGGGCTCTTCACCCTCGTGCAGAAGAAGCAGGCCTTCTACACGATCCCGATGCTCGGCTGCGTCGCCGTGCTCTCCGCCGAGCTGCTGGTCCGGCTGGGCAGGCCAGGCGTCCTCGTCGGAGCGGTCATGCTGTTTTGTGGCCTGCATGGCCACAGCCGCATGATGTGGGACCGGGGGCTCGCCCTCCCCGCCGTGTTCGAGAACGACGCGCTGCCCGAGCGCTACGTCGCGCCGAGGTTTCCCCAAGCCCTCGCGCCGCGCGGGCTTCGCCTTCCCCTGGAGTCCCTGTCCGGCGCCATCCCTGGGGGCGAGGTCGTCGTCTTCAGCGAGGACGTCGCCTGGTTCGAGGGCTACGTCGTCCTCCAGCTCCGCGAGCGCTTGCCCGGCCAGAAGGTGCGCGGCCTCATCTCAGATCCGCGGGGGGTCTACGAGTGGTTCGACACGGCCCAGGGCTTCGTCCACGTCAGCACGAGCCGGCGCGGCGGCGCCTGGCCTCGCGAGAGCCGGATGTCAGAGGCCCTCGAGGCCCATCACTACGACCTGTCCGACCTGCCACCGGTCCTGAGCACGATCACTGCGGCGGAGCAGGACTTCGAGCAGGTCGCCAGCTGGCCGCTGGAGCACGGCGGCCGGGTAGTCCTGTTCAGGAGGACGACAGGCCGCTGAGCAGCTCGGCGGTGTCGATCTCCAGCTCGCGCTCCGCCGCCACGGTCGGGCCGACCTCGAAGCCGGCCTGGTGGAGGCTGCAGAGGCCGGCGAGGGCCTCGGCTCCGTGGCGCTCACCCCACGCCACGGCGATGATCTCGCCGCCCTCGAGGTGCACGAGGCCTCGCTCGGCGCCTCCTGTGATCGAGACCTGGGCGCTGGCGCCGGTCCGGTGAAGCGAGGTCAGCAGCCCCGGAAGGGGCAGGTCCGAGAGGCGGCCTTGGACCTCGGTCGCGCCACCCTCGAGACGGGCCAGCATCTCGAGGCGCCGCTCCGCCCGACGCAGCGCGACCACTACCCTCGGGTGGTGGGAGCCATCGCCCTGCTCAGCGTGTCGGGAGGAGAAGATGATCTCCGCGCCCAGGTCGTGGGTGGGCTCTCCACCAGCCTCCCGCGCCCGCAGCCCGTCGAGCAAGGCGAGGGCATCGGGTCGGTCGGCGAGCTCTGCATCCACGTCTCCGCCGCGCTCCAGGAAGAGCAACGCGATGCGGACGGCGGCCCCCGTGTCCGGCGCGAGTCCGAGGTCCCCGCAGAGCAGGCTCGCCATGCCGACCCGAGCGCGGACCTCTGGATTGGCGAGGTCGTCGAGCACGACGCGCTCCAGCAGATCGAGCACCCCGGGGCCCTGACTGGCCGTGGTCTCGGCGAGGGCGCCAGGACTCAGGGAGGGGGTCGGCACGACCGGGAGACCGGGCCGCGCGCGTCGCCACACACCCAGGTAGGGCTCGACGATGGCGGCGAGCGTGTCGCGATGGATCACGGCGTGCGCAGCCCCGGCCTCCAGGAGCGCGGTGACCTGGTCGGGGTCCCGGACGTATTCGGTCCGTCCCTGCTCCAGGGTCTCCAGCCGCCGAAGGACCGAAGCGCGCACCGGATCGGGCTCGAAGACGACGGGTCGCGAGCTGCGCAACGGTGCGTGGAAGCGGGCGCCGCTCACCTCGACGCCGGAGGCATCGCCGAAGCTCGGCCGGGGGAGGAGACGGTCCAGCAGCCGGCCGATCGAGGTGCGCGTGCTCACGAACAGGCGCAGATCCCGCGCCCTGGCATAGTCCAGGGCGAGGTGCTGGGACGGCAGGTCCGTGGGATCCGCGATCAGGAGGGAGAGACGCCCGGTGTGCTCGTCGTGGAAGGTCGGTATCACCAGGTGGTTTCGCATGAAGTCGAAGGGGAGCAGCTCGAGGATCTCGCGGGGAACGCCGAGGTGCTCGATGGTGCTCTCTTCCATGGTCGGGAGGCCGTACTGCTGTGCCACGGACAGCGCGAGACCCATCTCCCCCACGAAGCCGAGCTCTACGGCCAGCTCTCCAAAGCGGCCACGCTCGCGCTCCCGGAGGACCAGGAGGACCTGCTGGACCTGGATCGTGGTCAGGAGGCCCAACTCGACCATGATCTCGCCGATGGGGGGACGGCTCACCCAGAGGTCCTCAGCTCGCGTACAAGCATACGACTACAATCGCTGCAGGAGGCCCGGTGAGCGCAGACAGCGGGGTCCTGTCGAGGGCCTTCGAGACGCTTGAGAAGATGGCAGCGGCGCGAGGACGGCACGGCTTGGTCGATCAGCGTGTTCGTCGCCTCGGGGAGAGCTGCGCAAAGGACGTCCGCACCTTCCTGGACAACAGCGGGTGGCTGTCGGTGGACTTCGAGGACGGCACCGTGCGCCACATGGGAGAGCTCCTGGTGAGCAGCACCCTGGCTGCCGTGCTGGAGGGCGCGGGCATTCGAGGGATCTCCGTAGAGCCCCACGCGGTGCAGTCCGAGATCGCCTCCATCCTGGAGATCCTCACCCGAGACTGGGCCGGTCGCTCCCACTTCGACGAGGACCTCACCAGCGCGGTCTGGCGGGGCGAGTTCCAGAACGTCCACGTCGACCTCGTCGAGGCGCCGAGGGGCGAGGACAGCGGCGTGCCGGGTATCCTCGAGAGCCTGCGGACGCGGCTCGTCGAGGGCTCCGTCGAGAGGATCGTCTGCTTCTCCCCGAGTCCTGACTCCGGCGTTGTCCTGGCCCGGCTTCGTCGCAAGGCTCGCGGCGCGCCCGACGCTCTGGACATCCCGGATGTGGAGCACATCGAGCGATCGCTCGTCGCCCGTGACGTCGACGACGTCATCGGGGGCGAGGACATCGACGACGACAGGGTCAGCCAGGTGATCTTCGAGGTCTTGCGGCTGGAGTTCAGCGATCGAGGCGCCCGCAGGGTCGGCGAGGCAGTGGCGCGCCTCGCGCTGGACCGTCTCGACAACAGCGACCCAGACGGCATGGCCTGCCTGGTTCGGCGCTCGCTGGTGCTCCTGAGGGCCCCGTTCAGGGGGCGCTTCCACCACGGCAACGCCTTCCGAGAGGGGCTGAGCGACTTCGTCTCGGAACAACGCCGGCCTGCCGTCGTGGGCGCGCTGGGCCGCCTCAACGACCCGCTCGAGGCTCGTGGACCCTTGTTCACCTTTCTCTCCGCGGTGCACGCCTCGCGCACGACAGAGCTCGCGCTGCTCTGCTACGACTGCCCCTTGCCGGAGCTGTCCCAGTCGGTCGCGGATGCAATGATCATGGTCTCGGGGCTCGACAAGCAGCCCCTGTTGAAGCTGTTGGAGGCCGAAGACCAGCGGCTGCACCTCGCGCCCCTGTTGGCCTGCTCGCGCATGGCCGCGACCCAGGCCCTCGGCGCCTGCCTGCTCCGCACCCGTAGCCCAGAGCCCCGGATCCGGGAGGCGGCTCTGCGCTCGGTGCGTCACCACGACGACGCCCGCATTCGCGCTGCGGCCAACGAGCTGTTGGACGACGACGACAGTCGGGTGCGCATCGAGGCGCTGCGCCATGTCGCGGTGCATCGCGATCCCAGGACCCTCGAGCGGATCAGCGCGCGTCTGTTCGGGCCTGCGGTCGCGGAGGTTGGCGAGACCGAGCTCAAGGCCCTCCTCATCACCTACGGCATCCTTGGTGGTGACGAGGTGGTGGACGAGCTGATGGACATCCTGCTGGACCGAACCACCATCGCCGGGCGGCATTCCCGCCTGAAGTCCTTCACCGTGCGTAGCCTCATGGCGACCGGGACCCGACGCGGTCAACAGGGTCTGAACGAGGTCGCCCGAAAGGTGCCAGAGGTCCGCGACGCCATCCGTGAGCTCCGGGTGGAGAAGGCCCGCAGATGAGCGACCTGCGCATGCTGGACCAGCGCGGCACACGCGTCGTGTTCCTGTTCGGGAACGCCACGCGGCGGGCGGTCAGCGCGCCTCGAGCTCTGAAGTCGGGACTGAGTCGGCTCGCAGGGGCCACTCGGGAGCTGCTCGCCATCGCGCCGGTCGCCTCCTTTCGCTTCGAGCGAGGATCCGCCTGGCTGAACGACCACCTGCTGCGCACCGGCGGTGGCATGGGCCTCCAGCTCACCCAGCTCCATCGTCTCTTCGTGAGCAAGGGCCTGGGGGGCCTGCGCGTCAACGCGACCCTGCAGCCCAAGCAGTGGGCCCAGGCGCTGGCGCGGGTCATCAACGCACCCGCCCGTCCCCAGGGCGAGGACGGGGCCGCCGAGCTCCAGGCGGGGACCGGGATCCCGGGGCTCTCCTGGCTGGCGGCGCGGCCTCCCTCCGCAAAGCAGCTTCGACGCCGCGGGCAGCTGCGCGCCGCGGGCGAGATCGACGCGTACGGCCGAGCGCTCGCGCTCGTCGGCGCGATGTACATCGAGGACGGTGGGCTCGAGGCCTTCGCCCATGTCGCCCAGGAGCTCGTGTCGGCCGCGGTCCGCGATCCACGCCACCTCATCAGCCTCGCCGTCGTGCCGATGGCGGTCGCCTATGAGCTCCGCCACCCCGTCAACACCACGATCTTCGCCCTGGCGCTCGGTCGCAAGTTGAACCTGAACCGGGGAGCCCTGCTGGATCTCGCCTTGTGCGCGCTTGCCTGCGACACGGGCATGGCGAACGTGCCCAGAGAGGTCCTGGAGAAGGCCGGGTCGCTGTCGTCCAGAGAGCTGGAGTTCATCCACCGACACCCCATCGACAGCGTGCGGCGGGTGATGAAGGACCCGTCGCTCGACAGCGCCATGCGGCGCCGCCTGATCGTCGCCTTCGAGCATCACATCGAGTCCCATGGCCGCGGCTACCCGAAGGTCTTCGGCTGGGACCGGCAGCACCTCTACAGCCGCATCATCAGCATCGCGGACAGCTACGACGCGATGATCGTGAGCAAGCCCTGGCGCGCGGCGCTGCTCCCGGCCGAGGCCGTCGCCCAGATGGTCGCCGAGGCAGGGGGGCGTCTCGATCCGGCCCTTGTCGTCACCTTCGCCCGCATGATGGGGCGCCACCCGGTCGGGTCCACGGTGCTGCTCGACACGGGCGAGGTCGGGGTCGTGCACGCCGCGAGCGATCCCGAGAGGCATCCGGGGAGCCCGACCGTGCGGCTGTTGACGACCGCAGAGGGAGGCCGCCGGGCGGAGGCTCCAGTGGTCGATCTATGCAGCGACCCCCGGGTAGTGCTGCGCTCGATCGACCCGGCCGTGCTGGGGATCGACGCGCTCTCCGCAGTGTTCGGGGGGCTCACGGGTTAACAGCGGCCCATGCTGGCCGCGCTCCGAGCTGTGCTTCACGACGCCGACAGCGTCCTGGTCACGCTCTCCGGAGGCGTCGACTCGGCGCTGGTGGCCGCGGTCGCGCACGAGCAGCTCGGTGACAGCGCGATCGCGCTGACGGCGGACTCCCCGACCTTCCCGAGCGAGGAGCTGGCAGAGGCCAGGGCCATCACGAAGCGCCTGGGCATGCGACACCTCGTCGTGCAGAGCCGCGAGCTGGAGCGCGAGGGCTACGCGAACAACGACGGTGACCGCTGCTACTTCTGCAAGTCTGAGCTCTTCACCCTTGCTCGTGACCGTGCCGCGGAGCTCGGCGTGAAGTGGGTGATGGACGGCACCATCCCGGACGATCTTGGAGAGCACCGGCCCGGCCTCTTGGCCAGCCGCGAGCACAGGGTCCGCCATCCGCTGGTCGAGGCCGGGCTGGACAAGTCGGCCGTGCGAAGCGCTGCCAGGAAGCTGGGGCTCGAGGTCTGGGACAAGCCTGCCTTCGCCTGCCTGGGGTCACGCTTTCCGGTCGGGACCCGGGTCACAGAGGAGCGGGTGACCAGGGTGGCGCGCATCGAGAGCCTGCTGCGGACCTTCGGCCTGTCCAGCTTCCGCGTTCGCTACCACGTGCTCGAGGGTGCTCCGATGGTGCGCATCGAGGTCGATTCGTCGGACCTCGAGGTGCTCACACGGGATGGCATCAGGGACAGCATCGTGGGGGCATGCCGCCAGGAGGGGTTCCAGTGGGTGACACTGGATCTCGAGGGCTACCGGAGGGGCCGGCTGTCAGCTCCTCCGCCCTCGGCCTAGGCGACCGGGCGACGGACACGAGCTGGGCGGCCCGGAGGCGGGTCTTCCTGGAGCTCGGGGCGCTCTGGCTCGTCACGCTGCTGCTCATCCGCGGGGTGGTCGCCATCCAGAGCGGCGCCGGGCTGCCCGACTGGGTGCTCGCCCTGGTGCCCTTCTTGTTCATCTACGCACCGGTGCTGCTCTGCAAGATCCGCCGCGTGGACAGCTACGGCTACCGCCTCGCGGTCCCGGCCTTCCGCGACGTCGCGGCCTGGGCAGAAGGGCTCGGCATGGGCCTGCGCTGGATGGCCATCATCCTCGTCCCGTGGCTCATCGCCTACCACCTCTGGCAGACCCAGGTCTTCGGGCTGACCCCCGACTGGACCCGCTGGCCGAGCGACATGGCGACGCTGGTGCTCTACCAGATCTTCTTCGTCGCCATCCCGGAGGAGTTCTTCTACCGAGGCTACGTGCAGACCCGGCTCAACGAGGTCTTCGATCGCAAGTTCCTGCTGTTTGGCATCCCCTTCGGCCACGCGCTCTGGATCACCGCCATCATCTTCGCCTTCGGCCACAGCATCGTGGTCCTCCGCTGGTGGCACTTCGCCATCTTCTTCCCGGGGCTGCTGTTCGGGCTCCTGCGCGAGCGCACCAGCGGCATCGTCGCCGGGGCTTTCTTCCACGCCGCCTGCAACATCGTGGTCGTGTCCCTCGACACGATCTACGGGATCGTGAAGCCATAGAGGGCCCTCGTCACCTCCGCGAGCATGGCCACGGTCGCCGGCTGGGTGTGTCACGGATGGCGGTTGTAGAAGATCCCGAGCTGGCCGAGGAAGTCGTATGTCCCGTCGGAGTACCACGGGCTGCCGGCGACGAGGTCGTCGAAGCCGTCTCCGTCGAGGTCCTCTGCGATGAGGTTCGAGCCGAAGTCGTTCCGGTGACAGATCCAGGAGCCGTCGTTGTCGATGCGCCTGGGCCAGTCGGTGATGTCGAGCACGCCGGTCTCGGGCAGATCCTCGGGGTCGATGAAGGAGAGGCCATCCGCGCCGGCGATCACGAGCTCGGTCTCTGCGCCTCCGAAGTAGCCAGCTGTGAGTCCGACCACACCGGAGGTGTCGCTGGTCGAGCTGACGATGTGTACATCGGCGTCGATGTAGCTGACGGTTCCGCCGTCGCCGAGGTCTCGGAAGGCGTCGACCCGCCCGCCCCAGTAGCGATCATCCAGCAGGAGGTCGTCGCTGGCGTCGTAGAAGGCCACCGCCTCGACGACACCGTCCTCGCTCAGGATTGGGACGATGCTCCGGGCGTAGGACCCCTTGCCCTCCTCCTGCTGGTCGGATGACCAGAATGCGATCGTCTCGAAGACGATGTCATCCACGTCTGCGCCTTCTACCAGGTCTTCGGCTTCCACCAGCTGGGTCTGACCCCAGCCAACCAGCGCCACCGTCAGGCCGCCCGAGCCCCGGAGGTCGCCCAGGGGGAAGATCTCGTAGCCTACGTACCCGCCCCAATTGGTCTTGGCGTTCCAGATCGTGCTTCCGTCGGTGGTGTCCAGAGAGCCGCCCGTCGTGAGATCCTCGTGCTCGAAGACGCTGAGCCGACCGCGACTGGACTCGGCCCACCAGTCCCCAACGAGGAGTTCGTTCGTGCCGTCGCCGTCGAGGTCGGTCAAGAGCCAGGTCGGGTGGTTCACGCCCCCCGTCGATCGGTCGCTGACGATATCGAGGTAGGCGTCCTCACCGGTCAGGGTCGTGCGGCCGTCGATGGACCCCGAGTCGTAGACTACGAGTCCCGCGGGGTTCCCGACACCGGAGACGGTGCCGAGTACCGAGACGATGACGTCGTCTGTACCGTCTCCATCGATGTCGTCGATTCGTCCCGGCCGGAAGGGCTTGATGTCGCCCCAGGTGGGCAGCGTCGAGTCCGTGCTCCCGGCCAGCAGCCAAGCCTCTTCCACGCCGTTGGAACCGGACGCGACGCTGGAGTGGAGGACAGCCGCCTGGCGCGTGCTCGCCACCGCCACGTCCAGGATGCCGTCACCGTCCAGGTCCGGCGCGACGCCGATGCCCTCGTCCGTCATGCTGTAGGCGTAGAACCCATCGGGGTCGTAGGCCCCGTACCAGTGGACGTCCGTGTCCCATCCGGTCATGGCATCCCAGTCCACCAGGCCGTCGCAGTTCTCGTCGATCCAGCTGTCGGGCAGCTCCTCCGCCCCGGAGTAGACGTTCGGATCGCTGTCATCGCAGTCCGGGCCACCCTGCTCCCAGCCGACCTCGCCGTCCCCGTCCGCGTCGACGAGGTCCTCGCCGTCGCAGTCCTGGTCGATGCCGTCGTAGGGGACCTCCTCGGCCCCCGAGTGGACATTCGCGTCGTCGTCGTCGCAGTCGTCCTCTCCATACCCATGCCGTTCCCGTAGTCGGCAAGTGTATCTGTGTCGCCGTTGTCGACGAAGTCCGAGCACTGGAACCCGCTCGCCGCGACGTACAGGTTCCCCGTCGGGTCACCGTCCGGACGCATGCCGAAGAACATGATGTACTTGTCGGCCGACACCATGAGCGGCGCTGGGTCGTAGACCTGCTCGTGGAAGTTCTCCGAGTCGGTGTCGGTGTCGTCGCTCTCGCAATCCGTGCTGTGCTGCTCGATGAGCACGCCCGTCAGCGAATCGGCGTGCACCGTGTTGTCCCAGCTCCAGCTGTCCGACCCGCTCTGATCTCCGAGAGCGTCGTGCGTCCCGACGATGATGACGCGCTTCTCTCTGACGCTGTTGGTCGTGTCGCCGTCGCAACGGTCATCAGCGCCAGCGAGGAACATGCCGAGCGTCTCCAGACCGGGGTTCGAGTCCAGGTCCAAGGGGATGACACCGGGATCGATGGTAGAGACCACTGCGTCGGTGGTGTCTGTGTCCTCTGGGGGCGCCGAACCGCTCGCCCAGGCCAGCGCGACGCACTTGGTGGTGTCGAACTCCTCGTCATCCGTGTCGTAGCAGTCGATGGACGTAGACGTAGACGTGATTCCCCAGTTGATGCCGTCGTCGTCGCTCTCCGTGTACCGGATGCTGCCCTCGTCCTCGGAGACGAACCACATCCTCCACACGTCGTCGTCGCTGTCCCAGAGCAGATCGGGCACCCCCGCGAAGGAGTACTCACCGGGGTCGGATCCATGGTGGGGCCCCGTGTTGCGAACGCGTACGTCCGCGAGCAACCGGGTAGGAGCCCGATATCGCTTTCCTCCAAGCGGCATCCGGCTCTTGGGAGCGGGCCATGATGAGGTAGTGGTTGTTGTTGGTGCCGTCGTCGTACAGTCCCTCGTACATCATGAACAGCTTGCAGTACCCGCGCTCGACATAGCTGTCCGTGTCGACTGTATCCGGTGGCTCGCACCAGAACCTGTCGGTGCCGGTCAAGGAGCAGTTTGTGTATCGGCAGGCGGCCTGGTAGTTTCCGCTGCATCCCGACGTTCCCGTCAGACCGAACTGGTCGTAGCTGTAGACCGTGTCGTCCTTGTAGCCGTCGACAAACGTCCCAACCCCGATCGTCGGGCACAAGGTCGTCTTGCTGCGCACATCGATGGTCGCGGGGGCGATCCCGATGTCCTGGGTTTGGGGCTCGTAGAGACCCGTGACCGAGTCGTAGTTGAGATCCGTCCAGCCGCGCTGGACTGCGCTGCACAGCTCGACGTTGGCCGAGGAGATACCGTCCTGGTCGAGTGACAGGCTGTCGGTATCCGGGGCGATCAGCTCGCTCGATGCGGTTCCGAGCAGCCCGGTCGTGAGGTCGTACGGCGCCACCTGGATCTCTCCGCCAGTCGTCTTGTAGAAGACCCAGATAGCCCCACCGATCTTGACGGTGTCGAAGGGGAGGGCGTCCGCTTTGGCTTGGTGGAAGTTGGTCTGGTCGTGGTCCATCGGCCAGTAGTCCAGCCCCTCGTCCTGGGCCCAGGACGTGCTGATTCAGGCTGCTCCGGGGAGGCCCCACGCGAGGAGAACGAATCCGACTACGTTCCTACGTCGACTCGATGCCGGCACAGCGACCCCCTTCGATTGTGCGGGAGAGAGCACCATACCAGCGGCATGGGCCGGGACAGGCGAGGGACTCAGTACCTGGAGCCGAAGCGGTAGGTCTTGCCGATGGGGCCGAAGGGGGAGCTGATCTGGCTGAAGGTCCAGTTCTCGATGTTCCGCTTCATGCAGGCCTCCAGGGGTGCGTCGGCCTTGTTGTTGGCCTGCACCTGGACCCCGGAGGTCGAGCCGTTGGTCTCGATCATGAAGATGATGGTCCAGGCGCCGCGGATCGAGCTGTCTTCCTTCAAGCGCTGCTCGTAGCACTGCTTGAGCTGGCCGCCGTAGGTGGACAGGGCCTTCTTCGCCATGTCCTCGATCATCGCCTTGTCGGTCAGCACCGCACCCTTGCGCACGACGTTGGTTCCAGCGCCGCCGACGCTCAGGGTCGGTGCCCGAGATCCGAGGCTGGCCTCCTGGAACTCCGCGCTGGCCTCGCGACCGCCGCTCCCGTCGTCGGTGAAGCGGTCACCGCTGCCGTATTCGGTGGCGGGCTCCTCGCCGGAGCCTGCGTTGGCAGCCATGGCAGCCGCGAGACGCTGGGCCTCCTTGCGCGCTGCCTCCTCGGCTGCGGCCTGCTCGGCGGCGATGCGCTCCCGCTCGGCGGCGGTCAGGTCGTCGAGGTCGACGACGAACATCTCCTCTTCGTCGAAGCTCAGGATCTCCTGCTTCTGCGCTTCTGCGTCCATGTGCTGCTTGTAGAGCATGGCCGTGGACGCCAGCGCGAGGGTCAGGAGGAGTCCGACGATGCCCGCGGTGCGGGTGGACTGCTTCTTGGTCTCGACGCGGACCGCCTCCGCCTCCGCCTGCTGGGCATGGACGCCAGGATCAGTCGCCGCCTCCTCACCCGGGACATCATTGAAGCAGGTCGGACAAGGCCCGCCGAACCGCGCGAGCTCCTCGTCGATTGCGCCGCTGCAGAAGGGGCAGCTTGCCGAGGCCATCCATCCTCCCTTGGGGGCTTGCCGCGGCCGCGCGAGCAACCGCGCCAACGTAGCACCCTCTCTCGTACATCGGCAACTTGGCCGACCAAGTTACCCTGACAGCGTCAAGCCGGCCCTGTTCCGCCTACGAGAGACGATGAGCTCTACCCGCGACTACATCCGCTCGGTCGTCTCTGACGCGGCCCTCCCGCTCACCCGACACCTCCTCGAGGACGTGGTGATGGAGGTCATGAACGAGCGACAGGTGCCCAGCAGGACGGACTTCACGGAGCTTCGCGACGTCGTCAACGCCATGCGCGGCAAGACCACCTCTGCGGCCAGCACCGCCAGGAAGCTCGAGGCGAGGCTCGCCGAGCTCGAGACCCGGGTCGCCGAGCTCGCCGCGGAGAACGAAGCCCTGCGCACCGAGCTCGCCGAGCCCAAGAAGAAAGCTCCGCGAAAGCCGAGGAAGGGCTCCGCCTGAGGCGATAGCCTGAAGTCAGCTGCTCATCGGACTGCTCGTCTCGACATCCTCATCCCTGGCCGGTGGCTGGGGTGGCCAGCAGATCGACGAGGACGAGGAGCAGCCAGTCGAGAGCTCGCTCGTCTCGGTAGAGGTCAGCCCTACCCACAGCCTCGAGGCCGCGGGCGGAGGGGTGCTGGTGGCAGCCGAGCCCTACCCCGCCGAGGTCGTCCAGGGCGCGATCAAGAGCGCCTGGCCGGGCTTCGTCCGCTGCTACTCGGAGGCGGCCCTGGACAGGCGGGTCGACCTCGACCTCGAGCTGCACATCGGCCCCACCGGCGCGGTCGAGTCGGTGGCCATCGAAGAGGACCTCGACGAGGACTTCATCGAGTGCCTGCGCTCCAAGGCAGAGCTGTTGCGCTTTCCGCCGCACACCGAGGAGACCGTGGTGGTCTCCGCACCGATCTGGTTGGGCTAAGGCCGGCTCATGAGCAGCGCGTCGCAGCCACCGTAGTAGGCCGCGCGGCGGCCCACGACCTCGAAGCCAAGGCTCTCGTAGAGCGAGACGGCGCCTGTGTTGTCAGCCCGGACCTCCAGGTGGGCCACCTCGGCCTCGCAGGCCTCTACCAGCGCCTCCACCAGCGCGCTCCCGAGCCCGCGGCGACGCCTCTTTGGGGCGACGCGGACATCCAGGATGTGGGCCTCGCCCGCGACCGCCTGGCCGATGGCCCAGGAGCCCTCGCCGGCGACCACGACCCTTTTCAGCCCGGACTCGAGGCCTCCTCGCAGCTGCTCCAGGGTCCAGCCCTGCCGCTCGGCCTCGTCGCCGAGTTCGGCGATCCTCAGGAGGTCCTCTTCGGTGGCAGCGCGGATCATGGTGCCTCCAGCCTCTTCGAGGGCAGCGCCTCGCGCTGGTTTGCGATCCAGGTCTGCCACGCGGCGTCCCAGGTGACGGGGTCGTCCACCTCGCCGAGGGCACGGCCCACGTAGGACTCGACGACCATGCGGGCGTAGACGTGCTCGCGCAGGGCCTCCTCGTCGAGCTGCCAGGTCGCGAGGAAGGCCCGGTAGTCCTCGCGCGTGTCGAAGGAGTCCGAGAACGCGGCCAGGCGAGCGTCGACGCTGGCGACCGGGGGATGGAAGAGCCGCGCGTCTCCGGCGAGGACGCGGAGTCTCCGGTAGTCCTCGACGACCAGCAGCCAGTCGGTGGCCTGCTCGAAGGGTGGAAGGGGGGACACATCGTGGGCTGCATAGGCCTCTTCGAAGGCGACGTCAGAGGCCGCCACGACCCGCGTCCCGACCACCGAGAGCAGGACATCGACGGTCTCCGCGGCGGCTACGGAGAGGTACAACCACAGCGCTATCAGGCCGCTTGCCATCACAGGCGGAAGCATTACACTCCCTCCGCTCAGGCGCACTGCAGGCGATGATCGAAGTCAAGAAGCTGACCAAGCGCTACGGCCCCTTCACCGCCGTGGAAGACTTGGAGTTTTGCGTCGGCGAGGGGCAGATCCTCGGCTTCATCGGCCCCAATGGCGCCGGGAAGACCACGACCATGCGCGTCCTCACCGGCTTCCTGCCGGCGACCGATGGCACCGCGGTAGTGGCCGGTCACGACGTCTTCGAGGACGCCATCGAGGTCAAGCGGAGGGTCGGCTACCTGCCCGAGAGGCCGCCGCTGTACCGTGAGCTCACAGTCGGCGCCTACCTGCGCTTCGTCGCGGAGCTGCGAGGCATCCGCGGGGCCGAAGCCGACCGCCGCATCGGCGAGGTCATGGAGCGGGTCGGCCTGCGTGGCTGGGAGCGGCGCATCACCGGCAGCCTCTCCAAGGGCTACAGGCAGCGCGTGGGGCTCGCGCAGGCCCTGGTCCACGACCCCCCCGTGCTCATCCTCGACGAACCCACCAGCGGGCTCGATCCGGCCCAGGTCGTCGGGGTCAGGGCGTTGATCGAGGACCTCGCCGGAGATCACACCGTCGTGCTCTCAACCCACATCCTCCGAGAGGTCGAGGAGCTCTGCTCTCACGTCGTCGTCATCGACAAGGGCCACATCGCCGCGAAGGGCACGATGGAAGAGGTCCGCGAGCAGGCCGCGCCGACCCACTACCGGGTCGAGGTGCGAGGTGGCGTGGACGTCGCGGTCGCCATCGGCACCCTACCAGAGGTCGACCAGGTCGATCCTGGCGAGGTGGTGGTCGTGCGGGCTTCGCGGGACCCGCGGCCGGCGATCGCGCGCATGGTCGTCGAAAACGGCTGGGACCTCGTCAGCCTGGAGAAGGTCGTCCCCTCCCTGGAGGACGCCTTCCTGGCCCTGGTCGGTCACGAGGCGCGCGCATGAGGGCCGTCTGGACCATCTTCAAGAAGGAGCTGCGGGTCTACTTCGTCTCGCCGCTGGCCTACGTCTTCCTCGGCGTCTTCCTGCTCATCGCGGGCATGTTCTTCTACCTGGGGGTCGCGCTGACGGGGGAGGCGAGCCTGCGGGTGATGCTCGGAAACCTCGCCGTCGCCTTGATCTTCGTGCTGCCGATGCTGACCATGCGGCACTTCGCGGAGGAACAGGACAGCGGCACCTTCGAGCTGTTGATGACCTCGCCCCTGTCCCCGGTGAGCCTCATCGTCGGCAAGTGGCTGGCGTCGCTGGCGATGTGCGTGTTGATGCTGGCGGGCACGCTTCTGTTCCCGGCCATCCTGGCCTACTACGGCGACCCGGACTGGGGCATCGTCGGGACCAGCTACCTCGGCCTGCTGCTCGTCTGCGCGGCCTTCTGCGCGACCGGGATCTTCGCCTCCAGCCTGACGAACGACCAGGTGGCCGCGGGCATGGGCGGCATCGTGATGCTGCTGCCCTTCTGGATGATCGGCTCCGCGGGCGCGCTCGTCGGCGACAAGGCCCAGGCCGTGTTGGACCAGCTGGCGCTGTTGCCGCACCTCCGCGGCTTCACGAAGGGAGTCATCGACTCCGCGGACATCCTCTACTTCGTCGCCTTCACCTTCGTGTTCCTGTTCCTGACCTACCGAGCGCTCGAGAGTCGACGATGGCGCTGAGCAGGAACGTCCGTCGCGCCCTCGCCCATGGGGGCAACGCCACCCTGGTGACCGTGCTCGTCGTCGTGCTCGTCGGCGTGCTCTACGGCATCGCGGACCGGAACCGCGTCAGGATCGACGTCTCCGAGTCCGGCGCGAACCAGCTCCAGAAGGACACCCTGAAGAAGCTCGGCGGCCTCGACGAGGAGGGCGAGCTGGTCCAGGTCACGGCCTTCACCTTCCAGGACGGCAAGAAGGACACCTACTTCAAGAACCGGGCGATGCGGGACCTGCTGTTGGAGCTCGACTACCAGTCCAGCGCGGTCGAGACCGACTGGGTCGACTTCGACAAGGAGCGGCTCACGGCGGAGAACCTCGGCGTGCGCGAGTACGGCCACATGGTCATCAAGCGCGGCGACGAGCGCGTCGACGTCAAGGCCCGCGAGCTCTTTCGCAACGTCGGCAAGGGAGCTGACCGGAGGCTGGAGTTCCTTGGCGAGGCCAGCTTCAACCGCGCCGCCTCCCAGCTCCTCTCGAAGCGGCGGCGCACGGTCTACATGCTGCGGGGACACGGGGAGAAGGACCCAGAGGAGCCCGGCCCGGACGGACTCTCCGAGCTCGTCGATCTGCTGGACAACGAGAACTACGAGCTCGAGGTCTGGGACCCCTACCGGGATCGCGACGCCGCCGGCATCCCCATCGTGCCCGTTGACGCCAGCGGCCTGCTCGTCGCCGCGCCGAAGGCCCCCCTGACCCAGGGCGTCGATGACGCGCTGGTCGCCTATGTCGCCGGCGGGGGAGCGCTGATGGTGCTCCTCGACCCCGGCACGCCGCTGCCGACAGTGCTCGAGCGCCTGGACGTGACCGTGCCAGAGGGCATCGTGGCCGACGTGCAGTTCATCGCCCCCTTCAAGGGACGCCCGGTGGTCCAGTACGCCAGGCACTCGACCGTCGACGAGCTCCGCGACGAGCACATGCTCACCGTGCTCGACCACATCGCCGGAGTCCGCCTCCCGGACGAACCCCCGGAGTGGATGCGGGCCAAAGAGGTCCTGAAGACCTCGCGCGATGGCTGGATCGACCGTGGTGGTCAGCTCGAGGTGGGCGGTGGCGGCGTCTACGAGCCGGACATCGACCTCGCCGGACCGGTCACCTTCGCCTGGGCCCTGGAGCTCCAGCCTGGCGGGGAGTCCATCGTCAACGCCGGCAAGCGCGTCTCCCGGGTGCTCGTCATCGGCGACTCGGACTTCGCCACCAACGACCTGCTCGCCGAGGGACCGGGCAACGCGACCTTCGCTGTCAACGCCTTCCGCTGGCTCGTCTGGGACGACGCCAGGATCAGCCTCATCGGTAGCCCGACCTCGGTCCGCCGGCTGGCGCTCACCGAAGAGGACAACAACCGCATCCTGTGGATGGTCCTCGGGCTGTTCCCGATGTTGACGCTGCTCGTCGGAGCCGGGGTCTGGGCCAGCAGGAGAGGACGATGAAGACCTTCCGCGGGACCCTCCTTGCGGCGCTGGTGCTCATCGCCGTCATCATCTTCGTGGTCTTCGTCGAGAAGCCCCCGGAGCAGGTCGGCGAGGACGCCGACCGAGCCATCTACGTCTTCGAGAAGCAGGATCTCGTGAAGGCGCACGTGCTGCGGCCCGACGGCAGCGAGATCACCCTGAGCGAGACCGACACCGGCTGGGTCATCGAGGAGACCGGCTTCCGGGCCAGCAAGTCGATGGTCAACCGGGTCAAGCACCAGCTGCACGACCTCACAGCCCGCGCCCAGGTCGTCGAGGACACCAAGGAGCCGGCGCTCTACGGCCTGGGACCCTCTCAGCGCGTGCACGTGACGCTGACGATGCGGGACGGCGCGAACATCGAGTTCTATGGGGGCGACCCGAACCCCAGCGCTGTCAGCTACTACATCCAGCCACTCCCGGGCGAGACGATCTACACCGTCAAGAAGTCCGCCGTGGACTACTACTCGCTGGACTTCGACGACTTCCGCGAGCGGCGCTTCGCCGGCTTCAACAGCAAGGACGCGGACCTCATCGAGGCGGACCTCCCCGGGGGTCGTCGCCTGAAGCTCCAGCGCACCGGAGAGAAGCGCTGGGTCATGCTCGAGCCGAGCGAGATGGCGGTGTCCCTGGACAAGGCCCGCTCCCTGCTCGGTCGCGTCGGCGCGCTCAAGGCCACGGACTTCGTCGTCGACGACCCCGACGACCTCGCCGACTACGGACTGGAGCCTCCGAGGGCTCGCATCACCATCGCCTTCGGGACCCGGGAGCCGATGACCCTGCTCGTCGGGACGCGCTTGATCGACGACTCCGATCCGCCGGTGGCCTACATGATGCTGGAAGGCGACGGCACCGTGTACACGGCGAAGGACCAGATGCTCGAGGACTTCCTCGTCGACACGGAGCGGCTGCGCGAGGCCCGCGTCGTCGAGCTCGACGAGGACGACGTCGTCCAGGTCGTCGGTACGCTGCTGCGCTCTGACGACGACGACGCCCTGGTCGGAGAGGAGGTCACGCTGCGCAAGGTCGGTGACGTCTGGCAGTGGTGGGACGGAAGCCCCGTGCCCGGCTCCACGCCGCGCCGGCTCGCCTCACGAGTGACCAGCCTGGAGGCCGAGGAGTTCGTCGACGACGACCCGAGGTCGCTGGCGCCCTACGGCCTCGACGCCCCCACCGCTCGCATCGCCGCGTCGGACGATGTCGGCAACACCAAGGTCGTCCTCATCGGTGACGCGGGCCCCGAGCGCACCGACTTCGAGGACCGGCAGGTCCGCCGGCTCTACGTGATGCTCGAGGGCGAGCCCAATGTCTACCTCGTCGACTGGTCGATCCAGTCGGTGCTCGAGGACGCCCTCAGAGAGCAGCGCCGCAAGAAGAAGAAGGTGGCCGAGACCCAGGAGCGCCGCGAGAAGATGGAGGACGAGATGGGCAAGGAGCTGCCCGGTCTGGATGAGGGCGCGGAGGGCCAGTGATCTCCTTGCTCCTCGCGTGCTCCGAGGCTCCCGCAGAGGATGAGCCCGCCGACCACATCGCCCTGGTCTACTCGGCGAACGTGGACGGTGAGATCGAGCCCTGTGGCTGACCCAAGAAGCCGCTGGGCGGTCTGTCCAGGCGCAACAGTCTGCTCGAGGCGCGAGGCGACGAGGTCCGCGTGGTCGTCGACGGCGGCGACCTGTTCTGGAAGAGCTCGAGTCTGCCGAAGGCCGACGTGGAGCAGCGGCTGCTGAAGGCGGAGCTCCAGGCGAGGGCCTTCGCTCTCGGAGGCGTCGACGCCATGGTCCCGGGAGAGGGCGACCTCGCCCTGGGTCTCCAGGCCTTCTCCAGGCTCACGACGGACCATGGCATCCCGGTCCTGGCGGGAAACCTCGTCTGCGGGACCACCACCTGGCCGCTGACCCGCACCGTCGAGCGTGGGGGGCACACCATCGGGCTCATCGGTGTCGTGGGCGTGCCTGGAGAGGGCTGCGAGCTCAGCGCCCAGCCCAAGGCGGCAGCGGCCCAGGGCGTAGAGGAGCTCGGTGACGTCGACGTCGTCGTGCTCGTCAGCCACTCCACCTCGGCGGTGGACCAGGCGATCTCTCGCGACGTCGAGGGCATCGACTTCATCGTCAACGGTCACGGTCGCCAGTCCTGGGGCAACCCACGGCCGCTCGACGGCGGGGGCTTTCACCTCGCCAGCGGCTCGCGCAGCAAGAAGCTCGGCTGGCTCCGCATGACCTTCGTCGAGGGAGCGGAGTCCTGGATCGACGCTGGCGGAGCCGTTCAGCTGGAGGAGGAGCGGGACCGGCTGGAGGAGCGGCTCGCCAAGGCTCGCGCGGACCTCGACGGGGCCGACGACGAGACCCTGAGCGCTCGATACCAGACGCGCATCGACTACTACGAGGCCGAGCTCGCAGAGGTCCGCGCCGAGATCCTTGCCCTGGAGTCCGCGCCAGAGGTGCTCGCCCACAGCTTCCAGAACCAGCTCGTGCCCCTGGACACGAAGTACGACGGTCACGCGGCTACCGACGTCATGGTCCAGGCGACGAAGGAGGCCATCAGCGGGCTGGCACCGCCCGTCGTCGAGAGCGATGCACCGAGCGGCCCCTTCCTGGGCTCGCAGTCATGCCGCGGGTGCCACACGACCCAGTACGAGCAGTGGACTACCACCGGGCACGCCCAGGCCTACGACACCTTGGTGAAGGCTCGACGGCACCTCGAGTCCGACTGCTTCAGCTGCCACGTCACCGGTGCGGGCATGGGCGGTCCGACGACCGCTCACGACGTCGGACCCCTGAAGAACGTCGGCTGCGAGTCATGCCACGGCCCGGGCGAGGAGCACCTGGCCGACGAGGACAAGGGCCACACCATGAACCCGCCGGCGAAGGCGATCTGCACGAGCTGTCACGACGGTGAGCGCGACGAGGGCGCCTTCGTCTACGAGGAGTACCTGCCCCGCGTCCGCCACTGAGCTCCTACTCGAAGCACTGGACCCGCAGGTAGTCTTCCGAGGACTCGATCGCGCCGTCGTACACGACCAGGCCGATGACGAAGACCGCTCCATCGTCGGTGTTCAGGCTGGCTGTGGGCTGGTCCGAGAGGTCGACGAAGGCGGAGCCGGGGCCTGTCACGATGCGCCAGAGGTAGGTGAGCTCGTCGTCGTCCGGGTCGTAGCTGGCCTCGCCGTCCAGGGGATAGGGCTCGCCGACGACACAGACGGCGTCGAGCTCGCTGATCACCGCGACCGGGGCCTGGTTGCCCCCGGCGGGGCCGGGGCCGATCGTCCAGAAGGAGGTCGTGATGTCGGCAGGCACCGGTCCGTAGGCCTCTCCGGTGACACCGGTCGTGACCACGACGTTGTAGATGGAGTCGCGCTCGAGGTCCTCGTTCGGCTCTACGTGCACCGTGCGCGTCGAGCTGTCGTAGTCCATCAGCGCGGTCACCGGCGTGCCGGCGATATCCTCGACCCACATCGCGCCGGCGAGGCTGGACTCGTCGAGGTCGTCGTTGAAGGTGACCTGGATGATCGTGTCGACGCCGACGTTCGCGGTGCCGTGACCCGGCGCGACGTTGATGATCGCCGTGTAGTCGTGGATGGCGACAGGGTCGCCACAGGCTGCAAGCAGAAGGAGCATGCTCATTCCTAGAAGACGTAGCGGTAGGAGACGTTGCCGCGGAAGCCGCCGACGCGCTCGCGGGCTTCACCGCCTGTGATGTTCGTGTTGTCGAAGCTCTGGCGGCCGGTGTTGATGGCCAACTCCGGCGCGATGATGCCTGGACCTGCGGGGATGTCGAGACCCAGGGCCCAGGTCGTCCCGCCGCCGAGGCTGCGGGTCTTCTGGGTCCCGTCGATCCGGGTCGAGAAGTAGGCGGCTATGCCGGCCATGCCGTAGGGGCGCATGTCCAGGGGCATCTCGAGCGGCGGGCTGACGCGGGCGGCGACTTCCATGGTGCGGACATTGGTCTGCCAGTCGATGCCCTCGGCGACGCCTTGGTAGCCGCCGATGGCCGGCTGGAGCGGCAGCGCCTCTGCATAGGACACACCGTAGCGACCCACCCTCACCGCGACGGACATGCTCGGGGAGGGAGTGCCGACGATGGCCTCCAGGCCCAGGTAGAGGCTGGCCTGGTTGCCACCGCCGCTGGCACCGAGGCCCAGGCGTGCCCCGAGCGCCAGGTCGGGACCCGAGGCCTTCGCCTGCTCGAAGCTGGGCTCGTGGACCTCTGGGACGAAGGAGTCGTGCACGTCCTCGACCACCTCGATGTCGTCCTCGACCTCGTCGCTGAAGAGGTCCACCACCGGGACCTCGTCGGGCGGCTCTTCGACCACCATGAGGTCCTCGAGCTCCTTGGTCTCAGGCTCGTCGGTGTCGATATCGCCCCACACGTCGACGACGAGGTCTGCTTCGAGCAGGGCGTCGAGCTCCTCCTCGAAGGCGGCGTCCTCGGGCTCTTCGCTGAAGAGCTCCACCACCGGGACCTCGTCGGGCGGCTCTTCGACCACCATGAGGTCCTCGAGCTCCTTGGTCTCAGGCTCGTCGGTGTCGATATCGCCCCACACGTCG
>DASCPX010000134.1:0-67541 GCA_036012755.1 Myxococcota bacterium | reverse complement strand
GTCCGCTACGAAGGTGGCCTCGCGCTGTCACACACGTGGATGGGCGAGCCCACGCGTGATTGCGAGTTCCGCTACAACTACCTTCACGAGACCTTCGACGGAGAGAAACTGGGCTACTTCAGCTCGTCCCAGTCACATCACAACGTCTACGCCTACAACTACGACAACCACGTGGAGCTCGAGGGGGACGGGATGGGCAGCACGGACCTGCGCCTGCACCACAACCTGATGCTGGCCTGTCCCCTGGGTCCGATCTCCCACCAGAGCGAGTACATCGTGGGACCCCAGTGGGTCTACCGCAACGTGGTGCTGGAGTACGACGAGGACCACGGCCACACCTGGACACAGCTGAAGACCTACGCCCCCAACGCCACAGAGGGTCTGCACTTCTTCCACAACACCTTCCAGGCAGGGCACACGACGATGTTCTACCTGGACGCAGACAAGCTGATCCTTCGGAACAACATCCTGATCTTCTCTGATGAATACAGTGACGCCACCGAGCTCGACTCCGACTACAACCTGCTGGTCAACCTCGACGACGAGCCCTGGCTCCGGGGCGAGCACGGCTCGTGGCTCGGAGACGACCCGGCGGCGCTGAAGCTCGACGAGTTCTACGCCCCCGGGGCCGACAGTCCGGCGATCGACGCCGGCGTGCTCATCGACGGCTTCAACAAGGGCGAGCCCGACGTAGGCGCTTTCGAGCTGGGCGAGATCGTCGACGCCGACTGGCCGCGACCACGGGAGACGGTCTTCGTCTGCGACCTGCCGGAGCGCTGGGAGGGCGAGGACCCCGGACTGTGTGACGAACCGGTCGACACGGGCTCAGGCGACAGCGGCGACAGCGGCGACGGCGGCGACAGCGGCCCGACCGACAGCGCCCCCATCGACCCGGGGGACGTCACCGACGAGCCGTCCTGTGGATGCGCCAGCGGCCAGGCAGCAGGCGTCCTCGCCGTCGTGGCCTGGATGGCCCTGCGGCGGCGGCGGTCGACCTGGTAAGGGTCTCGCCGCCTGGCACACAGAGGGCGGACGAGCTCAGAGCAGCTCCTCACGTGCCAGCTCGGCGAGGTCGACGAGCTGGTTGTCCTCGCGCCAACCCCTGAAGGTGACCAGGGCGTCGGGGCTGTCCTCCTCGACGCTCCAGGCGCGGAGCTCGACCGGGCCCACTGGAGTCTCGTCCGAGGCGGCCTGCCAGTCGAACCAGAGCCGATCGTCATGCTCCCAGACCCTGAGCCAGGTCTGCACGACCTCCAAGTGGTAGGCGTCGCAGGCGTCCTCCCATGGCACATCCTGGCCCCAGAGCATGTAGTGCCAGCCCTCTCCGGGCTTCGCAGCGACCACGACGTCCGTCACCGGCGTGTGGGACTCGTCGCCGAAGTCGTCGAGGTCGGTCCGCCAGACCTGGACCAGCAGGAGGTGCCCCAGGAAGCCCTCCTCGCTGAAGATGTCGGTGGGGTCCTCGAGGTCGATCGCCATGTAGACGTGCTCGGAGGCAGGCTCGAAGATCAGCTCCATGGTCGCCGGGGAGTCGCGGCCGCCCCCCGAGGGAAGGTCCATCAGGCCGATGTTCAGCTCTGCGGAGGGGCAGGCCGGCGTCCCCGTGTCGTCGCCAGGTTCCTCGCCTGGAGGCACCTCGATCGTGCCGTGGTCCAGCGGGAGGGGGTTGCGACAGGCCAGGGAGCTCAGGAGGATGAGTTGCATGCCCCGCAGGCTGTCTGGGTGGTCGTGGAGCCGCAAGAGCAGAACTGCAATGACCGTATGTCACTTGGGCTGGGTGTGTGCAGTTCTGCCATAGTCCGCAGTTCACATGATCTGCAGTGCCCGGGAGAAAGCCCACCTGAGCGACTCTTGACAGGTCATCAGAAAGAAACTCTCCACTTTTCGCCGAAAGTGGAGGTAGGATCGAAAGGATCTCCGGGAAGAGAGCATGCGCGCAGCAGCGAGACAGGATGTCCACCGTGATCACCGATCCGCCTTCGAGTCGGATGCCGCAATCGAGGTCATCGACGAGGAGGACGTGAAAGATGCTGACACGGAGCCCTTCCTGCCTCGGGCCATCCCGGATGGTCGCAACCCCCGCCTGCCACTGTTGATGGGAGCGCTGGTCATCGTCTCGGTCATCGGCGCGGGTCTGGCGATCCTCGGCTGAGGCCGCATTAGAGAGCCTCTGCCGGAGGCCCTCTGCCCATACCACTGCTCGCTGAAGGGGACGGCTGGGTCGTCGTGGCCAAGCCCCCGCACGTCGTCGTCCACCGCGGTCGCGACACCTGGAACGAGTACGCCGCCCTCCAGCGCACGCGCGACCTGGTGGGCTGCCATGTCTACCCCATCCACCGCCTCGATCGACCAGCCAGCGGCTGCCTGCTCTTCGCCACCCGCCGGGAGCGCGCCGGCGAGCTGCACGCCGCCCTCAAGCGCGGCACCAAGACCTATGTCTGCCTCGTCCGGGGTCACTTCAAGCACGACTCCCCGACACGGGTGACCACCCCCATTCGGGACGAGGGTAAAGAGAAGGAAGCGGCCAGCGTCGTCGAGTGCCTGGGCAAGAGCCACGAGCCCCGCTGCAGCCTCCTGCGGGTGCGACCGGAGACCGGGCGCTTTCACCAGATCCGTCGCCACGTGCGGGATCTGCACCACCCCATCCTCGGGGACCGCGCCCACGGCGACCATCGCGAGAACCACGCCTGGAAGGCCAAGGGCCTCGACCAGCTGGCGCTGCACGCGATTCGCCTCGAGCTGGAGCTGCCAGAGGGCCCCCTGCGCGCCGTCAGCCCGCTCTTTCCACGCCTGCACCGGGTCCTGGTCGAGCTGCCCTGGTGGTCCGAGGTCCTCGATGCCGAGCCCGATCTGCGCCTTCCACCTTTAGAGTGGGTCGAGGAGGACGAAGAATGACCTGGCTTCTCGCCTGTACACCTAAGACCCTCGATGTCGGCGGCGACGACAGCAGCCTCCTCGACTCCAGCGACAGCGCAGAGATCCTCTGGGATGGCTGCGACCGCGACGACGACTGGGAGGAGCTGTTGTCCTTCGTCGAGGACGAGCTCGAGGACAACGGCGTCCCCGGAGCCAGCGTGGCGGTGGTCTGTGACGGCAAGCTCGCCTACCGCGCGGCGCTCGGAGTCCGGAACGAGGAGGGTGACCCGGTCGAGCACACGACCCGCTTCCAGTTCGCCAGCGTCACCAAGATGTTCACCTCTGCGTTGGCGATGAGCCTCGTCGAAGAGGGCCTCGTCAGCCTCCACGACCCCGTCGAGGTCGAGGGTGTCAACACCTCCGCGCCCTATGACACCGGCGCCACGCTCCACCACCTGTTGACCCACACCTCGGGCTACCCGACGACCTACGGGGACGCCCACGACGGGTCGAACATGTACCTGGAGTCCTTCTTCGAGAACAACGGCGACGCCTTGCTCTGGAGCGAGCCGGGTGCGGTCTGGAACTACTCGAACCTCGGCGCCTCGCTGGCTGGTCTCGTGCTCGAGCAGGCCGCCGGAGAGCCCTTCGCGTCCCTGGTCGACACGCGCATCTTCGGACCCGCCGGGATGAGCCGGGCGACCCTGGATGCAGAAGCGGTCGAGGACGACGGAGACTTCGCCTGGGGCAACACGACCTGGTGGGACGTCGATCCCATCGCACCCACCGACTACTACCTGCCGACCGGCTACTACGGCCCGATGGGCGGGGCCTGGGGCAGCGCCAGCGACCTCGCGATCTGGGGGCTGGCCCACTCAGAGGACGGCGCGCCGCTGTCCGAAGAGAGCTGGGCCCTGCTCCGAGAGGCCCACACACCCACCGGGCACTTCCCGGAGCAGACCCACGGCTACAACCTCTTCCGAGACACGGCTCGGGGACCGACGCTCTACAACCACTCCGGAGGTGTCGCGGGCTGGCTCTCCTACGTCGTCGTCGCCCCCGACGAGGGCTTCGCGGTCGCGGTGCTCTACAACAGCGATGCCCACTCGCCCTGGTACGCCGCCATGGAGGCCACCGAGATCTTCGTCGGCCTCGAGGACCTTGCACTCGGCGACTACCCGGCCCGCGACGGCAGCTTCTACGCCGGCACCTACGAGAGCCTCACGCTGGGCGAGGTCGTGGTGACCGAGGATTCGCGGATCTCCGGCGAGGGGGTCGAGGACCAGGCGATGAACCACCTCTTCGACGACTACTTCGCCTTCTCTCGCAGCGGCACGACGCTCTACGGTGCCTTCTGGGGAGAGGGCGAGACGGCCGAGTACCTCGCCACCCTCTACGGCGTCTACCAGCGCCCCTGAGGCTCAGGCTCCGCGCTTCTCGAAGAGCTCGGTCAGCGCAGTCTCGGGGCTCTCGGGTGCCGCCCGGGTGAAGCTCGCAGGAGCCTGGGCCCGCAGCTGGGCGACGTGCTCCGCGACCGTGCCCGGCTCCTCTCGGATGCGGCGGGCCAGCTCCTGGAGGAATGCGCCGGTCAGGCCCGCGGACAGCTCGGCCACCTCGTTCGAGACCAGGCCGTAGTGGGCGAGGATGGCCTTGCGCGCCGCGAGCTCCGGGGGCGCCAGGAAGACCACGCGGTCCAGGCGACCGGCGCGCATCCCCGGCCAGTAGAGAGCACCCGGACGGCGGGCCGACTCGGCGGTCAGGGAGTCGTCCATCAGGGTCGCGAGCACCAGCGGCACGTGGCCGTGCAGACGGTCCAACAGCGCCGCGAAGCCAGCGTCGAGTCCCTCTCCGAGGACCAGGTCGTCGAGCAGGAGCACACCCGGACGCATCAGCGCCGCGAGCTCCAGGGCAGCTCGGTGGCCCAGGTTCGCCGGGATCTGCAGCGTGCGCACCTCACCGAGCGCGGTCCGCGCCAGGGTGGTCTTGCCCGCGCCGGTGGGTCCGACGATGAGCACGACGCGGGTCCCTGTCGAGGGTCGCTTCAGCCAGCGGCGCAGCTCCTCGGCCTGGGGGCCGACCGGGGCCTCGACCTCGCGCAGGGGAACGAGCTCGTAGCGGTCGTCACCGGTGAGGGAGCGGGTGACCTCCACCGCCCACGCCGGGGCATCTGACCAGGCCTCGCCGAGGAGGCGTGCCACGGTCCCCGGGCGCTTCTCGAGCAGCGTGTCCTCGTTGTAGAGGCGAGCGATGACCACGACGGGCTCGCCCTCTTCGTACCAGACCGACAGCGTCGCCGGCTGCTCGCCGTGGTAGGTCGACGGCACGCGGATGCGCTCCGGAGCGCACTGGGCCTCGAGCAGCTTGCGCACGAGCTTCAGCACACCCGAGTGACGCGCGGCGCGCACCCAGCCCAGCTCGGCCAGCAGCTCCAGGGTGTCGTTGCTCGGCAGCAGCACGTCCAGGACGTTTCCCACGACGCTGGCCAGCGCGACGATGCGCGGCAGGCCCTGGGCGTCCTTCGCCAGCTGCAGGCCGCGGACCATGTTGTCCAGCTTGTAGGTGGCGTTGCGGAAGCGCTCGAGAACCGAGTTGGCCTGGAGCAGCTTCATATCGCGAGTCTTCGACATGGCGGCGAAGGTGCACACGGATTCCCAGCGAGCAAGGGCCATCCTGACTACACTGGTCGGCCAGGGCAGGTTCCACATGGGAGGAGACATGCGGGTCGTTACGACCGCCCTGGGACTCTGCCTGCTCGTGGCGTGCTCAGCAGACCAGTCGCTCTACTCTGCAGATGCGGCCGCTATCTGGGACAGCGGTGCCAATGCTTGCAACGCTGGCGACTGGGACTCCGACGCGGACTCGGACACGGACTCCGACTCCGACACGGACAACCTGCCGAGCGAAGAGGAGGACGCCTTCTTTGCGATGGCCCCTGCTCCGGCGCCCACCTTCGTGTTCGTGGCCAACCCGGACCGCGACACGGTCACGCGCATCGGCGTGCCTGCCCTCGACGTGCTCACCGCTCCGGTGGGCGAGCGCCCCGAGCAGGTGCTCACGACGCCGGACTACCTCTACGCCCTGACCTACAACGCGGGCTCGGACGACCTGTCGATCCTGCCCGCGAGCACCCTGGAAGAGACCAGGGTCGAGCTGCGGCCAAACCTCGACACCTTCGAGCTGTCTCCCGACGGCGCCTGGGCGGTCTGCTACAACGCCATGGGCATCGAGGACGAGGGCAGCAGCTCTGGGGCCTACTCGGTGAAGGAGGCCTCCTTCGTCGAGGTCGCCAGCGGCGAGCACACGGCGATGGCCCTCGGCTTCCAGCCCCGCGATGTGGCCTTCACCAGCGACGCCACCACCGCCGTCGTGCTCGGGGACGCCTGGGTCGGCATCGTCGACCTCACGGCGGATCCCCTCGACATCGAGCTCATCTCGATCGGTGACGAGGTCGACCCACCCCAGACCGAAGAGCTCGTGCTCGACCCGGACGGTCGCTACGCGCTGTTGCGCCAGAAGGACGCCGCGAAGCTGGTCCTGGTCGACCTGGTCGATCTGGACGCCACCGACCTGGTCGTCGGAGCCGGCCCCACCGATCTGGACCTGACTCCAGACGGCGCCTTCGCCGTGGCGGTCGCTCGAGGCGCTGGAGAGCTGTGGCTCTACGATCTCGCCGACCCCACCGCGGCTCCCGAGATCCTGCAAATGCCCGAGGGCGAGGTCGTCGGCTCGATCGCGTTCTCCAGCGACGGGGGCCCGGCGCTGTTGTTCAGCACGGCGTCCGGGGTTTCCCGGTTCACCTCCTGGGACCCGGAGACCGGCGAGTTCGACCTCCACCCGTTGCCCAAGCCGGTAGCGGCGGTCGGCGTCGATCCCACCGGCCAGACAGCGTTGATCCTGCACGACTCGGCCAACAGTGACGACATGGACCCCGGCTACGAGGACCTGCACGGACTCACGATGGTCGAGCTCTCGAGCTTCCGAGCGAACGACTACTCCCTGCCAGCGGAGCCCATCGCCTTCGCGCACAGTGAAGACGGAGAGAAGGGCTACTTCATCATGGAGGACGAGGCCTACCTGGAGATCCTGGACTACGGCAGCCTGCTCATCGACGAGGTGGAGCTGAAGTCCGATCCCGTCTTCGTCGGCACGCTGCCCGAGATGAACTGGGCCTTCGCCAGTCAACAACACGATCTGGGTCGAATCAGCTTCTACGACCCGGAGACGGATTCGTTGAAGACAATCACCGGCTTCGAGCTGAACGCCGGCATCGAAGTGGAGGAGGACTGATGTCTCTTCTGTTGACACTGGCCTGTGGCCAACACCATGAAATCGACGCGCAGCTCTGGGACCCCGACATCGAGGTGGTCGGAGATCGTCTGTACGTGATGCTCCCCCAAGGGGGGGCGCTGATGACCCTCTCCGAGTCCAGCGAGCCCAAGCTCGTCGACCTCGACGGCGCCTCGCCCAACCGCCTGGTGCCCGTGCCCGGAGGCGAGCGCGTGCTCGTCTTCAGCTCGTGGGTCGTCTGCCAGGACCCGGAGATCGAGCTGGAGCGCGACTGCGAAGAAGAGGACCTTGGCATCGACTACGAGCTCGGGATCCTGAGCGCAGAGGGACTCGATCTCTCGATCGACGTCCCAGGCCACCTCGACGGCGTGGCCCTGTCCCCCGACGGCGCCTTCGCCGTGCTCTACCTGGACGGCCCGCCCGCGGGCTCCTCGGTGGACCGGGTGGCAGACCTGGACAGCGTCTTCCTCATCGACCTGGAGACCGGGGACAGCGCGAGCGTCACGGTCGGCTTCGCGCCCGGGAACATTCTGTTCATGCCGAACGGCAAGGCGGCGATGGTGTTGTCCCGGTCCAGCGCCGTGCTGGTCGATCTCGACGAGCTGAAGGTGAAGGTCCGCTACGACCTCACGCTGGACGCGGACCAGGAGATCGATCCGACGATCGCTGCATTGACCCCGGACGGCAACTACGGGCTGGTCGGCATCAGCGGCGAAGACCTGCTCTACAAGATCGACCTCGTCGATCCGAGCATCGATCTCGAGGATCTCGACGGCGAGCCAACGGCGCTGGTGGTGGACGAAGACTGCGACTGCACGGTCGTGGCCTACAAGAGCCGCCGGCAGGTGGACCTGTTGTTCCACGACGGCTTCACGCGGTCCGCGCTGGAGACCGACGAGCGCCCCGAGACCCTCGTCGACGGTGATGGCGTCGTGCTGGCCTTCGACGCCGACGGCGCCGGGCACGATGTCTACGCCATCGACCTGGAGACCCAACAGATCACCGAGTACGTCGTGGCGAACCGGGTCTCAGAGGCCTGGGTCGACCCCAGCGGGCGCTACGGCGTCGGCCTGATGATGCCGGAGACGGCCTCCTGGACCGATGAAGTCGCTGCCTATGCGGACGCCCGCTATGGCCTGGCGGTCCTGGAGCTGGACGACGACGAGGCCCGCAACCTGGTGCTCGAGGGTGTGCCCCTGGAGCTCGGCCTGATCGCGACGGAGTTCACCACCTACGCGCTGGTCCTGCTGGAGGACGATGACGAGGCGCTGCTCATCGACCTGTCCGAGCCGCAGCCGCCGATGATCATCGAGATGGCCGCCCCGCCGCTGAAGCTGGGCACCCTGGGTGACGGGCGCTTCTGGATCGCACACGACAGTCCGCTGGGCGCTGTGACGCTCATCGACCCGCTCTCTCCAGGAGAGCAGGTCGTGCTGGAGGACTTCGCCGCTGTGGGGGTCTTCCCGGACGACACCCTGGCGAGGAGGACGCCATGATGCTCTTGATCGCGACTGCACTCGCAGCGGACGTCGACGTCGGCTTCGACGTCATGAGTCACACCCAGCACGACGGGCTGGAGCTCGAGAAGGACCGTGTCCACGCTCCCGGTGTGCGCATCGGCGTCGATCTGAATCCCCGCCTCAGCACTGTGCTCACCTGGCATCACCGTCGCGTCGTCGAACAGCTGTCGTTGCCCGACGAGACGGCGCTGGAGCTTCGCCGCGGCAGCGACCAGTGGGACATCGGCCTCCGCGCCGACATCTACAGGTTGTGGCGCATCGAGCCCTATGTGCTCGCTCAAGGCAGCCTCCTGTGGTCCCGGACGCGCCTCGACGACGACACCGAGGACGACCTGGGCGTGCCCATCAGGGGCTCGGCGATGGACTTCGGAGGGCTCGCCGTGGGCGGCTTCGACGTGATCCTCGTTGATCGCCGGGTGGGCCTGCGTGCCGGCGTGGAGTTCGGCTACGGCTGGCTCACGCCGACAGAGCACGAGGAGCTCGGAGACGTCCACCAGAAGGGCTTCCTGGCCCGCGGTGGTCTAAGGATGACTTTCTAGCTGCTGTCGCAGTCGAGCCTGCCGCTGGAGCAGGTCCGGCTCGAAGAAGACCTGCCCGTCGAGCTCCTCACATAGCCGGCGGGCGTCGTCGTCGCGGTCCAGCTTCAGGGCCGCTTCGGAGGCGATGACCAGGACGGCGGGGGAGCGTCTCCGGAGCGGACCCTGGTCTGCGAGCACGCGCTCCAGGGCCTCATCAGAGGGGCCGTGCCAGGCCACGAGCGCCTGGATGAGCAGGTCATCGGGGAAGAGCGCCGAAGCGGCATCCAGGTGAGGCGCCACCTGGCTCGACGAGGTCCTCGAGAGGGCCTCTGCCCAGCTGTGAGGGTCCGGGTTCCGAGCCAGGAAGGTCGCCAGGAGCGCGGGATCGGCGAGGACCTCTGGCGGAATGCGCTGGGGAGACTCGATCCGGTCGAGGTGCTCGTAGATGTCGAGCCCGCGGTCATCCCGCGACATGAGGTAGCCCAGGGCCTCCAGCTCCACACGGGTCTGCTCCTCCAGCGTCGCCCTCTTCGCGGTCCCCATCGGGCGCTCGTCGAGCAGCGCGCCCAGCTCGGCGAGGAGCTCGGGGTCCTCGCTCGGGGTCTCCTCGGCGCCGATGAAGAGCCGGTCCCTCGTGGTCCGCACGATGCGGGCGTCTCCGACGAAGAGCGACTGGATCGGCGCGGCTCCCACCGCCATCGGCATCTCGGACTCGGCGTAGAGAGGCCTGTCCTCGGGCTCCCAGGTGGAGCCATCGAGGTGGTGCATGACCATCGCCGGAACATCCGTGAGGCTCACCCGTCGACGCTCCACGCCGTGGGTGACTCCCGGCCCCGACAGCACCAGGGGAACGTGCAGCGTGGCGCGATGGAGCAGGTATCCGTGGGTCCGCTCACCGTGGTCGCCGAGGCCCTCTCCGTGGTCTGCCGTCGCCACGATCAGCGTGTTGTCGTCTATGTGTTCGAGCAACCGACCGAGCTCCTCGTCCGCCTCTCGGATCTCCGCCGAGTAGCTCTCGGCCCATGGGAGGTGCGGGTCGAAGTAGTGGACCCACAACAGATACGGCGGCTCGAGCTCGGGCAGCATCGCCAGCGCCGCGTCGGTCACTGCGGTGGCGTCGCGCTCCGGGTCGAAGGGCCGCTCCGTGACGGAGAGCCCCTCGTCGTCGAAGTGATCGAAGCCCTGGTCCGTGCCGAACTGGGAGTGAAGCGGCAGCGCGCCCACGACCGCGCCGGTCGACCACCCCGCGGCACGGAGCCTCTCGGAGAGGAACTCCAGCTCCCCTGGCGCCTGGTAGAGGCCGTTGGCGCGCACCCCGTGCTCGTCGGGGTCGAGCCCGGTCCACAGGCTCACGTGCGCCGGCAGCGTGACCGGAGCGGGGGTGTACGCGTCGGTGAAGACCCGCCCGGTAGTGGCCAGCCCCTTCCAACTCGGCGTGCCCTGACCGACGAGGTCGACGTGGTCCGCCCGCGTCGTGTCGAAGGTGACGACGAGGACGTTCGGAGGCTTCGGGTCGCTGCAGGCCAGCGCGAGCAGCAGGCTCATCGATCAGAGCGACAGCAGCATCTCTTCGAGCAGCATCCAGGTGTCCTCGTTGACGTCCGGACCGTAGTGGAAGCTCGTGTATGTGAGGCGTCCCTCGCCGACATCCAGCGTCGCGGCGATCGGCGCGTCGGCCTGCAGCAGCACGCGGCCATCGGTCGTGGCCATCGCGGTCCAGCTCGTGGCCTCGACGGTGGCGTCGGAGGAGCCCAGGTGCTTGCGCATGTTGTCGTCGAGGACCTTGGTCCGAAGCATGGACCCGCGGTCCAGCGCGATGAACTCGACGTCCTCTGAGATGGCGGCGTCGACGAGATCGGAGCTGGCTCCAGAGGCGTAGACGCTGCCTCCCTCGACCAGGAAGTCCTCGAGCACCTTGCCCGTGGCCTGCTCCTGCTCCGTCCAGGTGTCCTCGATGCCGGAAGGCAACAGGAGCACGTCGTACTGGAGCAGCGAGTCCCTGTCGCGCAACAGCTGGGCGTCCTCGTAGCTGTCGTATGTGATGCCGAGCTCGTCCAGCACGACACCGACATCGTCCGCTCCGCCACGGATCAAGGCGACCGCGACCGAGCCAGCGTCGAGGCAGGCTTCGTCCAGGTCGACACCGACACCGTCGAGCTCCACGTCGATCATCGTGCTGAAGCGACCCTTCTCGACCATCAGCGTGTGCTCGCCGTCGGCGAGCCCCTCGAGCAGGAAGACGCCGCCGGGCTCCGTGACGGTCCCGGCGTCGCCGGAGCTGACCTCGGCGCCCACCACGCCGAGGGAGTTGGCAGGGTCACAGACGCGACCGCGCACAGCGTTGTCCGGCACGCCGCCGAGAGGGTCCATTCCGCAGGCCACGAGAAGCAGGAGCATCGATACACCTCAGTGCCTACCCACGTGTCACACCGCGAAGGGCCTGTCACCCCCGGCCGGACGCAACAAGCGTGCCAACTCCAGCCGATCCCACCGAAGTCTGCTAGGCTCCGCCCACCAAACTTGGAGATGTCCCCATGCTGTTCGCTCTCGTGCTCCCAGCACTGGCCGCCCAGTCCCTGACCGGCGACTACATCCAGGCGACCTACGACGACAACGGCGCCTGGAACGACTACAGCGGCAGCCTCGGCGAGGGGCTGGAGTACGACAGCACCGGGACCGCGACCTCTTTCTGCGACTTCACCTACCCGGGCACTCCCTGGTCGCACGTCGCCTTCATGTACGACCAGGGTGGCTCCAGCTACGACTACTACGCCAACAGCTACTACGGCGCGACGCTCACGGTCGACAGCGAGACCGATCTGTCCACGAGCACGGAGATGGTCTCGGTCTACGAGTGGACGGCGGGGGATCTGGAGATCACCAAGATCGAGTACTGGGAGGTCTCCGGCACGGTCATGTCGGTCCAGTACATCGTGGAGAACACGGGCACGAGCGACGTGAGCGACCTCCAGTTCGTGCACGCCATCGACCCGGATCCCGACGCCGGGGGCTGCGGCGGGTACAGCTCGAACTACAACACCTACAACTCGGTCGAGGACCTCGACGGAGACGGCTCGGACGACATGGTGCAGTCGATCGGGACCTCGTCCGGGTACACGGTCGGCTTCTACGGCTGCCAGACCGGCGACGAGTACGGTCACAGCAGCGGCTGGGAGATGGACGCCGACGCCACCCTCACGGACGAAAGCAGCGCCTCGGGGGACTACACGATGCACTGGCGCCACGACGTCAGCACCATCGCAGCGGGGGACAGCACCAGCTTCGCCCTCCTCGTGACCCTCTCGGACACCGAGTCCGGCGCCCAGTCCGAGATCCAGGTGGAGGCCGATCTCTGCTCGATCTGCGACGCCGACGGCGACGGGGTGCTCGCAGAGGTCTGCGGCGGGGACGACTGCGACGACGACGACGCCACGATCTACCCAGGCGCGGACGAGTACTGCGACGGGGACGACGACGACTGTGATGGCACGGTGGACGAAGGCGCCGTCGACGAGGACACCTGGTACGCGGATGACGACTCGGACGGCTATGGCGACGCGAGCGACTCCCAGGACGACTGCGACCAGCCCAGCGGCTACGTCTCGGACGACACCGACTGCCTCGACAGCGACGCGGACACCTACCCCGGGGCAGCGCCCAGCGACTCGGCCACCGACTGCATGACCGATGCCGACGGCGACGACTACGGCGACGCAGATGCCAGCGGAGACGTCACGGCTGGCACCGACTGCGACGACTCGGACAGCAGCATCAACCCAGGCGAGAGAGAGGGCATCGCCGACGGCGTCGACAGCGACTGCGACGACGAGGAGACCTGCTACACCGACGACGACGGCGATGGCTACGGCGACACCGACCACGTCACCTCCAGCGACCTGGACTGCTCGGACGTGGGCGAGGCGGACAACACGGACGACTGCGACGACGGCGACGCCACCGTCTACACCGGCGCCGCGGAGCTCTGCGACGGGCAGGACAACGACTGCGACGGCTCGATCCCTGGCGACGAGACCGACGACGACGGCGACGGCTACGTCGAGTGCACGCAGGACAGCGGCGGCTGGGATGGTGACGCGTCGGTCGTTGGCGGAGACGACTGCGACGACACCGCCGCCAGGGCCTACCCCGGCGCCAAGGAGTACTGCGACGGCATCGACAACGACTGCGAGGGCGACATCGACGAGGACGACGCGGTCGACGCGACCACCTGGTATGCGGACAACGACTCGGACGGCTTCGGCGACCCTGATGTCAGCGATGTGGAGTGCGACCAGCCCTCCAACTACGTGACCGACGACACCGACTGCGACGACAACGACGCCGGCAGCTACCCCGGCGCCGCGGAGACCCCATACGACGGGATCGACCAGGACTGCGACGGCAGCGACTGGTGCGACGTGGACGCCGACGGCTTCCTCTCCGAGCTGTGCCCCGACGGGGACGACTGCGACGACGACGACCCCGACATCAACCCGGACGCAGAGGACACCTGGTACGACGACATCGACTCGAACTGCGACGAGGCTTCGGACTACGACGCCGACGGGGACGGCCACGACTCGGCGACCTACGGCGGCGACGACTGTGACGACGCGGACGCCGACACCTACCCAGGCGCGCCGGATACCCCCTACGACGGGATTGTCACCGACTGCGACGAGGCGGACGAGTACGACCAGGACGGTGACGGCTTCGACGGCGGCGACGACGGCGACGACTGTGACGACAGCAACTCGGACATCAACCCCGACGCCGAAGAGACCTGGTACGACGGCATCGACCAGAACTGCGACGACAACGACGACGACCAGGATCTCGACGGCTACGGCGTCGACGCCGACTGCGACGACGAGGACCCCGACGTCTGGGACTGGTGCGACACGGGGTTCGGCGACTCCGGTCTCGACGGTGGCGACAAGGGAGGCGGCTGCAGCTGCACCACCAGCACCCCCGCCGGTGGTGTCGCCCTGTTCGGGCTCCTCGGCCTGGCCCTGGTCCGCAGGCGCCGTCAGGCCTGATTGAGCACCATGCGGAAGCGGGCTCCTTGCTCGCTCCGCTCCAGCGCGAGGCTGCCGCCGTGCTCCTGCACGATGCGGGCGGAGATGGCGAGGCCCAGCCCCGTGCCACCCTTCCGCGTCGTGAAGAAGGGGTCGAAGATGCGATTGCCCGTATCGAGCGGGACGCCAGGGCCCTCGTCCTGGACGACGACCCAGGCCCGCCCGTCTTCCGAGGCGCCCATGACGATCTCGACGACCGATCCGCCGGCATCGGCGGTGGCCTGCTGCGCGTTGGTGAGGAGGTTGATGAGGACCTGCTCGATGCGGTGCACGTCGCCAAGGGCCTCGACGGGGAAGGGAGGGCGCTCCCACCGGACCTCGACGTTCTTCTCCACGTGGTCGGAGAGCTCCAGCGCCATGTCGACCGCGACTCGGAGATCGAAGGGCTCGATCGCCTCTGGCTGCGCCTTGGCGTAGTTCGTGAGCTTCTTCGTCAGCGCCCCCATGCGCTCGACAGCGCCCCCCATGATCTCGAGGACGCGCTGCTCTCGGTCCTCTGGCACGTCGTCGTCTCTGAGGAGCTCGATGTGGCCGCTGACGACGCTGATCGGCTGGCTCAGCTCGTGGGCGAGGCCGGCGGCCAGCTCACCTAGGGTAGAGAGCTTCGCCGCGTGGACGAGCTGCTCGGTGGTGCGCTCCAGCTCCGCAGTGCGCTCCTCGACAGCCCTCTCCAGCTCCTCGGTGTTGCCCTCGATGCGAGCGAGCAGCTGGCTGCGCTCCATGGCCGCGGAGATCTGAGCTGCGACCTCGCTGACGGCCTCGATGTCCTCTGGGGAGAAGCCGGCGAGGTCGCCGGTTCCCAGGCTGATGAGCCCGAAGATGCGATCCCCGCCGATGAGCGGCGTGTAGAGCACAGCGCGGACACCGGCCCGTTGCAGGCTGCGGAACTGGCGCCAGCGCAACGCGGCCGAGCCGGTCGTGCGCATCTGGACCGGCATGCGCCTGACGATGCAGCTGTGGGAGGGCGTCTGGTCCGTTCGCACGGTGCGGCGGTCTCCGAGGACCGAGTGGCCCCTGTTCCAGTGGTAGAAGACGCGGAGATCGTTGCCCTCCAGCGCCGCCACGCCCCCTCGGACGATGGACACGATGGGCGCCAGGCTGCGGAAGGCGATGTCGCAGATGGAGCCGATGTCCTCGCCCCGCGCGACGGCGAGCGTGATGCTGTGGAGGGCTTCGAGGCGGCGCATCTGGAGCTCCAGCGCCGTGGTCGCTTCGACCTGCCCCGTCACGTCTCGTCCCAGCAGCAGCTGACCTCCGCCAAACCGGCTCACCCGCCAGTGCACCACGCGGTTGGTTCCGTCGAGGTGGCGACAGGCGGCGGGCTCCGGGTCCATCCTGTCGAGGGCATCGAGCGCGGCGATGGGGAGGACGTCCTCTGCGCACTGGCCGACCGAGGCCTCACCGACGAACTCCGTCGCGGCGGTGTTCAGGTGGACGATCTTCCCGCCCTCGACGCGGATCGCGACGTCGGGGATGAGATCGAGGATCTCCATGCCATCTTGCGCCATCGCGAGGCAGCCTACCCCAGGGTGCCGAGTTAGATGGCCTGCCACCCGGAGCAGGTCGTGCGGAAGCCCCCCTGGCTGAAGGTCAAGCTCCCGACGGGCGCGCGCCAGGAGCGCTACCGGCGGTTGAAGACCCGCGCGAGAGAGCTCGGGCTCCACACCGTCTGCGAGGAGGCGATGTGCCCGAACACCGGCGAGTGTTGGGGCGGCGGAACGGCCACCTTCATGCTCATGGGCGAGATCTGCACGCGCGGTTGCCGCTTCTGCGCGGTGAACACCCGCCGGATCGGGCCGCCGCTGCAAACCGACGAGCCAGAACACGTCGCCCGCGCAATCCTGGAGCTCTCCCTCGACTACGTGGTGCTGACCAGCGTCAACCGCGATGACCTCGCGGACCAGGGCGCCGGCCACTTCGCCGCTTGCATCCATGCGGTTCACGAGGCATCCCCCAAGACCATGGTCGAAGTACTCACCCCCGACTTCAGCGGCCGCACGGACCTCGTCGACGTCGTGCTCGACGCGGAGCCGACGGTCTTCGCCCACAACATCGAGTGCGTAGAGCGCCTCAGCGCCACTGTGCGGGACCCGCGCGCCAGCTACCAGCAGTCCCTCGACGTGCTGCGGCACGCTCGGGGCCACACGAAGTCCTCGATCCAGGTCGGCCACGGCGAGAGACCCGCAGAGGTGCTCCAAGCCATGCACGACCTCCGCGAAACCGGCGTCGACTTCCTGACGGTCGGGCAGTACCTGCAGCCCTCTGCGAGACACCTCCCCGTGCGCGAGTTCGTGACCCCCGAGACCTTCGATTGGTACGAGCAGCAGGGCCTGGCCCTGGGCTTCGACTACGTCGCCAGCGGCCCGCTCGTTCGCAGCAGCTACCGGGCCGGCGAGTACTTCATCCGCGAGATCGTCCAGAAGGGGACAGCCTCTTGAACGCCGCCACGACCATCCGAGAGACCCTGCGCGCGGCGATGGCCGAGGACGACCGCGTCCTGCTCTTGGGCGAGAGCGTCGGCCGGCTGGGCGGCCTGCACGGGACGACCACCGGGCTCGCGGAGGAGTTCCCCGGGCGCGTCGTGGACACCCCCCTGTCCGAAGCCGGTGTCGTCGGCCTGGCGGTCGGCCTCGCCCTGGGAGGCAAGCGGCCGGTGGTGGAGCTGACCGGCGGACTGCCCCGGGCGTTTCAGCAGCTCGTCCAGGAAGCCAGCGCCATCTCCGCTGGCTCTTCCGAGTTCACCGTGCCCCTGGTCGTCCGCACACCCTACGGCGATCTCCCCGGCTCCCCGGGCGAGCACCCAGAGAGTCTCGTCGCGGGCTTCGATGGCCTCGACGTCGTCGCCCCGTCTCACGCCGCCGATGCCGCCGCCATGTTGATGGAGGCGCTCGAGTCCACCCGCCCGACGGTCGTCCTGGAGGCGCGCAGCCTCTACGCCAGCAGCGGCTCGGAGCTCCAGAGCAAGGGCGAGGACATCTCCCTGTTCGCCTATGGGGGCGGGATCCCGGTGGCCCTCGCCGCCGCGGAAGAGCTCGGCAGCTCAGGCATCTCCGCCGAGGTCGTCGACCTGCGCAGCTTGTGGCCCCTGGAGCTGGAGCGGCTGTCGGCTTCGGTCCGCCGCACGGCTCGTGTGGTCCTCGTCTCGGGCTCGGAGGCCTACGCAGCGCGGGCCCTGGGCGTGCTCTGTGCCGAGTGTTTTCTCTACCTCGAGTCCCCGCCGAGACGGGCGGACGTCGAGATCACGTCGATCGTCGAGGCCTCCGTCGCCTCCGTCACCTACTGAGGTCAGCTGATGTTCACCTTCGAGCTTCCCGAGATCGGCGAGGGCGTCGTCGAGGGCGAGATCGTCCAGTGGCTTGTCGAACAGGGCGACGTCATCGCCGTCGATCAGCCGGTCTGCGAGATCATGACGGACAAAGCGACCGTGGAGATCAGCACGCCGAAGGGTGGCAGGGTCCACCTGCTCCACGGCGAGCCGGGTGACGTGATCAAGGTCCACGCGCCCCTCGCAGAGATCGACACGAACGGCTCAGCCGAGGCCAGCCCGCAGCCCATCGCTCCCAAGGCCAGCCCGCCAGTCGTCTCCGGCAAGGCCGTCGCCACGCCAGCGGTCCGGCGTCGGGCTCGTGAGCTGGAGGTCGACCTCGGCCGCGTTCCGGGCTCCGGCAAGGGTGGCCGGGTGTTGCAAAAGGACCTCCAGCAGTTCGTCCGGGCGCCCGTGGCGGTGGCCCAGGCCAAGGCCCCGCCGACGGGCAAGCGACAGCGCATCGAGATCATCGGACTGCGGCGCAAGATCGCCGAGCAGATGGTGAAGAGCCGCTTCACGGCGCCGCACTTCACCTACGTCGACGAGGTCGACATGACCTCGCTGGACGACATGCGGCGTCGGCTCAAGCCGCGGGCGGCCGAGCGCGGCATCAAGCTCACCTTCCTGCCCTTCTTGATGAAGGCGCTGGTGATGACCTTTCGCGAGTTCCCGAACGTCAACGCCAACGTCGAAGAGGATCCCCTGACCCTGGTCGTCGAGGGCGACGTCAACATCGGCATCGCCACGGACACACCGCGGGGGCTGTTCGTCCCGGTCGTGAAGAGCGTGGAGAGGCTCTCCGTGCTGGAACTCGCGGCGCGGATCGCGGACCTCACGGAGCGCACCCGCGCTGGCACGGTCAGCCTCGACGAGCTGAGCGGAGGCACCTTCACCATCACCTCGGTCGGGGCCTTCGGCGGCATGTTCGCGACGCCGATCCTCAACCACCCAGAGGTCGCCATCCTCGGCGTGAACCGCATCCATGAGCGGCCGGTCGTGCGAGGCGGCCAGATCGTCGTCCGCAAGATGCTGTATCTGTCCTCCAGCTTCGACCACCGCATCATCGACGGGGCGGTGGCGGCACGCTGGACCACGGCGCTCAAGGAGATCCTGGAAGCCCCCGAGACCCTGTTCTGGGAGCACCTGTAGATGTCGATGCGAGCGGCCCTGCACGAAGTTCGAGAGGTGGGCGACTGGCTCAGCCAGCAGGGGTCCGTGCCCCTCCGCGGCCTCGAGGCGGTCATCGCCGGTGGCTTCCTGGGTATCGAGCGCAAGGACTGGGTCGTGCCCGGCCTGCGCGAGCGCGCTGGCGGGGTCCTCCGAGACTGCCCCCGCGACCGCCTGCTCGATCCGGGGTCCGGAGCGCGCCCCTACCGGATCACTCCGGTCTCGAGTGCGCCCGCCGCGCGCATGCTCCATGCCTGCGGCCTCGCGATGGCACTGCGCGACCAGGACGCCGCTGTCCTGTGTTTCATCGGGCAGGGGAGCGCGAGCTACGGAGCCTTCCACGAGGCGTTGAACCTCGCTTCCCTGCACAAGCTGCGGGTCATCTTCCTGGCCCACTCGTGGAACCTGGAGCACCCGGACTCGCCGCTGGCCCGCCAGCTGGCCGGGCCCCTGTCGGCCCATGCCCTGGCGTTCGGGATGCAAGCCCGCGCGGTGGACGGGGGTCTGATCACAGAGGTGCTCTCCGCCGTCACGGACGCGCGGGCAGCCGGCGGACCCCGCTTCATCGAGGCGCGGCTCATCCAGGGAGAGGACCCGCTGGCGCGGGCCTACGACGAGCTCACGGAGACCGAGCCAAACGAAGCGAACCTGATCAGCTGATCTGGGAGGAGTAGTGGAGACTCGCAAGTACACGGCCGTGGTGATCGGCGCCGGCCCCGGCGGCTATCCCTGCGCCATCCGCCTCGCGCAGCTGGGTGTGAAGACGCTGATCATCGAGAAGGAGTTCTGGGGTGGTGTCTGTCTGAACGTCGGGTGCATCCCCAGCAAGGCCCTCATCACGGCGGGCAAGCGCTTCGAGGAGATCCAGCGCGCCGGCGACATCGGCATCTCGGTGTCCGGTGACGTCAGCCTGGACATGAAGAAGCTCCAGAAGTGGAAGGGCGGCATCGTGAAGAAGCTCACGGCCGGGGTCCAGACACTGCTGAAGAACAACGGGGCCGACCGCCTGGTGGGCACCGCGCGCTTCGACGGTCCCGGCAAGCTGGTCGTGAAGACCGATGATGGCGAGGTGCGCGTCGAAGCAGAGCACATCGTCATCGCGACGGGCTCCCGTCCCATCCAGATCCCGGGCTTCGACTTCAGCGAGCTGCGCATCATGTCCTCTCGCGATGCGCTCGCGCTGGAGACCGTCCCAGAACGCCTCGTGGTCATCGGCGGCGGCTACATCGGCCTCGAGCTGGGCCAGATGCTGCACAAGGTCGGCTGTGACGTCACGGTCGTCGAGATGGCCGAGTCCGTGCTGCCGGCCTTCGACCCAGACGGGATCCGCCTGATCAAGCGCAAGCTGAAGAAGTCGAAGATCACCACCTTCGTGAAGAGCAAGGCCCTGGGCTGGGAAGAGGGCGACGGCTGCGCCGTGGTGAACATCGAGACCCCCAAGGGGGCGAAGTCACTGGAGTGCGACCGCGTCCTGGTGACCGTGGGGCGCTCCCCGAACACAGAGGAGCTCGGGCTCGAGACCCTCGGCGAGATCGAGCTGGACGGACGCTTCATCAAGATCGACGAGCAGTGTCGGACCAGCGTGGCGGGGGTGTACGCCATCGGCGACGTCGCCGGAGCCCCGATGCTGGCGCACAAGGCCACGCACGAAGGAGAGATCTGCGCAGAGGTCATCGCCGGACACAAGATCGCGCTCGACTACATCCAGGTCCCGGCGGTGGTCTTCACCGACCCGGAGATCGCGACCGCTGGGATAATGGAGCACGACGCCCGGGCCAAGGGCCTCGACATCAAGGTCGGCAAGATGCCCTTCGCCGCGGTCGGTCGGGCAATGACGACCGGGGAGACGGATGGCTTCGTGAAGGTCATCCTCGACGCCGCGACCGAGCGGCTGCTTGGTGTCACGATCATCGGACCCCACGCCTCGGACCTGATCTCCGAGGCTTCGCTCGCCTGCGAGATGCAGGCAGAGGCCCTCGACATCGGGCTCACCATCCACCCCCACCCGACCCTCGGCGAGGCCCTCATGGAGGCAGCAAAGCACGCTCGAGGAGAGGCCATCCACGTGATGAACAAGTGAGTCTGTGCTTGATCCTGGGACTCCTGGGTTGTCCTCCAAAGGCCCCGCCTGTGCCTCGGACCGTGATCCCGGACAACGCGGTCCTCACAGAAGACGGCATGCTGATCACGGACGTGCGGGTCGGCGAAGGGGCTATGGCCGAGCCAGGCCAGGCCGTGACGGTGCACTACTCGCTGACGCTCGGGGACGGCACGGTGGTCGACTCCTCGTATGCGCGTAACGCCCCATTTTCGTTCGATCTCGGCGCAGGCGAGGTCATCCGAGGCTGGGACCTCGGGGTGGCCGGGATGCGTGTCGGCGGGCATCGCAGGCTGATGGTCCCGCCAGAGCTCGGCTACGGGGTCAAGGGCGCCGGACCGATCCCGCCCTACTCGACCCTGCTCTTCGACATCGAGCTGTTGGCCGTAGAGTAGTCCTCAGGTCGAGCCCATCGGGCAGTTTTTGTTGCCCTCTTCCCACTCCTTGCATGCGGACTGGTCGCCGCCTTCGCAGGCCTTTCGACACAGACGTCTGTGGGTCCTGATGTCCTTCTGCAGACCCTCCTTCCCGAGCTCGTGCCAGCTCCAAAGGGCCCCGCAGGCGTTCCCGTCGCCAGCGTCGCACTCGGCCGCCTTGGCGCGAGCCTTGTCAGTCGCGCGCTCGGACAGCATGTCGACCTCGAGCACCTCCTGCGTGCCCTCCAAAGCGTCGGTCGTGGTGTTGACGAAGCGCCAGCCGAGCCAGGTGACCGTGAGGAGGATGGTGACCAACAGGGTGTTTCGAATCGTGTTGTGCATCTGTACCAGGCTACTCCGACTCCTCGGGGGACGGCAGGGCTTCGCTCACCCCTGGAACCAGCTCCGCTCCAGCGGGGACCGTGATCGAGGACTCTCCGAAGGCATCACCGATGGGCTCGGATCGACCGCCGAGGTGCTCGGCGAGGAAGGCCTCGCTCACCGCGGCGAAGGAGATGCGGTTTGGCTCGTTGGCGAAGCCATGCCCCTCGTCCGGGTAGAGCACGTAGGTGACCGGGATGTCGCGAGCCTGCATCGCCTCGACGATCTGGTCCGACTCGGACTGCTTCACCCGTGGGTCGTTGGCACCCTGGGCGATCAGGAGAGGTCGAACGATCTCGTCTACATGGGTCAGGGGTGAGCGCTGTTGGAGGAAGGCCTCGCCCTCCTTGGTGCGGTGGTCTCCGACCCGCTTCGCGAAGAGCTCGATGGCCGGCTTCCAGTAGGGCGGGATCGTCTCGAGCAGCGTCACGATGTTCGACGGACCGACGATGTCGACCCCGCAGGCGAAGACCTCTGGCGTGAACGTCAGGCCCACCAAGGTGGCGTAGCCGCCGTAGCTGCCCCCCATGATCGCGACCTCGTCTTCCGTGGCGATGCCCTCCTCCACCGCCCAGTCCACCGCGTCGATCAGGTCATCGTGCATCTTGCCGGCCCACTCGAGGTTGCCGGCGTTGAGGTGGTCCTTGCCCAGCCCGGTCGAGCCGCGGAAGTTCACCGACAGCACGGCATAGCCGCGGTTGGCCAGCCACTGGTGGTAGCTGTGATAGCCCCAGTGGTCCCGGGCCCAGGGCCCACCGTGGACCAGGAGAACCATCGGCAGCGAGGTCTCCGGGACACCGTCGCCGTCGGCGTCCGTGCCAACGGGAAGGGTCAGGTACGAGACGAGCTCCAGGCCGTCCCGAGCCTCGATGACAAGCGGATGCATCGGAGCGAGCTGGAGTGTGTCCAGCTCCGAGCGGTTGGAGAAGAGGTAGCGCGTGTGGCCCTCGGCCCGGTCGTAGTGCCAGTACTGGACCGGGCCGTCGTCGTCCGTGAAGGCGACGATCCAGTCTTCGTCCGTGGAGCTTCGGCTGACCACCTCGAGCTCGCCGTCGTCGACACGGTCGAGGAAGGCGAGGTCCCCTGCGATGCCCTCGTCGAGCACGGTCCACTCGGTCTTCTCGTAGGTGACCGCGACCGCCTCGATGACGTAGGTGCTGGGGTTGACCATCGCGTCGGAGATGTCGGCGCGATCGTCCTCGTGGAGCAGACTGCGCTCACCTGTGGCGAGGTCCGTGGCATAGAGCGCGGCTGTCCCCCGATCCCGGCTGTCGATGCTGTAGAGGGTCGTGCCCTCGCGATCGAAGCCGAGGTGCTGGGTGGTCAGTGAGTCCTCCATGCCGACGACGTCGTAGGACTCCCACTTCCCCTTGTCGTTCTTGACGAAGGTCTCGATGCCCCCGTCGAGGCGGAACTTCGTCGCGAGGCGCACGTTGAAGGCGTCGTCCGTGACGAAGCCGAGGTAGCCCTTGTTCTTCTCGACCCGCACGCGCTCCGCGCTGGTGATGTCCACGAGGTAGAGGTCGTGGAGGCGGGCCTTTCGATCGTTCATGCCGATCAGCACGTGGGTGGGGTCATCCGGCGAGGTCTGCTGGATGAACGCGGTGACGTCGTCGTAGGGGCTCAGGTCGAGGGCGGGTCCCCCGACGATGGCCTGGCTGAAGACGTGGAAGTCCTCGTCCCCGCCGCTGTCGAGGGAGTACAGGACGTGCTCGCTGGTCTCGGCCCAGGAGAAGCTGCGAATGGGCCGCTCGGTCACGCTTGTGAGCGGCGTCGCAGCCGAGAGCTCGTCCAGGGGTGCGACCCAGACGTTCAGCACGTCCTGGTGTGGGGCGAGGAAGGCGAGGTGCTCGCCATCGGGGGACACCCGGGGCTGGACGCGGTCTGGATTGCCGAAGAGCACCTCTCGTGGAATCAAGGGGATGTCGTCGGCGCGTGCCTGGGAGAAAGAGAAGAGGAACAGCGAGAGGGTCATCTCACCGCGTATTCCGCTCAAGGGCAGCGAGCCGCGGTCCGAGACGACACCCAAGAGGTCAACAGATGGTCGTCTCCCGCAGCATGGAAACCGCTCCCGTCACCACCTCGCCGACCCGGTCCTTGAAGAACGCCCTGGTCGCGATGCAGCTGGAGGAGCTCGAGTCGCTGCCAGTGACCTTCGAGGGGCGCCTGGTGGGCGTCATCCACCGCGACGCCATCCTCGACCAGGTCGACGGCGGGGTCTACGGTCAGCTCCTCGACGACCCGGGGCTCGAGGCGCCGGTCTCCGAGTGCATGCAGGACGTGCCGGCGGTCTGTCGCCCGGGTGACCCGCTGTCGTCTCCAGCGATGATGATGAACGTGCTCGACCTGGAGCAGCTGCCCGTGGTCGACGCCAATCGTCGGCTGGTCGGCGTGCTCGACCGCGGAGTCGTGATGGCAGAGGCCATCGGCGCTCTGCGCGAAGTCGAGCGTCTCATGCGCTTCGAGGTCGCCGCCTGAGCAGCAGGAGCCCGACGACCCAGGCGCCGCCTGGCAGGATCGGCCCGAGACCGCAGCCCCCCGCGTCTTCGAAGCTGGCCCCGCTGGACTGACGGGGCGCGTTCTCCGGCGGGTCTCCCACGCCCTCGGCGGTGAGCAACCACAGCCACTGCTCCAGCTCACCAGCCAGCGGCGTGAGCACCAGCCAGGCGCCCTGGTCCGTCGTCGAGAGGTCATCGAGCACCACCTCGCCGACACCGTCGAGGAACTCGATGTCCTGGACCTCCCAGGCGCCCTCGCGCTGGGCCACGAGGAAGCCCGCGAAGTCTCCCTCGGGGTCCAGGTCGACCATGAGCGCGACGTCACCATGGTCCGGGTCGACCGCCGCCTTGTCCAGGTGGAAGAAGGACTGGCCGCGGGTCTCCGGCCAGAAGCCGTCCGGTGCCTTGGTCTCGGTCGGGAGCTGGGCGAGGGCGGAGGTCGCCTCCGGCATGTCGACGCCCAGCTGCTCGGTGGCGGCGGCCTCGACGAAGGTGAGGTAGTGCTCGTCGAGGTCCTCGCCGATCTCCGAGAAGGCCTCCGAGATTGGCCAGGCGAAGACCTCGTCGCGGCCGAGGGAGCTGGTCCAGAGGTCCTGGACCATGCCCTCGGGAAGGCTCTCGATGAACAGCGCCATCCCGTACTGGTGGGCTGCGTGGTCGTCGTTGTCGCGATCGGAGCGGGTCAAGCCGAAGCGCGGCTGTCTCAGGTAGCCACGCCGGATGAGGTCCTCGACCCAGGCTCCCTCGGAGGGAACAGCGTGCCACTGCACCCAGGTCGCAGTGGCCTCCCAGAACCAGGGCTCGTGGGCGAAGCCGTAGGCTCCCTGGACGCCGTGGTTGAACTCGTGGGCGCTGAGGCTCGCGAGGTCGGGCTCGTCGACGTAGAGCTGGAAGACCGCCATCTCGCGGCCATCCGGGCACTCGCTCCCATAGGTGTAGGCCGTGCCGCTGCCGGAGCTGAGCTGGATCAGGAGGAGGTAGTCCTCGCTGCCCACCGGAGAGAGCCATCCCTGCTCTTCGACCTGGAAGTCCCAGGCCTCCTCGAAGTGGTCCAGCACCTCCTGCGCGGTCTCGGAGGCGATCGTGCCGGTCGCCCACTCGATGGCGAAGTGCTCACTGGTGAGCTGGCTCCCGCCCAGCTGGCCCCAGCACGTCTCGCCGGTGTCCGGGGCGGGCGCGAGCCCTCGGGGCTGATGGTGGACGGGGGACGCGGAGAGAAAGGCACAGAACGGAAGCATCAGCGCAAGGTTAGCCAATCGCATGTTCGTTGCGATCGAAGGACTCGACGGCTCCGGCGGTACCACCCAGGTCCGCCTGCTCTGCTCCGCGCTGGGTGCCCACGAGACCTGCGAGCCCTCGACCGGCCCGATAGGCCAGCTGATCCGGGCGGCGCTGGCCGACGCAGAGATGCTCGGAGAGGGGGTCCTGCCCTACCTCTTCGCCGCCGATCGCCGGGACCACCTCGAGCGCGAGATCGAGCCCCTGCTGGCCGCGGGCAAGTCCGTGGTCACGGACCGCTACGTGGCCTCCTCCCTCGCCTACCAGAGCCTCGCTGCGCCGCTGGAGCATGTCTGGCAGCTGAACTCCGCCTTCCGCGCCCCGGACGTGACGGTCTTCCTGGAGCTCTCGGTCGAAGGCTGCCTGGCGCGAATCGACGCTCGCGGGGGGGTGCGGGATCGCTTCGAGTCCCTGGAGAAGCTGACAGCGATACGCGACTCCTACGAGCGAGCCCTGGCCTTGCTCGTCGCAGGGGGGCAGCGCGTCGTGCGCGTCGACGCCGGGCAGTCCGTCGAGGACGTCTACCACGATGTCCTCGCTTGCCTCTGATCATCGAGGATCTCGGTCGGGGCGTTCCCTACGCCCTCGCGCATGCCCGACAGGAGGAGCTCCTCGCGGCGCGCATCGCCGGGCAGATCCCAGACACCCTGCTGCTGGTCGAGCACAGTCCGGTCATCACCTTGGGCCGGCGTAGGTCGAGCGCCTCGAACGTGCTCGCCCCAGGGGACATGGACGTCATCGCCGTGGAGCGCGGTGGCGACGTCACCTGGCACGGCCCAGGCCAGCTGGTGGCCTACCCGATCGTGCAGCTGCCAGAGGGCAGGCGTGACCTGCATCGCCACCTCTGGAACCTCGAAGAGGCCTGCATCCGCACCTGCGCCGACTTCGGCCTGGGAGCGACTCGCGATGCCCGCAACACAGGGGCATGGATCGGCGAGCGCAAGGTCGCGAGCGTCGGCATCGCCTGCCGCCGGTGGGTCTGCTGGCACGGTCTCGCCCTCAACGTCGATCCCGATCTGGCCTGGTTCGGACGCATCAATCCTTGCGGCCTCACTGCCGGGATCATGACCTCGATGGCAGGCGAGCGTGGCGTGGCGCCCGAGTGGGACGGGGTCGTCGAGAGCCTCGTGACACACCTCGGCGAGCTCCTCTCCGGGTAGAGTGGGGCCGCCATGAAGGCGCTTGGAATCCTGCTCATCGTCGTAGGCGCGGTCGTCGGGTACTTCACCGTCATCGACCGCGAGACGGCGCTGGCGCTGGACTTCGTGGAGGCGGTCCCTCACACCTCCGCCTGGGCCGTGCTGGTCGGTCTGGGGCTGGCGCTCGTGGGCATCGACATCGCCCGAGGCCTGCTGGCGAAGCCCGAGGAAGGCCCCAAGCGTCACTCCGGCAGGCGGCCGAAGAAGGAGCAGCCCCCGGAGCGGAGGGAGCTCCCGCTGTCCCGCGGTCGCATCCTGGCCCACGCCCGCGGCTTCGGCTTCGGGAACAACGTGCGCCTCGAGCCGGACACTTCGCCGGGTGTGCCACTGACCGTCGTGCTCCAGCACATGTCGCCCCAAGCGGTGAAGCGCACCTGCGTGCGCGTCGCCGCCTTCGTGAGCGAGATCCCACGGCCGCCAAGGGTCCGCATCCGCTTCGAGCAGTGCCCCGACGATCCGAGCCCGAGACAGCACGTGATCACCGGCGCCATCTCGACCCACATCGCCCGCTCGGAGTTCAATGCGACCTCCCACCTCGATCATGTCGAGGTGCTCTTCTTCAACCCGGACCCGGAGTGGCTGGAGATCTGGGGGTCCTGACATCAGTCTCTCGAGACGAAGCGCACCATGAGCATCGCCTGGCGGTTGGCCCAGCTCTCGCGCTGCCCTGGCCACTCGGGGACCACGGTGTCGAAGAGGTGGTCCTCGTTGCCCGGCGGGTCGTCGATCCTTCGAGCCCGGACTCGAATCGTCCGGAGGTCGATGGCCCGGGCCAGGATCTGGAGCCCGTCGCGCTCGACGAAGACCGTCTGGACCGGCCCGTCTTCCGGTTCCCGCCAGATGAGCACCTCCACCGCGGCGTGAACCAGCAAGGCGCCACAGAGGCGTCGCAGACCCTGTTGGGCTCGGGTTCCCTGCATTCGTGGTTGTTCCTCTGCTACCCAGACCGTACCCCCTGGTCCGGACATCCAATGCAGGCCGACAACTACTGGAAATCACACAGATAGTGTGAGCCAGAAAATGGCCGGTTCCGGTCATCGAAATGGCTGTCTTCGGCTATGGACAAGGCCACGCACCCTCCGGCAGTGGACGGTATTGCCCGGCCTGACCGAACTGTGCGGGGTGGACTCACCTGATCTCGAAGACAGCGATCTCCTCGTCTTCGAGGATCGGCTCTCCGAGCATTCCGGCGTGGGCCTCGTAGCCAAGCCAGTGGGGATCTGTGTTCGAGACGTCATGCTTGTAGAAGAGCGCGTAGCGGAAACCCTCCTGCCGGTACACGACGACGCCATCCTCCTGCAGCGCGATAGCCCAGGGGAAATGCCCCATCATCTCGGGCAACAGGATGTGGCGCAGCACGACGGTGCTCGGGTGTCGGTAGACCGCGGCAGCCGAGGCCCGCCGCCCGTACTCCACCTGGTCCACGGCCAGCGGGAGCACCACGACCCCGTCGGAGATCTCGCCCAGTTCGGCGAGCTGCTCGAGCAGCGGGAGGCTGGCGATCGGCCTGATTGGATGGGGCCAGTGGGGGCCGGTGGTCCAGAGCCCCTGGGCAAGGGAGAGCGGGACGAGGCTCCACGCAGCCAGGCGGATCCTGGGTGATCGAAGGGACAGGCCGGCGCACAACAGGGTGACCACGCCGAGGAAGACCACCGGCGCGGCGCGGTAGTACTGGCCGCCCAGGACCAGGGGGTAGCCGGCGCGCTCCAGGAGCTCCATGGGCAGGTAGAAGGGGTGCTGCGTCAGCGGCTCGAGACGCCACTGGCCGCCGACCATGAGCTGGGGGCCGAGGGCTATGACGAGCCCCAGCAGGGTCAACGCCAGGCCCGTCCCGCGACCCCGGGCTGGTCGCCAACAGAGCAGCAGGACGGCGACGAGCAGGGCGAGCCCGATCGTGCAGGCGTGGACGTTGTCGGTGGGCTCCGGGACGCCTCCGCCAGGGCCGAACAAGAGGTTCTCGAAGGTGGCCACGGGCTCCTGCAGCGCTGGCGGCGTCTGGTGTCGAAGGACAGCCGCGGGCTCGAAGAGCATGTTCCGGTCGTGAATGGACCCACGCGTGTAGTAGGCATGCGCGGGCAGCATGCCCAGGCCGGTGCTCGCCAGCGCGGCCAGGGATCGAACGGCGACACGCCAGGAGCGCTCGAGGACCGCCCGGCCCAGGAGCAGCGGGCCGGCGAACAAGGGCAGGAACAGGGCTGGGTAGGGCTCGGTGAAGACCATCGCCGAGCCCAGGAGCGTAAAGACCGGCAGCGCCCACCAGCCGCGCCTGCTCGAGAGCATCCACCACGCCAGCGCCAGCCAGGCCGGGTAGAACCAGATCTGGATCTTGTCCAGGTTGCAGGAGGCGATGTTGCTCAGCAGGTATGGGCAGCTCGCGTACAACAACGCGCCCAGGGCGGCGGTCCAGCGCTCCGCCGCGGTGCTCTTGCGCAGCCAGACGTAGGCAGCTGCGGTCGCGAAGACCGGGGAGATCAAGAGCAGGATGTTGAAGGAGGCGATGGGTCCCAGCAGCGGCTGCAGCGGCGTGGCGAGCAGGGCGGGCACCCAGCCCAGGAACTGGGCCTTCGTCTCCTGAGGGAAGCCGAGGTGCAGGGTCCGCGTGGACAGGGGCAAGTCCCCGACGAGCATTCGGGCGATGTGGCTCATGCCCCAGGTCTGACCACCGGTGAAGGCGCTGTCCGGCTGGGACGTGGCCAGCTCCAACGGCAGAGGCCAGAAGAGCAGCGCCGTCAGCACCAGCGTCGCGCCGCAGGCGACCAGCGGGGCCAGGAAGCGCTCGCGTGTCACTCGTTCAGCCAGCCGCTGGCCCGGAGCTCATCGACGAGGGCCTGGGCCAGGACCCCGTGGCCGCCGCGGGTCAAGTGCACGTTGTCCACGAACATCCTGCTCCGGGCTGGGTCCTCGAGGAGCGACGCCGCGTCGAGGCTGCGAACGTCCGGCCGGTCGGACGCGAGCTCGGCGAGCAGCTCGCCATAGGGGTTCAGCGCTCCGCGCTCCAACGAGATGGCCTCTCGCACGAGCAGGCTGCGTGTGCCCCGCTCGGCGAAGACAGCGAGGATGGCCTCCAGGTTGTCCCGCGCGTCGTCCAGGGGCACCGCCACCGCCCGGGCGTTGCCCATCAGCGCGCCGACACCGAAGCGCAGACCCTGGTACAGGCGGAAGTCCGCGAGCAGGCCGGAGATCCGGGACGCGAGGCCCTCTCGCTGCCACTGGGCGAAGGCCTCGGCGTAAGGCACCCGCACTTGGGTGAGCAGGTCGTTGTGGCCGACGTAGAGGATGGCGATGTCGGGGTCGACCTCTTCGACGCGGGTCTCCAGGTAGCGGCGAATGTGGAGGGTGGTCCACCCGCCGACCCCCTGGTTCACGACCTGGGCCACCCCTCCGAGGCGCAGCTCGAGCTCGGCTGGGTAGAACTCGTCGAGGTCGTCGTTGACGAAGGCCCCGCCAGTGCTGCTCCCTCCGAAGGCGACCACACGGATGCGGCCGTCTCGAGGAGTGGGAACGACCGGGTAGTGCTTGTCGGGCCAGTCGCGGTGCTCTCGCTTCTCCTCCAGCTCGACGAAGTCCCGGTCCAGCTCGGCGGTCTCGCGGGCGGACAACCCACCCCAGGAGGCCCCGGTGGGCGTGGCGCGGATTGCCGCCTCGGCGCAGACCACCGCGGCGAGCACGCAGGCGAGGCTGATCAGGTTGAAGCCGCGCAGGCGCCTGGCGTTGGCCCAGATCAACAAAGCCAGGCAGGCGGAGAGCAACAGGGTGAAGGCCCCGGCGGTCGGGTTCCAGACCAGCGGCAAGGCCCCGAGCGCCAGGGCCGGGACTGCGGCGAGCAAGCGCCGCCCCCTGCGCGCCGAGTCGAGCACCCAGGCGCCGGCAACCAGGACCGAGGCGAAGACCAGGGGCAGGAGCAAGGCCCAGGTGATCGGAAGGCTCGTCTGGATGCGCGCCGCCTGCAGCCAGGAGGCCAGGTCGCCGTAGGCCAGCGGGGCGCAGAACAACAGCGGCGTGGCGACCAGCGCCGCACGACTCCGCCTCAGCAAGCCGAGCCCTCCCAACAGGATCGCCCCCAGGGCCGCGCCGAGCAGCCGCAGGCCCCAGGCCGGCCCGGGCGCGATCTCGTCGTTGACCTCCAGGAAGGAGACCCGCGCCATTCCCGTTCCGAGGCGGAGGTCGCGCACCGCAGGAGCTGCCTGTGCGCACCGCACCTCGGAGCCGTCGATGCCGGCGGACACTTCGCCATCCTGGGACAGCGCGACCTCGAACACACCCTCCGGTGGTGGGGGCAGGGTGCCATCACACTCGAGCTCCCAGGTGCGCCCTCCCTGGCTGCGGACGAGTCGCGTGACGGCCTCGCCGGTCCGGCTGAGGATCAAGGCGTCCTGGCCGTGGCGGCGGGCCAGGACCAGCTCGACCCTGGCGCCGGGGGGAAGGCTCAGTCGCGCCTTCACCCCCGACGAATCCCGGAGGGTCCACATGCCGTGATCCGCCAGCGGCCAGCCGGTCCCAGGCAGGGCGGCTCCCTCGCCCTGGGAGCGCGCCAGCGGGGTCTCTGGGTGGTCGGTGCGGGCTGAAGGCGGGCCAGCTTCGAGGCGCAGACGCTCGCCGCAGATCACCCCTCCCCAGCCGAGCGAGGCGCCGCAGAGGGCCAACAGCAGCGGGGCCGAGCGCACTGCCGATTCAGGGCCCTTGCAGACAGGCTTCGAGCGCGTCCGCGACGATCCGGTGCCCCTCTGGCGTCCAGTGACCGTCGAAGTCGAAGTAGGCCCGGGTTCCCGCTGAGATGGCCGTATCCAGCGGAGCATGGAGGTCACAGGAAGGCACGGACAGCGCATCGAGCTCCGCCAACACCGCGTCGGTCGGCGCCCGGGGGGTCGCCGTCTCCGGGTCGTGGCCGACCAGCGAGAACGCTGCGGCCGTGCGGGTCGGATCCACCGCGAAGCCCGGCGGAGACACCGCGACCAGCAGCTCGTCGCCCCGCTCCGAGGTCTCGCGCGACAGCTCGGCCAGCAGGGGTCGGGTCGTCTTCAGCAGGTTGTCCAGGTCCCGCTGGCCGCTCTCGGTGAAGATGGCCAGCTCCCGGGCCCACCGCTGCCGATCGGGCCCCTGCCCGCTCTCGAGCGCGCGGGTGCGCTGGACCACCTTCCACCGGGCATGGAGGTAGGAGTGTTGGGACAACAGCCGCCGCCACCATGGGGTGCGGAAGCTGGGCATCGGGCTCCCGTCCGGCCTCCGCTCCGCGTCGTGCAGCACCATGGAGCGCCGCTCGTTGTCGTGGAGGTCGTTGCCGGTGAAGAACACCACGAGCAAGCCATCGAGCCCCAGCTCGTCGTCGAGCATGCGGTACTGGCGGAGCACCTGCCAGGTGCCGTAGCCGTCCGCGCCTCCGTTGAAGGTCTCGCGCCCCTCGGCCAACAAGGCCGTGAAGGTCTGTTCCTCGTCCACCTGCACCGCGAAGGTGAAGGAATCGCCCGTCACCAGCCAGCGCTCGAGACCTTCGTCGGGACCGGGCTCGGGGCCTCGGAGTCCGAGGCTGTTGACCCGCACGTCGACGCGGTAGCCAGGGGAGATGCTGACACCCTCGAAGCCCGGCGTCGGTCGGTGGCCGAGCTCGTGGCTGTTGACGTAGAGGCCGTCGGGGGCGTTGTCCGGCGCGTTGAAGGTCAGCTCGGCCTGGGCGGGTGCGGCCAGGACCCGAGCGCCCCCCTCGACGAGCAACAGGGCGACCAGGGGCGCCGCGAAGATCCCCAGGCCGCGAAACAGCCAGCGACGCCGATTTCCTGTTCCGGACGAGGACATGCCTCGGACGATAGAGCAGAGTGCAAGGGTGAAGGGCCTCGCAGACGATCTCCGCGTGAAGACCTGGCTCGCCCTGGCGGTGCTGGCCCTCGCCCTCGCGGCGCTCGCCACCTTCCCGGCCATCCTGCAGACGGCGACCCACGTCGGCGCGCCGATCGACCACCCGGACACCACGGTCGGCATCTGGTGGCCCACGGTCGTCGCCGAGTCGCTCGTCGCCGGGGAGTCGCCCTTCTTCTGCAGCCAGCTGAACTGGCCCGAGGGGCAGGACACACGCCTGGTGCTCTGGAGCTTCACGCTCGAGGCCCTGTTCCTGCCGGTTGCGCTGCTGTTCGAGCCGATCGAAGCGATGAACGTGATGCTGTTCTGCATCCTCGTGCTCAACGGCCTGGCCTGCGCCTGGGCGGGCCGGGTGGTCTCGGGGTCATGGCTCGGCGCCGTGGTCGGCCTGGTGTTCGGGGCGACGAGCGCCTACTCCTTCTGCGAGAGCAGCTTCGGGCGCCCCCAGCAGGCCCTCTGGGCACCCCTGGTGGTCTACCTCGGCGGGCTGGTGCTGCTCGCGCGAGAGCCTGGGAGCTGGAGAGGCCGGGCCATCTGCATCGGGAGCCTGGCCGCCTCGGCCACCATCTACTGGTTCTACGGCTACTTCCTGGGCGTGCTCACCATCCTGCTCGCCGTCGGGCACGGGGTGACACGGACGATGACCCGGGCGAAGTTCCTGGACTTCGCCGTGGTCGGCGTCGGAGGCGTGCTGCTGTCAGCCCCCTTCATGGTGCCCGTCATCCAGGGCTACCTCGAGAATCCGCAGCACTACGAGGGCGTCGCGCAGGACCACGCGGACCCGCTGATGCTGCAGATGAGCCACGCCTTCACCTTCCCTGGCTCCTACCTGGGCGCCCTGTCCGAGAACTTCCACGAGCCCAGCAACCGCCTGCCCGTGGTGGTCGTTCCGCTCTTGCTCTTCGGGGCCTGGCGCGGCAAAGGCCCCGTGCGCTGGCTCGCGGGCCTCGGGCTCGCCGCGGCGCTCCTGGCCGCGGGGCCGGAGCTCCTGTCCGCTCCTTCGGTGCCGCTGCGACTGGGCGACCGCATGGGCGTCCGCCTGCCCCAGGCCTTGCTGAACCATCTGCCGGGCTGGCCTCGGTTCTGGTGGCCCTATCGCTGGCAGGCCGTCAGCTACGGCGCTGCGGCCATGGTCGCGGCGTGGGCGGTCCCCAGGCTGCCACGTCCACGCTGGGTGGCCGGCGCCTTCGCGCTCCTGCAGGCCTCTGAGGCCAACCTGATCCTCCGCGGCGGTCTGAGGGCGCCACACCAGATGCAGTCGCCAGCGCAGGTGCCAGAGATCTTCCACGCGCTGGCGCGGCTCGAGGGCGAGCGGCCGATCCTCCAGGCCCCCCTCGCCACACACCCCAACTCCCTGCTGGGCTGGCAGATCTACCACCGCCAGCCGATCGACGGCGGCGTCGCCTGGCAGATGAGCGGTGTGCGCACAGAGGGCTACGACCAGCGCCGGGTCCAGGTGCCGCTGTGGGTGGACCTCCAGCGCATCTGGCACGGCGAAGAGGCCTACAGACCAGCTCGCGAGCCGTGGACGCTGGAGGACTCCGGCGGCTACCACTATGTGATGATGTACCCCAACCGCGAGATCGAGCACGATCTCCGCGCCATAGACGCGACCACCGCGTACCTCGGCGAGCCCTTCTGGGATGGACCCATGGTCGTCCTCTGGGCCCTCGACGGCGTCGCGGAGGTCCCGCAGCTCTGAGGAGGGCGCGATCGCTTCCCGCGCGACGACCTTGGTCACCTTCATCGCCGGAGTCGCGGTGGGCTACGGCGTGCTCTACCTCTCGCCCGGCGACGACCAGCCACAGGGCGGGCCCGCACCGGACGACATGCCCAGCGGCGAGCTCCCACCGCCAGGTCCTGATGCCCTCCCGCCCCTGAAAGAGGGCGTGGTCGATGAGATCCCCATCGACGTTCCCCGCTTCGAACCCCCGAAGGACGAGATCGACGACGGCTCCTCGGAGCTGCGGACCCACCTGAGCGAGGCCGCCGGGCTGTGGTCGGTGGCCGCCGAGGGCTCGGAGGGCGAGCTGGCCGCCACCTGTCACGAGCTGGCGAGCACGGCAGAGGCCCTCGATCCCGGGGCTCCACCGGTGAACGAGGCGGCTCGGTTCCTGCTGGCCGAGCACGAAGCTCTGGAGCGCCTCGCGGCGGCCGGCGTCGCCGCCGAAGAGCTCCAGGCACAGGTCGACGCGCTGCGCCTTGACTGAGCGCGTCGAGCGGCTGCTCCTGCTGGCGGTGCTGGCGGCCGCGGTGCTGCTCATGCTTCGCCCCATCGCCCCTGACCCGTTCGGGCTGGTGATAGGCGCGGTCCGCTCAGAGGCGCCTCGCCACTTCTGGGGTCTCTGGGGTACCGCCGAGCACATCGGCGAGTGGGGCCCCTTCGTCGCCCACCTGGAGCTCGATCACCCCAGCGGGTACACGCGCCACCTGATGGACCCGGTGAACCTGCTCTTCTTCCTTCCCGCCTGGGGGGTCGTCGGAGGCGTGGAGGGGGCCATCCTCGGCTACAACCTCGTCCACGTCGCGTGGACGGTCATCGGAGGTCTCGGAGGCTGGCTGCTCGGTCGCCGGATCGCAGGGCCGGGCCTGCCGGCGCTCTTTGTCGCCTTCGCGGTCGCGACCACACCCTATCTGCTCGCGACGCCCTACCTCGGCCGCACAGAGATGCTCCCGGGCATGGGTCTCCCGCTCCACCTCTTCCTCCTCTGCCGCGCCCTGGATCAGGACGGGCGGTGGTGGCACGCACTGGGCGCGGGCCTCACGCTCGCCGCTGTCGCGCTGGGCGGCTGGTACCTCGCCTCGTGGCTCCTGCTGTTCGAACCACCCCTCGCCCTGTGGCTGGCCCGAGGGGGCTCTGGGAGCTGGCCCCGCCGACTCGGTGTGCTGGCCGCGGTCGCCATCGCGGCAGTGCTCCCGGTGCTGCCTGCCCTGGCTGCCTTGCTGGACCACCCTCCTCCGATCCTCGGAGAGGAGCAGCGGGTGAGCGCCCACATGGGCATCTGCACGCCGCCACAGCTGCTGCTTCCCTTCATCGGGAATGTGCAGGGCTTGCCTGGCGCCGACCTCGCAGCCTACCCGGGCGTCCTGCTCCTCCTCGCAGGGACCGTGGGGGCAGTCCGCTCTCCCCGAGCGCGGCCCTGGTACGTACTCGCCCTGGTGATGCTCGCGCTGAGCCTCGGGCCCTTCCTCGTCTGGACCCAGGAACCCGGTGAGCTCTTGGACGACCCGATGCGCCTCCCGGCCTGGTGGGTCGAGCGGCTCATTCCACCGCTGCGCTTCATCTGGGGCTGGTGCCGGCTGGGCATCTGGGTCAGCTTCCCCCTCGCACTGGCTGGCGGGATCGCGCTGAGGGAGCTCCTCGAGCGACTCCCTCGGCTCCGCTACCAGCTCTTCGTCCTGCTGCTCATGGGCGTCGCGATCGACCACGGAGCCGATCGGCGGCCCGCTGGCGTCCAGGGTGATTCCTTCGATCCGCACCCGCCAGAGGACCTGTTGGAGGCCCTGGCCGAGCTCCCGGATGGAGCAGTGCTCCAGCTCCCACTCGACGACTTCTACATGGTGTGGCAGCTGGCTCACGGCCGCCCGATCGCCGAGTCCCAGGAGATCGAGGACGCTCGGAGCCAGAGCTGGATCGTGCAGCAGGCCCTCGGCGTGGTCGTCCAGGTGCAGGAGGGCGAGGCGCCGGACCGCAGCGACTTCGGCCACGAGGTCCGCGAGTGCGGAGCCTGGGACGAGAACCGCCTCGTCGAGCAGGGCTACGCCGCGGTCGTGCTTCATCGGGACCGGCTCCCCGACGCCCACGTCCAGCTCTCGTGGCTCCTGACGGCAGCCCTGGGGACCCCGATCGTCGACACCTCCACGCTGGCCCTGTGGGTTCCCGAGACACAGGCGATCCCATCACGGATGCGCTGCAAGCTCGCAGAGGTCGAGTTGCCCGCAGCGGCACCTTGATAGATTGGTCACATGCTCTCTCTCTTCTCGCTCCTATCGATCGCCTGCCTCCCTGCGGACACCCAGGGAACCGTTGAGCTGGGCGGCGGCACGACGACACAAGACTATGTCCGAGAGGACGTCCGCTTCGACCTCCAGGAGGGCGAAGGCGTCACCCTCTCCGGCACCGTCACGGTCCAGAGCGAGCAGAAGGGCGAGCTGCGGATGGACCTGCTCGCGGACCAGGACGGCAACATCCGCCTCGTGCACACCGCCCCCCTCGGCGAGCCAGGCCCCTTCAGCGTGCGCGTGCCGGAGCAGACCGGATCGCTGCACCTCGTCGCCTACATCGACACGACGGGCTCCGGGCCGATCGGCGCCGATCCGGTCGCTGTCGTCCCAGGCGGCCTCGACGTCGGAGGGCACGACATAGACGGCATCGAGCTGAACATCAGCGACGACACGGAGTTCGGCACACTGGCGAAGCAGCTCGGCGGACAAGGCGGACCGACCGGAGCTCAGGGTGGAGCACCCGGTGGAGCACCCGGTGGAGCACCCGGTGGAGCACCCGGTGGAGCACCCGGTGGAGCACCCGGCGGACAAGGCGGGGCACCTGGCGGACAAGGCGGAGCACCCGGTGGACCAGGCGGAGCACCCGGTGGAGCACCTGGCGGACCGGATGGAGCTGGAGGACCTGGTGGACCTCCCGGGGAAGCCTTGGGACCGCCGGACGGCGCCCAGGTCGATCCGCTGGTCGCGCCGCCGATGGACGCGCCACCGTCTGATCTCGCGCCACCAGGGGAGCCTCCCGCCGAGCCTCCCCCGGAGGACCCCGGGGGGTGAGGGCCCGACGGAAGCTGGGGCTCGGCCTGCTCACTGCTGCGCTCCTTCTCCTGTCGATCGAGGGAGTCCTCCGACTGGCCGGCGACCCACCCGAGCCGACGCTGGTGGTGACGATGCCGGACGGCAACCGGGCTCCCTTCACGGAGTCCGACGGCACGCTCGTCCCCAACTACCAGGGCCCCTTCCCCGTGGCGCCGATCCCCCTGGAGAAGTCGGGGCCGCGCGTGTTGATGTTCGGCGGCAGCAGCGTCCACGGGGGTGGCACCGAGCGCCTGCGGCTGGACCAGGAGATGCCGGGGGTGCTCGCCGAGCTGCTCGGGGTCGAGGTCCGCAACCTCGGCGGGCCAGGCCTGGACACCGGTCACCTCGTCGGCATCGTGGAGGCCGCTGGGGTGCTCCAGCCAGACGTCATCGTGCTCTACACGGGGCACAACGACCTCGGCAACGCCGTGTTCTTCCATCGCTACGGGGACCTCCGCTCGGTCCTGACGCACAAGGCGCGCGGGACCCTCGGGAACCTCGCTCTCTTTCAGTGGCTCGAGGTGCTCCTCGCGCCGAACGAGTTCCCGATCCCGACCCCCGAGGCGCAGGGTCTCTGGACGGTCGACGCCGAACGGCGTGAGCAGGTCCGGAGACACTTCGAGGAGCGACTCCGCCGCATCGTGCGCGTGGCAAAGGAGACCGGCGCAGAGGTCGTGCTGGCGACGGTGGCCTCGAACCCCTGGCAGCCGACGACCGAGTGGGAGTGTCCGGCGGCGCTCCGGCGGCTGGGGCTCAGTGGCAGGTCCCCCGACTGGGACTTCTCGGGGGTCGATCAGGACGCGCTCTCGGCCGAAGACAAGGACTGCCGGGACATCGCCTGGCTCGAAGCGGTCCTCGACGCCGACGCAGAGATCCTGGACGAGCTGAGGGACACCGACCCGCTGCCGCTCCGCGCGGACCGCGCCACCGTAGAGATCATCAGGACCGTGGCAGAGGACGAAGGGGTCGCGCTGGCCGACGTCAACGCGGCGCTGCGGGCCGAGGGCGGGGGCCTCGAACCACCTGAGCACTACATAGACGTCGTCCACTACAGCGTCGGCGGGCACCGCGCGGTGGCAGAAGTGCTCGCGCCGGTGGTCGACGACGCCCTCGCCGGCCGCTAGGCTGTCTCGTGCTTCTGCTCCTCGCGTGCCCTGCCCCCGACCAGCCGCCGCGCAGCCTGCCGGAGTCCGTCCCGGTGGACAGCGTGTCGGACTCGGTGTCGGACTCGGCAGAGTCGGTCTTCTCCGAGCAGCTCGCTGACGCCGATCACGTCTTCCTGGGAGAGAGCAGGGAAGGCACCGGCTTCAACGCCGCGGACTGGTTCGGGTGGCGCGTGGCGGGGGTCGGTGACGTCGACGGGGATGGACGCCCCGATCTGCTGATGACCGGTCGCTACGACGACGAGGGGGATGAAGACGCCGGCAAGGTCTACCTGGTGACAGCCACGGACATCTCGGGCGGGCTGTCCACGAACATCGCGGAGGTGTCCTCCAAGTGGTACGGCGAGGGCCAGGACGACCACGCCGGGCGCGACATCTCCCCGGCAGGAGACATCGACGGCGACGGGCTCGCCGACCTCTTCATCAGCTCGTACTACAGCGGCGATGCCTACCAGGCCGGCTCGGCCTATGTCGTGCTCGGCGCGAGCATCACCCCCGGCTCCCATCCGCTGGCCGAGGCCGACATCATCGTGCGTGGCGAGGAGGAGTTCGAGTTCGTCGGTCGGTCCATCGACGGGGGCGAGGACCTCGATGGGGACGGCGAAGACGACCTCCTCGTCGGCTCGATGGGTTGGGACAACCAGCGAGGACGTGTCTGCCAGATCAGCGGCGCCGCGCTCCAGAGCGGCCCCCTCGGAGACGTGGCCAGCTCCTGCGCGCTCGGCGAGGCGGTCGCGGACAACATGGGCATGGACGTCGCCGGGGTCGGAGACGTCGACGGCGACGGGCTCGGGGACGTGCTGATTGGCGCCTGGACCTACAACGGCGACGAGCTCAACCAGGGGCGCGCCTACCTCTCGCTCGGGGGCCTGGCGGACGGTTCGGCCGCGGACCTCGACTACTCCTGGGACGGCATGGAGGAGCGGGCCTCGCTCGGCCGCGCGGTCGCAGGCGCCGGCGATGTCGACGGGGACGGACTCGCCGACTTCCTGGTCGGAGCCCATGGCCCCTTCGGATCGGCGAGCAGCGCTGGCCACACCTACCTCTTCTACGGGGCGGCGCTGCCCGAGCCCGGCACCTACGACATCAGCGCCGCGGACCTGGTCTTCGACGGCTCGGCCCCCAACGACTACAGCGGCGACGCGCTCGACTCTGCCGGCGATGTCGACGGCGATGGACTCGACGACCTGATCTTCGGCGCGCTCTTCACCGGCGACCAGGGCGGCACCGCCTACCTGTGGTACGCCGCGGGCCTCGGCCCCACGGGCACGTACTCGCTCGACGAGGCCGACCAGCTCTTCCACAGCGAGACCGACGGCGACCGCGCGGGGGCCTCCGTGACAGGGCCCGGGGACATCGACGGCGACGGAAGAGACGACCTCCTCATCGGGGCCTACGGCCATGACGCCGAGAGGGGTGCGGCCTACCTCGTGTTGGCGCCCTGAGCCCGCTTCGGCGCTTTGGACCCTGGGGGGCGCTGTTCCTCGGCGCTGCCCTTCCCCTGGCCCGTGTCCTGGCAAGCCTTCGCAGCGCGCTCCCCGGGGACGACTACGGCGATGTCTACAAGCACGCATGGTCCTTCTGGCACGCTCCCGCCGTGCTCGCCGAGGGTCACCTCTTCGAGACGCCATTCCTGAACGCGCCGGGCGGGGCCAACCTCCTCGACGTGATGCTCGTCCCGGCTCTGCTGATGAGCCCGGTCGCCTTCGCGCTTGGTCCGGTGGCAGCGGCGAACCTCTGGATCCTCCTGAGCTTCCTGTTGATCGGCGCCGCCACCTACCGCCTGGCGGTAGAGCTCACCGGCAGCAGGCTGGGCGCGACCTTCGCCGGGCTCTTCGCCCAGAGCGCGCCCTACCTCTACGGCTACGCCCTCGAGAGCGGCGTGCACGAGCGCCTGACCGTCTGGGTCTTTCCACTCCTCGTCCTCGGCCTGCTGAAGGCGGCCCGTGACGGCTCGTGGCGCTGGGGTCTGGGCGCCGCGGTGGCGGTGGCCGTGACCACCGCCGGCTGCCAGGTCTACGGCGTCTTCTGCGTCGTTGTGCTGTTGCTGAGCTTCCCGATCTGGGCGCTCAGAGGCCGCCAGCAGACCCACTGGATCCCGCTGGCGGCGACGCTCCTGGCCGTCTGTGTCGGGCTCATCGCGGTCTACGCGCTGGTCCACGCGGCGGCCACGGATCCCTGGTCCGCGTCGATCCAGCCTGGACGCACCGAGCTCTCCCTGGGTCTTCGACACACCCCCGACGTGGCCACCTTCGCCACCCTGCTCGACCCGGTGACCGTGTCCCGCGACATGGGGACGACGCTGGTCGGTGATCGCCTCCACAAGCTCGTCTACCTGGGCTGGATCCCGCTGTTGGCCGGCCTCGCCGGCGCCTGGGCGGGGCGCTTCGACGTGCGGGTCGTCGTCGCGGTCGGAGTGCTGATGGCGCTGCTGGCGACGGGCTCTACCCTTGGCGGAGTCGGAGTCCCGAACCCGCTGTTCGCTCTGTTCTCGGCCTTCGTGCCGACCTACGGAGCGATCCCGCCGGTCTGGCAGCAGGTCGGCGCCTTCGGTCCACTGGCAGCCGTGGGAGTGGCGGCGCTCCTCGCACGGTGGCCCCGGTGGTGGCTAGCCGCGGGATTGCTCGTCGGCTGGACCATCGAGCGGGGGCTCTCCCTGCCCGTTCCCCTCCTCGTCGGAACAGCGCCGGCCTCTGTTCCAGGGCTCTACGACCTCGTCGACGGACCGCTGGTCGAGGTCCCCCGGGTGCGAGACGGTCGGGCGCTCGCTCCGGGCGCGATCTTCCTCGCCCAGACCTCTCACGAGCAACCACTGCCGGTCGCGATCAACCTCGGCTCGACCGCCTTCGACGGCATGCGCGAGGTGATGCTCGGTGTGAGCGAGAGCTGGCCCGACACCATCTCCTGCATCGAGGGCCACGGCTTCGCCTGGCTCGCCTACCACGAGACCTGGGTCGCTCCCCACGTCGACGCCGAGGACGAGCTGGTCGAGCTCGAAGAGACCCTCGGCCCTCCGGTGGCCTCCGGGGACGGCATCCACCTCTTCCGGCTGGAACCGGATCCGCGCCTGAAGGTGCAGCGGACCTCTCCTGGCCGGATCTACCGCAACGCGCCGGAGCTCGGACTCAGGCCCGGCGTCTGCCCGGGGATGTGAGCCTCCAGCGCGGCGCCGAGCCGCTCGGCGAGCAGGCGCTGACCTCGCTTGTTGAAGTGGCAGCACTCGTCGAGGCGCACGGCCGTGACGTCCTGATCCGCGAGGAGCTCCGCGGTGTCGACGAGGTGGACGTGGGCGTTGTTCTCCGCGACCTCCCGAGCCCCCGTCAGGCGAGGGGGGGGGGCGTCGACGAGGAAGGGAAAGGCGATGTCGAGGCGGTGGCAGAGCACGAAGGCGACCTCCACCCCCTGCTCGAGGGCGAAGTCCGCCACCCGCTGCAGGGTCTCGGGCGGCACCGCTGGAACGAAGCTGCCGACGGTCGCCGAGGGTGAACCGGCTGCGAGGTTGATGTACTGGTAGGCGTAGGAGTTGGCGAAGAGCCAGTGATTCAGCGAAGCCGGCACGGCGAAGACCCGGGGCGCGCCGTCGGGACCGACACGAAGGCCGCGCAGATCGAAGATGGTTCCCCCCACCATGCGCTGGACGTCCGCGTGGTCGGGGTGGGCCAGCGCGTAGACCTCGTAGACGAGCAGATCCGGCTCGAGCTGCGGAACGTACTCCTGCGTCAGCGCCCACTCCTCGGCGTGGCCGTAGCCAGGAGAGGCGTAGTTGTGCACGCAGAGACCGTCCTCACGCGCCTCTTCGCGCCAGAGGACGGACCAGGACTCCTCCACGGGCACTCCCCAGCCCTTCAGGATCGAGTCGCCGACGATGAGCACGCGGCGGTCGCCCTCGCACTCGGGCTCGCGCAGGCGCGGGGCATCCTCCGGCGCCCACCACAGGGGGGTGCCCTGCACGCGCTCGACGACGAGCTCCGGGCCGGGACGGATCACCATGCGCCGTGGCGTAGGGTCCCAGACGCGCACGCCGATCTCGACCAGCACGGGGGTCAGGGCTAACGCGACGACTGCGGAGTACGCGATTCGCCGCGCGACAGAGGCCATGGCTGACAATAGCTCACGTGTCTGCTCCCCTCCCCCTGGGACCCATCGCCGCCGGGACCAATCGCTACCGGCCAGGCGAGGCCGTGCGGGCCGTGCGGGCCGCGTGGACCGAGGGCGGCCCGGTGCTCTTCGACACCGCAGAGGTCTACGGGCTCGGACGCTCGGAGCGCGCCCTGGCTGGCGAGCCCCTCGTCGCGACCAAGGTGATGCCCCACCCCTGGAGGCGCCCCAGCTCGGTGGCCGATGCCCTGGACGCCTCGCTGGCTCGACTGCAGGCGAGCTCGGTCCGGCTCTGCCTGCTCCACTTCCCGGTCGAGGTGCGCGACAACAGCGCCTGGATCCGCGAGCTGGCCGCATTGGTCCACTCCGGGCGAGCGGAGGGTATCGGGGTCTCCAACCACGACCTCGGGCAGCTCCGAGAGGCCTGGCGCGTCGCGGGCGAGGAGGGTGTCACGCTCGAGGTGGTCCAGGCCGAGTACAACTCGGGTCAGCGGTCCGTCGAGGCGGAGATCCTCCCCTTCTGCAGGGAACACGGCGTGCTCTTCCAGGCCTCGCGTCCACTCGACGGCGGCCGCCTCGACGCGCGGGAGTCCATCGGGTGGCTCCTGGAGCGTGGAGTCCAACCGATAGTGGGCACGCTCGACCCCGAGCACGCCCGGGCGGCACTGGCCTGGGCTGCCGACCTGGGCGGCGAGACCACGGTGGAGCGAAACGGGGAGTAGACCTGGAAAGGAAGAAGCCCCGCAACCGGTGGAGGCTGCGGGGCTTCGGGTACACCCAAGAGGAATCGAACCCCTAACCTTCGGATCCGTAGTCCGACGCTCTATCCAATTGAGCTATGGGTGCGCACGAGACGGGATGGCGGAGACGGAGGGATTCGAACCCTCGGAGCAAGTTTCCCCACTCACATGATTAGCAATCATGCACCTTCAGCCACTCGGTCACGTCTCCAGAACCTGAAAAGAACAAAGGAGGCGGTGGGATTCGAACCCACGGACCCGTGAGGGTCATCGGTTTTCAAGACCGACGCCTTCGACCACTCGGCCACGCCTCCAGATGGTGGGCGGCGAGCCCCGCAGAACTAATCTCCCGCCGCGATGCGGTCAAGGCCGCCCACGAAGGGCCTCAGGACCTCCGGAATCACTATGCTTCCGTCAGCTTGCTGGTAGTTTTCGAGGATCGCAACCAGGGTTCGCCCGACCGCCAATGCGCTGCCATTGATGGTCGTCGCCAGGCGTGCTTTCTGCTTCTTTCCGTCGACCGGGTTCGGGCGATAGCGCAGCTTCATCCGGCGAGCCTGGAAGTCACCGAAGGTGCTGCAGCTGCTGATCTCACGGTACTTGCCCTGGCCCGGCAGCCAGACCTCGAGGTCGTAGCAGTGGCGAGCGCTGAAGCCGAGATCGCCCCCGCACAGCCTCATGACCCGGTAGGGCAGACCGAGGGCCTGGAGCACTTCCTCTGCGTGCTTCGTGAGCAGCTCGTGCTGGTCGTCGCCGTCCTCTGGCCTGGCGATGCGGACGAGCTCGACCTTGTGGAACTGGTGCTGGCGAATCAGGCCCTTGGTGTCCTTTCCGTAGCTGCCGGCCTCGGCCCTGAAGCAGGGGGTGAAGCAGGCATACGCGATGGGCAGGTCGTCCTCTTCGAGGATCTCGTCTCGGTGGAGGTTCGTGACCGGCACCTCGGCCGTCGGGATCAGGAAGCCGTCCTGGCCGTTGAGCGGGTCGCTCAGCTTGAACAGATCGTCTTCGAACTTGGGCAGCTGGCCAGTTCCCGCCATCGTGTCCCGCCACACGATGTAGGGGACCATCACCTCTGTGTAGTCGCGCTCCTCCGCCATGTGGAGGAAGAGGTTCACCAGGCCACGCTCGAGCTTCGCGCCGACTCCTCGGAGCACCGTGAAGCGCGCGCCGCTGAGCTTCGCGCCCCGCTCGAAGTCGAGGATCTGCAAGGCAGCGCCTAGCTCGTCGTGGGTCCTGGGCTCGAAGTCCAGCGCGGGCTTCACGCCCCAGCTGCGGACCTCGACGTTGTCCTCTTCGCCCTTGCCGGGAGTGACCCGGGCATCGACCAGGTTGGGCAGGGCCAACAGCAGCGCGTCACGCTCGGCCTCGAGCTCCGCCTGCTCGGTCTCCAGCGCCTTGGCCTTCTGGCTGGCGTCGGCGACCCGGGTCTTCAGCGCGGTGGCCTCGCCGCCTCGCCCACCCCGGTAGAGCTGCCCGATCTGCGGGCTGAGCTCGTTGCGCAGGGCACGGCAGGCGTCGCCCTCTTGGATGACAGCACGCCGGCGGCCGTTGATCTCGGCTACGCGCTCCAGGGTCGCGAGCGCGCCCTCGTCGGCATTCCGCAGGGTCAGGGCCGCGCGCACGAGCTCCGGGTCGTTCTCGACGAGCTTGGGATCGAGCATGGGTATCTCCGCGCGGCCAGCTAACTGCTCACCGAGTGGGCTGCGGTCAAGATGAGCCGGATGAGGTTAGGTCGGCGCGGTGCTGCTAGCGCTCATCGCCTGCGACCAACCCGGAGAACCCGGCGTCGTGCCCCTGTCCCGGGGGATCGACTTCAGTATCGAGGACCTCCCCGACTCCAGCCGCCCGGGAGGCGAGGCGACGCCGGTCGAGGTCCCGCTCTCGGGGTGGGTGGTCGGAAGGGACGACGACGGCGTGGTCGAGTGGCGCACGGACCTGCCCGTGTCGCACATCGACTTCGGCCACTCCACCAGGAAGCGCCCCCAGCGCCTCAAGCTGATGTTCGACGGCTCGACCTCTCGCTACGACCGCGTCAGCGACGACGATCCCTTGCCGGTGAACACGTGGAGCGTGCGCGAGGAGCTCGTGCGTGTACGACGGGACAAGGATGCGGGCCCGCCGGAGGACGCCTCCCTCCACTACCAGCGCGCCACCGACAAGGAGAGACGCCTCAACTTCGCCGAGTCCGGGCTAAAGCCCGAAGAGTTCGTCACCGGCAGCCTGCAGCCGGGCCAGGACGCATTTCGCGGTCTCTTCATGCCCGCCCCGACCGCGCTGACCTGGGAGGACGTGCTCGTCCCCGAGCGCGGCGTGGTGGGCTTCGAGGCGACCATCTTCGACCCGCCGTGGGTCCTCGGCCCCAGGAGTGACGGCGCCACCGTGGTGCTGGAGGTCGACGGAGAGATCACTCACCAGCTGGCGCTGGAGCACGGCGGGCACCGGCGGCGTGTCCGCATCGACGTCTCGGAGCACGCCGGCGAGCGGGTGGACTTGCGGCTGCGGGTCGACGGGGGCGACAGCGACGACCTCGACTACGTCTTCCTGGAAGAGCCCGCGCTCTACACACCGAAAGAGGACCCCAGGCGCGTCGTGCTCATCTTCGTCGACACCCTCCGCGTCGATGCGCTCGGGGTCTATGGGGCCTCGGCCGAGGACAGCCCGAACATCGACGCCTGGGCCGCCGAGGCGCTCGTCTTCGAGCAGGCTCGATCATCGGCGCCGTGGACCCTGCCATCGGCCCGCACCGCCTTGTCCGGGCGACACCCAGACCACTGGGATCCAGAGGACAACCTGCCCGCACGGCTGGCGAGGGAGGGCTTCCTGACCCACGGCGTCGTGGGCAACGCCTTCCTCGACACCCCCTTCGGCATGGGCGGCGCCTGGTCCCGCTATGCCTACGGCTTCGTCTCTCCGGTCCGCACGCAGATCGACCGGGCGCTGGGGTCTCTGAAGGCCTGGCGCGACCGCGACGTGCTGCTCATGGTCCACCTGATGGAGCCCCACATGCCCTACAGGGAGCCGGAGCCCTTCCGCTCGATGTGGGCACCCGAACCCCCCGTGGGGCTGTCCGAGGGCATGTCCCGCGGCGAGATCCAGACCCTGAGCGCCGCCCGCCGCGAGGAGGCCAAGCCCTACGTTCGCGCGCGCTACCGTCAGAACGTCAGGTACCTCGACCACGAGCTGCAGCGGCTCCTGGCCGTCCTCGACGACGACGATCTGGTGGTCTTCTACAGCGACCACGGCGAGGAGTTCTGGGAGCACGGCTCCTTCGAGCACGGACACACACTGCACGACGAGCTTCTCAGGGTCCCCCTGATGGTCCGTGGCCCGGGGGTCGAATCCGGGCGGAGCGATGTCCCCGTGAGCCTGCTCGACATCACACCGACCATCCTCGACGCGCTCGAGTTGCCCTACGACGACCTCGACGGCGCCTCGCTGCTCGATGACCTCGACCCCCTCCGAGAGCGGGCATTGGGCTTCGGCTACCTGCTCTACGGGACCGACGAGTGGGGCCTGCTCACCCGACAGCAGAAGTGGGTGCTCAGCGCCGCGGGCGAGCGCCTCTACGACCTCGCGGTCGATCCGGCGGAGAAGGAGCCGCAGCGGCCCTCTCCCGAGCGATCGGCGGAGCTTGCCGCCGAGCTCGCAGAGGCCCTGGGTCGGCCTGTACACGCGGCCTGGCGCATCGGGATGAAGAGGACGAACAAGCGCGTCATGTCCTCGCCGATGTCGCTTGTGCTCAGGCACCCCGCTGGCTTCTCCGCGGCCTGGTCCGGCTACGACCCGCTGGACTCCCTGGCCTCACCGAAGCTGGTGGACGGGGAGCTCCACATCGACTCCTCGGAGCGGCAGGTCCCCCGAGAGATCTACGCCCTGCCCGCGGACGTGAGGGATCCCCGGGGACTCGAGCTCGTCGTCACGCGCTATCGGGAGACCCGCGAGGTCAGCTACGAGGGCGAAGGCGAGGTCCAGCTCAGGGGGCGCGCAGAGACCTTCCTCCAGCTCGGGGACGGCAGCCGAGCGGTGAAGGTCGGCGCCACGTGGGTGCCGGCGCCGAGCCTCCAGGCCATGCCGGGCGTCACGCCGGAGCGCGAGGACGAGCTGAGGGCGCTGGGCTACCTGGACTGAGCTCTCCTCAGGCGGGGCAGGAACCCAGCCAGCGCCAGGGCCAGCACGTAGGCGCCGAGCGCCACGGAGAAGGCGACGTCATAGCCCTCGATGCGGCTCAGCAGCACCGTCGCGAGACCCGCGACGACGCTGGTCCAGCCATTGAGCGCCCATGCCCAGGGCACGATGCCCCCGGCTTCTCGTGGGAGCAGGCGCATGGCGAGGGGGAAGGGCATGCCCATCAGGAGCCCCAGCGGCGCGACGGCCAGACCCACGACGACCATCCGCAGCACCGGCGACAGACCCAGGGCGTGGTCGTAGAGCAGCCCTGGCACGACCCAGGCCTGGATGGCGCCGAGTCCCAGCACACCGACGAGCACGACGCGGAGCGTGCGCAGGAGCCTCTGCGAATCCACGCGACCCGCCAGCACCGAGCCGATGCCCGAGGACAGGAGCATGGAGAGGATGACGATGGTGACGGCGTAGGTCGGGTGCCCGACGAAGAGCACCAGCTCGTGGATGAGCACGGTCTCGACCGCGAGGTAGCCGTAGCCCAGGCCCGAGACGTAGAGCAGCCCGAGACCGACGAAGCGCACGCCGCGGAGCTCGGTGGGACCACGCCGCAGCATCGGTAGGAAGATGAACAGCAGCCCGGCGACCAGGACGAAGGCCACCTGGATGACGACGCTGCGGTAGAGCGCCGTCAGCGGCTCTTCTTCCTCGCCCGTGGAGTGGCGGAGGGCCATCTTCAAGTGCCGCCCGACCATGCCCGGATCGTCGAGGTAGGGGCGGTCGTCGGTCATCCGCTTGCCCCACCACAGGGGCCTCTCCGGTTCGACCCGGGGGTCGCCGACCAGCACCGATCTGCGGAACGACGGGATCGCCTCCAGCAGCTCCGCGGTCTCCTCCGGGGTCCACGCTTCCTTCTTGAGCAGCATCACGCTCGCGCCCCCTCCAAGGACCGCGATGTGCCGATAGGGCTCCTCGACGCCCCGCCGCCTCAGGGCAACAGCTGCGGATCTCACCAGCTGGGGCGTCTGGCTGCCGCGGCCGAAGCTGATCGTGCCGCCGTCCTCGAGCATGTCGAGGTAGGTCTCGAAGGCCTCTACGGTCTCCAGCAGGGAGGGGGACCACGCGTTGCTCAGCAACCCGGCCGAGGACCACAGGTTGGCGTGCACCATGTGGATGATGACGTAGGGCTGCTCTGCGTGGAGGATCGCGGCGCGGCCATCGATCCCGAGGGTCTGCACTTCTGGGTCGAGGTAGGGATTGACCGGGTTGTCGGGGTGACGCTCACGCACGAGGTCGAAGATGTCGCCGACGACGTCGATGGCGTCGATGTCGTGGAAGCCGGCCCGTCGTGCACAGGCGACCTCTGGTCCGGCGGAGGCCGCGAGGATGGCGACGCGCCCCTCGTCGGGCTCGTGCAGCTCGTAGACCAGCGCCCGGTTGGCTTCCTGAGCGAGCTCGTCGACCCGCCCGGGTTCCTTGGCGATCTCCGACGCGCTCGAGTTGTCGAGGAGGACCAGGTCCGCGCGCTCTGCCTCGTAGACCGACAGCCGAACCAGCGGCGTCCACTTGGTGTAGACGACGCCGTCCTCGCTGTAGCCAGCCGCGTAGCGCACCCGCAGGAGCTCGACCTCGGACATGCCCGTGGCCGTGGCGCCGATGCCCAGCACAGCGACGAGGCAGGCGACGACGAGTCCTCTTCGAGCACCGGATGCCCAGAAGCAGACGGCCGCGGCGATGCCCAGGGCCGCGACGATCGGAAAGACCGTGTCGGGTCCGGCCATGACACCGAGCAGGGGCAGGAAGACGACCGCGCCACACGCGCCACCGACGAGATCGGCCCCGTAGAGCACACCGATCTTGTGGCGGAGGCGCTGGAAGACCCCGGAGAAGGCCAGGCCTGCAGCCGTGAAGGGGAGCGCCAGGATCGGCAACAGCACGGCGAACCAGAAGGGGTCCAGCAGGTCGTCCTTGATGGCCGAGCGCTCCTGGTAGGACTCCGGCGGGACCTCGAACTGCGTGACCACGGGCAGGCTGAGGGTGGCCACGACAGCCGCGACCGTGAGCGCTGCCTGGGCCAGGGCGATCCAGCCGAGGCGGCGCTCGAGGCCCTCTTCGGGGACCAGCTGCGGCCAGAGGTGCTGGGCCACCGAGCCGACACCGATGCCCAGCAGCGCGAGCGCGAGCGCGAGGTGGGCGAACTGCGCGAAGAGCACGACCCCGAAGAGCCGGGTGAGCAACAGCTCGAAGAGAACGAGACCGAAGCTGATGAGGAACAGCGCCGCGCAGGTCGAATAGAGCTTTCGGTCCACGGGCCGCGGTTATCTCGATGAAAGGCCTTTCGCGACGGGCTCTGGTAGGCTCCCGGCGGTGGGCCAGGGCACTCTCGAGCTGCTTCCGGACGGCATCCTCCAACTGGACGCCGATGGACGCGTCGTCTACGCCAACCGGATCGCCCAGCACCTCCTCGGCGGGGACCCCGTCGGGTCGAACGTCGCCCGGCTGCGGGCAGGAAAGGAGCGAGACCAGGACGGCCTGAAGATGGGCGTCTGGAGACGCCTCGACGGGGGCATCGCGGAGCTCGAGAGCAGCACTTCCCAGCACGGCGCCATGATCTTCGTGGCCCTGCGGGACATGTCCGAGCGGGCCACGACGCTGACAGCTCTGCGCGACGAGCGCAACCAGATGCAGGCGGTCCTGGAAGCCCTCCACAGCCTGATCGTCGTCTTCGGCAAGGAGCGGCGTGTGCTTCGGGTCAACGCGGCGGTGACACGGGCCACCGGCGTCGCCGAGCGGCGCCTGCTCGGGGATCCGACCGGGGTGCTCGGGCTCATCGACCCAGAGGACCGGGACTGGGTCGCCTCCGGGCTCGGCCGCGCGATGGGGGGCGAGTCGGTCGTCGGCGACGTGCGCCTCTTGGGTCCGCAGGGCCCCCGGGCCTACGAAGCCCAGCTGGAGCCCCTGGCGGGACAGGGTGCGCTCCTGCTCTGCCGCAGCATCACCAGGGAGCGCGAGCTCCTCGGGGTCTTCCGCGCCCAGGCGCGCAAGGAGGTCGCCGAGCTCAGCCTGCTCGCCGGCTCGATGGCCCACGACATCAACGACGCGCTGACCGTCATCGCCAGCGCCCTCGACAGCCTCCCGGCGGTCCACGGGCACGCCGCAGAGGCCCTCGTCGACGCAGAGAAGGCCCTGAGGAAGAGCCGCCGGGCCACCCGGGACATGCTGCACCTTGGCCGCCGCGAGGAGCTCGAGCACGGGCCGGTCAACCTGGGCAACCTGCTCGCCCGCGTGGTCGAGCGCCTCGCAGAGGCGGCGCCCTCCGGGGTCACCGTGCGCTGCGAGAACGGCCTCGGCTCGGTGCGTGTCATCGCGGACCCCAGCGGCGTCATCAAGATCCTCCACCAGCTCGGGGTGAACGCGATCCGCGCCGTGGGACTCGAAGGCGAGATCTGGTTCCGGGGCCACGAGCTGGACGGCGACGCCATCCTGGACATCGAGGACGACGGCGTCGGCATCCCCACGAGCATCCAGGGCCGGCTCTTCCAGCCCTTCACCCGCCACGCCAGCCAGCGACCCGTGACCGGGCTTGCGCTGGTCCGTGGGCTCGTGCAGAGCTACGGCGGTACGATCCAGGTGCAGTCCTCGCCGGAAGCCGGGACCCTCTTTCGCGTCCTGTTGCCGGTCTACGAGCGCGGCACGACGGTCACGCGCATCTTCGACGACGACGAGGTCATCGACCTCCCCGGCTCGGTCCTGCTCGTCGAGGACAACGACGCGGTCCGCCACTCCCTCGCCTCGCTCCTGGGTTCGCACGACGTCGTCGTGCACTCGGCCGCTGACGGCCTCGAGGCCTTGCGCATGGCGGACAAGCTCGAGGGCATCGAGCTCGTCTTGTTGGACATCGGCATGCCCGGGCTCGGCGGCGAGGAGGTGCTCCAGCGGCTCAAGCACCGCCACCCGGACCTGCCAGTCCTGATGATGAGCGGCTTCGCGCGCGAAGAGAAGGTCCAGGCCTGCATCGACGCCGGCGCGCTCGGCTTCGTGAGCAAGCCCTTCCGCCTCGCCGAGCTCTGCCTCGCGCTGGACGAGTCCCGCGAGTAGCCCGGTCATGCTCGCCCGCCTGGAACGCACAGAGCTGTCCGAGCGCCCCGTTGGCCAGCTCCTGGTCGGCCAGCTCGGTCTGCGCTTCGACTACGCCTTTCCGCGGCGGACGGAGATCGTGCTGGAGGGCTACGACAAGCTCCCCCAGGACCGCGGCGTGTTCATCGCGATGAACCACACAGACCGCTTCAACTACTGGCCGCTGCAGTGGCGGATGTGCCAGCTCGGCGGACGCTTCACTGCCACCTGGGTGAAGGGCAAGTACTTCGAGAACCCGCTGCTGGCGTGGTTCCTGTCCTCGACGAACAACATCCCCCTGCCCTCCCGCGGCTACCTCGTGGCGACCAGGCTCAGGCGCGAGCTGGGAAGAGACGCGAGCCCCGAGGAATACCGGGCCCTGCGCGACCGCCTCGACGCGGGAGAGGCCGACGACCTCGAGGGACAGTTCCAGGCCCTGATGCGCGAGGTCGCCCGCCTGAACCGCTCGGCGCTGCACGACAAGCGACTCCACCTGCTGGTCTTCCCACAGGGGACTCGCAGCAGGCGGCTGTCACGCGGGCACATCGGCCTGGCCCAGTTCGCCCAGCACCTCGGCGCCCCCATCGTGCCGGTGGGCTGCTCTGGCTCGGACCTCTGCTACCCGGGCAACTCGCCCTTCTCGAAGGGAGGACGCATCGTCTACCGCTTCGGCGAGCCCCTCGAGGTCGACGGCCCGGAGCTCGCCCCACACAGGGTGCGCGAGGACTTCGTGCCGCTCTCACGTGAGGCGGGCCAGCTCCACGCCCAGCCCTTCAGAGCGATCACGGACATCGTGATGGAGCGCATCGACGGCCTCGTCGATACGCAGTACCGCTTCGCCGATGGCGAGGGCGGGGGTGAAGAGGGCGTCGGGCGCTTCTTGTAGCGCCGTTGTTGGGATCCAAATCGGCAGTTTTCTGCCGACTTCATCAACAGCGGAAACTCTGACGCTCGCCGTCGGCTGTCCCAACGTTGGAACACCGATCCTCCAGCCGTCCTGTTGTTTGTCACGAAGTCCGCTCGCCGCGCGTAGATTCCCTCCAGAGGCCGTGACGCCAGCATGGGTCGACTTCGAGCCGGTGGCGGTCGGCGACTCGGTGTCCGTATCTACACGAGCGACGAGGGCTCCCCTTTCGAGTCCGGGTCGCTGATGTCTGTCCTGGTTCCCCCGGGCATGCAGACCGGCGTCACGGTCACCTTCGAGCCCACGGATGGCTTCGTGGAGTGCGAGCGTGGGATCGATCCGAGCGACCATGGGTTCCCCCTGAAGTTGTACTAGTCCTTTAACATCAGGGTTTTAGCGCCTCGCGCGGCGCTCCTGACGGCCCGAACTCGTCGCTTCGCGAGGTCGCGGTCGAAACGACGCGATCGCGACGGCTCAGGGGCCGTACAGAGCCCTCGAGACCCTTGCCAGCGGAGACCGAGGACCGGGTCACTTCGAGGCCCCCGAAACCGTCAAACGGCCAGGCACCGCCTTGACATTTCCATGACATTTCTGACCCACGTGGGTCTCCCGTCGGCCCAGCCACCCAGCACGCTGGGCGCATCGTCGGCGGGCCGGCCAAGCCGTCGATTCGACGCTCGATGTCTGCCACCTCGTCTACGGTGGCGACATGGGTGTCTCAGCCTGGCTCGTACTCGCCGCCTGCTCGAAAGGCCTCGACGACACCGGGCCCGCCGCGGTGGACAGCGCGACCCCGACAGCGAACTCCGGGACCCGGACGGCGATGGCCACACCGACGACGACTGCGACGACTCGGATCCCACGGTCCACCCGGGCGCCGAGGAGGTGCCCTACGACGGCATCGACCAGGACTGCGACGGGTCCGATGTCACCGATGCGGACGGGGACGGATGGGAGTCGTCAGCGGTTGGTGGGGCGGACTGCGACGACCTCGACCCCGAGGTGTCGCCGGATGCCACCGAACTCCCGGACACCTACCGGGACGAGAACTGTGATGGCTTGGCCGATTGGGACGTGATGACCACCTGGGATGCGGATGTGCTCTGGGAAGGAAACGAGCTCGACTGGAACGACCCGGAGGGTCTGTGGACCGGCCTCTCAGATAACGGAATCGGTGTGATTCCCGACATCGATGGCGACGGTGTCCGTGACATTGCCGCGCCCGCCGGCCTGGGCTTGGCGATCCTGCCGTCAGATGTCGACTACGGCGGCTACGGGCTCGACAGTGCCTGGGCAGTCTTCGACCACACCGAGGATCAGGAGCCATGGGGGTGGTGGGCCACGTACAGGCCGGGGGCCGTTCCTGATGTCGACGGAGACGGCGTCGAGGACGTCATCGTCTCCGCAAGCGGGATCAGGAGGGGGGAGAACGCCGATTTCGTGTTCATTCTGTCCGCCGCCGACCTCGCGACGGGGTCACCGCTCAGCGGGGCCGATGCGCTTGTTGGCATCTTCAGCCTGGAACGGGCAACCTCCGGCCAAAGCAGTGCCTATGCGGTCGTGGACGTCGACGGAGACGGCATCGAGGAGCTCATCCTCGGGGAGCATTGGGTCAACGGGAACTACGGCCGGGTGAACGTCGTGGACTGGTCGCAGCTCTCTGCCGGGGGCGTTCAGTTCATGACCGATGCTCGGGCAATCGTCGAGATGGACGAGGCGAACTACCTCGGCTTTGAGATTGCGCTCCTGCCGGACTTGCAGGGGACCGGTCATGCGAGCTTGGCCATCGCGACGTGGGACCGCGTCTACCTGGTGGAGGCTGATCGCTTGGAAGACGGGAAGCTCGTTGAAGATATTGCGACTTCGACGGTGTTCTACTGGGCCGAGGACTACACGGACTCGGGCAAGGGTGGAGATCCGCGTACTACGCTGAGCCTGGGCGATCTCGACGGTGATGGACACGGCGAGGTCGGGTTCTATGACGAGACCGGGAACATCATCCTCGACGGTCAGACGTGGGGGGGGCGGGTGGATGTCTTCACCGACCTCTGGGCGGGCGGGGTGAGCACCTACCATGACGCGAATGGCCGCATCGTCAGCTCCACTTCATCCAGCGCTGGCATTGTGGGCATGGCTCGGGGCGACTTCGGAGGCACGGAGCCCGACCTCGTCGTGTGCGGGGCGGATGGCCTCTCGTTCCTGGCACCCTCAGGCATCCCCACGACGGGTCTGCTGGACCTCGCCGACTGGCCCCGGCGGATCGACCACGACGGAGCGTGGCTTTGCTATCGGAACTACTCCGGGCCGAACGTGGTGGCCGAGGACCTCGATGGAGATGGCTTCGACGAGCTGATCGCAGGCGACCCGCATGTGGGCATAGAGCTCGACGCGGGGGCGCACACGGACCAAGACGTCATCGGCATCTTCTACAACCGGCATCCGTGACGCCAACGAGCCGCGGGCACAACGGCGGCTTGCTCATCGGTACTCGACGAACCCCGACTCCCAGTCGTAGTCGAAGTTCGGGGCTTCGTAGGTGGCGAAGGACACGGCGGTCCAGACCGCGTCCTGCTCGACGAAGAGCACCTTGCCGTGGCCTACGTACTCGGAGGTGTAGCCATAGGAGACCGTGGTTCCGTCCAGGGCGGCCGGGTCCACGTCCAGGTCGCTGCAGCCCACGTCCGTCTCGGCCACGGGGTCGCTCAGCACGAGGTCGAAGGCCCACTCGCAGTCGCTGCAGTCCGTGCGGGCACCGGTGGAGGTCATCGTGTAGGAGACGCGGCAGAGGTCCTCTCCAGCGCCCTCGTCGGCGACGAAGTAGAGCGTCTCCGTGCCGAGGTAGTCGGTGTCGACGAGGGCCTCGCCCAGCCGCCCGGTCAGCGCGGAGTTGCCCGCGTCGGTGTCGGCGTCGGTGTCGGTGTCGGTGTCTGCCTCGTCGGGGACGCTGTCGACGGGCTCACCCTCTCCGATGCAGGCAAAGAGCAGGATCATGTGGGGTCCTCGCGTTGGGGAGTCCAGTTCAGCCCGAGGCCGAACATCGATGTGGTCGAGCGGAAGGTACCCCCTCCGACACGCTTGCCAGCGCCGACCTCGCCGGAGCTGGGGTCGATCTGTACCTGGTAGACCCAGGAGGGATCGAGCTCGTGACCAGGAACGAAGGCCTGCGACCATGCCAGATCCAGGGCGAGCACGTCGTTGATACCGAGGCTGCCGCCGAGTCCGTAGCCGATCTCGTTTCCGTCGGGTAGAAAGACCGAGCGGTACTCCGGGGCCACCGCCGAGGTCTCGTAGGAGAGCCCGGCGCGGACGTCGAAGCGCGGCGTGGCCTCGAACTGGCCCCCGACCCTCAGCGCCCAGGCGTCCTGCATCTCCCCAGGAAGCGACACGGTCCCATCGAGCAGCACGTCCTCTGCCATCTCCGTCTCGATCACCAGGTCGAGGTCCTGGACCTCCAGCGTGGGCATCGACGACCACTGCTCCCACACCAGGTCGGCCTCGACATCGACCCTGGGATGGGGTCGCAGGAGCACCCCGGCGCGCACGACCCTCGGCAACACGACCTCGAGGCCCACGTCCCCGTCGGTCGCCGTCGGATTCGCGATGATCTTGCCCAGGTCGTTGTCGCCCACGTAGTAGGTGTTCCGGCTGAAGTCAGCGGTCAGGGTGCCGGTCGGCTCGAAGTGCACCGGCGGTGTGTAGGAGAGACCGACGGCGAAGCGCTCGCGGTCGTACAACAGGCCCGCGTTCCAGGTGATCTCGAAGGGATCGAGCAGATCGAGGGAGACCGCGACGTCGTAGTCCGGGTTGTCCTCTGGGGCGAACTGCAGGGGTGCCACGTGACTGACGAGGCTCTGCTCGACCGAGACGAAGGTCCAGGCGACACCGGCGCCGACGTGCAGGTCGCGAAAGGACCACGCGGCGCTGGGACCGACGTTGCCGCTGAGCACGACCGAGTCGACCAGGGTGAAGCGCTGGGGGCCCGCGTCCGGGAAGGCAAAGCGGGGGGCGTAGGGTGTGTATGCGCCGATGGCCAAAGTCAGCCTGGAGAGCGGGCTGAAGGCGAAGCCCAGGGCCGGGATGGGCATCGGCGCCGCGCCGTTTCTGACCGGGTCGAAGGACAGTTCGTCCTCGTCCGCCCGGTCGAAGACCACCTGCTGGTGCACTCCGGCCAGCTGGAAGGTCAGCTGGCGATCGATCCGTGAGAGCGCGGCCGGGTTGTAGGTCTGTGCGGAGAGATCATCGGCGCCGGCGACGAAGGCACCTGCGCGCCCGGTGGCCCTGATGCCGCCCTCGCTGGCGTAATACCCAGCGGCCTGGGCGCTCGCGACGAGCAGGATCACTGCGGGTAGAGGCTCGTCGAGACCGTGTCGAATCCGAGCACGTAGCCCACCGGCGTGTTCAAGGTCCAGGTGGCCTCGCCGTCCGCCGTGACCCTGTCGATCTGACCCGACGCGGACCAGGTCACCAGCGTGTCCCCGTCGTCCATGCGCGCCACGTCGCCAAGGACGAAGCTGTAGATGCTGGGCGTGGGACTGTAGCTCCAGATCTCCTCCGCCAGCCCGGCGTCGGGGTCGAAGTCGTACTCCAGCACCCTGGACTGGCTACCGGCGAGGCCCTCGTTGTCGAAGACGAGCAGGCGACCGTCGAAGAGCTCGAACTGGTGCTGGTGCAGGAAGGTCGCGGAGCCGTCCGCGGCCTCGAAGGTCGCCCCGGTCCGCCCGAAGACCCAGTCACAGGTGCCGTCCCGGTCGATGCGGGCGATGCTGCTGAAGTTGCGCATGCCCAGCAGGTAGCCGCCGTCGTGGTAGTCCAAGGCGTTGGCGAAGGTCCAGCCCAGATCGGGGTCGTCGAGGGTCTCTTCCACGTCCCAGCAGTCCCAGCTGCTCCACACGGTTGTCTGTGTGCCATCTGGGGCGATCTCGACGATGCTGTCGCCCCGAAGGGCCTCGCCCTCGTAGTCCCGGTACTCCACGACCATGGCCGCGATCGTGCCATCCGGGAGCTCGACGAAGTCGTGGGCGAGCAGCGGCACGCTCACGGTCTCCACGCTGGAGCCGTCCAGGGAGATGCGAACGAGCTCAGAGCCTTCGTCGGGATTCCCGCTGACGCTGGCGGCGTTGTAGAGCAGGCTCTCGCCATCGAGGGACAACCGCGCGCGGTAGACGTCGAGGCCCCGGTCGTCGAGGTGGTACCAGAGGATGTTCCCCGCTCCGTCGAGGATCAAGGGCCCCGTCACCTGGCCGATGAGCGGGACCGTCATGAACGCATCATGGGCCTGGCCCGAGAGCTCGAGGATCGGCAGGTCCAGCGGCAGGGCGCCGGTCTCCGCGGTGGTCGTTCCGCTCTCGTCTCCGCGCCCCTCTGGCACGACGATCTTGAACGAGACCGTCGTGTCCGCCGGCGCGAACAACGTCGCCTGGTGCTCGGTCCCGAGCTCCGTCAGACCCGTCTGTGCCGGGTCACCGTCAGTCCAGTACTCGACATGGCCCTGGGTCGGCTCGTCGGTCGCCCAGCTCACCGTCAGCACCGTGTGGATGTCCTCTGAGAGCACGGCGTCGACGTCGTGGATTCCGCTTCCGCATGCCAGCAGCCAGATCACTCGGCCTCCGGTGCCAGGACGGTCAGGAACAAGGGCGCCGGGTTCGAGCAGGTGCTGCACCGCAAGGCGAGGATCCAGGCGCCCTCGCCGTCGAGGCTCGACAGTGGCTGGCCGTCGCTGGTCGCGTCGCCGAGCTCGACGAAGCTGCGGACCTCTGTGAGCTGGAGCGTCCACTGCTTCGTGGCGATGAGCTCCAGGTCGAGGAACCGGGCCTCCAGGTCGGCTGTGGTGAGGCCCTCGTAGAACCCGACGGTCACCTGATCGACGTGCCCGGGCTCGAAGTCGTTCCCCGCGCCGTTTGTCGTGACCGCGGACCAGTCGACCGTCCAGGGGCCCTCCGGCTCGACCGGGACCTGGTTCAGCGAGCCGAGATCGGCAGAGAAGTCCAGGAGCCCACAGCCGTCACCGACGTCCACACGCGTGACGTCGCTGTCGGTGGTCGGGTCGAGGAAGGTCAGCATGCGGGCTCCCTGGCCCGGCGTCGTCCCGGTCGACAGCATCAGGAGGTAGGTGCCGCCCTCGCTGTTGTACTGGGCCGGCACGTCGATCGGCGTGCCGAAGAAGTCGAAGGCGGCGAGGCTCGCGCAGGTCTCTCCAGATGTCTCCAGCGCGACATAGCCGTCCAGCTGTGACTGTGTGAGGTCATCGTTCGAGATGCCCAGCTCGACCTCCTCCTCCGAGAGGTGGGGGAAGCGGATGAGCGCCAACAGATCGATGTCCTCCGCAGCGTCGAGGTCGTGGCAGGCCAGATCCGAGCTCAGCTGGTCCCAGCAGAGCTCGATGTCCACCCCGCTGGCGGTGGGCACGGTGGGCACCGTCATCTCGCCGGTGTAGGCGTAGTTCTGTCCGTCCTGGAGCTCCAGGGTCTGACCGGCGCAGGCGATGAGCGACAGGAGCATGGACACCATATATCTTGTGCCGCCCCACCTCCGAGGAGACATTGCTTGTGACCCTGCTGCTGGCAGCCCTCTTCGCCTGCAAAGGCGAACCAGCCGATGACACCGGCACCCCCGAAGTGATCGTCCCCGAGCTCGCCTCGATCGAGCTTCGTCTCCACGACGAGTACGAATCGATCGTGGTCGCGAGCTGGAGCCAACAGGTCGAAGCCTCCGGTCAGCTCGAGTATCGCTTCGAAGGCGAGGAGTGGTCCACGACCCCCCAGCGGGAGCTCGCCATCGGCGAGGTGGAGCAGCTCGTCCTCGGTGTGCCCTACGAAGCCACCGTAGAGGTCCGCCTGGTCAACGACTTCGGGGATGGACCACAGACCGGGGATGCACAGACGATCACGACGGCGTCCATGCCAGACGGTCTCCCGATACCAGAGGTAGAGACCTCCGTGTCAGACAAGCTGGACACTGGAGCCGACTACATCCTCGGCTGCATGAACGAGAAGCCCGGGGGCTGGGTCGGCGGTGTCTACTGGACCTTCATCATGGACCGGCAAGGCCGCGTGGTCTGGGCCCGCCAGACACCCGGCAACGACTGGACCATCTACTGCCAGACGAACCGGGCCGGGGACGAGCTGATGCTCGACCACTCCACGTACTGGGCGGACTGGGACGAGGGGCGCGGCTCACAGATCGTCCGCATGAAGATCGATGGGACGGTCGTCGACGTCGTCGAAGCGCCAGGGCTGCATCACCCCTTCATCGACCTCCCGGACGGAAGCATCGCGTACGGGCGGGCCCAGGGCAACTCCGAGACGCTCGAGCGCATCAACCCCGACGGGTCGCAGGACACGATCTGGGACTGCGACGACTTCCACTCGGAGATGGGCGCGCAGGCGGAGTGCCAGTCGAACTCGCTGTGGTGGCACGAGGAGACCGACACCTTCCTCTTCTCGTTCTTCATGACGAGCGAGGTGGTGCGCATCGATCACGCCACCGGCGAGACGCTCGCGGCCTGGGGGCGCATGGCTGACAGCTGGGACTTCGATCCCATACAGTCCAAGTTCAGCTGGCAGCACGGCCCGACGATCACGGACGAGGGCACGCTCTTGCTGTCCCTGGAATCAGCGAGCTACGAGACAGAGGTTCGAGAGTACGAGATCGACGAGGACGGAGAGACCCTGCACATGGTGTGGTCCTTTGGCGAGGGCGAGGGGGTCCACGGCGAGACAGCCGGCGAAGCCTGGCGGCTGGACAACGGGAACACGCTGCACAACTACGGCAGCGCGACGCGGCTCCGGGAGATCACGCCCGAGGGAGAGGTCGTCTGGGACGTCTACTGGCCGGGCCGCAAGCGCCTGCTCGGGCACACGACCTTCGTCGAGGATCTCTACGCCCTGGCCCCCTGAGTCGGACCCGGTCTCAGATGACGCCCATTGCGCGACCGATCTTGGAGAACGCTGCGATGGCGCGGTCGAGGTGTGCCTTGTCGTGACCAGCCGAGAGCTGCACCCGGATGCGGGCCTGGCCCTTCGGAACGACCGGGTATGAGAACCCGATGACGTAGATGCCCTCTGCCAGCAGCGCGTCGGCCATGCCGGAGGCCAGCCGAGCCTCGCCGAGCATGATGGGCACGATGGGGTGGTCGCCGGGGGTGATTGCGAAGCCTGCCTCGGTCATGCCGTCGCGGAAGTACTGCGTGTTCCTCTCGAGCTTGTCGCGCAACTCTGTCGAGGCCGACAGGATGTCGAAGACCTCGATGGCGGCGCCGACGATCGCGGGGGCAACGGAGTTCGAGAAGAGGTAGGGCCGGGACCGCTGGCGGAGGATCTCGACGATCTCCCGGCGTCCGGTGGTGAAGCCGCCGGAGGCCCCGCCGAGGGCCTTGCCCAGGGTCGAGGTGATGACGTCCACCCGTCCCATCACGCCCCGGTGCTCGATGCTGCCGCGCCCGGTCTTGCCGAGGAAGCCCGTGGCGTGGGAGTCGTCGACCATCACGAGGGCTTCGTAGCGGTCGGCGAGGTCGCAGATGCCCTCGAGGTTGGCGATGGTCCCGTCCATCGAGAACGCGCCGTCGGTGGCTACCAGCTTGATGCGAGCACCGTCCGCTTCGGCCTGCTGGAGCTGCTTCTCGAGGTCCGCCATGTCGTCGTGCAGGAAGCGGTAGCGCTTCGCCTTGCAGAGCCGCACGCCGTCGATGATCGAGGCGTGGTTGAGCTGGTCGCTGATGATGGCGTCCTCTGGGCCGCAGAGGGTCTCGAAGAGCCCGCCGTTGGCGTCGAAGCAGCTGGTGTAGAGGATGGTGTCGTCGGTCTGGAGGAAGGTCGAGATCTTGCTCTCGAGCTCCTTGTGGATGTCCTGGGTGCCGCAGATGAAGCGCACGCTGGAGAGCCCGAAGCCGTGGTCGTCCATGGTCCGCCGAGCCGCGGCGATGAGCCGCTCGTCATCGGACAGGCCCAGGTAGTTGTTCGCGCAGAAGTTCAGCACCTCCTGCCCGTCTGCGACGCGGATCGCGGCCGCCTGCGAGCTGACGATGACGCGCTCGTCCTTGTAGAGCCCGGCATCTCGGATGCTCGCGAGCTCGGCCTTCAGCTTCTCTTGCAAGGGTGCGTACACTGGGACCTCCTCGGGTGGCCTGACCTATCCGGTATCGCGCGGCGCAATAGCAGTGCCCATGACACTCGACGACTTCGCAGCCGAAGAGCAGGATCCCGGGCTCTTCCCGCGGGAGGTGAAGGCGCTCTACGAGTCGGGACGCATCCTCGACGCTCACGCGGCGCTGATGAAGCACCTGCCCGCCGAGCGCGACCGCTCCCGAGCCCAGCAGCAGCAGCAGGCTCTGGACCGCGTCGACATCTGGATCCAGCCCCTGGGGCCTGGCGAGTACCCCCGGCTCGCGATGGGACGCACGGTGGTCCTCTCACTCGCTCACGGGGAGGCCTGGATCGTCACGACCGCCTCGGTGTTCGGGACCGGGGCCGCCTCGTGGCTTTGTACGGGTCCCCACCTGCAGGGCTGCTCGGCTCAGGTCCCGGGGTCGGATCGCGGCGCGCGCTCGGCTCGGCGCGGCCGGAGGCGTTGGGCTGTTGGCGCTGGTGCCCACGGGTGGGATCCTGGGTCTCTGGCTCGGCATGACCCCCGTCTTCGTCGGCGAGCACGACATCGAGGCCTACGCCGGCGAAATCGAGATCCTCTCCTCGACCCTGTCGCTGGAGTGGGGACTGAACCAGATCGTGGTGAATCCCAACGGGCGGGCGGTGCTCTACCGCGGACAGGTCTGGTACAGCCTCAGCTCGAATCAGATTCCTCCGGAGGACGTCTACGTCGGCGTTGAACCGATACAGATCATGGAGCGGGTCGACTACCCCTTCGAGGATCCCCCCGAGGATCTCACCACGAGCAGCGCGGGCACGGACAAGCGCACGATCCTCGACTACGAGGGACCAGAGGCCGCGATCGCCTATGCGGAGCGAACCCTGCACCTGAAGCCCCAGAGCGCCTGGGCGCGCGAGTTCCTCCTGGACAACGATCCAGACGAAGCGAGACACCTCTCCCACCTCTTATGTCAAGGCCCACCTCGACGACATCGACGCCAACCTCTGGTTCCAGGCCGCCTGGGGCAGGCACAACACCCTCGATTGGTACACGGCCGAGTACACATACAATCCGACCCCCCTCAGTGCGCTCTTCATGGCACGGGCCATCGAGCGCGGAACCCCCGGCGCGCTCGAGCTCCTGGAGGTCGCCGCGGCACTGGAGCACCCCCTCGTCGATCAGGAGCGGAGCCTGCGGCTGGGCGACGCCGGTCGCTACGACGAGGCCTTCGAGGCCCTCGATCAGGCGATGGACGAGATGGCCCCGGCGGACCGCTACGAGTACCTCCGCGAGTGGCTGCGCTTCGCCCAGCTCGCCGGTGTCGAGGTCGAAGAGGCACGCTTCTCGAGGCTGGCCGAGGGCCACCTCGATCAGCGTCACTACCTCCAGCACATCGGCGCCACCCCGGGGGAGGGCGGGCTCATCGAGGACCCGAGCAGCCTGGCCCTCATCTCGCTCGCGGACGGACGGCCAGCCGAGGCGCTGGAGCTGGCGGCGGGCGCCGACTACGACTGGGGGCTGACCGACACCCGCGCCCTCGTGGCTGCGAGCGACGGGATGAGCGACCGCTCCGCGGCCTTCGAAGATGTCCCCGCGGGCCAGATGTGGTCGGACGTCTATCGCTACGTGCTCTGGCTCGAGGACCGGCCCGACGAGCTGGATCCGGTCCTCGTGGCAGACATCCCCACCTACGCCGTCATCGCCTCACCCCAGCCCACGAGCGCCTCGCAGCTCGACGCCATGGTCGCCGGGCTCTCGGCGGCGAGAGAGCGGGGCTACGCCTACGGGGCCTGGGGCGTCCGCGCAGAGAACCAAGCGGTGCGGGCCTCCGCCGCGATGGCCTCGTCGCCAAGACCCATGGCCTGCGCCAGCACGAGGGTCCACAGCTCGCGCTGGTCCCGTGCGCCGGGGCCACGGACCGTCCGGACAGCCATCGCGAGCACGTCCCGGTGGTAGAAACCGAAGCCGCGCAGCCCCGCGAGCGCCGCCTCGGCGTGCTCCTTGCACAGCGCCGGTTCGATTCGCCCAGAGGCCACCGCGGCCAACCCGAGGTGCGAGGTCGCCGCGAAGAAGCTGCGACCATCTCGCTCGAACAGCTCCAGCGCACTCCGGAACTCCCCCGCCGCGGTCTCGAGATCGCCTCGATCGAGGGCGAGCAGCCCGAGGTTGAAGGTCGGTGGGCCGATCTCGAAGTGGGACTCGTCGAGGGAGCGGCTGGCCTCCCGCGCCTCCTCGAAGCGGGCCTGCGCGACGTCGAAGCGTCCCTGGTCCCTCGCGACGTCCCCGAGCGAGACCAGCGCGCAGGCAGCGGGCTCCTTCGCGCCGGAGTCCGCCCAGATCCGCGGCGTCTTCCAGTCGGGCCTCGGCGGCGCTGAGCTCACCCCGCGCTCGGTGGATGCGGCCGATGACCTCGAAGAGGAAGGCCTGCGAGATGGGCTCGGCTCCCTTGAGGCCCATCCGCGCAGCGAGCTCGGCTTCGTCGAGTCGACCAGCGAAGAGCAGGCAGCTCGCGAGCTGATGAGACCAGCTGGCCCGTTCCCGCCGCCCGCCGTCGAGGACCAGGTCAACGACCTGCTGGAGGACGGAGATCGCGTCGTCGAGCCGTCGCTGCTGTCGCAGGACCCAGGCCAACGTCGAGCTCGCTCGGATGCGGACGGAGTCGCTCGCCGCGCTGCGCGCCAGGGGTCGCAGGACCGCCTCGGCCTGGTCCAGGTGTCCACCCAGGCGAAGGGCGTGGCCCTCCAACAGCTCGGCATGCTCCTGCCGCGGGTCGTCCTCTGCCAGCCCCTCTCGAATGACCGCTGCGGCCTTCATGGTCTCGTCGGGGCTCCCCGTGAGGACGGCCTGCTCGACGTCGCTGGTCAGTCCTGGATCGGACACGCCACCGAGCATAGTCTCAGGAGCCAGCGAAGCGCAGGATCACCTTGGGGTTGTTCCGAATCGTCTGTTCGAAAGACGCCTTCTCCCAGGCGTCGATGTCCACGATGGTGCCCTCGCCCCTGTTGAGGATGACGTCCCACACGGCGTCCGCGATGCCGTTGCTGCGGGACTCCAGGAGGGTCTTCGTGATCTCCCAGGTGCCAAAGATCTGGCGCCCCACGACGCCATGGATGCGGAGGCCGTTCATCACCACACGGTGGGCGTTCTCGATGGTCGCTTCGCCGTTCTGGACCCCGAAGGCCACGATGTCGCCTCCGCGGCGGGTGATGCGCAGGGCGTTGTTGAGCGAGGAGTTGTGGCCCGCCATCTCCAGCGCCACGTCCACCCCGACCCCGTCGGTCAGGTCCATGACCTGCTGATGGAGATCCGGATCAGAGGCCCATGGCTTGTCCTTCGGAGGCAAGGAGGGCTGGATCACGGCGTCACAGCCCAGCCTGCGCGCCATGTCCGCGTGCTTCGGGTTCGGCTCGATGCCGATGATGCGGCCGGCCCCGAGTCCCCGGGCGATGAGGAGCGCGAAGAGCCCGATGGTGCCGCAGCCGAGGATGGCGATCCTGAGGCCACGCAGGTCAGCCGCCTGGCAGGCGTGGACGGCATTCCCGAAGGGCTCCTGGACCGCGGCGACCTCTGGCCGGATCCTCGAGGTGTCGGTCGGCCACAGGGCCTTCGCGGGGAGCTTCAGGAAGTCGGCGAAGCAGCCGTCCATGGAGATGCCGATGATCCTGTCGCGTGCGCAGACGTGCTGGGCACCGATGCGGCACTGGTGGCATGTTCCACAGACGATGTGGGACTCGGTCGAGACGATGTCCCCGGGCTTCAGGCGGTACTTGGCGGTGACGCGGCTCCCGACCTCGACGATGCGGCCCAGGAGCTCGTGGCCGACGACGCGCTTGTCCTTTCCTTGCCGATCGAGGCTGTCGTGGATCATGTCGCCGAAGGCCTTGCGTGACCAGATGCCACGGTCGCTCCCGCAGAAGCCGGCGTACATCACCTCGATGATCACGCTCGAGCGGTCCACCCCGTGCGGATCGGTGAGCTCGGAGAGGGGAATGCGCTCCTTGACCAGGCCGGTCGAGGTCTCCCACACCTCTCGCGAGCGGTCGAAGGTAAGTGCCTGCATGTCCGACATGTCGTGCCTCTGCCGGTCTGGAGGGACGCTCGTTCTAACGCGTTAGGACGCGACGATGGCGCTGTTGTGGCTTCTCTGCTGCACTCCGGAGGCTCCGCTGGAGGCGGAACCGGGCCCGGACGTGGGCCCCGAGGCTCCCCCCAGCCCGGCCCGCACGCTCCGGAAGGACCCGCCGAGAAACGCGGTGCTCATCGTGATCGACACCCTCCGAGCCGACGTGCTCGCAGAGGCCGATACCCCGAACATCGACAGCCTCGGGCAGCAGCGATCGGCCCGCGCGTGGAGCAGCGGGACCTGGACCGTTCCCAGCGTCGTCTCGCTCTTCACCGGCGCTGATGTGCGCTCCCACGGCTTCGACCTGCCCACCGGCAAGCTGGGTCGCTACCCGCTGCTCCCGGACATGCCGCTGTTGTCCGAGGTGCTCGCCGCAGAGGGCTTCCGCACCGACGGGCTCTACAGCAACGGCTACCTCGCCGAGGAGCTCGGCTTCGACCGAGGCTTCGACGCCTGGCGCCGCGTCAGCGACAAGGTGCTCGCGAAGGAGTTCCGCGGGCTGGTGGTCAAGCACTGGACCCCAGGGGGCCGTCACTTCGCCTACCTGCACTTCCTCGGGCCCCACAGTCCGCTGAAGCCCTCGGCGGAGGCTCAGGAGGAGCACGGCCTGGACGCCGAGTGGTTCGAGGGGCGCATGGGGCTGGAGATCGGCGCCGCCAAGCGCAACGAACCTGGAGCCCGCCTGGCCTACCAGCAGGCCTATCGGGCTGTAGTCGAGGACACCGACCTGCGGATCGGCGAGGTCCTGGAGGCCCTTGGACAGCACCGGGAAGACACCCTCATCGTGCTCACGAGCGACCACGGAGAGCTCCTCGGCGAGCACGGCGTGGTCGGCCACGGCTACTGGGTCTACGAGCCGCTCACCAGCGTGCCCTACCTCGTGTCCGGAGCTCGCACCGAGCTCCCCGAGTTCGTGTCGAATGCCGCCACCGCCCAGCTCTTGTGTGATGAACTCGGCGTCGACCACACCTTCTCCGTCTCGCTCGAGACGACCCCCATAGTCTCCCAGCGCGAGGGCAAGCTGGCGCTGTCAGAGGACGGTCGGTACAAGGCCATCTGGGACCCCTCTCCCAAGGCCAAGGCCGCCTTCGGTGTCTTCGACCTCGAGCATGACCCCGAGGAGCTCGTCCCGCTCGCAGTGGACCACGACCTCCGGGCCTCCCGAGAGGCCTGGGAGCGCGCGATGACCGAAGCGACCCCACTGGTGGAGCGGGTGGAACTCAGCGAGGAGACCTCGGAGGAGCTGAAGAAGCTGGGCTACATCGAGTAGGGAAGAATCAGTCCAAGTGGCTGAAAACACATACCCCCAGGAACATGGTTACCGGCCCAAACCGGCCTGTGACCGCCCGAAGCGGTAACGGTTACCGCCTCCGAATTGGACGCCGCGCCGCGCCTTCGGTGACGCCATGAGGCCCCGTTTCGACTGGGCTCCTTACCGGGCACTCCCAGTGAACGAGGTCGCCTGGATGGTCGGCCTCCAGGTCGGCCGTCGCGGTGTCGGGCCCTGTCCCGCCTGCAACGCAACGCGCCGCGGGAGGGCAGACCCCCGACCTCCTATCGGCCTTCGACCCGACCAGCGCGGCTGGCGCTGCCATGCCTGCGGCGCTCAGGGCGACGGGCTGGACCTGGCCGCCTGGGTGGTCCGAGGCAGTCGGCTCCGGGACCTCAACAATGAGGGTTGCCGGGCGGTAGTTGGAGCGCTGGGTGCGTACGAGACCGGCGACATGCCCATCTTCTCGGACATCGGGTTCCCATCGCTGCCGTCAGGTCGCCCCCACCTCGACGGCTTGAAGGCCACCTGGGATGGGGCCCACCCCGTCACCTCGGACGAAGGCGCCGTGAACTGGCTCCGAGGCCGGGGACTGGACCCTGAACGCATCGTCGACCTCGACCTCGCCAGGGCACTGCATGCCGAGCCTCCGCGGTGGGCGCGATGCCTCGGTCTTG
>DASCPX010000133.1:0-18411 GCA_036012755.1 Myxococcota bacterium | reverse complement strand
ACGATCTGGCCGAGGGTCTTCAGCTCGGCCATCGCGCCGGCGTCGACCTCCGGAAGCTCCGGGGCCTCGTCGCGCATCGCGCTGAGGATCTCCACCCGCTTGATGCTGTCGATGCCGAGGTCGCCTTCCAGCGACATCTCCGCAGAGAGCATCTCCGCCGGGTAGCCGGTCTTGTCCGCCACGACGCTGAGCAGGAGCGCGTGCAGGTCGAGGGTCGGGACGGCCGCCGGTGCCGCGGTGGCTCCGGGCGCCGGTGCCGCGGTGGCTCCGGGCAGCGCCGCGGCCATGTGCTCGACGATCTGGCCGAGGGTCTTCAGCTCGGCCATCGCGCCGGCGTCGACCTCCGGAAGCTCCGGGGCCTCCTCGCGCATCGCGCTGAGGATCTCCACCCGCTTGATGCTGTCGATGCCGAGGTCGCCTTCCAGCGACATCTCCGCAGAGAGCATCTCGGCCGGGTAGCCGGTCTTGTCAGCGACCACGCTGAGCAGGAGCGCGTGGAGGTCGAGGGAGGCCGGAGGCGCCACAGGGGCCACAGAGGCCACAGGGGCCACCGGCTGGGGCGCGCTCATGAGCGCGTCGAGGTCAACAGCCGGAGCGGCGACGGCGGGGGTCGAAGTCGGGATCGGAGCGGCTGCCAACGGCACCGGGACCGACGCGGGTGCGGCGACGGGTGCTGGTGCGGCGACCGCCGCGGGCTGCGCGACGCGAGCTGGCGGCTGGGGGGCGGGGGCCCCGGTCACCATCGAGGTGAGCTGGCCGAAGCTGCGCTCCATCGACTCGAGGAAGACGGTGTGGGAGCGGGTCATCGCGTCCTGGAAGGCCGAGTGGGCCTCGACGGTCTGACGCTGGCTCTCCTGGAAGGCCTGGACCCAACCGTCCGCTGCCGGACGGGCTGCGGCGCGCCCGGGAGCCTGCACCGGAGCCTGCACCGGAACCTCCACAGGGACCTCGACGCGGACCTCCTTGATGACTTCCTTCACGATGACCTCGGGCTCGAGTTCCGGGTTGGGACCAGGCATCTGGCCCTCTGGCGGCGGATAGGGCTTGCCGTAGTTGGCCCCGTTGATGTGCATGAGCATCTTGGGAGCCGGGAGGCTGCGGGGGTCGACGGCCTCGGCCCAGCCCTCCCAGAGCTTCGAGAGCTGCACTTCGACGCCAGCGGCGACGAGGCGGCCGAGGCCGTCCTGCAGCTGAACCAGGCCGTCCTTGCCCTTCTTGTCCAGGGGCACGGCCGCGTGCGGACGCCCCTTCAGGATGCGCGCGACGAGACCCGTCAGCACCGCGTGTGGGCCGACCTCGACGAAGACGCGCACGCCGGCGGCGTACATGGCCTCGACCTGGTCGACGAAGCGCACGCTCCGGGCGATCTGGCCAGCGAGCAGCTCGCGGATCGCCGCTGGCTCGCTGGGGTACGGAGCCGCCTCGCTGTTGGCGTAGACCGGCAGCGTCGGCGTGGCGAAGTCGACCTCTGCGAGGGCCTCGGCGAAGGGGCCGACGCTGTCGGAGACGACGCTGGAGTGGAAAGCGGTGGCGACACCGAGGCGCCGGAAGGGAAGCCCCGCAGCGTCGAGGGCCTGCTCGATTCCATCGATGGCCTTGGTCGGGCCGCTGAGCACGACCTGCCGCGGGCTGTTGTGGTTCGCGACCACGACGTCGAGGCCGCTGTCTTCGACCACTGGCCGAACACTCTCGATGTCCGCGACGACGGCGGTCATCGAGCCCGGGGTCTTCGCCGCCTGGGCCATGAGCTCGCCTCGACGGCGGGCGACCCGGAGCATGTCCTCTGCGCTGAGCACGCCCGCTGCGTGGAGCGCGGTGACCTCTCCATAGCTGTGTCCACCGACGCAGTCGGCGCTGACACCCAGGCGAGAGAGCACCCTCAAGAGCGAGAGCGAGCAGGCGCCGATGGCGGGCTGGGCCCACTCGGTGGCGGTCAGCCTGGTCTGCCAGTCCTCAGCGGTGGCGGAGAAGTCCGGGCGGGGGAAGACGATGTCCGCGAGTCCGGCGACGGCGCCCTCTGCGGCGTCCCAGGCACCCACTGCCTCGGGCCAGGTCATCGCGACCTGGGCTCCCATGTCGACGTACTGGCTGCCCTGACCGGGGAAGACGAAGGCGGTCTTGCCAGCCTCGCCGAAGCCGTAGTGGATGCCCTTGGGAGAGGCCAGCGGCTTGCCGGGCTTGTCCTGCAGGTGGCTCAGCGCGAGCTCGAGCTTGGTGCGGAAGTCCTCGACGTCGGATGCCACGATGGCGAGGCGGGCCTGGCCACCGGAGTAGCTCTGCTGCGAGTCACGAGCGAGCCACTCGAGCCAGCCATCGCCTGAGAGATCGAGGCTGCGCAGCTGCGCGAGCAGAGCCTCCGAGGAGTCCGCTCCGAAGACGACGATCTCGGGCCCGCCCCAGCGACGGAAGCTGGCCTTGTGGTCCCCGGTGTACTCCTGGAGGGCGAGGTGGAAGTTGCTCCCGCCGAAGCCGAAGCTCGACACGCCGGCACGCCTGGGGTGCTCTGGGCCGCGGACCCAGGGACGGGCACGCGTGGACAGGTAGAAGGGCGAGCCCTGGAGGTCCATATTGGGGTTCGGACGGTCGATCTTGATGGTCGGGGGGATGACCTTGTGGTGCAGCGCCATGACCGACTTGAAGAGGCCAGCGCTGCCCGCGGCGGCCTTGGTGTGGCCGATCTGGGACTTCACGCTTCCCAGCGCACACCAGCGGCGGTCCTGTCGGCCGCTGTGGTCGAAGGCCATGGTGAGCCCCTCGAACTCGGCGGCGTCGCCGGCCTTCGTGCCGGTCCCGTGGGCCTCGACCAGCTCCACCGTGTCGGCGCCGTAGCCGGCGGCGTCGTAGGCGCGCTCCAGCGCAGAGGCCTGCCCGCTGGGACGGGGGGCGTAGACGCTCTTGGCGCGCCCGTCGCTGCTGGAGCCGACACCCGTGATCACGGCGTAGATGCGGTCACCGTCACGCTCGGCGTCCTCGAGACGCTTCAAGGCGACCATCCCCATCCCCTCGCCGAGCATGGTGCCGTCGGCCTCGTCGGAGAAGGGCTTCACGTCCCCGGAGGGGGACAGGGCTGGCGTCTTGCTGAAGCACATGAACATGAAGATGTCGTTCATGGTGTCGACGCCGCCGGTGATGACGACATCGGACTGTCCGAGCCAGAGCTCGTTTGCAGCCATCGACACCGCGCTGAAGGCCGAGGCACAGGCAGCGTCGCAGACACAGTTGGTTCCGCCGAGGTCGAGGCGGTTGGCGATGCGTCCGGCGACGACGTTGCCGAGGAGCCCCGGGAAGCTGGCCTCCTGCCAGGGGGTGTACTCGCCCTCGATGCGGCCGAGCAGCTCGACGACCTTGCTCTCGGGCAGGCCAGCGTCGCGCAGGACCTTGCGCCAGACCGGCTTCTGGAGGCGGCTGTTCATGGATCCCAGCAGCTCCTGGGCGCTGGTGACGCCGAGGATGACGCTGATCCTGCTCTTGTCCATCTCGGCGAACTGGCCACCCGCCGCGTCCTCGAGCACCCGCTTCGCCGTGATGAGCGCGAGGAGCTGGGAGGTGTCGGTGGCCGGCACGATGCTGGGCGGGACGCCCCACTCGAGCGGGTCGAAGGGGATGTCCTCGAGGAAGGCACCGCGCTTGGCGTAGGTCTTGTCGGGGGCGGCCGGATCCGGGTCGTAGTAGTCGTCGATGAGCCAGTGGCTGCGCGGCACGTCGCGGATCAGGTCGGTGCCCGCGAGGATGTCCTTCCAGAAGCCGGTGGCGTCGACGGAGCCTGGGAAGATGGCGGAGACGCCGACGACGGCGATGGGTGAGCGAGTGGTCATGACAGGTTCCGGGGACGGAAGTCGAAGGCAGCGGCGGGGACGGCCACGCCGTAGGTGCGGAGCTGCTGCGCGCGCGTGATGTGCGCGGCGCCCTCCACGAGATTCAGGGCGATCTGGACGACGCGGCGGTTCTCGACGGGCTCGAGGACGCTCCCGCGGACCCAGCTGTTGAAGGCGCCCATCGCGGGGCCGCACCAGATCTGGTAGTCGAGGCGACGCGACGCATCGCCGGTGATGGCCCAGCGGCTGGACAGCCCGAGATACCAGCGGAAGCAGAGGGCCATCTTGTGCTTGGGGTCGGCCTCGGCGCGCTCCAGCTCACGCGGGTCGCGCTCGGTCCAGAAGGACTGGGTGTTGGACCAGACGGTCTCGAGTGAGAGGCCGAGGACCTGCTTCTCGAGCCTGGCGCGGACATCTGCGGGGATGTCCTCGAGGCCGGCGTAGCGCTCGTAGGTCTCGTAGAGGCGCTTGGCGCGCATCGCGAACATCGTGCCGCGGCCAAGGACCTGGACCTCGACCCCGAGCTCGAACATGTCGGCGGCGGGTGCCATGGTCACGTCGGCGAGGCCGGCGCTGGCGAGCATCACCCGGCCCTCCTCGGAGAGCCCCGACTCGACCGCGCCCTGGTTCACGGAGCCGGTGAGCACGAAGGCCGCGCCGAGCGAAAAGGCAGCAGCGGCGGCGGCGGGGGTGCCGATGCCTCCAGCAGCGCCGACCCGGATGGGCCGGCTGTAGCCGTGCCGGCGCACGAGCTCGTCCCGCAAGGTGACGATGACGGGGAAGAGCGCGCCGAGGGGCCGGTTGTCCGTGTGACCGCCGCTGTCGGACTCGACGATGATGTCCTCGGCGACGGCGACCCGGCGGGCCAGGCGACCCTCCTCCGGGCTCAGGCGCCCGCAAGCGACGAGGGCATCGAGCATCTCGTCCGGGGCGGGGTTGATGAAGTGGGCGGCGACCTCTGGGCGGCTGATCTTCGCGAAGACGTGGTTCTTCCTGACCACGCGCCCGTCAGGCAGCTCCCGGAGCCCACTGGCGGAGTACTGCACCACCATCGGCGTGAGCTTCATGAAGGCCGCAGCCGAGATCCGGCGCACGCCGCGTGCCAGGTAGAGCTCGACCGTGGCCTGCTCCAGGTCCGGCTCCTGGGGGGCGTGGATCAGGTTGCAGCCCCAGTTCGGCCTGTCGCCCACCGACGAGATGAGCTCGTCGACAGCGGCCTCGATGCGCGAGAGCCCGAGCCCCCCGGCGCCGAAGAAGCCGAGGAAGCCCGCCTGGCACATGGCGATGACCATGCGGGTCGTGGCGATGCCGTTGGCCATCGCGCCCTGGAGGTAGGGGTAGCGCGTCCCGTGGACCTCGCAGAAGCTGCGGTCGCCGAGCCACTCCGGGTACAGGGGGGGGAGCGTGGCCAGGAGCGGGAAGGAGGGTCTCCCGTTGACCATCTCGGTCGAGATGACGCCGCCCTGGAAGGCGACACCGACCCGGCCCTCGGGCTCCTGCACGATGTGGACCGGTTCACGGATGCGCTGGACGGCCGCGAGGACGTCAGGACCATCGAAGTTGGGGGGCGTCGGACCCTGCGTCCAGGCTCCGACGAGGTGATTCTCGATCAAGCGATCTCCCGCACCGGGTCATGACTCCGGTGACCGGGCCTTCTACCCCTGAATTCAGGGGGTTGCGTTGACGAGTTGGACACAATTCCGCAGATCATCCGGATTGCACGCCCTTGGCATCCAAAAAAACCTGTGGGTTTGTTTTTTGACCCGTGGGTCAGCGGGCGGGAGGCCCCAAAAAGGCCGCAACCGTGCGGGAAAAAGCGGTCTCGGGGTCCACGATGGGGGTGTAGGAGAAGTCCGCTCGCGCGTTGTGCAGGTCGTACCAGTGGGATGTGCTGGTCTGGGCCACCGTGAAGCGCGTGATCGGGGGCTCGGAGGCCACGCCGAAGGTCCGCCAGACCCACTCGACGAGTCCCGCGAGGGGCATGGCGACCCCGGTGGGGACCCGCCCCCGGATCCGGCCCGCGCCGACGGCCTCGAAGAGCTCGTCGAGCCACTCCCACACCACCACCGGGTCACCGTCGGTGATGAAGTAGGCCCGACCGGCGTTCGGGGAGCCGACGGCGAGCGCGTCGGCTGCCTGCAGGTGGGCGACGGCGGCGTTGTCGACGTAGGTCAGGGCGACCTTGTTGGTCCCCGATCCGAGGACCCTGAGCCGTCCTGCTCGCTGCCTGGCGAGGAGCCGCGGCACGAGGTGGGGATCCCCGGGGCCGTAGATGAGATGAGGGCGCAGGGCGGTTGTGGCCAACACGTCGGAGTCCTGGGCGAGCACCCAGGCCTCTGCCTCTGCCTTGGTCGCCGGGTAGTGGAAGAGGAAGGTCTCGGGGTAGCTGCAGTCCTCTTCGCGCACCCCCTCCTCGCTCCGACCGTCGAAGGTCACGCTGGGGCTGGAGGTGTGGACGAAGCGCCGGACCCCGGCTCGCCTGGCCGCCTCGAGCACGGTCTGCGTGCCTTGCACGTTGACGCGCCGGTAGCGCTCATAGGGGCCCCACATGCCGGCGAGGGCCGCGACGTGGAAGACGACGTCCACACCGACGAGGGCCGTATCGAGGGCCGCCCCGCCCTCTGCGATGTCGCAGATCACGCAGGTGGCGCCGAGCTCCTCGACGTGTGGGTAGTGGTTGCGGCCGAGGACGACCACCTCGTCGTCGCGCGCTCGCAGCAGGCGCACGATGGCGCTGCCGAGGAAGCCACCGCCGCCGGTGACGAGGGCCTTCACGTGCGGTCTCTGGCCCAGTCCCGGAGCTGGAGCCGGTGGATCTTGGCGTTGTGCCTCCGGTCGACCGGGAAGCCCGGGTGGAACAGGACGCGCTCGACGCGGCGAGTCACCGGGTTGGCCTTGGCCACCCGCAGGAGCTCCCCCTCGTCGGCCTTGCCCTCGACGACCAGGACCGGAGCCCCGCTCACCTCCACCACCGCGCTGCGAAGGACGCCGTCGACCTCGTTGAAGACACCCTCCAGTGGAACGGGGAAGACCAGCTCGCCGTCGCTGCACCTGACCCGGTGTGCCTTGCGCCCGCAGAACCAGAGACGGCCCTGTGCGTCGACAAAGCCGAGGTCCCCCATGCGGTGCCAGAAGCCCTCGCCGTCCTGGATCTTCGCGGCGCTGGTGGCCTCTGGCCGCCCGACGTACTCGGAGGAGACCTGGGGCCCCTTCACGCAGATCTCGCCGACCTCTCCAGGGGGGAGCACGAGCTCCTCGGACCAGGTCGGGATCGGCTCGTCGGTGATGCGGATGACCCTTACGTTCGTGTCCGGAGCGACGCCGCCGACACAGGTCCCCTCCCCGCTCGCCGTGCGGGCGCCCAGCTCGGCCAGGATCGCGGTCGTCGAGGTGCTCGCCACGGGCAGCGCCTCGGTGGCGCCGTAGGGGGTGTGGATGTCCACGCCCTCAGCGAGCAGCTCGCGGAAGGTCTCGTGCAGGTCGCGGGGGATCGGCGCGCCAAAGGTGAGCACGCGCTCGAGGCTGGGAAAGCGCACGCCCTTGTCCGGAGCCCACCGAGCGAGCCGCCTCATGACCGCGGGAGAGCCCACCAGCTGATGGGCGCCGTGCTCGATGATGGCCTCTGCGAGGGCCTCTGGCCTGGCCGTCGCGGGCTTGCTGAAGTCCATGTCCGGCAGCACGACGGTCATGCCCATCACGCAGCTGAACATCGCGAAGGGGAGGAAGCAGGGCACGTCGACCTGGCCCGCTTCGATGCCATAGAGCGCCGCGATGCGCGTAGCCTGGGCCTCGAACATGCCGTGGCTGTATCGGACGCCCTTCGCCGGACCGGTGGAGCCGCTGGTGAAGAGCACTCCCGCGACGGCATCACCCGGCACATCCAGGGTCTGCAGTGGCCCGGGGTCCATCAACAGCGGCAGGGTCTCGCCACCCCAGAACCAGGTGCTGGGCCCGACGGTGACGCGCAGCTCGACGCTCTCGAAGTCCGTGGCCTTGAGCTTGGACAGGAGCATCGCGCGCGGTACGCCGATGCACACCCTCGGCCGGATCTGGCGCACGCATGCCAGGAAGCCGGAGAGCCCCATGCCCGGATCGATGAGGACAGGCACCGCGCCCAGCTTCCAGAGGGCGAAGATGATGCTGAAGAACTCGAAGCTCGGCTCCACGAGCAGGATGACGCGATCGCCCTGCCCGATCCCGGCGCTCGCGAAGCCGCGCGCCGTGCTGTTGGTCATCTCGTGCAGCTGCGAAAAAGTGAGCTGCGCCCAGAGCCTCCGACCATCGCGAGGGTCCCGCCCAGCTGGCCGCACGAGGGCACGCTGCCGGGGACGCTCTGCCGCGAGCCGGTCCAGGCGGGCCGCGAAGTTCACGCGGTCCAGGCCTCGATGGCCTCGCAGACCCGCTCGGGGGCGTCCTCCATGACGTAGTGGCCGACGTCTTGCCAGGCGTGGACCTCTGCCCGGGGGAAGCGCGCCTCCCACTGGCGGCGGAACTCGGGGGTGAAGCACCAGTCCTGCTCTCCCCAGAGGACCAGCATCGGCTTGTCCGCGAGCGCGGCGAGGCCGTCTTCGATGTCGACGAGGGTCTGGTAGCTCGGGTGCGAGGGCTTCATCGGGATGTCCTCGACGAAGCGAAGGGTGGCGATGCGGTTGTCCCAGCTGTCGTATGGGTGGGTGAGGCCAGCCTTGACCTCCTTGGACAGGGGCCGCACGGTCGTGCGCCAGGTCGCGGCCCAAGCGAAGCCGTTGAAGCCGCGGACCGCAACCGCCCCGAAGCCCGGGATGCGGCAGCAGGCGATGCTCGGCGGGATCGCCTGGCTGCGAAAGGCGGCGGAGTTGGTGACGACGATCCGCCCGAAGCGCTGGGGCATGCGCTCGGCGGCGCCCATGCCGATGGCGCCACCCCAGTCGTGCACGACCAGGGTGATGTCGCTCAGATCGAGTTCCTCGACGACCTTCACGAGGTTCTCGACGTGCCCCTCGAGTCGGTATGGCCAGTCCTGGGGCTTGTCCGAGAGCCCGCAGCCGATGTGGTCGACCGCCACGACCCGGTAGCGCCCGGCGAAGTGCTCGATGAGCGCTCGCCAGTAGAAGGACCACGTCGGGTTTCCATGGACCGCCAGCAGCACCGGCGCGTCCTTCGGGCCCTCGTCGACCACGTGCATGCGACCGCCGTCCACGTCGTGGAAGTCACCGGTCCACGGGTAGAGTTCCCCCGGGATCACCAATCGACCCGCAGCATCGAGACGTTCAGCCCGCTGCCGATGCCCATGAGGGTGAGCCCTTCGCCGGGCCGCACGGCGCCTTGTTCGACCGACATGCCCGCGGCGATGGCGACGCTGGCGGCGCCGACGTTCCCGATCTCCGGGTAGATGCGGAGAGCCCGCCGATCGTCGATGCCCAGCGCCCGGCAGACCGTGTCGTGGTTGGCCTTTCCGACCTGGTGCAGCGCGAAGGCACTGGAGTCCCCCTGCTCCCGCCGAAAGCTGTCCCAGGTCTGTCGCGCGAGGCGCACGCCCTCGGCCAGCAAGCGCGTCGGGTCGGTGGTCATGCCCCGGTTGTCGCCGTAGCACAGGCCAGCGTGCTGGCTGGCGCTGAGGGTGACGCCGCCCGTGAAGCGATGGCCGCTCACGGACAGGGAGCGGTCGACGAGGAGCACGGCGGCGGCGGCGCTCCCGAGGGTCAGGGTGGCGAGGTTCTCGCGGTAGCGCTGTATGTCCGCGTCGGGCTCGAGCAGCTTCGCGATCGTGTTGCCGGTGACCTCGCGGCTGCACTCTCCGGCGACGACCAGCCCGGCCCTCGCCTGCCCGAGCTCGATCATGTTGCCCACGACCTGCATCCCCGAGAGGAGTCCGAGGCAGGCGTTGCCGACGTCGAAGTTCATCGCGCCCGGGCGCAGGCCGAGGTCGTGGTGGACCCTGCAGGCCACGCTGGGCTCGAGCTGGGCCTTGTAGACCGAGCAGCTCACCAGGACGTCGACCTGTGAGCGAGGCACACCGGCCTCTTCGAGAGCCTTGTCGCATGCCCTGCTCGCCGCCGCGACCGCGTCGTCACCTGGAGCCCACATGCGGCGCTCCCTGATGCCCGTCACCGCCTCCAGCCAGCCCGGCTGGACCCCCAACCGGGAGTACAGCGGACCCAGCGCGGACTCCAGCGCCGCCGTGGTCAGGACCTGCGGGGGGAGCTCGTAGCTGAGGGCCTCGATGCAGACCTTCTCAAAGCGCATTGTCACCGTCTAACTGCTCTGGGGCTTCCTACCTACCCCAGAACTTCATTGACTTCAATACCAACTGAAATCAGGTCACACCGATGTTGCCAGACATGGCAACCGCCAGTTAGCGCTTCCGGTATGAGTATGCCCGACATCGCGAGCGAGTCCGATCACCGGCAGCTGCCCATCGACCAGGTGGGCATCGACCGCCTGAGCTACCCGATCACGGTCTGGGACAAGGCCAGGCAGCGCCAACACACCGTCGCGGAGATCCAGCTCTCCGTCGGTCTGCCTGCAGAGTTCAAGGGCACACACATGAGCCGCTTCCTCGAGGTGCTCGAGAGCCACCGGGGGGAGCTGTCGCTCGGCACTGTGCCGGACATCCTCGCCGAGGTGCAGCGCAGGCTGCAGGCCGACGACGCCTACCTCGACGTGAGCTTCCCCTACTTCCTGGAGCGCCGCGCGCCGGTGAGCGGGGCCCGCTCGCTGATGGAGTACCCCTGCCGCTTCGCCGCCAGCCGGCGCCGAGACGAACTCGACTTCGTGCTCGGGGTGACCGTACCCGTCACGACGCTCTGCCCCTGCTCCAAGGCCGTGAGCCGCCACGGTGCCCACAACCAGCGCGGGTTGGTGGACGTACAGGTGCGCTTCGAGGGCATGATCTGGATCGAGGACATCGTCGAGGTCGTCGAGGCCCATGCGAGCTCACCGCTCTACGCGTTGCTCAAGCGCGAGGACGAGAAGCACGTGACGGAGCGGGCCTACGAGAACCCTCGCTTCGTCGAGGACCTCGTCCGCGACGTCGTCGGCGCCCTGCGCGAGCTGCCGGGGATGTCCTGGCTCGAGGTGAGCGTGGAGAACCTCGAGTCGATCCACAACCACAGCGCTTGGGCTCGCATCGCCTGGCCTCACGAGGACGTCGCCGCGCCAGCGACGAGGCCCAGGCCCACACCACAGCCCTTCGGCGAGTGGCTCTGCGCCCGCCGACAACGGAGGGGCCTCTCCCAGCGCGCCCTGGCCACCCGTGCGGGCATCGCTGCGAGCGTGCTGTCACGCATCGAGTCGGGAGCTCGGCAGCCCACGAGCGAGGTGCTGGCTGCACTCTCCGGAGCGCTCGGCGTGAGCGAGGACAAGCTGGGTCTCCGAGCGGGGCGCCTACCGGAGGCCCTCGTTCGGCGGATCCAGGCTGACCCCGAGGGCTTCATGGCGTGGGCGAGTGGGCGCTGAGGGTGCCCTCACTTCGTGGTCGAAGCCGCCCCGAGGAGCCAGTAGACCCCTGCGACCCGCGACTCGGCGTTGTTCAGCGGCACGGTGCCACCGTCCTCGCGGACAGCGCCGACGTAGATGTAGAGCCACTGGTCGTAGTCCCACTCCTGCTCCCAGACCGAGCCCGGCACCTTGAACTCGCCGTCATCGCGTGCGACGCAGGCGACTGCCTCGATGACTTCTGTGAGGTCCTCGTCGTAGCGCTCGACCCAGATGACCATGCGGTCCGCGTCGGCCTGGCCCCACTCGATCTCGAGCTCGTTCTTGGCCAGCTCCGGGGGCGCAGAGCCGAAGACATAGGGTGCGTAGAGGTCGAAGGCCGCGCCTGTGCGAGCGAGCTCCGGGATCGAGAAGTCGGGGAGGTCGCCGCCGTTGATGTCGACGCCGTAGGTCGAGTACTCCTGGTACTCGTTGGCTGACAGGAGGCTGTCGAAGGTGCGGTCGTCCAGGGCCTCCAGCTCGATGTCGCGCTCGCCGACGGACAGGGAGGTCGTGGCCAGTCCGGTGTCCATGAAGCGCAGGCTCGGGAAGTCCGCGGCCGCGACGCAGCTGTCCTCTTCGACGCCGAAGAGCGTCCAGTAGTGCACGTCCTCTGGCTCGACGAGGCCCCACCAGGCGCTCCCGAAGTCGCTGGAGTCCTCTGTCCAGTAGCTGCCTTGCAGCTCGTACCACTCGATGGCGCCGACAGTTCCGGCGAGTCCCGTGCCATCGGTGAAGTAGCGAATGCCGTCCTCGAGCTCGGCCGTGGCCAGGTCGCTCTCGACGATCACGTCCCGCATGCCCTCCGAGGCAGGCGGGAGCTCGACGATCAACCGGTCGGCCTCGACCGAGAGCACCTCTGCCTGGTTGCCTCCGATGACGACGCTGACGCTGCCGTCGAAGGGGCCTCCGGTGATCTCGGCTTCGTCACCGCCAAGGGTGCTGGAGTAGCCGGGGGTGATGGCGTCGACGCTCATGAGGTCGTCGCCGGGGATGGTCTCGTCATCGGGCCGGTCGTGGCGCCCGAGCTGAGGCAAGCAAGCGGTCAGGAAGCTGAGAAGCAGCATGGTCCGTCCTCCGTCTCCCCCCGAGACGGACTGGACGGACCAGTATTCACAGACAGTTCGGGAAGTCTGCCTACTCGTCTTCGCAGTAGATGCCGCCGTCGGGCCAGTACACGAAGCTCGAGCCAGGCCCGAAGTCGCCGTTGCAGCCGCCGACATCGAAGCCTTCGTTGTCGTCGGTGCCGCTGCCGAAGTCCACGTCCTCGACGACCACGGTGGCGGTGCCATAGGCGTCGATGGCCCCGGACTCGCTGACGTTGGTGTGGACGCCTCCACCGATCATGCCGAAGTGGGCGTAGGCCGCCTCGTCGCTGCCGCCGAAGCGATAGGCCGCGCCGATCGGAGCGGAGTTGCCGCGGGCGTACACACCGACGAAGGTGCCGTCGACGTCTCCGTTGGCGAAGTAGGCGGCGCCGCCGGCGTCGGTGGCGGCGTTCTCGTAGAAGCCGACCTGCCTGAACTCGAGGTGGTTGACCTCCTCCGAGCCGCCGATGTAGAAGCCGCCGCCGCGGACAGCGTCGTTGTCGTAGAACTCGACGCTGTCGAGCAACACTCCGACAGCCCCACCGTCGACATAGAGGCCTCCGCCCTGCGTGGCGTTGCCGCCGCGGATGATCACGTCCTGGAGGTGGACCTCCTGAGCAGCGGCGCTGATCCCGCCGCCCTGCTCCGCGGAGCCGCCCATGACCGTGAGGTTCCTGGCGAAGAAGCGCCCGGGCTCACCCTGCTGGCCGCCGCGCCAGGCAAAGACGTTCAGGACGTTGCTGACGGTCGTCGTGAGGATCGTCTCGTCCGGCTTGTCGCCGGCGCCGAGAACCACGACCTCGTAGTTGGCCGTGATGTAGAAGGGCCCGGTGTGCACACCCGGACAGACCCAGACGGCCTCGTCGTTGGGGCCCAGGGCATCGAGCGCGGCCTGGAGCCCGCCGTAGGTGCGCTCGCCGATGCTGGCAGCGACTCCCTCGTCGCAAGCGTCGGGATCGAATGAGCGCTCCTCTTCTTCTTCGTCCGCGGGAAACTCACCCTCGAAGTCGGGATCGTCCTCCGTGTCCAAGTCAGGCTCCTCGGAGGGGTCCGGCTGCCCGGAGGCGTCCGCTGTGGATGCCGAGGTGAGCTCCTCAACGCTGATGATGTCCTCGGAAGTGCTGCAGGCGATGAGAATGCTGATGACCATGCTGAGGTCCTCCTGTTGAGAACCCACTCGGATCACTCAGCGCATCCTTGAGAGCAACTGCGCCAATTTCAGGTATTCGTCGCGCTCGTTGTAGATCTGCGCGGAGATGCGAAGCCAGAGATGGCCGGCATGGGCGAAGATCGGGACCTCGATCCGATCCCCCTCCCAGATCCGCCTGGAGAGCCGCTGTGCCGCCGCCATGGTCGGCTCTCCCATGGGCAGGCGGATCGTCGCGAGGCTGCCGACATGGGCCTCCGCGCCCGCGCCCTGCGTCTCCAGCGCATCGAGCAGCAACCGGCGACCCTCCTTGGCCAGCGCGGTGTTGTGCTCTCGGATCGCCGCGTCGCCGAGGCGAGCGCGGAAGTCGAGGCAGGCGTGGATGGAAAGGTGAGCGGTCGTGTCCGAGGTGCCCGTGTAGTCGAACTCTGCGTGGAAGCCACGACCGTAGCCGTTGGAGATCACAGCCGGATGAAGCCCCACCTGCCCTTGTTGCGACGCCCAGAGAAAGGCGCAGCCCTTCGGGGCGCAGAGCCACTTGTGCGCGTTTCCGGTGTACCAGGTGGCCCCGAGCGCAGCGAGCTCCAGCGGAACCTGACCCGGGGCGTGGGCGCCATCGACGAGCACCGGCACCCCACGCTCCCGACAGAGCCGCACCATCTCCTCGATCGGCAGGAGCAGGCCCGTCGCCGAGGTGATGTGGTCGAGGATGGCCAGCCGCGCTCCGACGAGACGCTCACCGAGCCGCGAGAGGAAGTCGGACTCCGGCGGGCAGGGCAGCGGCACCTTGTCCATGACCGCGCCGGTGCGGGAGCAGACGTACTCGACGCTGTGCCCGATCCCGACGTAGACGTGCTCGAGCACGACGATGCGATCGCCGGGGGCGAACTCGAGGCTGCGAAGCACCGAGTTGATGGCGGTGGTCGCGTTCGGCACGAAGACGAGGTCCTCGCCGGATGCCCCGCAGTAGGCGGCGAGGCGCCCGGCAGCCTCGCGTGTGAGCTCGGCGAGCTCGTCGACGAAGTACCGGAATGGCTGGCGCTCCATGCGGTCTCGCCAGACACGCTGTGCGGCCAGGACCTCGAGCGGGGCCGCACCGAAGGCCCCGTGGTTCAGATAGGTCGCGTCGGGGTCGAGACCCCAGAGCGCCCTCAGCTCGCGACCGAACTGCACGGCTGGAGCAGAGACCGTCCGAGGAGGTCGTTGACGACGACCCCCGCGGCGACCAACCCGAAGAGCGGGGGGATGAAGCTGACGGTGCCCTGGACGACGTTGCGGTCATCGCAGCTGTGCACCTCGTTGTCGCCCTGTGGACAGATGCAGCGAAACGCGGTCGCCACGTCCCTGTCGAGCTCCACCGGGGGCTCGTCCGACCACACTGCCGCGATCCTCGACAGCTCCACGTCCCGCCGGCGGAGCTCCTTGCGAAGGATCCTGGCGAAGGGGTCGACGCGGGTCTCTCCGAGGGCCGAGACCCGGACCCGAGTCGGATCGAGCTTGCCCCCAGCGCCCAACGCCGCGACGACCGGGATCCCCCGACTCACGCAGGTCTCGAGCAGGTGGAGCTTCGCGGTCACGTTGTCGATGCAGTCGACCACGTAGTCCCAGCCCGGCGCGAGGATCTCGTCGCTCGTCTCCGCGTCGAAGAAGGCGACTCGCGCGTCGATCTCGAGCTTGGGATCGATGGCCCGACACCGCTGCGCCATGAGCTCGGCCTTCGGCAGTCCGACCGTGCGCCTCAGAGCATGGAGCTGCCGGTTCAGGTTGGTCACGCAGACATCGTCGAAGTCGACGAGACCGATACGACCTATGCCCCCGCGCGCGATGGCCTCTGCCGCGTAGGAGCCGACCCCGCCCAGCCCGACCACCAGGACGCTTGCGCGCTGGAGGCGCAGCCAGCCCTTCTTTCCGACGATCAGCTCGGTCCGGTGGAAGGGATGCACGACGCCCTCAAGCCAGCGCGAGCCGGGCGGATACCACGATCAGCAAGGCGCGGGCGAGCAGATCCGGGGGACAGTCCGCCACCGGACCCGGCAGCACGCCGAGATCGATGGGCTCCAGCACGACGCGCATGGTGTCCGGGACCTGCGGGACCGGCAGCAGGGAGGCCTCGAGGCGATCGAGGTCCGGGTCACGCTCCACGAAGGCGAGGTGGAAGTAGGGCGTCGCCCGGTTGACCTCTGTGTCGAAGGCCTCGTTGTCGAAGTGCTCGGCGAGCCAGGCGGGGTCGTTCTCCAGGTCGATGCCCACCACCGCCGCGACCTGGTCCCGCAGAGCGGGCGCTTCGTGGAGATGCTCGAAGAGCCCGGTAGCGCCCAGGGTCACGATCACGACGCGATCCGACATCCGGGGCACGAGGCCAGACAGCTCCTCGAGATCGTCGACCTCGACGACACGCTCCCCTAGGACCTGGGCGAGGGAGCGAGCGAGGATCGGGTGACCGACGATGGCCCACTTGTGGTGCTCGGCCCGACGACGGAGCACCTCGACGACACTGTCGGACCAGGTCGCGACCTCCTCCCAGCCCGCGCCGGGGCCGAGGATCCTCGCCAGGTCCCAGTCCGGCCCGAAGCCAGCTGGATCCTCGTACAACGGCTCATCGCCGCCCTGCTCGAAGACCTCGACCAGGCGGGCGCTCGGGTCCTCGAGAGAGCTGAGCTTCTCCATCAGGGCCCTCTCGCCACTGAGCGTCGGCACGGGCACCACGAAGGCAGCCGGGTCACGCAGCTTCGCCACCAGGCTGCGGGCCGCCGGGTGGTACCAGACGCGCTCCCGGCCGGCACGGAGCCACTCGTCGACTCCGCCATCGCGGGCCTCTATCGGCCCTCGAATGCCCGTCACGAGTGCGAGCTTGAAGAGGCGTTCCCAGTCCAGCGCCATACTGCGCGGGAGCGTGAGCCACCCAGCCCACAGGGCGAGTACGACGACGGCGATCCAGAGCACCACCTCGAGGGTCATGCGGGCAGCTCCGGGAGCTTCCCGTCCGATTCGCGACGGCGGCGGACGAAGAGGTAGAGAGCGGTGAACAGGGCTAGGAACTCCCAGAACGGCTTGTCGTCGAAGTTGAACTCGACGAAGGACCACAGCGCGTATCCCAGCATCGTAGCTGGCATGGTCCACGCGAAGACCTCGACGGCGGTGCCGCGAGTCCAGCGCACGAGATCACGACTCATGCGGAACACGAGCACGACGAGCCACCCTGCGAGGCCAAGGCCCACGACGCCGTAGTGGGCCATGACTCCCCAGAAGATGCCGTGGGGGTACTTGTGGATGGAGTCGTAGATGCGCCAGTTGTAGTCGGCGACCAGCTCCGGGTAGCCCCCTGGCCCGATCCCGCGACCCCAGGTCTCGGCGAACATCTCCATGCAGACGACCCAGTTCTGCTCGCGCACGTCCTCGCCCCAGGTGTTGCCGAGGTTCATGAGGATGCGGTTGACGGCCTTGGTCGTGCTTCCACCTTCGCCGAAGAGCCAGAAGCCGAGGAACACCAGGCCGGCCAGGACGCCGAAGCGGGCGACCCACTTCCGCGCGATGGGATGGGCCAGCCCGACCAGGCCGGAGCCGATCGCGAGGGCGTAGATGCCGCCGCGCGAGCCGGAGCGCAGCTGGGACACGAACACGAAGAAGCCAGCCGCGACGAAGAGCCAGCGCAGCCAGCGGCGCTCTTCGACCGCGGCCATTCCGAAGGCGGTGAGCACGATGAACATCAGGTTCATGGCAAACCAGTTGGGTTGCTGCCCGAGTCCCGTCTCGCGCCCCCCGCCGGCGGCGACCTCCCAGGTGTCCTTCACCTCGCCGACCCCGGTCCAGTCGGTCGTCAGGGCGAGCAGTCCGATGAGCACCGCTGCGCCGAGCCAGGCGCTGACGACGACCCGAAAGTCCTCGTAGGTCCGCACGTAGGTGAGCAACACGGTCGCCGTCGCGAAGATGACCCCGACGGCGATCAGCTCCTGGATTCCTCCGCCCAGCGAGTGGCACCAGAGCAGGCCCAACACCTGCCAGCCGGCCAGGACCAGCAAAGGGCCGCGCCACGGCCACTTCTGCAGGAGTGGTTGCTTGCGGGTGATCGCGTGGATCGCCAGCGCAGCCAGGGCGAGGAACAACACGGGCTCGAACAACCCGATGTTGACCTTGCCGATCCGGATGAACGACATCGAGCCTGTCGACAGCAGCCGACCAGCGATGAGAAGACCCACGGCGACCAGCGGTCTGCGGAGCGCGAGGACTACGAGCCCGACGCCGAGAACGACGGCGACCGGTGCTCGCCAGTCGACCACCATCAACCCCGCGAGGACCACTTGTGCGACCACGACACCCACCACGGCCTTCCATGGTGGCGTGTTGGGCCCGAAAACCCGCGCGAGCGCACTCAGCGGGGGCTCTCTTGACAAGTCACCAAGCACCTGTAACATTCGCGTGGGTCTGATTGGGTTCCCCAATTTGGACATCCGCAAGAACCTGAGAGGAGACTCAAAAAATGAACACCAAGCTTCTTGCAGTGGCCGCCACTGCTACCGCAGCTTTCGCCCTGATCGCCTGTGGCGACAAGGACGAGAACGCCGACAACGCTGACAACGCTGACAACGCCTGCAACGCATGCAACGCATGCAACGCCTGCAACGCCTGCAACGCATGCAACGCCTGCAACGCATGCAACGCCTGCAACGCATGCAACGCCTGTGGCGGCTGATTCCTCACGGAATCCAAGGAGCCCTCGACCTCGGTCGGGGGTTTTCTTTTTGGATCTCACGCGATAGAAGGTCGGCGGTCGCCGAAGCGGCCCCCGAGAAACACTGAGGTGAATGATGAACATGAAGCTCCTCGCTGTTGCCGCTACCGCGACTGCAGCCTTCGCCCTGATCGCCTGTGGCGACAAGGACGAGAACGCCGACAACGCTGACAACAC
>DASCPX010000132.1:0-2546 GCA_036012755.1 Myxococcota bacterium | reverse complement strand
CAGCACCGATCGGCTGGGAGGTAGCGGGAATGCGGCGCCGTCGCGAGTCAGCGCGAATTTGATGTGGTGAAGGAACGCGCGCAGTCGTCGGCCAGGGCGCGCTGGCGCCCGTGTCCCGGCCTCGGTCGGCGTGCCGGCCGCGCATCCTTGTCTCGTCCTGCCCGCCCGTTTTGCCAACAACTACGCGGGGCTGCCCGGTGGGGCCCTGCCTGTCGCGGAGATTTCGATTGGCCACCTGAGGCCGTGGACATCGTCTTCGGACGCAGCCGTGAGGCCAACGCGCATCCAGCTGAACAGCTCCGCCCAGGGGACATCGGCTTTGCGCTCCCCGCGGCGCGCGACGTTGCGGTAGAGCATCAGAACGTTGAGCGCGATACGCCGCAGCAGCATGACGACGAGCGCGCCGAAGGTGGCGTAGAGCCACGGCTGGTCATCCTCGCGGAACCGGGTGTCGAGCACGTTGTGACAATCGTTTTCGACCTTCCAATGCCATCTGATGATCCGGCCCCATTGCTCGGGCGTCAGCTTGTCGAGCTCGAGGCTGGAGGCGAAGTAGCGCTCGTCGCAGGAGATGACGGTACCGTCGTCGCGGCGAACCTCGCGTTGGACGCGTAGGACGACGCGGAGGTGGTCCCACTCGAGGTAGTCGGCCATCTCGGTGCTCAACCACACGCGACGGACGCAGACGGTGTTGTTGTCGATACGGTCGACCGTCTCGGAGTCAGCCTCCTCTGCGGAGCGTCGCCCGAGCAGCCGCATCGCCTCGCCGAGCAGGGTGGGCTGGTTCTCCTTCAAAGCGAGAACGTAGTGGAGGCCGTAGCTGCGGATGAGGCGCGCATTCGCCTCCGACGTGATGCCCGCGTCGGCGGTGACGACCCGGAACAGCCGGAGGGTGCCGTACGCACCTACGAGGGCCTGGAGGAACTTCGCGAAGGCCGACATCTCGTTCTGGTGGCCGGGGATGGCCATCGAGTCGATACAGATAGGCGCCTGCGCCGAGCTCAACGACGCGGTCATCGTGCGCACGAGGGCGGCGCTGTCGGAGCGATGCTGGGCGTAGTAGTCGTCAGGACACCGCGTCACGCCGCTGCGACCGTCGATGGCGCAGGTCCCAAAAGGCAGGCCGTGAGGGCGCAGTTGCTTGCGACGGTGAGCGAGGCGGGTCATCCGCCGAAGGACCGCCCGCAGCTCGTCCAAATCGAGCCGGACCAACAGGTCCCGCATCGTCGTGTCGGGCAGTCGCCGGAAGAGCTTCAGCGCGTGCCGCACCGGCAGGCTGAGCTGCTTGGTCAGCAGCTCCACGTCCTTCAGGGAGTGGCAACCGGCCATCAACCCGGCCAACGATGCGGTGAGCATCTGCCACAGCGGGGTCCGCGCCCGGCCGGGAGCGCGGGGGTCGGCGACGGTGCCCAGGCCCAGGCTCGACAAGGCGACCGCGAGCATCCCCAAGTACCGCCGAATCTCTCGCCTGCGCTCCTTCTCCACGACGTCCTCCTTGTGCGAGGTCAACCGCGGCGCGCAGACTCGCTGCGCCGCTGGTGGTTGACCTCATTTGGTCTCAGCAACCCGACGAGATCATGGACCTCGCGTCCACGCCAGCGGCATCTTCAACCTCTGCTGGGAAGCCGAATCGAGGACGCGGCGGCCACCGCGCCCCCTCGGCTGGTCAGCGCTGGACCGCGATGAGCCGGGTCAGCATCGCCGCGACGCGGCCCGCCGTGTGCTGGACCCGCTCGGCCTCGGCGGTGGGGACCAGGCCCAGCGCCGCGGCGACCTGCGCGCCGCCCGCGACCTCGCCGACCTCGCCGCGGGCCTCGCCAAAGCGCTGCCGCTTCTGGCCGGCGGTCAGGCGATTGGCGCCCTCGGCGAGCAACAGCGCGGTGTTCACCGCGGCGCGCAGCATATGGTCGGCTACGTTGCGATAGCCGCGGGGGATGCGCTCGCAGAGCGTCTTGACCTGGGTGACCAGCTCGAGCGCGACGCGCCAGGCGTCGAGCCGCTGGTGGGGGAATGGGAATGGGCGGTCCATCGGGGCCTCCTGGGTGGTCGTCTTCGAGGGCGGAGCGTCGCCCTCACCCCAGCTGGGGCGGCGCGGAGCCCTCGAAGACGACCGCCCAGGAGGCCGGGGGTCGCACCTTCCCGTACGGCCACCGTCCGCTCGACGGCCGGCACATCGCGGCCGTGTCGTTCACTACGGCGACCGCCCAGAGCGCACGCCCCACGCCTCACGAGCCTCCGCCCACACGAGTCACGACCGGCACGCTTCACGACAATCGCGCACGCATACGAGCCACGTCCCACGGGTTGCACAGGGCCCTCTCCCGTGTGCGTCCGCGTGCGCGATTGTCGTGAAGATGTGTCTCGTGGGGGCCGTGGCTCGTGACCACGCGCGCGCGGCTTCGTGTCCTACGTCAGGCCCTCTTCGAGAGTCCCGCGGGTCTCCGTGCGAATGGCCGCCCTCTCAGAACCGAGCGTCCGAGCATCCACAGCCCAACGACCAAGCGGCAAATCGCCGCTCGACGCTATCGTTGGCCAATCACTGCTGG
>DASCPX010000131.1:0-1497 GCA_036012755.1 Myxococcota bacterium | reverse complement strand
TTCGCCGGTTTCGGCGGGATCACCAAGGGCAAGACCGCCAAGATGACCATGCTTCACGGGGCCGGGATCGCCGCGTGCTACCTCGAAGATCAGACGATCACGGGAATCGCGAAATACGAAGCCGACAAGGACACCGAGGTTCCGTCATGACCGTTCCGAGCCATATCGCCAACCGTCAGCGCAGCCGCACCAGGCGCGGTACTACCCCAACCGGCGAAGGCGCCAGCATGGGCAACGCGACGATCCCTGCGGGATACCGCGTCGAGCCGGTGGCGCATCCGAAGACGGGCAAGGTGCGCAACGTGCTGGTCAAGGATCACGGGTCCGAGCTGGAACAGGGGCAGCGTGCTCGCCGGGGCTTCGCCAAGGCTCCCGCTCCCGCTGGCCTGGTCACCGACGACGGGCAGGACCTCTTCATTGGGACGGGTCAGCAGCTCGCCGCTGCGGCGTTCCAGTTCACCTTTCAGGCGACCACCAGCAAGCTCCTTGCACGGCTGGCGGTTCTGAGCGACCAGCGCGGACAGTTGACCCGCTTGGAGGTCCTCGGAAACTCGCTGTTCGCGAGCAACCGGCTGAACGTCGCGGGCGCCGTCGCCGGGTTCCCCCTCCTCGCGTTCTCGCCGGCTATCCGAACGGATCAGTCCAACTACATCGGCGTCCCCACCAAGGGCGGGATCGACATGGTAGTGGCTGGCGCCCTTGCGGCTGCCGGCAACACCACCGGCTACATCGCTACCGATCTCCTCACTGAGCGTCAGTATTCCGAGGTCGAGGCGATGCGACCGGGTCAACAGCTAGGCGCCAGCTTTCTCTTTGGATTTGGAGAGGTAGTGGTCCCCGCTGCGGTCGGACCAGTGCCGGGTGTCGCGATCCTTGAAGTTCTCGCCGCAAAGCCCTGCGTTCTCGGACGCCTGGTCATTGAGTCAGCTACCCCGCTCGCGGTAGGCGACATGCTGCTTACCGACGTGGACGTTGCACGGCGCCGGCTCCTCTCCAATGGCACGCCGGTAGATGTCACTCTTGTGCTTCCGGCGAGCGATGACCAGCGTGGGCTCTACATCGGAAAAGCCCTGCCCGCTGGTGAGCCGGCTACGCTGGGCTTCTCGAACACTACAGGCGGTCCGATCACTATCTGCGCCGGTTGCTTCATCGATCAGGGCTAGCCGTGTCCGAGCTCGCCGCGATGTTTGTCATGGGCTCGAGCGTGCCGGGGCCTATGCCGCTGGGCGTTCCTGAGACTCTGGTCTTTTCGGCGGGTCAGATCGGCGCTGAGGTGCGTGTCCTGGTGGCTAGCGTCCAAGCTCCCGCCGTTACCATTCGCTGGACATTACGCCAGGCTGGCGGTGGGGCGATCCTCGGACGTTGGGACCATTCGCCTACCTTCGAGCCTTTCAGGGTGACCGTCCCACCTCACTGCGAGCTGCGCGCCAACGCTCAAACGATCGCGGCGCCTGGTGGGACCGCGCTTGGATCGGTCTGCCCCGTTCAACTTCCTAG
>DASCPX010000130.1:0-2607 GCA_036012755.1 Myxococcota bacterium | reverse complement strand
TGTCAGCTGCTTGTTGTTTAGCTAAGTTATCTGCCGCTAATTTGTTAGCAGCTTGCTGTTTAGCTAATTTATCAGCGGCCTGCTGTTTAGCTAATTTGTCAGCTGCTTGTTGTTTAGCTAAGTTATCTGCCGCTAATTTGTTAGCAGCTTGCTGTTTAGCTAATTTATCAGCGGCCTGCTGTTTAGCTAATTTGTCAGCGGCCTGCTGTTTAGCTAATTTGTCAGCTGCTTGCTGTTTAGCTAATTTGTCAGCTGCTTGTTCTTTTGCTGCTTGCTCTGGCTGTTGCTCTTGCTGTTGCTCTTGCTGTTGCTCTGGCTCTTGCTGTTGCTGTTGCTCTTGCTGTTGCTCTTGCTGTTGCTCTTGCTCTGGTTCTGGCTCTGGTGCTGGCTGTTGCTCTTGCTGTTGCTCTTGCTCTGGTTCTGGCTCTGGTGCTGGCTGTTGCTCTTGCTGTTGCTCTGGCTCTTGCTGTTGCTGTTGCTCTGGCTGTTGCTCTTGCTGTTGCTCTTGCTCTTGCTCTGGTTCTGGTGCTGGCTGTTGCTCTTGCTGTTGCTCTTGCTGTTGCTCTTGCTGTTGCTCTGGCTGTTGCTCTTGCTGTTGCTCTTGCTCTTGCTCTGGTTGTGGTTCTGGCTCTGGTTGTGGGGATTGCATTAAAAATGAGAGCGAACCTACTTTGCGTTCTATTGCTTCTCTCATTTTTCCAACTTCTATAGATGAAGTGTTGCTATTAATTTTTCCTTTTAATTTACCAACATAATATTTTTCGTTAATGTCATGCATAACGCCTTTATCATCAATAAAAATTAAAATCACATCATCAGAAGTAACTAAGTTCTTTAAGATGTTGTGCTTATTTATTTCACTGTAGTCTAAATTTACTAAATTACCACCAACTATTTTATAATAAAATAAATCTTTATTTGTTTCATCTGCAATCAATAATTCTGCGCCTTCATTAAAGCCGTCTATTATAGCGTCATAAGTTAGCACATCTTTTTTACTATCAGCAACAACTATATCGATATCCCTAACAGGAATTGATGCCATTTTCCTTTCTAGCCTAGAGAGGCTTCCAGCATTTTGTTGTTTGCCAATTCTCCATTCTAAAGAAATACCGACAAAACCTATCGTTTTTCTAATATTATCATGGCTTAATTCAGTATTTATTTGCAACCAGCTGGTTGCATTGTAGTCAATTTTCAATCTTGTGCCGTGTATAGTTTTTGGTTCTTGCCCTAATCCAAATGAGTAATATCCTGCTTCTAGTATAATTTTATCAAAAAATACAGGAGAGTAATTTGCATGCACATCGAACCCTAAAAGAGGCTGCTCATAATAATCAGATTTGACACTTTTAACTAATATTAAGCTAGGAGATTGTGTATTAACCGAAACTTTTGTGTTTTTATCGACTAAAGATTTTGTGCTAGTTGGCAAATATACGTTAGCCTTAAATTCTATATTTCTTCTGAGCCATTCAGCGCCTATTGTTACTTGATGATTCATGTTTTTATGTTGAGACCTTCTTAGATCATAAAAAAGAAAACCACCAAATATATTCTCGCCATTTATTTTTCTAACACCAACGCCAAAGTTTCCTTCAAGAGCATTCTTGCTGTCAATCATTCCAATAAGAGAGTTGTATATTAAAAGATTGTCTGTCTGGTATATTGGCATTAGCATGCTAGGTCTAAATACATTTCTTTTGTTGCCTACTTTAGACTCTGATTTGATTGTAGGAGTATATTTCTCAGAATATGCTACTGAGAGAGGCGCCCAAAAAGCAATTATTATAAATAATAAAATACCCTCTTTTATAGATGAGTTTTTTTTCGCCATGTTTGTATCCTTATAAATTGACAAATTTGTGATATTCGTCTTCCCTTATCCCTAGGTCTTGGTAAATAGAATTTCATTCAAGTGTGCAATAAAAACGCTCGCCATCTTGTATTATTTTGTATGAACTATTTGGATATAACACTCCAATATCACAAGGAAATAGTTCGTTGTTAATTGTCATGCTTGGAGATATCATCCCGCCATAGCTAATGTCGTTCTTGTTGGCATAATACAGGGTTCTTTTGCTCTCAGGGTTTATTTTTCTTGAGTATGGCCCTAGCTCAAAATAAACAAATTGATTTGTGTGATTATTCACAGCAACAGATTCTAAAATGTTTTCTTTGTTGTCTGATGCTGTTGTTGCCTCATACATCATAATTCCAGGAAGCATAGCCAATACGGTAATGACTGCGCCGACAGTAAAAAAGCCAGAGTTGTTTTTTAAATATTTTATATTTTTATTCATTTATTAACTAAAGCATTAGTGTCAATAAATAAAAGCAGTATTCTAGATAATATTTATGTAGGATACTCTACATAAACTAAATTACACGGATACCCTAGGAGGTGTTGCTTTGCCCGATATTCCTCATGGAGAGCGTCTTGGAGAGGACGGAGCATTATCGTCTAATGAAGTGGACCCCTTTGTTAGGACAGTAAATCATTCAATAAGAGAACAAACCCTCGTTGTTAATAAACCTATCTTTTAGTACATTTACTGTATAAACACCTCTTTGGGAGTTTTATAATCTAATGACTGATGTAGCCTC
>DASCPX010000129.1:0-317026 GCA_036012755.1 Myxococcota bacterium | reverse complement strand
CCACCGCCGCCGCCGCCGTAGCCGCCGCGACCACCGCCGCCACCGCCGCGACCGCCGCCGCCGCCGCCGCGGCCACCACCGCCGCGACGTTCTTCGGCCGCGTTGACGCGAATGCGCCGGCCGTCGAGCTCCTGGCCGTCCATCGCCTTGATGGCTGCGGCTGCGGAGTCCTGGTCTTCATATGTGACGAACCCGAAGCCGCGGCTGCGGCCGGTGTCACGGTCCTTGATCACGACGGCCTCACGCACCTCGCCATACTCGGCGAAGGCATCGGCAAGCCCGCGATCGTCGGTGGCCCAAGCCAGCCCGCCGACGAAGAGCTTGGCGCTCACGATGTGCCTCTCAACTTTCTCAGGGGAGTTGCGCCAGGCTCGAAGATGAGCGCGCGCGCCGCCAGGATTACACGTTTCGGCTGCCGTGTCCCGAAAGCAGACACGTTAGGAGGCGCCCATGTTGCTGAGCGTTCTGGCCCTTGGCCTCGCAGCGGAACTCCCCGCAGACGCGGTCACAACCTGGGATGCCCTCAATCGCCCGGGGACGCTCCAGGCCGACTTCACGCAGATCCGCACCAGCAGCCTGTTGAAGGAGCCGCTGGAGACCAAGGGCCGCCTCGTCTTCTCCCGGCCGCAGAAGATGGCATGGACGACGACGGCGCCGTTGTCGTCGACTTTCGTCGTGGACGGTACGAAGGTCGGCATGAGCTACCCCGATCTCGGCGTCCGCGAGGAGATCGATCTCGGGACCAACGCGGAGGTGGCCTCGCTGGTCACCAGCATGATGGTCTGGCTCGGCGGCGATCTCGACCAGGTGCAGCAGGACTACACCCTGACCTGGACGCCCGGACCACCGACGACGGCGCTGCTCGAGCCGAAAGACGAGCGGCTCCGCTCGATCATCTCCACCCTCGAGCTCCACATCGACACCACCCCTCAGATCTCGGAGGTGGTGATCACCGAGCCTGACGGTGACACCGTCCGCATCGCCTTCGAGAACGTGAAGCTCGACGCCGCGCTGCCGGAGGGGGCCTTCGTTCTGCCGTGATGAGATGGCGTACAGCCCTCGGGCTCGTGCTCCTGGCCGTGCTCTCCGTGTTCGCGCGCCAGGTCGAGCTGACCAACGACCTGTCGCGGCTCCTGCCTGCCGAGGGGGATCTCCCGGAGGCGATCGAGGCCCTCGAACGCTTCAGGGTCGCCGACACGCTGCTCATCGAGGTGGACGGCAGCCAGGTGAGCAGGTCGGAGCTCCTGGAGGCCACTGACGACCTCGGCGAGAGGCTGCGCGAGGAGCCGATGTTCGGGCCGGTGCGCTACCGGGTCGAGGTCGATGACGGCATCGCCCTGCAGGGGGCCGCCCTGCCACACGCCGTCTCCCTGATCCCCGAAGAAGACCTCCACGACCGCCTCTCCGAGGAGGGCCTGCGGCAGGTCATGCGACGCCAGCTCGCTCGGCTCTACGGGCCTGGAGGCTCGATGTTCGAGGGAGCCATCCGTCAGGACCCGTTGGACCTGGCCGGACTGGCACTCGAGCACGTCCGCGCGGCCTCCGGACCCTTCGCGATGAAGATCGAGGCCGGTCACTTCATGGACCGCGCCGGCGAGCGGGCGCTGATCATCGCCCAGCCCACGGTGCCGTCTCTGGGCATGGGCCCCGACCACCCGCTGATGCTCGCGCTCCACGAGGCCATCGAGGACAGCCCGCTGCCAGCTCGCTACCTCGGCGGGCATCGCATGGCCTACGAAGCCAGCGCCCTGATCCAGGAGGACGTGAAGCGGGCGGTGATGCTCGGGTCGGTCCTCCTGGTGCTGCTCTTCGCCATCGGCTTCCGGAGCGTGCGACCGGTGCTGGGCTCCCTGGCCTCCACCGCCACCGCGGCCGCGGCAGCCGGGGCCGTCGCCGCCCTGCTGTCGCCTATCCACGGCATCAGCATGGGCTTCGCCGCGGCCCTGTTGGGCCTGGCCGTCGACTACTGGGTCCACCTCTACGTCGCCGCCGCCGCGCAGCCTCCATCCCAGGGCATCGGCGGGCGTCTCGCGGCCGGCCAGGCGGCGCTGAAGGAGATCACACCAGCGCTCTTGCTCAGCGCAGGCTCGACCATGGGCGCCTGCGGCGTGCTGATGCTCTCGCGCTACCCGGTCGTCCACGACCTCGGCGCCATGGGCGTCGCCGCCGCTGGGGGTGCGCTGGCCGGCACCTTCCTGCTGGGCCCGGTGGCCTACGCGCTCTTCGGCAGCCGGCCCCTGCCGAAGCTCGCGCTCGGACGCGCGGGAAAAGGCGCCCGCCTCGCGGTGCTGGGCAGCGTCGTGCTCGCGGTGGTGCTGTCCTCTGGCTCTACCTTCAACGGAGATCCTCGCGACCTGAGCCCCGCCAAGCCCGAGACGAAGGCCCTCCAGGCCGAGCTGTCAGCCCGCTACGGGGGCTTCGGCACCGGCGGCATGGTGGCGTTGACCGGCCAGAGCGAGGGCGAGGCCCGCGACGCCGCCGTCGCCGTGACCGCCGCCCTGGAGAGCCTCGCCGGAGTCGACGTGGTCGGTCCGGCCGCGCTGCTGCCCGGTCCCGAGACCCGCGAGGAGCGACACGCCGCCCTCCCCTCGGTCGAGGAGCTCCAAGAGCGCATCGACGGCGCCGCTGACGAGGTCGGCTTCACCCCGGAGCTCTTCGAGGGGCTCGCCGCAGAGCTGGCCTCCGGACCGACCGATCTGCCAGGCGACACCTGGCTCGGCACCCCCGTCGAGCGCCTCGGCCAGCACCTCGACGCGGACACCGTGATGCTGGGCCTGGTCCTGGCGGACGACTCGCTGACAGAGGCGGTCGAGGCCACCGTGCGAGCGACCTGGCCCGACGCCAGCTTCGTGATGCCCGGCCGCTTCGCGACCCAAGGGGTCGAGGACATCGTACAAGAGCTCACCCGGCTTGGAGCCCTGGCGCTGGCCGGCGTGGCGCTGGTCCTCGCCCTCGTCTACAGGGACCCCCGGCGCGTCCTCGCCGCGATGACACCCTGCCTGGTCGCAGCCGCCTGGGCGATGGGCGCCATGGCGCTCTCCGGCACGCCCTGGAACGCCGTGAGCGCCTGCGGGATGATCCTCATCCTCGGCCTGGGCCTCGACTACGGGGTCTTCATGGTCGGGTCCCGGGATCGGGGTCACACGGGCTACGCGGTGCTCATGTCCGCAGCCACCACCGCGGTCGGTTTCGGCATCCTGGTCATCACCCGCAGCCCGGCGCTCTTCGGTGTGGGCCTGGCTGTCCTCGTCGGCATCGCTGGTGCCCTCACCACGGCCCTGTCGTTGACGCCTGCCCTCGCAGCCGGCGAGCCCCTGGTCTCCGAGCGCGCCTCTCGCTGGGGCCACCGAATCGCCATCGCCATCGTGATCGCGGTGAACCTCGATCTGATCGCACAGCAGCTCTGGTACCTGACTCCGCCACCGTCGCAGGAGCCTCCAGCCCACGAGCTCGAGGAGCCGAGCCCGGGGGACCGACGCTTCGGTCCCCACCGCCTGCTCAGCCGCGAGGGCATCTGGACCCAGTACACGCGCGGCTCCGCACACGAGCGCGGCTACGCCTCGGCGCTCATGAGCCCGGACCTGCGCAAGCGGCTGGAGGACCAGACCCTGGAGGCCTTCCACAAGAGCGTGCCGAGCCCCATCGGTCGCTACGTCCTGCTGCGCGGAACCGGGCTGTGGGCGCCGCGGCTGGACCGCTTCCTCCTCCCCCACCACCTCGAGGAGATCGCAGGCGGCGTCGACGTGGGCGACGACCTCTTCGCGTTGCTCGGCCCCGCCTACACGCGCAAGGTCTACTACCACGCGCTCCACGACTTCGGTCAGGCCTACCTGGACACGCCCTTCGTCGTCGGCTGCACGGGCTTCGTTGCAGGTTCGGAGGCCACCGCCGAGGGTCACTGGATCGTCGGCCGCAACTTCGACTTCGACGGCGGCACCGTCTTCGATCGGGACAAGGTCGTCAGCTTCGTGGTCCCGGAGACGGGCTACGCCTTCGCGAGCGTCACGTTCATCGGCTTCGTCGGTGTCGTGACCGGAATGAACAGCGAGCGCATCGCCGTGGCCATCAACGCCTCCGGGAGCGACGATCCGCCCGTCGCCTCCACGCCGATGACGATGGTGATGCGGGAGGTGCTCGAGTCCGCCTCCAGCCTGGACGAGGTCGAGGCCATCCTCGCCGCCCGCCGGGGCTTCGTCTCCGAGAACGTGATGGTCATCGACGGCAAGGTCGGAGAGGCGGCGCTGTTCGAGGTCAGCTCCTCGCGGCTGGAGCGTGTCCCGATCACGACCGATCTCAGCGTAGCCAACCACTTCCGCAGCGAGAGTTTCGCCGGGGACGAGCAGACGCGCTGGAGACTCGAGGAGAGCACGACCGCCCACCGGCAAGCCCGCATGGACGAGCTCCTCGACGAGCACCGCGGTTCGATCGACATGGAGGTCGCCGTCGCGATCCTGCGGGACCGGGAGGGGGCCGGCGGGCGCCAGCTGCCGGCCGGTCATCGCTGGGCGCTCAACGCCGACATCGCCACCCACTCGGTCGTGATGGACGCGACCTCCGGGACGATCTGGGTCAGCCGCTACCCGAACACCGCCGGGGGCTACGTGGCCTACGACCTCGACGCGGGGCTCTCTGGAGACATCGAGCCCGTCGAGGTCGTCGAGGCCCTGGACGTGCGGCGCACCATCGACATCCACCGCGGCCGGCGCATCCTGGCAGAGGAAGAGGGCGTCGAGGCTGCTCGTCGAGCGCTGCTGTTGATGCCAGACCACCCCCAGGCGCTGGTGGCCCTCGCAGAGGCCCTCATCGAGGACGGTCAGTGCGACGACGAGGCGATCGAGCTGCTCGATCGAGTGGCCCCCGCGGAGTACGCCGAACAGGCCCGGCGGGTCGAGGAGCTGAAGCGATGCCGCTGATCCTCCTGGCCTGCGTGAAGACCCCGATCGAGCTCGGACCGCCGGTCGAGGCGGTGCAGCAGTTCAAGCTGGAGAGCCCCTTCGGCACCCTCGCCGGCGTGGCGGTGGTGAGCCTCGACGAGGTCTTCGTGCTCCAGGCGCTCACCCCTGCTGGTGTGGCGCTCTTCACGGTAGAGGGCGACGAGGTCAGCGCGCCGGACGAGGGCTGGGCGGAGACCCTGGAGCTCATCCCCTTCTCCCGCGACATGCACCTGGTCTACCGCTGGTCATGCCCCCAGCGCTGCGAGGTGGAGGGCGGAATGGTCAGGCAGCGCCTCACCGAAGAGGGCATCGAGCGCCGCTACCGGGGACAGGGTGGCCCCGCGACCGTGGTCGTGACCGACGGCGAGGCCGTGCTCGAAGACCCCCGCCGCCGTTACACGCTCACCGTCCTGAGCGAGGCCATCGTTGCGCACTAGCCTCTACGTCGTCGCCGCCCTGAGCGCCGGGATCCTCGCGATCTACTTCGGCCGGGGACAGCTGGGCGGAGGCCATCGCCTGCTCGCCGTGCTCTGCCTCAACGCGGCGTGGTGCCTCTACGCCTGGTGGAAGACACGGTGAAGCCCCTCGTCGTCATCCCGAGCAAGGACAACGTGGGGACCATCGCCGAGGTCGCCCGTCGCTGCCTCGAGTACGTGCCAGACGTCGTGGTGGTCGACGACGGGAGCGCCGACGGCACAGGAAGAGCAGCCGCGGAGCTCGTCGAGGTGCTGACCCACGAAGAGAACCTCGGCAAGGGCGCGGCGCTCACCACGGCCCTCCGGCATGCGGCCGCCAGGGGGTTCTCCCATCTCATCGCGGTCGACGCCGACGGCCAGCACCTCCCAGAGGACCTGCCGCTGTTCCTCGAGGCGATGCGCAAGGACCCCTGGGCGATCCACCTGGGCGTGCGGGACATGTCGACGGCGCCTGGCTCCTCGCAGTTCGGGCGCAAGTTCTCGAACTTCTGGATCTGGGTCGAGACCGGCCACCACGTCGGGGACAGCCAGACGGGCTACCGCGTCTACCCGGTCGAGCCGGTGCTCAGCCTCGCCCTGCCCAAGGGACGCTACGAGTGGGAGGTCGAGGTCCTGACCCGTGCCCTCTGGGCTGGTATCGCCGTTCGCGACGTGAGCTGCCGGGTCTTCTACCCGCCGGAGGAGGAGCGCGTCTCGAGCTTCCGCCCCTTCTGGGACAACCTCCGCATCAGCCTGCTCAACACGCGGCTGGTCCTGGGACGCATGCTCTGGCCGCCGCGCTGGGTCAACCGCGTGCCGGAGCCCGGCGGCACCTGGCAGGGTGGCCACCGCGGGCGGCTCTGGGGCTGGCGCTTCTTCTCCAGCCTCGTCGCCCTCACCGGGCGCTGGCCGGCCTACGCAGGCATGGTGATCCTGGCGAGCTTCTACTACCTCATGGGCAGCGACCATCGCCGGGGCTGCGTGGCCTACCTGCGGCGGCGCTTCCCCGAGGCCGGGGCGCTCGAGCTGCAGTCGAAGTGCTGGCAGACCTTCTACGTCTTCGCCTGCTCGCTCATCGACCGCTTCCTCGCCATGCACCACGGCGCCCAGGCCTTCTGCTACGAGCGAGAGAGCACGGAGGCGGCCCAGGAGCTGCTGGCCGAGCGAGGAGCCATCATCCTGAGCGCCCACCTCGGCAACCCAGACCTGGGCGCCGCGGCGCTGCGAGCTACCTCGCCGGTCCAACGCCAGGTCAACCTCATCTCGTACCAGGCTGGAGGCGACCCCTACGTGGTCCTGATGAGGGAGCTGCTCGGAGAGAGCGCCCCGCGTGTCATCGCGCTGAACGAGGGCAACGACATGGCCTCGCTGGAGGTGGTCCGGGCGCTGCGCCGCGGAGAGATCGTGGCCATCAAGGCCGACCGCACGGTGGACGACCGCATGGTCGAGGTGCCCTTCCTCGGCGGCACCATCGAGCTCCCGTCCGGGCCCTTCCTGCTCGCGGCGCTGTCGAAGGCGCCCGTGTTCATCCTCGGCTGCTTCAAGGAGAGCGCCGGGACCTACAAGGTCATCGCGACAGAGCCCCGCACCTACCGCTTCACCTCGCGCAAGGACCGGCAGCAGGACCTGCAGCGTTGGGGGGCGGAGTTCGCGGCGCAGCTGGAGCAGTGGACGGAGCGCTGGCCCCTCCAGTGGTTCAACTTCCACGATCCCTGGATCGACGTCTAGGCGGAGGCCTGGACCTTCTTTGCGGCGGCCTCGACCTGGGCGTCGCTGCCGAAGTGGTCGCGGATGTAGCCGTGGATGTCACCGACGGTCTTCATCTCGACGACGACCTGCTCGTCGATGCGGAAGCCAAAGGCCTTCTCGAGCGCGACGATGAGATCGACGGCGTCGAGGCTGTCGAGGTCGAGGTCTTCTCGGAGGGTGGCCCCCGGGACGACGCTCGCTTCGTCCAGTTCGAACTCCTCGACGAGGATCTCATCGACCTTGGCGATGATCTGTTCGGCGGTCATCGATCGTACCCCTGTCTCTGCTTTCGGGCGGCCACCCGAACTATCAGCAGGACATTCCTCCGTCCACTACGAACAGCTGGCCCGTGATGTAGGTGGCCCCGGGTCCACACAGGAAACGAACGATGGGCGCGATCTCTTCAGGCTGACCGAGGCGACGCATCGGGACCGCCCTCCGAGCGCCGTCGATCACCAGATCCGGCAGCACCTTGGTCATGTCGGTCTCGATGAAGCCAGGCGCGACCGCGTTGATGCGGATCTTGCGCTTGGCCACCTCCTTGGCCATCGAGCGGGTCATGCCGATGATGGCCGCCTTGCTGGCCGAGTAGTTCGCCTGCCCCGAGTTTCCCCGGATTCCGCTGATGCTGGTGAGGTTCACGATGCAGCCGGCCCGACGGCGGACCATGCCACCCATGACCGCGCGACACATGCGGAAGCAGCCCCCGGCGTTGGTCGCCAGCACGCTCTCCCAGTCTTCGTCGCTCATCTGCATGAGCAGCCCGTCGCGGGTGATGCCCGCGTTGTTGATGACGATGTCGATGGGGCCGAAGTGCTCCTCGGCGGCCGCGACGAGGCCCTCGCAGCCCTCTGTCGTCGAGACGTCGGCGCAGACGGCCAGGCCCTTGGTCTCGGCGGCGACCGCGGCGGCGGCCTCTGAGTCCTGGCGGTAGTTCACCACCACCTTGGCGCCACCGCGCGCCAGCTCCAGGGCGATCGCCCTGCCGATGCCGCGACCGCCCCCTGTGACGATGGCGACCTTGCCTTCGAGCTCCATGTTCACTCCTCGGGCCGGCCCAGGACCAGCGCGGTGTTGACTCCACCGAAGGCGAAGTTCGTGGAGAGGACGCGTCGGACCACCCGCTCCAGCGGCTCCCGAGGGAGCTGGATCGGGGCGACGTCCGGGTCTTCGAGGTTGCGTGTGTGGGGCACGACGCCGCGCCGCATGGCGACGATAGAGGCGATGGCCTCGACGGCGCCGCAAGCGCCGAGCATGTGGCCGAGGTGCCCCTTGAGCGAGGACACGGGCACGCCGTCCCCGAAGACACGATGAAGCGCCTCTGCCTCCGCGGCGTCTCCGATGATGGTGCCGGTGGCGTGGGCGCAGACATAGTCGATGTCCGCGGCCGCCACGCCCGCGTCTCGGAGGCCGACCTCGATAGCGGTCTTCATGCCCTCTGGCGCAGGGGCGGCCATGTTCACGGCGTCGGAGCTCCCGCCGTAGCCGAGGACCTCGGCCAGGACGGTGGCACCCCGGGCCAGGGCGTGGTCACGCTCCTCCAGGACCAGCACCGCGCCGCCCTCGCTGACCACGATGCCGTCGCGACGCCGATCGAAGGGCCGCGGTGTCTCCGAGGGCCGGTCGTTGAAGCCCCGGGAGGCACCCATCATGCTGTCGAAGGTCATGGTCGCGGCGACGTGGAGCTCGTCGGCGCCTCCGGCGAGGACCACGTCGGCGCGCCCACTGCGGATGCGGTCCAGCGCGTGGCCCATCGCCTGGGTCGAGCTCGCGCAGGCGGCGTTGGTAGAGACCGTCTCTCCGGTGACACCGAAGTACATCGCGAGGTTGGTGGCGACGGTGTGGGCCATGACCTGGAAGAAGAGGGTGCCCTTGATGCCGCGGCAGGAGCGGACGGAGATGAAGTGCCGCCAGAAGGCCTCGTCGGCGTGGTTGCTGCCGGTCGTGCTGCCCGCGACGACCCCGGTGCGACCGCCCTTGAGCAGCTCCTCGTCCAGCCCAGCCTGCCCCACCGCGTCGACCGCGGCGCCGACGGCGTACATCGCCACGCGGCCCATGGTGCGGCGGTGCTTACGCGGGAGCTCCTTCGGGTCGAAGCCGCTGACGGAGCCAGCGACCAGGGACTTGAGCTCGTCGATGTCGGACCACTCCGGAAAGGCACGCACCGCGCTCTCACCGGCCAGGAGCCGATCGAAGAGCTCATCGGGGTGCGAGCCCAGCGGGCTGCGCAGACCCATGCCTGTGACCACGACGCGCTTCATGCTGCTTCAAGCTCCGCGAGCAGGTTCTCCAGACCCAGGTGGAAGCCGCACCCGTAATAGGCCGAGAGCGTCGCGCCCAGCACGCCGGGGGTGAACACTCCCTGGCCGACCTGCACGAGATTCCGAACGCGGATGACCTGGCTCGGTCGGTACTTGCCCATCTGATCGACCGAGTGGTAGTGCCCGTACATGGCTCCCTCCGGGGTCGCCGTGTAGTGCTGGGTCGTGAGCCCGGTGCTGGACTCGACCCGCAGGACGCGCCCTGCGAGGCTCGGGTGGTCTCCAAGGAGAGCGTCGACGGCGCGCTGTTGGAGGGCGGCCTTGAAGGCGTCGTAGTCCGCTCCGCGCTGGCCCGTGCGGGTGCCGTGCCAGCGGGCGACGTCCTTCCAGGTCAGGGCGAGCAGCATGAGCACGACGTCGTGACGCCTGCGCTCCTCCGCTTCGTAGGCCTCGTTCGGCGCGGTGGCGAAGTAGAAGGGCAGGGGCCCATCCACCGTCATCGCGTCGTGGCTACGCTCGGGATCCAGGCTGAAGTGGCGGTAGATGTTGGCGTTGCCGATCGTCTCGGCGGTACCGTCGATCTGCATGTAGACGCCGAGGTGGGCGATGCCGACCCGCTGGCCGAGGACGCGGTTCCGATAGGCCCTTCGGACCGAACCCTGGGGGAGGTGGTCCAAAAGCACACGGGGGTGCATGTTCGAGATGACGAGGTCGGCCCGCTGGACCTCGCCGCTGTCGAGCAGGACCCCCTTGGCGACCTTGTCCTCGACGATGATCTCTCGGACCCGACTGCGCAGGCGAACCGTGCCGCCGAGCTCTGCGATGCGGTTCACCATCACCTTCGCGAGCCGATCCCCGCCGCCGGTCACCCGGTGGGCGCCGCGGACGAAGTGGTGGATGATGACGCTGTGGAGCCCGAAGGGGGCATCGCAAGGCCGGACCCCGTAGAGCACGCCCTGTCCGCAGAGCACGGCGATGAGCAACGGATCCCGGATGTGCTCGCGGATCTTCTCGATCAGCGCGGTGCCCTCCCACTTCAGGAACTCGCCGACGTCGACGTCGATCTTGAAGACGTACAGACCGTACTGGCCGATAGCGCGCAGCATGTCGCGGAAGAGGGCGTCGAGGCCTGCCTTCTCGTGCGGGAAGGCATCGACGAGGCGGTCGCGGTAGCGCTCCCAGCCGACCGGCACGCGGAACTCGGTGTCCTGCACGATGATGCGGTCGAAGCCCTCTGGGTCCATGGGGTGGAAGCGGATCTCGTCAAAGACGCCGAGGTGCCTCAGGCAGCGTCCGAGGATGTCCTCGCGGGCGACGCCGCCGCAGTAGTGGAAGCCCGTGTCGTAAGGGGCTCCCTCGCGAAAGAAGCGGTGGAGCAGCCCGCCAGGGCGGAAGTGCTGCTCGTGCACGGTCACGCGGTAGCCGTGCATTCCGAGCAGGACGGCGGCGGTGAGCCCTCCCATGCCCGCACCGATGACGAGGGCGGTCGGGGTCTCAGCGGGCATCTGGGAGGATCGCGCCGGTGAGGCGGGCCTGGCAGACCTTGCGTCCCTGGCACCTCACCACGCCCGAAGCGCGGGTCAGGCCGAAGCGCTGCTCGGTCAGCTTGATCTCGAAGGTGCAGGTGGCCGGCGGGAGCACGGGGGCCTTGAAGCGCACCTTCTCGAAGCCGGCGAGGAAGGGGGTGCCCTCGGCCTCCTGGAGCTGCACGTGGAGGCACGCCATGGTCTGGGCGAGGGCCTCCAGCAACATCACGCCGGGGACCACCGGCTGGCCGGGGAAGTGCCCCTCGACCTGCTCCCCGGTGAAGGAGCCCTCGGCGGTGACGGTCGTCTCGGTCAGCGAGGTGAGGCGCTCGATGAGCAGCCACCTTCCGCGATGAGGAATGCAGTCTTCGACCGCCGGGAGCTCAGACAAGGCCAGGCTCCGCGTCGAGGACGAGGCAAGCGTTCGTGCCGCCGAAGCCGAAGCTGTTGGAGAGGAGGTAGCGGCTGGACACATCCCGCGGGGCCGCGACGACGTCCAGGCTCTCGAGCCCCTCGTCGGCGCCGCTGAAGTTGCGGTTCGGGGCGAGGAAGCCGCCCTCTGCCATGAGCAGCGAGTAGGCAACCTCGCTCGCTCCGGCCATCCAGCACTCGTGACCGGTCAGCGACTTCGTGGAGCTCACCGGTGGGCAGGCGCCGCCGAAGACCTCGACGATGGCCCTGGCTTCGATCTCGTCTCCGACTCGGGTCCCGGCGGCGTGGGCGTTGAGGTAGTCGATGTCCGAGGGCCCCAAGCCCGCGCGCTCGATGGCGCTGCGGATGCAGCGGGCGGCGCCAGCTCCGCTGGGAGAGGTCACGTGGTGGCCATCGCTGGAGAAGGCGTAGGACAGCACCTCTGCGCGGACCCGGGCGTCCCGAGCCCGGGCGTGGTCCAGGCTCTCGAGGATGAGCACGGCCCCGCCACCGCTCGGCACGAGCCCGTCCCGATCGTGGCTGAAGGGCCGGACAGCGTCTCCAGGGTCTCCCTCGTGGGTGGAGAAGGCCCCGAGCCCGTCGAAGCCGGCCATGCCCCGCCAGCCGATCTCCTGCACGCCGCCGCAGACGACGACGTCCTGCTGGCCGGTGGCGATGAGGCCCCAGGCCTGGCCGATGGCGTGGGCACCGGAGGCACACGCTGCCGACAGGGTCCAGCAGGCGCCCTGGCTCTTGAGCAGGACGCTCAGGTTGATGCTGGGGGAGGAGTTCATGCAGTCGACGACGGCGGAGGAGCCCAGGTTGCGGGTCCCGCCATCTCCGCGAGTCCGATCGACCACCGCGCTGGCGTCCCCGACCTGCGAGTCGTTCCCGAGGATCACCCCGACCATCGGGCCGGACACCTCCGAGCGGTCGAGCCGCGCGTCGGAGAGCGCCTTCACCGCCGAGCAGCCCGCGTAGAGCGCCGGCTCGTTCATCGAGCGCCGCTCCTTGCGCCCCAGGAGCGCCTTGGGATCGAAGCCGGTGAGCTGGCCGGTCAGCGGACTCCGGAATCCGAGGGCGACGCGCTCCGGGTCGCGCACGATGCCAGAGTCCCCCGCTCTCAGCGCCCCTGCCACCGTCGCGAGGTCCTGCCCCAGGCAGCTGGTCAGGCCGATGCCTGTGACGACGACGCGCTGCACTGAACCTCTTTTGTCGGCGGAGACGGACCGGGGCCTATAACCGTCGATGAAGGCCCAGCGAGAAGCCTCCATCGAAGCACTGGCCCTGCACGTCGAAGACGCGCAGATTCCCGGAACCTGGGAGCGCATCGGCTTGTTCGACTGAGCATGCTGTTGTCGCTGTCCCTCGCTGTCGCCGCTCCCACCCGCATCGAGGCCCGCGCGGCCGAGGTCGCAGGGGCTCTCGAGGCTGATGTCGTCGTGATCTCCGAGGTCCTCGAGCGCCAGGTCAGGCGGCGACTCGAGGGCTACCCCTCGGAGCTTCTGACCCCCGAGCGGGTGCGGCGGGACATCGTCGACTACGAGGCCTTCAAGCTCCAGACCTACGTGACGAGCGGCGTGACGCCGAAGCGCTACTTCGGCTACCTCGACGGCGAGTTGGACACGGCCGAGGAGGAGCGCGTGCTCCGCTCGACTCGGCGCTGGGAACCGGCCTGGGCGAGCTGGTGACCTGGGGCCCGCCCGGGGTCGCGAAGCCGCGTCTGCAAGGGCGGGACGGGAGCCTGGTGCCCTACCTCGCCCGAGACATGGACCTTTCAGAGGCCATCGCGGGCACGGCGCTGATGTGGGCCTGGGAGAAGGACATCGCGGCCCGGAAGCTGAGGCGCTCGGGCGAAGCCGCGCTGGAGACCCGCCCCCTGGACGAACAGTTCGTGATCGCCTCGCTGGTCTACAACTCCGGAGACCCCCATGGGCCCCTGCGCTGGCAACAGATCCTCGCCTTCGACACAGCACAGGTGGTGTGGGACAAGTCCGAGGCGAACGCTCGTCGCCGGTGGAGACTGCCGGTGGTGGAGCCGTCGACAGCGCTCTCCTTGCTGGCGTCAGGTCGGGACTACCCCGAGCAGGGCACCGACTGGCTGGCGATGATGCACGTGCTCCAGCGCTACGGGGCCTACGTGGCGCTGGAGCGGTTCACGGACCACTTCGAAGAGGGGTTTTTCAGCGACTGAGCATGGGACCCCCAACGGGGGCTTCGACGAGGGTGCCTTGACCTCGTTCAGGGACGAGCTGCTCATGGTGCTCACCGCGCTCGATTCGAAGGCTCCGTAGCGGGCGCTTCGTTGGGGAGGGCGGGGGACCGCGCCGTCGCCAAACAGGCCGATCTCGCCGTTGGGAAGGTCGATGGCGCCAAATGCGCGAAAGGCCCCCCACGGGCGAGCGCAGTGTCGATCGCTCGAGGCGCCGCAGGCATTATCCTGACCCCTCCAACTCGAGAACAGCCCGATGCCTGCAGTCGAAGAGTTCATGGACGCCGTCGCGCGGCGGGACCCCAACCAGCCAGAGTTCTCACAGGCGGTCCAGGAGGTGGTGGAGTCGGTCCAACCGGTCCTGGACCGGCACCCGGAGATGCGCAAGGCTCGGATCCTCGAGCGCATGGTCGAACCCGAGCGCGCCTTCCAGTTCCGCGTTCCGTGGATGACCGACGACGGCGAAGTCCAGGTCAACCGGGGCTTCCGTGTCCAGTTCAACAGCGCCATCGGGCCCTACAAGGGTGGGCTGCGCTTTCACCCGTCGGTGAACCTCTCCATCCTGAAGTTCCTGGGCTTCGAGCAGATCTTCAAGAACGCGCTCACGACCCTGCCGATCGGCGGGGGCAAGGGCGGCAGCGACTTCGACCCGAAGGGCCGCTCCGACGCAGAGGTCATGCGCTTCTGCCAGTCCTTCATGGACGAGCTCTTCCGCCACATCGGGGCGGACACGGACGTCCCAGCCGGTGACATCGGCGTCGGCGGACGCGAAGTCGGCTACCTCTTCGGCCGCTACAAGCGCCTCGTCAACCGCTTCGAGGGCGTGCTCACCGGCAAGGGACGCAGCTGGGGCGGCTCGCTCATCCGGCCAGAGGCCACGGGCTACGGCTGCGTCTACTTCGTCGAGCAGATGCTGCGGGCGAGAGACCAGCAGCTCGCCGGCCGCCGGGTGCTCATCTCAGGTTCCGGGAACGTCGCCCAGTACGCCGCAGAGAAGACCCTCGAGCTGGGTGGGCGACCGATCTCCTTCAGCGACTCCGGCGGCTTCATCATCGACGAGGAGGGCATCGACAGCGAGAAGCTCGCCACGGTCATGCAGATCAAGAACGTCGATCGTGGGCGCATCCGCGCCTACGTCGATCACTACCCGAACGCGACCTGGGTCGCCGCGGACCCGACCGCTGACCACAACCCCCTGTGGAACATGTCGGCGGATGTCGCCCTGCCCTGCGCCACCCAGAACGAGATCAACGGAAAGGACGCCCAGAACCTCGTGGCCAACGGCGTCACCTGCGTCGCCGAGGGGGCGAACATGCCCTCGACCCCAGAGGCCGCCCACCTCTTCGTAGAGGCAGGCATCGCCTACGGACCTGGCAAGGCAGCCAACGCCGGCGGAGTGGCCGTGTCCGCCCTGGAGATGAGCCAGAACTCGATGCGACTCTCTTGGACCCGCGAAGAGGTGGACGACCGGCTGCGCCGGATCATGAGCGACATCCACACCGCCACCGCCGACGCTGCGGCAGAGTACGGGACGCCGGGCAACCTGGTGAACGGCGCCAACATCGCCGGCTTCACGAAGGTCGCGCGCGCGATGCTCGATCAGGGCGTCGTCTAAGGCCGTGGCCGAGCCCACTGGCTTCAGCGCCTACCGGTCGCTGATGCGCCACCGGGTCGAGGACATCCTCCTCGTCGCCAGCCCCTACGACTGCTTCGTCCTGGAGGAAGACGGCCGCTTCGGGGAGCGGCTGTTCGCGGAGTACATCCGGCTCAACCTCGCGTCGTCACCGCGGTTTCACCAGGTGACCTCCGCCCGGCACGCCCTGCGCCTCGCACGAGAGAAGCGCCCCGACCTCGTCGTGACCACTCCCAACTGCGCCGAGTTGACCCCGACGCGCTTCGTCCGAGAGCTGAAGCGGAAGCTCCCGGAGCTCCCGGTCGTGATGCTCAGCCACGACCAGGTCACGGCCCGGAGCTACCTGGACCGCGGCGACCCCTTCGATCACGTCTTCCAGTGGACCGGCGACCCGGGGGTCTTGTTCGCCATGGTCAAGCTGGTCGAGGACCTGGAGAACGTCGCCCGTGACACGCGCAAGGGGAACGTACGGGTCCTGATCCTCGTCGAGGACTCCCCCGCCTTCTACTCCTCCTACCTGCCGATCATGTACCGCGAGCTGATGGAGCAGACCCGCTCGCTGATGCCGGCAGGCCTGAACGAGGCCGACCGCATGTACCGCATGCGGGCTCGGCCGCGAATCCTGCTTGCGCGAACCTATGAAGAGGCCGACAAGCTGCTCCGCCGCTACCAGAACTACCTGCTCGGGATCGTCTGCGACCTGCAGTTCCCGCGAAAGGGCAAGCTCGATCCGACCGCGGGCATCCGTCTCGTCCGGCGCGTCCGCAACCGGATGCCGGATCTCGCCGTCCTGCTCCAGTCGGCCGAAGACGAGCTCGACGTCACCGCAGAGCAGCTGGAGGTCGGCTGGGCCGACAAGAACTCGCCGGAGCTCCTCAAGGAGTTGCGGCAGTTCATGCTCGACCACCTCGGCTTCGGGGCCTTCGTGTTCCGGGGCGAAGACGGCCAGATGGTCACCAAGGCGAAGGATCTGCGGGCGATGATCGAGATCCTCGACAGCATCCCGGGGAGCTCGCTTCGCTACCACGCCGAGCGGAACCACTTCTCGAACTGGCTGATGGCGCGTGGGCTCTTCGATCTCGCCGGAAAGGTCCGGGCCCGCACCTACGCCGAGTTCGACGATCCGGAGGGCGCCCGCCAGTGGCTGCACGACATCTTCAGCCGCTTCCTGGAGGCCCGCCAGCGCGGCCAGGTGGCGGACTACGTGCGCGGTGCGGATCACCTCAGCGTGGACTTCACCCGCCTCGGCAGCGGCTCCATGGGCGGCAAGGGCCGCGGGATCGCCTTCGCCTCGGCCCAGCTCGCGAGCGCGGGTATCGCCGAGCGCTACCCGGATGTCCGGGTCTTCGTTCCCCGAGCGACCGCGATCTGCACTGATGTGTTCGACGCCTGGTGCGACCGCCACGGTCTTCGGGAGCAGGCGCTCCAGATGGACTCCGACGAGGACATCGCGGCCCTCTTCCTGCGCCACCCGCTGGGGACGGGCCTCGCCCACGACCTCGAGGCCCTCCTCGCCAACGTGCAGTACCCGCTGGCCGTCCGCTCCTCCAGTCTCTACGAGGACTCCCCGTTCCAGCCCTTCGCCGGGCTCTATCGCACGATCCTGCTCCCCAACAACGCCCCAGACGCCCGACAACGACTGGAGCAGCTGTCCCGCGCGATCCGCATCGTCTTCGCCTCCACCTTCTTCACCGGTCCGCAGCGCTCCATGAGCGCAGCGGGCATGCGCTCGGAGGAGGAGAAGATGGGGGTGATCGTGCAGCGGCTCGTGGGCCGGCGTCACGGAGATCGCTTCTACCCGGACTTCGCCGGGGTCGCCCAGTCGCGGAACTTCTACCCCATCGGGCGCCTGGACCCCGACGACGGGCTCGCCGTGAGCGCCCTCGGGCTGGGTCAGGTCGTGGCGGACGGGGAGAATGCATACAGATTCTGTCCCCGACGCCCGGCTCTGGAGATCCAGCTCTCCTCGCCCGCCGCGGCGCTGAGGTACTCACAGCGCGAGTTCCTGGCTCTCGACATGGCCAGCCCCTTCCTCGCTGCAGAGCCGGGCCTGACGCGCTGCCCGCTGTCGGTGGCCGAAGCCGACGGGACCCTGGCGCCTGTGGGCGCTACCTACGTAGCCGCAGATGACCGCGTCGTGGACTCGATCCATGTCCCCGGGACCCGTCTCGTCAACTTCTCCAGCATCCTGCGCTACGACGGCTTTCCGCTCGCTCCGTTGCTCAGCGATCTGTTGGACATGGGCACCGCCGGCTTCGGCACTCCGGTGGAGATCGAGTTCGCCGTGGACCTGGTGGGCGCCCGGGGAGTGCCAGAGCTCGCCGTCGTCCAGCTCCGGCCCTTCGTCCGCGAGCGCTTCCCAGAGGAGGCGGAGCCCGCGGGAATCCGAGAAGGCGAGCTGGCGCTGGTGAGGGGGAGCGCAATGGGCCACGGCGTCGTGAGCGACATCCAGGACGTCATCTATGTCCACCCTCAGCGCTTCGAGGTGCCTCGAACTCGAGCTATGGCCCGCGTGATCGACTCCATGAACGCCGGCCTCTCCGCAGCTGGTCGGCCCTACCTGCTCGTCGCCCCCGGACGGTGGGGCACCGCCGATCCCCACCTCGGCATCCCGGTCGCATGGCACCAGATCTCGGCCGCCCGCGTGATGGTCGAGCTGGCCTCCCCCGGCTTCCGCGTGGACCCATCACTGGGCACGCACTTCTTCCACAACATCACCTCGCTCCGAGTCGCCTACTTCACCATCGACCTCGCCACCGGCGACGGCAGCATCGACCTCGACTGGCTCGAGTCGCTGCCCGTGGTCGCGGAGTCGGAGGGGGTCCGCCACGTGCGACTGCCAGAGCCCCTCGAGGCTCGCATCCACGCCTCCTCGGGGGTGGGGGTCGTCGTGCGGCCGAGCTGACCTTCAGAGCCCTCGGAGCTGCTTCAACATCACGTCGAAGCCAGAGGCCGCGTCCGAGACCACCAGGAAGCCGCGCTCGCCGTCTGGCGTCGTGATGGAGAAAGCCCCCGTCCCCTTCGCTCGCTGGGGGGCGTGGTGCTGCGGAGAGACCTCCAGCTCCACCATCCTGCTCCAGAGCTGTCCAGCCTGCTCCGGCTCGAGGCTTCCTGCCGCTGGCTCTCCGCCGGAGTAGGTCCCGCTCGAGCTCTGGGCGGGCTGCACCGGGTCGTAGCTCCAGCCCACGCCTTCCTCGTCGGCCCAGAGACGCGAGGCGTTGCCAGAGCCGTCCGAGTAGCTGACGCTCCAGGGCGCTGGGGGCGCGTGCATGTACCAGCCGGTGCTCTGCAGGACCGTGTCCTTGCCGCCGGTGGTGCCCTGGGTCCAGGCGCCGTCCTTGTCCTGCGTGGCCTTGGGCAGGTAGTCCTGCTCCGAGACGGTCCCGGTCGCTGTCACGGGATGGCCCAGCGCCCAGGATGGCCAGGAGTCCAGGCCCACCAGGTACAAGACGCGACCGTCCTCGGTGATCAGGATGGCACCTCCCTTGGCGTCCCCCGCAACCCCCTCGACGACCTCGGCGGCAGGTTCGCCGCGGGCAGCTCCGAGCAGAGGGAGCAGCAGCAGGAACAAGGCAGAGGAGGCGATCGGTGAGGCAAGCATGGGCCCATTGTCGCCCATGACCCGCTCGCACCGCCGAGAGTAGGCTTGGCCCCCATGTCCGACGAAGCCAAGCCCTCTCGCAGATTCGTCCTGCGGGCTGCAGCGGTGCACGACGCCGTGGCCCAAGGCGACCCCAAGCTCATCGCCCTGTTGAGCCAGGCCGATGTCGGGGGCTCGGGGGGGCCTTGAGCGGCGACTTCGCGCGGCTCTGGCCCGGCGACCGCGTCGTCGTGGGCCTGTCCGTGGCCGCGCTGGTGGTGGGGATCTGCGTCTCCCTGCTGGGTGAGGCCCGCGTCGATCCGCCAGAGGCCGACGGACCTGTCGATGCCTGGGCCCGCCATTCCCTGGAGCCCGTCGCGAATCCCGATCCGGGCGCGGGGGAACGCATCCCGCGAGCGCGGCCCCAGCGGGTCGTGGCCAGCGCCGATGGTGCCTGGGCGTGGGTCACGCTCTCGGGGACGGAGAGCAGGCCGGGCTCGTCGCTGGTGCTGGTCGATGTCCGCTCCCACGTGGAGCGGGGCCGGATCGAGGTGGGGCACTCCCCCCAGGGGATGGCGCTCCACCCGAGCGGCCGCTGGCTGGTGGTGACGAACCGGTTCTCGAACTTCATGTCCGTGATCGACACCGCCACCGATCGGGTCACCAGCGAGATCCCGGTCCCCTTCTACTGTGAAGACCTGGTGTTCGGCATAGACGGCGAGCGCCTCTTCGTCACGAACTCCTGGCACAACCAGGTCCTGGTCGTCGAGCTGGACCAGCGCGGGGAAACGCTGGCGGGATCCGTCGTGACGCTCGGTTTCGACCGCGAGGCCTTCCTCGGCCCGACAGAGCCCACCTCGGCGGATGGCAAGACCCCCGCCCGACGCACCTCGGCCGGCCTGCGCTCGATCCTGCGCGCTCGATGCGGCACCTCGGGCTGCCACCAATACCGGGCAGGGGGCTTCGTGGCCGGACCGGACGCGGAAGAGGCGCTGAGCAGCGCGATCGTCCACGTGTTCCCGGGCGAACCAGAGGCGAGCTCGCTGATCCGCATCGGCCTGTCTGTTGCCGACGGAGGCACCGCCGACGCCGCCGACGGCCGCCACCACGCAGGGGGCGTGGTCTTCGACGATCCGGAGGACCCGGACCTCCAGCGGCTGCGGGCCTGGATCGCCGCAGGCACAGAGGGTCCCGGAATCTCTGTGGGCCACGGGCCGCGGGACCTGGCGCTGTCGCCGGATGGCGGGACCTTGTACGTAGCCAACACCGGCACGCTGGACGTCTCGGTGATCGACGTCGCGACGCTGGAGGAGACTCGCCGCATCTTCACCCGGTCACCTGTCAACGACATCGCGGCCGTCGATGACTGGCTCGTCTTCGCCACCCTCGGCGTGGGCTCGGGCCACCCCAAGGAGCACGACCCCGGACGCGAGAGCACCGATCGGGACCACCCGGAGACCGAGTTCACGATGTTCCGCGATCCGGACACCGGCCGTGTGCTGCCGCTGGCACAGCAGGAGCCGCTCGGGCCCTACGAGGCCGTGGACGGGACCGCCCAGGAGAAGTTCCGCGACATCAGCAACGACATCGTGGTCCTCGACCCCTCGGTCGACTCGGTCGCCGCCTACGTCTCGAACCCGGACTTCACCCGGTACACCTCCGACACCTTCGAGGCCATGGCCGGGGACATCAAGGGGGACGTGGCCCCGGAGCTGATGCAGGTGGTGGGCGCCTTCCCGGAGCAGATCGAGCGGAGTGGCGAGCACCTCTACGTGACGATGTCCGGAACCTCCCAGGTCCAACAGTGGCGCGTAGCGGGCCCCCAGCACCTGACGCCCGGCCTGGTCTTCGACACCGGGCTCAAGCCGGTCGGACTGGCGGTAGCCGGCGACGAGCTCGTGGTGGCGGATCAGCTCGGCGACACACTCAGCTTCGTCGATCTCGAGACCGGTGAGCGGGACGAGCTCGTGCTGGAGCCGGACGCCCCTCGGTTCCCGGCCGACGACTTCGAACGCGGCGAGCTCTTCGTCCAGACGAGCTTGTTCTCGGTTGATCGAGACCAGAGCTGCGTGCACTGCCACTACCGCGACACGTCGGACGGCCAGGCCTGGAGCGTCAGCCAGGTGATGGGCCAGAGCCGAGGCGGAGCCGAGCGGACCGGGGGGAGCCGGGCGGTGCCCGACATCCGCAACCTCTTCCAGGAGGTGCCGTTCTTCCAGGAGGGCGTGCTCTCGATCGATGAGCCGCTCACGATGATGATGGAGCACAACCCGCTGGTGGACTTCCAGGGCGACACACCAGTGGGTGACTTCAGCGCGATGTTCGCGCCAGCGGAAGAGCGCGAGTCCTTCTCCCACTCCGCCGACACCCTGGTGACGGCGGGGACGCGACTGGACTCCGAAGTCGCCGATCTCGTGTATCGGCGGGAGGTGTTCTTCCAGCGCACGTCCGAGGAGGTCTTCGGCCAGCCCTGGGGTTTTCGGGACCTCCAGCGCTTCATCGGCGTCTATCAAGGAGCGGAGCCCCGGCTGCTCCCAAACCCGGTGTCACCTGACGACCCGATGGTGGCGCAGGGGCGACAGCTCTTCGAGAGCCCCACGACGGGGTGCTCCGGCTGCCACCCGGCGCCCACCTTCACCGACAAGGTCCACGTGCACAACGACAACAAGGCCTTCCCGCCGCTCGTCACCCCGGCGGCTCGGGACAACGTGCACAGCCTGGTCAGCGCAGACCGCATCGACTGGATCAACGGCTTCTCGCGCTACTGGGACACTGGAGACGAGGGGCGCGTCGAGGCTCACGAGGGCCACTTCGTCGCGCCATCGCTCCGCGGTCTGTGGTCCCGGCCACCCCGCTTCCTGCACCACGGCGGCGCCCTGAGCCTGCGAGAGGTGGTTGCCACCCCCGACCACCCGGCCCTGCGTCCCGGCGAAACGGGCCTCAACGAGCACAACGGCCTGATCGACACCCACGGAACCACCTCGCAGCTGTCCATCTGGGAGCTGGAGTGCCTGGTTCGCTACCTCCGCTCGATCGAATGACCCACTCCGGTGCCGTCGCTGCGGTCCTGCTCGCCTGCGCCGAGCGCCCGACCGAGGTGACTCCCCTGTCCCGCTTCGCGAGCGAGGTGGTGCCGGTGCTGGACGCGCGGTGTGGCAACTGCCACGGCGTGTCGAGGGAGACCTTCGCCGAGCTGCAACAGGACGCCGACGACCCCTGGCTGCTCGTCTGGCCGGTGGACCCCAGCGGCCGGGTTCCCGCGGAACACATCCAGACTGCCTACGACCGCTGCACCGGCAGAGCGGGTGAAGACCTGCTGCAGCCCCTGGACCTCGGCGCGCCTGCGCCGGCCAGCCCCCTCGCCCGCGCCCCGCTGGCAGCTGTGCTGTCGAACTACCCCCGCTCGCACCCCGAGGTCTTCACAGACGAGGAGGACCCCGGGTACCGGGCGCTGTTGGACTGGATCGAGGCCGAGCGCTCGGCGGTCGACCAGCGAACCCCTGCTCCCGAGCCCACCGAGGCGGGCCGCTTCTTCGGCGCCGAGGTGACGCCGATCCTCGCCCGCAAGACCTGCATGGGCAGCAGCTGTCACGGGACGATGGCCTTCAACGATCTCAAGCTGGACCCGGGCTTGCCCTCGCTCCCGGGCCGCTTCACCCCTGCGATGCTCGAGGCGAACCGCCAGGCGATGCTCGGCGAGACCACCCGCCTCGTCCACCTGTCCGGGGACGTGACGCAGTCCAAGCAGCTCTTGAAGAACATCCCCGTGAGCGAGGGCGGCGTCGTCCACAAGGGGGGCAACCAGTTCCTCTCCCGGGGAGACCCGGACTTCGAGGTGCTGGTCCGCTGGCTCGAGCTGGAAGCGGCTGAGCTGACGGAGCGCGCCGGAGCACCCCTGGGAGAGCAGCGCGGCCTGATCTTCGTCCGCCGCGACCGCCACACCCCCGAGCGCTTCTTCGAGTCAGACACCTACTACCCGGGCGCGGAGCTGATCTGGCAGCAGGACGACGGCCAGACGGTGCTCTCGGCGGCCCTGTCACCCGCAGGCGAAGCGGACATCCGGGCGCCGGACGTCAGCTACGACGCCTCCCGCGTGGCCTTCGCGATGCGGCGCTCGGAGGAGGAGCCCTTCGACATCTGGGAGATCGAGCTGGCCACCGGCGAGGCGCGGCAGCTCACTTTCTCGAATGACAGTCGCCACCACTTCGTAGAGCCGCTGTATGTGCCCGACGAGGACGATCGCGACGGCCTCGACCTCTCCCGGGTGGACCTGATCGTGATGTCCAACCACCTCGACGAGTGGGCACGCAGCAGCCCGGAGGCGATCCTGGGCGAGGCCGAAGGCGGCTCGACGCTCACGGTCGAGGACCGGCAGCTCACCGAGCGTCCTGGCACCTTCGACGGCCGGCGCATCGCGTTCGTGCGCGGCACCAACGCCGGGGAGATCCGCCGCGTCGCGCGCCACACGGCCGGTCACCTCGAGCTGGATCGGCCGCTGCCCGCACCCTGCGATTCCACCACCCACTTCGCGATCGAAGCCGAGCAGCGCATGGCTCCCCGCTACGACGCGTTCCGTCTTCGACTGGCCACCCCAGGCGCCGAGCGCTCCACCTTCGAGCGTTCGCTCAAGCGCATGACCTACAGCGTCGACCAGGTCCGACGTCCCACCATGCGCTCGGACGGATCCCCGGTGATGACCTTCTTGCGCGTCGGCTGGGAGCAGGACCGCCCCTACTTCAACGGCGCGCTGTTCCGCCTCCACGTGGACGGGTCGGACTTCCACCCACACAACGGAAACCGCTCGGGAGTACCGATCCACAGCGACGACCGGGAACTGCCAAACGGGCTCGAGGTCCGCATCGGCCGCGACGCAGACTCCTGGTGGGGCGGCACGCTGCTGTTGGCCGATCACCAGCTCGGCGTCACCGTCGAACCGGACAACCCGGTCGACGACCTCGATCACCCCGAGCCAGCGGCCCAGAGCGCTGCGCACCGCTTCGTCCCTGGCTGGATCCAGCTCGATCCCGCCGTCACCTTCAAGGGCATCTCCAGCGGCGGGGCCTACCGCGACCCCTATCCACTGCCCGACGGCAGCCTGCTCGTGGCCCATGCGCCAGGTCCGATCGACCTGTCGGATCCTGACGAGGCGCCGGACTTCGACATCCTGAGGCTGATCCCGGACCCCTCGCTGCAGTCCGAAGACGGCTTCGCGGCTGGTCCCTACCAGCGTGTGGTGGAGGTGAGCTCCGACCGGGCAGAGCTGTGGCCGCGGCCCGTGGTCGTGCGGGCCAAGGAGTCCGTGGACAAGCGGCTCGTTGCCGCGGAACACCACAGCGGCCCCGTCGGACAGGTGCGCGGCTTCGAGGGCTACCCCGATGACGTCCCCATGGTCGTGAAGGTCTACGACTACAGGCTGGTCGATGCGATCTTCGAGCGCCCGTATCCGCAGGGGCCAAAGAGCATCGCGCTACCGATCGACCCGATTTCGGGGCAGCCCGTGCCAGAGGAGGACCGGGTGGCTGCGCTACGGGTGGTGGCAGCCTTGCCCCAGCGCGAGGGCGACACCGGGCCGCCCCGTCGAGCGCTGGTCATCGAGGTGCCGCTCGAAGAGGACGGATCGGCCCACTTCGTCGTGCCTTCGGGCCTGAGCTTCACCCTCCAGGCCCTGAACTCCCGGTTCATGGCGCTGCGATCCATGGGTCGCTGGATGTACGGCCTCCCCGGCGAGGAGTTCTCGATGTCGGTCCCGTACACGCTGTTCCCACAGGCTTGCGGCGGCTGCCACGGCTCCTTGACCGGTCGGCCGAGCGACACCTTCGGCACGGTCGATGCGGTGACCTCGGCCTCGCGCACCGCGGCGACCTGGGACGACCCGGGCCACCACAAGACGGAGCCGGTCAACTACGGTGAGGATCTGGAGCTGACTTCGGTGATCTTCGACGAGGACATTGGACCGATCATCGAGGCGCGCTGCACGGACTGCCACGGCGAAGACAGCTCGCTGGATCTGCAGGGCGAAGACGCCTTCGAGCAGCTCCGAGAGCATGTCGCCCACAGCGAAGCCCTCGCGAGCCGGAGTTGGCTGATCGAGGTGCTCACCGCAGAGGAGCTGGACGCACCGCGGGACCTGCCCGCACACCCCACCGTGCTCGCGGAGGATGAGCTGCTTGCGTTGATCCGCTGGATCGACCTGGGGGCCACCCGATGAGGTGGTCGCTCCTCTTCGGAGCCTCGGCGCTGGCGCTCGTGTCCCTGGGCTCGCTGGCGAGGCCGGCGCCCGGGCCCACACACGACAGCGCCGGAGCATGTGGGGACTGCCACGCTCGGTTCGTGCCCTCCACCCACACGACTGCCTTCCGACGACCGTGGGAAAGCCCGGAGGCCAGGGACGAGCACTCGCTGGTGGCCTCGGCCCACGCCGGCTCCTGCCTGACCTGTCATGAATCCGGCTTCCACGCCCAGTGTGCAGAGTGCCACCGGCCCGACGAGATGAGTCCCTGAGGATCCCGGCCAACAAGGGGTGCGCGGACCTGCCGATCCGCCCGATCGCACCACTCGGCGTACGTCTGCCCATCGAAGAGCTGGAGCCGGTGGTGCGGCCTGGCCAGTCCGTGACGGCCGGCATGCTGGTCGCGCGCTCCAGGGAGGGGGCGAGTCGTCACACGCCGCTGAGCGGGGTGGTGGTCGGCGTGGATGAGTCCCGGATCGCCATCGAGGGTGTCTGGGAACCTCCGGAGCGGAGCGACACCCACCGGGATCCGGACCAACTGTCGCCAGGCGAGCTCGTGGACCTCGTTCGTGACGCAGGTCTGGTGGGAATGGGCGGTGCCATGTTCCCCACGTGGGCGAAGCTGGCGGTCGGGACACCGATCGACACGGTGCTCGTCAATGGCCGGGAGAGCGAGCCCTTCGTCACCGCAGACGGGCGCGTCCTGGTCGAGCACCGCGACGAGGTGGAGTGCGGCTTGCGCATCGCGATGCGGGCGGTGGGCGCGGACAACGGTCTCATCGCCCGGGACGACAAGGGCTACCCCCACGGCTACGAGACGCTCCTGGTGCAGGACTTCACGGGGCGAAAGGTGCCACCGGGAGGCCGCCCCGCGGATGTCGGCGCGCTGGTCATCAATACACAGACGGCCCGTCACCTCCACCTGGCGGTGTGCGAGCGCCGCCCGCTCCTGGAACGGGTGATCACGGTGGACGGCGAGGCGGTCGGCCAGCCTGGGAACTACATCGTCCCTGTCGGCACCGAGGTGGGTCGCGTGCTCGATCACTGCAGGACGGATCTGGACCGCGCCGCGGCGGTCCTCGCTGGCGGGCCGATGATGGGGTCCCCCGTGGCCTTGGATGCTCCAGTGACAGCGGGAACGACCGCCATCCTGGCCCTGACTCGGGCCCAGACCCGCCACACCTCCACCGGCTCCTGCCTGCGCTGTGGCGACTGTCTCCAGGCATGTCCCTTCGACCTGCCCGCTGGGCTCCTCGTCGACCATCCCCACCCGAGCGCGCTGCTGTGCATCGAGTGCGGCGTCTGCGAGTACTCCTGTGCGGCGCACCTGCCCCTGGTAGAGAGGTTGCGCGCGGTGAAGGTCCGGCTCGGAGCAGGGGGATGAAGCGCGGCATGACCGCGCTGGGCCTGGTGGCAGCGGCAGGTCTGGTCTGGGTCAGCTCGCCCGCACCCTGCGAGCAGGTGGCGCAACAGCGGCAGGCGAGCTCCGGGGATGCGGTGGTGTGTTTCTGCGCTGATGGAATGCAGGGACCGATCGAGGGACTGGTGGTGATCCGAGGCGAGCGCATCGAGGAGGTGGTCCTCCTCCGCTCCCGGGAAGGCCTGGAGCACGACGCCCTCAGCGTGGAGCACCTCGCCGCCTACCAAGGCCAGGAAGCCACCCCACCGACAGTTGTCGATGCCGTGAGCGGCGCCACCGTTTCGTCCAGGGTCCTGGCCGCGGCACTCGACGAGCGGCTCGCCGCCTGGCGTTCCACCACCGGGGTCGACCAGTGACGTTGATGGTCCCCGCGAGCGCCGTGTGTGCCGCCCTCGCGGTCAGCGCCTTGTTCCTCAAGGAGCGCTCGCGACGCTGGCAGCTGGCTGCCCTGGTGCCGGTGCTGGCCTGGGCGATCCAGCACCTCGTAGCGCTGCCCCCCTTTGCAGTGCCGCTTGCTGTGGGCCTCGTCGTGTGTGCTCGGGCGCCGAGACTGGCCCCGGCGGTCTTCCTGCTCGCCCTGCCCGCCTACCCTGACCTGGCGTCGGCCCTCGTCGCCGCAGCGGTCTGGCTCGTCGGCGGGGCGCTGGTGGACGGTTGGCGACGACGACTCGACGACGAGAGCAACCCACGGCGCAGCGCGGTCCTTCGAGTACTGGTGGTCGGCTGCATCTACTACGCCCTCGGGCCCCTGTTCTACCTGTGACCGAGCACGGAGCCGGGCCGGCCATCCACAGCGGGCGACGGACCCGCACGCTCATGGTCCAGGTGCTCGTCGCCCTGGCGCCTGTGTGTGTCGCTGCGGTCTGGCGACATGGCGCCGACGCGCTGATGCTCCTCGGCCTGGCCATCGCCACAGCCTGGGTCCTGGACGCGATCTGTGACCGCCAACAGGCGCTGGACGGCAGCGCGGTGCTCACCGGCCTGCTCGTGGCGCTCATGCTGCCCATCACTGCTCCGTGGTGGGCCGCGGTGGGCGGAAGCGCGCTCGCCATCCTCGTCGGCAAGCACGCCTTCGGCGGCCTGGGCAAGAACCCCTTCAACCCGGCGGCCCTGGGTCTGGCCGTGATGATGGGGGTCGCTCCCTCCGTCTTCCTGAAGCCCGAGTGGGAAGTGGACGGCATCAGCCACGCTACGCCCCTCTCCACCGAGCTGGGGTCCAGCGCTCCAGCGCTGGGCGGAATGGTCCTGGGAGAAGCCTCGGTCGCCCTGGGCGAGGCGGCACCTCTTGCCTTGATCGCAGGCGGGATCCTGCTGATCGGACTGCGGACCATCGACTTCCGCATGCCGCTGGTCTACCTCGCTGCGGTGTCGGTCTGCGCCCTCCTCCTCCCAGCCGGAGCACGCATGGAGGGCCACGCGCCCTGGCTGGAGGGCGACCCCCTCCTCCAGCTCTTCGGAGGCGGCGCCCTGCTCGCAGCGTTCTTCATCGTGACCGACCCGGTGACGACCCCCTTCTCGCGACCCGGACGGCTGATCTTCTGCGTGCTGGCGGCCGGCTACGCCATGCTCCTTCGCTACTACACGCCCTACCCGGATGGCGTGCTCCTGGGCGTGCTGCTGGCGAACGCTTCAGTGCCCTTCATCGACAAGGTGACCCAAGGAGAGATCTCGGGGCGTCAGTGACCGAGCAGCACCGCCTCCGCCCAGGCCGCACCCCTGGGCTCCGGAGCCTCGATGCCCAGCGCCACGAGCCGAGAAGCCCTGCCCCACCGGATCATCCGCTTGGCCTCCTCCACGGCCTCCGACATCGGCCCGCAGAGGACCATCGAGGGCCCCTGCAGCCCCCAGAGGATCGCTGCCTCTCCACTCGGCGCCCCAGGGATCGTGTAGATGAACTCCACCCTCGGCGCCTGGGCCGCCCCACGCTGGAGCAGCTTCTGGTGGTAGCGCAGATCCGTCGCCCGGCAGTTGCTCTCCGACGCCAGCACGACCCCGATGTCCGGGCCGATCTCGACCTCCGACAGCACACGGTTCATCGCCACCAGCGCGACGCGCACATAGCGATTGAGCCTCTTGAAGCGCTCCGGCGGCGCTGCCCAGAGGGCACTCCAGTCCACCTTGCCTTCGGGGATCTCCACTCTGGCAGAAGCCAGCTCGATGACCTCTCGGGGCTCGCGAACCAACTCGGGGACAGCGCCCGGCGCAGCAAGGACCGCCGCTGCGTTGGCCCCCCCAAAGGCAGAGTTCGTCGAGATCGCAATCCGCGGGGCCGAAGGAAACCGCTGCGAGGACACAGGCAGCTCCTCGTCGATCTCCGGGGCCGGTGGGACCCGTCCGCTGCAGAGGACCTCGACCACGACGGTGGCCTCGAGGGACCCGGCAGCACCAAGGGTGTGGCCGACGGCCTGCTTCACGCCGAAGAGCGGCAGCGGGCGATCCCCGAAGACACGCTGCAGAGCGTGGGCTTCCATCGCGTCGTTGAAGGAGGTGGCCGTGCCATGGAGGGAGACCAGATCGATGGCCTCGGCTCCCACCCCTGCGTCGTCCAGGGCAGCCTGCATCGCCCGAGCGGCACCGCCTCCCTGGCGATCCGGAGCGGTCATGTGGACCGCATCCGCGGACAGACCCGTGCCGCAGAGCTCGCAGAGCGACGTAGCGCCGCGGCCCCAGGCATGAGCCTCGACCTCGACGAGGACCGCAGCCGCGCCCTCGCCGAGCAGGAGCCCGTCCCGCTCGGTATGGAAGGGCCGGGGCTGGCTCTTCGAGAGTGCACCAAGCCCGTTGAAGCCGGCGTGCACGTAGAGAGAGAGGGCATCGACCCCGGCCACGACGACGGCATCGACGAGGTCATCCGCGAGCCATCCCTGGGCCAGCACGAAGCCGGCGGTGCCGCTGGCGCAAGCGACGCTGACGGTGGCATGGCGGGTAGCGCCGATGGCCTCTGCGACCACCTTGGTGGGGTCCTGGCGCCAGGTCCCCTCCTCGCTGGCAGGCTCTCCGGCGAGGTGGGCGCGATGCCAGCGCTCCCAGGGTCCGCAGATGTTGCCGCTGGAAGTGCCGACGACCAGGCCCAGGCGACCCTCGCCGAAGGAGGCGTGGGCCAGGGCCTCCCTGACCGCGCCGAGGAGCAGGGTCTCGGCGGGCCGGTCGCGCTCGACCTCGGTCAGGCCGCAGCGGGGCGCGTAGAGACCTTCGCTCGGGTAGGGCGGCTCCGCGGAGAAGGCGGCTCGGCGAGACTCGAGGAGCTCGACCAGGGCACCCGTTCCGCGACCAGCGGCGCTCCAGGCGCCTATTCCGGTCACCAGCAGCTTCATGCGAGCAGCTCCCCCACGGTGACGGAGCGCAAGCCCCGCTGTCGGAAGTCGGCGAGGACATCCGCGAGCACACCAGCCGCGGGCCGGTTCGGGCCCTCGTGCAAGAGGACGATGTCACCGCCGCGCGCCTCCTTGCACAGGTGCAGGAGGCGGTCGGGCTCCCCGGAGATGCCATCGAGAGGCCGCATGGAGCACCAGATCGTGCGGAGCCCCACCGCCTTGACGGCCTCGACCATCCTGGGCGAGGTGATGCCGAAGGGGGGACGGTACAGAGCGATCTCCTCTCCGCAGAGTTCAGCGAGGCGCCGCCTGGCCTCCCGCAGCTCCTCTGCGCCTCTTTCCGGTGGCCAGAGCGCGATCCAGGGATGGTGCCGGAGCCCGTGCAGGCCGACCTCGTGCTCCGCCGCGATCGCGCTCAACAGCTCCGGCCACTGCTCACAGCGATCGACGAGGACGAAGAAGGTGGCGCGCATCTCGGCATCGCGCAGGGCCTGGAGGAGCGCTGGCGTCGAGTCTGGATGAGGCCCGTCATCGAAGGTGAGCGAGACCCGATCGCCCCCGGCGCCCCGAACCACGGCCGGCCCGAACAGGCCCCAACCAGGGTGGCTCGAAGCGAAGCCGATGAAGAGCAGGAGCGAGGACACGACCGCTACGGGAAACCAGGGACCCACGAACCAGGCGCCAGCGACAGCGGCGAGGACATGCAGCAGGAGCACCACGCGAAACATGGATGCGGATATCGCGCCGATCACGGGGGTCCATCGACGCGATAGGAAAGCCCCGATGCGCAAGGCGATCCGCAAGCTGTTCAAGCACCTGCTCCAAGAGCATCGGGAGCCCACGAAGCTCGGCTGGGCCGTCGCGCTGGGCCTGTTCATCGGCACGCTGCCGCTCTATGGGCTCCACCTGCCGATCTGCATCGGAGTGGCCTGGCTGGCTCGCTTGAACAAGATCACGGTCTACCTCGCCGCCAACATCAGCAACCCGCTGTTGGCGCCGCTGCTGGTCGCTGCGGGCATCGCGATCGGCGAGTTCCTACGCTTCGGCACCTGGCGCACCATCGACGTGAGCCAGGGAGAGGACTTCCTCGAGAAGCTCGCGCTGTTCTCCTGGGAGCTGCCCGACCTCTTCTTGTCCTGCCTGCTCGGAGACGCCGTGCTGGGTGCCCTGCTCGGCCTGTTGATCGGGCCCGTCGTGTTCGTGTGGGCCCGTCGCCGCGCGGCCAGGTAATCCATATGTAAGCCATTGAGGGCGACGTACTTGCACAACGGGAGAGCGAATCAGTAGCATCGCTCACTTGATGGCACGCATGATGTTGGCTCTGGTGGCTCTGGTGGCACTGCAAGGATGCGGCCAGGAGACCGAAGCGGAGACACCCCCCGCGTTCGAGGCCCTCGATCTGACGGGGACCTGGGAGACCCCCGACAACTCCTACAAGTGGCAGCTGAGGAACGAGGGTGGGGAGCTGGCAGTACACGGCTGGGACCAGACGACCGGGCGAGCCTTCCGCACCTACGACGTCCTGTGGAATGGCAAGGTCCTCACCTTCGGCACCATCGGACCCACGAGCACCATGGGCGAGCTCGAACACACCTTCAAGCCCTCCGAGGGCGACAAAGACATCGTGATGGCCGTCCACAGCGAAGGCGAGAGCCTCGGCACCCTGGACTGGGAGATGACGCGAGTCCCAGGCACAGGACCGGTAGCTCCGGTCAAGCTCCAGCAGACCGAGGAGGAGCAGGCCGAGGCCAAGGGCGAACAGACCGGGCAGGCCGAGGGCGAGAGCGAGGCCAGTCAGTAGCCGGCTTCAAGCGGCCCGGTTCTCGGAGATGTAGGCAGCGAGCGTGTCGACGCAGCGGAAGACCTCGCGGCTCTCCTCGCTCTCGGGAATGGTGACGCCGAAGACCCGCTCGATCTCCATGGCGAGCTCCAGCGCGTCGACAGAGTCGAGGCCGAGGCCGTCACCGAACAGGGGCGCGGCGTTCTCGAGATCCGCAGGCTCGAGGTCCTCGATCATGAGGGCCTCGATGATGAGCTCCTTGAGCTGAACCTTCAGTTCCATGGCCGCCTCCAAGCGCAGACGGCGTCTAACCCATCAGTCGCTCCAGGCCTTCCCTTGATGGTTCTTGCCGTGACACCCACCCGTGCAGGTCGACCCGCTCCACTCCAGCGAGCTCACGAGCGCGACGTCGAGCGAGCCGTTCACGTGGAGCGAGGTGTCCGAGATGCCCTCGTCGCTGTCGACCGTGTCGTTGTGGCAGTCCACGCAGCCGATGCCTGACTCGCCCAGGTGGCGATCGTGCTCTCCACCCAGGACCGACTGCCCCTGGTTCTCAGAGGTCCAGTGGCAGCTCTCTCCGCAGGCCTCGAGGCTGCCGATGTGACCCTTCTCGCCTCGGCGGTCCGCGCCGTCTCCATGGCAGTAGAGGTTCGAGCACAGGCCCTCGCCGTCCCACTCGCTGCCGGCGGCGATGCCGCCCGAGAACTCCACCTCGGCCCGCCCCGGCGTCGAGTCGCCGACGAAGAGGTGCCCCTCCGACAGCGGATCGTCGGGCTTGTCGTGGCAGGCCGTGCAGTCGAAGGCCGCATGCAGCTCGGTGTCCTCGACGTGAGCCGAGTGGGGCGCGAAGGTGGCGCTCTCGCCATCGTCGACGCCAGAGATGTGCAGCGGGGGTGCGCCCGTCGAGTTGTCCGATCCGCCGTGGCAGAAGGTGCAGTCGGTTCGCCATCCGGGCCGATGACAGTTGTCACATGTCACGGCGGCGCCCTCACCTTCCAACGTGCTCCCGTGGCAGTCGACGCAGACCTGGCTCTGCTGCTTGGCCTCGACGCCATGGACCGCCGGGTCCTCGAAGCCCTCGGGGTGGAGCCGCTCCGAGTCGCTCGGGCTGTCATCGACGACCGGCTCGCTCTCGACTGGTTCGCTGTCACGACCAGGGGGATCGACGTAGCGTGGCTCCTGGCACCCGAGAATGATCAGCAGCGACATTCGTCCTCACATCCCCATCAGCTTACAGAAGCCGGGTACCAGGATGCTCCGGTGATGAAGCACGCCAGCCAACGCGCAGCCCTCTTCGAGGCCACCCGCCTCACCTTCGCCCCTGTCGCCTTCCAGGTGGCCCGGGTCATGCGGGAGCGGGGGCTCCTCGAGGCCCTCGACGCCGGCCCGAAGACCACAGAGGAGGCGATGGAGGCTACCGGCCTCTCCCGGTACGCCGTGGAGACCCTGTGCGAGGCGGGCATCTCTTTTGGACTCTGCGAGCTGGACGAGGGGACCTGGAAGGCCACGAAAGCCGGCTTCTACGTGCAGAACGACCCCATGGTCCGGGTCAACATGAACTTCATCCATGACGTCTGCTACAAGGGCCTCTTCCACCTCGACAAGGCCATCGACGAAGGCAACGCCGCCGGGTTGAAGGTCTTCGGTGACTGGCCCACGATCTACGAGGCGCTCTCAGAGCTCCCGGACAAGGCCCGGGGGAGCTGGTTCGCCTTCGATCACTTCTACAGCGACGGCGCCTTTCCGCGAGTGCTGCCGCGGGTCTTCGCCGACAAGCCCAAGCGCCTGCTCGACATCGGCGGCAACACCGGAAGGTGGGCCCTGAAGTGCTGCGACTACGACCCGGATGTGGAGATCACCATCCTCGATCTCCCGGGGCAGCTGGAGAAGGCGGCCGCGAACGTGGAGGAGGCCGGCTTCGCAGATCGCATCGTGGGCCACCCCATCAACATCCTGGACGCCGAGGCACCCTTCCCCGGCGGCTTCGATGTCGTCTGGATGAGCCAGTTCCTGGTCTGCTTCGCCCTCGAAGAGATCCGGCACATCCTCACCCGTGCGACCGAAGCGCTGGCTGACGGCGGCTCCGTCTGGATCATGGACAACTACTGGGACCGCCAGCGCAACGACGTGGCCCGCTACGCCCTCCACGGCACGAGCATCTACTTCACGGCCCTGGCCAACGGCACGAGCCGCATCTACAGCGCGGAGCACCTCCTCGAGTGCATCCACGATGCGGGGCTGGAGATCGTCGGTGAGTACGAGCGCCTGGGCGTCGGGGGCCACACGCTCTGGCGCTGCAAGAAGGTCTAGAAGTCCGCCCGAACGCCCAGGAAGGGCCGGATCGGCAGGTGATAGAGCATGCTCTCGGTCAGCTGGCCGTCCTCGATCGTGGCTATCGGGACGAAGTCGCTCTTGAGATTCGCCACGTTGAGGACCTCGACGTAGACAGCCAGCCTGTAGTTGTCCATCGCCCGACGCCACTCGGCCCGCACGTCGACGTTGTGGTAGTCGCCCAGGCGCTGGTTGTTCAGCCCGGTGAGCTCGAGGAAGTCGTCCGTGCCCGAGGGCTGGACGCTGGATGTGGGGCGGCCCGTGTGGAAGCTGTAGCGAACCGTGCCGCGCCAGCGAGGGGTGAGCTGGTACTCCAGGCTGGTGCCGAGGGTGTGGCGCTGGTCCTGGGCCGGGGCCAGGTCCTGGGAGAAGGAGCTGTTCAGGGGGTTGTGGCGCGTGGCGACGAGGTAGCTGTAGGTCGCCATGCCGCTGATCCGACCTGCCCGTGCACCGACGAGCACATCGATGCCCTGGTTCCGGCCAGTGCCGGCGTTCTCGAAGGTGGTGCCGGCGTCGACAGCGTCCTGGGTGTCCGGGTTCACCACTAGGTCGGACAGCTCGATCCGATAGCCCTCGACTCGGACCAGACCGCCGGCCTCCTCGCCCGGCAGTGGGAAGCCCTGGTCGAGGCCCACGACGTAGTGGACCGCCCGCTCCGAGCCGATGTCGGGGTTTCCCAGCTCCGCGTCGAGCACCCTCGGGTCCTGGGGAGTCTTGTGGTAGATGCCCCAGCTGGCCTTGGGAACGGTCCCGGTGGGCAGCGGCACGCTGAACCCGGCTCTGGGGCTCAACAGCAGCTCCCCGGTGGCACCGGTCAAGGTGGCGCGGCCACCGGCGCGGATCCGCACGGGACCGTTCCAGGTCTCCTGGATGTAGGCGCTGGTCTCCGGGTAGGCCAGGGCGCCGTCGAGCTCGACGATGCTGGAGTCGTACTCGGCGAGGGGAGCCATGTGCCAGGTGGGCCGGGCCCGACGATCCTCGATGGAGCCCTTCGCGTCGACGAGGACATAGGACCCGTCGACTCCGGCGAGGACCTCGTGCTTCATCGGGGTCAGCGACAGGTCGGTCCGCGCGAACCAGCGGTGGGAGGTGACGTCCTCTCGGAACTCGCCGCCGAGATCGCGGAGCATGAAGGCACGGTCCCGAGTCCAGGCGGTGGTGCTCTGCCAGGTGACGTCCTCTGAGGCCTCGAAGCGGTGATCGAGGGAAAACAGGGACAACGAGTTCTCCAGCTGGAAGGTCGCGTCGACGGTGATCAGGCTGTCGTCGGCGGAGTCGACGATGGCGAGGCTGTCACCGGAGCGCATCGCCGTGACCATGACCCGGTGGCGATCGGCTGGATGCCACGCGAAGCGAGCCGACAGCTCGCTGAACTCGGGCGCCGCGAAGCTGGTGTCGATGACGTTGGCCCACTTCATGACCTGGAAGTAGGACTCGAGGTAGGAGCGCCGGGCGGCCAGGGCGACGCTGGACCGCGAGCCGATCGGACCCATGACGAGCACGCGAAGGCTCGAGGCGCTGATGTCGAAGGCGCCGTCGATGTCCCCTCCGTCCTGGCGTGGGGTGCCGTCCCAGGTCTCGACCGCGAGCACGGCGCTCGTGGCAGCCGGCACATTCGCGGGGGCGGCGCCAGCGTTGAACTGCACCTCGCTGATGAGGTCCGGGTTGAAGAGGCTGTTGAAGCCCGCGAGGTGGAAGGGGTTCGAGAGCGGGACGCGATCCAGCAGGAAGACGACGTCCGAGGTCTCGCCGCCGCGGGCGTTGAAGGTGGCGAGCATGTCCCCGTCACTGACGATGCCGGGCAAGGCGTGGACCGCTCGACTGACGTCCTCCATCGAGCCCGGGGTGGTCTCGATGTCCCGCCGCGTCAGCGTGTAGCTGGAAGTGACGGTGCCCTCGTTGGGCTCGAGCGGGGCTCGCTCGACCTCGCGCCAGGTCTTCTCCTCCCAGCGCACGATGATGGTGAACTCGCCCTCCGGCACGACCGTGAAGCCGCGAGAGAGGTTCTCTCCGGCCTCGATCTCCACCACTGACGTGGTCGGGGTGAAGCCAGGAACCGTGACGGTGACGTTGTAGGTCCCGCTCGGGAGGAAGGTGGCGCGGAAGGACCCGTCCGCCTTCGCCGTCATGTCCAGCGGCTCGAAGTCTGGGACATCGACGCCCTCGACGCGGACCTTGGCGTTGGGGATCTCGTAGCCGTCAGGATCGACGACCACGCCATGGAGGCTGCCTGGGATCGGCAGACCGGTCTCGTCCGCGAGGCCCAGGTCGAAGCTGAAGCGGTAGTTGATCTGCACGCCGACGGGCACGCCGTCCTTGGTCGCCGGCTCGAAGAAAAGCATGTCGGCGGCGTCCATGGCCGCGAAGTTCAGCAAGCTGTGGGGCCCCTGCACGAGCTCGACGTCGTAGACGAGGCCGTCGGCGCCGATGGTCAACAGCAGGAGGACGTCGCCCTCGATGCCTGCGTCTCGCGCCTCTGGCGGGTAGTCGGGGGTCACGTCGACCTTGACCGTCGGTGGAACGACCTCGTCGGCTGGGGGTTCTTGGGCGAGGGCGAGGGCGACGAGCAGCTGGATCACAGGCAGATCCTCGCAGACAGCGCGCTCCTCCCGTCGAGATCGACGACACAGCCGCCTCGGTGCCGCAGCGCCAACAGCGCCGCGAGGCCGGAGCTGAGACAGATCCCGAGGCAGGCTTCGATCGGTGCTCCAGGGGCGCTGGCGAGGGCCTGCTCGCGCGGGAGGCGCGTCCGCCGGGTCAAGATGGCGTCCCCATCGACACCGGCCCCAAGACGGATCCTGGGGCCCTCGCCCGCGCGGCCGATCCGAACGGCAGCCACCGCTTCCCCCGGCGCCGGCAGGCCGTTGGTGGCGCAGGCGGCGGCGATGTGTTCGTTGTCGTCGTCGGCAGCGATGACGAGGACCTCGTCATGCTGCCGCAACAAGGTCATGCCGCGTAGCAGCGCAGAGAGCCCGGTGGCGCCGCCCGCGGCGACGGTCTCGGAGAGGGAGCGGAGGCCGAGCGCGATGCTGAGGTGACCGGCGGGGGCGTTGTAGACGCTGTTCTGGAAGGCCAGCGGCGAGGCGCGGTCGGGGCCCTCTGTGTAGAGCCGGTCCTGGAAGCGTGTCGTCGGCACGATCTCGCCGATGGCGGTCCCGAAGACGACGGGCACGTCCTCGGCCGCGAGGTCGGCGGCAGCCGTGGCGACCATGCGGGAGAGGCGGCTCATGCGTCGCCAGCTGCCTCCAGCGATGGTGGGCAAGCGGCGGAGCTCGATGCGCCCCTGTCGCCGGCGCCCGGACAGCAGGTCTTCGGCGAGGTCGCCTTCGCCAGGCACCAGGACCCTTGCATCGAGGAGGACCGCTTCGAGCATCAGGCTCTCCGAAACACCGCGGCGGCGTTGTTGCCACCGAAGGCGAAGTTGACGGTGAGCGCGGCGTCGATCTTCGCCTCGCGCGCCTCCAGCACGATGTCGAGCTCCGGCTCGGGGTCCGTGCAACCCACGGTCGGTGGGAGCCGCTGGTGACGCAGGGCTCCGATGGCCACGACCGCCTCGAGCACGCCGGCGGCGCCCAGGGTGTGACCGATGGCGCCCTTGCTGCCGCTGATCGCGGCCTCTGGCAGGGTCGCCGCCAGGGCGAGGGCCTCCATCTCGTCGTTGAGTCGGGTCGCGGTGGCGTGGGCGTTCACGTACTGAACGGGGCAGTCGAGGACCTCGCGGATCGCCCGGATGGCGCCCTCGCCTTCGGGGTGGGGAGCAGAGAGGTGGTGGGCGTCCGAGGTGTCGCTGTAGCGGCCGAGGAGGGCCAGGATGGGAGCGTTTCGGGCCAGGGCGTGGTCGAGGTCCTCGAGCAACAGCGCGCCGGCGCCTTCGCCGATGTTCATGCCCTGGCGCTCGCGATCGAAGGGCCTGCAGGGCTCTGGAGCGTAGACACCCAGGGTGCCGAAGCCGGCGAGCGTGATGTCGCAGAGGGCATCAGCGCCCACAGCCAGGGCCATCGGGACCAAACCGGAGTGGACGAGGTCGGCGGCGGCCCCGATCGCACACAGGCCGCTGGTGCAGGCCGTCGACAGCGTGAAGCTGATCGACGCTCCGAGGGCCTCTGCGACGGCGCGGGTCGGGGCGTGGCAGAGCTGGCGGAAGAAGAGGTTGCTCGGGTCCTCGAGGACCTCGCCGCGAAGGCGCGTGGCGAAGGCCTTCTCTCCGACGGACATGTCCCCGCTGGTGCTCGCCCCGACGACCGCGAGCTCGCCGCCGCGGTGGTCGGGCATGGCCTGGCGCGCCACCTCGAGGGCTAGCTCGCTGCTGGTGACCCGACGCCCCAGGGCCGCCACGGGCCCCTTCGCCGGAAAGCCCTGGACGATCGACAGAGCGCTCTGCCCGGCGCAGAGTCGGGCGAACAGGGTCTCCGGGTCCCGCCCGAGGGGGCTGACCGCGCCGAGACCCGTGACGGCGATCACGAGCCCTCCTTGCGGCCGACCCAGAGCATGTTGGCGAAGGGGGTGCCCTCGCTGCAGTCGGAGAGCTCGACCCGCAGGCCCGCAGCCTCGAGGGTGGCTCGGGTGTCCTCGGCCGGACGGAAGAACACGCCGTCGCCCTTGTGCCGTCCGAAGGCCACCGCCAGCTGTTCGGACCAGCGGGTGATGGTGCTCGCGAAGCCCGCTTCGCTGCGTCCGTCCCGGATGAGGAGCACGCCACCGGCGGCCAGGGCCACAGCAAAGCGGGACAGGAGCGTGTCCTGCTCCTCGGGAGTCATGTAGTGGAGCACGTCGAGGCAAGCGATCAGCTGGGCCTCTGGTAGCTCGAAGTCGCGAACGTCGCCGAGATGCAGCTGGATCCTCGCTTCTTCTCCGAGCACCACCCTGGCGGTCTCCACGCGGCTGGCGTCGTGGTCGAGGCCCACCAGAGACAGGCCCGGGTGAAGCGCGCGCACGAGCGCGAGGAGGTGGCCTTCGCCGCAGCCGATGTCGACAAAAGTGCCCTCATCGCAGTCGATCAGCTCCAGCACGCGACGGTAGGCCGGATCTCCGCTCATCTTGCCGCGGGCGAAGCCATGGGCCCAGCGTCCAGCGACGAGGTAGCGGGCGCTCGCGGTCTCGATGGCCTCACGCATTGGCGCGGAGCTCATCGAGGTTTGTGGAGATGGCCTCGCGCACCCGGTTCTTGAGCTTCCGAGCCGTGGAGAGACCCTCGCCCGAGATGGGCGACAGCACCCGGCACCTGATGGGATGGTAGAGCGACTGGGGCAGGAAGGTGCCCTTCTTCATCAGCTTGTGGGTGCCGAAGATGCTGACCGGCAGGACCGGCACCCCCGTGTCCTTTGCCAGCCGGAAGGCGCCGGTGCGGAACCTGGCCAGCTGGCAGTCCTCGCTCCGGGTGCCCTCTGGGAAGATGACGAGGGAGATGCCCTGCTCCAGGCTCTCGCGGCAGCGCATGAAGGCCTCCTCGACGCCGCCATCGCGGCTCATGTCGATGGGGATCTGGCCAGAGAAACCGATGTACCAGCCCATGATCGGAGCCCTGACGAGCTCCTTCTTGGCCAGCACGCGCATCGGCATCGGCAGGCCCATCAAGACCGGGATGTCGAGCACGGAGCTGTGGTTGGCGACGATGACGTAGGGGCCCTCGCCGATGTTCTCGAGGCCCTCCCAGGTGGTCGGCCAGCCCGGCTCGGCGGCGAAGAGACCGCGCCCCCAGATCCAGTGGTTGATCTTCAACGCGACCCGTCGCTGAGGATCCAGTGGCAGCGCGAGCAGCTGGCAGACGACACCCACGACGATGTTCACGAGGGACACCGAGAGGAAGATGCCCCACGCGAAGGGGGAGTTCAGCCAGAGGAGGATGCGCCGCACGGGCGGTGCTCAGGGTTCGACTACGATCAGAGTGGTCAGGTAGGTGAGGCCGTCGCCCTCGAGCGTCGTGCCCGACGCGGTCGCAGTGCCGAGGCTGCCCCACTCGTAGACGACCGCGGTCGTGTCGAGCTCCATCTGCCAGATCTCGTAGGTGGTGCCGTCCTCGATCGAGCTGTGGTCGATGCTCCAGGCCATGCCACTGGAGGCGTGGCCGTCGAAGGGAGAGAGCGTGTATGCCAGCACGATCTCACCGGAGGAGGGGAAGTCCGCTAGAGGCAGGCGCTCCCCGCTGGACATGACCGCCGCGCCGACCGTGTCGACGTCAGTGCCGAATGGCAGCGAGAGCAAGTCGGAGCCCAGAGCCACCGTGAGGCCCTCGCCCATCTCCGTCGGGGTGGCCGAAGCCGGCATCTCCTTCCACCCGCCGTCGACCTTCTGGAGCACGATGTCGAGGTTCGTGTCGGTCCCAGGCGCGTTGTCCCAGAAGGTGTGGGCGACGAAGTACTCCGAGTAGTCGTCCGTCAGCGGGAAGATCTCGAAGGCGCCGGTCCCGGCCTCGTCCGAGACGACGCTGTACTCGCCGTCGGCGTTGTTGTCGCCGACCGTGCAGGCGCTGTTGCAGAACTGGGCCCGGAGGCACTGGACGGGGTCTCCCTCATCCGTGAGCACGACGCCGAAGATCCCGACGGTGGACACGCTGTCGGTCTTGGGGTCGCAGGCCACGTAGTCGGTGCTGTCGTCTGTCTCGCCCGTGGAGTCGTCCGTCACGACCGTGGAGTCGTCCGGATCGGCATCGGAGGGCGGCGGACAAGCCATGAAGAGGAGCAGCAGCATTCGGAGCCTCCGAGGACGGCTCACATATACTCGGGCGGCAACGCATGCGCTGCCCGCACGCCCTCGCAGTTTTCGGCTTCGCGGTGCTCGCGACGCTCCTGGTGTTCCCGGCGCTCTCCGGCGAGGCACTCGGCCACCCACAGGCCGACACCTACAACCACGTCTGGGGCTTCTGGCAGGTCCGGGACGCGCTGCTCTCTGGGGAGTCGCCGCTGTGGACGGACAACATCGGGTGGCCCCAGGGGGGCGCGCTGTGGTTCATCGATCTCTTCGGGGCCTTGTGGACGCTGCCAATCCAGCTCCTGGCCGGCCCGGTCGTGGCCTACGACCTCGCGATGTGGGCGAACCTGGTGCTGGCCGGCTTCGCCGCCTGGCTTCTGGCGAGGAGACTGGGGAGCTCGGAGGCGGGCTCGGCCTTCGCCGGAGTCACATACGCGGCCGTGCCCCAGCTGCTCGGTCAGCTCCACAACGGCATCTCCGAGACCCTGAGCGTGGGATGGCTGCCGCTGGGTCTCTGGGGCCTGGTGCGCTTCTGGCGCGAGCCCGGGCGCAACAACGGGCTCATCGCCGGAGGACTCGTGGCCGTCTGCGGCTTCGCGAACTTCTACTACGGCCTGTTCCTGGGCTTGATCTGGGCGGCAGCGGGGGTCTGGACGCTCCTCCCACGGGCTCGTGGTCGGCTGGTCCTCCGTCAGCTCGGCTGGGTGGTCCTCGGCGGCCTCCCGCTCCTTCCGTTGTTGTGGGTCTTCAGCGGGACGCTCTCGTCTCCGGAGGCGCTGGTCAGTCGCGACCCGGAGTTCGTCTACGCCTCGCTGGTCGGTCACAACATGGTGGACCTGCTCGCCTTCTTCCACCCCGGTGACTTCCACAGCCCGGACCTGTTCGAGCTCTTCGACGAGCACCTCCAGGTCGTCGTCTACGTCGGCTGGATCCTGTTGGTTCCAGCCCTCTTCGGGGCATGGCGGGTGCGTCGCGCGCGGTGGTGGGCGGTCTTGGCCCTGGTGTCATTCGTCTTCGCGCTGGGCCCCTTCCTGTACCTGGGAGGCGGCTACTGGCAGCTCCCGGGCGGCACCTGGGTGCCCCTCCCCTTCCTCGCTTTCTTCGAGGTGATCCCTCTCTTCTCACCGATCTCGCACGCCTACCGATTCGCCATCCCGATGCAGCTGGCCCTCGGAGTCTGTGCGGCTCTGTGGATTCGTGGCCGATGGGGCTGGCTCCTGATCCCGGCCTTCCTCGTCGAGGTGCTGTTGTTCTCACCCGCCACCTGGCCCGTGGCGACATCCGAGGTCGCGGTCCCAGCTGTGTACTCACAGATCTCGACAGACGGCGCCGTGCTGGATCTGCCCGTGTCGCTCCAGGTCCTGGACCGTAGCCGCTACAACCTCTACCAGGTCTCTCATCGACGGCCGATTCCATACGGACTCAACGACCCGACCCCCCAGTGGCTGGACGACAACCCCCTGACCCGCAGCCTCATCGACCTGGAGCGGAGCGGGGTCGCCTCGCTGCCGCCGACCCGGCCCACCCTGGACTTGATCCTGGGCCGCCAGCGCCTGGTCGACGCCGGCTTCTCCGCCATCGTGGTGCACCTGCGCGCCTACCCACCCCACACACGCGACAAGGTCCTCGCGGAGCTCGAGCTGATCTGCGGCCCGGGCCGGGTGGTGGGCGACCAAGTCCTCTTCTCATTGGGTCAGTGACGGGACAGGGGGGGGTCTGACCCCGTCTGTTACTGGCAGGAGCCGGAGATCCCGGCCTCGCAGGCGAGCGCGAAGTACTCCACTGCCAGGTCCTGTTGGTCGAGATCGAGGTAGTGCTGGCCGAGGAAGTGGCAGCTGCGGGCGTCGGTCTCGCAGCCTCGGAGGTAGATGGTCTCTCGCTCCTCCTCTGTAGAACCGTCTCGGATCGAGAGGTTGCGGCAGCCGTCCTCGAGGCCCATGTCACAGGCCTTCTCGAACCAACCGACGGTGTCGCCGCCCAGCCGCATCGAGGCATCGCCCGCCCAGTTGCAGCCCTCAGGGGCCCCCATCGCGCAGGACAGCTCGAACAGCGTCCTCGCGTCCTCTGGGGAGTGCTTTCGACCGACTCCCCACCCAACGCAGCGGCCAAGCTCCGCGCAGGCCCTCGCGTTGCCGGACTTGCAGGCCGTGTCGAAGGCGTCCGCTCCCCGCCACTCGCGCTCCACGTAGAGCGTGCGAGCGGTTTCGTTCATGCCGGCCCAGGTGAAGTCGTCGGTCTCCGGCGGGGGACCGCCCTCCTCCGTCAGCTGTGTGCGCGCCCAGCCCAGCACCAGGCAGGACGGCGCCTCGTCCCCGTCGCAGCGATCGGCCAGCTCGGCCTCCGCGACGAGGAGATCACCCTGGAAGTCCTCGTAGGAGCACGCGGGGTCCCAACCGTCCACACAGGCCTGCTCGTATGCCTTCCGGATCTCGGTCTCGTCCCGTCGCAGCCCGTCGGCGAAGTCCAGGACGACAGCTCACTCCGCCGACTCCGGCGCCCTCTTCGTCCAGTCGCTGGGAAAGAACGAGAAGATGAGCCCGGCCACGACGACTCCGACCAGCCCACAGACGAGGAGGGCAACAACGAAGGGCTTTCCCCGATCCATCAGCGCTCCTTCAACCTCTGCACCGCAGCCTCGCTCATCGACGATAGCTCGTGCCGGTCCCGCGGTCGCGGTCCCGATGACGCCAGCGCGACCACCTCGTCACCGAGCAGCAACTCCAGCTCCTCGACCAGGACCGGGGCCCGCTCGTGAGCCCCGATTCCGGCCAGGGTGGCGGAGAGAACCCCGTGTGCCTCGTCCTCTGACATCGAGCCGCTCTCAGCCAGGGCCAGCAAGCCCGAGCCCAGCTCCTGCGGAGGCAGGCTGGGAAAAGGCGACTCCTCCGGCAACCCGGGTACGGGCACCGCCGAGGGACCATGCTCCTGCACGAGGAGCTCGACGATGCGCAACATCTCCGGCGGCGTGTGTGGGTGGGAGCGCGACCGCTCCCCGGCAGACGAGCGCTGCTCCGCGACCACCGCGAGGTTGTCCTCGCCCAGACCCACGAGCGCCCGCTCGCTCCATCCAGCCTGCAGCTCGTAGAGTGACATCGCCTCCTCCAGCATCTCACCAGCTCGATGTCCTTCTGGACCAGGTGGCAGCTGCCCGATCGGGGCGACGAGGACCGCCCGGACGAGGTCCTCGACGGTGGTCCCGCGCAGGGCCTCCGCCCGCTGCTCGGAGAACTCCGCCGAGACCTGCTTCGCCGGGTAGGCGAACCACGACAGCGTGAGCGCCAGCGCGATCAGCGACACCTGCTCGCGACGGGTCATCGGGACGCCACCGCTGAATCTGCCGAGGGCAGCACCTGCACCGCGTCCAGGCGCAAGACGAGCTCCTCGCTCCGCGGCGAGAGCATGACCGAGGAGGCGCCGCCCAGCTCGACCTCGACCCAGGTCCAGGCCCCCTCGCGCGTGACGACCGGAATGGGCTCGCCAGCTTCGACGACGAACTCACCCTCTGCCAGCACCCAGAAGGACAAGCGCTCCGCCGGTCCTCCGAGCTCCAGGAGCAGCCCGTCACCAGCCAGCGTCACCGGCAGGTCGAGCTCCGCCCACTCCACCGGGACGTCCTCCCACGTCGCCTCCCAGCGGTGCTCGCCAGGCTCGATCTGCGAGGGCACGGCGTAGACCCAGGTGCCGTCCTCGCCGACCAGCAGAGGCTCGCCGAAGGTCTCCCGGAGCATGTCCCACGCCGGCTGCTTCAGCCGATCCGCGTCCGCGTTGAAGCCGCCGAGGTGGACCGAGTCACGCTCGACGCTCGTGTGGGCGATGACGTAGCGGAATCCTTGCTCATGGAGGCTCTCGAGGTCCTCGCCGAGCCACGAATAGGGTCCCTCCTTGCGTCCGAGATCGAGCACGGTCTCGACGAAGGAGTTGGCCGCCACGTACTCCTGGAAGCGGGCCAGGTCGGTTCGCCGGATGAGCTGGTTGCAATTCAACAGCGGCTTGCCATGGACCACCTGGTAGTACTGGAAGCGCGCGTTGGCGGGGGTCACGGGCTGGTAGTGCAGCGGCAGCTCGATGATGGCTCCGGGCTCCAGCTCCGCCACCTGCTCGTAGACGACGGGGATCTCCGCGTCGCTCATCTCCCGCGCCGACACACCGCTCCAGTGGGGCTGGGTGCAGCACAACAGGACAGCCGCCACGGGCACCGCGAAGCGCCAGCGCCAGCGCATCCGCGCGAGACCCGTGGCGGCCAGGGCCGACAGACAGAGCAGCACGATGACGCCGATCCGGTAGGGACGGTATGCCTTCGCGAAGAAGGGCACTTCGTTGTAGAGGCCGTAGTAGGGCAGCGGCGAGGCCAGTGACCAGTCCGGGATCGGGGGGGTGGCGTCGATCTGCAGGTAGGGCCCGAGCGTCAGCACGCTGAAGCCAAGGGCCATGAGCGCCCAGGGACGACCTCGGCGACCAGCCATCACCAGCCCGAAGAGCCCAAAGGCGTAGGCCATCCGGCCAGGTGTCGACTCCAGCGGGTTCGGAGGAAAAGCCGCCTTCGTCAAGTTCACGAGCGAGGTCGAGTTGATCGCCACCTGCATCGCGTCGTTCAGCTCGAGGAGTTCGACGTCGAGGTCCTCGAGCGGCACGCTGCCGTTCGCGATCCGGTTGGCCTCCGCCCAGTTCTCGGGGCTGAAGGTCTCGGCCGTGATCAGGGATCGCGAGGGGGTCTCCCGCCGAGCCTTGGAGATCAGCGGGACGTTCGAGACCCCGGCCACCAGCGCCGCCACGACGATCCAGGCCACGGCCTTGTTCCGATTCCGACCGCCGGCGAGGACCCGCCAGGCGAGGAAGACCCCGGTGAACATCCCGAGAAAGGCCGTGTAGTACCAGTTGAAGGGCCCGACGCAGGCCAGCACGACCGCGGCCCAGGCCGCCCTTTGCCATGTCGGCTTGTCGCAGACCCGGATGAGCATCAGGGCATAGAGCGGGATGAACCAGGCGCCGACGAGCTCGACACAGCCCGCGCTCATCTCGCCGTAGGTGTATGGATTCCAGGCGAAGATCGCGCCGGCGAGGAAGCCTCCCCAGTGGGAGCCGCTGAGCCGGTGACCGAGGGCGTGCCCGCAGAGCCCGCTCGCCGTGAAGGCGCCCAACAACAGCAGGTTGTAGGTCGCGGTCAGCCCAACGCCGAGGGCGATCAGCGGAATGCCCAGGAGCTGGATGCCCATGTGGCCGAAGCTCCAGAGGTTGTAGCCCACTGGGTAGAAGATGAGCTCCGTGACCTCCTGCAGCTGTCCGCTGAGGATGCCGTCCGCGAGGTGCCAGATGAGCCAGATCGTCGTCCAGGCGTCGAAGCGGTCCCCCCAGATCGAGCTGTCGAGCTCCAGCGGCATGGGCAGGGTGAACACGACCGAGCCCAGGGCGTAGACCCCCAGCGCGAGCAGCCAGGGCCTCACTCCTCGAGCTCCTCCGGCTCGACGACCTCGACGGCCTCGGCGGGCTCGGGCACGACGCCCAGCATGCGGTCGATGGCCGAGACCAGCTCGGGGTCTTCGAGCACCATGGCCACCAGCACGGCGGTCCGAGTGGAGTCCAGACCCGCGTTGACCTGTGTGGCTCCGGCGTCCAGCGTGAAGATCCCGCCCGGATCCAGCTGAGAGGCGTCCTCGTCGAGCTCCGAGCGCTTCAGGGTCGCGAAGTCCCCGGCCCTCCACGGGCGGCCGACGAGGTCCGAGTACAAGGCAGGGCGGACTCCCTCGCCGAGCTCCGAGCGCAAGACGAAGAGCGCGTTCGCCATCGCCTGGGTGCGCGCAGGCCCGAGCATCGAAGCCACCTTCCTGCCCTCTGCGAGGACCTCTTCGACGTAAGCGACGTGGAGCGCCCGCGCGTCTGTCAGGCCTCCACGGGCCTCCTCCACCCGCACGGCGAAGGCGGCGGCCTCCTCTTCGTCGAGCCCGTCGACCAGGCGCTCTTCCAGCTCGCCATAGACCTCGGCGAGCGCCGCCGCCTCCTCCACGCCAGCGGCCTCGAGATCCAGGCGGTAGCGGCGCTTCTGGTCAGAGACCCGCACGGCGGCTTCGCGGATGGCACCGAGCTCCTGGTCCGTGGCCTCCAGCGAGGCCAGCCACGCCATCAGCCGAAGCCGGTCCCCCTGCGGGTTCGGGACGGTCTCCCCGGCATAGAGCGCCTGGACCAGCGTGCTGGTCTCCGAGATCTCCAGCGGTGTCGGATCCGTCTCGGCCACCGGCAGATCGGCATCGCAGGCGATGGGGAGCAGCAGGATGAGCACGGCGGCGGGCTATCCTAGCACCTTGCTGTCGCTGCTCCTCGTTCCGATCGCGGGTGCAGGTGTCTGGGTCGAGGACCTCGACGCCACCAGCGTCGTCGTCGTCATCGAGGACAAAGAAGGCGAGCACCTCGGCCTCTGCGCCGATGACGGTCAGGGCCAGGACGCGGAGCCCGGGGACGGCGTCTGGGCCTGCAGCGACATTCCAGGTCAGGGAGAGCTGCGAGTGGCCCTGCTCGTCGACGGAGACTCGATCTACTCGAGCGCTCACGGCGAGCTCCCGGACGGCGACATCACCTTGAGCCTCGGCGGCGACGACCTCATCGTCACAAAGGGGCGCCCCGAGGCGCGCGACCCCACGACGCCGAGGCAACCCCGACAGGCGGTGATCATCGAGATCGACGCCGGTCCCCTGAGCCAGGCGCCGGTCGTCCTGCTCCAGGGGGAGGGGCAGGCCCAGTTGGGCTGCCAGGACAACGGCGAGTTCCCCGACCGGGTGCTGAACGACGACATCGCCACCTGCGGGGGTGTGGCCCCGGGCACCGATCTCTCCGTCCAGATCCGCACCCACACAGGACAGATCGACCTGAGCATCGCCTTCGACCGTGGTGCCGGCGTGGTGATGGCTCGCTACGACCACGGCAGCCTCGAGGCCACCGATTGGCCCCTCCTCCCGCCGCGGCTCGACCTGTCAGCGGCAGCGCCGCAAGAGGACGTCCCGGAGCCCGGGCTGGAGCCGGCGCCTGTCCCATTGCCGCAGATGGAGAGGCCGCAGATGGAGGCTCCACAGGGCCCCGCATTGCCGCAGATGGAGAGGCCGCAGATGGAGGCTCCACAGGGCCCCTCATTGCCGCAGATGGAGGCTCCACAGGGCTCGCAGCCCGACCAGCCTCGAGGAGGCGCACCCCAGGGTCGTCCACCGGGTGGGGCCTCCTGGTGGTCGCTCCTGCTCGCGGTGCTCACCCTCGCAGGCGGTGTCTGGCTGGGACGCCGCATGCGCGCTGGACTGCCCGGCGCCCTCGAGTGGGCCCACGCACCCGAGGGCAGCTCGCTGGAGCGCCTCGAAGACGAGCTCGGGCCGCTGATCCTCACTCGCTCGCGCCATGGACCGGTCGTGGTCGTCGCGCCGGCAGACGTGGTGCTCCCAGAGGGTGAGCCCGGTCCGGTGCTGAGGGCGACCTCTCATGACGTGCTCGACCTCGCAGAGGCCCTCGCCGACCTCCGCCGAACCCACCGCTTGCGCATGCTGAGCCTGGTGATCGCCGACGAGGCGCTGTTGACCAGCCCTGGCGAGGTCGGCCTCGATCCCATCGAGCGCCTGCGCGAGGAGCTGCCCCCGGGGACCCGCGGGTTCCTCCTCTGATCACTCTGTTGCTCGCCTGCACGCTCCCCTGCGAGGAGCGGCTCGGCCTGGAGCGGGACACCTGCCTCGCCGAGAGGATGTCGGAGGAGGGCGACGTCGACCTCGCCACGGCGCTCGCCAGGCAGCTGGAGGACCGCATCGTGAGGCACGCCGCGGTGCTGTCCTGGGTCGAGGACCACCGGGACGCGGATCGCGCGAAGCTCCGGGAGCTCTGCGGGCTCCTCGACGGGGACCACGCCGAGCTCTGTGCTCGCAGGGTGGACGCGGCCCACCTCCAGTGAGCCGGATCCGCATCGGCGCGCTCCTCGGCGTCGGCAGCTCCATTGCCTTCACCGTCATGGTCACGTTGGTGAAGATCTGCCGAGAGGAACTCGACGCGCTCGAGATCATCCACTGGCGCTGCGTCGTGGCCGTGCCCCTGGCCCTGGCCCTGGCCTGGCGCGGGGGGCTCCGTCTGCAGAACCGCCGGGTCTTCGGCCTGAGGCTGGTGCTCGGACTGACCGCGATGGTCTGCTTCTTCACCGCCGCGAAGGGGCTGCCGCTGGCGAACCTGGCGCTGATCTCCCGGCTCCAGCCGAGCCTCGTCGCGATCTTCGCGCCGATCTTCCTGGGTGAACGCTCCGGCAAGCTCGTGTGGGGGGTGATGGCCTGCGGCCTCGCCGGCTGCGGGCTGCTGATCTGGCCCGAGTTCGAAGGCGGGCTCTCCGAAGGGGGCGTGTACGCGCTCTGGGCCCTCGGCGCTGCCGTGTTCAGCACCGGCGCTCACATGGCGCTCAGGAGGCTGGGACGGACGGACACTCCCGCCACCATCGTGTTCTGGTTCCAGCTGGGGGTCTTCGTCCTCGCCGGTGCGTTTCTCGCCGCTACAGGGTCCTGGCGCGTCCCTCCTGCCGAGTACTGGCTCGCCATCGGCGGGGTCGGCTTCTTCGCCACCATCGGCCAGGTGGCCATGACCGCGGCCTACAGAGCGGAGAAGGCCTCGCTGGTCGCCGCCACCAGCTACACCTCACCGCTGTGGGCGGCGCTGGTCGATGTGGCCATCTTCGCGATCGTGCCCGGCTGGGAGGTCCTCGTCGGCGGCGTGCTCGTCATCGGCGCGGGGGGGGCGCTGGTGTTCAAGGGACCGGCTTCGCAGCGACCGACCGGTTGAGCCCGCGCCTCACGAAGAGGTTCCACGGGTGGACCCGCAGGGTCTCCCGGTCGGCCCGGGAGAGGTTGCCGCGGACGTCGCCCAGGAGCTCGCGCGTCGCGAGCAGGTAGGCCGTGGCGCGCTCCCTGTTGCCGATCAGCACCGCGTGTCGCACCGCCGCGAGCAGGTACTCCATGCGAATCAACACGGCGGGCTCCTTGCCCAGCCAGCGGAGGACGGGCTTGAAGGCCACCTCGGGGTCTTCGCGCCCCATGAAGGCCCGGGCGCGCGCGACGCAGGCCTCGCCGAGGGAGGGCACGTGCCGGTCGCGTCGCAGATGTGAGAGCGCCTCGTCGAAGAGCTCCACGCCTTCCGTCTCTCGACCGCAGAGCACGAGAGCCTCGGCCATGTAGGCCCGCATCAGGTCCGGCGCCACGCGGATCCCCCGCTGCTCGCAGAGCTCGACCACCGGTGCCAGCAGCGGTCCGACGCTCCGGTGCTCGCCGCTGGCGATCGCGATGCGCCCACGAGCCACCGCGCTCGCCGCCTGGAGGTGGATGTGAGTCCCGGGCTCGAGCTCCGCCTGCAGGGCGCTCAGCCGCTCGCGGGCCCGCCCCAGCCGCAGCATCTCGATCTCGATCTCGGCGACGTTGATGACCATCACCGCGTAGCGATGGAGCGCCCCGGTGGCGTGGGCCACGCGAAGCTCCGCCTCCAGCATCTCGAGGGCCTCTGAGAAGCGGCAGGACAGGCGCAGGATCTCGCACAGATTCGCCTGGGCGTCCCAGGCGCCGTCGCGGTCCCCACAGGTCTCGTAGAGCCGAATCGCCTCGCGCAGCTGGGTCTCGCTGCGCCGCATGTGCCCGCTGGCCTGAGAGGTCGCTCCCCGCGAGACCAGACAGCGCGCGACCTCTCGGTCGTCCCCGTCACGGCGAGCAGCGTCGAGGGCCTCGTCGAACCAGCGCTCGGCGTCGTCGAAGCCACCCTGGAGCCACCGCAGTCGACCCAGATCCCGGCTGATTCGGCTCCGGACCCGAGGCCTGGCGCCCGCCGGGAGGGCCGCGTGAGCCCGGTCGAGACGCATCCGGGCGGCCTCCAGATCCCCGCGATCGACCAGGGTCCGTGCGTAATAGAGATCGACCTCGCCTCGGATCTGGGGCTGGTTCGAGAGCGAGCCCGCCTTCTTGAAGTAATCCTCCATGCGGGAGTCGCCCGGTCGAACGACCTGGAGACAGCGCCCGAAAAGCAGGTAGAACTTGGCCAGCTGGACCGGGCTGATGCCGTGAGCCGCAGGGACGATCCGCTCGACTGCTTCGAGCACCGGGAGGAGCTCCAGGCAGCGGTTCCACTCCAACAGCGGCAGGCCCCATGAAACACAGTCGCTGAGCGCTTCGTCGGCCCGCTCGGCGGCGGCGAGGAGCAGGATCTTGTTCGCGCTGGGGGGCTGTCCGGAGACCACGTCCGCCATCCTCCGCCGCATCACGCTGCGCCGCGAGGGACGCAAGCGCTCCAGCACGAGGTCCCGCGTCATGCCGAGGCGGAAGCGCCAGAGCTCCTCGCCGCTCTCCTCCGCGCTGCGGATCACCCCGCGAAGCACCAGGCCGTCCAGCTTGCGAACGATGCCCTCCAGATCCGTGTCGAGAGCATGGGCGAGGACCTCTGCCGTCGCGGTCCCTCCAGCGACGGCCAGGGCCTCCAGCACCCGGGTCCCCACCTTGTCGATGCCGTCCAGGCGGAAGGTGATCGCCTCCCTGGCGCTGCCGGGGATGGTGACGCGACCCCCGCTCCGGTCGAGCCAGGTGAGCGTCGCCCCCTCCTGGTGGGCCGTGATCAGGCCGGCTTGCACCATGGCCCGCATGACCTCCTCGACGTAGCCGGGGAGTCCGCCCGTGACCTCGTGGAGCTTCGAGACGAGCTCCGGAGGGGGTGTGGTCCCACCCAGCATCTGGTGGACCATCTCCTGGACCTCTCGCACCGACAGCGGCTTGAGCCGAAGGCGCCAGGCATCAGGGAGCCGCTGCTTGATGACGGCTCCGGGCCCCTCGCTGTCGTCGGTCGAGGAGCACAGGAAGACGACGGGGACGATCTCCTCGCGGAGGCGCTGCCGAACGCTCGCCAGCACATCGAGGGCGACGGGAGAGGAGCGATGGAGGTCGAACAGCGCCATGCAGACCGGGGCCTCGTCGCGCATCGAGCGGGCCCGCAGGACCACTGCGATGGACCGGACGACTTCGGCGCGCCGAGTGGGGTCGAGATCGCCGGACAGGGCCTTTTCGTTGGCTGCGCGGATCCAGGTGATCTCTTCGTCCAGATCGAGCCGATCAGCCGGGGGAAGGGACTGCCAGCACTTCGTGATGAGCTCGCTGAGCACCCCGAGGCCGGGCAGGCCCGCGAAGCCTCCGTCGAAGACCCGCCAGCCCTTCTTTCGAGCCTCCGCCACCGCCGAGCGCAGCAGACGGCCGCGCCCGGAGCCCGGCGGTCCCGTGACGAGCACCGTGCGAGCCGGCTTGCCCTTCTCCAGCGTGCTCCGGATGGCCGCGAGCTCGGCCTCGCGCCCGGCCAGGCGAGAAGGGCTGCCCAGCACGAGCCCGCCGCGGTCGACCCCGAGGGCGCCGTGACGCCCGCGGATTGCGTCGCTCACCGCGCGAGCCGAAGGAGGTCGCTTCGCCGGGTCCTTCTCCAGCAGCCGCAGGATCAGCTGCTCTACGGGCTCGGGCAAGGCGGGCACGAGCTGCCGAGGCGGACGCGGGGAGATCTCGACGTGCATGCGCGCCAGCTTGTGGGGGGTGTCCGCCTCGAACACCCGCTTGCCGGTGCACAGTCGGTAGAGCAGGGCCCCCATCGAGTAGAGGTCCGAGCGCGAGTCGACCGTGCCACCGGTGATCTGCTCGGGCGAGGCATAGGCGAAGGTGCCGACGAACTCGCCGTGCCGCGTGATGTGGTCGCTGTTGGTGATGATGCGGGCGGTGCCGAAGTCGAGCAGCTTCACCCTCCGGTCGTGCAGCACCAGGATGTTCGCGGACTTCAGATCCCGGTGGACGATGCCGCGCTGGTGCAGGTAGTCCAGCGCGTCTGCCACGCAAGCGATGATGCGGAGCACCTCGCGGGTCCGAACCGGCTTGCCAGGCCGGCTGACCGACTTCGCGTAGGCCTGCACGGGCACGCCGTCCAACAGCTCCATCGTCAGGTAGGGCGCGCCGTCGTGGACACCGAAGCGGTAGACCCGGACGATGTTCGGATGATCCAGCCGGGTCAGGGCGCGGAACTCGCGTGCAAAGCGCGGCATCGCGAGGCCGCGGTGTGTGAGCAGCTTCAGCGCGAGGTGCTCGCGCGTGTTGGGGTCCTCGACCTCGAAGACCGCAGCCATCCCGCCCTGGGCGAGAGGTCGGAGCACCCGGTATGGACCGATCTGCTCCGGGATGGGAATCGAGACGTCCTTCATGGACCCCCGCTGGAGTGCAGAAGAGGGGGATTATCCACCACGCTCGGGGAAGTGGCTCAGCCCGAAGGGGTTGTCGTCCGGGTCTCTTCCGTAGATGGTGTAGGCGCTGTGGTGCGTGTAGGCGCTCGCTTCCACGAGCCTTACACGCCAGCTCTCCCGCGATCTGGGGTCGATCTCGAGCGCGAGGAGGTGCCATCCGCCCGAACCGGACGCTCCTCGCTCGATCATCAGGGTGGAGCCGTCCAGCCTCAGCCAGACGCTGCGAAGACCCGCCTCGTCGTGGTGCCGGGTCTGCTCCTCCAGCCCGAGCACGTCCCGGTAGAAGGCCGCGATGCCCTCGACATCAGTGGTGGTGAGGGCGACGTGATGGACCCTCAGAGGGCCCTCCTGTTCTCCAGCGCGCGCATCAGCGAGACCCGATCGGCGTACTCGATCTCGGTGCCGACGCTGATCCCAAAAGCGAGACGCGAGACCATCGGTCCGAGGGGCTTCAACATCCTGGCGAGATACAGCGCGGTGGCGTCTCCTTCGACATCCGGATCGGTGGCGAGGATGACCTCGCGCACCCCCTCGAGCCGGGCGAGCAGCTCCCGGATCCGGAGCTGGTCGGGGCCGACTCCGTCCAAGGGGGAGATCGCCCCGTGGAGCACGTGGAACTGCCCGCGGAACTCGCCGCTGCCCTCGATGGCGGTGACGTCCTGTGGGCGCTCGACGACGCAGAGCAGCGCGGGGTCCCGGCGTGAGTCGGCGCAGGTGGAGCAGGGCGACGAGGCCGCGATCGTGCAGCACAGCTCGCACTCCACGACGTTGTCGCGGAGCTCGGACAGGGCGCGTGCGAGGTCCTCGACAAGCGCCCGGTCAGCGCGCAGCAACCACCACGTCAAGCGCCAGGCCGTCTTCTCACCGATGCCGGGGAGGCGGGAGAGCTGCTGGACGCACCGCCGGATGGGGTCCACCTACAGCAGACCCGGAGGCAGCGGGAGGCCGCCGGTTGCCTCCTTCAGCTTGGCCGCGACGAGCTCCTGGCTCTTCCGCACCGCGTCGTTCACCGCGGCGGTGACGAGGTCTTCGAGCATCTCGCGATCCTCGTAGGCGGCCTCGGAGATGCGCACGCTCACGATGCGCTGGTCGCCGGTGGCGACGACCTCGACGAGGCCCCCACCAGCCTGGCCCTGCACCTCGGCCTTCGCCGCCTCTTCCTTGGCTCTCTGGATGCCCTGCTGGAGCTGCGCGGCCATCAAGCCGAGCTGATTCATGTCCATCTCAATCCTCTTCGAAGAGCGGCAGCTCGACATCGACGAGCTTCGTGCCGAGGACGTCCTCGGCGGCCGCCACCGCCGGGTCATTGCGCGCCGATTCCCACAGCTTCTTCTTCCAGGCCTCGCGCCGCAGGTCTCGAGCCTCACGGGTGGTGCGGGACTCGACGTGCTCCGCGCGGAGCTCGAACTCGACGCGACCGACCCCGAAGTGGGCCATCACGGCTGCCTGGAGCTCCGCGTCCGAGCGGATGCGCTGAGCCTTGGTCAGGTGCGTGTCCCCGGGGACGGCGAGGTGAACGACGCCAGCCTCCATCCGCAAGAAGGCGGCGTTCTCGAGCACGGGCCGGAAGCTGGCCTTCTTCGGGATGCTCGCGAGCAGCTCCTGGAAGCGGACCGGGCCCGGCTTGTCCACCTTCGGCGGGGGCGAGACCACCTCCGGAGGCGCGGGCGGGACCACGTCCGGGGGCGCCGGCGGGGTCGGCGGGACCACGTCGGGCGGCGCCGGAACGAAGTCCTCGGCGGCCATCGCGCTGAGGCTCTTCCTGGGCCGATAGCCCTCCTTCGCGAGCTTCTTCTCCAGCTCCTCGAGGCGCACCACCAGCTGATCCACTGGCTTCAGCGGCCGTATCGAGGCCAGCCGGGCGACCGCCATCTCCAGGACCAGCCGCGGGCGGCTGCTGCGACTGACCTCGTCGTGGATCTGGAGCATCACGGCGAACCAGCGACTGAAGGTCTCGGCGTCGGTCCCGCGCGTGATGACAGCGAGGCGCTCGAGCTCCTCTGCCGGGGCGTCGATGTGCTTCCTCGCGCCAGGGCTCAGGACGGTCAGCGCCGCATTTCGCAGGAGCTCCAACAGCTCCGTCGTGAACTGGCTGAGCTCGTAGCCGTAGTCGTAGACCGCGGAGATGGCGTCGAGGCAGCGGTCCGGCTCGGCGGCGACGAGCCCCTCCAGGAAGCCGTAGAGCAAGCCGCGATCGACGAGCCCCAGGACCCGGGCGACCTCCTCGGTCGTGATGCCGGCGCTGCTGAAGGCGATGACCTGGTCGAGCAGCGACTGCGCGTCACGCATCGAGCCCTCGCCGGCGCGGGCGATCAGCTTCAGGCCGTCCTCGCCGATGTCGGCTCCCTCTGCCACGGCGATCTTCGCGAGGCGCTCGACGACGATGGCGGAGGGGATGCGCTTGAAGTCGAAGCGCTGCACTCGGCTGAGGATCGTGTCGGGGATCTTCTGGGGCTCGGTGGTCGCGAAGATGAACAGGACGTGGGCCGGTGGCTCCTCGAGGGTCTTCAACAGCGCGTTGAAGGCCCCGATCGAGAGCATGTGGACCTCGTCGATGATGTAGATGCGGTAGCGGTCGCGAGCGGGCAGGTAGCGGACCGCGTCGCGGAGGCTGCGGACATCCTCGACCGAGTTGTTCGAGGCCCCGTCGATCTCGATGACGTCGGTGCTGCCGCCGCCCGAGATCTCCTTGCAGGAGGAGCACTCGCCGCAGGGGGTCGGGGTCGGGCCTTCGGCGCAGTTCAGGGCCCGCGCGAAGGTCCGGGCAGCTGTGGTCTTGCCGACACCTCGTGCCCCCGTGAAGAGGAACGCGTGGTGGATGCGCTCGAGCCGCAGGGCGTTCTGGAGTGTCTGCGTGACGTGGCCCTGCCCGCAGATCTCCTCGAAGGTGCCCGGCCGCCACTTGCGAGCGATCGCCTGGTAGCTCATGGCTCTGCCCGTAGCACGAGGATGCCGTTGTGAACAGGCCGCGTGCGGGTCTCTGTGCCAGCCTGAACGAGCTCAGTGCTGGCGAGATCGACGACCCGGCCACCGACCACCATGCGCTTGGAGCTGCCGCCGTCGAGGTTCATCGCGTCCCGGCACCCGAGGGCAGCCAGCAGCTGGGCGGCCCCGCGGAGGGTCATACCCGGAGCACGCTCGAAGTTCCGACCGTCGATCGCCGCGAAGATCAGCGTCCCGTCCGGGCAGCGACCGACGGCCATGCGCGGCAGCAGGTTCTGGTCGAAGGTCTCGTCACGGGAGAAGGTGACGGGCGGGGCGTCGAGGGCGAAGTCCTCTGCGAGCAGATCGAGGACGAGCTCGCCGTCGCGCAGCAGCCAGGGGCCTCCGCTGATCTGGTCTCGCACGTCTGGCCAGCGGAGCTCCCCGACAGGCTCGCCGACTCGCTCGCCTCGTGGGAGGCTGAGGACGAAGCCGTTGAGGGGGATGGCACATGGAGCTGTCGTGACCTCCAGGATCTGCTCGTGGGCGATGGCGACGGACACCCTGCCCTCCGGCGCCAGGGGCCCAAAAGCCCGGTTGAAGACCACGGGCCCGACCCGCAGGGTGTTGACGGCCTCTACGCGGTGGCCGAGGAGCTCCCAGCCCACAAGGCTGGCGGTGGTGATGCGGTGGTCGCGAGCATCGAGGGTGGCCCGGCGAAAGACCGGAGGAGAGATGAGGCCGGTGGAGTCAGCCAGGAGCCCGACCGGTTCGCCGCGCTCGAAGGGGGCCTCGATGTCCGGCTCGCTGTAGAGGAAGAAGCCCCCGCTCACTCCGGCGAGGGCCCCGCGAGCGCGCACCTGGGTCGCGAAGTCCCCGTCGGCGCCTCGCAGATCGACCACCCCGAGCGGCCGATCCCGGACTCGGAGGAGGTTCACGTGGACAGGCCCCAGGTCGGTCGAAGCGGCGACGAGCACGTGGTCGAGCCCCTCCTCGATGCGCCTCCAGCTGCAGCTGCCGAGGATCTCCGGGAGCCCTGGCAGCCCAGGGCTCGCGTGGTGCAGCAGCGAGCCGTGCGAGGTGTAGAAGTCGACGCAAGCCCTCACGCGGACCGCCCGAGGAGGGGCCGCCTCGAGGATCTCGCCGATGCGGGTCAACAGCCCGATCCGGAGGACGCGCGCCGGCCCGCGACCCATGCGCTGGAGCAGCTCGGCGCAGGCCAGGAAGCGCCGGGCGAAGAGCTCCGCCTGGTCCCTGTCGACCTCTCCGTCGAGGACCTCGACAATGCGCGCGCCGCGGGGATGCGGGTCGACCTCGAGCTGAGCCAAGGTAGGCGTCGGCCCGTCGGCGCGCCCACCGAAGGCCCGCAGCACGCCCAGGCATGCCATCTCGAGACCCTCGGTCCTGACGTACTCGGCGCAGCGATCCTGCCAGCTCACGACCCGGGTGTATGCCGCCAGGATGCTCCCGCGTATCTTCCCTGGGCCGACCGTCCCGGTACCGGAGACTCGATGATCACTCCCCTGCTCCTCTCTCTCACCCTCGGTGGATGCACGAAGGACGCCGACGTCTTCGACACCGACAAGCCCGAAATCACCGCTACCGCAAAGGCGAAGAAGCCGAAATCCGGCGAGCTGACGCGCGTAGTGAACCTGCCAGAGGACCAGGCGGGCCTCGCCCTGGCCCTCGCAGAACCGGACACAGCCCAGCCGGCCCTCGAGAAGCTGGTGGCCATGGGCCCGGATGCAGTGCCCGCGCTCCGCGACACCGCTCTGCACGGCTCGGACATGAGCGCACGGGGCTGGGCCATCCAGGGCCTGGCACAGATCGACGACGAGAGCGCCGATACGGCCCTGTTGGGCATCCAGGACTACGGCCAGGCTCCCGAGCTGGTGCGGACCTGGGCCGCGGCTGGCCGAGTGCAACGGACCAACAGCGCCGACGAGGTGCTCGCGCTGGCTCCGCTTGCCGCTGTGTACCCGGCGCTGAACCGCCCCATCCGGCTGAAGCTCGAGTCCTTCAGCGGCGAGATCCAGGACATCGGGAGCGCGATCGGCGCCGTGAACGCCAACGCCGATCTGACGACGATCCTGGCACCGGTGATCATCGCCAAGGGTCACGAACCCCTGATGGACGTGATGTTCCACCACGAAGACACCAACACGCGCCGCACGGCAGCCGCCTACCTCGGCTCGTGGGCGGGCACCGACCGCGACCGGGCGATGGACATCGCGAAGGGCTACGCCTACACACCCGGCGCAGAGGAGACCCTCTGGCAGGGCGGGGCGCTGTATGTGCCCTCTCTGGCGTGGAAGAAGAAGGAGGCCCAGGTCCTGGCCGGGCACCTCGTCAGCTGGCATCTGTATTGCGACCTGAGCGGCAACTACACAGAGAAGAACCAGATCTTCAACAACCTGCAGTCCATCAACCTCCACCAGGCGGCGGGCTGGCCGGGCTGGCCCTCGACGGAGACCAACGAACTCCTCGTCCAATACGGACAGGCGGCGGGCAAGCAGGCCCTCAAGAAGGTCCTCGCAGAGCACGGCGTCAAGGACGAAGTCAAGTACCAGAAACTCCTCGACCAGGTGAAGTGATGGTGTTTGTTCTACTTGCCTGCGGGACGGGAGAGGTCCCAGAGGTCGATGCGGCCCAGCCCGACGAAGTGACACAGGTCGACTGCAAGACGACGTGCTCCCTGGGCGACCAGCAGGAACACATCCACCTCTCCGACGAGGAGATCGAGGTCTTGCTGCAGGACTGGGCCTTGCAGCCGATCGGCGAGCCCACGATCGAGCTCGAGACGCTCCTGTTCTACTTCCACGACACAGAGGACTGGCTGGCGGACAACGTCGCGCCGGTCGACTACGCCCACCTGGCGTTCATCGAACGCGAGCTCGCGCGGGATCACGTCACGGTCGAGATGCGGCTGCTCGACGAGGACGGCGAGGTCCGTGGGACGCTCCCTCCGACCGACATCCCCCTCAAGGAAAAGCAACACATCGTCTTCGACGGGACCGGGTCCCTCGGCCACCTCGAGACGGGCGGAAAGGTGAAACGAGTAGGACTCGACCACCTCTGGTCACGGTGGTGACTGGAGGGAGTCCACTTCGCGGCGGGTCCGTGGTTTACAGTAATCGAGAGTGGCGAGGACGACTGGCAGGATCTGGGTCGAGTGTGGCTCAGTGACGCACAGGTCTCCGGCCCGGGGCTGATCCAGTACCGGGTGAAGTTCGCAGACGAGGAGTTCCCCTCATGATGTCCCTCATCGCCTTGCTGGCGAACTCCCAGGCCGACCCCTGCGGCATGGTCCCTCCCATCGCCTTGAGCGGTCCCACCCCGACGCTCGAGCGCACCGGCGCCCAGCGCACCTACGTGATGCACAGATCCGAGCAGGGTGTGGGCGGCGTCGAGACGATGGTCCTGCGCCCTGGCTTCACCGGAGACGTCGAGGAGTTTGGGATGCTCATCCCCTTCCCCTCGGCCCCCGTCATCCGCAAGATCGACGACAACACCTTCGCCCAGCTCGAAGCCGCAGTAGATCCGCCAGAGGTGCAGGTCCACCTCTACGAGCCCTACGTCTTCGCGCCGGCGGTGGACGCGGCCCCAGCGAGGTTCACCGGGTCGATGGCCGAGCGCGAGGGTGCAGAGCCCCCCTTGCGGCTGGACGAGGTCCGCGTCGTCAGCCAGGAGGCGGTCGGCATGTACGAGGTCGCGGTGCTGGAGGCGGGCTCGCCGAAGGCGCTGGAGCGCTGGATGGCCGACAACAGCTACAAGTACCCGGACGGCATGGACGGCGTGGTCCAGGACTACGTCGATGTGCGGTGGTTCTTCGTCGCCGTGAAGGCGAAGGTGGGCGCCGCAGAAGAGGCGAACCCGCACCCCGGCATGCGGCACGCGTCCACGGAGCGACCCGAAGGCTCGTCCTTCGACGGCCACGTCCAGGGGATGGGCTTCCGCTTCCCCGTCGACGAGCCCGTGGTGCCGATGCGCCTGTCCGTCTTCAACGGGGAAGACCCTCGCAACATCGTGTACCTGCTCTCCGATGAGCCGATGCGCATCGATGACGTACCTGCCGACCTCGTGGTGCGACAGATCAGCGGTGAGCAGGTCTACGACAACCTCACGGAGCTGTTGCCGGTGGCCTACCACAACGGCAAGCGCTCTCAGCTCTCGAAGAGCAACCAGGACTACGTCGACACCATCCGCGACCCCGTGGCGTTCTCTGGCGTCGCCCGGGACCTCATCGCCAGCGACATGCTGGCCACGCGCAAGGCCCGCGGCGGGGATCTCAGCCTCGAGCACGAGGAGGAGGAGAAAGAGCTCCTCCGCATCTCGGAGAGCTTCGGCCTGCGCGGTGCGGCGGTCGATGGCCTCCACGCCCACGAGCTCGCCGAGCTGCGCGCAGAGGCCGTCGCCGGCGCCCTCGACGACGTGAAGGAGATGCACCTCACCGTGCTCGACGGGGTCTTCCCACAGCAGGTCCTTGCCGCACAGAACCTGACCTTCTCTCCCTACCGCATGCCCGCGAAGAAGAACGTGCGCCGCGAGGACCCGCTCCGTCCCGCCGCCGCGACCGTCTCGCTTCCCAAGGAGTCCTGATGCTCGGCGTCATGCTCGCCCTCGTCCAGCTCGGAGAGGCCGATCCCTGCGGCATGGTGCCGCCCATCCGCCTCACCGGGGTCGACGTCCCGACCATCGAGCGCTCCGGCGCCCAGCGGACCTATGTCAGCCACCGCACCATCCCGGGTGTCGGCGGCATGGAGACCATGGCGCTGCGCCCCGGGTTCGTGGGCAATGTCGAGGACTTCGGCATGCTCATCCCCTTCCCGACCCCACCGACGATCCGCAAGATCGACGACGCCACCTTCGCCCACATCGAGGCCGCGGTGGACCCACCAAAGGTCGCGGTGACGGTCCAGGATCCCTACCTGCTCGAGATGGTCTCCAACTCCAGGTTCTCGATGAGGCGGGAGGACAATGCGCCAAGTGTCCAGATGGAGGCCGGCCTCGGCTACACAGAGGTCCGCGTCCTGCGCGAAGAGGCAGTCGGCATGTACGAGGTCGCCGTGCTCGAGGCGGGCTCGCCGAAGGCGCTGGAGCGCTGGATGGCGGACAACGACTACCGCTACCCAGAGGGCATGGACGACGTCGTCGGGGACTATGTCAACGACCGCTGGTGCTTCGTGGCCATCAAGGCCAAGGTCGGCGGCGCCGAGGGGGCGACACCGCACCCGGGCATGCGCGAGGCGGACACGACAAGGCCGAAGGGCTCGACCTTCGACGGCCACGTCCAGGGCATGGCCTTCCGCTTCTGGTCGGACGAGCCGGTCCTGCCGATGCGGCTGTCCGTCTTCAACGGCGAGGACCCCCGCAACGTGGTCTACGCCCTCGCGGATCAGCCGGTACGGATCGACGGCGTCGACGACTCCCTCGTCATTCGCCAGGTCCAGGGAGAGGAGCTCCACGGCCACCTCACCGAGCTCGTGGACGTCGTCTGGAGCGGCGGTGACGCCGGAGACCTCAGCGAGACCAGCAACCAGCAGATCGCGGACGCCCGCGCGCCGGGCCAGTACAACGGCGTGGCCAGGGATCTGTTCGCAGCCGACCTGCTCGCGGCCCGCTCCGGCGAGCTGATCCTCCCCTACGAAGAGGAGGAGAAAGAGCTGCTCAACATCAGCGAGGCCTTCGGTCTGCGCGGCGGCGAGATCGACGCGCTGCACTCCGCGGCGGTCGTCGACGCCCGCCAGCGTGCCGCCTCCGGGGCCCTCGACGATGTGCGAGAGATGCACCTCTCGGTGATCGATGGAGTCTTCCCGCAGGAGCTCCTGGCGGCCCAGAACCTGAGCCTTTCGACTTACGAGATGCCGTCGACCCGAAACCAGGAGCGCATCGAACCGATCCGCCCCGCGGGCCAGGCGCTGGTCTTCTGGCGAGGGCGGTAGGCGCGGGTGGGGTGCGGGAGGGCGCTCGTATCGGTGCGACGCCGGGTGTGGTGGACCGGGCGTTAGGCGCCATTCCGCCCTCTACTCCTCTCCGGCGACGAAGAGACCACGACGCCGAGAAGCCGCATCTGCGCCCGTGAGCGACGACACCCGCCGCTCGAGCTCGTCAAGGCTGCCGCGTATGACCACGACCTCGTCGCTCGTCACATGAAGCATGCCACGACTGGTCTTGGCGAGCACGCGCAGGGCTGCCGCGATGGCTTCCCCAGTAACAGCGGCGTGAGTGAAGTCTGCGTCGAACGTAAGGGCCGTCTCGATCATCGAGATCGAACGTTTCCTGTCGCGCAACCTCCCATCCATCTGGCGGATCGCGCGGAGGATCGCGCGGTAGAGGTCGGGTTGGGACCAGGGTGTTTGGGACAGCAATCTGTCCACCGCCGCCTCAACCTGCTTCGGGGTGCGGCACTCACGGACAATCGACGAAACTTCGGCGGTTGTGACGTGACGGGCTTCGGCAGCTTCGACGACACGGGCCAGGGATTCGATCGTCCAACACGAGACACCGAGGTTTCTGGCACGCTGTGCGGCTTGACTATTGTCCTCCGGAACCGTGCCGCCTGGGTAGCTGGGCGCCACCAACATCGTGGCTGTCGCCCCCGCGGCCACCTGATGGCTGTGAAGACCGCCGAAATCCAGATTGCCCAAATCCGGCACCTTCTTGGAGCTCTTTGCTTCAATGGTGAACACGAAGGCGTCAAAGCGGGCGAAGTGAACAGCGGCACTGGTGACCTCCTCCTCCTCGTCAACTGGCTGCGCAACCTCGGGACCGACGCCAACCCCGTCGGGCTCCCCGGCTCCGGATACGTGGGACGCGTAGAACCCCAGCGCCCTCATCGCCGCTACGAGTGCGACCTCCAAGTCGTACAGGTCTGCCGAGGCACCTCGTAAGAAGCTCGCGACAGCCTTCAACGAGTGCTGGCTGTCGCGTGCCAGAGCGCGGAGCAGGCCATCCCGCTTCTGAAGCAGCTCGAATCGGACCCCTGGTTCTAATCCCGCCTCTGCCATGTAGACCTCAAGCAGGGCTTCAGCGGTGCACAGAATCTCAAGCAGTCGGGTATGCGTCCGGCGAATCCATCTTGAACCGCTCCTCGGCCTCACGTAGAGGTTCGGAGGAGGCAGAACATGTCCAAGCGAACCCGGTGCTCGGCGCCGCAGCGGCGGAAGCTCGTGGGAGCGTTTCGCGCCTCGGGCCTGAGCCAGCTGAAGGTGTCGGCCAGCCCCACCACCCGGCCTGGTGGCTTGGGCGGGCCGGCCTTGACCATACCAAGCACGGCCGACCCACTTGCCGCCTCGTACGGAACGCGTCCGCTCAGGATCTCGTACAGCAGGGCGCCCAGCGAGTACACGTCCGACCGGGCATCGATCTGGTCGATCTCACCTCGTGCCTGCTCGGGCGGCATGTACGCCGGCGTGCCCGTCACAGCGCCCATGTGCGTGGCCTGCGAATCGTCCTGGGACCGATCGGTCACAACCGGATCGAGGTCACCAGCTTCCGCCGCCAGGTCCGGCCGACCTCCCACCTTCGCCAGACCCCAGTCCACCACCTGCACCTCACCGTGGTTGCCCAGCATGACGTTGGCAGGCTTGAGATCCCGGTGCACCACCCCCCGGCTGTGGGCGTAGGCCACCGCCTCACAGACCCGATGAAAGGCGTCGATGAGACCCCGGAAGGTCCAGCCCGTAGCGCTCGGCTGCCAACGGTTGCCCTTGCTTGCCCTGTGCACCTCGGAGATCACCTCGGACATCGTGCGAAGACGAAGCTCTTCCGGCAGTCGATGCAGCTGAGCATCCAGCCACAGCCGCACCAGGGGCAGTCCAGCTGGCCCGGGACTCCGACGAGCCCGGTGTCGCACTTGCAGAAGGAGAGCAGGTCGTCGCTGTCCTTGATGAGGAACCTGGTCATGTGTCTCCTGGGCTACCAGTCCGGCGTCCAGCCGTGGCCAACGAGGCCGCTCGCTGGTGTGTCTGGTCCGCCGTGATGCGGGCAGGTCCGGATTAGCATTGATCGCGCTCAGCGCTCACCTGGCCGAAGATGGGTCATGTCTCTCGACCTCCTCCTCATTGGCTGCCTCGCGGGTGAACGCGGCGCTCACGACCACCCGGCCGTCAGTCCAGGACGAGGATCGTCGCGCGCTCCTCGCCCGGAGCCCAGGCGATGATCTCCGGCCTGCCGTCTCCGGTGAGATCGGCGACGGTGAGCTCGCTGACGTCGTGGGCCACCCTCCAGCGGTGGGTCTCGACGAAGACCCCCTCCTCGCTGGCGAAGACGATGACCTCGCCGTCCTCGTAGATCACCGGGTCCTCGATGCCGTCGCCCGAGATGTCCTCGTCCATCGACCAGGCGACGTCGAAGTTCTCTAGCGAGACGCGGACCTCGCGCAGCACCCGGGGCTCGGTCGCGAAGGTCTCGTCGAAGGCGAACGCCACGAACTGGACCGTGATGCTCTTGCTCACCAGCGCCTGGGCGGCGTTGGCGAAGCTGATGTCGACCTGGGCGACGAGCAGGTCCCGGTCACCGTCCCCGTCGACGTCGCGCAGGTAACTCTCGCCGGAAGCGGACCCCATGGTCAGGGTCTGCTGCTCCTCGAAGCCGGCCCCGGTGTTCAGGAACCACTGGATCTCGCCGGTGCTCCCAAAGAACCCCGAGTCGCTCACGATGAAGTGCACCAGCAGATCGTCGCGCCCGTCGCCGTCGATGTCCGAGAAGTGCACGTCGGTGATCCAGCGGAAGTTCTCTGCGTCGTCGTCCTCGTCACGGCTGAAGAGCTCGTACGGCAGCTCCCAGGTGGCCTCGCGCGTCCCGATGCCTTCTGGCGTGGTGAAGAAGACCCCCAGCGAGGTCCCGCCAGGTCGAAGCACGTCGATGAAGCCGTCCCCGTCGAGGTCGGCCCAGGCCGTCGTGGGGCCGCGCACGGTCACCTCGCGCGTGTCTCCGCCCTGGCTGTGGTCGTTCCCCAGGACCGCGGTGCCTGGAGAGCGGATCTGTCCCCGGGGCTCTCCGTCGAGGGTGGTCGCGCGCAGCCAGCCGTCCGCCTCCAGCACGACCCATCGGCCCGCGCCGAGATCCCGCACGATCTTCGTCGGCCGAGGGGTCCCCGGGCCGAGCCCGACGAGATCACCGCGGACCTCGACGAGACGCTCGTCCCCCAGCGACACTCCCCGTTCGTCTTCGATATAGAGGCCTCCCTCCCCGGCATGGAACCGCTGCAGACGGTTGCCCAGCGCGACCTCCTCCCGGCCCTCGATGCGTCCATCCCTGCCGAGATGCACCATCGTCAGCGTGACTGTGTCGGGAGCCCCGTCCTGCGGCTCCCGAGCGACGAGCACCACCTCGTGGAGCCCGTCACCGTCGACATCGCCGGCGATGACCTGGGCCGTGTGGGGAGGCAGATCGAGCGGGATCGGAACCAGGGTCAGATGCCGCCACCGTAGAACACGTACACGGCGCCCTTGGAGCCGTCGATGCCCCTGGCGCCGCTGAGCAGATCGTCGGTGCCGTCGCCGTCGAGGTCACCGACGGCCGCGTCGGTGCCGAAGTAGCCGTAGGACTCGTCCCCGAGGACGGAGGCGTCGGCGTCAGCGGCCAGCACGGAGCCGCCGCTGAACGGGCCGCTGAAGACGTAGACCGCGCCGAGACTGTAGTCGCTGCTGTCGTCCACGCCATAGGCCCCGGCCGCGAGATCCGTGACTCCGTCCCCGTCGAGGTCGCCCGCAGAGACGTCGTAGCCGAGGTAGTCGTAGGTGGAGTCGCCGCCAAAGTCCGCGAAGGCGTCCGAGCTGCCGTAGCTGCCGCTGAAGCCGCTGGCCGAGCCCTGGTAGACGTAGATCGCGCCCCTGTAGGAGCTGCGGTAGCGGTCCGCGGCGGCGAGGTCGTTGTAGCCGTCATCGTCGAAGTCGTAGCTCAGCTGGGCGTTGCGACCGAAGGAGTACTCCTGACCCTCGAAGAACGCGTCCGCGTCATCGGGGGAAATGATGGAGGCGGAGGCGCTGCCGTAGAAGAGGTAGAGCGTGCCCGGGTCCACGGAGCTGGAGCCTTCCGAGATCGCCAGGTCGGAGGCGCCATCGCCGTCGAGGTCGCCACCCCCGATCCCCATCTCGTAGCCCAGGTCGCCCTGGGAGGTCTGACCCCAGATGCTCAGATCAGCGTCGCCGAGGTCCTGGGTCCCGCTCAGCGCCGAGGCGCTGCCATAGACCACGAACACGACACCGCCGTTGGTGGCGTCCGTGTCGTCCCTCGGAGCCGAGAACGCGATGTCGTCGAAGCCATCCGCATTCAAATCCCCGATGCCTGCGATGCCGTGACCCAGGTAGTCAAGGTAGGACTCGCCCTCCCAGACGGCGGCGAGATCGTCCAGGTCCCCGCTGGTCGTGCCGCCGTACGCGAGCCAGACCGCGCCGTAGCCGTAGCCCGCGTAGTAGCCCCCGACGAGGGCGTCGTCAGCGCCGTCGTCGTCGACGTCTCCAGCGCTCTCGACCCGCCAGCCCGCGTAGTCGCTGCTGGAGTCGCCCGAGAAGGTGACGTCCGCCGAGACTGCGTCGAGGTTGGTCATCGGTCCGTATGTGATGTAGACCCGGCCAGCGGAGCTGGCGTTCTCGTCGTTGCCGTGGGCACCGGCGAAGACGTCGTTTGCGCCGTCTCCGTCGAAGTCCAGCACCGCGACGTCCCGGCCGTAGTAGTCGGAGGTGGCCTCGCCCACGCCGCTGACGTCCGCGTCCCCGAGATCGGACTCACCCAGCCCGCACTCAGAGGCGTCTCCGCTGCAGTCGTTGTCGACCCCGTCGTTGCATACTTCTGCCTCGCCAGGGTTCATGCCAGCTTCGGTGTCGTCACAGTCCGAGTTGTCGGCCACCGAGGCGCTGGGCTGAGCGCACTGGGTGACCGGCGCCGCGTCCTCGTCGCCGTAGCCGTCACCGTCACCGTCGACGAACCAGTCGCTCATGGTGGTGACGTCGACGCTGTCGTCGTCGTCGTTCCACAGGCCGTCGCAGTCGTTGTCGGAGTCGTCACAGACCTCGAGCCCATCTGGGTTCACCGTCTCGTCGAGGTCGTCACAGTCTCGCCCGTCGTGCACGTAGCCGCTGCCCGGTGGCTCGCAGGCCTCGAGGTAGTAGTACGAGGAGCCGTAGCCGTCGCCGTCGAGATCCTCGTGCCACTCGGTGGCGGGATTGATGTTCGAGTTGTCGTCATTGCAGTCGCCGCCAAGGGCGACGTAGCCAGCAGGCTGGTCGCAGGAGACGGAGCTGTTGTCGTCGGTCCCGTAGCCGTCGTCGTCGATGTCCGCGTACCACGTGCCCGCGCTGGTCAGATCAACCGAGTCGTCGTCGCCGTCGATCAACTCGTCGCAGTCGTTGTCGATGCCATCGCAGATCTCGGAGCCCGACGGGCTGACCGTGGCATCGAGGTCATCGCAGTCATCCGAGGTCTCGAGGTAGCGGGCGGGCTGCTCACAGCCGAGCAGGGTCAAGGTGCCCCCGTGGCCGTCGCCGTCTGCGTCCGCGTACCAGGTCGCCGCGTCGGTCGCGCCGTTGTCGATGCCGCCGTCGCAGTCGTTGTCGACGCCATCACAGACCTCTGCGGCGTCGGGGTTCACCGCTGCGTCGTCGTCGTCGCAGTCCTCTGCGCCCAGGAAGCCGTCGTCGTCGAGGTCCTTGTTGTCGGGGTTGCAAGCCAAGAGCGCCAACAACCCGATGGTCGTTCCAAACATGTCTCTCTCCGAGAGGGGCCTACATGCCTTGCCCGTTGAAGATGTAGGCGGCGCCGTAGGAGCTGTTCGCCTGGTAGCCACCGACCACGACATCATCGATGCCGTCGCCGCTGACGTCGTACAGTTCGAGCGAGCCCCGATAGCCGAGGTAGCACTCGTCACCGTCGATCGTGGCGTCCGCGTCGGCGGCCTCCTGCTCTCCGCCGGAGAGCGGCCCGTAGAAGACGTAGATCGTGCCGTCGTTGCTGCCGTCGGCGTCCGTGAGGGGCGCGCCGATCGCCAGGTCGTCGTCACCGTCACCGTCGAGGTCCCCAGCGGCGACCGACGACCCGACGCTGTCGTAGTAGGTGTCGCCCAGGAACGAGGCCCAGGCCGCGTCGACGATCTCGTACTCGCCCGAGTACGCCGTCGTGCTGCCTGCGAGGACGTAGGCCGTGCCGCCGCCGTCGTCGAGGTAGGCGCCGACGAGCATGTCGGCGTAGCCGTCGTCGTCGAGATCGCCGGTGCTGGCCCAGGCATCCCCGAAGTAGCCGTACAGGGCCGCCCCCTGGAAGCCGGCGTCAGCGTCGTCGATCGTGCCGGAGCCGACCGTCCCCGAGCCGTAGTGGAGGAAGACACCGCCGTAGTCGGAGTAGGCATCACCGGCGCCGATGACGAGCTCGTCGAAGCCGTCACCGTCGAGATCACCCGCCTCTCCGCCCGAGCCGATGTGGCCGACGTAGTGGTAGGTGTCGGAGCCGGTCCACTGGGCCACCGCCTCACTGCTGATGTTGGTGGTGCCGCTGAGGCGCGTACCGGAGCCGAGCACCAGGAAGAGCGAGCCGGAGCTCGAGCCCTCGTCGTCGTCGAATGGCGCGCCCGCGACGAAGTCCGGGAAGGTGTCGCCGTCGATGTCCCCGGCGTAGGCGACGCTGTAGCCGAGATCGTCGCCGCTGCCGTTTCCGGTCAGCTGGGCGAGACCGTCCACGCTGCCGCTGGAGGTGCCGCTGGCGGAACCGTAGGCGATGTACAGGGCTCCGGCGTTCGCTGCCGCGTCGTCGTTTCCGTAGGCCCCCATCACGAGGTCGTCGTAGCCATCCTGGTCGAAGTCCGCCGCGGCCAGACCTGCCAGACCCAGGTAGTTCGAGCTGTCCTCGCCCTCGAGCAGCGCGTCTGCCGCCGAGGCGTCAATCGAGGTCGTGGGCCCGCTGAAGACATAGACCCCACCGCTCGCGTTGCCGGCTGAGCCGTCATAGCCATAGGCGCTGGCTGCCACATCTGCGCTCCCGTCCCCGTCGAAGTCGGCCACCGCCATGCTCCGACCGAAGTAGTCGTACTGGGAACCGGTGTTGGTGATGGTGATGTCGGCGGCGCTGACGTCGAGCTCACCCTGGATGCCGCACTCGGGGGAGTCGCCGGAGCAGTCGTTGTCGACGCCGTCGTCGCAGATCTCCGTCTCCGCCGGGCTCACGTCAGCGCTGGTGTCGTCACAGTCGTCGCTGTTTCCGACCCAGCTCTCCGGCGCCTCGCACTGGGCCGCGGCGGCGCCGTCCTCGTCGCCGTAGCCGTCTGCGTCGTCGTCCCGATACCAGTCCGTGCGGCTGCTCGGGTCCGTGCTGTCGTCGTCGTCGTCGACGAGCCCGTCACAGTCCTCGTCCTCGCCCCCACAGACCTCTGTGGCGTCGGGGTTGATCGCCGGGTCGACGTCGTTGCAGTCCCCCGCCACGTCGATGAAGCCGGTGGGGCCTTCGCAGGCTGTCTCGACCGTCTCGTCGTCGCCGAAGCCGTCACCGTCGCGGTCCGCGTACCACTCGTTCGCTGGCGAGACATCGGCGTCCTCGTCGTCGCAGTCACCACCCTCCGGCGCGTAGTCCTCTGGCTGACCACAAGCCTCGACCGTCTCGTCAGTGCCGTAGCCGTCACCGTCGCCGTCGGCGTACCACAGGGTGGCGCTGGAGAGATCGACGCTGTCATCGTCGTCGTCGACCAACCCGTCACAGTCGTTGTCGACGCCGTCGCAGAGCTCGGAGCCGTCGGGGTTCACGGAGGCGTCGAGGTCGTCGCAGTCCTCGAGCTCGGCGAGGTAGCCCTCGGGCTGGGCACACCCGAGCGCAGTCAACGCGTCGCCCCCGTAGCCGTCACCATCTGCGTCCGCGTACCAGAGGGTCGCGTCGGTGGCGTCACCCCCGTCCAGCGCTCCGGTGCAGTTGTTGTCGATGCCGTCGCAGACCTCGTCCGCGTCCGGGTGCACCGCCGCGTCGTCGTCGTCGCAGTCTTCTGCCCCGACGAATCCGTCACCATCGAGGTCCTTGCTGCTGGGATCACAGCCGAGCAGCGGGAGGAGCAGCAACGAACTGACGATGGACATGGCCGGTCTCCTGGCTGGCGCGTAATCTAGCCCATCCAAGCGGCGAATGCCGACAACCGGCGCCCCCGTTCAGCGCCTGCCGATCCGGGAGCGCAACAGCCGCTCGATGAGCCGTCGTCTCAAGGACACCGGCGGATCCCACTTCCGCTGGACGACGAGCCGGTCGAGCTCGCCGTAGATCCCATCGGCGACGAGGTCCCGGAGCTCTGTGAGGGCTCCCTGGTCGTCCTCGCGTCCGGCCCAGGCCCGGGCGTCGATGGGCTCGGCCAAGGAGAAGTACAGCCGCACCGGCTTGGGCAGCATCGAGGGGCCAAGGCCCTTTGCGATGGGGACCATGGAGTCCAGGGGCACGTCGAAGGCCTCGTAGCAGGCGTTCACGAGGCCGGCGAAGGGGCTCTCCTGGAGGTCCTCTGCGTCCCAGACGATGTCCCAGGCGTCGTCGCCGCCGAGCATCGCGAAGGGGATGATGGTGCAGCCGTGCCGGATGGCGGCCTTCACGAAGCCGAAGCGCTCCTTCCACACCAGCGTGTACTTCTCGCCCTTGCGCTTGGCGACCTCGCGCGCGCCACCGGGGAAGATGAGGACGGCCTCGCCCTTGCCGAGGAGGTCGTCGCAGACCTCTGGCGTGCCGTCGACCGCGCCGAAACGCTGAAGGAACTCACTCCACCCGGGCATGCGGAAGTGCGCGTGGTCCCCCATCGAGCGCAAGGCGATGCCGTGGTTCTGGAGGAGCTCCATGTAGAGATGGGGGACATCCAGCAGGCCGTAGAGCGTGTGGTTCCCGATGAACAAGAGCGGCCCAGGGCTCTGGGTCGGGATCCGGTCCATGTTCAGGAACTGGGGATCCAGCAGCGTGCGCCAGGGCTTCAGCAGCCGCCGGTAGATTCGGATCTCGAGCTCGGATGGGGGCTGGTAGTCCACCGGGCAAGTACTTATCACTTGTCCATCGGAGGGTGAGTCGTGCACGTCCTGGTCCTGAATTGCGGTAGCTCGAGTCTGAAGGCCGATGTCCTCGATCCCGAGGGTCGTCGCCAGGCCTCACTGCGCGCCGAGCGCCTCGGCACCGACAGCGCCTTGTGGCGAATCGGCTCGGCGATGACAGAGGCCCCGGGAGCGGATCACGCGGCTGTCCTCGCCGGCGCCCTCCCGGAGCTGGTCGAGGGCCTGTCGATCTCGGCGGTGGGTCATCGAGTGGTGCACGGCGGCGAGCGCTTCGTCCGCCCGACCCTGATCGACACAGAGGTCGAGGACGCCATCGAGAGCCTCTTCCCGCTGGCCCCGCTCCACAACCCGGCGAACCTCGCGGGCATTCGAGCTGCTCGGCGGCTCCTGCCCGATCTGCCCCATGTCGCCGTCTTCGACACGGCCTTCCACAACACGCTGCCCAGGCGGGCGCGGATGTACGCCTTGCCAGCTGCCCTGGCAGAGGAGCGCGGCATCCGGCGCTACGGCTTCCACGGCACCTCCCACGCCTACGTCTCCAGGGCCGCCGCGGACCACCTCGGTCAGCCCCTGGGGGACATCCGCGTCATCACCTGCCACCTCGGCAACGGCGCCAGCGCTGCCGCGGTCGAGTACGGACGCAGCGTCGAGACCACCATGGGCATGACCCCGCTCGAGGGCCTCGTCATGGGCACCCGCTGCGGGGACCTCGACGCCGGCGTCGTCCTGGAGCTCGCGCGCGCGCTGGGCGTGGACGAGACCGACCGACTCCTGAATCGCGAGAGCGGCCTGGCGGGGCTGTCCTGCGTCGGCAATGACCTCCGCGACATCGAAGAGCGGGCGGCGGATGGTGACGAGCGCTGCCGGATGGCGCTCCACGTCCTCACGCATCGGCTCCGCAAGCACATCGGCGCCCTCGCGACGGTGATGGGCGGCGTCGACGCCATCGTCTTCACCGCCGGCATCGGAGAGAACAGCGCCCTCGTACGGCACCGGGCCTGCCAGCGCCTGGACTTCCTCGGTGCTCGCCTCGACGAGGACCGGAACCGGGACGCCAAGGTGTCCCGCGACGAGCCGGTCTACGAGATCAGCCACTACCACTCGCGGGTGAAGGTGCTCGTCGTGAAGACCGACGAAGAGGCCGAGATCGCCCGCCAGACCACCGCGCTGGCAGAGGGTCGGGACCAGCTGCCCTCGGGGGTGGGGGGCATCCCCATCGGCGTCTCGGCACGCCACATCCACCTGACCCAGCAGAGCGTCGACGCCCTCTTCGGCGAAGGCCACCAGCTCACCCCTCACAGTCCCCTGTCGCAGCCAGGCCAGTTCGCCTGCAAAGAACGCCTCACCGTGGTCGGTCCGAAGCGCAGCCTGGAGGGCGTCAGGGTGCTCGGCCCCACCCGCAGCGGCGACCAGGTCGAGGTCAGCAGGACCGACGAGTTCTACCTCGGCATCGACGCCCCGGTGCGCAACTCCGGGGACACGAAGAACAGCCCCGGTGTCACGCTGATCGGCCCCGCAGGCCGGCTCACACTGAAGGAGGGGCTGATCTGTGCGCGACGCCACATCCACATGACGCCCGCGGACGCAGAGCTCTTCGGGGTGAAGGACCGCGACGTCGTCGATGTGGCAGTCGACACAGAGAGTCGCGACCTTGTCTTCGGCGACGTGCTGATCCGCGTAAAGGCGAGCTACGCGCTCGAGATGCACATCGACACGGACGAGGCCAACGCCGCAGAGATCTTCACCGGGCAAGAGGGCGCGCTGGTCTCCACGGGACGCAGCGCCCGCCTGATCCGGAAGAAGCGGGCCTGGGACGACTGAGCTCCAGGCGAAACCCGGGCTGTCCCCCGCGCTCGCCGCGGTCCTGGGGCTGCTGCTCGGGGGAGTGGGCCACATCTACCTGGGTCAGCGCAACAAGGGCATCTGGATCACCCTGCTGGCCTGCGTCACATGCGGTGTCCTGAACCCCGTGTGGGCCTGGGATGCCTGGGTCCTGGCCAGGAAACGCCAGGACGAGCCAATCGGCTCCTGGGAGAACTCGGCGCTGCTCCGCATCCTGGATGCCTTCGGGGCCAGTTGAAACAAGGACACCCCCACGCGCGTAGCAGGCGCGGGAGGTCCCCATGGATCCGTTTCAGACCATCGCCGCCGTCGTCCTCGGCCTCATGCTCTCGGCAACTTGCGGCCTCCGCGCCTTCCTTCCCCTGGGCATCGTCTCGGGGCTCGGCCTGGCGGGTCTGTTGGATCTGCCCGACGCGCTGAGCTGGATGGCGAGCCCGGTCGCCCTGATCTGCTTCGGCATCGCCACGGTGATGGAGATCGTCGCCGACAAGATCCCCGTGGTCGACAACGCCATGGACACCGTTGGAACGCTCCTTCGCCCCGCCGCGGGCGCCCTGGTCGGCGGAGCCATCCTCGCCGGCGCGGATCCCCTCGTCGCCTGCGTCTTCGGACTCGCCGGCGGCACGCTCATCGCCGGCGCCGCCCACACCAGCAAGGCCACGATTCGCGCGGGCAGCACGACCACGACCGCCGGCACCGCCAACCCCTTCCTGAGCTTGCTCGAGGACGTCGCCGTCGTGGGCATCGGCACCCTCGCAGCCGTAGGTGCCATCGCTGTCACCTGAGGCCGGGGCTATCCCCGGTCCTTGCCGCCGCCCCGCTGGCTGGTCTTGAAGAGCTCCTCCATGCCGAGCCGGCGCATCTTGTAGAGCAACGTCGAGCGAGCGATGCCAAGGTCCCGAGCGGCGGCCGAGCGATTCCCCGAGTGGCGGGTGAGCGCATCCAGCAACACCCGCCGCTCGGCGTCCTCCAAGGCATCCGGCCCCTCCGTGGGCGGGGGCTCGGGGACGGCGTCGAAGCCCCAGGGGCTGAAGCTCACTGCCTGCGGGTGGATGATCGGTCCACCGAGCACGACCGCCCGCGTCAGCACGTTGCGAAGCTCGCGGACGTTGCCCGGGAAGGCGTGTCGGGCGAGCACCTTGAGGGCATCGTCGGTGACCCGCACGTCCGGTCCAAGGGTCTTGCAGATCACCCTGGCGAGCAGTGGGAGATCCTCGATGCGTGCGCGGAGCGACGGCAGCCGGACCGCGAGGACCGCGAGCCGGAAGAACAGATCACGCCTGAAGGTCCCGGAGGCGACCATGTCTTCCAGGTTCTTGTTGGTCGCGACGACGATGCGGACATCCGGGTACTGCACCTCGCCACCGCCTACCCGGCGGACCTCGCCAGACTCCAGGGTCCGGAGCAGCTTGGCCTGGCAGGCCTCTGGGATCTCGCCGATCTCGTCGAGGAACAGCGTCCCGCCGTCCGCCCGATGAAAGGCACCGTTGGTGCGTGACGCAGCGCCCGTGAATGCACCCTTTTCGTGCCCGAAGAGCTCACTCTCGAACAGCGCCTCTGTGATCGCGCCACAGTTGATCGCTACGAAGGGGTTCTCAGCTCGGCGTGAGTTGAGGTGCAGGCCCTTCGCCGCCAGCTCCTTTCCAGTCCCGGACTCGCCAAAGAGCAGCACCGGCGCGTTGTGGGCCGCCATGCGCCGCAGCACCCCGAACATGCGGCGGGACACGTCCGCCTCGCCGACCATGTCCCCGAAGCTGCCGCGAATGGTCTCGTCGTTGACGACCTCGCTCTCGAGTCGAAAGACCGTGTTGCCTGCGCGGAGGGCCTCGCCCAGGTAGACCGGCATCGGCTGCGTGAGTCGCTCCCCGTCGATGATGACCGCTCCCCGTCCAGGCACGATGATGGCCCGCCCCCGAATCACCTCGATCGTGAAGTGGTCGGCACACAGATCCGGATCCTCGATGATGACGGCGTCCGTACCGCTGGGACCGCCGAGGCGGGAGGGGGTGCGGGTGATGGGAATCCGTGTGCCTTCGGCCGGCCCCTCGTCGACGATGAGCACGACCTGCTCGACCACCAGGCCTCCATCCGTCGCGACCAGCTGCACGTTCGGCAGAGTGACGCCACGGACCTTGGCCGTCGGGGCAGGGGCCTCGATCTCCCGACTGAACACCAGGCGATAGTCCCCGATCCCGACCTCGTCCTTCTCTGCGAGCATGCTCAGCTTATCGATGCGCTCGCCGTTGACGAAGGTCCCGTGCCTGCTCCGATCCCGGAGCGTGAACTGTCCGTCACGGTGATCGATGATGCAGTGGGTGCGGCTCACGAAGTTGCCCGGAACCAGGATGTCACAGTTGTCCGCGCGTCCGATCGATGTCCGCACCTGGTTGAGTTTGTACTCGATCATGCGTTCCTGGCCGTGGAAGAAGATCAAGCGGGCCATCGTTGCTCTCGGAAGGTGCCGGGAGAGTGTACCGGGACACGCCTACTGGTGCACGGCCTGACCCGGATCCTGCCCAGGCCTCACTGATGCGGCTACCCTTGGAGTCCCGATGTCACTCCTCCTCGCACTGAGCGCCTGCAAGCCCACCGTCCCCGCCCTGGACCCGGTGGAGCCCCAGCCCGAGCTGGTCTACGACCACCTCCTCGAGGTGGAGATCGAGCTGGACCCGGACGACTGGGACGAGCTGCGGCTCCAGAGCCGTGACTTCTTCGACATCCTGGGCGGCGAGGACTGCCAGGAGGAGTCCTATGGGAGTCCGTTCACATGGTTCGAGGGCTCGGTCACCCTGGACGGTCAGCGCTTCGAGCGGGTGGACGTGCGGAAGAAGGGCTTCCTGGGAAGCCTGAGCGAGGACAAGCCGGCCCTGAAGCTGGACCTCGTCGAGTTCGAGGACCAGGACTTCCACGGCGTCGAGCGCCTGACGCTCAACAACTCCCACTCGGACCCCTCCCTGGTGCGCCAGTGCCTGGGCTACGGCTACTTCGACGACGCCGGCCTTCCCGCCAGTCGATGCGGCTTCGCCACAGTCAGCGTCAACGGTGATGACCTCGGCCTCTACGTGAACGTCGAGCCGATCAAGGACCCGATCCTCGAGCGGAACTTCGGAGACGCCAGCGGCAACCTCTACGAGCTGACGCTCAGCGACTTCCGACCCGAGTGGACCGGGACCATCGAGAAGAAGAACAACGAAGCCGAGGACGACTGGTCCGACATCGACGCCCTGGTCAGTGCGCTGCAGGTCGACGATGACGAGCTGCTCGATGCCCTCGACGATGTCGTCGACGTCGAGGCCTTCGCCGACCACTGGGCGGCAGAGGTCCTGATCAACCACGTCGACGGCTACGCATGGAACACGAACAACACCTACATCTACGCCGCCCCAGGTGACGGCGGGCGCTTCCGCTTCATCCCCTGGGGAATCGACGAGGCCTTCGCCCAGACAGAGGAGGGCTTGCCCTCTGTCTACGCCTTCGGTCAGCTCGCGAACCGGCTCTACGACCACCCGGAGGGCCGGCAGATCTACCTGGACGCCATGAACGCGCAGCTAGCTGGCCCCTGGGACGAGAGTGTCCTGCTCGGGCGCATCGACACCTGGGAGGAGCTGCTCGAGCCGGAGCTCGACTCCGAGGAACGGGAGACCGTCTTCGAGTCCATCGAGCAGGTCAGGGGGGTGGTGGAGGGTCGCCGCAGCGACCTGGAGCCCGCCCTGGGCGAGGAGTGGCCCTACGGCCAGCGCGACAGCTTCTGCATGCAGCTGGTCGGCGGCATCGACGCCAGCTTCGACACGTGGTGGGGAAGCATCGAGATGATCGACCCCTTCTCCACAGACAACGCGGAGCTCGTGGTGGACCTGGGGGACGAGACCTTCGCGCCCGAAGAGACCGGGGCCGTGGCCGGCTGGTCCGAGGAGGGGGAGCCGGTGCTCTACCTCGTGTCCTGGATCTCACCCACCGAGATCCTGCTGGTCTATTTCGTGGCGGAACCCGAGCTCTTCGCCCCAGGGGTCGTGGAGGTCGACCTCGACCAGTCCGTCGCTGCCCTCTTCTACTACGAGACAGAGACGATGGAGGACTTCGAGCTGTTGTCCTATGTCCTCGGCGACGTGGAGTTCGAGGAGGCCGGGACCGAAGACGGCGACCCGTTGGTCGGGACGATGGACGCCCAGTTGCTGACCTGGGGCTGGTGATCTCCCAGCCGCGGGGGCCAAGCTCAGCACCGCACGTCCCTACGCCGACGCTGCAGGACCCCGGAGCGCCAGGCCCTCGAAGAAGGCCCTCGCCAACCCGTCGCTGCAGGGCCGGAAGTGCTTGTTTCCCTGCTTGCGGAAGAAGCTCCCGACATGGCGCTTGTTCAGCGTGTGGCCGCCCGCCGCGAGGATCTCGACGACGTCGGATTCGTGGAGTTGAAGGGCCGCGCGGACCTTCTTGAGCACGTCGTTGTTCGTCGGGGACTTCGAGGGCTTCCGAGGCTGGGATGGCGGCCCTCGGTGCTTCTCGACCAGGCCCTCGAGGAAGATCCCCAGCATCGGCCCGCTGCACGCATCGGCGCCTCGAACGGTCAGCCTCGAGCAGCGATCGACGCTCAGCTCCTGGCCGCCGATGGAGATGATCTCGGCGACCTGCGCGTCGTCGAGCGACAACCCGGTCTTCAGGCCCAACAGGATCTCTCTCGGCTTCATGGCACCCTCGCGCCGCCGCTATAGCGCGTCCCTACCAGTTGACGCCGCCGTTCCCCGTCAGGACGTCACCGTCGCCGTCTCGAGTCAAACGAGCTGGTGACCTACATCAACTGCCCACCGTCCACCTGGATGCACTGCCCCGTGATGTGACGGGCCCGGTCGGAGACGAGGAAGAGGACACAGTCAGCGATGTCCCCGGGGGCCGCCAGACGACCCAGCACAGTCTCGGCGCGGGCCTTGTCGAGGACCGCCTCCGGCAGGCCCTCTGCCATTGGGGTGAGCACCATGCCAGGCGCCAGCGCGTTCACCGTCACGCCGAAGCGGCCCAGCTCACGGGCGAGCGTCTTGCTCATCGCGATGATGCCTCCCTTGCTCGCCGAGTAGTTCACCTGACCGAACTTGCCGCGGAGACCGTTGATCGAGGCCACGTTCACGATGCGGCCGGGCCCCCCCCTGGCTCGGAAGCGCACGGCAGCCGAACGGCAGAAGTTGAAGCTGCCCTTGAGGTTGACGCCGAGGACCGCGTCCCAGGCGCTGTCCTCCATCTTCCACACGACACCGTCACGGGTGATGCCAGCGTTGTTGACCAGTATGGAGACAGGCCCCAGCTCCTCCTCGACCCGCACGAACAGGGCCTCTGTGGCGTCGGGGTCCGCGACGTCGGACTCGATGGCCAGGACACGGCCCCCCGCAGCCTCGAGCTCCTCGACCAGGGACCTGGCGTTGTCGCCGTCTCCGAGGTGGTTGAAAGCGACACAGACTCCCTCGGAGACGAGGCCCCTCACCAGGGCGGCGCCGATGCCTCGGCTCCCACCCGTGACCACGGCGACCTTGTCGACGAGCCCGAGGCGCATCAGAGCTCGTCCACGTAGGCGACGAGGTCGGCGAGGTCCTGGTCGGACTCGTCGGCGAAGCTCGGCATCACCCCAGGTCCCGCGAGGAGGGCATCCGCCGTGCCCTCGGAGTCTCCCCCTTCGAGCGCGACCGCGCTGGCGCTGCCGTCCCCACCCGGTCCGTGGCATCCCTCGCAGTCCTCGACGAAGAGGGAGTCTCCGGCGTCGGGGTCACCTTCTAGCGCGAGGATAGCGTCGAGCTGCTCGGGGTCGACATCGGCGGTGCAGGCGAGGACGAGGAACAAGGACATGGACCCTCCAGGGTGATGGCCCACCTAGCTTGGAAACCGACCCGCGGCGAGCCCGCGGACCACCGGCGCCTGGCTCAGCCCCTGAAGATCCCCAACCTCCGCAGGCGCTCGACGAAGGGTCGGCGCATCTCTGGAGCCATGCCGGACAGCGAGCGCTGCACCAGCTCCTTGAGCTCGCTGCCGACCTCGACTCCGAGCGTGGCCTGGCAGAGCAGTGACTCCATACGTACTCCGGCCAGGCCCGGGCCCTGAGACGCGACGCCGCTGCGCTTGGCGTGAGTCAACGCCGCGCCTGTCGACCCGTCACGGATCATGGCCCACGCCCTGTACAGCTCCCACTTCCCGACGCTGGACGGGGGCGACTCGGGGGGAGTCTCGCTGCTGGGAATTCCCTCTGAGCTGGCGTGGCCCAGGGTCTGAAGCGCGAGGTGGTGGAGCGTCGTGAGCGACCAGAGATCCAGCGACGCTCGCTCCTGGCGGAGCACCTCCTGGATCAACGCCCGCGTGTCGTCGTCAGCGCCAGCGCTGAGCAGGGCCTCCGCTTTGTGCAGGCGCGCCCGAAGCCCGACGTCCAGGAGATCCAGCTCGTTCGATAGACGGATCGCCTCGTCAGCCCGAGCGATGCAGGCCCGGAAGCGTCCGTCCAACAGCGCCAGGTCCGCTAAGCGCTCGAGGCAGATCGCCAGCGGACGGACCAGGCGACCCTGGCGGAGGCGGCCCTCCGACATCTCCAGCGCACGAGCTGCTGTCATCGGGTTTCCGCGCCTCAGCTCGAGCTCTCCGATGCCGAGCAGGCAGCTGCCCTCGCGACCTGGCGAGCCCTCCTCCCGGGCCGCGGCGAGCGCCTCCTTCCAGGTCTCGGTGGCCTCGTCGACCCGGCCCTCGGCGACGAGGGCATCCGCCAACGACCGGGTCGTCGGGAAGCGCACGGGCGAGCCCAGGTCGAGCTCGCTCAGCGCCGCCTCGAGGTGAGCTCGTCCCTCGGCCGGACGCCCGAGATCGACCAGCGCCATGCCGAGCCTGGCCCGGACCTCGACGAGCACCGGGTCGGCGACTCCCTGCTCGGCGATCTGGAGGGCAGCCTCCAGCGAAGCCCTCGCGTCTTCCGGACGGCCCATGGCGAGCAGCACCTCGCCCCGAACAGCCAGGGCCTGCTGGTGGAGCTTGGGATCGAGGGTGTCGGAGAGCTCGTCCTTGCCCCACTCGCGGACCTGCAGCGCCTTCTCCACCAGGACACGGGCCTCTCGGAGCTTGCGCTTGCGGGCAGCTCGCTGGGCGGCGACGACCAGCAAGGGGTAGGCCCGCCCCGCCTCACCGGCTGCCAGCAAGTGCTGCGCGGCGTTCTCGGCGATGGACCCGATGCGCCGCTGGTGGCGGGCCAGGAGTAGATCCGCCGCCTTCTTGTGCAGCGAAGCACGCTCCTCGGGGGAGAGCTGGTCATAGACCACCTGCCTGGTCTCCGGTCGACTGAACCGGAAGATCTCGTGCAGGCCCTCCGCGCGCCTCAGGACGATGGCCTCGGCCCCTGGCGCGAGCAGGGCCGTGCCGGCCCCGGAGCACATCGACTCCAGCACGGTCGCCTCGACATCCTGGCCCAGGACCGACATGGCCTTGACCGCCCGTCGCGTCGCACCAGCGAGGGCCTCGAAGATCTCCAGGATCTCACGCCGTCGGGTGTCGGGAACCGGCAGCCGGTCGTCCTGGACCCTCGACAGCGGCACGGTGAGCTCGAGCTGCCCGTCCGGCTGTCGGCGAAGCCAGGCGCTCGCCTCCAAGGTCGCCAGCTGCCCGCGGACCTCGCGGGGGTAGCCGCGGCAGTGCTGGTGGAGACGTCGCCCGATCGTGGCTGCGGCGGAACCGCTGAGTCCATGGTCCCGCATCATCGCCACTACCTGCCTCGCGCTCAGCGGCACACACAGAAGCGGCGACTCGAAGGGGTCGAGCAACAGGTTCGACACGAGGCGGTCCAGGAGCTCCGCGGTGGCGGTCGGGAGGCCCTCGCCGGCGGCCCCTTCGAGGCTGTAGTACAGCAGCACGCTGCGCTGCAGATCCTGGTCCCGGAGGATGGCCTCCAGCGTCCTGATGTCCGCGTCCCGCGCCTGGTCCAGGTCGTCGAGGAGCAGGACGGCGCCAGCCCGGAGGCGCTTCCGGAAGCTGCCCTTGCCGGGGATGCACTTCATCAGGCCACGCTCGATGCTCGCGGACAGGGGGAAGTCCAGGCGTCCACAGGGCAGGCCTGCCTCGGCGGCGGCCACCTCGATGGCGCTCAACATCGCTGACCGCCCCGACCCGGGCCGTCCGATGAGGGCGACCGCCCGCCCCTCTCCGCGACGGAGGCCGGCGAGCTGCAGCTCCACCTGGCGGAGCGCCGCCTCGCGTCCCTGCAAGGCGATGCGCTGGACCTCGTCAGGGGCGTCGAGGGCTTCGATGACGGCCTCTGCGCTCGGGAAACGCTGCTCCGGGTCCTTCTTCATCAACCGCATACAGATGCGGGAGAGCTTGACCGGAACGAGCGAGTCGACCTCGGCAGGGGGCCGCGGGTCCTCCATGAGGTGCTTGGCCAGGTAGCCAGCGATGCTGTCCGCCTCGACCGCCCTGCGTCCCGTGAGCATCACGTACAGAGTCGCGCCGAGGGCATACAGATCGGCGCGGTGGTCGATGCGATCCTCCGTGATCTGCTCCGGCGCCATGAACGCGACGGTACCGACGAGATGGCCGGCCATCGTGAGGTTCGTAGTGAATGCGTCGGGCGCCTTGACCGAGCCGAAGTCAGTCAGCTTCGGCAGCCCGTCCCTGGTCACCATCACGTTCGACGGCTTCAGGTCGCGGTGCACCATGCCCATGCCGTGGATGTGAGCAAGGGCCTGGAGGAGTCCGCGCAGGAGCCTCTCGACCTCGTCCCACCGCTCGGGCGCCGGGTGCTCGAGGATGCCTCGGATGGCTCCGTCGAGCGTGTCGCCCTCCACGAACTCCAACGCGAGCCAGGGGTAGCCCTCGTGCTCTCCCGAAGTGATGACCTCTACGACGTAGGGGGAGTCCGCCCTGCGCATCGCCTTGAACTCCCGCTCGATCCGCTTGACCTGCTCCTCGGTGGTCTTCTCCGGGTTCATCACCTTGAGGGCAACGATCTCACCCTCGAGGCCACAGGCCCGGTAGACGGTGGCGAGCCCGCCTTGCCCGACCTTGTCGAGCAGACGGTAGGGACCGACCGTTGCGCCGGTCCCAGGCGGAGGTCCGAGCAACCGAGCGCTCATTCGATCCCGTGTAGCTCCGAGAACGCGACGCTGTCGTCGCGAGAGAGGTTGGAGGCGAGGCTCTTGGACAGAGCACGCGCAACCCTGCGGTGCATGGCGAGGGTGCTCTCGTCGGTGGCATAGGTCGCGATCAAGCCGTGGGCCTTCAAGGAGTAGAACCGATAGCCGCATCCGTCCGCTCTCTTCAAGGCGCGGCTTGCGCGCTCGACGGCACCCTGGGCGTCCCCGACAGCACCGAGCGCCCGGGCTGCGATGATGTCCAGCCGGCACTCCTGGTGGGGCCAATGGCGACCGGCCTCGGCATCCGCCCGGGCGATCGCCTCCAAGACGGCCTCGAGGTCTCCGTCGCGCGCGAGGCAGCGGGCGCGCCAGGCGTAGAACAGCGGCGCGTAGCCTTCGACGTCGTGGCTCTGGAGGCGGGCGATGCCCTCTTCGACCCGCTGGGAGGCGATGCCGAGATCCCCCCGTCCAAGGGCGATGCGCACGTGTGAAGCCAGGATCGCCAGCTCGTCCTCGCTCGCCTCGAAGGTGGAGATGATGCGCATGGCCTCCGTCGCGTTCTCCTCTGCCTCCGCGAGCCGACCGACGTCAACGAGGATCATCGAGCGGTACTGGAGACCGAGGGCGACGCCGTAGGTGTAGCGAATCTCCCTGGCCTGGGAGATGGTCCGATCGGCGAGCTTGAGTCCCTTTCTCAGGTTCCCGGTGCAGTGGTACAGCTCGACGAGGTTGACCCGGGCGACGACGAGGGGGGAGAGCTTGCCGAGCCGCCCGAAGACATCTGCGGCTTCTTCGAGGTGCCGTCGGGCGTCGGCAGCCTGGCCGCGACAGAGGGCCACGAGGCCCAGGCCGTTGAGCGCACGAGCCCGGTTGACGTCGCTCCGAGCGGCGTTGGCGGCCACCATCGCCTCGAGCCAGATCTGGCGGGCACCGCCAAGGTCCCCGTGACTCCAGCGCACGCCGGCGAGTCCGAGCAGCGGGGCCATCCGCAGGCGCGGTTCACCAAGGGTCGTGGCGAGCAACAGGGCCTCCTTGAGGCAGGCCTCGGCCTGGTCGACACGGCCCTGGCGGCGAGCCAGGGTGCCCAGCTCCGCCAGCGTACGGGTGCGCAGGCGATCGTCGTCGATCTCCCTGGCGAGCGCGTCCGCGGCGCGAACCTCCTCTTCGGCTCGTGTCCAGTCCCCCAGGTGGAACTCGACCTGGCCCGTGACCAGGCGGAGCTCCGCGAGCTGCCGATCCGCCGACTCGAGCGTCATGAACTCCCGAGCCTCTGGCTCGAGGGACAGAGCGCGCTCGTAGAACTCCTTGGACTCGATGACGAAGCTGCGCTCCTGGAGCCGCCGACCCGCCTGGACCAGGTAGGGGTAGGCCTTCGCGGGCACCTCGCCCTGCTCGAAGTGGAAGGCGATGCTCTCCAGGACGGTCGAGAGCTGGTGGCGGTACAGACGCTCGAGCGCGCACCCAAGTCGGCGGTGGAGCTGCCGGGCCCGGAGTGGATCGGCGCGCTGGACCAGGACATCGCGCAAGCGAGCCTGGGCCAGGTCGTAGAGCTCGTCGAGCCCGACGACACGGGTGCGCACGACGTGGTGGTCGAGGAGCTCCTCCAAGAGCGCGAGCACCCTCTCCTCTGGCAGCGACAGCGCCTCTTCGAGGACCTCCAGCGCGACCTCGTGGCGACACAGGGCGAGCGCCTCGGCGACCTGGAGCGCGGCAGGCCGCAAGGCCGAGAGGCGCTCCTCGAGGGCCTCTCGAATCGACGACGGGATCGGCAGGCGCGCCCGCGAGACGTGACTGATCTCCAGGCCGAGCACGTAGCGACCCGGAGCCTCCTCCGTGATGACGCCCTGGTCGACGAGGCCATGGATCATCTCGCCGATGAAGTGGAGGTTGCCCTCTCCCTCGCGGTGGAGACGCTGGGCGAGGGTTCGGGCACGGCTGTCGGCCGGGATGAGCTGGAGCAGGAGTTCCTCGACCGCGGTGACGCTGATCGGCAGCAGCGGGACCCTCTCGATGAGCCCGTCCTCGAGCAGCTCTCCGAGCGGATCGCTGTCCGTCGTCTCCAGCGCGCGGCGGGCCAGGATGAACAACACAGGGTCATCGGCGAGGAACAGGTGGTTTCGCGCGAGGAAGTCCAGGAGCGCCAGGGTGCCCCGATCGGCCCGCTCCAGCTTGTCGAGGACGACCACTCGAGGCAGCTCCGCGCGCAGCAGGTCGCGGAAGGCCGCGTGGACCTGGTACTGGCTGATCTCGCCCTCGGCGTCGCTGAAGGCCACCGACAACGCGGCTGGGAGCTCCGGCGGCGCCAGATCCTCCAGCACACCGCGAAAGCCCGTCCACGTCTCGCCAGGAGTGCACCGGCCCCTGGCGACCGGCAGGCCAAGCTCGCGGGCCTGGTCCAGCACGGCCTCCAAGAGCCGCGCCTTCCCGAAGCCGCTCGGAGCCTCGACCAGCACGGCGCCGCCTCGGCTCGCGGCCAGGGCGGAGAGGGCCTCTCGGAGCACGGAGAGCTCCCCCGTGCGACCGACCAGGCGAGGCGGCCAGTGGCGGAGGTCGACATGCTCCAGCGCCGCGGCCCGCCGATCGAGGATCGAGAGGAGGTGCCGTGCCGATCCGTAGCGCTGCGCCGGGTCCTTCTCGAGCAGTCGCAGGCAGATCTCGTCGAGGTGGGCTGGCACCGTGGGGGCCACGTCTCGAGGGGGACGGGGCGCAGCATGGAGCTGCTTCTCGAGGAGGCTCGGAATGGTCGTCGCGGTGAAGGGACGACGCCCGGTGAGCATGAGGTAGAGCACACCTCCGAGGGCGTAGAGATCCGCTCGACTGTCGACCTTGCCCCCGTTCACCTCGCTGGAGATCTGCTCCGGCGCGATGTAGCTGACAGTGCCCACCATCTCACCGACCGTCGTGAGCTCGGCTCCCGGAGTGTGCACGACTCCGAAGTCCGTGAGCATCCCGCGGCCGTCGACGATCATGACGTTCCCCGGGGTCACGTCACGATGGACCAGGCCTCGCTCGTGGATGTACGCGAGGGCGTCGGCGACGTCGGCGAGGATGGACTCGGCGCGGGTGAAGCGCTCACTCGGGGGGAGGTCCCGCCACCCGTCGACTTCACGGCGAAGATCGTGCCCATCGAGCTTGTCCATCGTGAACCAGGGCAGGCCATCGTGGACGCCGGCCTCGTAGACCCGCAGGATGTTTGGGGACTCCAGCGCGGACAGGGTGCGGAACTCGACGTCGAAGCGCGCCTGGACCTCTTCGTCTGCGAGCTCCGAGTGGAGGAGCTTCAGCGCCCGGATCGAGCCATCCCGCGTGTCCTCCACCTCCAGCACGGTGGCCATGCCGCCACGCCCCAAGAGCGCTCGCACCCGGTAGGGTCCGATCGAACTGCCCGCTTCGGGCTCGTTGGCATGGAAGGGATGGGACAAGAACCCGGCCAGTCTATAGTCAGCCCGTATCTCGGAAGGGACCGCTTGGAAAAGTCGAGACACCTCCAAATAGAGGCCTATGCCGCGACAGACGTCGGGCCGGTCAGGGAGAACAACGAAGATGCCTGGCTCATCGACATCGAGGGAGGCCTCTTCGTCGTCGCCGACGGCATGGGTGGACACGCCGCGGGAGAGATCGCCAGCTCGGTCGCGGTCGAGACCGTGCGCTCGGTGCTGCTCGCGTCACAGGACCCGGACGAGACGATGCTCGCCCAGGCGGTCGACGACCCGGACGACGCAATGCGGGAGCGCCTCCGCTACGCCATGAACCAGGCCGCGGTGAGCATCCGCAGGCAAGCCGAGGAGAACCCGACAATGGCCGGGATGGGCACCACGCTGGTGGTGCTCGTGGTCGACGGGGACAACGCGCACCTCGCCCACGTCGGCGACTCCCGCGCCTACCTCTACCGGGACGAGCGCCTGGTCCGTCTGACCCGCGACCACACGATCGTGCAGCAAGAGGTCGACGCCGGGCGGCTGACCGCGGAGCTGGCGCGGATCGTGCCGCACAAGAACATCCTGACGAAGTCGGTCGGCGTGCACGGCCCGGTCGACCCGGACACCTCCACCCGCGCCATCAACCCCGGGGACCTGATCGTGCTCTGTTCGGATGGCCTCACCGACCCGCTGGAGGATCGCGAGATCGAGATGCTCTGCGGACGCACTCACCCTGACGACCTCGCCGACACGCTGGTCCAGGAGGCGCTGCGCCGCGGCGGCGACGACAACGTGACCGTGATGGTCGTGGTCGTTGGAGCCGAGTGATTCCTGGGAGGCCCGCCAAGGCCTCCTCGTGAAGGTGCGCTGGATCCTGGGTGGTCTGGCTGCCTACTGGCTCGTGCTCGCGTTGATCACGCTGGCCAACTCGAACGTGCAGGTCGAGGCGGACCCTGCCAGCGCACCACCGCTCTGGATCACGGCGGGGGTGCTGGTCCTGATGGCCGCGATGCACGGGGTCGCCGTGTTCTGGATCCCCTCACTGTCCCGCTGGGCGTGGGCGATGTCGGTGTTGACCCTGGGGGTGAGCACCATCGGCTTCTGCTCGACGCCGCTGGCTCTCTGGGGGATCTGGATCCTGTTCAAGAAGCCGATCATTGGGACCTGCTTGGGGCACGAGCCGTGATCCTGCTTGCCTGCATCACCAGCGGCGTCCGGGTCCAGCTGAGGGCAAACAGCGTCTAGATATCGAGCACGCTCTCCACGTCCTCGACGACCTCGCTGGCCTGGGTCCGGTGTAGACGCACGAGCTCTCTGGTGTGCTCGCTGCGGGCGTACCAGGTCTCGTCGCCGTCCGGGTTCACGCCGCGGCTGATCTCGATGGTCGTCACGGTCTCGTCGTCCTGGACGATGAGGTGGAGCTTCGGCGCGATCTCGATCGGCTGGTCCTCATCCTGGACGTAGGAGGCCGACTTCAGGCCAAGGGCCTTGTCCAGCCAGGCTTCCGCCGTCTCGCTGGGCTCGTCGCTCCCGACAGGGGCCCAGAAGGCGTTGTCCTTGTCCTGGGCGTTCTGCTGCTCGAGTTCCACCGTCACGCCCTCGCAGTCCGTCTCCAGCGGCTCGCAGATCGTCGACAGGCTCACCCGCGTGATCTCCGCCTTCCCGAGCTCTGTGAGGTTCCGGTCGGGGAGCCGCGTGGTCGCGTACTTGAGCGGCCTCAGCAGGTCCTGGTCGACGAGGTAGACGTTCCCCTCGCCCGTGTCGAGCACGTAGCGATCGCGGGTTCCGTAGGCCTCTCCGCCGATCTTGAAGACCTTGGCCTCCTTGCCCTTGCGCTGGACCGTGAGCGTCGCGTCGGGCTCGGTCAGACCGAAGTCCTCGTACTTGTCCTCTCCGACGCCGGAGAGCACGCGCGCGGCCTCCATCGGAGCGAGGGAGGTGAGGAGGTCGTCCCCGGCACCGCCAGCCTTGAAGTGCTTGACCTTGTCCTCGTACTCGTCCTCTTCGGGCAGCTCGGGCGGCTCCGGGGGCTCCTGGCCCTCGGTCCCGTCGTCCTCGTTGCCCTCGATCCCGTCGTGCTCGGTCGGGTCCCCAGCCTCCGGATCGGGGTTGTCGTGGGACTTCTCCTTGGGCACCCGCTTTCGCTCGGTGGTGGTGACCCAGAGATAGTCGCCGCGCTCGTCGCTCTTTCCGACGAGGACGACGTCGAGCTTCTCGCTGTCCCAGGTGACCTTCTCGATGTCCTCGAGGTCGGCGTCGAGCATGACGATGGTGTCGTCTTCGTCCGTGCCCTCCTCGGAGGTCCAGGAGAGGTAGCTGCAGACGAGGGCGGCCCCGAGGCAGACCCCGAGGACGATGACCTGCTTGCTCATGCTGCACCTCCGGCGCTGCGGCGACGGCGGACTCGCACGGCGCCGAGCATCAGGATGATGAGGGGGAGGCCCATGACCGTGCTGTAGAACCAGATCGCCTGGTCTTCCTGGGTGTGCTCGATCTTGATGTCCTCTTCATTCTCCACGGTGCCTGAGAGCTCCTCCTCACCCATCACCCAGTTGGCGGCGTCGTAGACGAACTGGAGGTTGGCCTTGTTGGCCAGGATGAGGTCCGAGAACATCGTCGCGTCAGAGGTCACCAGCACCCGGTACTCGGTCGGGTTGCCCTCGTCGTCGGTGCCCGCAGGACCGCTGGCGGCCATGGCGAGGGCGCGGACGTCCTTCTTCTCGGTCTCGGCGTCGTACTCCAGGCCGCCGTCGAGGTCCGCCCAGGTCGTGCTGTCCGAGCGCACCGTGACAGTGACCTTGCCGCGGCCGCCGCCGGACTCCTCGAGGTAGCCGGCTCCCGGCGTGACGAGGTGGAGCTGGCGGCTGTACTTGGAGAGCGTGGTCGTCGACTCGTGCGAGGAGTAGCGATTCGTGACGATGTTCATGCGGTCGGACTTGTCACCCGAGCGCCGCAGGAACTGGGCCTCGCTGGCGAGGGTGCCCTCCGCAGCCTTCACGCCGACATGGCCGAGCACCTCGACCATCGGGTCGCGACCGGGCTCGACAGCCACGACGAGGGCGCCGCCGCCGTCGATGTAGGCCTTCAGCGCCTCGTTCTCGGCGGGGAGAAAGGGCTCCTCCGGACCGACCACGAAGACCACCGTGGCGTCGTCCGGGATCTCGTCGCCCAGCCCATCCTTCAAGCCGAGCTCCTTCACGTCGAAGTTCAGCGTCTGGAGGAGCTTCTTGAGGTTGACCAGCTTGTCGTCCGGCAGGTCACCGGACTTCCAGTTGAACTCGCCGTGGCCGACGGTGAAGTAGGCCTTGCGCTCACCCTTCGCCAGGTCGAGCAGGCGCTTCTGGAACTCCTGGTCCAGCTTCTTCAGGTTGCGCTTGGCGCGGTCGAGCTCGTCGCCGATCTTCCAGGACTTCGTGACCGCGTCGTCGGTCCCGTCGTTCAGGGTCAGCGCGACGTAGCCGTTGTCGCGGATCTTGAGCTCCTTGGCCAGGACCGGCTCGGCGGCGTGGTCGAGCACCTCGACCCGGAACATCGCCGGGTTCGCGGCCTCCAGCTCCTCGAAGTAGGGAACGAGCTCGCTGCGCACGTCGGAGGAGGTGGGCAGGAAGATGCGCGCCGTGACCGGCTCGGTGAGGTTCGTGACCAGCGCCTGGCTGGAGCCCCCGACCTCCGTGGTCTTGAAGTAGGCCAGGTCCCAGCGCTCGTTGTGCTCGGTGGCCAGGTAGTTCAGCGGGAACACCAGGCAGAGGCCGAGCGCGCCTACGAGGCCGTTGTCGATGGCCTGCTTCACCCGCAAGGGCTGCACGGCCAGGGGGCTCGAGACGATGGCGAGATCGATGAGCAGGAGCGGGAACAGACCCGCGAGCAGCACGATCGGCCAGACGGCTGACCAGGCGACGGACCAGCGGCTGGCTGCCTGGTCGTCGAGAGCGATGAGCTCGGACGCGGAGTCGGTCGACAGGGCGTAGACGGCGACCGCGGCGACAACGACGCCGTTGAAGATCAGGGCCTTCTGGTTGGCTCCGCGGATGTCGGCCGCGCTCGCGCCAGCCATCGCCTTGAAACGGAAGAAGAGGCCAAGGACCAGCAGCAGCCCGCCGAGTCCGGTGAAGGCCATCTCCATGGAATCGTCGCCCGAGAACAGACGCTGGCCAGCGTAGAGGCCGGCCAGGCCGACGAGCGTCAGGATGAAGGAGGGGCTCATCGCCACCTCCTCGCGCTCATCAAGCGAGTCGAGAGCAAGAGGAACACGAAGCTCACCGATACGTAGAAGACGATGTCCTCGACGTTGATCCGGCCCCGCATGAAGGGCTGGAAGTGCCGGTCGAAGAGGCTCATGTAGGACCAGATGTCGTCGATCGGCGGGTCCGTCACGCGCCCGAGCAGCCAGGCAAGGAGGAAGACGAAGACGATGACTCCGCCCAGGATGGCGGCGACGATCTGGTAGCGGGTGATGCTGGAGGTGAAGGTGCCGATGGCGGCGGTCGCCGAGCCGGCGAGCAGCACGCCGAGGTAGCCGGCGCCGATGTGCCCGAGGCTGACCTTGCCGTTGACGAAGATCAGCGCCGGCATGTAGGCGGACAGCGCCAGCATGACCGCGATGACGAGCACGGCGGAGAGGTACTTGCCGCCGACCACCTGCCAGTCCGAGAGCGGGCTGGAGTCGATGAGCACGATCGTGCCGGTCTGCTGCTCCTCGGCGACGAGCCGCATCGTGAGCAGCACGGCGGCGGCCACGGTGAAGCCGAAGCTGAGGTAGAAGAAGTCCTCGAGCACGTCAGAGCTCACCCGGGGGGTCGAGCCGAGGGCGAAGGCATTGAAGATGAGCCCCTGCCCGAAGAGCAGGACCGAGACGATCAGGAAGCCCCAGTAGCCGTTGAGGTAGGAGCCGAGCTCCCTCCTGGCGACGAGGAACAGGCCTCTCATGCGGCCCCCGCGGAAGTGATGTTCAGGAAGATGTCTTCGAGCTCGCCGGCGTCCTCGTCGATGCGGCGCAGACCCAGGCCGGAGCTGACGATGTGGGCGACGAGGGACTCCCGCTCTTCGTCCGCCTCGAGCGTGACGCGCAAGGAGACGATGCCGCCGGCGTCACCGGTGACGCTGAGGTTCTGGACCGCGGCGTGGCCTCTGAGGACTGCCTCGACCGCGGCCCGCTCGCCCCGGATCTCCAGCTCGATGCGGCTGCCCGCGGCGGTGCGAGAGGCGAGCTCGTCCTCTGTGCCCTCTGCGATGAGGCGACCCTCGTTCAGGACCAGGATGCGGTCACAGGTCTGGCTGATCTCCGAGAGGATGTGGCTGGAGATCAGGACCGTGCAGGACTCCTTGAGGCCCACGATGACCTCGCGAATCTCTCGGATCTGCTTGGGATCGAGGCCAGAGATCGGCTCGTCGAGGATGACCAGCCTGGGGCCGTGGATGACGGCCTGGGCGATGCCCACGCGCTTGCGGAAGCCATGGGACAGCTCGCTGATCACCTGGCGCCGGCGCACGGTCAGACCGGTGTGAGCGAGCACCCCGTCGAGGCGACTGGCCACCTCCGCCGCGGACAGGCCCTTGAGCTCCCCGGCGTAGGAGACGAAGTCCTCGACCCGCATGTCCATGTACAGGGGCGTGTCTTCCGGCAGGAAGCCGATCCGGCTCCGCATCGAGTCCGGAGCCTGCACGATGTCGACGCCGTCGATCTTCACGCTGCCGCTGGAGGGCAACAGCAGCCCCGCCAGCACCTTCAGCGTCGTCGACTTGCCCGCGCCATTGAGGCCGAGGAAACCCACGATCTCGTTGTCGGCGATCGTGAAGCTGGCGTCCTTCACCGCGGCGTGGGTGCCGTAGTAGCGGGTGAGGCTGGAGACCTCGATCATCGCGGTACCTCCGTGGAATGGGGGGGCCACTTAATGTCGTGTTCGAGGACGTCAACGTTGGGTTCGGCTCAGGCGAGCCGCAGCCCCGCCGCAGATACAATCGCAGGCGATGCTACTCCTCTTGGCCTGCTGGGGCGGGACACCCCTCGACGCCGATGCCGACGGCTTCACGATCCGGCAGGGCGACTGCAACGACGACAACGGGGCGATCAACCCAGAGGCCACCGACGTGGTGGGCGACGCCATCGACCAGAACTGCGACGGCGTCGACGGCTTCGACGGAGACGGGGACGGCTGGGCCTCGGACTGGAGCGGCGGCGACGACTGCGACGACGAAGACGCCTCGCTCAACCACGACGACCTGGACGCAGACGGCCTCACCACCTGCGAAGGCGACTGCGACGACGACGATCCCGACGTGACCGATCCCGAGAACGACCAGGACTGCGACGGCGTACTCGCGGACGCGGACTGTGACGACTACGACCCCGAGCTCGGAGACCAGGCCGCCGACATGGACTGCGATGGGCTCCTGACGGCCGAGGACTGCGACGACTACGACCCCGAGTCGACGGCGCTGGCAGAGGACGCCGACTGCGACGGCACGACGACCGACGACGACTGCGACGACGAGGACCCGGATCTGGGACAGCTCGACGAGGACGGCGACGGGATCAGCTCCTGCGACGGGGACTGCGACGATGGGGACCGCCGGACCGCGCCAGGGGCCGCGGAAGAGGACAGCGCCACGGCTTGCATGACCGACGCCGATGGAGACGGCTACGGCTCGGACCGCCCGCGCAGCGGCGTCGAGGCCGGCACCGACTGCGACGACGACGACGACGAGCTGTTCCCCTACGGGGACGGCTGCGGCTGGCGCGCCGTGTCCTGCGGCGACGACGATCACAACTGCGCGCTGAAGTCCTCGGGCAAGGTCCACTGCTGGGGCTACGACGGCATCGGCAGCCCCCCGTCGGACCCGGTGAACCAGCTGGCGTCAGGGGGCTACTTCGACTGCGTGCTCGACAGCTCCGACGCCCTGGATTGCTGGGGCGCCTCGGTCGGCGGCATGGAGAGCGCCCCCTCGGGGACCTACGCGCAGGTGGCCGTCGGCACCTACGCCAACGGCTGCGTTCTCGACGACGACGGCGATCTGAAGTGCTGGGGTGTCAGCGAATACGGCATCACCTACGAGCCCTCGGGGAGCTTCGAGAAGGTGGGCGTGGGCTTCTACTTCGCCTGCGCCATCGACGACGACCAGGAGCTGGTCTGCTGGGGCACGAGCGACCCGGAGCCACCCTCCGGGACCTACCAGGCGATCTCGGTCGGCGGCGGCCTGCACGCCTGCGCCCTGAAGACCGACGGCGCCGTCGAGTGCTTCGGCATCGGCGCTGGCATCGACGGCGCGCCGAGCTCCAAGGGCTGGGTGTCCATCGCAGCCGGCGACGACCACAGCTGCGCGGTCTCCGGAACCGGCACGCTGGATTGCTGGGGGGACGACGACTACGACCAGGTCTCCGACGCTCCCTCTGGCAGCTTCACCTCGGTCTGCTCGGGTGACGACCACAGCTGCGCCATCACGACCGGAGGAGAGCTGAAGTGCTGGGGCGACGACGACTACGACCAGGTCTCCGATACGCCCTGAGCGCTATGCTCTCCGGATGCTGCTCGTCCTGCTCTGCCTCGCCTGCCGCAACAAGGACTCCGACCCCGACTCCGGGATCATCCCAGAGGACACCGGTGACGCCCCGGTCGACGCGGACGGCGACGGCTTCTACGAGGAAGACGACTGCGACGACACGAACTCGGCGGTCTACCCGGGGGCCTCCGAGATCCCCTACAACGGCCTCGACGACGACTGCGACGAGACCACACCGGACGACGACCTCGACGGCGACGGCTTCCTCGAAGCCGATGACTGTGACGACCTCGACGCCGCCACCAACCCGGACGCCACAGAGGTCTGCGACGGCCTCGACAACGACTGCAACGGCGAGGAAGACGACGCGGTGGGCGACCTCTGGTACGCGGACGTGGATCGGGACGGCTTCGGGGATGCGTCGGTGTCGAGCCAGAGCTGCGATGGAGCCAACGGCTACGTCGACGACGCCACCGACTGCGACGACACGGACGCCAGCGCCTACCCGGGCGCCGAAGAGGTCTGCGACGAGGCGGACAACGACTGCAACGGCGAGGTCGACGAGGGTGTCCAGTCCATCTACTGGGCCGACACCGACGGAGACGGGCACGGCGACCCTGACAGCAGCACAGAGGGCTGTGATCTCCCCACCGGCTACTCGGACAACGACAACGACTGCGACGACACAGACGCCCAGGTCTCGCCAAACGCGACGGAGGTCTGCAACGAGATCGACGACGACTGCGACGACGCGGTCGACGAGGACGACGCCGTCGACGCCGGGACCTGGTACACGGACGCGGACACCGACGGCTACGGCGACCCGGACTCGAGCACCGAGAGCTGCTCCCAACCGAGCGGCACGGTCGACAACGACGACGACTGCGACGACACAGACGCATCGCTGAACCCCGACACGACCTGGTACCTCGACCACGACAGCGACGGCTTCGGCGACGCGGACTGGACCATCGCCAGCTGCGAGCAGCCCAGCGGCTACATCTCGGACAGCGACGACTGCGACGACCTCGACGAGGACGTGAACCCGGACGCAGAGGAGATCTGCAACGACATCGACGACGACTGCGACGGGGACATCGACGACGACGACAGCGACGGGCCCTCGAGCGCGACGTACTACGCGGACACCGACGGCGACGGTCTGGGCGACCCCGACTCCTCGGTCGAGACCTGCGAGCAGCCCAGCGGCTACGTGGAGAACTCGGACGACTGCGACGACACGGACGCCACCGACACGGACTCCGACGGGACCCAGGACTGCGACGACGACGACATCGACGGGGACGGGCTGCGCAACGACTGGGACGCCGACGAGTACGACGACAGCGTGGTTCGCGGTCCGAACGAGGGACTCGGCGGCGACGGCACCGGCTCGGTCACCTCCGATGAGACCTGGGCGGACTGGGCCCTGCTCGACGGTGGCGCGACGGCCGAGGACACCTCGATCGAGGTCGATGACGGCACGCCCTTCGCCAGCGGCGACGAGGTCCTGGTCCTGAGCCAGCAGGGCGAGGACGCCGGCACCCGGCAGTTCGTCTACGTGGACAGCGTCAGCTCGAACACCCTGACCATCGAGCCGGCGCTGGAGGACGACTACTCCAGCTCGAGCGTGGTCCTGGTGCAGCGCGTGCCCCACTACGACGACTTCACCTTGTCCTCCGGGGCGACGATCGACGCCGACGACTGGGCCGGGGGCGGCGGCGGTGTCGTGGTCTTTCGGGCTACCGGAGACGTCGACATCACCGGCACGATCGACCTCGGCGAGCGGGGCTATCGAGGCGGCGATGGCGTCACGAGCAACAGCTCCGACCCGGACCAGGGCGAGAGCTGGAACGCAGAGGGATCCTCTGGAACCACCACCGCGAACGAGGGTGGCGGCGGCAGCTACCCCCGGCGAGGCGACAACGGTGACTCCGGGGGAGGCGGCAGCTACGGCGACTCCGGAACCGCAGGCACGAGCTACTCCGGCTCAGAGGTCTGCGACCCTGGCGACACCTACGGCGACACCGAGCTGTCCGAGTGGTACCTCGGCTCCGGCGGTGGCGGCGGCTCCCCGGACACCGAAAGCGACGGGACCTCGAGCACCAACGTGACCGGGGACGGCGGCGACGGAGGCGGACTCGTGGCGATCTGGGCGGGCACGTCGCTGGACGTCTCGGGCTCGATCCTGGCGGACGGCGCCGACGGCGGGGACGCCACCTCGCTGGAGGGCGAGGTCGGAGGAGGAGGTGCCGGAAGCGGCGGCCAGGTCTGGCTGGCTTCACCGGATCTGAGCCTCGGCGGGACCATCTCGGCGATCGGCGGCTCGGGAGGCACGAGCTGCTGGCACAGCGGCTGCCCCTACGGCTCGGCATACGGCGGCGACGGCGGCGACGGGCGCATCCGGCTCGACTACGACGAGCTGGATGGCACGGCCTACCCGAGCGGAGACACGACGGTCACCGAGCCCGATGCTGGACACTCGTCGGCCTGGGAGGACTGAGGGTGGCGGTGAAGTGGAGGCGTTTGCGACTGGAGTGAGCCTCTGATCCCCTCAGCGGATGAGCTCGCCGTCCTCGATGCGATAGCGGGGCTCGAGACCGCCCAGGGCCTCCAGCCGCTCCTCCCGGGCCCGGCGGTTGAAGCGGTGTGCGCCCCAGCGGGCGCTCATGATGTTGCCGCCGTAGAAGGACAGGGCCAACAGCCCGACGCTGACACCGGCGAAGTACTCCTCTCGGCGCAACAGAGCTGCCGTGCTCCCGATGAGCATGGTGTTCACGATCAAGGCGCTGCCCGCCTCGCCCCAGCGGCCGACGTAGGCCTGGCCAGCCCCGGGCAACACAGCGCTGAGACCAGCCGCGACACCGGGTCGACGGTGAGGGAGCTCACCCCACCCCTGGACCTCGGTCATCGCGGAGGTGGCTCCTGCGAGCTGCCAGTGCTGCAAGGCGCCTTCTACGTCGTCGAGGTGCAGGGCCGCGAAGCCCGCCAGCTCGTGGCCCTCGTCCAGACCCTCTACGGCGAGCAGCGCCGCGCCGTGCTGACCCTCCTTGTAGAGCGAGTAGCCGTAGGCCAGCCGCGCGTCGGGGACCGCGCGGAAGTGGATCGCCGCGAGGTCCCAGCGCTCGGCCTCCCACAACAGGCTGCCTGCGTGGAGCTCCGCGGCGAGACGCTCCTCTGGCGGGGCCGCCGCGGCGTCGAGGAGGGCGCCGGCGTATGCCTGCTCGACCATGCCCATGTCCACGAGGCGCTCGTCGAGCTCGCCAGCGGAAGCCCCGCCGACCCAGATCAGCGCGGTCAGTCCCACCAGCTGTCCGCCTCGACCGGTGCATAGACATAGACCCGCTCGCCGACCCGGCAGCGCGGGTAGCCGGGGTCCTTGTGGTGCCGGACGACCCGAGCCGTGGCCATGAAGGTCCCGCGAACGGGTCCCTCCTGAGCGACGGCGAACATCGCGTAGCGAGAGCAGCTCGGGTACATCGTGCAGCCCGCCCCGTCTGCAGGGGCGACGATGATCTGCCAGGCACGAAGCGCCAGGTAGGCCGCGTTGCGGGCCGTGCCGACCCGCTCGGACTGGCGAGAGGGGTAGGGCCTGGAGAGCTCGGTGCACTGGGGCACCTCTGCGAAAGCGAGCCCGGTCAGCAGCCACATCACCACGCGGCGACCGTGTCGAGGCGCTCGGCGAGCTTCACGGGGAGCTTCTCTCGCTTGTCCATGCAGCGCGCCACCTCGCCCTCGATGTCCCGGTCGCGCTCGGTGATCGCCTCGCCCGCGTAGACGCGGCAGACCCCCATCTTCGGGGCCACCTCTGTGAGGCAGGACTCGGCGGAGCGGCTGAGGATCGCCCGCCCGGCGAGGTGGAGGCGCATGTCGCCCTCTCGCCGCGCGATGGCCGCCAGGGCGTCTTCGTGCCGGGCGCTGGCCTCGATCATGCTGTTGCGGGAGACGGTCGCGGTCTCGTCGCAGGTGCCGGCGGCGACCAGCAGCATCGGGGGACTGGGGCTCCAGGCAGTGCCCTCCTCGAGCTCCATCATCGCCGCCGCGAGGACGTCGAGCTCATCCGCAGGTGCCCAGGCCATCACCTGCTGCAGCTGGTCGCCCTGCCGCCAGGCCAGCCGCCACCAGACCAGCCCGGTGCTGGGCGTGATGTGGACCCAGCGTGAGACGCTGGGGTGGTCAGAAGCCCCCTGGTAGAGCGTCTTCACGGTGTCGCCAGCCTTCTGGCGTTGCCGGGACAGGAGCGTCTCGCCGCTGATGAAGCCGTCGACGTCCTGGACCTGCTGAGCGGTGAACGGGTCCACGGCTGCGATGTGGGGCGCGGCTGGCTCCTCCCTGGTCACCAGCGCCATCTCGGCGGACCTCGCGGCGGCGCCCGTCTGACCCGGCACGAGGTCTTCCAGCTGACCCTCGCCGAGCCATTGCCAGCCCAACGGAAGCGCGAGCAGCAGCACTCAGTAGTAGTAGTAGCTGCCGAAGCAACAGCAGCAGATCACGACCGCCCCGGCCGCCAACACGAGCGCCGCTCCGACGAGCACGAGCACGATGATCAGGGTCTTGTTCGAGCTCTCCCCGTCGGGGAGGGGCTCGTTCTCGCCCGGGAGCTCGTCGTCTTCGAGCACCGGCGCCTCGACGACCAGCGAAGCGTCCTGGCTCACGACCTCTGCGCGGTCGAAGCTGGCCGAGGCGGTGGCGGGGACCAGCAGCAGGCAGGCCAGCGCCAGGACCAACAGCCGGAGGGCGCGGCTCATCAGTAGTAGTACGACGTGCCGCCGCCAAGGCAGCAACAGCAGAGCAGCGTCGTGCCGATGAGCAGGACGCCGGCCGAGATCCCCAGGACGATGACGAGGACCTTGTGGTCCTTGAACCAGGAGCTGCCTTCCTCGCCCGGGAGGGGCTCTTCCTCGCCCGGGACCTCTCCGTCCTCGAGCATGGGGGCGTCCACGACCAGCGTGGCCTCGACGCTGGCGACCCCTGTTGCGGCGACCTCTGTAGCGGCGATGCTCGCCGACGCGGTCACCGGCACGAGAGCAAGGAACGCGAGAGCGAGAGCGACAGCGCGAATTGCGTAGATCATCAGTAGTAATAGCCCATGTAGAGACAGCAGCAGCAGATGAGAGCGCCGAAGCTGGCCACCAGCGCGAACTCCGCGATGATGATCGCGATGATGATGGCCTTGTTCATGTTGTCCTGACGCGTCACCGGGTCCCGCTCGCCAGGGATCGGCGTGTCGTCAGGCAACTCGTCCTCGGAGACCAGCGGAGCCTCCACGACCAGCGGGGTGTACAGCACGCTCGAAGGCGTCCCGGACACGGAGGCGAAGGCGGGTGTTCCCAACGCGAGAAAGCACAGCGTCCACAGCACTGCAATCCACCGCATCGGGGTACTCCTCTGCTTCCCGCCGGACGCTACCCGCTGCGGGGCGCAGCCGTCAAAGCTATAGCTGTGGTTGGAGGACTCGATGCGGATCTGCCTTGCGACAACTGCGCTCCTGGGGCTTGCGGCCTGCCCCGTTCCCCCGCTCGACAGCGGCGATTCCGGCGCGAGCGGCTGCTGCTACTACGCCTGCGACGACGGGGAGACCAGTGGCTGGGTCGTGGCTGCCAGCGACAACGAGTGCCGCGTGTTGGCAGAGGACAACTGCGCAGGCGGCGGACTCCAGGTGAGCGACCAGCTCTACGACGACTCCTGCGGCAGCCGCTGCGACGACTGCGACCCGGGCTTCTGAGGAGCGGACCTCAGACGACGACGTGGAGGACTTCGCCCTCGTTGGCGAGGTCGACCTCGAGGCGTCCGGCGGCCTCCTGTCCGGAGGCCAGTCGGGTCACGACGCACAGAGGCTTGTTGAAGCTGGCGGGGCTTCGCACGAGGCTGTCGCTGCGAACCTCGCGTCCATCGGCGAGTCGCAACAGCGTGCCCGGCGGGTAGCAGCCCACCGCGTTGATGAGCATCTGGAGCAGCAAGGGGTCGTAGTCACGCCCGGACTTGCCCGCCATGTACGCCAGCGCCATGGCTGGACAGTAGCGGCACTCCTCGCTGTAGGTGAGGTTGTCGTAGTCTTCTGCGACGCGGAGGATACGGCCGAACAGCGAGGGCTTTCCTGCCCGACTGTCGTAGTCCTCGTGGTGCTCCAGGACCGCGAGGAGGCGGTGGATCCGGGCCTCGTGGAAGCCTCGTTGCCTCAGCAGGAGGCGAGCCCCCGCCGAGCCGTGGCGCTCGAAGGGCGGTGCATAGCCCGGCTCGTTGTTGGCCTCGTCGACGCCCTCTCGCGCGGCGTAGCCGATGTCGTGGAAGATCGCCGCGACTCCAAGGTCCTGCAGCTGAGCCTCGGAGAGGCCGAGCCCCGTGCCGATGAGCAGCGCCAGGCGGGAGACACGGGTGCTGTGGGCGCCATGACGGTCCGCGGTCTTGGCCTCCTCCCAGAGGTCCTCGCCCGCGACACCGCGCTCTAGGATCTCGGTGACGGCGCGGCGCAAGGGCAGGGGGTTGGGGAGCCGCCCGTGGCCCATGTTGTTCCAGGCCTCTGCAACGGCGCCCCGCGTGCGCTCCAGGATGACTTCGCCAGACACCTGGCGGACCTGGTGGTCCTCTCCGGCCAACCTGAAGCGGAAGACACCGAAGACCTGCACCGTGCTGAGCCCCCTCTCTTCCAGGAGCTTGCTCATCGCCTGGCGTGGGAAGTCCTCTGCGGGCTTCTGAGCGAAGCACCAGACGAACTCCCGGACCTCTGCGTCGGTCAGCACGGAGTGGCAGGAGATGCCGCCGACCGCGTGGACACGCATGAGCTGGGCGAGCGAGGGGCCCTCGCCACGATCCTCGAAGCGGAGGCGGATGTCGTTGATGTAGACCTGGTCCTCGACCGCGACGAGGTGGATGGCCCCGAGGCGCTCGTAGATCATGCGATTGGCGCCGATGAACTGCTTGACCGGGGTGTCGAAGGCGGCGTTCTTCAGGTCGTGGATGCGGATGAGGCGGAGCAGGCCCGTCAGCACCTGGGCGAAGCGCAGTCCGTCCTCCCGGATCCAACGCGCGATCTCGCGGTCTTCTCCGGCCCGGGCCTTGTGCATCGTCTTGCCGAGGCGCTCCTGCGCCTTGGCGATCTGGTCGTCAGACATGGGCTGCGGCCCCTCCGCGGCGCCGCTGCCTGCGACGAACGATGCTCGCCTTGCAGCGACGGTAGAGATCGTCTCCAGCTCGCTTGCCAAGCCACTCGAGCAGGGCGTCGTCCCCCTCTTCGTCGAGGAGCTCGAGCCCCGCGGCGGCAGCGAACTGGAGCGTCACGTCACCCGAGCCGGCGAAGAAGCGGGCGAAGAAGCCGCCCGGACGGATCCACTCGCGGAAGCGGACCTGGGCGAGGCGCGGATCGAGGCGGGCGATGGCCAGGCCCAAGGCCTCCGCTTCCTCGTTCGGTAGCGGCCTGTGCTCGGTCAGGTGGGTGATGAGCGGGCGCACCTGGGTGTGCTCGCGCTGACCGAGCTCGTCGATGGCGGCGGTGCGGACCTCGCTGACGCCGCAGTTCAGCAGGTTCAACAGCGCGGCGGAGGCGTCGTGGCTCGAGGGGATGTGCTGCAGGAAATAGAGGAGCTCGCGGAGCACGTCCGGCTCGCCGGTGGCGGCGAGGGCCTCTGCCGCTTCCAGGGTTCGCTCCGGCACCGCGTGGGCGCAGGCGCGCAGCAGGTCGCGCATGACGCCCGGGTCGCTGGCTGCGAGCATGCGCTGGATGGCGTAGTCCTCGTTCCCGGGGATGTAGCGCTCGACCAGCTGGCGAGCGATGCGCCGAGGGGCCGCGCCGCGTTCGACCTCGACGAGCTCGATGAAGGTGTCGAGGTGGTTGCCCTCGACGAGGTCCAGGAGGTGGAGGAGCTCGTCGGGCGGCTGGGAGTGCGTGTGCTGGATCGACTTCAGGATGCGGCGGATGGCGTGGGCGTCGACGAAGCCGGCGAGGATCGGTCGGATGGCGTCCGGGTCTGCGTCCTCGACGGAGGCGACGAGGTCGATGAGCGTCACGAGCGAGCCGAGCTGCTCCTCGGCCATGAGGAAGACTCGGAGCTCGATGACGAAGTGGCGGACGTCCTCGAACACCATCGGGTCGACGGGGTCGTTGACGAGGTGCAGCAGGCGCTCGACCAGCGTGAGGCTGGCGAATGCGAGGTCCTGCGTGTCGAGCTCCGCCCTGAGCATGTCGACCTGGCCGCGGGTCAGCGGCGCATACCGCAGCTCCCTGGACTCCCCGAGTCGGGGGAGCGGTCGGTCCCTGTCGCGGGGGGCGTCGAACTGGGCGCTGATCCGGCGAGCAGGGCCCGTGTACTCACCGTCCTGGGCCTCCGCGTCTCCGTCGCCAGCGTAGGCGCCGCCGTAGCCGCCGTAGCCCCCCTCGGCCACGCGCTCTTCCTCCTCGTCGAGCATGACGCCCTCGACCGCCTGGATCCGGATGTTCTGGAACGCGGCCTTCCACAGGAGCGTGACGATGTCGTCCTCCTGGGAGCGGATCCCCGTGTAGCGAATGGACAGGATCTCCAGCAGGCGAAGCAGCTCGTCCCAGTTGACCGTCGCCTCGATGACGAGGTTGCGGACACCGTCGCGGAAGAGCCGGAAGGCAAGGCTGCGGGTGCGGTCACGCTCGACGTAGATGACCTCGCCTCCTTCGAGCACCATCTCGAAAGGGCGGATCTGAAGGGACATCTCGCCGTGGTGGGCGAAGAAATGGTCCATGCGCTTCTGGAAGTCGTCGAGGAAGGCGCGAATGGCGGCGTTCCTGGCGTCGTAGAGCAGGAAGCTCCGCGCGGCCCGCGCCAGCGCCAGGACCGCACCGTTCGCCGCCTTGCCCGCCTTGGAGGTACCAACGCTGCGTTCCGCCCTGAGGATGTAGTCCTCGTGGCTGACGAGATTGGTCTCTTCTTCCTCTTCTTCGAGGGCAGGATCCTGCTGGTCGCTCATGATGGGCCCTTCGGACAGCGACTATACCGGAGTTGCGGAGTAAACTCTCGCCTCCGTGAGCTGGAAGAAGCACCTCCCGCTGACCCTCGACGTGGCAGCGGTCGCTGTCCTGTTCGCGCTCGGGCTCGTCGTGATGCTGGCTTACACAGGAGAGGGGTCACTCCCCTTCTGGGCGAGGTCGGCCGACGTGTTGATGGAGGGACCGGACGCCGGCGAGTGGGCGATCAACACGCTGCGCGTGAGCTGGGGGGACTTCGACGCCGTCGACGTCCACCGTCCGCCGCTGTGGTTGATCGCGACCGCGCTGGCGCTGCAGGTCACGCCGGACATCGCGATGGCGGGCCACCTCGTGAACCACCTCACCTTCCTCGGGCTCCCGCTGGTGGCCTACGGGCTCGGCCGCGCGGACGGCGGGCCGGCGGCGGGCCTGGCCTCCGGGCTCGTCATCCTGGGCTGCACCCCGCTGATAGAAGCGAGCCGCCGCTACGGCTGTGACCCGCTCGTGGCCTTCGTGTTGCCCCTGTCGGTGCTCTGCGCCCTGCCGCTGCGGCGCTGGTGGTTCCTGGCTCCGTTGTCCGGGGTCGTGGCCGGGCTGGCCGCCTCGTCACACATCACGGCCCTGCCCTACATACTGCCGGCGGCACTGGTCATCGCCGTGCGCGGTCCGACTCGGGCCTGGTGGCATCGCCTGGCCGCGCTCGGGCTCTACGCGGTGGGAGTCGGGCTGATCCTCTGGCTCATGGCCAAGGTCTTCGGGCTGGTGGACCTCGACGACATCCAGCGGGTCGTCAGCGAGGGCATCGACCCACAACACGGCGACATCGGGAACCGCCGACCGGAGCTCTCGACGGAGGCCGCGTCGAAGCTCGAGACAGACTGGGCCGAGGCCGCCACGGCGTCGCTCCGCGCGGGGCTCCAGAAGTACTGGTTTCCTCGCCTGTCCTGGACCCTGTTGCTGGCGCTTCCCTGGCTCGGGGTACTCGGCCTGGGACTGGGGGTAGCCAAGGGAGCCGGGCGCTGGCGCTATCTCCGCTGGCAGGACGCCGGCTACGGACTGGCGCTGCTGTGTTGCCTGGCCCCCCTCCCGGTGCTCCATGCTGCAGGCGCCGAGCCCCGGTACTCCGCGAACCTCCTGGCCTTCGTCGCGGTGCTCATCGGCCGAGGTCTGTGCTCGCTGCCGGGCCTGCTGGAGCTGGGCTTGCGCGAGCGGTGGGCGTGGTTCCCCAGGGGGGTCCTGGCGCTCCCGCTGGCAGCCTGGATCGGCACGCTGGCGTGGGACTCGGCGACCTACCTCCGCGCTCAGCCACGCCCGACCGATCAGTACGCCCTGGCGGCGCGCCACCTCGGCATGGTGCTGTCCGAGCACTTCCCGGGAGGGGGCGGAGCCGCCGTGCCGATCCGCGAGGCCGTCGCATACGCGGGCCGGGAGTTCTGTCCGAAGGACAACTGCCCCTTCGGGGAGACCGAGCTCCACTTCAGCCAGTGCGTCGAGATCATCCGCGACAGCTGCGCCGGGGCGGGGGCCATCCCCTATGTCGTCGTGCGGGACGGCCCGCTCGGCATGGGGGACGAGACACGCTTCCAGGACATGGGGGACTGGATGATCGCGACCTACGGGATCCTCACTGTGGTGAGATCGTCGCGCTTCACGGCCGAGGTCATCTCCGTCCCGCGCGAGGACACCTCGGTCGAAGACCTGGAACTCTCGCCCTGAGCCCTGAGTGAACGCTCTCGACTGGGCCCTCATCGTCGCCTACCTCGTCGGCATGGTCGCGCTGTCGGCTTGGCTGGGCCGAGGTCAGTCGGACGTCATCCAGATGGCGGTGCTCATCGGCGGCCTGATCACGTGCATCGGCTTCGCGGCGGGCCTCGTCTGGAAGCGAGCGACCGGGCCGGGCATCATCACCGGCTGTGTCGCTGGTGTCGGGTTGAACATCGTCTTCTGGCTCGCCGTCCCCGAGATGCACTGGATGTGGTGGAACGCGATCGGCCTCGTCGTCTCGCTCGTGGTCGGCGTCGCAGTGTCCCTGGCCACCCGCGAGCGGCCCGTGCGCGAGGACCTCGTGCTCAGCCTCGGCGGGCTCATGGAGCAGGAGCGGCCCTGGATGAAGGTCCACGGAGTGCTCGCCGTGTACTTCCTGCTGATCCTCGGCGTCGCCGCCGCGGTGCCCGCCCTCTTCGGATGAGGGCGCGGGCAGAGGCGCTCCTGCGGGCGAACGACCGAGGTCGTCACTGCCTGCCCTCCCCGCACCTGTACCCCCACCAGTGGAACTGGGACTCGGCCTTCTCCGCCATCGGCTGGTCGCACATCGACGTCCCGAGAGGGGCCGCCGAGCTCGACCGGTTGCTGGAGGCCGCGTGGCCAGACGGGCGCGTGCCGCACATCCGCTTCGCCTCCGAGGGGGACTATGCGCCCGGGCCGGACTTCTGGGGCACAGAGGGCATGAAGCCTCCTAGATCCTCGATCACCCAGCCTCCGGTCGCGGCGACGGCGGCGCGCCAGCTCTTCGAGGCGGGAGCCCGGGCGTCGACGATTCGCGGCATGATGCCGACCCTCGAGCGCTGGCACAGCTGGCTGCTCGGAGTGCGGGGCCACCGCGGAGCCGTCTGCATCACGCACCCCTGGGAGTCCGGCATGGACAACGCGCCCCGCTGGGACGCGGCCCTCTGTCGGTGGCAGCCCTCTGGGGTTCGCTTCGAGCGTGTGGACATCGAGCGAGCGGATCCGGCGACCCGGCCTTCGGACGACGAGTACGCGCGCTACGCCCACCTCGTCCAGATGATCCGCGACCGGGACTTCGACGAGGCGGCAATGGTGGCGGACAGCCCCTTCCTCGTCGCCGACGTCGCGATGACGGCCATCCTGCACAGAGCCGACGAGGACCTCCTCTGGCTGGCAGCGGAGCTCGGCTTCGAAACCTCCGCGGCGTCGCGCATGGAGTCGATGGAGGGAGCACTCGCATCGGTCCTGTGGACCTCGGAGGGCTTCCGGGACTTCGACGTGCGCGCTGGGGCCTCGGTCCCCGTGCGAGGAGCCTGGGAGCTCGTGCCGCTGTTCTGCTCTGGCATCCGTCGCGAGCAGGCCTCTGCGTGCGCCGCGCTCCTGGAGTCGGTCTACACCGCCGAGTGGCCCATCCCCACGGTTCCGCTGGAGGACGAGGCCTACAGGGAGCACCTCTACTGGCGAGGTCCGACCTGGATCAACCTGAACTGGCTGGTCATCCGCGGCCTGGAGCGCTGGGGCTTCTCGGCTGACTCAGTCCCGAGCCGGGCGGATCTCCAGCGTCACCCCGTCTTGCACTCCATCGACGATCTGCCAGGCGTTGTCGTGGTGATCGTCGTCGTTGATCGCGATGGACAGCGTCCCGGCGACCGCCGCCGTGCGGGTCTTCTCCGTGCCGATCGGGAAGACCTCTACGCTCCCGTCCTCTCCCTCGAAGCGGCCGACGAGCATTCCCCAGGCACAGCCGGCGACCTCGCGGCAGAAGGCGCCCTCCGGTGGGAGGTTGTCCGGGTCGCCAGCGAGCGTGATGAGCGCCCCCTCCGCCGAGAGCCGAAACTGCTCACCGACCGCTCCCCGCACGACATAGGAGGTGCCCGCGCAGATCTCGACGTCGGCCTGCCAGCCGGTGCGGATGTCGAGCGTGTGGAAGTTGTCGGACAGCGGCGTCGGGCAAGCCTCTTCCGAGAGGTCTTCGTGCAGCTCCTCCAGCCACAGCCCCCACGCCGAGGTCGTCGCGCCCTGGTCCATCACCTCCACGCAGTGAGCGTGGTTCTGGTCCGCGACCCCCTGGACCCGGTCGAGGTGCGGCTCGAGGTAGGCGGCGACCTCGTCCGACAGATCCGGGTCGAAGCGGATGCCGTCGCGGCGACTCCCCTCCCACTGGAGCGACATCGCCGCGAGGGTGTCGCGCTGCATCTTCTGGCGCAGCTCCGCGTCTTCGATGGTCTCGAAGTCGGGGGGCAGGAAGCAGCTCCCGCCCCAGCCCTCCTCGACGTGCCAGCCAGCGGTCGGACCGGTGTCGAGCTCCGAGACGTTCTTGGGACCACAAGCCAGGATGAGGGCGAACATTCTGGGATTGTTACATCGACTCGTCGAGCGTCATGTGCAGCAACGGGTCGTTCGGCGCGTCGCGCAGGAATGCGGCGATGGTGGTCTTGCGGGCGTCGTCGAGCCGGATGAACTGCACACCGCAGCCGGTCGGGTTGCCGTCCTCGTCCACGCGAAGCCAGCGCACGACGCCGTTCACCTGGATGGGCCTCGCTTCGGGACCGACGACGAGCTGGACCTCCTCGCCGAGTGAGGGCGGACACTCGCTGGCGATGAACACTCCGCCCGAGGAGATGTTCTCGGACAGCCCCATGTAGAAGCGGTCCGGCCCGTCGCGGTGAACGCGGGCCCTCAAGCGAAGCCGCGGCTGTCGAGGCCGGTGGACCATTGGGCGTTTCTAGCACAGGCCGCCGCTGGTACCTGTCCTCTTTTGTCAGAGCTGGGCGATGAGTGCGATGGCCACCACGGTGGTCGTCGCAGCGCCGAGGGCACCGCCCGCGAAGGCTCGCCGGGCCGCCTCGCGCTGGTAGGTGTCGCGATAGGCCTGGACGTAGCCCTGCTGGTACAGGCCCTCTCGATCCTGCCAGTCTCCAGTCGGGACCGTCGGCTCCATCAAGGCGAAGGTCAGGGTGGCCGCCGTGCACCCGGCGCAGCTACCGACACAGCCGCCGAGGAAGCCCAAGCCCTGGGGCATCGCGGTCACCGCTCCCTTTGCCGCCGCTGCCCCATCCGCGCGCCCCCGGTAGTAGAGCTCGGAGTCGGCCTCCGGGTCACGCTCGGGCTCGACGGCAGGCTCGGGCTGGACGTCCGCCACGGCGTCCGTGGCGACGGGGTCGGTGGCGACGGGGTCGGAGGGCTCCTCCCAGGCCTCGCTCTCCGCGACATCGCCTTCGGTCGAGACGCCATCACTCTCCGGCAGCGCGAGGTCATCCTCCGGCAGCTCCGCCCGCTCCTCGAGGACCGGGGCCTCCTCGGTGATGGCCTCCTCGATGGCGGCCTCCTCGACGACCGGGTCCTCGACGACCGGGTCCTCGACGACTCCCTCCTCGAGGATCTCCTCGAGGACCTCTTCGACGTCGAAGTCGTCGAGCGTCTCCTCATCCAGCGGGTCCTCGCCGAAGTCGTCCTCTGGCTCCTCCTCGACAGGAGGAGGAGGCGCCGGGCCGAGGTCGACGAGGTTCACCACCGCTGAGCGCTCCACCTCCGCGAGAGAGCCGTCATCCAAGCGAACGACGAGCCGGGTGTCCTCGACGGCGACGAGGCTGCAGTCGATCTGGCGGCCGTCCATGTCGACGAGGATGACCCTTCGATCGATCCCCGCCTCGAGCGTCTTCGTCGGCACCGCCCACGCGAGCGCGGACAGCAGGAGCAGCATCAGCATGAAGGCAATGTAACTCTCGCCAGGACCGTCCCGCCCGAGCTTCAGTCGCGTCGCCGGAGGAACAGGAGCCCGGCGAGCCCCATCAGCCACGGAGCCCCGGGCGCCGTCGCGCAGTTGCCGAAGCGGCGTGGCTCGTCTGGATCGAGATCCGTATCGAGGCCCGAGTCGATCTCCTCGATCACGCAGTCGCTGTCTTCCAGATCGCAGCGCTCGTCGCAGACTCCGTCGCCATAGCGCCCGTTGATCTCGCAGAGGTCGGTGGTGCCGTGGACGAACTCGACCTGCTCCAGGATGAAGTCGACCTGCTTGCCGACCCGCGTGCTGCCGGAGACCTGCGTGCAGTCCTGGTCACCCCAGCTGTGGATGCCCCACTGGACCCACTCGCCGTCGTCGTCGAGGTGGAACATCGGCCCGCCCGAGTCACCCGAGCAGATCTGCCCGCCGTCGGGGTTGGTGTCGCTGTAGCTGATGATGAAGCCCTGCTCGTAGTCATCCACGGTCAGATCGGCCTGGCGCTTCGTGCCAGAGCCATTGCCAGCCGAAGAGGTCGCGCCGAAGCCGACGCTCGTGACCTGGGCGCCGAGCTCATCGTCGCCGAGCTTCTCCAACCGGATCCAGGTCGCCGCCACCGGAGCGTCCTCGGCGAGCACCAGGACTGCGACATCGTTTCGAGGCATGCCGCCGCCGGAGTCGATGTCGGTGTAGTCGGGGTGGACCGCCATGTCCGAGAAGGACACCGCGTAGTCCGCGTCGCTGGCCTCGGCCCCGAAGAAGGCCTGGCCAAGGGCGACGATCACATCCAGCGGCACGTCCGCGCCGCAGTGGGCCGCAGTGAGCACGATCCGCGGCGTGATGACGTTGCCGGTGCAGGCGGAGAACACGTCATCGCCCATGTCGGCCCCGAGGGCCACCGTGCTCGGGAAGTCGGACGAGGCCGAGCCGTTCACGATCTTGGGGTCTGCGCTGCCGGCTGCGGTCGCGAAACTCAGGGAAAGCGTCAAGTTCAGCATGGGCGTGAATGTAAAGGGCCCATCCGCGCCGAACGTGAAGCCGATGTCAGGGTACGCTGCCCCCATGACCTGGCTCCTGTTGGCTTGCACGAAGGGAAACCCCGACCCGAAGGACAGCGGGGCCACCGACGACAGCGTGTCCCCCGACTGCACGGGGGTCGAGGACGGCTACCTCGCCAACGGCACCTGGGCGCTGAACATCGCGGAGGCCCTGGTCAACGACTGCGAGAACGACGAGGGCCAGGGAATCCACATCCACGTGGGCGAGGACACGCTGACCGAGTGGACCACCGACGGCAGCTGCATCGACATGATCAGCGACCCCGGCTCCGAGCAGGAGATGCCTTGGAGCGGAACCAGCGACGGCACCACCGTGGCGCTCACTGGCTCGCTGGAGATCCCCTTCGGCACCTGCGTCAGCCAGGTGACCGCGCTCCTCGACGGCACCCTGCTCGACGACAAGACGATGGACTACAAGATCGAGGCGACCTTCATCGCCTACGAGGAGCTCTCCCCGGACGCCTGTGACCTCATCGTGTGGCCCCTGCCCTGCGACAACGCCTGGCAGGGCCGAGGGACCTGGATCGAATGACCTGGCTTTTGCTGACCCTGGCCTGCCGCAACAAGGACTACCCGACCGAGTCCGGCCTGATCGACGAGGACACTGCCACCGACACCGACGGAGACGGCGCCCTCGATCACGAGGACTGCGATCCGAACGATCCCGAGGTCTACCCAGGAGCGGACGAGCTCTGCAACGAGATCGACGACGACTGCGACGGGGACGTCGACGAGGACGCCCTGGACGCAACGACCTGGTACACCGACGCCGACGACGACGGCTACGGCGGAGAAGACAGCGAGGAGTCCTGCTCCCAGCCCTCGGGCACGGTGGAGCTCGACGGGGACTGCGACGACTCGGACCCGGACTGGCACCCGGGCGCCGAAGAGGACGACTGCACCGATCCCAACGACTACAACTGCGATGGGAGCACGGGCTACGAGGACCTCGACGAGGACGGCTGGGCGGCCTGCGAGGACTGCAACGACGCCGACGCGGCCATCAACCCGGAGGCCACAGAGGTCTGCAACGACCTCGACGACGACTGCGACACCCTCATCGACGACGAGGATCCCGACCTGGACATCTCGACGACGAGCCGCTGGTACGACGACGACGACGCCGACGGCTACGGCGATCCCACCACCAGCGTGCTGAGCTGCGACCAGCCCCCGGGCTACGTCGCGGATCTCTCCGACTGCGACGACACCAACGCAGACGTGAACGTCGGGGCGACAGAGGTCTGCAACGGCATCGACGACGACTGCGACGGGCTCCGCGACGACGAGGACGACTCGCTGGACACCACGACCGCCTCGGCCTGGTACGCGGACTCCGACGTGGACGGCTACGGCGACGCCTCGACGTCCTCGACGGCCTGCGACCAGCCCTCCGGCTACGTCGCGGATCTCACCGACTGCGATGACACCGACACCGACGTCAACCCCGGCGCCGACGAGCTCTGCAACGAGATCGACGACGACTGCGACGGTGACATCGACGAGGACGACGCGATCGACGCATCGACCTGGAGTCGAGACTCCGACGGGGACGGCTACGGAGACGCCTCGGTCACCACGGAGAGCTGCGACCAGCCCTCCGGCTACGTCGCGGACGACGGAGACTGCGACGACGCGGACGGCGACGTCAACCCGGACGCGGACGAAGTCTGCGACGAGATCGACAACGACTGCGACGGCACCATCGACGACGACGACCGGGACGTCGACACCTCCACGGGGTCGACCTGGTACGACGACAACGATGCCGACGGCTACGGCGACGCGAGCCTGAGCACAGAGGCCTGTGACGCACCGTCGGGCACCGTCAGCGACAACACCGACTGCGACGACGGCGACTCCACGGTGAACCCCGGGGCCACCGAGACCTGCAACGCCGTCGACGACGACTGCAACGGCACGGTCGACGACGGCGCCAGCTGCCCGTGCAACCTGGAGTACGACGGCGGCGTGGCCTACCTCTTCTGCGAGACGGCGAGCAGCTGGACCGACGCCCAGGCCGACTGCGCTACCTACGGCTACCACCTGGCATCGCTCGGGTCCTCTGCCGAGACCACCTGGGTCGACGACACGGCGGATGGCTACAGCACGGCCAAGTGGTGGATGGGCTTCCACGACCGCAACACCGAAGGCACTTGGGAGTGGGACAGCGGCGAGACCGCCTCATACACCAACTGGCACTCCGGAGAGCCGAACGACTCCGGCGACGAGGACTGCGGCCAGCTCAACCGCTGGGCCGACTACACCTGGAACGACGAGCCCTGCAGCTCGACCTTCTACTACGTCTGCGAAGCCCCCTGAGACTACAAGTAGAGCGCGTCGAGCGCGCCCCAGAGGCTGATGACGGTGCCTATGACGCACAGGGCCAGGGTGACCCAGAGCAGACCCTCGAACAGCTGGGTCGCGGTGATCTCGAAGCCGGGCTCCGGTTCGGCGGCGCGAAGGGCCTCTGCCTCTTCGATGAGCACTCGAACTTCGACCGGAACTCTCACAGGTGGCTCCTGACCGCCCTTCCTGATCAGATCATCGGATCGCCCGAAGCGAGCATCCATAGCCGAATATGGTCAAATCACTGCCTCGTGTCGGTCACTCCACGTCCAGCCGGGTGTCGAAGCCCGGCCGCGCGACCGCCAGCTCCTCCTTCAGGGTCTGGGCGACGTGGTCGAACAGCGCCTCGTCGACATCGCCGCTGCGAATGCGCTCGATCAGCCGAGCGTTGAGCTCCGAGATCCGGTGCATGGAGGTGTCCACCTCCGGCGGGTCCACTCCGAAGAGCTCGCACAGGCGACGCAGCTCGGCGGTCTCCTCCATCAGAGCTCCGGCGGACCGAGTTCGATGAGCCGGAGGGCCTCGAAGGCCACCTGGCAGCGCTCGCCCAGGTGAGTGGCACCACGGCGCAGGTTCCCGAGGACCTCCCAGAAATGGATGACCTCCGGGTCGATGTCGTGCCCGCTGAGCTCGCCGTAGGCAGGGTAGAAGCGCGCGCGGGTCGCGAGGCCACCGGCTGGCAGCGCAACCTGGCCAAAACGCCAGGAGCGCACACAGAGCCGCCCGATGTCTTCCAGGGGATCGCCCCAGTGGGCGAACTCCCAGTCGAGCACTGCCGCGAGGCCCCCTTCGCCGACCACGAAGTTGCCCGTCCGGAAGTCACCGTGGACCAGCGTGATCGGGCCAGGCTCCGGGACGTGCTCCGTCGCCCAGACATATGCCAGCTCGAGGCCGGCGTGGGGCTCTGGCAGCGCGTCCAGCAGCTCTCGGGCGGCCTCCAGCGCCGCCTCGCCCGGGTCCCGCTCACGACCTGACAGGGGCAGCTCGTGGGTCTCCGGGGTGATCCGGTGGATCGCCGAGAGCGCTCGGGCCAGCTGTTCGGGCAGCTCGTCCCGCGCCGGGTGGCTCACGACGCTGGACCCGGTGACTTCCCCATCGACCCAATCGGCGAGGTAGGCGAAGGCGCCGTCCCGCACGAGCCCCTCGCCCGGGAAGCGAGCCCGGGGCGTCGGCGTCCCGACCTCGACCGCAGCGGCGATCACATGGAACTCGACCTCGCAGGAGATGCTCCCGGGCGGACTCTGTGGCGCGTCGCCGCGAAGCACGAAGCGGCGCGGTCGTCCATCTTCGATCGCGGTGACGCGGAAGCTCCCCTGGCGCCCCTGGCGGACCGCCTCCCGGACCTCGAGGCCCGTGTGTCGGGAGAGTCGCTCATGGAGTTCCATGCCCGGTGGACTATCGCGATAGTGACCCCGCATGTGGCACCTCATCGCTTGCGCGGGCTTCGATCTCCAGGATCCCACCCCCTTGGCAACCGTTCCGTTCACCGAGCGACAGTCCGACGAAGAGATCGTGCTGCTCGTGCTCGGGGACACAGGCAAGAAGGGCCCTCCCCAGCGGCAGGTCGCCGAGCACTCCGCCAGGACCTGCGCGGCCCTGGGCTGCGACCTCGCCGTGATGGTCGGCGACAACATCTACGAGACCGGGGCGGAGAGCTCCATCTCGCGCAAGTTCGTGGCGCTCTACGAGAAGCCCTATGCCAGCCACGGAGCGCTCGAGACCTGGGTGGTCATGGGCAACCACGACTGGCTCCGCTCGGCCCAGGCGCAGATCGACTACACGAACCGCTCCGAGCGCTGGCGCATGCCGGACCTCCACTACCGCGTGCCGGGCCTGCCCGAGTGGTTCACGCTCTATGGCTGGGACAGCCAGCTCTTGAGACGCTGGACCGACACAGCCGGCAGCGCCGCGATGCTGAAGGAGATGGAGGAGGAGTTCTGCGCGGCAGAGGGCTGGAAGGTCGCCTTCGCCCACCATCCCCTGCACTCCAGCGGACTGCACGGTCTCCACCCGACAGAGCTCATCCCGCTCCAGGACGCCGTCGAGCCGATCTTCGAGCGCTGTGGAGTGGACCTCGCCCTGGCCGGACACGACCACCACCTCGAGCACATCGACGGCCCCACCTTCGACCAGCTCATCGCCGGCTCCGGCAGCAAGAGCCGCCCCCTGTGCACCGACCCCGGTGCCCTCAAGGGGCGCTGCGCCAAGGTCGGCTCGGAGGGGCAGCACTTCATCTCGAGCAGCTTCGGCTACAGCGTCGTTCGCGCCACATCCGAGACGCTCAGTTTCGAGTTCTACGGGATTGGACAGGAGGAGGCGCTCTACCGCTACGATGTCTCCCAATGAGGAGACCCTCTTGAACACACTCATCGAAGTCATCTTCACGCCCATCTTCTGGGTGGTAGAGCACCCGGGCGGCACCCTGTTCCTGCTCCTGGTCTTCATCTTCCTGGCCATGGCGCTGCGCGACTTCCTACAGTCCAAGAACAGCATCAAGCGCAACTTCCCGCTGATGGCCATGGGCCGCCATGCCCTGTCGTCAGTCGGGCCGCCCCTGCGACAGTACCTCATCTCCAACGACCGCGAGGAGCGCCCCGTGCCGCGCTACGTGCGCAAGTGGATCGAGGCCAGCGCGCTGAACGAGGACGCCACCGTGCCATTTGGCACCCAGCTCGATCTGGATTCGCCCGGCACGATCCTCATGGCACACAGTTCCTATCCGAAGCTGAAGCACGAGGAGCCGGGACGCACACACGTCGGAGAGCACAACCCGCACTGCGAGCACCCCTACGATGCCGCCCTGTTCAACACCTCGGCGATGAGCTTCGGAAGCCTCGGAAAGCGGGCCATCCTCTCGCTGAACAGGGGCGCCAAGGAAGGCGGCTACTACCACAACACCGGTGAAGGCGGCATCAGCCCCTACCACCGCGAGCCCGGCGGCGACCTCGTCTGGCAGCTGGGCACCGCCAAGTTCGGCGCCCGGAACGCCGACGGCAGCTTCGACGAGGAGACCTTCGCGAAGAAAGCCGCCCTGGCCCAGGTGCGAATGATCGAGATCAAGCTCAGTCAGGGTGCCAAGCCAGGCAAGGGCGGGATCCTGCCGAAGGAGAAGATCACCCCCGAGATCGCGAAGATCCGAAACGTCGAGCAAGGTCGCGACGTCATCTCCCCGCCGCGCCACTCCGAGTGGGAAGACGCCGAGGGTCTGTTGCGCTTCGTGGAGCGTGTCCAGAAGCTCAGCCGGAAGCCCGTAGGCATCAAGTACTGCCTGGGTGACCCCAGGTTCCTCGACCAGATCTTCCAGGCGATCGTAGATGTGGGCGTCGGCCCGGACTACATCGCCGTCGACGGGGCAGAGGGCGGCACCGGAGCGGCGCCACTCGCACACACGAACATCCTCGGGTACCCGATGCTGGATGCGGTCATGATGACCGAGAACAAGCTGCTCGAATACGGACTTCGCGAGCGGATCAAGATCGCCGCGTCAGGCAAGGTCTTCACTGGCGGCGCCCTGGCCATCGCGCTGGCGGCCGGCGCCGACTGGGCCTGCAGCGCCCGAGGGTTCATGCTGTCGATCGGTTGCATCCAGGCGCTCCACTGCAACACGAACTTCTGTCCGAGCGGAATCGCCACGCACAGCTCGTGGCTGCAGCGGGGGCTGGTGCCCAGGGTCCAGGGCCCACGGGCTTCGAACTACCAGCACGCGGTGCTCAAGGAGTTCGCGATGGTCCTGGCATCCTGTGGCTACGACTCTGCGGACCAGCTCTCTCGCGCCGACATCCTCAAGGTCGTCGACTTCCACAAGATCCAGCGCATGGACGAGCTCGTTCCCTACCCGGATCGCGTCGCGAGCCCGTAGCTCAGGGCGACTTCTTCGCCGTCACGTCCACCCGGACGTCCAGCTCCGGGTACAGCGTCGAGATCAGGATGCTCGGATCCGGCAGGTTCCAGTTCGTCCACTTCGTCTCGTAGCCGCCCTTCAGGCTGAGGTCGCCGGACTCGCTCCAGCTGTAGGTGACGGGGAACTCGACGTCCTTGCTCACCGTGCGGATCGTCAGCTGGCCCTTCAGCAAGATCTCGCCGCTGCCCTTCTTGGAGTCGAGGCCCTCCACGTCGCCCTCGATGGCCTTGATGTCGAGCTCCATGGTCGGGTACTTCTCGATCTCGAGCACGTAGTTGTGCATGCGCTCGTCGCGGACATCGATGAACGTGGTGACCGCGCTGGTCTGGACCGTGACCTTGCCCGTGTGGGTGGCCTTCCTGCCGACGTCGAGCTCGCCCTGGAAGTTGGCGCAGTCGCCGTCGACCTCGTGCATCGTGGCCACCATGTGGAAGCCCACATCCGAACTGTCGTTGGAGAAGGAATAGCGCTCGGCATGAGCCGTGTTGAGGGCCAGGGCGGCTCCGATCACTGGGGCGAACATCGTGGCCTCCTCCTGTTGGGGGGCGAACCATAACCGACGAGGATGACGCGATGTTCCCCGGGCTGGTCGCGGCGTCTCAATAGACCTCTTCGTCGTCCCCCTCGGTCACCGAGACGACGAGGATGTGGTCCTCTGTGACACCGGCACCGAGAGCCCCGTAGGCCTCTTCGACCATGTCCGCGTACTGTGAGTCGTAGGCGATGACGTGGAGGATCGTCCGCTCCCAGGCGTCCGCCGCGGCGACGTTGTCGTCGGCCTCGCTGGCGTCGGCGAGCTTGTCGGTCAAGAGCGCGTCGGCCTCCTCGACTGTGAAGAGGTCCTCTGGAGGCCAGTGGTATGCCCGGGTGACGCTCACGCCGACGCTGCGGCTGTCGATCTGAACCAGCAGGTCGGTCTTCTTGCCCTCTGTGGCGTACTCGATCTCGGCCTCCGTCTTGACGAGGTCCGCGAGCTCACAGCGGTAGAGCAGCTCGAAGGCCAGCACCTCGGACAACAGCGAGGATCCTCCGAGGTTCCCGTCTGTGTAGACCTTCGCGCCCCCCTCCGAGAGATCCTCGACGTCGAGGCCAGCGTCACCGAGGTCGATGCTGTTGCGGAAGAGCCAGCTCTCGCTGCTCGTCCACTGCTGGTGGGCGAGGAACCCACAGTCCCCCGTGATCTCACCCTGGCCGTCCAGAGGCACATCGGGGCCGGTGTCGGCGCTGTCGTCACCCCCGAGCGGCGGACGCCCCTGACCGTCCTGGGGTTCGCGACCGGTGCAGGCGATGAGCATCATGAACATGGGGGACCTCCGCGCGGAGGTAGCCCGCCGAGCTCCAGCCTCCCGCTTTGGCGCGCGCAAGCTCCATGCCAGACTGCGCCATGCTTCTGATCTGGATGGGCCTCGCGCAGGCCGACAGCGCGATCGCGACCCTCCGCGTGGACGACACCGGTGTGGCGCTCGTCCGCGTCGTCGCGGCCCCTGGCAAGGTCGTGTCCCGTACCGCCGGGGACCTGGAGATCCTGGCCGCCGACGGCAGCATCCTCGCCACCGCCGCGGTGCCCATGGATGTTCGGCGCGCAGGCATCATCCACCCGGAAGGAGGAGGCGCCCACGTCGAACTGGACGCCGCATACGCCCGGGTCGCCATCGAGTGGCCTGACGGCGCCCGCAGCCTCCGGCTGGGTTCGGCCCGGGTGGGCCTGAGCGTCGCCCCGCCCTCAGATCCCGTCGTGGCGGTCGACGTCGACGGCCCGCTGGACGAGCGCATCGACATCCTCTACCTCGGCGACGGCTACACCATCGACGAGCTCGAGCTCTGGCGCTCCGACGTGGACCGACTCTCGACGGACCTGCTGACTCGCGAGCCCTACGCCAGCTACAGCGGCCTCGTCAGCGTCTGGCGGGTGGACGCCGCCTCCGCCGAGTCCGGGGCCTCTCACTACGACGCAGGCCAGGACATCGAAAAGGACACGGCGTACGGCTGCTACTACGGCTGTTCGGGCACCGATCGCCTGGTCTGTTGCGACGATGACGCCGTCGTCGCGGCCATCGACAGCTCCCTGCCGGCAGCTGACATGACCGTGGTGCTCGTCAACGACAGCACCTACGGCGGCATGGGCAGCCCGACCTACTGCACCACCTACACGGGGACCTACTCCGACGAGGTGCAGGTACACGAGCTGGGCCACCACTTCATGGAGCTGTGGGACGAGTACAGCTACGGCTACGCCTACGGGGGCTCTGGGGCCGGCGCGAACTGCAGCTCGGAGTCAGATGGCTCCACCTGGAGCCAGTGGCTGGACGTCGAGGGGATCGGCGCCTTCACCCCCTGCTCCTACACCGACTGGCACAGTCCCACGAACGGGGACTGCCTGATGTACACGCTCTACAAGGACTTCTGTCCGGTGTGCAAAGAGCACGGACTCGTCGTGATGTACGAGCACCTCTCGGAGCTGGTGGTCGACACGATCCCAGAGGACGAGGCTACCTTGGAGATCGGCGAGGAGCAGGTCTTCACAGCAACTGTGTTGGGTCCGGACGACGACTCGATGGTGCTGTCCTGGACCCTCGACGGGGCGGACGCCGGGAGCGACTCGGAGCTGAGTGTGACCTGCGAGGACCTCGTCAGCCACGAGATCATCCTGTCCGTGTCGGATCCGACCGCCATCGTGCGACTGGACACCGACGGAGCGCTGACGGACACCCACACCTGGACCCTGACCTGCATCGAAGCAGAGGGCCCCATCGACACAGGACCCCAGGAGTCCGACCCACCCATCGACACATCCGTGGTGGACTCAGATCCGGTGGCAGACAGCACGCCGCCGGCCGCCACACCACCACCCTTCGAACCCGAACCGCGCTGCGGCTGCGGTGGCGGCGTGGCGCTGGCTCCCTGGTTGTTGGCGTTGCTGGTGATCAGGAGGCGCCGATGATCTGGCTCCTCGCCTGCGTCGTCGAAGAGACGCACATCACGCCACCGGGCGCCACCGAGACCGTGATCCTCGAGGACACGGCCACCTGCGAGCGCTCCGGAAGTCTGTCGATCGACACGGATCCGGTCCTCTGGTCCTGGTGGCAGGGAGAGGACACACCCTCGGTGGAGCGGGACCTCGAGGTCCTCGCCGAGCCCTGCGATGCCTTCGTCGCCCTGTCCTCCGAGACCTGGCTGGGGGCCTCGATCGAAGACGGAGTCCTGACTCTCACCGCGGATCCCTGGGCCGCCGCGAGCGGTCGGCACGAAGCTCACATCACCCTCCACGACAGCGACTCTGCAGAGGTCCTTGCGCGGATCGATGTCAGCCTCGAGATGCTGAGATCTCCGGAGGAGGCCAGCTCCCGAGACGTCCTGCTGGTCGCCGCGGACGGCCTCGACGCAGAGGTCCTGCCCCTGGTGGACACACCGAACATCGACCGGCTCGCGGCCTGGGGGGTCATCGCGACCGCTACCACCCAGACCACCGACCTGACGACCTGCGGACCGGGCTGGGCGAGCGTGCTCACCGGCACAGAGAGCCACGGCGTCTGGACCGACGGCATCCCCCTGACGATGGACCCCTTCGAGGACCTCGACGAGCGGATCTGGGCTGGGGCAGAGTGGGTGGGGTTCTCGGATCTCATCGCCGTCGACGCCGACGAGGATGTGCTCGAGGAGGCTCTCGGGGCACTGCGTGGAGGGCTCTCGCAGGTCTACCTCGTCGAGCTGCACGCGCTGGACACCGCCGGACACTCCGGCGGCTTCTCGGCCGACAATCCCGAGTACGTCGCTGCCCTCGAAGACCTCGACGAGGACCTCGGCCAGCTCGTGGACGTCTTGCTGGAGCGGCCGGAGATCGCCAGCGAGGAGTGGCTGATCGTCATGACCTCCGATCACGGCGGGGACGCCTGGGGCACCCACGGCACCATGAGCGAGGACTACCAGGCGGTGCCGCTGTTGTTGGCCGGCCCCTCGCTCCTCGCCACCGAGCTCGACGGCGCCTCACACCTGGACGTGGCGCCGACGATGCGGGCCTTCCTCGGTGTCGATCCGATCGACTTCTCCGGCACGGACTGGTGGGGATTCGAGCGCGACTGCACCAACACCCTCGACGACGACGGCGATGGCGTCACCGACTGCGACGACTCCGACTGCGCGGGTACGATCGAGTGCAACGAGTGCCCCGACACAGACGTCGAGGGCACCGGTGAAGTCGAGCTCCCCGAGGCGTGGCACGACTGGCTCGAGGCCAGCTGCGGAGAGGCCGGAGACGAGGTCCTGCTCGGCTGGGCCGCTCCCAGCGATGGGGACTACGTCTTCGTCGGCGAGACCGTCGCGGTGCTCGACGGGGACTGCCTCGGCGAGGAGCTGGCCTGTGGGACCGGCTCGGTCTCGGCGACCCTCGCAGAGAGCCAGGAGGTGACGCTGCTCGTGGAGAGCTCGGAGCTCGAGATCCTGGGCCCGCCCTCCTGTGCCGATGTCGACCTCGGCGGCGGAGGGGTCTCGACCTCCTGGGAACGCGCCGGAAACGGCGAGGGCATCACGGGGACCTGCGGCGTGCTCCACGACGCCGAGACCTTCACCTGGAACGCCAACGCCCCCGGCTGGTGGATCTTCCACACCAACGGCTCGGAGGGAGACACGATCCTCTACGCGCTGGAGGAGTGCGGGGGCGCCATCACGAGCTGCAGCAACGACGACTGGGGAGACGACGCCTGGACCTACGAGTACCTCGGCGTGGGGGACTCCAGGGTCTTCGTCGTGGGGAGCGCTGACGGCTCAGAAGGCAGCACGAACCTGGAGATCTACCTCTACTGAGGGATCAGGGTGAGGGAGACGTAAGAGAAATCGTTTTCTCTGTCGTGGAGCCGTGGGTCTCACTTGCCGAGGCACGCAGACGAACCCGCTGCCTCTATGGAGACACACACAATGCGTACCAACATCCTTCGCCTCTGTTGCATCGCCGTCGCCGTCACAGCCCTGACCGCCTGTGGTGAGCTCGAAGAGCCCCAGGACCGCATGGGCAACTACGACGTCGAGTATGTCGACAACATGCGCGTCTACATCAACGACGAGCTCGTCGCCGAGGTCATCTCCGGGAAGAGGCCACCGTCGAGTACAACGGCGAGTTCTTCGAGATCAGCCAGCTCTGCTCTGATGAGGGCGTCGAGTGCCCGAGCGAGAACTTCTGGAACGAGGTCGCCGTCGACCAGCCCTGGGGCACCGACTACGACCTGCTCAACTTCGTGAACCTCTCGGAAGACCGCGGCACCCCCGGCCAGCGCATGGGCGGCACGCTCGCTCCCGATGGCAGCTTCGTGATGCTCTTGGGCCTGGGCCTGGGCGCCAACGGCAACTGCGCCGCGATCGGCGTCGGCACGGTCGAGGGAGCCTTCGCAGAGGACAACAGCACCATCGACGACGGCGTCATCATCTACGAGTGGGCCGGCGGCTGCCAGGTCGGCGACGTGAGCATCGGCGCCAGCCTGCGTCTGGAGACGGACTACGACGCGAGCCGCGCGGGCGACTACGACATCTCGAGCGTCACGCCCGAGGAGCCCATCGACGACGAGGGCGCAGAGGTCGACCCGGACGAGCCGGAGAACGAGCACGCCATCTGAGTCCAGCCCCGCTGGAACCGATGCGGGTCGCCTTCGGGCGGCCCGTACTCGTTGGGGTCACAGAGCTCTGAGGAAGCCAGCGACGTCCCCCATCGCGCAGTCGCCGCCCGCTGTCATCGGAGAACAGGCCCCACTTGCCGATGCACGCCAACAGCCAGACCATCTGTGCCCTCGCGCGGCAAGGCTACCAGGGCGCGATATCCAGGCGCCATGCTCCACACGCTCCTCGCGCTCGCTCTCGCCGACGAAGCTGGCGACGCCCTGCTCGCAAAGGTCGACGCCGCCAACAACGCCGGAGACGACGCCCACCTGGTGCTCGACGTCGTCGTCACCGACGACAAGGGTGAGAGCGCCCAGCGCACGCTCGAGATCTGGCAGAAGGGCGACGACAAGCGCCTCGTTCGCTACACGGAGCCGGCGAGGCTCGCTGGCATCGGCTTGCTCGTGCCCGACGGCGAGACGGTCTACGTCTACCTGCCCGCCTACGGACGACCGAAGCGCGTGGTCGGCGACCAGCGCAGCGACGCCTTCATGGGCACCGACTTCAGCATCGACGACCTCTCGCGCCTGTCCTGGTCGGAGGAGTACAGCGCGATCGTCGAGGGCACCGACGGCGAGATGACGACCCTGCTGTTGACCCCGAACGACCCCAAGCAGCACGAGCACCACCACGTGCGCATGTGGGTCCGGCCGGACGACCACCTCCCCTCGGTGATCGAGTACTCGGACGAGGACAACGTCAGGATCCGGACGGTGACGCTGACGGACTACCGCGACGTCGGGCCGCGCAACCTCGCCCACACCCTCCACGTCCTCGACAACGACAAGGGCACCTCCACGGAGGCGACCGTCAACGAGGTCGCTTTCGACGCCGGCCTCGACGACGAACTCTTCACGCTCACAGCCCTGACACGCTGAGGAAGCGCCGCTCGGGCAGGATCAAGGCCGTCAGGCAGCCCGCCTCTCCCCATGTCCCCGCTCCGGTGTCGATCGCGACGCAGTGGCCGTTGTCCTCTGGGGCGGACAGCGGCACGTGCCCCATCACAACCGGCACGTCGGCCTCGACGCACTGCACAGGGTGGCACTTGCCCCAGCACATTCGCTCCCCGTGGGTCCGGACGAGCCAGTCCACGCGCCGGCGAGGCTCCGGAGGAAACTCCAGCTGGCGCAGCAGCCCCGCGTGCACCACCCAGAAGTCCTCGCCGCCGACACCGACCGACAGGGCAAGGGGGAGGCCGTCCAGGAATCGACCGTGGGACTCCGGAACGCGCCAGGAGGCCGCTTCGATCTGGGCGACGGAGCTCTCGGGGTCCACGCCGTAGCTCGCCAGCGTCGCTCGTCCACCCATCGCCCGGTGCAGCGCGAAGTCGTCGAAGCCGCGGCCGTTTGCCCAGTCACGCAGCCACAGGTCGTGGTTGCCCAGGACTCCGATCGCACCGACAGCGACGAGCTGATCGAGCACGCCCCGCGTGTCGGAGCCCCGGTCACAGAGATCGCCGGCGACGACGATGGGCAGCCCCTCGAGTTGCCCCAGCAAGCGCCGGAGCAGATCGGCCGAGCCGTGGATGTCGCCGATGACCGCCGCGCGATCACCGAGCGAGACCCGCTGGATCAGTCCGGCCAGAAGCGCCTCCACGGTCGCGCGAAGCGTAGCGGACCGAGGAGACGCCAGCCCACCAGCAACAGCCCGATGTACACACACAAGATGCCCACTGCCAGCCAGATGGAGCCCCAGTAGTCGTGCTCGAAGCCGGCGATCGGAATGGGCAGCACCACGATGAGCAACGGGATGCTGAGGACCAGCGCGCCAGCGGCGCCGAGCACGACGTTCGCGGGCACCGGCCCCTTCATCTCGGGGTCCATGATGCGCAACAGCGCGAGTCCAGTCGGGAGCGTGCCGGTGGCGGCGCCGAACATGACCACCGCGTGCTGGAAGGGCGCCGAGGGGAAGGCCCGACGAGCCAGCCAGATGCAGGACAACAGCGTGGCCAGACCGCCCAGCGAGGTGAGTACGAGGATGGGCACGAGGTTGGCCCGAAAGACGGTCAGGCTCACCGCGGCGATCGCCGAACAGGTGATCACGTCGACGGTGGTTCCAGAGATGCGGCCCAGCAGCCGGTCCTCCAGCTGGTGTCTCGGCACGAGCCGATCCAGCAGGCGGCGCGCCCCGAGGGCGAGGAAGGTCCCGATGATGAAGTGGAAGCCCCAGACCATGGCCGCGAACTGGGGCTTGTCCGCCAGCAGCGACGCCAGCCCGTAGAGGATGCCGTAGGTGGCGAGGTAGACCAGCCCGATCCACACCGCCTGGGTCGAGAGGAGCTCCAGCGCGCCAGCACCCGGTGGGGGCACCACGCGCTCCACCTGGTCGACCTCGGTGGACTCGGCTCCAGATCCTGGATCGGCGGCCCAGCCCTTCTTGCGACCCCACGCGACCAGCGGGACGCCGATGAACACCGCCCACGCGAAGCCCATCGAAGCCACGATGAGGCCGATCTCGCCGCCGCTGGCGAAGCCCGATGCCTCCCAGCTGCGCCCGAGTGACAGGGCCTGGCCGGGTCCCTGGTTGAAGCCCAAGGGGAGCATGAGTCCCATGCCCGGGTGCATCTTCTCGACGGCAAAAGCGGAGAAGGCGAGCACCGCCAGGAGCCCGACCAGACCCTGCAGCACAGCCAAGAAAGGAATGGCGAAGGCCACGGAGGTCGCCCCGCCGCCGCCCTTGCCCTTTGCAGGGGACTGCAGGCTGACGGCGATGAAGACCAGCGCGAGGCCGTGGTAGACGAAGCTCGCCAGCGTCTCCGGATCAAAGGGCAAGAGCGCCAGCGCCGTGGGCCCGCAGACGAGGCCGATGAAGCCGGCCACCATCGAGTCGGGCACCCCCAGGGCGCGCATCGGCGGGATGATCTTGCGGAGCGTCGCTGCGACGAAGAGCAAGGCAGCGACGATCAGGGCGTCGAAGACGAGCCCGCTTTCCCAGAAGGCCACTACAACTCCTCGAGCATGGCTTCGGCCAGCTTGACATGCTTGCGGGTCGATGGCGGATCTCCGCTGGACGCCGGGTCTTGCGCCGCGGCCTTCGTGGCGTACTGGCGCGCCTTGGTCTCGTCGCCGTCCTGCTTGTAGACATCGGCCAGGTAGTAGAGGTTGATCGCGAAGTCGTCGTCCGCGGCGAGGGCCTTCTCCGACATCTTCTCGGCTTCCTCGAGGTCCTGGAGCGGCCAGGGCAGGGTCGTGTAGAAGCGCCCGAGGGCACGGTAGGGGCCCCCGTGGTCATGGCCGCCGTCGATGGCGATCGCCTTCTTGGCGTTGACCTTGAACTCGTCGGCGAGCCCCTCCTTCACGGCGTTCATGATGCCGGCTCCCTGGCTGTATGCGCCGATCGAGGCGGCGGCCCAGTACCAACCCTCGACCGAGCCGGGCTCCAGGTCCTTCGCGACCTCGGCTTCATCCCATGCCTTCTTGCCCAATTCCGCCTGCTTGGCGCCGGTCTTCGTACCAGCCTTCCAGTAGTAGAAGCGGGCGAGCTGCCAGCGGATCTCGTAGTCGTCGGGGTTCGCGGCCTTCGCAGCCTCGAGGATCCCGATGGCCTCGTCCGTGTGTCCGCCCCAGTCCCGCTGGACCCAGAGGGTGTTCATCTCCTTGGACTCGAAGGCGGCGACATCCTCGGCGTGAGCCGCCGAAACGAGGGGGTCTGAGAGGAGGAAGAACGAGAGCAGGATCATGGTTTCTCCAGGGCTTCGCGAAGCTACGGTTCACGACTCGTGCCATGTGGTCCAACACGCGATCTCGAACACTTGCGCAGCCCCCACGTCGCCGGTTGACGACAGCTGTCTACGATGAGCACCATGATCCTGCTACTTGCCTGCCGCCCCCCAGTCGTCCCCATCGAGCCGCCATCGGCAGAGGCTCTCCTCGACGCCTACGCCGCCCAGGTCGACAGCCGCACGACCAGGAGCCTGCGCTCCTCCGTGCGCGTCCAGGACCTCCAGGGCACCCTCACCGAGACCTGGGTCGACGGAGACTACGAAGCCTGGCTCGAGCTCAGCGGGCTGCGCATGGGCTGGGGGCTCGTCGATGGTGTCGGCTGGGAGAAGCGCCCCACGTGGAGCCGCGTCTGGGGACCTCGCCTGGAGGAGTTGGCCTTCAACGCCGACCCGAGCCAGCTGATCGCGTGGCGCGAGCACATCGACGAGGTCGTCCACCTCGGAGCGGAGGACCCCGGGTGGCACCTGCGCATCCGCTGGCGTTGGGGACTCGAGGAGCACTGGTGGATCGACCCGCAGACGGGTCTGTTGAGCCGGGCAGAGGAGCGTCATCCCATGCTCGACCCACACGTCACAGTCATCGGGACCTGGGACCAGGGCCTGCCCTCGCGCACGCTGTCCGGCTCGCCCCCGCTGGTCTTCGAGACCGAGCTCCTCGACCGCGACGCAGAGGCGACGCCCCCGAGCCTGCCAGCCGAGGTCCTCCTCACCGACACGGTCGAGTTCCCGCTCAACGACATGCAGTCCGTCATCCAGGTAGGCGACGACTGGCTCGAGGTGCACGTGGACACCGGCTCGTCCCTGACCCTGCTGCCATCCGGACCACCGGGCGGTCTGACCGAGCTGGCCTCGACACCTGGAGGAAGCACAGCCTTCCGCCAGGTGGACGTCGAACGATCTCAGCCAGTTCCGCTCGGCGGCGTCGCCATCATCGAGCACTCGCCGTTTTCCCTGCTCGGTCAGGACGTGCTCGGTCGAGGGGTAGCCGTCTTCTCGGAAGAGGGTCTCCGCCTCGTCCCCTTCGACGACTTCGAGACCGACATGGTGGCCACGCCTCTGTCGATCAACCGGGACGGCCAGTGGCTGGTCCAGATCGGCGACGGCCAGGTCCACTTCCCGGCGCTCCTGGACACCGGCGCGGAGGTGACCGTGCTCAACAGGGCCGCGGCGGCGGCGCTCGGGATCCGCCCGGACGACCCGCGCCTCGTCCACAGCGGAAGCCTCGCCGGCCTGGAGGGGCGCCCTGTTCCGGCCTACGCGATCACCATCGCCGAGCTCCACGTCGGCCAGGTCCCAGTGGCATGGGACACCGAGGTGCTGATCGCGGAGCTCCCCGGCATCAACGCGCTGGCGGATGGACCGGCGGCAGTCCTCGGCGTGGCCCAGCTTCCAGAGACCTTCGCTACGGATCCGCGGGGGAGCCTGTACCTTCCGCGCAGCCAGGGAATGTGAGGCTGAAGCCGTACAACCGCGCGAAGAGCTGGAACGGCGCCTCGCCATCGTCGAAGCGCTCCGCGTACTCTACGATGCGCCGTGTTCGCACTGTTGACACTGGCTCGTGCAGAGGTGGTCGAGGATCCGATCCCGGACTGGGTCGTCCCGATCGAGGTGGCTGTCGACCTCCCGGTGCCGAGCGGGGAGAGCCTCGCCTCCACCCAGTACCTCCTCTGCGACGACCAGACGCGCTTCGAGGCCGACGGCGGCGCCACGCGCTTCGTACAGCGCGCCTACCGGATCGTGACGCACGAGGGCCTGGACAACGGCGGGCGTGTCGAGATCGACTTCGATCCGGACACGGAGCTCATCCACCTCCACGACATCTCCGTCTACCGGGACGGGAGCTGGAGCGACCGCATCGAAGACGCCCACACGGCGCTGATCCAGCCAGAGGACGAGCTCTGGCTCGGCCTGCTGTCGGGCCGGAGGAGCTTCGTCGCCCTGGTCCCCCAGCTCTCTGTCGGAGACGTGCTCCGCTACAGCTACAGCATCGAGAGCCACGACCCGGTCTTCCAGGGCCGCTGGTTCGACTCCTTCTCGATGGGCTGGTCAGAGCCTGTCTCCCAGCGCTACCTCCACATCCGGGCCGCAGAGGACCGCCCGCTCGACGTCAAGGCCCACGGCATCAGCTCCGGCCTGGTGAAGGGGGAGCACGAGTGGGTGTGGTGGATAGGGGGCGTGCCGGCCTGGCCGACCCTCTGGGGCGCTCCACCTGATGTCCTGAGCGCGCCCTTCGTCCAGGCCTCCGAGTTCCAGTCCTGGGCAGAGGTCGTCCAGTGGGCGCTTCCCCTCTACGAGATCGAGGACAGGGGGGGACTCGACGAGCTCGTCGAGCAGCTCCGGACCTCTGGCGCAGACTACGAGACCGCCGCGCTCGACTGGGTCCAGGACGATGTCCGCTACCTCGGACTGGAGCTCGGTGAGGGGAGCCACGTCCCCCGGCAACCCGGCGTGGTGCTGGAGAACCGCTACGGCGACTGCAAGGACAAGACCCTGCTGTTGGTGGCGCTGTTGCGCGAGGTGGGCATCGATGCCTGGCCGGCCCTGGTCTCCTCAGAGGCCCGCCCGGTGGAGACCTGGGCGCCGAGCCCCGGCGCCTTCGACCACCTCATCGTCCATGTCGAGGACGACAACGGTGGTCATTGGGTCGACCCGACCTACCGGCTCCAGGGGGGTGCCGCCGCCGAGCGCTACACGCCGGCCTATGGCCAGGCCCTGCTCGTCCGACCAGGGACCACCGAGCTGGTCGACATGGGGCCGGCCAGGGTCGGCTTCTCAGAAGTCCGCTGGCACTACACCGTCGACGCCATGCTCTCACCGACGCTGCGGACCGTGACTCGTGCCGAGGGCATGCGGGCCGACAACCTCCGCGCCTGGTTCGCGTCCACGAGCCACGATGTCCTCCAGGATCAGCTCCGAAGCCAGCTCGAGCGAACCGGAGAGAGCCTGATCAGCCTGGAGGCCGCGGGCATCCAGGACGATCGGGACGCCAACGTCATCGAGCTGAGCGAGGCCTACCGTGTCGTCGGTGCCTGGCAGCCGGACCCGGCCGGGGGCGAGTCCTTCCCGCTCTTCGAGCTCACCCTCTTCGACGCGCTGCCATACCCGGAGCAGCACCGCACTACCCAGCTGGCGCTCCCCCTCGGCCTCCACGAGGTGGACACGCTGGTGCTCGACGTGCCGGACGACTGGGTCTTCGAGGACCGCACAGGCAGCGTGGACAACGAGTGGTTCCGCTTCACGGTGACCACCGAGATCTCGAAGGCCCGGGTCGAGGAACGCTACGATCTCGTCGTCTTGAAAGACCGCGTCGACGTCCACGACCTCGCCGCCTACCAGGCGGACGTGGACGAGATCTGGACGTGGTCGGGCTACACGCTGACCCGTGAGACGGAGCTCGGCTGGCCGCAGCAGTGGCCCTTCGCAATTGGACTCGGCGCCGGGGTGGTGGTGGGCATCGGTCTCTTCCTCCCGGCTGGAATGGGCCTCGGCGTGATCCTGGCGGCGGCACTCCGCCGCCGCGAGACGTGAAGCGAGGCCTTCGCATCGGCATTGCCGCCGGGGCCGCGGCCGTCCTGGTGTTCCTCGGCTGGCCGATGGACCCCCTGCCTGAAGCTCCGGAGTCACCGCGGGTGCTGGACCGAAACGACCAGACCATCGCCGAGCTGCCCGGGCCCGGTGCTCGGGCGGGCGGGCCAGTGTCCTCCTTGCCGGAGGTGCTCGAGATCGCCCTGTTGGCTGCAGAGGACCATCGCTTTCGCTACCACCCCGGCATCGATCCCATCGGAATCGCTCGCGCGACGGTGGTCAACCTCCAAGGTGCTGAGATCGTACAGGGTGGCAGCACGATCACCCAGCAGCTCGTGCGCACGGCGTGGACGCGTCCACCAGGTCTGCGCGGCAAGCTCTGGGAGGCCGGGACAGCGCTTCGCCTGGAGCTTCGGCTCTCCAAGGACGAGCTCCTCGAGGCCTACGCGAACCGGGTCTACTTCGGTCACCTCGCCTGGGGAGTCGAGGCTGCATCGCAGACCTACTTCGACAAGGAACCGGCTCACCTCTCGCTGGCAGAGGCTGCTGTGCTCGCCGCCCTCCCTCGCCGCCCCAGCGAGCTCGATCCGTGGAAGGCCCCCCTGGAGGCCCTCGCGGCGCGGGACCGGGTGCTGGAGCGCGTCGAGACGCTCGGGTGGGCCTCGATCGAAGATCTGGCGGTGGCACGGTCGGAGCCACTCGCGCTCCGCACGGAGCTTCCATACGGCCACGCGCCGCACTTCGTTCGCACCCTGGAGCTCTCGCCGGGGGACAACCCTACGACCCTCGACCTCGACCTCCAAGAGGACGTCGAGGCCATCATCGCCGCGGCTCTTCGTGACCTCGAGGACCGCAACGTCGACCACGCCGCTGTCATCGTCGTCGACCGCGAGACGGCGGAGATCCTGGCCTATGTCGGCTCCGCGGACTGGGAGGCCGATGACGGTCAGGTGGACGGCGTCATGGCGGAGCGCTCCCCGGGCTCCGCGCTGAAGCCCTTCGTCTACTGGCTTGGACTGGAAACCAGAACGATCACGATGGCTTCACTGGTAGATGACCTCCCGGGGAGCTGGTCGACGACCCACGGAACGTGGTCACCGACGAACTACGACGAGACCTTCTACGGGCCCGTACGCGCCCGCGTAGCCCTCGCCAGCAGCCGCAACCTGCCGGCGGTGCGGGTCCTGGAGATGGTCGGCGTGGCGGAGCTCCACCGGCGCCTGCAGGACCTCGGGCTCAGCACCTTGTCGGAGCGGGCCGACCACTACGGCCTGGCCCTCGCGCTGGGTGATGGCGAGGTCAGGCTGGACGAACTGGTCGCCGCATACGTCGCCCTGGCGAACGGAGGCCGCGTGCGACCCCTTCGCCGGCAGCCCGGGGACCCACGGTCCCGAGCCCGGACGGTAGGAGACCCAGCTGCAGCAGCCCTGGTCCTGGACGTCCTCGACGACCCCGACGCCAGGGCTGCCGCTTTTGGAGTGGACTCCGTCCTGGAGCCGGACTTCCCGATGGCCGCCAAGACGGGAACTAGCGTCGGTTGGCGCGACAACTGGGCCGTGGGCGTCACCTCGGAGGTGGTGGTCGGGGTCTGGGTCGGCAACTTCGACGGCTCGCCGATGGTGAACGTGAGCGGCATCAGCGGGGCCGGACCGATCCTACGGCAGGTAGCTGAGATCGTTCACACAGGACGGAACGAGGAGTTTGGGCATCCCAGCCTGGTCGAGGGACCCATCTGCCCGGAGACCGGAGAGCGGCGAGGCCCGGACTGTGACAACGCCATCCTGGAGCGCTTCCTTCCGGGCACCGCGCCCACCGAGACCTGCGAACACGGGGCTGGTCCAGGACCTGCCCTGATCAGCCCAGAGGACGGCACGACCTGGTACGTCGAAGCCGACCGTCCCAGGGAGCAGCAGGCCATCGCGCTCAGGGCGACAGCACCGCGGGGCTCTGACGTCCGGTGGTCCATCGACGGTGTCGTCGTGGCCGAGGATGCAGCGGCGCGGTGGGTTCCCGAGGCGGGGGCTCACGAGATCGTGTTGGAAGTCGACGGCCTCACCGTCGGGAGGTCGCGCATCCACGTCGGGCCCTGACCCACGAAGGTGAAGCTCAGCGCATGGGCTCCGCCCAGTCCGCGACGGTAGCGACCATCACCTGCGCGACCCGGGTCGTGAAGGGCATGTGCAGCGTGTCCAGGCTGTCAGTGGTCTGGTGGTAGTGAGGTAGCTCCTCACCGGACGAGGGGACGTTGTGAGCCTCGACGCAGTCCATGGGCGAGATCGCCGGGTAGCCGGCCTCCTGGAAGTTCGTGTGATCATCGCCGTAGCAGTAACCGTGTCGGATCCACGTCTTGTTGGCCACCCCCATCGCGTCGGCCATCGCGGCCATGTGGTCCACGAGGAACTGAGAGTCGGAGTCACCGAGGATGTCCATCGCGTCACCTTCGCCCAACGGCCAGTAGCCGACCATGTCGGGGGCCATCACGCCCTGGACCTCGACCCCCTGCGCGTCGAGCCAGTCGACCATGTGGGCGGAGCCCTTGCTCCCTTGCTCCTCGGCACCGGTGAGGACGAACCACACGCTGTCTTCGAGCTCCACCTCTGCGAGGATCCGCGCCGCTTCCAGGACCACGGCGACACCGGAGGCGTTGTCGTCGGCGCCAGGAGCGTTGGTCGCGGCTTGGGTGGAGGTCGAGTCGTAATGGGCCGAGAGGATCCAGACCGCGTCCGGAGAGGCGGAGCCCTCCTTGCGCGCGACGAGATTGACCGCGTCGGTCCCGTCGAAGGAGAAGGGGTCCTCTTCGACCAGGTAACCGTAGTCCTCGAGCTGCATGGTCAGCCAGTCCCGGGCGTCGCTGTTTCCCTGCGTCGCCGTGTACCGCGTCCCCATGTCCTGAAGAGCCCCGATGGTGGCAGTGAGGTTGTCCTCGGAGACCCGGCTGCCCAGCTCCATCGGGTCCGGCAGGGGCTGGGAGTCGACGGCGGCGTCCGTGTCGGGCACGGGGGTCCGCTCATCTGAAGAAGCGGTGCAGGCGAGGGTCCACAGGATCATCGCGGGAGCATACGTCGCGGGCAGACGGTCGGCTCGGGACCGCCTCGTTATGGGGGCACCATGACCGACTCCCAGCCCATCCTCATGCGCCATCTCGAGAACATCGCCGATCGCACCGACGAGCTCGGGGTGGTCTTCTACGGCTTGCTCGAGACCCGCCACCCGAGCTTGATGGACAGCTTCGGCCCGGAGTCCACCCAGCGGACCCAGATGCTGACCCAGATCCTCGCTGGAGTGCACGACTCCATGTACGTCGAGGACGCCGAGTGGGTCGCGCTCCAGCTCCGCGCGCTCGGTCGCGCCCACGTCGACTGGAAGGTCACGCCGGAGATGTACGACCAGGTGTGCGGGTGCCTCGTCGACGCCCTCTCGCAGCTGGGGGACTCGGGCTGGTCCCCAGAGCTGGAGGAGGTCTGGACGGCACAGCTCTCGAAGATCTCCGTGCTGATGCACGGCCAGGGCAGACCCTAGCGAACCAGAGCCAGAGCCGCCGCGACCCGCGCCCGGTCATCCTCTCGCCGAGCCCGGCCCCACTGGCTCTCGGCGAGCTCCAGACAGCCCTGGGACAGCTCACCGGAGCAGGCGGCCGCCGCCATCTCCGCTGCTCGCGCGACGTCGGGCTCCGCTACCCCGAGCACATCCAGGATCTCCCGGGCCAGCGCCAGCTGCTCCGCCGCTTCGTCCAGGCGGCCGAGCCCCACACAGGCAGGCAGCACCAACCCGGCGCAGACCCCGTCCAGGCCCTTCCTCCCCTGGCGACGCACAGCCCGCTGGATCTCCAGGAGCGTGGACCGGGACCGTCCATGGTCACCGCGCAGTCCGTACACGATGCCGAGGTTGAGCCGTACGACGAGAGCTCGACCGAGCCCGGCCTCCCTCAGCATCCGCCAGGCTTCTTCGTACCTCGTCTCGGCCTGGTCCAGACGTCCCAGCTCCCGGTCGATCTCGGCCAGTCCCGCCAACGCAGAAGCGGTCAGGATGTCCATGCCGAGCTCCCGGCCGATGCGGAGTGCCTCGGTCACACAGCGCTCGGCGAGATCGAGCTGACCCGCGACCAGGGCGATGCTGCCCCTCGACATCCAGGCGCTCCCGATCGGGTTTTCGGCGGCGCCGTGGCGAATCAGGATCTCGAGAGCCTCCGCGACCCGCTCCTCGGCCAGCTCCAGGCGACCCTGGATCTTGTCTACGAGACCAAGGCCATGAAGTGCATGGGCCGCGGCGTGCTGCTCGCCCAACTCGCGGAAGAGACCCACCGCAAGCTCCAGGTCCTCTGCCGCCTCGTCGTAGCTCCCCATCGCTCGATGGCCGCGGCCCCGGCAGGCGATGGCCTTCGCGGCCAGGTAGCCCCAGCCCGGGCGCTCTCGATGCTGCAGCACCCGGTCGGCGACCGCGATGGCCTCCTCGTATCGACTGCGCTCGAGGAGCGCCTCGGTCCTGTTGCGCAGCACCTGGCCACGACGCTGATGCTGCCGATCGTCGCCTACGAGACCGAGACCTTCCTGGTGGCAGACATGGAGAAGACCGAGGAAGGCTGGAAGGTGACCGGCGTCGACTTCGAGCCCGCCATCGTCGAGCTCAAGCAGGCTCTGACAGCACCGTCGCGATGAGGGTCTGAACAGAGCCGGGCAGTTGCACCAGCTTGCCCTCGCGGTCGACGCAGCAGAGCTCCACCTCGCCATCGACCATCCACGAGCTGCCCCCGGGCTCCCACACCTGCTGCGTGAAGATCGCCCGGAAGGGGCTCCCTTGCTTCAGGGATGTGCGGATCTCGTAGGTCCGGCCGTGACGAGCGCCTTCGCGGAACTTGACCCGGACCTGGTAGACGACGAAGCCGATGCCCTCTTCCTCCCAGAGCCGGACGAGCTCGTCCACACCCAGCAAGTGCTCCCGCGCTCGCTCGAAGTACTTGAGATAGTTGGCGTGGTAGACGACGCCCGAGTGATCGGTGTCCTCATAGTAGATCTGGACGGGGTGGACGTACGGCATCGCCGCCAGAGCTAACTCATGGACAGATCATCGACCTCAGCCCGTCCGGATCCTCGTTGACGTAGGCGACGGTGCTGGCTAGCTCGGCAGGGTCCCCCTTGGCGACGACCTCTCGAAAGTGGTCGAGGATCAGGGGGTCACAGCCCTCGAGCCCCTCGAGGTAGCCAGCCAGGAAGGAGGCGTCCGCCTCGGCCTGCTTCTCGGCCATGCGCTTGACGACCAGGGCCTGCACTTCCGCATCCCGAGCCAGCACCAGCGAGTCCCGCAGGCGGTAGGCGTCCGGGTCCGGCGCGTGGGCGGCGACCAGGTAGCCGTCGATCTCGGCGATGGCCGCGTCGATCTCGCCTAGACCAGCAAGGGCAGCGCCCAGGCCTATCATGGCCTCCTCGTGTGTCGGGTCTTGCCTCAAGACGACCGAGAAGCGCGAGCGCGCCTCGTCGAAGTCGGCGGCGCGCAGAGCCAGCGCCGCGATGTTCAGGTTCGCGTCGACGTGCCCAGGGTCCGCCTCGAGGGCATCTCGGAAGGACCGCAGCGCCCGCGGGGTGTCACCCGCCTCCAGCGCGGCGACGCCACGGTCGTTGTCCAGCGATGGGTCGGTGACGCCGAGCGCGGCCGCCCGGCTGGCGCAGATCTCGGCGACGTCGATCTTGCCCTCTTGGAAGTGCCACCGCGCCAGGGCCATCCAGGCCTCTCCATCAGCGCCATCAGCTGCGATCCGAGAGTAGAGGGTCGCTGGATCGGTGACCTCGACGGTAACGATCTCGACCACTTCAGCGACCTCTTCGAGGTGCGGCGCGGCCAACGGTTCGATGACGGTGAGCTTGACACAGGCCAGCAGCAACAACATCACAGCTCCTCCTCGAAGCCGGCGCGCACGGTGACGCCGCTGGTCCAGGTCTTCTCCGGAAGCACCTCGTAGGTGGGCTGGTGACTGTCGGGATCCAGCTCCTGCAGCCTGAGCCGCGCGGTCTCGGCCGAGTCGTCGTAGACGTCGAGTCGGATCGCCTCGGCCATCGCCGCTTCGTAGGCTGCCTGGCTCTTCAGTCGGATCAACGCGGACCGGTCGGCGAGGTCCTGCCGGTACATCCCCTTCTGCTCCTCGGTGAGGTAGTCGGGAATCCAGCTCTCCTCGATGGTCACCGCGTAGTCCTCGTATGCAGCGCCGAGACGGACCAGCGCGGCCACACCCCAGGGGCCCGAGCCGGTCTCGATGACAGCCGCGGAGTGCGCCTCGATCGTCGCGAGCGACTCCGTCTTGCGCAGGAGCTGGTCCGCGAGGACGATGTTCTGCTGCTTCGGCGAGCCGATGGTGGAGGGACCGGGGATGCGCAGCTCTGTGTACGCCTTCCAGTCGTCCGCACCCTGCTCGAAGCGCAGACGTCCCGCGATCTCCTTGACTTGTGGCGAATCGAGCCCTTCCTCGACCACATAGGCCAGCGCCTCTGCGCGGACGGCCGCCGGGTCACCAGCGACCTCTGAGAGCTCCAGGTAGGCGACCATGCGCAGCTCGGGGTCCGGATCGGCCGCGAGCATCACCCGCAGGGTCCCCTCCGCCGCCCGCTCGTCTCCGAGGGCCCGGTGGAGCCGCGCGACCTGCAGCTCCAGGATCCGAGCGTCATCCCGGTCCGGGTCCATCGCGAGGAGCCTGCGCGTGTCGTCGAGGGCCTGCTCGTTCTGGCCAAGCGCCTTGCGGAACAAGGCCGCGGAGTAGAGGGCGGTGGTGGCGCTGTCGTGCTTGGGGTATTCCGCGGCCAGGGCCTCGTAGAGCTCCGCGGAGCGCTCGAAGCGCCCGATGGCCTCGTGGTCGAAGGCCAGCGCCACGATGGTGTCCGCGGCGAAGCGGGTCGTCGGATAGCCGTCGAGGAGCAGCCGCCGGGTCCGCATCGCATCGGCTCTCCGGCCGCCCTCGGTGAACCAGACCGCGGCGTTGTTCAGGGCGAGGTCCGCGACGTCGCTCTGCGGAAACTCGCCCGCAAAGGCGACCAGCGCGTCCGCCGCTGCCACGTCGTCTCCACTCTGCTCCCGGTCGACCTCGATGAGCTTGAAGCTGGCCCGCTCGTAGACGTTGGCGCAGGTCTGCTTGAAGGTCGTGCCCCCGAGACCATCCATCTCGAAGAAGTAGAGCGCCGTCTCCCGCAGCGTCCCCCAGTCCTCCACCAGCGCGAGGCCGTCGAGGATCAGGTTGGCGGCGTACTCGGCCTCCTTGGACCTGGGATCCAGCGCGATGACGACGCGGAAGCGCTCGGCGGCCTTGACGAAGTCGTTGTGGTGATAGAGCAGCCAGGCGGCCTTGTAGAGAGCGAACTGGCGCTTCTCCCCCTCCGGATAGAGCTCGGCGTAGCGATCCAAGGCCCTGAGATAGTTCGCCTCCCACTCGTCGAGGGCAATGACGTCCCTGCCATCTGGGGCGCCGGGTGTGCCCGCGAGCACTCCGGCGGTCTTGATGGCAGCCTCCGCCGCGAACAGCGAGCTCTTGCCCCGGTGGTCCATCTCGAGCACCGCCATGTAGCTGAAGAAGGCCAGCTCCTTCTGCCCGGTGACGTACTGGAGCTCGGCATGAGCGAAGGTCACGTCGTAGAGGTGCTCGCCCTCCGGGAAGTCCCTTCGATAGACCGCGTAGAGCGAGTCAGAGGCTTCGTAGAGACGCTTGGCTCGAGGACCCGTTCCCAGCCTCCGGGCCTCCTTCTGCCACTCGATCGCCGTCTTCGCGATGCGCCTCGCGGTCTGGTCCTGGACCTCCTGGACCTCCTCGGGCTCCACCGCGTTGGCCTGAGCCCACGAGGACGTACCTCCGTAGTCGCGCCGCAGCCGGTTCAGCTCGTCGACGGTCTCCTCTACGCGCCCCATCCTCACAGATATCTGAACGATCTCCCCCTGATATCCGGCAGCGTCGAGGTGTGTCGGGTCAGAGGCGATGAGACGCTTGTAGAGCCGCATGGCCTCTTCGTTCTTGCCCTGCTCCAAGTAGGTCGAGCCCAGCCTGACCATGGTGTCTCGCACGAGGTCGTCGCGCCCGCGGGCCTTGATGAAGTGCACGCACTCGTCGAGGTCGCCACCGTCGGCACAGAAACGCACGAGGTCGCGGTAGGCGTCCTCGCGCAGATCGAAGGCGCCTCGGTTGTCCTTGCCCTCGAGGGTGTCGTCGGACCACGTGATGACCCTCTTGAGCGTGTCGAGGGCGAGCCCGTACTCGCCGACGTTGTAGTAGCACCAGGCCAGCTTGTAGAGAGCCAGGCTGTAGTACTGGTGGTGGCGATAGGCGGTCGTCTTCTTGTAGGCGAGCAGCGCCCGATAGACCTCGCCCTCCTCGAACTGGATCTCCCCAATCATCATGTAGGCGTTCGGGGCGTAGGTCGACTCCGGGTAGGACCGGACCAGCCGCACGTACTCCTTCAGGGCTTCGTCGTCGCGGTCGAGGTCATCCAGCGCGCTCGCCAGGTAGAACTGGGCCTCGTCCGCGCGGGGGTAGTGAGGGTAGTTGTCCAGGATGATCCGATACAGTCGGATGCTCTTCGCGTGCCACCCGGAGGACTCCGTGTGGTCCGGCACGATGTTGGAGGTGTCCGGGCAGTCCGGGTCGTCGAAGCACGCATCCACCGCTTCGGTGTAGGGGAGCATCTCGTCCAGGTAGGACGCCCGCCCCTCGCGGAAGTAGAGGTCTGCCAGGCGCAGCATCAGATCGGCCCGCTGGTCGGAGGACAGGCTGCGGTTCTCGGACAGCAACCGCTCGGCGGCTTCCATCTCGAGGTGGCGCTTCCGGGTGGCCTCGGCCTTGGCGAGCTCGGTCTGGGCGGCGCGCTCCGCCATCTCGACGTCGACAGTGCGGCGTGCTCGGCGTACGTCACCGTCGTCTTCGGCGAGCGCAGACGACAACACCAGGGAAAGTAGAAGGGTCATGGCTGGTCTCCGGGATTCGACACGCACTCCTCCAGCTGGCGGCCAGGCCGCCATCGAGAGCAGGATCGAGCGCTCAGACCGCGGGATCCGGAGAGGGTTCCGGAATTCCCTCACACCGCCTTGACAGCATCTCCAGCCCTCAGGGGCAGGGAGGGTGGTCGAGCCACGCGGCGCCGTCTTCGATGCGCGCAGCGAGCTCGCCCTCCAGGGTCTCCTGGACCTCTGCCAGCTCGGCATCGCCATAGCGATCGAGCAAATCGACCGGGCCGTCCTCGAAGAGCTGGAGCTCCCGGCAGAGCGCCTCCTCCTCTGGATGCACGTCCGCGACCAGCTTGTTGCCCTCCGGGTCCCGGATGGCAGCCAGACCTAAGAGCCCGAAGTCATCCGAGGGGATGAAGCGCTCGGTGTAGAGGAAGTCCCGGGGCATCTCCACCGAGGGACCCCGGAGCAGGGGCGCCAGGCTCAGGGAGTCCACACCCCCCGAGCGGTCACCGCCGACCCACTCCAGCACCGTCGCGAAGAGATCGGTGGTGTGCACCATCTGGTCGACCGTGCGGCCCGGCAGGGCGACATGGTCACTCTCGAGGGGCTCGCCCCCGCTGGCGACCGAGGCCCAGGAGGCTCCAGTCGAGATCGCCAGCGGTACGTGCACGCTGCTCTCGTAGGCGGTCCCCTTGATCGTCCTGTCGGCTCCCATGATCGACTCGCGCAGGAAGGTCTCGACTCCGTTGTCCCCCGCGACGACCAGCAGCGTGTCGTCGAGCTCGCCCATGGCATCGAGCTCCCAGAGCATGCGCTCCAGGTGGGTGTCAGCGCACTCCAACATGCCGACGTACAGCGCGACGCGATTGGGCCTCGGAGAGGGGAGGACGGTCGTCCGCTGGCAACCAAAACGCGCGGTCCCGTGAGAGGGCTGGTGGGGCGCGTGGAACGCGAGCATCGTGACCCATGGTCCCTCCTGCTCCCGGATCCATGCGAGGGCGTCGTCCACCTCCACCTCGGTGGCGTAGCCATCCTCCCACCAGAGCTTCGTGACCCCGGGAGTCTCGGCCGAACCCCGGGTGAGGATCCAGTGGTCGTACCCGCCCACACAGTCACCATCGAGGACCATCGTGCAGACCGTGCCGGACAAACCCCCCGCGTAGTGGTCCCAGCCCTGCTGGATGGGATTGAGTGTGTGCTTGATCGAGCCTGGGTCTTCACGGGTGTGCCCGTCCGCCTCCGCGTCCCACTCCGGGTGCGGCACCGCGTCGGTGTCCAACCCGCTGATGCCCAGGTGCCACTTGCCGAAGAGTCCGGTGGTGTGGGTCTCGGGCACCAACTCAGGGAGGGTGACGGCGTCTGTCGAGAGCGGCGGGCCCTGCGGAACGACGGTCCCGACCCCGTGCCGATACGGGTGCACACCGGTGAGGATGCTGGCTCGCGTCGGCGAGCACAACGGAGCGGACCACACCTCCGTGAAGCGCACACCCGCCGCGCCGACCTGGTCGAAGGTCTGTGTGTTGGGAAGGTACTCGGGCTCATACTCCGGGAAGTCGTCGGCGTAGCTCGAGACCTTGTCGACGCCGACATCGTCGAACACCACCACCAGCACGTTCTGGGCACGTTCGGGCTCCTGGGAGTCGACCTCTGGACCGACCGGGGAGCCTCCGCAACCCAGGATCAGAAGCCACACAGATTTCCGCCGCGGCCGGGATGGTAGGCCTCGCGTCCCGTGGCGCCGTCGACCACCTGTTCTGGAGACAGGCGCATGGGGAGGGTCTCGTTGGCGAGCCAGAGCGCCGCCTGGTCGGAGAAGTGCGCTGAGTCCGTCATGCCCGACTGGCCACCTGGGATGATGTTCACGCCGACGGTATCGTCCTCGCCGCCGACCGCGATGACCATTCGGAAGACCGGACCGCTCCCGTGGTCGAAGTCACTGTGCGAGAAGCCGTTGTTCGCCGCGTCGACGCTGAAGGTGTCACCGGGGCGCGGGAAGCCGACGAGGTCAGCGCGTGGATCCGTCGGCGCCATCCCGCTGGCCAGCGGCAGGGTCTCCGTGGTGATCGAGAACTGGTCGGTGATGACCGAGTAGGTCGGGTCGTCGCCGAGGAAGCCGGCGAGGATGGACTCGAAGCGCACGACGTGCTTGTACCCCCAGATCCACTCGCTCATCTCTTCTGTGCCGAAGCCGCCGAGCGAGTCGTCCTCTGGCGCCGAGCGCAGGAAGACGAGGGCGTCGAGCAGGGCGCTCAGGGCCACCTCGTGGCTGGTCTCGACCTCGTCGGTCCCGAGCACGTCGAAGAAGGCGCTCTCCTCTGTGTCAGCGTTCCAGGAGGAGAGCCCTTCGGGGTTGTCCGGCCCGCGCCCGTCGATCAGCTTGGTGAGCGCGCGTGTCTGTCCGGTCCCGCCGGTGGGCTCCCAGACGTCCGGGAGGCCCTCGTCCGAGAAGACTCCTGACACGAAACGACCAAACCAGGCGTTGTGGAGCATGGTCGCGACCGCCTGGTCCTCCTCGCCGTCGAGCAGCGGGTGGTAGAAGGCGTCGACGCCGGCTGGCGTCGGGTGATCCTCTGCGGCCCAGTCGAGCAGCCTCTGGTGGACCTCGTCGATGGCCGGGGCGTCGGACTCGTACAGATCGAAGAGACGCTGCTCGTCATCCGTGAGCTCACGATCGACCTCAGAGAGCGCTGCTGCCAGCTCGATGGCCTCGATCAGCACCGGAGAGAACTGCGCGCCGAGGGAGCTCCGCGTGTCCCCTTGGATGGCGCTCATCCCGTCGACGTCAGCCCAGTCATTCTGTGTGGCATCGGCGAGGAAGGTGTCGATGCGGACGGCCCTGTATCCCTCGATCCAGGAACCGCCGATATACCACGGATCGTTCAACAAATCGTCGTCGAGGCTGATGTTGCCCGGGTCGTTGTTGGCGTTGAGCAGGTACCCGCTCGCGGGGTTCTTGGCCTGCGGATACTCGTCGAATGGAACCACGCAGTGCTCGCCGTCCTCGACGACGTAGCCGTCCGAGTCGACCTCGATGGAGAACCCACCGTACCTGGTCCCGTCGAGGAGCTGGGAGGGGTCGCTGCCCTCTGTCCAGCTTCCGTCTCCGTTGCGATCGAGGTACTCCCGGCAGGGAACGGCCTGGTACCCGGTGTAGAAGATGTCGCCGGCGGAGTCTGCGGCGATGAGGTTCTGCGAGTAGGCCACCAGACCTCGGGTCGCGTCCCGGTACTCGTCGACGCTCCTGGACTCGCCCATGCGCTGGCTGGCGAGGAGGATGTTGGCGTCATCCAGGCCTGCGTAGTCGAAGGTGATGCCGGTGATGACCCCGTCCCCGTCCGTGTCTCCGGGCACGAGCCAGTCCCCCTGCATCGTGACGACGGCCTCCTCCTTCTCCACGCTGGCGCCTTCGATGTCGGCGAGCCAGCGGCCGTCCCATGTCTCCCAGCGGGCCCAGGTCTCGGTCCGCCCGGTCGAGCCGAGGGAGGGCACGTCCGCCACCTCGTAGACCTCTTCGATCCTGACGAGGTCCTTCCACTGGCCGTCGTGGAACACCGCGGAGGGCTCGCCGGAGGCGTCGAGCTGGACCTCCTCCGTGTACCAGTCGGTGATGTCGCCCATCAGCTGGGTCTGGCCCCAGGCGATGTCACCGTTTGTGCCGACCGCCATGATCGGGAAGCCCGGGATCGTGACGCCGACCTGGCGCATGTCCCCGCCGCCCAGGAGCTTGGTGTCGACGCCGAAGCTGTAGAAGAGCGAGGGGATGTCGAGCGGTAGGTGCCCGTCACCCGCGAGCAGCGCGCGACCGTCCGCCGAGTGGTCCGCGTCGACAGCCCAGACGTTGGAGCCGAAGCCCATGTCCCAGTCGCGGCCCATCGCCGCCTGGCGGCGGGCGAGGCGCTCGGAGGTGCGCTTCAGCAAGCTCTGGGGCGCGTCGATGCGCCGCTCTCGCTGTGGGATGGCGTCGCGGTAGCCCTCGTTGAGGCCCCAGCCAGGCGCGGAGGCGTAGGGCGCCGGCGGAGCCACGGGCCGCCACAGATCGTCATAGACACCGGCCTGACGCAGGTCCTCCAGGGCGGCGCCCGCGAAGAGATCGGGCAGGACCGACTCGGTGTAGGCGCGGCCGACGTCACCGGTCTCGTAGCCGAGGTTGTAGATGATGGTCGCCCCGACCGCGGCGACGTCGTAGCTGGTCCAGGGCTCCATGAGCGCCGCTGGGGAGTCCCCCCCGAGCAGGGCGAAGGCGAAGTCCAGCTCGCTCGGAGCGGCGTGCTGCTCCAGCGCCACCAGGGCGATGTAGCTGTTGACGCCCTCTGCGAAGGCCGCCATCTCCAGCTCCTGCTCGGTGGTGAGCGATGCAAAGAGGCGATCGGCGACGTGCCGACTGCCCTGCCCGCGGGACTCGATGTCGGTCTCCAGGGCGGCGTCGCCGAGCAGGTTGCTGATCTCTCCCGTGGCCAGTCGACGGGCCAGCTCCATCTCGAAGTAGCGGTCGCGCGCGATGGTGAAGCCGAAGACCCTCGCGGCGTCCTCGCGCGTGTAGGCATAGATGTGGGGCACATCGAGCTCGGTGCGCACGACATGTGCCCGGCACTCGAGGCCGTGCAGCATGAAGCTGTCGGTCTCCTCGACGGACTCGATGACCGTCGGCTCGGGACCGGGCCCGGTGCAGGCCAGCAGCAACAACATTGGGACCTCTCAGGCTGGTCCACCCTACTAGCCCGTGTTGACGAACTCGCCCTGTCCCGACACCCACAAGTGCCGCTATCCTGCTCCCGTCGTCGTCACTGCACCCCGGAAGGATTCGATGAAGACCTTCCTCCTCGCCCCAATCCTCGCCTGTGGTCGAGGCCCCGCCGACAACGACTCAGCCGAGTCCGAGCCGACCGTCGAGCTCAGCGGGACCGTCACCGATCCCTACCTCGACCTGCTGCCCGTCGACGGGGCCTGGGTGCTGATCGACACCACAGACGAGCAGCTGAGCATCCGCACCGGCGCCGACGGCTCCTTCTCCATGCCTGGACTGCCCGGCGATGTGCCCGTCAGCATCACGGTCGCAGCCGAGGACCACATGGCTGTCACCTACTCCGGGGTCGTGTTGTCGGAGGTGACGATGCCGCTGGACCTCCGGACCCACCAGCGCAGCCTCGACGGCTACGCGACGGAGTCGATGACCGTCACCGGCACCGTCACCGGCGCGCCCTCGGGCAGCTACGTCCTCTTCTTCGGCCCGACCGACGCCCCCAGCGAGGACAGCTACCTCGCATACACACGAGCGGTGGGGGAGGAGGAGGCGAGCTTCGAGTTCAGCACGGTGACCTGGGGAGGGACCGAGGTCGTGGCCCTCGAGATGGACCCTGAAGCCCTCGTCGACCTGGCCGTCACGACCAACGCCCCGAGCCTGGATGGCGAGCTCCTCGACCACCTGGATCCCGACTTCTGCAACAGCATCGCCATCGCGCACCTGGGCGAGAGCATGAGCACCTGGAGCGGCTACAACCGCGGCTGCGAGGACGACGACGGCGGCTTCCTCGTGGACGTGGGCTATGGCCCCGGAACCCCGCATGGAGCTGATCGTCCTGACCACATCGGAGCTCGCCGCCGGCAGCCGTGAGCTACCCCGCTTCGTCGCCTTTCGAGAAGCGGAGGGCTGGGAGGTCACCCTGGCCACAGAGACCGACTGGGACCATCCAGCACAGACCAGCGCGGACAGCCGCCAGGACCGCATCCGGGCGTGGCTGAAGGAGCGGTACGCAGAGGACCCCGGCGCTTTCCTGCTCTTGATCGGCGATCCCGACCCGGCGACGGGCGACATCCCCATGCTCGAGACCTACCCGATCGCCAGCCTCCTGCACTACTACCCGCCCGAGCTCCAGACCAACATGAGCCCGATCCCCACGGACTTCTACTACGCCGAGCTGACCGGCGAATGGGACTGCGACGGCGACGGGCGGCCGTGGCACTACCCCAGGGACATCGGAGAGGGGTGCATGGACATGATGCCCGAGCTCTACGTCGGGCGGCTGCCTGTGTACGACGGGGACGTCGGGACGATGGACGCCTTGTTGGAGCGCGCCCTGGAGCGCGACCTGGAGACCGACAAGTCCTACCGCCACACGGTGCTGCTGCCGGGAGCGCTCTTCGGCATCGACGGCACCTCGACCGTGTCGGGGGGCATCTACCAGGGGCACAGCGACGGCGGCGGCATCCTGGCGACCATCCACCGGGATCTCCCAGCCGTGTTCGAGAGCGTGCGCCTCTTCGAAGGCGAGGGCCTGCTGGAGAGCGCCTACGAACGCGACCTCGATCTGAGCCGTGACCAGCTGCTGGAGACCTGGGCACAGGGTGCGGGGGTGGTCGTCTGGGCGGGACACGGATGGAAGGACTCCACCCATCGCGTGGTCTGGGTGGCGGACCTCGACGAAGACGGGATCGGCGACGACGACGAGGTCATCTCTCCCAGCTTCATCGAGTCCGGAGACGAGGCGGAGCTGGTCTCGGCGGGCGGGGCCTTCACCTGGCACGTCTCCTGCGACAACGCCTGGCCGGAGAGCGAGGACAACCTGGCGACCGCACTGCTCTCGGGAGGAGCAGCCGGCACGGTGGCTGCGACGCGCGTCTCGTACGGCAGCACCCCCGACTTCGGCGAGACCTGGGAGCCGCGCCCCGAGCTGGCCGGCGGGACGACCGCCTCGTACTACTACGCGCTGGCGCTCACTGACGGAGCGACCTCTGGAGAGGCGCTGGCGCGGACCAAGTCCGAGCTCCCCGGCGACGGCTGGACCGAGGTCTACGCGTGGGTGGACACGACCGGCTTCGCCTGGGCGACGCGGGCCATGTTCAATCTCTACGGCGACCCCACGCGCTCGCTGGAGCTCTGCCAACAAGACAGCGACTGCCTGGACGACAGCCTCTGCACGGGGACCGAGGCTTGCCAGGATGGCTTCTGCATCCACCAGGACGCTCCCGACTGCGCGGAGCTCGACAGCGAGTGCAGCGTGGGAGTCTGCGACCCCCAGACGGGCGGCTGCACGGCCGAGCCCCGCTTCGACGGCGCGCCCTGCGACGACGGCGCCTGGTGCACGGAGAGCGACACCTGCGGCGCCGGGGTGTGCGGCGGTGTCCTGCGCGACTGCGGAGAGCGCGAGGGCTACCTGAGCACCTGCGACGACGAGGCGGGGGTCTGCCTCTGGGAGGAGCTCGACGAGGAAGCCACCCCGCGCGCCGAGACCCGCGGATGCGCATCGGCCGGGGCCGCCGGGGGTTGGCTCGGCATGTTCCTGCTGCCAGCGCTGGTCCGGAGGAGGAAGGAAAGGCCCTTCCCGCGGGCAAAACACCTGTAAGCGACGGTATCTCGGCACCGTCTCTGCAGCGCACGCGTCTAAGGTCCCGTCATGCTCGCGCTCGTCTCCCTCTGCCTCGCGCAGGACACCATGTCGTTCGACGCCGGTCTCGACGTCGATGTCCTCGTCCCCACCAACGAGAGTGCTTTCACGCAGTGGCTCGTGGTCGAGGTCCAGGCGCCCGAGATCGATCCCGATGCGGCCGAACGACCCACCCACCAGTCCCTGGTGCTGGACACCTCTGGCTCGATGAAGGACCGCGGCAAGCTGGAGTACGCGCGCGCGGCCGCCTCGAAGCTGGTGGATCGCCTGCGTCCCGGGGACACCCTGTCGCTGATCGGCTTCGGCAGCGAGCCCAAGGTCGTGCGCCGCCAGGGCCGCATCCTCAACCCCGCAGAGGTCGTCTATGCGATCGGTCTGCTCACACCCCAGGGCGGTACGAACATCTACGGGGGTCTGCAGCAGGGGCTGGACCAGCTCCAGCGCTTCCTGGACAACCCGCGACGGCGCGTGCTGCTCTTGTCCGACGGCGAGGCCACCGCAGGTCCCACCGATCGCCGCACCCTCGCTGGCCTGGCCACCGACGCCCAGCAGGCGGGGGTCACGGTCAGCACAGTGGGGCTCGGCCTCGAGTTCGATGCGCCCACGCTCATCGCCATCGCCGACGCCGGCGGCGGCATCTACCGCTACGGCAACGACCCGGAAGAGGTCGTGGCGCTGTTCGACGAGGAGCTGGAGCGCATGCAGCAGGTCGCGGCGCTCTCTACGACGGTCGAGCTGCAGCTCGGCGACGGCGTCGAGCTCGTCGAGGTCCTTGGCTACGAGGAGTACGACGGCTACGCAATCGACGGCGGGTGGCGGATCCTGCTGGGCGACATGCAGGCTGGAGAGCCCCGCAAGGTGGTCGCGAAGGTGCGCGTCCCTGGCCACCTCCGCGGCGAGATCGACGTCGCGGCGGTCGACATCCGCTGGCGGGACCCGGCGACGGGCGAAAAGGACGGCAAGGAGGGCAAGATCACGACGCGCATCGCCACCGAGGATGTGCAACCGGCCCCAGCATCTGCCGCCAGCGCGCGCCGCCGCTCGAAGGCAGCCCAGGCCTCCGCGGGCAAGGCCCTGGAGCGGGCGGTGGACCTGCAGGCCCAAGGTCAGGCCGAGGAGGCCGCCCAGGTCCTGGAGGAGACGCTGATCGAGTTCTCGGAGGTGATGATCGAGGGGGACCTCGACGACGAGCTGGAGGCGGTCCAGTTCTACCGGGACCAGCTGGTCGAGCCGGCGCCAGAGGAAGAGGACGAACGTCGAATGCTCGACGCGAACAGACTCAAGGCGCTGGGCTACATGTACTGAGTCAGTCGCGCGCTACACAGGCGGCCTTGGTCCCAGCTGCAGAGACACAGATCATGAGCGCCCGGTCAGGGTTCTGGTCGCTTGCCTTGGCGTAGTCGTACCACTCACGAGCGTAGTTCTTCGACTTGCCGCGCCACTTCTGCGTGATTGCGTCGTTCTCGTCAGTGGGGTCTGCGATGAGGTTCTGTTCGGCGTCCTTCCACAGCTCGTTCGCAGCCTCGGCGCGCAATCGATACAGACCATAGAGGCGAGAGGTGTAGGTCTCGCCCGCCCACTTCTGCTTGTTCTCCAGCGCGTAGTCGGCGAACTGGATGGCCTCTTCGCCCCAGGCGACACCCTTGTTGTGCGTGTGACGCGCGTAGAGGAAGCACATGTCGGGGTCGGAGCGGTCGATCTCGTTGAGGTGGCGGGCCATCAGTCGCTCCCACTCCGCCATGTCGCCCTTGGAGTCGGCGTCGGCCAACAACAGGCGCGACAGCTTGTCCTTCTCTGTCTGCGGCGCCTCCGAGATGCGCGCCTCGACACACTCGATCCGCCCAGGGCCGAAGATGCCCATCAGCGCGTCGGGCTCCATCGTGATGAGGTCGTCGCAGGTGTCGTCGGAGAGCGTGGGCCCGATCGGCGCGACCGGCGCAGTCACTGCCGTGTCCCCGGTGTCCCCCTCCTCGGTGGTCACGACGGTCTCGGGCATCAGGGCCTCTGGGTTCTCCAGGAGCATCTTGGCCTCGTCTACCGCCTCTATCGGAGGGACCCAGCGCACCACGATCTCGCGGTGCTCCCAGTCGGAGACGAAGTCTTCGAGCAGCTCCGGGCCGGCCTCGCCCTGCTTGATGCTGGCCATGCGAGCGAGCATGTCCTCGACCGCTGACTCCTCCGCTTCGCTCACGGCGAGCTGCATGCGGCGGTCGCGATCTTCCACCGATAGCGTCGTCCAGTCGGCTGGCAGGAGCTGGTCCTCTCGCAGGGCGCCGATCGACAGCGCCCAGTTCCGGGGTTCCTCCCGCAGATCCACGCTCGAGGTCTGGGAGCGACCGAGCAGGGCGCTGCCCGAGTGGACGAACTCCTGGGCCTCCCAGAGCTTCACGACCCCATCACCGTCGAGATCGGCCCACCCCTGCACTCCGGCGAGGAAGAGCCACGTGAAGAGGCCGTGGGAGGAGGGCCCATAGACATCCCCCGAGCCCCCGGTGTCGGCGACCCAGACGACGACCTTGTCGCTCACTTCGGTGCTCCAGGCGACGCTGTCGAGCTCCTTGCCAGGCTCCATCTCGGCCCGGAGGGACTCGTCGAAGGGCGCGTCGATCAGGATGACCACGCGCTCGGCCCGCGACCGGGCGGCCATCTGCTCGACCTCCGCGAGCGAGAACGCGTCCTCCAGCCCGTTGGGCGCTGCGTCCGCCGGCAACAGGCGTGGCACCCCATCGTCACCGATCCAGCCAGCCCCCGAGAAGTAGATCCAGAGCGTGCCTCGGCTGCGCACCCGGGCGACGCCGCGCTTCAGCGCCGTGTCCATTTCCTGGGTGCTCGGGTTCTGGACCGTGAAGATGCGCCGGGTCGACGGCCCGCGGACGAGCCGGAACCAGGCATCCATGGCCGCGGCGTCGTTGGCGGCGTGGGGGATGTCCGGCAGGTGCTCGTAGTCCTCGACGCCGATGACGACCATGGCGTCACGCCAGCTGCGCACGCCGCTGCGCTCGGGGGAGTCGACGCTGGGAGGCTCGGCAGCCAGGGCGACGTTCAGCAGCAGCGAGGACAGCACACCAGATCCCATCGGAGCGAGGACGGATGTTACCAACTCCGCGACCTTCCGCCCGATTCCGCCACGCCTGCAGTGGGCAGAGAAGCCCGCCCCGAAGCAACAATGGCCTGGGCTCCCCGTAGGATCCGAGCATGACCGCCCTGATCCTGCTCGCCTGCGAAACCGAGGAACCCCGCTACTCCGGCGCGGCGGACCCGCCCTGCGCAGACCAGGAGCCGCTCGAGCCCTCCATGGGCGACCCCGTCGTGCTCGACGGAGGGCGAGAGGACTACGGGCGCCTCGGCTACGGCTCGGCGGAGCTCTTGATGCACTACCCGGTGTGGACGGGCCCCCACGTCACGGGGGGTGTCGTCACCCTGCTCAGCGACGGCTACGAGGAGATCGGCACCTGGGACACCTCCTACTACTGCGTGGTTTTCATCACGAACCACTACACCGGCGCCGAGCCACAGGCGATCGCCGGGTGCTACGACGGCATGTACGAGCTCGTGCCCGGCGAAGAGCCCGACCTGATGGACGTCGACCACACCTTCTACGCCGCCTCAGAGGACGACTACGACGGTGACGGCGTCGACGACGTCTTCGATCGTGACGGCGACGACTGGACGGCCTGGAACGTCACCTACGGCGACGGCACAGAGGCCCACCTGACCGTGCCGGGGACCTACATCTACTGGGGCATCGGCGAGGGGGACTGGAACGGAGACGGCGTGCTGGACCAGTCACACCTCTGGGACGGCACGGGGCTGGGCATCCTCTACGGTGGCACGAAGCTCGAGGGCAACGTCGCCGGAGAGGACGTCATGGTGCTCGGAGAGGGCACGGCCTACGAACGGGCGCTCCACGCAGGCGACATGGACGGAGACGGCTACAGCGACATCATGATCGGCTACGGCGGCAAGACCGGCGTGGTTCGCGGCGCCCCCGAGTGGACCGGGCCCGACCTGAACGACGCCGTGTTCTCGCTCGTGTCGAAGAGCGGAAACGACACGATCCCGATGGGCTGGTCAGACCTGGACGGGGACTACGTGAGCGACCCGATCGTGGGAGTACAGAACGGCGACTACCAGGACGTCTACGCTCTCCGGTACTGCGACGAGGGCGGAGTCATCTGGCTCGAAGACGTCGGCGCCCTCATCGACGAGGACGTCGTCGCGCCCCTGGAGGAGGCCTTCCCGATCGACCTCGACGCCGACCGCGAGTTCGAGATCATGATCGACGGGAACTACATCCTGCGGGTCTACGAGATCTGATTCAGTCGACCGCGACCACCGTGTAGACGCGCTCGACCGAGCCCGAGACCATCAACTCCAGGCCACCCACGCTGATCGTGCCGCTCTTCAGGGTCTCTGTGGCCGTGCCGGTCGCTGCACCATCCGCGGCGTAGATCGTGCCGTCGGCCTCGACGAAGTGGCCCCCGTCACCGAACACGTAGATCGTACGTGATACGTCGGCGTCGTCGAAGTCGACGAGATCCGTTCCGTCGAGCAGGGTCTCCGGGATGACGTCGAAGGTGGGGACGATGCTGCCCTCGGCGACGAAGACCGGGATCGTATCGAGTGGCACCTCGTAGGGGCCACTGTTGGCCTCTTCCATGGTCCACCAGTCCCACCAGCGGCCGGCTGGGAGGTCGACCTGGACGCTCGCGGCGCCCTCCTCCACGACCGGTCGAACGAGCATCCCCTCACCCATGAGCCAGGCGTCGATCCGGGCGTGGTCCTCGCCCTCGTACACCCAGGCGGGGTGGAGCAACATCGGCGTGCCGTCCGTCGCTGCCTTGGCCGCGAGCCCGTAGCGGTAGGGCCAGATGCGCATGTGCTCGTGCGTCATCTCGGCCCAGAATGCGAGGCTGTCCTCGTCGTGGTCGAACTGGAAGTTCTCGTCCTCGAAGGCGCCGTGGTGGGTCCGCATGATCGGAGAGAAGGCCCCCAGGGCGGTCCATCGGTACCAGAGCTCCTCCGTGGTCGGTTCATTGCCGATCGACTGGTATCCGGCGACGTCATGGGTCACGACCGGCACGCCTCCGGCGCTGAGTCCGAGCGCCAGGGGCACGATCGTGGGGAAGCCGTCGTCAGTGTCGAAGCTGGTGCGCTGATCACCCAGCCAGACCACCGGCGCGAGCCCGGTGGTTCCGGTCCAGCCGGAGCGCACGAAGAAGGACCCGTCGACACCGTCGAAGGCCTCGCGGTTCAGCGCCTGCCACGCCAGCGGCCAGCGATTGTGTTCGATCCAGGCGTCGCCACCCGCGAGCACGGCGTCCGTCGGGAGCCACTCGGCGTAGTCCGCCATCCACCCCCTGAAGCCGACCTCGATGGCGTCCTCCATGTGCTCGAGGGCGAACTCCCGAGCCTCTGGCAAGGTGAGGTCGATCATCGTCATCTCGCCAAAGGTCGGACCGGTGAACAGGTATGGCTCGCCGTCCTCTGTCTCGATGGTCAGCCCCGCCGCGTCCTCGTAGGTCTGTGTGTCTTCGTAGAGGAACGGAGAGAAGTACGCAAACCAGTAGATCCCCGAGTCCCTGAGCTCCTGCGCGACGTCCTCGGCGTTGGGATAGAACTCCCGGTCGAGGAACCACTCGCCCTTCAGGTGGTAGCCGGTGGGGCCTTCCTCCGCGCCCTTCCAGTCCTCTGTCCAGATGACGGTGGAGGCGGCGCCGCTCTGCCGGATGGACGAAAGGACCTCGCGAACCCGCTCCTCGCCCCGGATGGCGTCGTTCCACGGGGCAAAGACCCAGGGCTCCGGCAGCTCGTATGGGCCACTGGCCAGGCCCAGTGCTCGAATCGTGTCGAGTGTGTCGTCCGAGGCGAACACGACCCACCGACTGTCCGCCTCCCAGCTCCTGAGGGCGATCCGCCCGTCGGTACAGAGCCTGGCCTCGACCCTCGCCGTGGTGTCGGCGAGGACACCGCTGTTGTGATCGGGTCGCAGCACCCAGGGCATGGGGAACGAGGTCGCGTGCCGTGTCCCGGTCAGGTACCAGTCAGCCGGGTACTCGTCGCTGTCGGACTTGCCGATGCCCGGCTCAGAGGTCCACAGCGCGAAGTCCTCGCCCGAGTGTTCTACGTCGAAGGCGTGCGAGCCCAGGCCCATGAGCGGCTCGTCGCCACAGGCGAAGCTGAGCTCGGCCCGGTTGGCGTCGACGTCGGCGACCCAGGTGAACAGGACCGCCGTGTCCCCAGCCGCCGTGACGACGAGCGTTCCGAGCGGCTCCTTGTCCGCGTCTTGGAGCTCCAGGTGCAGACCGCCTGCGATCTCGCGGACCTTGCGGATGCGCCCGGCTGCTACGAGATCCTCCGTCTGCTCGGTGAAGCGATAGCTGCCGACGGCGAAGAGGACGTCCACCTCTCCGAGCCCGCTGGCAAGGTGGACGTCCTCCAACACCGGCCCGTGGCGCTCGTGGAGGAGATCGAAGGACCCGTCGTCGCCGTAGAGGAGCGACCAGGCGCCGGTGCTGGCGGGCTTGCATGCCAGGAACAAGAGCAGCATCCACGCCCTCTATCCGGCGAATGCGTGCTCCTCCACCTCGGCTCCGAGCCTGTAGACACCCGCCATCAACGCAACGAAGGCCTCCAGGGGGATCCCGAGGCGGGTGCAGACCCTCACCTGCAGGTACTCCCGCGAGCTCTGGCGCAGTGTCCGGAAGGCGAGCATCGTCACCTCGCTCGCGGACTCGACGATGCGGCGAGTCGCCCGCTCGGTGGGCCCGGTGGTGTCGTGCCACAGACCATCGAGGTCGAGCCCCCAGCGACCGGCGACCAGGGCGGCCAGGTCTCGGCGCCGAGGAAGGCGCAGCAGGCGCTCTGACTCGTCCAGGGTGCAGCCATGCCGCTCCGCATGGAGGTTGAGCTGCTGCCAGCGGTCCGGGGCGCTCGCCAACAGGACCAGGCTGCCGAGCTCGTGGAGCATGGCGGGAGCCCAGAGCTCGCGTGCGTCGAGCAGCGGCTCGAAGCGGGCGGCGAAGCTGCGGGTGACCAGCGTGGTGGTCTGTGCGTGCCGCCGCAGGCGCCGTCCGCCATGGGAGGTGTTGCCTGGGAAGGCGTTCAGGATCGCGAGGGTGGAGGCGATCCGCCGGACGGCGTCGAGCCCGAGGAAGGCCACCGCGTGCCGCGGATCGCTCACCCGTCGCGGGAGCCCGAAGAAGCCGGAGTTGGCGATCCGGACGAGCCTGCGGGCCAGGACACGGTCACCGGCGACGATGCGACCGACGGTGGCGACATCCAGGTCGGTGCGCCCGAGGGTGCGGCGGACACGGACCAGCTCGATGGGCGGAGGGAGGTCAGCCCAGGCGAGGCGGGCGGGGCCGATCGTTCTTCGGAGTCGTTCCTCGAGGTGCACACACCCCATACGGCCCGTGGAACCTCGCCTTTAGATCAGCTTCACACTTTCGACCGCCACACCTTACAAGAGGGCGTGTTCTGGCTCCTCCTGGCCTGCTCGTCTCCGCCCGAGACGGTGATCTTCATCGTCCTGGACACCGTCCGCGCCGATCGGCTCAGCGCCTGCGGGTACGACACCGAGACCTCGCCGAACCTCGAGGCGCTCGAGGGCAGCCTCTCCTGCACGGCGGTGGCCCCGGGCTCGTGGACCCTGCCCTCCCACGCCTCCTTCATGACAGGCACGATGCCAGTCGACCACCACGCCCACTGCATCACCAGCGGCGTCGACGATCTCTCTGGCACCGGTGCGCGGAGCCGGCCGCTGAACGAGGCGCTGCCGACCCTTGCCGAGCACTTCGCGGACAAGGGCTACCAGACCGTGGCGGTCTCCGGAAACCCGGTCGTCAGCGAGCAGATGGGCCTGCTGCGCGGCTTCGACACCGTCGACGTGGCGCCCGCCTGGGGGCTCTACTTCGGGCCCGAGCTGCCGGCGCGGGTCGACGCCCTGGTCAGCCAGCTGGATCCTGAACGATCGACGTTCTTGTTCGTGAACATCGGGGACGCTCACCAGCCCTGGCCGAGCGTCCCAGGCGCGGTCGGGCTCCGCTGGAACAAGACGGACGAGAACAGGGAGTGGGCGCGCTACATGCGAGGCGAGCTGCCCGAGACGCAGTGGCTGCCGCTGAAGGCACGCATCGACCTGCTCTACGACAACGCGGTCCGGCGAGCGGATGCCTCGCTCGGCGCCATCCTGAGCGCCCACTGTGGAGAAAACTGCCGGGTCGTCATCACCTCCGATCACGGCGAGCTGCTCGGCGAGCACGGGCTCCTCGACCACGGCCAGAACGTCTGGGACGAGAACGCGGTGGTGCCGCTGTACACCTCGACTGGGACCCTGCCGGAGGGCTGGCTGTCGGCGATGGACGCCCACGCGCTCTTGCTCGAGTCCAGAAAACGCCACGCTCCGATCAGCGAGGCCTGGCCCCACCTCCGCCGCTGCGCACGCACCCACGGCGAGGCCTTCTGCTCGACCGAGGTCGCCCGGTGGGGCGACGACAAGAGGGTCTGGTCAGAGGGAGTCACCTACTCAGAGGTCGCCGGTGTGCGCACGCCGGTGCAGGACAAGGACCTCGCCGCGCACGGGGCCCGACTGCTCGAGGATGGTCGGGACGATGGCGACATCGAGTTCGAGGTCGAAGAGCTGCTCCGGGCTGCCGGATACCTCGACTGATGCCTTAGTCGTCGCAGTCCCCGTAGCGCCCGTAGGAGACCTCGATCGTGGAGTTGGCATCGGGCACATGGGGCTCTTCGAAGACGATTGTGTTGTCGTCGCTGTCGTAGCTCCAGCCGGTCGTCACCGTGACGTCGTCGACGACGACCTCGATGGTGGCCGGCACCGGGATCCCGGTCAGGTAGAAGCTGTCCGTGAACACCGTCGCGGCAACGGCGACACCCAGGGAGTCCATCAGCTCGGCGTAGTCGGGCGTGCAGATGCTCAGGAGCTGGCCGCCGGTGGCGACCGTCGCCTCGAAGAACCCGCTGTAGGGGGCACCTTCCCACAACCGGCCGGGTAGTCCCCCCCGATGGCGTGAATGACGACGTCGTCAGGGTCCGACTTCATGCTCTGGAAGAGCGAGACGTAGTAGCTGTAGTCGTTGTCGGACTGATCGGGGTCATCGGCGACACCGACGAGGTCGAGCGTGGCGTCCTCGCGGTAGAAGCCGGCGTTGCAGCCCGAGAGGTTCGAGTCGTCCAGGGCGGACTCCAGGAGCATGAAGCCGCGCTCGGCGTCGTCTCCCCCTCCACACGCCACCTCGGAGCCATCAGCGCAGAGCATCGCGGCAAAGACCGTCTCCTGCTCGTCCAGGGACATACTGCTGTCGATGTAGGGCTGGTCGCCGGCCACGCAGCCGTCGTCCCTCGTCACGACGGCGATGTGGTAGTCGACCCCCTCCAGGGCGCCCACGAAGTCCGCGAAGTGATCCCGCATGTCGGAGAGGTGCGCCAGCATGCCGCCGGTGGTGTCCACCGCGAGGAGGATGTCGGTCTCCGTGGCCTGGACCTGCTGGAAGGTGTCCGTCCTCTCGTCGTAGAGAACGCCCTCGCCCATCTGGACGGCCTCGAGCGGGCTCGCCGGGTCGCTGCTGTCGATGGTGAGGGTGCCGGTGGCCTCGCCCACTTCCTCGGGTGAGTACTCGACGACGACGACGACGCGCTGTTCGGGCTCCAGCGTCCAGGGGAGCTCCTCGACCTCGGCGAGGGAGAACTCCGAGCCGTCATAGGCGAGCTCCTCGATCGAGAGCGCCTCGTTGCCGACGTTCGAGAGGCTCAGGATCTGGCTGAGGTCGCAGCCCAGGTAGACGGTCCCGAAGTCGTACTCCAGCGGTTCCACGTCGAGGATCGGTGCGACGCCGACACCCTCGATGGGCACCTCGACCGAGGGCCGTTCGGGGTCGTTCGAGTCGACCCACAGGCGCGTCTCGAGCCCCTGGGCGGTCTGCGGAGAGAAGGAGAGGACGAAGTCGGTGTCCTCGCCTGGCCCCAACAGGACCTGGCCGAGCGGGCCGAGGTCCACGCCGGCGTCGAGGTCGTCGACGCGAAGATCGAGAATGGCGAGGTCCTCGTCACCGAGGTTCCGCAGCGTGACGACCTCGGAGGCGGTGGTGCCAGCCGAGAACGAGCCGAAGTCCACTGCGGCCGGCTCGAGGTGGACCTAGGGTCCGAGCACCTCGGGCTGTGACTCTGGGCTGCAGGCCATCAGGAGGATCCACATCTGTCCTACCTCTCGAAGGGCTCAGTGTGTCCCGTCTGGCTCGGGGCTGTCGACCTCGCCGACCCCTACTCCTGCCACTTCTGCCAGCGGGCGTCAGGGGCGTAGTCGACGAAGAAGGGGTGGTCGTCCACCGCTCGGCGCTCGCGGGCGTGGGCCAGCCAGATGCCGTACTCGGCTGGGTGGGCTCGCAGCCACGCCTGGGCCACTGCGAGGAAGCGCTCGGCGAGGTCGCGCCAGTCCTTGCCATACAGCGGCTCGGCGACGTGGCAGACGTTGGGGCCGCCGGCAGGACAGGCGTTGAACATGGGCACGAGCGCCGCGCCAGTGGAGGCCGCCATGCGGAAGGGGCCGGGGTTCAACAGCGCCCGCCGGCCGAGGTAGTCGAAGAGGACGAACTTGTTCCCGATGCGCCCGTCGTACGCGATCCCGACGGTCTCGTTCCGCCCGAGGCGGCGGTAGAGCTCGCGCACCGAGACATCGAGGGTGAGGAAGGAGGCTGGCAGGCGGTCCTCGTTGTCCTCTCGGGCCTGCCTGACGGCGGTGCGCCAGCGGTTGTGGCCGAACTCGCGAGGGTTGGCCCGCGCGACGTCCTCTGGCGCCAGTCCCCGCGCCGCGTACTGGGTGTAGCGGTAGCCGGACAGCGCCAGCAGCGCGATCATCATCATGACGTTGCCGGCGTGGGGCAGCGCGAGGACCGCCCCGCGCCCGCGCTCCATCGCGGCGTCCAGGTTCTCGCGCCCCTCCCAGCGCATGTAGAGGCCCACCGTGTCGGGGTCCAGCTTGCCCAGCAGGAGCTCCTCGAGGTGCACCCGGAAGGCGACGCGGTAGGCCTCGCGCACGGTCTCCTCGCCGACCCCGAAGCAGCGCTGGAGCTCCTCGCGCATGAGCTGACGCTGAGCGCCGCCGCTCCGATATTGCAGGCGCCAGAGGGGGTAGAGCCGAGCAAGCTGCTCGGGACGGTGGGGATCGAGGAGTTCGCGGAAGGGCACCCAGAAGGCCCAGCGCGCCAGGTCCTTCATCCGCTGACGAAGGCCACGATGCTGTCTCTGAGGAAGACCATCACGCCACCGCAGCCACAGCAGAGCACGATGAACGCCAGCCCGCCGATGACCGCGACCATCAGCCGCTGCTGGTCGGTCTTGCCGTCCTCTGTCTTCGGAGCGTCCATCGACACGGGGACCTCTGGAACACCCTCGATCTCGGCGCCCCACGCGACCAGGAAGGGCGCGAGGTGGGGGTGGATGTCCGGCTGGTCGATCTCCATGAGCACGACGGGCTCTGGGAAGCCGCTGATCGCCAGGCGTGCGCGAGCCTCGCCCGCCCGGGGGTACTGGGCGACACCGATGGCGGGCCGGTCCTTTGCCCACCGCACCTCCGTGTGCCAGGTCTTGCCCTCCTCGCTGGACATGCGCACGACCAGGACGCGGTACTCGGTGAGCGCGACCTGCCACCAGGTGACCTTCTTGTCGCGGGTGGTACCCGGAGCACCGAGCACGGCGACGATCCGCTCAGTCCCAACCAACATGTCGCTGAAGACGTCGGGCCCGGCCAGCTGCAACCTCCGTGGTGGGGGACCCTAACACTCGGTGGCGAGCGCTATGCTCAGCTCCCTCGGAGGCCCCCCGTTGCGCATCATCCTGATCAACCCGCCGCTCGATTCGGTGCTGCGCGACGGGAACGTCGACCCCGTCACCTCCTACCTGTTCTACAACTCGGCGCCCCTGGGCCTGCTCTACATCGCCGCCGTGCTGGAGCGCCGCGGAGAGACCCTCGCCTGCATCGACGCCGCTGCAGAGAAGCTCGACATCCCCGCCACCGTCCGGCGCATCAGGGACTTCAGGCCCGACGTCATCGGAATCGGCAGCACCACGGTGGTCTTCGACGGCGCCATAGAGCTCGCCGAGAAGCTGAAGCAGGCCCTGCCCGAGGTGCCGATCGTGCTCGGTGGCTACCACGTCACGCTGCTCCCCGACGAGGCGATGGAGCACGAGTGCTTCGACATCGGGGTCATCCACGAGGGCGAGCACACGATGTGTGACGTCGTGGACTTCTACAAGGGTCTACGGACAGCCGACAGCATCGAAGGCATTGTCTACAGACTCGATGACGGCACCATCCACCACACGCCACACAGAAAGACCTTCCGAAAGCTGGACGAGTTTCCCTTTCCGTCCCGCCACCTGCTCCCGCCAAATCTCTACAAACCCGTGCCCGTCGACGAGCACGCGATGCCCAAGTTCGCGATGGTCACCTCACGCGGCTGCCCGCACGCCTGCGCCTTCTGCCAAAAGTCCCGAAGCGGATACCGCTCCAGGGATCCCAGGGCCATCGTGGACGAGATCGAGCACCTGGTCCGGGACTTCGGCGTCCAGGACATCGCCTTCGTCGACTCGCTCTTCTGCGCCAACAAGCGCCGCGTGTTGAAGATCTGTGACGAGATCATCCGGCGCGGGGTGAGGGTCAGCTGGACCTGCTCCTCCCGAGTCGAGGTCGTCGACAGGGAGATGCTCCAGCGGATGAAGGACGCCGGCTGCTGGCGCACCCGCTTCGGCATCGAGAGCGGCTCCGACGAGGTCCTCGAGTTCATCTCCAAGGGCATCACGAAGGAGAAGATCCGCAACGCCATCACCTGGGCTCACGAGGTCGGCCTGCGCCCCAAGGCCTTCTTCATGGTCGGCCACATGCCGGACACACATGACACGATCCGCGAGACGATAGAGTTCGCCAAGTCGATCCCTCTCCACGACGTGACGGTCCAGATCAACACGCTGTTGCCCCAGACCCCACAGATGGAGGTCTGGCTGCGCGAAGGCAGCAAGTGGGGTCGGGTCATCAGCGAGACGACCTCTGAGAACAGCTTCTGGGAGCCGACCTTCGTGCCCTGGGGCCTCGAGAGTGAAGACATCATCGAGTACCACCGGCAGTTCTACCGGGAGTTCTACTTCCGGCCGGTGACCCTCGCCCGGCACCTCGAGGGTATCGAGCACTGGCGTCACGTCTACAAGTACATACAAGCTTCCAACCTGTTCAGCTTCCTCTTCTACAACATGGAGAAGCCCTCGCTCTCGATGGTGAAGGGCTTCGCGGACGCGATGCAGAAGAACCAGCGGGCCAAGGACAGGGCGGCCTCGCAGGAGTTCCAGGGGTAGCGGCCCAGGCGACTCTACACGTTCTTGTCGAACCCGATCGTAGACCGGCGGTCGATCGGCACATGGGACCCTCATACCTTTGGTGGGAGTGGACAGACTCACTCGCGATCGTCAGCCGTCCCGGCGGCTGCTTCCTCTACGAACCCGCGGGCCACTGGGTCGTAGACCCGATCCCGGCCATCGCCGCGCTCGCGTTCATCGCTGTTACCAACCGCGCACGCTTGAACCTCGCCGGTCACGTGCTCGCCCTTGGGGTCTTCGGGCGACGGGTTCACGAACACCTCAACGGGGCCTGTGTCGTCGCGATGGGTCTGCGCGCAGTCCACAAGGGCTGGCGCCCCGCGAAGCGGCGCTCATGGCTGGCCCTGGCCACCCTCGCCGCCCTGCTGCTGGTCCCCGTCGCGCGCACCTGGGGGGGCCTGGCCTCGACCCCGATCGTCAGCAGCTTCCAAGGCCACAGCGCGGAGTACGTCGGCGGCGTGCCGGGTCGCCCCCGCTGGTAGCGCCTACTCGGCGCTGGGCAGGACCAGGGTCAAATCGGGATCGTCGTACATCGCCCCCGGGCTGATGACCGTCTCCGCGAGGGGCAGGTCCTTCCCGTAGCGCTGCTCCAGCTTCCGGCGAACCTCCGGGTGCTCCAGCGCGTGGTCACCGAAGCGCGCCAGCTCACCGACCTGCTCGTCGGCGCCTCGGTCGTAGAGCTTCCACGCGAGCTCCGAGCAGTACATCCGATCGTCGCTCCAGCCGAAGGCGAGGTCGTAGTCGAGGCCCACCCAGGACTCGCCGAGGGTCCGCATGGCCGCGATCTGTTCGGCGTCCGGTGGCTCCTTCAGCCGCTTCACGTGGACCTCGCCGTCGACTCCTCGAGCCACCCACGCCGAATAGGGTGTCCACTTCACCGGCTGGACGGCCTCGAGCACCATCGGCTCGCCGTCGACGAGGAAGACTACGCCCATGTGGGTCCACGGCGACCCGGTCGCGAGCGCGATGGCCGCGGCCTGGTCCGAGCGGGAGCGCTGGAAGACGAGATCTCCGTCGGCGAGGGCAGGCTCGGCGGAGTGAACCAAGGAAATGAGTGCTATGAACATGCTGAGAGAGACACCTCGTGGTGTTGTCGGTTCGGCACCTGGCAGAAGATGGCTTCCTTAACGAACTCACCCCACGCGGGAAGGCCACTGCTGATCATGTCCCTCGACCGCCGGATCACCGCAGACCGGCCATCTTGACGGACTGCCATCCGGCACTATGTAGCGTCGTCGTGTGCTGACACGCTTCCACACGCACCTCTTGACAGTCGCACGGTTCCGGGAGCCCGAGCGACGGGCCCAGCGGTTCGCCCTGCTCGATGGGTGGAGGTGGTTGGTTCTCGCGCGCGTGCTCGTCTTCCCCTGGTTTCTGATGCTCTGGGGTTCGAGGGCGCGTGGGTGCTCGCAACAGGCGCGCCAGGGGACATCGACATCGAAGACTCCATCCGAGCGTGGCCCCAGGAGGCGGTGGTTGCTCTTTGCGTTGGTTGGATGGTCTGGAGCCTGTTCGGCTGCTGGCAGACAGCGCTCCTACTCGCGGGCTCCGACCAGATTCGGGTAGTTCGCCGGATCGAGCAGATCCGAACAGTGGTCATTCTGGGGGCTGACTCAGGGGCTGCCGGACTTCACGTCCCACCTCCACTACACCGACTTGCTCCTGGCCACAGGGGCGTTCGCGTTCCAGCGCCACCTTGGCAATATCGAGGAGTGGTGGAAGCACGCGGGAGCACGCCCGAGCGACGACGAGTAGACGCGCAATCGGGAGAGCGCCCGGCCCGGAGTAGTCTGGCGCCGCGTGAGCTTCGTCCAGTGGCAGTTCCCTGTCTTCTTCGCCGCCGTCCTGGTCGTCTTCTGGGGGGTCCGCCACCGACGCGCCCAGAACGCGGTGCTGCTGTCGGCGTCGCTGGTCTTCTACGGCTGGGTCCACCCCTGGTTCGTCCTGCTCATCCTGTTCTCGACCTTCCTCGACTACGGGGTGGGCCTTGCGATGGGGCGCCACCCGGACCACAAGAGGTGGCTGCTGGCCCTGAGCCTGACCGGAAACCTCGGTCTGCTCGGTGTCTTCAAGTACTTCGACTTCTTCCTCGAGAACGTCGCCGCCCTGGGCCTCGGCACGCCGAGCACGCTGGGCATCCTGCTGCCGGTGGGCATCAGCTTCTTCACCTTCCAGACGATGTCGTACACCTTCGATGTCTACCGGGGAAAGGTCGAGCCGCGCCGGGATCTGCTGGACTACGCGACCTACGTCTGCATGTTCCCGCAGCTCGTCGCGGGGCCCATCGAGCGCGCTCGAGACTTGTTGCCACAGGTCGAGAGCCCGCGGAAGCTGTCGGGCGAGCGCTTCGCGAGCGGGTTGACGCTGGCGCTCTGGGGAGCGGTGCAGAAGGTCGTGGTGGCAGACACGGTGGGCCTCTACGCCGACCGGGTCTTCGCGATGGAGGAGCCTGGAGGCTGGCTGGTGCACGCCGCGACCATCGGCTTCGCCGTGCAGATCCTGGCGGACTTCAGCGGCTACACGGACATCGCCCGCGGAACGGCCCGCATGCTGGGTTTCGAGCTGCGCCGGAACTTCGACAACCCCTACCGTGCGACCAGCCCCTCGGACTTCTGGAAGCGCTGGCACATCTCGCTCTCGTCCTGGATCCACGAGTACGTCTACGTGCCCTTCGGAGGCTCCCGCCGGGGCCCGATGCGCACCGCGCTGGCGACCAGCGGGGCGCTGTTGTTGTCCGGACTCTGGCATGGCGCCGCCTGGCATTTCGTCATCTGGGGCGGCTACCACGCTGCGCTGTTGATGCTCTACCGCAGCCTCTCGAGGCGCGTGCCGGCCGCCGTTGTCGCCAGTCGCTTCGGCAGGATGTCGGCGGTGGTGTCGATGTTCTTCTTCACCTGCGTCGGCTGGCTGATCTTCCGAGAGACCTCACTCCCGGCCCTGGCCGGCCACCTCGTACGGAACCCCTTCGCCGGCTCGTGGGAGGAGCTCGTCGGCGCCGTCGTCGTGCTCTCGATCAGCGCCGGCGGCGGACTGGTGCTGCTCTGTGGCAGCGAGGGCGGCCGCTGGCTGCGCCGGCTCTGGGCCCGCCCTCACCTGACCCCCGTGGTGACCACGCTCTGGGGCCTGGCGGTCTTCGCCATCTTCCTCTTCTCCCGCGACACGGCACGTGACTTCATCTACTTCCGCTTCTGAGATCGCCCTGTCGGTCGGGCTGCCGCTCCTGGTGGTAGGGATCGGCGCGATGTTGCTTCAGGGGGTCGACACGCCGACCAGCCCCAGGACCGGGCCCCTGATCGGCCGCCTCGAGGGGCCAGCTCCCGTCCTGCTGATCGGCAACTCCGTGACCCAGGCGGGCCTCGATCCCCGGACCCTCGGCGCCACCGCTGGATCCGTCAGCGGCGCCAGCCCCGCGCACTGGATCGCGGTCCTGCAGAGGGCCCGGGACCTCGACCGTGTCGTGCTCTATGTCTCGCCCCAGAGCATGGACGACGTGGTGCTCGACGATCCGGACGACCAGGAGGCGCTCCTGCAACTCCTCAGCAGCGCAGATCCGGAGCTCACGGGGCGGGCTCTGCCCGATGACAACGCCGCCCTGCAGCTCGCCCTGCGGAACCGGGTGTCCCTGCGACGGCAGGTCGTCGAGGGCATCGCGAACACGCCGGCCGAGGCAATCCTCGGTCTGCACAAGGAAGGGCCGATCGTGGGGCCCGCCACGGAGCGCCTCTTCGCCGAGGAGATCGGCCCGAACGAGGCGCCTCGCCTGTTGGAAGACCCCGTCGGACGGGAGCCGGCCCCGGAGCCCTGGCCGACCCGGGCTTCGTTGGACGAGAGCCTGATGCCGCTGTTGGTGCAACGGAGCCTCGATGCCAACGCCCGGCTCGTGGTCGTCCTACCCGCCGGACGCGGCGACTTCCACTGCGAGGACGAGCTCGCCCCCACCCGGGCCTGGTGGTCGGAGCAGCCCGTCGACCTCGTCGACTTCAGCACCGAGACGCTGCCGGCGGACTCGTTGAGCCGTGACTGGCACGCCACTCGCCAGGGTCGGACGCTCATCACGGAGAGGCTCGCCAGGGTGCTCGATACGCTCCCCCCGGTCGAGTCCGACGCACCAGGCCGGCAGTGGGGGAGCTGCTTCTAGCCCTTGGCCTCGGCCTCGTTCCAGGCGTCTTCAGCCTCCGCGAAGGCGTCACGCGCCTTGACCAGAGAGGCCCGCGCCTCCTCCGCGTGGCCGTCGGTGAGGGCGGACCAGGTGCGGGAGAGGTTGCGCTCCCCGCCGGCAAAAGCGCCGAAGTAGCTGGCGAAGACCCCGACGCCGTGACGAGCCGAGTAGCGGCCGCGAGCGTCGACTATGGGCATGATCAGCTCGTCGAAAGTGTCGTCGATGAACTGGCGGGCCGCCGGGGCGTCATCGTCCATCGGCAGCTCCGCGATGTCCTCGCTGAGCTTCTCGAGGCGCTCCTGGACCTTCTGGAGGTTCACGAGGAAGTCGACGGAGTCTTCGTCGCTTCCCGTGGTCTCTCCTCGATTCTCCGCCTCGATCTGTCGCCGCGCGAGCACGGCGCCCGCCGCGATCAAGACCAGGCCGACGATCCAGCCGACACCTCCGACCGCGAACCACTCGGACAGCCGCTGGGCGGGCTCGGGCAGGGAGGCCGCTTCCAGGGTCGCCTTGCGCTCGGCGAGCTCGTCGTAGCGCTGCATGACGTCCGCACTTCGGGCAGCGAGATCCTCGCGTCGCGCGGTGAAGGGGTCCTCTCGCTCCGGGGCCACGAACTCGCGGCCCTCTTCCTCGGCGAGGGTCCGCTCGGCGTCGTCCTCGGCCCGCCAGGCGGCCTGGATCTGGAAGACATCCTCTCGAAGTTGCTCCTCCTCCTCCTCGATGCCGGTGGCCTGGGCCTCGACTTCGACGAAGGAGGCCTCGACCCCTGGGAGTTCCGTGAGCGCGATCCGGTAGGCCGCGTGGCTCTCTCCGTTCCGCGAGCCCGACGCAGCCGCGACGCCGAGCCCGACGAAGAGCATCAGAAAAGCGATGGTCTTCTTCACTCTCCACCTCCGGTCGCCATGCGGTAGATGGACCAGGCGAGCTGGGTGAGCGCCTCGCCGACGATGAGGCCAGCCGCGAAGGGGACGAGCTTCTTGCCGATGAAGGCCCGACCCATGTACTTCTGGAGCGCCATCGCGAGCACGCAGCCGACGCCATAGGCCAGGGTGATCGAAAAGGGCAGGTACATCGCCAGCCCGACGAGCACCGCGACGCCGCCGATGGGGAAGACGCTCAGCGCGCCGCCGATGACGGTCCCGCCGATGTACTTGTCGACGGCGGCGTCGGAGTCGCGCAGGGCCTCGATCATGCCTTGCAGCGCGCCAGCCTGAGGGGCCAGCAGGCAGTCCGCGGTCTCCTCGATACAGGCCAACGAGTCCGGCCCGAAGCCCGGGGAGCCGTCCCCTGGCATCTCCCAGAGGAGGAAGAGCACGCCGATGGCGACCAGCGGGCCGAGCCAGCACAACAACAGCTGGGCGATCTGCTGGTTGCGCGGAGTGGCGCCGACGAGGTGACCCGTCTTGAGGTCGCTCATCATGTCGGCGCACTGGTTCGTCGCGATACAGACCGAGACGCCGATGAGGATCGCAGCGGTCACGTTGCCGTCGGTCAGGAAGTACATCAGCGTGACCGCGATCAGGGCCAGGCCCGACAGCGGGCTGATGTCCGTGTGCCCGGTCGCGGTGGCGACGATGACTCCGGCGAGGCCGAGCCAGAGCGCCGCAACGACGGCGATCATCAAGGAATGTGCAGGCCCGAGGCCGCTGGCGAGCATCGACGCGATGAACAGCAGGACGAAGGCTCCCACGGCCCCGCCGGCGAGCAGCTTGGGCGACATCTCGTCGGGTGAGACGCCCTTGTCCCGGGCGAGCTTCGCGGCCGCCTGGAGGGACTGGAACGCACCCTTCACCGCCGGCAACGCGGAGGCGACCCCCGCGAGGGCACCACCGATGAGCATGCCGATGCCCAGCGGTCTCAGCATCTGGCTGTATGCCTCGCCCGCCTGCCAGACCGCGACGTCCGCTGCGGCCATGGTCGCCGGAGGGTCGATCCAGCCGGAGGACACGGCGATGGGCGTGATGATCCACCAGGCCAGGACCCCGCCGAGGGCAAAGGGCAGGCCGCCCTTCCCGGAGAGCAGCCCGGCGCCGAAGTTGGCCGCGGAGATGTAGAGGGCGAAGGGAAGCCAGGCGGGCAGCTCCAAGGCGTGCCCGATGTCGATCTCCTCTGGGATGAACGCCATGTTCACCAGCACCGTGAGCCCCAGGGCCAGCAAGGCTCCGACGAGCAAGAGGATGCCCTGGGCGAGGCCCTCTCCAGGAGAGCGCAAGAGCGTCGCGACAGCGGTCCCGCTCGGGAAGCGCAGGCGCTCGAACTCGATCATCTGCTTTCGCAGCGGAATGATGAGCACGATGCCCATCAGCGAGCCGGCGACCGCCGCGAAGATGAGCGGACCGATCGGGAAGTCACGGAGGCTGGGGTCGTCGACGCTGAGCAACAGCAGCGCCGGCAGGGTGAAGACCACACCCGCCGAGGCGGTGTTGATACCGGAGGCCACCGTCTGGTTGATGTTGTTCTCGACGATCGACTTCCGCCGCAGCGCGCCGCGGAGGAAGGTGAAGCCGATGATCGCTGCGACGGTCGAACCACCAAGGCCAAAGCCCAGCTTCAGCGCGATGTAGACGAAGGCGGCGGTCATCAGGATGCCCTGGATCACCCCCAGCGCGATGCCGGGAAAGGACAGCTCGGCGTAGGGCCGCTGGACCATGGGAACCTCTGGAAGCGCGCGACCCTATCACGGGCCGAGTACCCTCCCGCCGACGGCGGAAACATGCTCGTTGTCCTGGCTCTCGCCTGCACCAAGACACCACCCGGGACCGACTCGGGAGACAGCGGGGACGTCGGCTGCGCCGTAGAGTGGTACGCCGACGCTGACGGCGACGGCTTCGGCGATCCCGACACGACCAACGACGACTGCGAGATGCCCGACGGCTACCTCAGCGACGGCAGCGACTGCGATGACGGCAGGGAGCTGGTGAACCCCGACGCCGACGAGATCTGCAACGACATCGACGACGACTGTGACGGGGTGCCGGACGACGACCCCATCGACGGCACGACCTACTACGAGGACAGCGACGGAGACGGCTACGGGGGCGAGGGCACCGTGAGCGCCTGTGAGCTGCCCCGGCTACGCGGACAACCCGGATGACTGCGACGAAGACGTCGACACGAACACGGCGGTCTGGCTCGACACAGACGGAAGCCCGACGGACCAGACCGCGGCCCTGACAGGGACCGCAGACGCCCCGGCGACGGCGACCTTCAGCGATGAGGGCGAGCTGGTCTTCTGCGACGGCACCTTCTACGTGAACCTGCTGTTTTCGGGCAGCGTGGTCGTCAAGAGCGACAGCGGTGACGCGATGCGCGTGACCCTCGATGGCGGAGACCTCGGCACGGTGATCGAGGTGGACGGAGAGAACATCGAGGTGGACGTACGGGATCTCACGGTCCAGGGGGGCTACGGCACCAGCGATGTCTACAGCGGCACGGCGTCGTTGACGGCGGATTCGGGATGGAGCTTCGCGACCCGGGTGAACGTCACCGAGCTCTGAGCCGCGTTAGGTGCGCGCCATGCTCCAGATCGGCTCCCACACCCTCTCTTCGCGACTCATCGTAGGCACCGGAAAGTACAAGGACTTTCCTGAGATGCAGGCCTGTCACGAGGCCACTGGGACGGCCATGGTCACCATCGCGGTGCGCCGGGTCGACCTCACGGCGGCCAAGGGCCACAACATCCTGGACTTCATAGATCGGGACAGGATCCTCATCCTGCCCAACACGGCGGGCTGCTTCACGGCGGAAGAGGCCATCGTCACGGCCCGTCTCGCGCGGGAGCTGTTGGGCACAGAGCTCGTGAAGCTCGAGGTCATCGGAGATCCGAAGACGCTCTTCCCCGACAACGAGGGGACCCTGGAGGCCGCTCGCGTGCTCTGCGAGGACGGCTTCACCGTGATGCCCTACTGCCTGGACGACCCGATCGTCTGCAGGAAGCTCGAGGACATCGGCTGCGCGGCCGTCATGCCGCTGGCGGCGCCCATCGGCTCGGGTCTCGGCATCCGAAACCCCTACAACCTGGCGTTGATCCTCGACGCGGCGAAGGTCCCGGTCATCGTGGACGCCGGGGTCGGGACCGCCAGCGACGCCGCCATCGCGATGGAGCTCGGGGTCGACGGGCTGCTCATGAACACGGCCATCGCTGCCGCGAAGGACCCCCTGAAGATGGCTGGCGCGATGAGAGCGGCGACCGAGGCCGGGCGCATGGCCTTCGAAGCCGGCCGCATCCCGAAGAAGCTCTACGCGACTGCGTCCTCGCCCATCGAGGGGCTCATCGGCCGCGGGTAGACTGCCGGGATGCCGCTCCAGATGATGAGGCGGATCCTACCGATCTCGCCTGGCCGAGGACAGCTCCGGGACTGGCTCTCGGCGGTCGGACGGCCCGCCCTGATCCGTGAGCAGGTCCCGGTGGCTCACCTCGCCGCCGGTCACATCGTGCACCTCCGCTGCCCGGACGCCCCGGTGGCCGGCTGTGGGCTTCACCTGCCCAGCGGCGAGGACATCGGGGCCTGGCGCGCCCACGAGGGACTCCTCGGTGTCTCCACGCACTCCCTCGAGGAGGCGCTCTCCGCCGAGGACGCCGGGGCCGACTACGTGCTGTTGAGTCCCGTCTTCCGACCCACCTCGAAGCCCGAAGACGACAGACCCACCCTCGGGCTCGAAGGGCTGGAGGCGGCACAGCGTCGGCTGGGCATTCCAGTCTTCGCCCTCGGCGGCATCACCCCCGCCAACGCGGAGGCTGTCCTCGCCGTCACCTTCGGCGTCGCGGTCCTCGGCTTCCTCGCCGAGGTGCCCGAGAGAATCCAGGAGTTTCCTTGCTGATCTTGCTGATCGCCTGCTCCGGAGACGTCGAGGAGACCCACCGCGAGCCGGACCTGCGCGAGCGGGCGACGAAGGTCTTCGCCCCGGCCGGAGACACCCGCTTCGACCGCTGGCTCGCTGGCGAGGACAGCCTGAGCGCCGGGGAGCTCGCTGGACTGGAGGCCTTCCTCCACGACGGCTGCGCCCACTGCCACGCCGGAGCGGAGCTCGACAGCACTGGGGTTCCGGGGCTCCGCGGGAGCACGACAGGCAGCCCCCACGCGGAGACGACGGACGCCCACCGGAGCTTCCTCGCCTCAGTGCGGTGAGACCTCGCCTGCCAGATCGTGGGGCCAGGACTCCTCGAAGGCCTCGTCCTGGGCCAGGAGGAACATGGTCTTCGTGAGGGCACCCTCGAGCGTCATGTCGGCTGCGCTCAGGGCACCCGCGTCGAGCACGGCCGCCGAGCCAGCGTAGCGACCGAGCTCCACCCTTCCCTCCACGCACTGGGTGGCGACGATGACCACCGCCCCGGCGGCCCGGGCTCGGGCGACGGCCTCTGGCCACCCCATCAAGGGAACGTTGCCCGCGCCGAACGAGCGCAGGATGACCCCACGCGCTCCGCCGTCGACGACCGCGTCGAGCACCCGCGACTCGATGCCCGGAAAGAGCGTCAGGACCGCGACGTGACGCTCGAAGCCGGACCGCAGGCGAAAGGGCCCGCGTGGGCGCCTGGGCACCAGCGGCTGCAGGATGTCAGCGCCCATCGTCATCAGCGGAGGGGTGCCCGGGGAGCGGTAGGCCGAGTAGCTCTGGACCGAGTACTTCGTGGTCCGCGAGGCGCGCAGGAGCTTGCCGTCGAAGTAGACGGCGACCTCTGGAACGTCGCGGGTGGCGCAGATGGTCGCGTGGATGAGGTTCTGGCGTCCGTCGCTGCGCAGCTGGTGGATCGGCCGCTGGGCTCCGGTGAAGACCACCGGCTTGGGGAGGTTCTCCAGCAACAGGGCGCAGGCTGCCGCGCTGTAAGCCATCGTGTCCGTGCCGTGGAGCACGACGAAGCCACAGTAGGTGTCGATGTTCTCTGCGACCGTCCGAGCGATGTCCTGCCAGCGGGTCGGATCCATGTCGGAGCTGTCGATGTTGCAGAGGAACCGGTGCTCGATCTCGCCGAGCTCCTCGAGGCCCCGGACGAAGGGAAGGACGGTCTCCTCGTAGTCCTCTGGTTCCAGCGGGCCGGGCTCCCCCTTCATGCCGAGGGTGCCGCCGGTGTGGAGGAAGAGCAGTCTCACGTCTTCAGTAGGGAAACAGCTCTTCGTCGTAGCAGACACCGTCCGCGATGTCCGCGCAGGTCGAATCGCGGATGCAGTTGCGGGCCTCGTCGAAGCGCTCCTGGAGGTCCTCGTCCTCCCAGTCTTCGTAGGTCTGCTCCTGCACGCGGCAGGTCTCCTCGCAGAGGTCGCGCTCGACGCCGGTGGTGTCCACGGCGTCGCACTCCAGCAGGCGCTTGCAGGCCTGGGAGCAGGTGGCGTTGCAGCCCCACAGCAAGCTGAGGAAGAACATCGGGGCTCGACTAACCCCTACCAGACCGGCGCGCAGTAGCCCTCCGTGAGGCGGTCGCAGCTGGTCTCGGCGACGCACTGCATCCAGATGGCCGCCTGGCGCTCGTTGTCGAGGTCGACTGACTCGTTGGAGCCGGTCCGCGTGTACGGATCGTAGGGGCCCATCTCGCCGGGTGTGTCCAGCGCGTCGTCGCACTCTTCCATGCAGGTGTCGACGAGGTCGTTGCTCTTCCGACCCGCGCGTTCGATCCCGCAGTCCTCTTGTTGCTCGCCGTTGACGGTCTGAACTCCGTCACCGTAGAGACGCTGGCAGGTCGACTGGCAGTTCGGACCGCAACCAGTCAGCGACATGAGCAGGACGAGCATGGGCCTCTCCTTGGAACCGGCAGCAGCGTATGGCTGCCCGAGGGTGAGCGTCAACGCACCCGGTGCAAAGCCCCTGTGATAGGACGTCTCCGATGCACGTGCTCCACGTGAGCCCCTACTTCCCGCCGACCTGGGCCTATGGCGGGATCCCCCGAATCGTGCACGGTCTGACCCGCGCGCTCTCCGAGCAGGGAGTCGAGTGCAGCGTCTGGACCACCGACGCCTGCGACGCCGCCCGAGCCCGCGTACCGCGAGATCGCGTCCACGACGGCGTGCGCGTCCTGACGTCGATGAACTGGAGCAACACGCTGGCCTACCAGCACCAGCTCTTCGTCCCGCGAGACGTGCCCCTGGACATCCTCGACGACGTGGATCTCGTCCACCTGCACGGCCACCGCCACCTGCTCAACAACGCGGCGGTGGCTTTCGCCGGGCGGCGGAGCATCCCCTACGTCATGACACCCAACGGGACCCTGCGTCGACACGAGCGCAAGGTCGGCGCCAAGCTGGTCTGGGACCTGCTCTTCTCGGGACGCCTGCCCGGCGGCGCTCGCAAGCTCATCGCCGTCAGCAGGAGCGAAGCAGGGCGCTTCGTGCAGGACGGTTTCCGCCCCGAGAGGATCGCCACCATCCCCAACGGGCTGATGCTCGACGAGTTCGAGGATCTGCCCGAGAAAGGGCTCTTCAGAGAGCGCTGGGGGGTCGAGGGCCGCATCGTCGCCTACCTCGGCCAGGTCAGCCCGAGGAAAGGGGTCGAGCACCTCGTGGAGGCATTCCAGACCGGCATCTCGGACGCCACCCTGGTGGTCGGCGGGAACGACATGGGGGGCATGAACACCGCCCGGGAGCGAGCCTCCAGCAGCGTCGTCTTCACCGGCCTGCTGGAGGGGCCCGAGCGCCTCGCGCTGCTCGTGGACGCAGACGTGCTCGTCTACCCCTCGACGGACGAGGTCTTCGGGCTGGTGCCCTTCGAGGGCCTCATGTGCGGCACCCCCGTGGTGGTCGGCGGCGACTGTGGCTGCGGTGAGCTCATCTCCCAGGCCGGGGCCGGCCTGCTCGTGCGCCACGCGGACGTCGAGGGTCTCCGCGAGCGCATCCGCACCTTGCTCGACGACACAGCGGCGGCGAACGCGATGGCAACGCGCGGTCGCGACTACGTCACCGAACGCCTGTCCTTCGCGACGGTCGCCCGCCAGCACGCGGCGCTCTACGATGAGGTCGTGAGCTCCGCTCGATGAACAGCCGAGAGGCCCAGCGCTGGATCACCTGGGCGGCCCTGCTGGCAGTCGTAGCGCTGGCGTACTTCAACTCCCTCGAGGGCGCCTTCACCTACGACGACAAGGTCGAGGTCATCGGCAACCGGACCATCCGGATGCTCGAGCACTGGAAGATGATGCTCGGCTACAACCTGAGCCGGCCCATCACCATCGCGAGCTACGCGCTCAACTACCACTTCGCCGAGCAGGAGCCCTTCCTCTACCACCTCGTCGACGCGGTCATCTTCGGGCTGGAGGTGGGCCTCGCCTTCCTGCTGATCTCCGCGATCGCCGAGCTCCGGGGCCACGCCCGCCCCCTGGTCGTGGGCGCGATCGCCGCTGGACTCTGGGCAGCCCACCCGCTCAACACCGAGTCCGTCAGCTACGTCACGGGCCGCAGCGAGCAGCTCTGCGCGCTGTTCTACCTGCTCGGCTGCTGGAGCTTCGTGCGCTGGCGCCAGGTGGGTGGCTGGCAGCACTTCGCCGGGGCGTGGCTCTCCGTACTGGCGGGGGCCTTCACGAAGGAGGTCGCGGTCACGATGCCTGTGGCCTTCCTGCTCATCGACGTGGTGGCGCTGCGCTCGATGAACTGGCGCGCCCTGCGCTGGCGGGACCACCTCCCCGGTCTCGTCGGCGTGCTCGGCTTCTTCGCGTGGCGCTACTCGATGTACGGCACCGTGACCTCGCCACTGCCACCCCAGAGGCCGCTGGACGTCCAGGTCTTCACCCAGTTCGAGGTCTGGATCCGCTACGTGCAGCTCAGCGTCCTTCCCTGGGGACAGAGCGTCTTCCACGACCACCCGGAGACCGGGCCGACGCTGCGCTCTGTCGCGGCGATGGCGGGGGTCCTCGGCGGGACGGCGGTGGCGATCTGGAAGGCGAAGAAGCACCCGATGCTGGCCTTCTGCTGGCTCTGGTTCGCGCTCTTGCTGCTGCCCTCGTCGTCCTTCGTCGCGCTGAAAGAGACGATGGCGGAGCACCGCGTGCACCTCAGCCTGCTGGGCTTCACCACAGCCGCGGCGCTGGGGCTCGATCGCCTCGGGCGGCAAGGGCACGTCGCAGCGGTCTTCCTGGCGCTCTCGCTCATGGCGCTCACCTTCTTCCAGAACCGCGTCTGGCACACCGAACCGACGCTCTGGGCCCAGGCGACGGAGCGCAACCCGGACTCGGCAGAGGCTTGGTACGGCTACGGCGAAGCGCTGCACCTCGACCAGGAGTTCGGGCTCGCACGCGCAGCCTACCGGCGCGCCGTCGAGGCCGATCCGGGCTACCTCGACGCGTGGAACAACCTCGGCCGGGAGGAGGCGATCCTCGGCAACCGCGACGAGGCCGAAGAGGCCTTCCTCTCCGCCCTGAGGGAGTCACCGTCCTACTGCAAGGGCCACAACAACCTCGGGCTCCTGTACGGACGCAACGGGGAGTACAAGGCCGCAGAGATGGAGCTCTTGACGACCCTGCAGTACTGCCCCCGAAACTGCCTGGCGAACCGGCTGCTCGGGGACCTCTACGCGGACAACCTGGACAACAAGACCGCCGCGGTCGGTCGCTACAACGCCTTCCTCGACCGCTGCGGGGACGACGTCTACGCGCCACGCGCACGAGAACGGCTGACGGAGTTGACCTGGTAGGCGGGTATCCTCGGGACCGTGCTCCTGGTTCGCCCTCCGCGCCGGAACGCCCGCGACGCGGGCCTCGCGGTCCCGCCGCTGGGACTCGCCTACCTGGCCGCCGAGCTCATCCGGTGTGGGAGGGCGGTCCAGATCCTCGATGCCTACGCGCAGGGCTCGAGCTGGGCGGAGTTCGAAGCGGAGATCCGTCGGCGCCGGCCGCGCGTGCTCGGGCTCGGTGCGATGACGCCGGTCTCGGACGTCGCCTACCGCGCCGCCTCGCTGGCGCGGCCATTCGTAGAGACCATCGTGCTCGGTGGACCACACGCCACCGCTGTCCGCGAGCAGGTCTTCGAGGAATGCCCCGACATCGACCACCTCGTCATCGGCGAGGGCGAAGAGGTCGTGGTCCCCTACCTGGACTGGCTGGCCAGCGGCGGTCCACCACCCCCCGGCGTGATGACGCGGGACGTGCTCTTCGAAGAGCACGAGCCTGTGCGCGCGGTGGAGGACATCGCTCGTCCAGCCAGGGATCTGCTGCCGCAAGGGGGCTACCGCTACCTCATGGCGACGCGACCGGGCTTCGCCACGATGATCACCTCGCGAGGCTGTCCCTTCCGCTGCAGCTTCTGCGACAAGAGCGTCTCGGGCAGCCGCTGGCGGGCCCGCAGCGCAACGGACGTCGTCGACGAGATGGAGGACCTGGCTCGCTCGGGCGTCGGCTTCGTCAACTTCTACGACGACAACTTCACCCTCCATGGCCGACGGGTGCGGGAGATCTGCGAGGACATCCTGCGCCGCGGACTGGACCTCGAGTGGAAGTGCGAGGGGCGCGTGGACGGCGTGGACGCCGAGACGCTCCGGCTCATGCGGCGGGCGGGCTGCCGGGTGGTCGCCTACGGGGTCGAGTCCGGGAACGCCGAGACCCTGGAGCTGCTGCGAAAGGACGTCTCCATCGAGGCCGTGCGGGCTGCCTTCTCGGCCACACGGGCCGCCGGGATCCGGCCGCTGGCCTACATCATCCTCGGTGCTCCGGGCGAAGGGCGCGAGGACGTGCGGCGCACGATCCGCTTCGCGCGGGAGATCGGCGCCGACTACGTCCAGTTCTCCTCGCTGGTCGCCTTTCCCGGCACACCGTTGTTCGAGGACTACGGCCACCTCTCCGGTGCCGATGTGCGAAACCCGGTCGACGGGGACGTCCACCGCAAGACCGTGACGGATCTCCCGCCTGCTGAGCTGTCCTCGCTGATGCGCTACGCGTGGCGCAGCTTCTACCTGCGGCCCGAGCCCATGGCGCGGCTCGCGCGCGACGCGGTGGCCAGCGGGGCGCTGCGGGAGGCTGCCCGACTGGGGATGGCCATGGCGCGATGGAACCTGGGGGGGGGCCCGTACCAGCTGGAGCGTTGAGCGCCTGATAGGCTCCGAGGGCGGAGTTCACCCATGTCGAAGGCCGACGACCAGAGCCCGCTGACGCCGGGGACCGAGGTGCTCTCGGCGCTGCCTCCGGAGCGAATCGATCGCACGGCGGCGGCGGTGGTGGAGCTGGCCCGCAGCATGGTCAGGAACACGGCGCTGGAGATCGGCACCCTGGTGATCCGCGAGCTCTACGACGGCGACGTCGGGGCCTGGAGGACCCGCGGGCAGAACGACCCTTCGTTTCGGGCGTTGGGGCGGGCGCTGTCGCGCCACGGCGAGGGGGGCGTGAGCCCCTCGACCCTGTTTCGCGCGTGCGGCCTGGTGGAGCTGGAGGACCGGCTCGGCGTCTCAGCGCTGGAACAGCTGACGGCAAGCCATGGCTTCGCGGTGCTCGGGCTACCCGGGCCGGTGCAGGAGGACCTCCTGGCTCGGGCACGGGGCGGAAGCTGGACGACGCGCGAGCTGCTCGCAGCGGTCGCCGCCCACAGGAAGACGTCCGGCCCCCGAAGAGGTCGGCGCCCCAAGCCGCGCTTCGCGCGCTCGCTGGACAAGATGGAGCGGATGCTCGCCGAGGGGGGCTTCGCGGACCTCGAGGACGAGCAGCTGGACCGGCTGGGGCCCGAGCGGACTCGGGAGCTCCAGCGCACGGCCGACAGGATGCTGGGCAAGCTCGCCCACCTGAGCCTCCGGTTGGAGGAGGCAGCGGGCGAAGAAGACGCCGAGTGAGTCAGCCCATCAGCCGGAGACGAGCTTCCTGCCGACCACCTTGAAGTTCGTCGGCGGACGATCGCCGATCGCCTTGGCGTGCTCCCCGAGATCCCACGCGCGCGCCGCGGCGCCCTCTGCGATCCGGTGCTGCAGCCGCCCCGACTCCTCGTCGGGATCGGCCAGCATCGCGATCAGCGGATCCCGGATCTCCGGGACCTCTTCCTGCGCAAGGAGCACCTCGACCGCGCCGTAGCGACAGCCCTCGTCGAAGTCGTCCAGGAAGCGCACGGCGGACGCGATGACGTCCTCGCCCTTGAAGTCCGCGAGGCGGATCAACAGGTCCTTCTTCTTCTTGGGCTTGAGCTCGCTCTTCTCGTACTCGACCTGGAGGAGCTCCAGGATCAGCGCCCTGGCCCGCTCGGGACCGGCGAGGCGCTCGTACAGCCCCATGGGCCGAGCGAACATGTGGCAGCGTCGCAAGAAGGTCGCCAGCGGCTCCACGGCGTCTTCGCCGAGCTCGAGGACGAGGTTCTCGACGATCTCCTTCTCGTCCACGTCCTTCATGCCGTGCTCGTAGGTCATCTCGAAGCGACCGAGCATGGCCAGGATCGCGTCCGGCTTGCCGTCCTCTGCCAGCCAGTAGGCCATGTTCTGGCGCTCTTCGACCGGCGTGTCCTTGTTGCGGATCTTCTTGGCGTAGATGCGCACCTTGCCGTCACGGCCGGCGAACATCGTCTGGAGGATCATCGGCAGCATGCCGCCGTCCTAAGACCCCTCGGGCAGTGGGACAAGGCCCACCACCAGCCGGCCCCCGTAGTCCGGTGCCGCCGGGCTCAGCCCAGCGAGGCCCTCCACACCGAGCTGCAGGCGCCCGCGAGTCCAGCTGGCTCCGACATCGAGGCTCAGGTCCAGGGGGTTGCGGGGGGAAGCGAGGCGACCGTCGAGGCCGGCGGACAGCCAGGTGGGACCGAGCATCAGGGCGCCGCGGGCGTGGACGAGCGCTGCGTCGTCCTGAGCCGCGTGCTGCACCGGGCTCCCCAGGATGGCCAGTCCACCGCCGGCCTGGAGGCGCCATCGCTCACCGCTCCAGGCGAGGTAGAGCAGCCCCAGCACGTCCGTCTCGTCGGTGCCGAGCCCCGTGTCCTCTGGGGCGTTGGGGAGCTTCACCTCCCAGTCGAGCCAGACCCCCGGGACCGCGCCGGCCCCGGCGTAGGGACGCGCCCGGGTCCCGAGATGCAGATCGCCGGAGCCGAGTGCCGTGTTGCCAGCCGGCCAGGTCGCCCTCAGCCCTTCCCAGGCCGCCCGAAGCTCGACGGAGGGGTGAGGCGCCCAACGCCCCCCCAATCCGAATGCCCCGATGTCCCTCTCGGAGGCAGAAAATGGCGGCATCTCGCCGACGCGATACCCTGCTGACACCTGGAGGCTGCTGACGGCCTCTACGGAGGGTCCATGAAGCGGCGCTGCTGGTGCGCCCACACCCGCGGCAGACGCGGCGAGGAGCACCGCTTTCACTTTGTTGACGCTCCCTTCACCAAGCGGGTAGCTTAGCGCAGCCCGAGGACCCCTTTTTTGCAAGGGGTCCGGCGCGCCCACGACCAGCTTTTTGGAGCACCCCCATGCTCGACCAGACCAGAAAGCCCCTCCTCGGCTTGATCGGTGCCTCGCTGCTGTTGTCAGCGGGCTGCGACAAGGACGTGGACACGGGCGATCCCTACTGCGCGCCGGTGGCATACGCCGGCGCCGACCAGTCACTTTCTCTCGGCGTCACGGCGGAGCTCTCGGGCGACCAGATCGACGAAGAGAACGGGCTTGGCCCCAGCGGCTACCCGGAAGGCTGCGCCCAGGACAAGTTCGTTCCGGCCTACGCCTGGAGCTTCGAGTCCGTCCCGACCGCCTCGATCGTGGACGAAGTCGCGCTCACCGACAACAACGGGGCGACAGCGGTCGCGACCAGCTTCGTCCCGGATGTCGCAGGCACCTACGTGCTCGCGCTGGTCGTCAGCGACGACCTCGAGAGCTCCGAGCCGGACATCGTCATCATCGACGTCGCACCCGGCGACGCCAGACCGATCGCCGACGCGGGCCCGGATCACGACACCTCGGTCGACACCCGGGTGACCCTCGACGGCTCCGGCTCCTCGGATCCAGAGGGCGAGGAGATCGAGTTCGACTGGGCGCTGTCGTCCTCGCCCGACTGCTCGGAGCTCGAGAGCGATGACCTCTACAACCAGGGCACGGCGACACCGTCGCTCATCTGCGACTGCGAAGGCGTCTTCGTCGTCTCCCTGGTCGTCTCCGATGGCTTCCAGTGGTCCGAGCCGGACTACGCCTCGGTGAGCTGCAGCGAAGGCGACGCCGCCCCCATCGCGGACGCCGGTGACGCCGACGAGGCGCCGCCCTGCGACGGAAACGAGCTGACGCTCAACGGCTACGGCTCCTGGGACCCCGACGGAGCTGAGCTGACCTACCAGTGGTCGCTGGTCACCGCCCCTGCCGAGTCCACCGCGACGGACGCGAACTTCGACGACGCGACCCTGCCCAACGCGACCTTCACCTGGGATGTCCCGGGGGACTACACCTTCCAGCTGCAGGTCTTCGACGGCTCGCAGTGGTCGGCCCCCGACGTCGTCACGATGACCACCTCGGACATCACGGAGAACGAGCCGCCCATCGCCAACGCGGGCGCCGCGGACAGCGTCTCGTCGACCACGGACTGCGAGCGCCTCAGCTACAGCGGCTGGAACTGCGAGGACTGCCCCTCCTTCGAGTTCGACCTGGACGGCTCGGGTTCACTCGATCCAGACGGCGACCAGCTGTCCTACCGCTGGACCGAGGCCACCGGCGAGATGACGATCGACTCCGAGTACACCGCCGCCACCACGGTCCAGACCCCGCCGCTGCCGGGTGTCTACAACAGCGGAGCGACCTACGAGTACGACCTGGAGCTCCTCGTGGCCGACTGCAACGCCAGCGACACAGACACCGTACGGCTGACCATCACATGCACTGGCGAAGGCAAATAGGAGACCCCATGCGCACCACCATCCCGATGGCGCTCGCGGCTGGGCTCATGCTCGTCGCCTGCAACAAGGACAACCCTGACAGCGGCATCGTCGAGACCAACGACGCCCCGACCGCCGACGCTGGCGAGGATCAGGCCCTCTACGCCGACCAACAGGTCTGCCTGGACGGCTCCAAGAGCCACGATCCGGACGGGGACGCCCTGTCCTACAAGTGGACCTTCGAGTGGGTGCCGGAGGGCTCCGCGGTGAACGAGGACAGCTTCGCGCCGAACAACAGCCCCACGGCGGTGACGGTCTGCTTCAGCCCGGACAAGGTCGGCACCTACGTCGTCGCCCTGTCCGTCAACGACTCCAAGCTCTGGTCCGCCACCGACTTCGCAGTCGTCGAGGCCATGCTGCCGGAGGATCTCCCGGTCGCCGACGCGGGTGCTGACCAGACCACAGAGGTCGACACCACCCTCACGCTGGACGGATCAGCCTCCTACGACCCGCTGGGCAAGGGCCTGACCTACGGCTGGTCGCTGGAGCAGTGGCCCGACAAGTCGGCCCTCACCGACGCAGACATCACCGACGCCACAGCGGAGACCGCCAGCTTCACCCCCGACGAGCGGGGCGTCTTCGTCTTCAACCTCCTGGTCTGCAACGACTACAGCTGCGGACTCGCCGACTCGACGGTCGTGACCGTCACCGGAGAAGACGGTGCACCGACCGCCAGCGCGGGCGAGGACATCACCTCCTACGACTGCACGCACGTGGCGCTGGACGGCTCCGGCTCGGTCGATCCGGACGACGACGAGCTGTCGTTCTTCTGGGAGCTCCAGAACAAGCCGGCGGAGAGCGCCGCGACCAACGCGAACTTCTCCGCCCGGACCGATGGGGACGCGACCTTCTACGGGGACGTGGCGGGCACCTACGTGCTGTCGCTGACGGTCTCCGACGGAAACAACTGGTCGATCCCGGACCTCATCACCCTCGTCCTCGAGGAGCGCCTCTCCAACGCGCTCCCAGTCGTGAACTTCCCGACGCCCGACACCATCGACGCGGGGCTCTCGTGCTGCTCGCCGAGCGGCTACGTCTTCAACTGCGACGACTGCACGGACCAGACGCTCGAGATCGGGACCGACGTGACGGTCACCGACGCCGACAGCGACCCGCTGACCTACCAGTGGGAGCTGGTCACCGGCAACGGCACCTTCACGGACGACACCTCGCTCGTGACCTTCCTCAAGCTCGAGGACGCAGAGGCCACCGAGCCCGGGGTCTGCGACAGCAACGAGTACGAGCTCAAGCTGACCGTCTCGGACTGCACGGGCGAGTCCACAGAGGCCACGGCCATCATCACCGTGACCTGCTGCGGCGTCAGCGAGGACACAGGCGCCTACTGCGAGGAAGAGGAGTAATCCTCGCCCTCCTGTCGTTGTCCCCCGCCCTGGCGACGGAGAGGACCTCCTTGCCGTGGCTGGGGGGTACCTGTCGTGACGCTCGCTATCCCGCGCTGGCCGGAGACTGGGCGGTCGGCTGCTTCGGCGGCCCGGTCAACCGAGCGGTGAACCTCGAGACGGGACAGCAGGTCGAGCTCGAGCGAGCCGTGGACTCCCCGGGCCTGGCCGACGGCGTGCTCATCGGAGCCGCGGGCTGGTGGCACCTGCCGAGCGGCACACCCACCGACAAGCCCAGCCCGGTGGAAGCCATCGGGCCCTTCTCGACGGACGGCCAGCGGGCGGTCGTCACCACCCCCGTGTCCATCGAGATCCTCGACGGGAACACCCGAGAGTCGATCGAGGCAGCCCCGACGCCGTGGCGAGCCCCCGCGATCGGCGACGGCTTCGTGGCCTGGGTCGAGGACGAGGTCGTGATGATGGCCCCAGAGGACGGCGCCGCCGTGCAGTGGGCCGAGGGCCGCCACGTGTCGGCGGACGGACCCACCATCGCCTGGCTCGACGATGAGCGCGTCTGCCTGCAGCGCGTCGGCGCCATGAAGCAGTGCACGTGGACGGACGCCCACACGGCGCGTGGGCTCAGCCTCGACGGGGACGTGGCTTGCTGGGAGAGCTGGAATGGCGAGGACGTCGACATCGCCTGCTCGGACGGCTTCGGTGTCGATGGGCCCGGACACCAACGCGGGCCATCGCGCAGCGAGGGGTGGCTGCTCTACCGAGAGAATGGCCAGACCCGGCTCGTCCGCCTGCCGGTGGCCGCTCCGGATCCGGCCTCGGAGTAACCTGCGCCGGTGAGGCGCCTCCTCCCGCACCTGCTCGCCGCGGGGATCCTGCTCCTGGCGTTCGCCGTGGTCGGCCCCCCTCCAGCGCTCAGGGGGCTCGCCGGGCTGTTGGTGGCGGGCATCGGTTGTACCGGCCTCGGCGCGGCGCTGCTCGGGGACGCCGAGATCGATGAAGCGCTGATGGCCGGTCTCGGGCTCCTGGGAGTCCTGCTCCTGCCACTGACCTTCGGCGTCGCCCAGCCCATCCTCTTCGGCGGCGCCCTGCTCCTCGCCACGGCTGGCTGGCTGCGGCGCCCGGTGGTGCGTCTGCCCGCGGCGCCGTGGGGGGTGCTCGCGCTCCTGCTCCCGCTGGCCATCGTCGCCGGCCTCGTCGCCCTCGGCGAGCCGACCGACACCGACGAGGTCTACCAGCACCTCGCGCTGCCCAAGCAGCTCTTGTCCGAGGGCTCCCTGCCCACCGGAGAGCTCCGCCCGAACGCCGCGAGGCCCTTGCCCCTGCACCTGGTCTACGCGGCGGCGATGGCCGTTGGCGGAGCCACCGCCGCCAAGCTCCTCCATCTCTGCATCGGCCTGTTGCTGCTGCTCCGCACAGAGGCCCTCGCGCGGCGCCTCGCCGGTCCCGCTGCGGGGGTCATCGCCGTGTTGGCCCTGGCTGGGAGCTACACCTTCGTCCGCGAGCTTGGCCTCGCCTACAACAACCTGCCCATGGCGCTGGCGTGCCTGTTGTGTCTCGACGCGGCGCTCCAGGGGAGACACTGGCGCATGGCGCTGTTCGGGGCCGTCGCCATCTCGCTGAAGTACACGGCGGCGCCGGTGCTCGCCGGCATCTGGTTGGTCCACCTCGTTCGAACGCGCGAGACGAAGAGCACCCTGGCGACCGGCGGCGCGGCCCTGTCCTCGCTGGTCCCGTGGTGGCTGCGCAACGCGCTGGAGGGCCTCCACCCGCTCTTCCCCTTCGAGGGCTGGACATCCGAGCGCTTCGAGTTCGTCTTCGTCGAGCGCTACGGCCTCGGCAGAGAGGCCATCGATCTGCTCCTGTTGCCCTGGAACGCCACGGTGCACGCGGAGACGACGACCTACGTGTTCCTCGGCCGCATCTCACCCCTGTTCCTGCTCGGCGCGATCCTGGCGCTGGTCGTGGTGATCAGGAAGCGCGGGGACCTCCTGGCAGTCGCAGCCGTCGCGCTGGTGGGCTGCGTCGGCTGGGCTGCCGGTCCGCACTGGCTGCGCTACCTGCTGCCGACCCTGCCGATCCTCGCCATCGTCGCTGGGATCGGCGCCTCGGCGCTGCCGCGCTGGGGGCTCGCTGGGATCGGCGCCGCCTGGCTCGCCGGGCTGCCCTCGAACCTCGGACCCTGGCTCGAGCAGGTCCCCGTCGGCGAGGTGGATCTCGAGGCCCGGGTGCCCGGCCACGACGCAGCGCGCTTCGCCAGCGAGCACCTCCCAGAGGATGCGCGGCTCGCCGTCCTGTTCGCCTGGCCCGACTACTACCTCGACCGCCCCTACGTGCTCTCCAGCGTCGAGGACCACGTCCCGACGCGGCACCTGATCTACGTCCACGGCGACGACACGCTCGACTGGCTACGTCGAGAGGGCGTCACTCATGTGCTGGCTGGCCGCGTGAACTTCATCCACAAGTCCTACCCCTTCCTGTCGGAGGCCACCTTCGAGGAGCAGTTCCGAGCTCCAGAGGAGCAGCTCGCGGAGCTGCTGCTCGAGGACGGCGTGCTGCTCTTCGAGTCTGGACGCTACGGCGTGTGGAGGCTCCGCTGAAGCGCCTGTGGCCCATCCTGCGCGTCCTGGTCGCGATCCTCGCAGACGCAGGCGCCATCTGGTTCGTCACGTACATGCGCGCCTCGGCGTGGAGGCGCGGACAGCCGGACCATGTACCGGAGCTCGACGTGCCGGAGTGGTGGTGGGACTACGGCACCGCCAGTGACTTCGTGCTCTTCGGACCGGACGCCGGGAACTGGGCCGCGAACGCCCGAGCCCTGATGGAGGGCGGCTACCTGGACCTCCACCGCCTGCCGGTCTACGGCTGGGCGACCGCAGGGATGGCTCTGTGGACCGACGACGTGGTCTTCGGAGGCCACCTCGCCAACCACTTTGCCGGCTACCTCACAGCGCTCGTCATCTACTGGATCGGGCGCATGACCAGCGGGCGGGGACCAGCCCTGTTGGCCGCCTTCTTCGTCGCCACCAGCCCGGACCTGCTCCTGAGCCAACAGCTCTATGGCGTCGATCCGGTCTTCAGCCTCTCGGTGGCCTTGCTCATTGCCTTCACGATCTGGGGGACCCGGGGACCCGCGATCGCCATCGTGCTCGCCGGCGTCGCCGCGGGGACGGCGACCGCCACCCACTACATGGGCCTGTTGTTCCCGCTGCCATGCGCGCTGGTGCTGCTGTTGCACCAGGGAAGTTGGCGCCGGCGGCTCCTGGGCCCCCTGATCCTGCTCGGCGCTGGCTTCCTCACCTTCCGCTGGTTCATGGAGCCATACCCGAACTTCTCGATGGACCAGGTCACCCATGTCTACAGCGAGGGGGTCCTGGGTGCCCAGTCGGGCTCCGGCTCTGGCTTCACAACCGCCGTCGAGTTCGTCACCGAACGCATGGGCGACGCCCCGACAATGGCGATCCAGCGAGGTCTGGCGCTCGTGCGGGACGCAGGGCTGCCCTGGGGCCTGGTGCTGGTCGCCTTCTGGCTCGGCGTGCTCGGTATCGGACTGCCACCGCAGGACCGCCATCGCCGGCTGTCCTGGGACTGGCGCTGGGGGATCCTGTTCCTGGTGATCCTGGCGCCGGTGGTGTTGCAGGAGGCCGCCCGCGCGCCCTTCCGGTACCGCTACTACGCCTACCCCTTCGTCTTCCTCCTCGTCGGTCGCGGCATCGCCTCGATGTGCGCACCGCTGGACCTGGTGATCCAGCGCTTCTGGAAGCCCTGGCCTGGGGGGTGGATCGCGCTCGGGGCCTGCCTGCTCGCCGCGTGCGTGACCTGGCCACACCTGGAGAAACGACGTCCGGGGGCCGGCACCTGGGAGGAGGGCTGGCAGAACCGCGAGGTCGGCGAGTTCGTGGTGGACCACTTTGGCGCGGGTGGCTCGATCATCACGCGAACCCAGGGCATCAGCTTCCACGCCCAGCGCCAGATGTGCCCTCGCACGACCGAGGCCCCCGACCTGACCCTCTCCGAGTCCCTCGCCAAGCTCCGGCAGCAGTGCACCGGCTCCGGCGACCTCCCCTACGTGCTCGAGAACCGGGTCACCGGCGTCGCCGACGCCGCCAACGAGGAGCTCGACGCCTGGGTCGTCGCGAACTTCGAGCCCCTGGAGTCCTTCAACGCGAGGACGGCGACGACCACCGTCTACTCCATCCCGAGGGCCGCGCTCAGCCCAGAGTGACCGGCCGCACCGCTTCGCTGTCCGGGAAGACCACCTCGTCGAGATCTGAGACTGCGACGCCGAGGTGGTCTCGGAGGACTCCCTTGAAGAGCCCGCGCACGTCCGTGGTGGCCCGCAGATCGCGGCCCTCGTACAGCTCGTCCAGGCCCGGCCAGTCGCAGAGCACACGCCCGCCGCTGAGCCCGGTGATGCGCAGCGCCCGGTCGAGCCAGCCATCCCGCGCACCGTTGGGGCTGGACGTGCCGTTCTCCAACAGATCCTGGGCGTCGAAGTGGGACCGCTCCCGATAGGGCAGCCCGACCGCGTGGACCGGCAGGAGCTCGCCGCGACGCCAGAGGGGCCGGATCGGGTCGAGGGACTCGTGCAGACCGAAGAAACCGTCGAGGTCGAAGAACTCGCTCACAGCAGCGTCTCCACGCGCCTGGGCGTGGTGGGGGCCGCCGTAGGGCACCAGCGTGCTGAGCCCATCGAGCCCACCGCGGAGGATCAGGAGCACGAAGCGGGCCTTCGGCCGCGCGAAGACCGGCTCGGAGAGGCCCAGCAGCCCCAACGATGCGCTCCCGAGGAGGAACTGGCGACGACTGCTCATCGGCGCTGGAACTCCGGGCTGGCCAGCCAGAGAGCGAGCTCGCGCCGGCTCAGATCGCGCCCCAGGACCAGCAGGTGAGGATGCGGGCGAAGCCCTCGACATCGGCCTGCTCGTAGCCTCCGTCCACTCCCAGGGTGTGGAGCTCCAGGATCTCCCTGGCGAGGTTCTCGTTGAGGCCCTTGCCCTTGCGCTGACCGACCTTGCTGTTCGGGCCGATGGAGCCGTTGTTGTCCAGGTAGATGAGCATCGCCGGGTGCATGACGGAGGCGATGAGCAGGCGGGCATAGCTGCCGCGGAGGTTCGGCCGGATGGCGTGCCGCTCGTAGCTTCCGACGAGGCCGGCGATCTCCGGCCTGTCGATGCTGACGGCCAGGTGGTTGCTGAAGAAACGCACCAACCGCTCGAAGAAGGGCGCGGCGGTCTCGACCGCGTAGCGGGCCGCCGCCTCGGCGTCCTCGCGGTAGCGCTCCCTGGACTCCTCCCGGAAGGCGTCCTTGTCTGTCTTCCGGAAGGCACGGACGAGCCTGTGGACCACCTCGCTGCGGCTCGGCCCATCCGGCCCGCCAGCGGCGCCGAGCTGTCGGATCAGCCAGTCGCGGGGCGCGTCTCCGATGTCGGCGAGCTCTCCTGGGCGGGGGCCCAGACCGAAGCGGATCGAAGCGACCGTGGCGTCCATGTGCACGAGAACGTCTGGAAGCACCGGTTCATAGCCGAATCCAGCTCGATCCTCGCCAACAGAAGCGGTGCTCGGAGAGCTTCGGAGCTTCCAAGGCCGGCTCGGGCTCCCCGTCGAGCAACAGCAAATCCGGGGACAGTGGCCTCACGCACTCGTCGGTCCACAGCTCGGCGACCAGCATGCGATCGGCAGCTCGGCGAGGCTCCGTGCCCAGCTGGGCCATGGCGTAGGAAAGCGCCGTGTCGAAGTCGGAGTCTCTGGAAGCAAGCTCGGTCGTGTCGACGATGCGCGTGCGGTCGTCGCTGTCCAGGACGAGCACGACGACGAGGTCCTCGACGAAGGGGCGATGCTCCAGCTCGAGAGCGCGGGCGACGCCGCCGTTGAAGAGCATCGGTCGCAAGAGCGCGAAGCGGAGGGGCTCGGAGCGGGCCTCGGCCATCCGCCCCTGTCGATCGACATAGGCGATCACTGCCTGCTTGCAGCCATCAGGGCTCTTCAGGCAGTCCGCTCGGACAGAGTCCAGGTGGAGCTCCTGCTCGAAGCCGTCGGGTGCGGTGACGCTCAGTTGGAGCTCGGCGCTGAGTTCGACCGTGTGCCCGGTGAGGCGCGATGCGACCTCGTCGCGAAGGCGATTCGTGAAGTCCTCGTCGCTCTCGATCGGGGTGATCTCGGAGCAGGCAAACAGCAACAGCACACCGCGAGGGTATCCGCAGGGCCCGATCCTGCATACGTAGAGAGTATGTGGCGCTATCTCCGCGACTGGGGCATCAGCATCGCCATCGCGGCGGCTGTCTACCTGGCCTTCTCGGCCTTGCGCCCCGGGCCCGATCTGCCGGAGATCTCTCCCGAGTTCGTGTTGCTGGACGTCGACGGAGAGACCCACGCGCTGTCCGACTACAAAGGCCAGACCGTGGTCCTGAACTTCTGGGCGACCTGGTGCGGGCCCTGTCGGACGGAGATCCCGACCTTCTCCCAGTTCGCCGTCGACCACCCGGACGTACCCGTGCTCGGCATCGCAGCGGACGGTACGCCAGCCGGGCTGAAGGCCTTCGGAAAGAAGCTCGACATGCGCTACCCGATCCTGCTCGGCGACAAGGAGACCCTGGCGCTCTACGACATCGACACCTTTCCGACGACGGTCATCGTCGGCCCCGACGGCTCGGTCGAGGACGCCCACGTCGGCATCATGATGGACTGGCAGCTGGAGCTTGCCGTCGATGACGACTAACCGTCCTCAGAGCACCATCCGGCCAGGACAGAGCAGCTCGGGCAGGGCAGCTTCGCCTGTGAGGATGCTCCGCGCGAGCCCTTCCGCGCAGCCTGGAGCCAGTGACAGTGCGTGCTCCCCGAAGCCGGTGCAGACCAGCTTCCGGGGCTGACCGGGCAGGGCTCCGACCAGCGGCAGGTTGTCGCAGGTGAAGCACTCGATGCGGGCCTGCGCGGCGAGGATCTCGTTCGAGACGGAGGGGAAGGTCCGGGCCGTCATCGCCGAGATCCGGGCTCCGACCATGGCTGAGCACACAGGGTCGGTCTCGCCGAGCTCCATGTGCGGCGTGGCCCACCGGGCCCCACCGGCCAGCACGCCCCATGGGGTCCGCCGCCAGGTGAGGTAGCCGTGCTGAGCGGACGCGCCCTCCAACGGCAGCTCCCCCTCGAAGGCAAGCGTCTGCAGGCGCACCGGGTAGAGCTTGTCGTCGAACCAGCGGTCGAGACCCTGGGTCTGGTACCCCGCGGTGTAGATCACCATCTCGCAGCTCAGCTCCCGCCAGTCGACGCGAGCCCTCGGACCCGGCGCGATGTGACGGACCCGGGCGCGCGTCACCAGCCTGGCTCCGGCCTCCCGAGCCTTGGCCGCGAGGACCTCGACGAGCTCGACTGGATCGACCAGGCCATCGCCCTCGACAGAGCGTGCAGGACCCGCCACCGTCTCCTCCAAGCGGCTCTGAAGACCCAGCTCGACGGCCGCCTCGACGGCCGCTTCGAGCTCATCGACCTCCGCCCCGAGACCGAGGCGCACGAGGCCCTCGCGCACCGCGACGTGCTCGCTCAAAAGCGCGGAAGATCGCCGCGAGACCGCGAGGTAGTCGGCGCAGCGCGTGTCACCCAGCGCCGCTCGCAGGCGGTGGGTGTGCTCGCTGGTTCCGACCTGGACCAGGCCCGGGTCACGACCGATGGAACCGCCGCCCAGGCGGTCCGAGGCCTCGCAGAGTACGACCGAGGCGCCCCCGCGTGCCAACTCCAGCGCGCACCCGATGCCAGCCAGCCCGCCGCCGACCACCAACACGTCGCAGCGGGTCGGGAGCTCATCCGAGTGGGAAGGAGCCCGGTCCAGCCAGGATTCCTGCACCTCCGTACCCTATCCTCCCCCTTCGGAGGTGCACGGTGTTGCTCATGCTAGCCCTTGCGTGCTGGGGCGACGATGACGTCCAGACCCGGACACTCGGTCCCAAGCGGAAGGCTGCCGCGAGCGCGCTCGAGGTGGAACCGGCCGCCGCGTTCTTCGCCGAGATCCTCCCAATAGGCCGAGGCGACCTCTCGCCAGCCGGCGAGATCGACGTCGGCGCGGGTCTGCAGGTTGGCTTCGTCGGTCCGACAGGCGACCAGGCCCGACCGATGCAAGCCATCGTGGTCTTCGACAGGCCCCTCACGGCGCTCACGAGCATCGACGAGGCGACGGTGCCGCTGTCCTGCGACAGCGTCGAGGGCCTCGCCCGGTGGGCAGGGACCACCACAGCCGTCTTCTCACCCGAGGGCGGCCACTTCCCCCGCAGCTCCAACATCACTTGCAGCGTGCCCGCCGGCACCGTGGCCACAGACGGCAGCTCACTGGAGAAAGCGCTCAGCTGGACCTTCCACACCGCGCCACCCGAACTGCGTCGCACCTGGCCTCGTGAGGGCACCGACCAGGCCAACCCGGAGGACCCGATCCTCCTGGTCTTCGATCAGCCCACCGACCCCGAAGAAGTGCGCGTTCGCACGACGATCGCCGACACCTCCGGGAACTCCATCCAGTTCACGGCCTCTCGCCCGGAGCCCGAGAGCCTCGACGACGTGCGCATCCCCAAGGAGCTCGAGCGCGCCGTGCTCCTCGAGGCGACCCTTGCCCCGAACACGTCCTACCAGCTCGTCCTGGCCGCCGGCCTGCCCGGGATGGAGGGCTCCCGCGGCACCGGGAGCGAGCTCGAGCTGTCGTTCTCGACCTACCCACCTCCGGGGATCGCCGATCACCAACCCACGGGCAGGGAGGTGGATCCCTACACGGCGATCCGCCTGGAGCTCGCGACGGTGACGGACGCCGCGGAGCTCGGAGCGAAGATCTCGATCAGCCCAGAACCCCCGGACGGCTGGGATCCCGCGGAGGCCTACAGCTACTGGACCTGGAGTCATGGAGTCCGGCTGGAGCCGATGACCGAGTACACCGTGAAGGTCGAGGGTGGCTGGAAGGACAGCCACGGCCAGGAGTACGCGACCCCGCTGGAGTGGAGCTTCACGACAGGTCACATGGACCCGATGGTCGACGCCGCGAGCGGCCCCAAGCTCTACCCGTCGACGAACCCGACCGAGCTCCCGGCTCGAACCCGCAACGTCTCCGAGCTCTCCGTCGGCGTGAAGGCTCTGACCGTCGACCAGGTCATCGCGGTCCTTGGTGGCGGCTCGAACCTGATGGACTCGCGGAGCCGCAAGGTCGCGAAGCCAGAGAAGCTCTTCACGGCTCGCGCAAAGGACGACAGCATCCACATCGACAGGATCGACCTCGCCCCATGGCTGGAGCGGGGCGACACCCTGCTGCTGGTCGAGACGTCGAGCCCATCGGTGACGCGCTACGACGGCAGCGCCTACTACCAGAAGGCGCTGCTCCAGGTCTCGGACCTTGGCACGACTGTCAAGGCCGGCCCCTCCGGCGTCACCACCTGGGTCACGCGCCTCTCCGATGGCGAGCCCGTCGCCGGCGCCACGGTCACGCTGGTGCGCGGCAGAAGGAACATCTGGACGGGGGTGACCGACGATGACGGCCTCGCCGTCTCCACCGATGTCGTCGAGCCCGGCTGGCGGTACTGGTCCGAGCCGATCTTCGCCGTCGTCCAGAGCGACGGCGACACGGCAATCACCAGCTCCGACAACCCCCACGATCTGTACCTCTGGGACTTCGACCTGAGCTACAGCGGCAGCGCGGACGATGACCGCGAGCTGCGGACCTTCAGCTTCACCGACCGCGGCGTCTACAAGCCAGGCGACACCGCTCACGTGGCCGCCAGCGCCCGCCTCGCCAACCACGAGGGTCTCGCAATCGTGCCGGCCGAAGCCAACTGGAGCTGCAGCGACGCGCGCGGGGCTGTGCTCCTCGATGGAGCGGCAACGGTCGATGATGGCCACCTCTCCTTCGACGTCGAGCTGCCGGAAGAGATGGCGATGGGCTCCGCCGGCTGCTCGATCGAGTTCGCGACGAAGGACGGACTGCAAGGCAGCACCTACGCGAGCGTGCCTGTGCACACCTACCGGGCGCCGAGCTTCAGGGTCGAGGTCTCGGCCGACGAGCACGGCATCGCCGGTGATGAGCTCGAGGCCACCGGTACCGGCAACTTCCTCTTTGGAGCTGCCATGGGAGGCGCAGAGGCCCGCTGGGTCGCCCGCGCTTCAGAGGTCCGCCCACGCCCGGAGGGCTGGGACGATTTCACCTTCGCCGGCGACGAGAGCAGGGGATGGTGGGAGCGTGAGTACCAGGGCATAGAGACCCTCGCAGAGGGAACGGGCGTCCTGGACGCCACCGGCGCGATCCCCTTCTCCGTGACGGTCCCCGTCAGCGACGAGGCCCGAACCCTCGAGGTCGAGCTCGAGGTCCAGGTCACCGACTCCGCCCGCCAACGGGTCGCGAACCGGGCCCACACGCTGGTGCATCCAGCCAGCTTCTACGTGGGCCTCCGAAGCACGACCGGTCTGGGCAGGGCCGGTGAGGGCGCCGCCTTCGAGTTCGTCACGGTGAGCCCCGAGGGCACGGTCCAGGCCGGGGTGCCGGTCGATGTCGTCATCTCCAGGCGCACCTGGGACGTCGTCCGGAAGAAAGGCATGGACGGCTACTGGACCTGGGAGAGCGAGCCCACCGACGAGGCCGTCGAGACGGCAACCGTGAGCTCCGAGGAGACCGCCGCGAAGGTGCCCTTCACACCGAAGGAGGCCGGCTACTACGTCATCAGCGCCAGCGCGAAGGACAGCGAGGGCCGGACCAGCAAGGGCGAAGCAGGCCTCTACGTCGCGGGCTCCGGCGCCAGCTGGGCGCGCGGAGACGACAACCTCGTCGAGCTCGTCCCCGACAAGCGCAGCTACGCCCCGGGCGACACGGCCAAGCTGCTCGTGAAGGCCCCGAAGGAGGGCATGACCGCCCTGATCACCGTAGAACGCGAGCGCATCCTCGATCGCCGCGTCGTGAAGCTGGCGACCGCTGCCGAGACCGTCGAGATCCCGCTGACGGAGCAGGCCGCACCCAACGTCTTCGTCTCCGTCCTGCTCACCGAGAGCGCGCCGCCCGCGGACTCCCCGGACGCCGGAACGCCGAGCTGGCACCTCGGCTACACCGAGCTCGAGGTCTCCGCCGAGGGTCGCCACCTGGACGTCGCGATCGAGAGCGACGACTCGGTGTACCAGCCCGGCCAGAATGTCACCGTCGATGTCTCGGTCACGCGCAACGGCAGCCCTGCCGAGGGCGCCCAGGTGGTGCTCTACGCCGTCGACCACGGCGTCCTCAGCCTGACCGCCTACGAGACCCCGGATCCCTTCGACCGCTACTGGCGCAGCCATCCCTTGAACGTGCGCACCGCCGACTCCCGCCGGCAGGTGCTCGACCGCGGCGCGCTGCTGGTCAAGGGCGCCCCAGCCGGCGGCGGCGGCGGCGACTCCGGGCCCGCCCTGCGCTCACGCTTCGAGACGACTCCCCTCTGGGAGCCGGATCTGGAGGCCGACGCAGAGGGCAAGGTCCGGGTGACCTTCACCCTGCCGGACGACCTCACGACCTTCAGGATCATGGCTGTGGTCCTCCACGAGGCCGAGGGCTTCGGCAGCGCCGAGCGGGAGATCCAGGTCAGCCGACCCCTCATCGCGCAGCCTGCCCTGCCGCGGCTGTTGCGGGTCGGTGACCGGGCCCGGGCCGGCATCGTCGTGCACAACAACGTGGACGAGGACCGCGAGGTCGCGGTCGTCGCAGAGGCCGTCGGCGTGGAGCTGATCGATGGCACCACAAGCGTCACCGTGCCAGCTCGGGGCAACGTCGAGGTCGCCTTCGAGCTCCAGGAGCCGGAGCCTGGCGAGGCCGTCTTCACCTTCGACGTCGAGGCCGGACCGGATCGTGACCGCGTGGAGGTGACCATCCCGATCGAGCGACCGATCCCGGTGGAGACCGTCGCGACCGCGGGGACCTCGGCCGGCGAGGTCACTGAACACATCACCATGCCCAAGGGCGCCCAACCAGGCGTCGGCGGGCTCGACATCCAGATCTCGAACACCGTCCTCGTCGGCACCGACGCCAGCCTCGACTACCTCGTCCAGTACCCCCACGGTTGCCTGGAGCAGACCTCCTCGCGCCTGCTGGCCGCGATCCTGGCGAAGGACCTCGGTGACCTGGCCGGACTCGACCGGGACCCCGCGGAGCTCGACGCGTTGATCGACGCCGGGCTCGCTCGCATCGAGCTCTTCGAGCACGCCAGCGGCGGCTACGCCTACTGGCCCGGCCAGAAGGAGCCCTCCGTGCTGGCCACTGCTCACCTCGCCGAGGTCCTTCACCACGCACAGCTCCAAGGCGTGGGGCCTGGAGTCTCGGAGGAGACCGTGCGCTTCCTCCGCAACTTCATGGACGGCCGCTGGACGCCGACATGGTGGGCGGAGGAGACGACGTGGTCCGCGCGCTCTCGCGTGGCCCTGACCCTCGCCCGCATTGGCGAGGGTGACCCCGGCTGGAACTCGGCCTTGTGGGACCGCAGGGACAAGCTGTCGCTGACGGGGCGCTTCGAGCTGATGGAGACCATCGGCCGCACGAGCGGTCCGGACGCTCGCACGACAGAGCTCCAGGGACAGATCGAGGGCCACCTCTTCGTCGAGGCCACCCGAGCCGTCGTGAAGGACGACGACATGGCCCGCTGGGCCGCGCTCTTCGACGGCGACATGGCCCCGACGGCGGCTGCCCTCCGCGCGCTCATGGTGGTCGAGCCCGAGCACGCGCTCGTGCCGAAGCTCGCCAACGGCATCGTCGCCGGCCGCAACCAGGGCCGGTGGGGCAACACCTATACGACCCTGCGCAGCTTCCAGGCGCTCTCGGCCTACGCCGAGGTCTACGAAGGGGACCCCGCAAGGGCCGTCAGCGTGAGGATCGGGGCGCTGTTGCTCGAAGAGGAGCTCACCCCCGGCGAGTGGCTGCAGCACGAGGTGCCCATCGACCGTATCGACTCGAAGGACGTCACCATCCAACCTCTGGACGGGCGCGCGTACTACGAGCTGCGACTGGCCTATGGGATGGACGAGATGCCGCCACGGGACGCGGGCTTCACCGTCACGCGAACGATGACGATCATCGAGGGGGCCGGTGTGGCCGACCAGGTCGACCCGGGCGCGATGGTCGAGATCGAGCTCCGCGTGTCGACGCCGATCGACCGGACCTACGTGGCGGTCGTCAGCCCGCTCCCAGCGGGCCTGGAGCCTGTGGATACCTTCTTCGCCACCTCCGCGTCCTCGCTGGGCGACGGGGAGCTCCAGGACACCGGCTACGGCTACTACGGCTACTACGGCGGTTGGTACGACACCGGCTGGTCGGACGAGAGCCCGACGTGGAGCGACTGGGTCTTCGTCCACCGGGAGCTCCGAGACGACCAGGTCATGCTCTACGCGGACTGGATGCCAGCTGGCGTCCACACCTACAGCTACGTGGCCCGCGCCACGACCCCTGGCGAATACAGCTACCCGGCCGCGACGGCCGAGGAGATGTACCGCCCGGAGAACTTCGGCCGCACCGAGCAAGGACGCTTCACGGTGGGCGAAGCGCCCCTGGCTCAGTCGCAGTAGCGCGAGGTGCTGAAGATCGAGCAGCCATCGATGGGACGGACCCGGTAGAGCCCGACGCCCTCCTCTTCGAAGCGGACGCGCCAGACGTCCTCGTGGGCGCTGCGGTCGACCTCGATGAGCTGACTCCCGCCGGTCCCCTTCGTGGGGCAGCCCGTGCAGTGGCCCCGAGCGACGATGAGGTGTCCCCCGCCGAGCTCGTCGACGCCTCCCCAGACGGACTCGTACCAGCTCTCGCCCCACTGGAAGGTCCCCGTCGCGACGCGGCTGTCCTCGTCGAACTCGAACTCCATGATGCGGCTGTAGCCACCCACCCAGCCATTGTCGTAGAGCAGGATCTCGTGGCCACGGACCTGGACGTCGTGGGGCTGGTGGAACCACTCGGCGTCCTCGCCGCCGGCCTTCTGGATCGACCACTCCCTGGGATCGATGCTCAGGTCCACGTCGCCACTGTCGCGATCGATGCGAAGGATGAGGTCCTGGTTCCGGACGTTGATCCAGGCCGACTCCACGACGCCGTCGACCTCTTCGATCTGCAAGGAGTTGGCGTGCCAGACGTCGTAGATGGAGTGCTCCGCCGGCAGCGGCAAGGTGTCGAGGTGGTCCTGAGACTCCCAGCGCCAGGTCTCCTCGCCAGTGTTCGGGTCGAAGACCACGACGCCGAAGGCCATGTAGTCGGGCTGTGGCGCCTCGATGAGGCCAGCGACGAGGCCCGACGGGAGCTCCTCGACGTCGTGATGGATGCCTTGCCAGGACTCCCAGATCGGCTCACCGTAGAGGTCGACCTCTCGGACAGGGCCACCGTTGCCGCCATAGAGCACTCGTCCGTCACCAAGGTAGCTGGCGTCGACGGCCTCGTAGTCCTCGCCGAGGGCGTGGTACCAGCGAACACGTCCCTCGCGATCCAGGATCACGAGCGCGGGCTGGCCCACACGATCCTCATCGTCCTGCCAGAAGGTCTGGGCCAGCAGGTATCCGACCTCGCTGCTCCCCGGATCCCCCCCGACGACAGGCCTCGGGACCCAGTCTGGCAGGGGCTCCGTCGTGACCTCGAAGGGCTCGCCCAGGCCGACGTTGCAGCTGTAGGTGGAGTCCGCCAGCAAGCCATGGAGAGCGTAGACACCATCAACGGCGGCGACCCTGTGGAGCTCGTGGGGCTCTCCTGCGAGACGGCACACGAGCGTCCCGGAGGCCCGCACGATGACTGGCTCCAGGGCGAGGCTGGTGACCGGAGCGCTCGGAGGGGTCCGGTCGATGACCGAGCTGCCAATGCACGCCAGGAAGGGGGCCAGCACGCCCGGACTCTATCCCTCGGGACAGTAGAGGCGGTTGAGGAAGATGTCACATCCGCCCAGGGGCTGGGCCCGGTACAGACCGGAGAGCTCCTCGAACTCCAGCTGCCAGACGACTCCACCCTGTCGATCCACCTCGATCAAGGCGCTCTGCCCCTCTGAGGTGCAGGTCCGACAGTGGCCGCGCACGACGAGCACGTGGTCGTCCGGCAGGTAGGCGACGCCCCCCCAGACCTCCTCGAACCAGCCCGGCGACCAGGTCCAGCTGGTGACCGCCTGGAGGTCGTCCTCGTCGAAGAGGACCTCCTGGATCCGGGTCCCGCGCTCGGCGTTGCCGTTGTCGAAGAACAAGACACGATCCCCGGAGAACTTGGGGTCATGAGGGCCTTCCCACCAGTCCCCATCCATAGTCCACTCGCTGTCGGGGCCGACGTCGAGGTCGATGACCCGGTCCCGCGGCTGAATCCGGATGAGCTGGGAGGTGTGCTGGAGGTTGACCCAGAGTCGGACGAGCTCGCCGTGGCGCTCCTCGACATGGAGCGCGTTGGCGTGGAAGAGATCGCGGTCGTCCTCGACTTCATCCGGGAGCTCCAGCTCCAACTCGCTGTCCTGGATGAAGTACTCGAGCTCGTCGGTCTCGGGGTCGACGACCTTCACGCCGAAGCCCAGGTAGTCCGAGTACTGCACGTACACGAGCGCCGCGACCCGCCCAGAGGGCAGCATCTCGATGTCGTGGTGCTGGCCGACGATGTCCCAGGTCCACAGCTTCTCCCCAGAGAGGCTGACGATGGCGGGGCTCCCGTTGCGTCCCCCGTAGAGCACCTGGCCGTCGGGCGTGTAGCTCGCGTCCGTCACGCCGATCTCGGGAGGAAGCCGGTGGTACCAGCGAACCTGGCCCTCGCGGTCGACGATGAGCAGGACCTGCTCCGTGTGGCCCGTGCCAGGTTCCTGGACGAAGTGGGAGAACAGCGTGTACGCGCCAGAGCTCAGCTCCGGGTCACCCGACAGCGTGATCGGCGGGATCCACTCGGGCAGCGGCTCGGTCTCCACCTCGAAGAGCACGTCGCCAGCTGAGCAGTCGTAGACCTCCTCGGCCAGCAGCCCGTGGAGTCTGTACTCGCCGTCTTCGTTGACGACGCCCTCGTGGACCTCGCGCTCGTCTGCGCGGAGGGTGCAGGAGAGCCCGTCGACGCCATCGACAGCCACGCTGTTGACGCCATCGACGAGAGTCGGAGACCAGCTGCAGGAGAGCAGGAACAACACTCAGGCGACCAGGGCGGCGGTCCAGGCCGACAACGCCGGCAGGTACACCTGGCTCCAGGCGTAGACGAACTGCCTGCGTAGAGCGGGGGGGATGCGGTCCTGCGTGATGCAAAGACGCGTCCCGCGAGCGGTGGGCTCGAAGCTGAGCTCCAACCGACTGTCATCTGCTCGGGGCCCGAAGTCCTCTGTTCGCCATGTCTGGGCGATGCGGTCGGGTCGCTGGATGAACACGAGCTGGCCCGTCACGGAGCCGCCCCAGAGAGAGAATCGGCCCCCGACGAAGGGCTCGACGAGTGCCGGGGCCCCGGTGATGGTCGCCTGCTCGATGGTGGAGAGCCAGGCGTCGAAGAGGCGCGCGGGTGGCGCGAAGAGTTCCGTCTGGGTCTGGAAGCTGGCTGACATGGTCTGTTCTCGACCTCCAAGCTATCAGGACGACGGCGAGGGCGACGGCGTGATCAACTACCACTCGGGCGCGGAGATCGAGGGCATGCGGCGGGCCTGCAAGCTGGCTGCCGAGATCCTCTGCATGGTGTCGCACCAGATCCGCCCGGGCATCACCACCGGAGAGATCGACGCCCTCGTCGAGGCCTACACCACAGAGCGCCACGCTCGCTCCGCCCCGCTCGGCTACAAGGGCTTCCCCAAGAGCTGCTGCACGAGCGTCAACAACGTCGTCTGCCACGGCATCCCCGGCTCATACGCGCTGGAGAGAGGGGACATCATCAACGTCGACGTGACCCCCGTCCTGCCCAGGAACAACGGCTTCCACGGCGACACGAGCGCGACCTTCTACGTCGGCGAGCCCAGCCCCCGAGCCCGCCAGGTCACAGAGGTCGCCCGAGGGTGCCTGGAGATCGGCATCCGCGCAGCGATGCGGCCTGGAGCCCGTGTGGGGGACATCGGTCACGCGATCCAGACCTACGCCGAGGCCAACGGATGCTCGGTGGTTCGCGCCTACTGCGGCCACGGCATCGGGCGTGTCTTCCACAGCGAGCCCAGCGTTCCCCACCACGGCGTGCCCGGCACCGGCCCGAAGCTCAAGCGCGGCATGTGCTTCACCATCGAGCCGATGATCAACCTCGGCGACTGGCGCTGCCACGAGTTGGACGACGGCTGGACCGCGGTCACCAGCGACGGCTCGCTGTCCGCCCAGTTCGAGCACACGCTGGCGCTCACGAAGCGAGGCGTCGAGATCCTCACGGCGAGGTCCATGCCGCTGGCCAACAGCGAGGACAGGCCCTGGGTCGAGCTGGGCGAGCTCAGCTGCTTTCAGCCGTCCAGCTGAGGGGGCGACCGGTCCTTCTCCAGCAGGTAGCCGAGGGGGAAGGCGATCAGCGGAAGGCCGCAGAGCATCAACACGACGCCGGCCAACGCCGGCCAGAACACGAGCACCGTCAGCGCGAGGCCCAGACCTGCCAGGGGGGCCTCGTCAGGGCCTTCGAGGGTGCCGACGCGCTCGATGACGTGCTTGTTCTTGGGCCACATCGCCGCCCCCCAGATGGGAGAGGCGAAGGTGGCCCCATCAGCGGTGACGACCGCCGGGTGCCAGGACAGGCCGAAGCCCTTGCCGATCTTGTCGCCGGCGAAGGCGAGCACTTCTTCAGAGGCGCTGTCCGCGAGCCAGATGTCGATGAGCTGCCAGCCGAACTGGAAGCCGCGAGGGAGGACCGAGGTGTCGGTCTTCTTGGCGATGGCCTCGATGCTGTCCTGCTCCCGCTCGAGGCCGTCACGCTCCAGCCGCGCGACCTTGCGCAGGCGGCAGACCGTGAACAGCCGCATCGTGAGGTCCCAGTGGAAGCGCATGCGAACGCCGACGACCTCGTCAGGCAGATCGCGGACGATCGTGAATCCGAGGCGCTCCAGCTCAGCTCGGCGGGGGGCTATCTCGAGCATGCCGAACAGCGCTCGGAGCTCAGAAGTCCCACCTGCGGCGTTCCTGCTGCTCTGCTGTGGTCTTGCAGTCGATGCACAGGGTCGCCACAGGGCGGGCGAGGAGCCGCTTGTAGGTGATGGGCTCGCCGCAGCTCTCGCAGACGCTGTACTCCCCCTCATCGACGCGCTCCAGGGCCTTGCGGATCTTGCGGAGCATGAGCCGGTCGCGATCCGCGAGGCGCAGCGAGAAGCCGCGATCCGACTCGTTCGCGGCCTGGTCGACAGCGTCCGCGTCGACCTCCTTGAGCTCGGTGAGCTCCGTCAGGCTCTGGCGGGAGGTGTCGAGCAGCTTCTCGGCCCGCTCGCGCAGGATGCCTCTGAGGTGCACGACCTCGTCGACTGAGAGGTATTCGTCCTCGACGGGGACATCGTTGGGCGAGGCGTCGGCGGTCGACATGTACAGCCTCCATGCGAAAGACGCGGAAGATTAGGATCCGCGAGCCGATCGGGCAAGTGGGCAGGCATATAACGGACGCGTTCTGCAATGGGTTGAGCCAGATGCCAGTGACCAGGAGCGACCTCACGGGCTACGTTCAGGCCTCGGAGCCCCAGTGAAGAAAGCAACGCCCCCGCCCGCATCGCCCAGGGGCGCCGAGTGAGCGCAGCAGCAGCAGCCATCGCGCTCGACCTGCGGGCCCTGCTTCACGACCTCGACCCGGTGCGCTGGACCGAGGGCTTCGAGGCGGCGGCGTCGAGACGGCTCGCCTCTCTCACCGAGCGCCTCGAGGCGCTGGTGGAGGGCAGCCTGGTCAACCCGCTGCGCGAACACATGGGGAGCCTGCTCGCCTTGATCCGGGAGTACACGCCCGGCGCGGACGCGCTGGACGTACGGGCCGCGTGGGAGTCCCTTCGCCTGGCCCTGCAGCCTGCCTACGAGGCCCTCGCGGTCGAGCTCTCGGCCTTCGACATCCACGTGCCCTCCCTGCGGCCGAGCAACTACGCCCGCAACCTCCTCCACGTCCTCGGGGGCTTCGTGGCGCTCGGGCTCATCGAGCACGTGCTCACGGTCAGCTGGATGCAGGCTGTCGCGGCCACCTTCGTCGGCGTCGCCTGGACCCTGGAGCTGTCGCGCCGCTACCTGCCCCGCTGGAACGACGCCCTGCTGTGGGTCTTCTCCAAGGTGAGCCACCCCCACGAGGCCCACCGCGTGAACTCGGCCACCTGGTACTGCACAGCCTTGTTCCTGCTGTCGCTGACGGGCTCGAAGCTGCTCTGCGCCGTGGCGGTCATCGTGCTCGGCGCCGCAGATCCGATAGCGGCGATCATCGGCCGACGCTACGGCAGGATCAAGCTGATGAATGGGCGCAGCCTCCAGGGCAGCGCGGCCTTCCTGGCGACCGCCTTGATCGTGACCTTCGTCACGGTGTGGGTCTTCCACCCGGCCGTCGGCCTCCTCGGCGCGGTGGTCGTGGCCGCCTGTGCAGCACCGCTGGCGACCGTGGCGGAGCTCGTCTCCCGCAGGATCGACGACAACCTGAGCGTGCCACTGGCGGCAGCCGCAGGGGCCTGGGCGGCCATGCAGTGGCTGCTCTGAGGGTTCTGCACCGAGTCCGGTGATTACCCTGTCGCGGTGCCTCACCCCCTCCTGAGACTGGCCCCGCTGTTTCGGGGACGTCTTGGCCTGCTCACGGCCTCGATCCTGGGTCTCATCGCGGCCACCGGGCTCAACCTCGCTGGTCCCTGGTTGCTGGCGACCGCGATCGACGAGGACCTCGCGAGGGGTGACCGCGAAGGGCTGGTGGTGAAGGCAGCGCTCTTCACCGCCGTGCTCGCCGGAAACCTGGGGCTCACCTACGCCGCGCGGGTTGGCATCGAGATCTGCGCCCAGCGGGCGATGAAGGGGCTCAAGCGCCTCTTGTTCGACCACCTCGTCGAGCACGACCTGGCCTTCCACGACCAGCACACCAGCGGGCGCCTCATCACCCGTGTGCAGGGCGACACCGACGCCTTGCGGGTGCTCTTCGCCGAGGTCCTGCTGGCTCTGCCCGCGGATGTCCTGCTCTTCGTCGGCATGTTCTCCGTGATGGCGGTCTCGGCCCCGGAGATCGCGCCCCTGTGCGCCGCAGTGCTGCCCTTCTATCTCCTGCTCTTCGCGCTCTTCCGCAAGGTCGCCCCCCCTTACTTCCTGGCCCTGCGCAAGGTGCGCTCGACGCTGACGGGACTGCTCACCGAGCTCGTCCGCGCGATGCCCACCCTGCGCGGCTTCCGCCGGGAGCAGTGGGCGCGCGACCGCAGCGAGGCGCTCAACGAAGAGGTCTTCCACAAGGAGTTCAAGTCCCACATGCAGGGCATCTGGTACTTCAACTCGGTGGTCCTGGTTCGCAGCCTGGGCATGGTGGTGCTGCTCGCGGTCGGCGCATGGAAGGTCGACCAGGGGACCTTGACCATCGGCGCGTTGGTGATGGGCCTCGGCTACCTCCGCCAGATGTTCCACCCGCTCATTCGGCTGTCCCACCACCTCTCGACCCTGGAGAGGGCCCGAGCTGCGGCCATCCGGGTCAGCGACATCCTCGACACACCACGCAACATCACGGATCCCGAGGAGGCGGTGCCCTGGCCAGGGGTGGAGCTCGGCATGCAGCTCGACGAGGTCCGGTTCGAATACGTCGAGGGAACACCAGTCCTGCGAGGCCTGAGCCTCGACATCCCCGCGGGCCTCCACGTCGGCATCGTCGGGGCTACCGGAGCAGGAAAGAGCACGGTCTTGAACCTGCTGCTGCGCTTCCGGGACCCCACCGCTGGGAGCGTGCGCATCGACGGCGTCGATCTCCGGGATCTCGCGGTCGAGGACCTCCGCCAACGCATCGGGCTGGTCCTGCAGGATGTCCACCTCTTCGCTGGGAGCGTGCTGGACAACCTCGGCGGCGACCAGGATCGAGCGAGGCGCGCGCTGGACACCCTGGGCATCGACATGCCCCTGCACCACGAGCTCCGGGATGGAGGCTCCAACCTCTCCAGGGGGGAGCGCCAGCTGCTCACCTTCGCCCGCGCCATCGTCGACGACCCCGAGATCCTGGTCCTCGACGAAGCGACCAGCGCCGTGGACCCGGAGACAGAGGCGCTCGTCCAAGGGGCGCTGTCCCGCCTGATGGCCGGACGCACGGTCGTCACCGTCGCCCACCGCCTCGCCACGGTGCGGGCCTGCGACACCATTGCAGTCCTGCGAGCCGGTGTGGTCGAGGAGCTCGGCACCCACGACGAGCTCATCGACGCCGGTGGGCTCTACGCGGCGCTGCATCAACTCCAGGCCGCCGCATGAGCGACCTGCGCGTCGTCTGGCGTTGGGGCCTCGCGCTCTGGAAGGGCTCGCCGGTGGGTCTGGGCATCGTGCTCGTGCTGTCCCTCGGGAGCGCTGTGCTGGTCACCGCGTTTCCCTGGCTCTGGCAGTACATCGTCGACGCCATCGGCAGCGGCGAGGCCGCGACCCTGCGCGAGATCGCCCTCTGGCTCGCGCTGCTCGGTGTCAGCCACCGCCTGCTCTATGTCTTCCTGCAGGGCACCAGGAGCTACATGAACGCGCGGCTCCAGTGGCGGGCGCGCACCGTGGTCTTCGGTCACCTCTCGCGGCTCGACGAGAGCTTCTACCGACGCTGGCGCACCGGCGACGTGGTGACCCGCCTGACCGACGACGCCGGCGACAAGATCAGCTGGTTCCTCTGCTCCGGCGTCTTCCGGACCTACGAGGCCACGCTCATCGTCCTTGCCTGCGTGGTGGCCATGGCCTCGATCGACTGGCAGCTGACGTTGTGGATCCTGTTGCCCCTCCCTGTCCTCCTCGGACTCCAGGCCTTCGCCCAGGATGCGCTGGGCAAGCGCTTCCTTGCTGTCCAGCAGGCCATCAGCGGGATCAACGACGAGCTGACCAGCACCTTCGGGGGCATCCGCATCGTGCAGGCCTGCCGCCTCGTGGCCCAGGCCCGGAGTCGCTTCGCCGGCCAGATCGAGCGCCAGGAACACGCGGAGGTCCAGACCCAGCGGGTCCAGCAGGGGGTGCTCCTGCTCTATGGCTACGGCTGGCAGATCGCGCTGGTCGCGCTGCTGCTCGCCGGCGGGCTCCATGTGCTCGGCGAGGAGCTCACCCTCGGCGAGTTCATCACCTTCGAGGGCCTCGTCAACGTCCTCATCTGGCCGATGTTCGATGTCGGCATGTTCCTCTCCCGCTACAAGCAGACCGCGACAGCGCTGCGGCGACTCGACGGACTGCTGGACGAGGCCCCCGGCGACGAAGCCCTCGACGACCCACCCGAGGGCGGAGGCGTCGAGCTCCGCGGGGCCTCTGTCATCAGCGAGGACGGCGCGACCTTGCTTCGCGAGGTCGACTTCGTCGTCAGCCCGGGCGAGATCGTCGCGGTCGTCGGCGCGGTCGGCGCGGGCAAGACCACGCTCGTGCATGCAATCAGCGGCGCCCGTCCGAGCTCTGGCTCCCGACGGGTGGGCCTCGAGCTCGCGGTCGTGCCCCAGGACCCGGTGCTCCTGTCGGCTCCGCTGTCGGAGAACATCATGCTCGGGCGGGAGGGGGACCTCGACGCGGCCCTTCGCATCTCGCGCCTGGAGCAGGATCTGCCTGCGTTCTCGGAGGGCCTCGACACCTGGGTCGGCGAGCGCGGCGTGACGCTGTCCGGTGGTCAACAGCAGCGCGTGGCCCTGGCCCGTGCGCTGGTCGGCGAGCCCGACGTGCTCCTGTTGGACGATGCCACAGCGGCGCTGGACGCCGACACCGAGGCCGCCTTCTGGCAGGCCCTGGAGGAGCGCATCGGAGGCATGGCGACGGTCGTCGTGACCCACAGGAGGGCCACGATCCAGCGCGCGGATCGAGTGCTCGTGCTGGAACAGGGCCGCATCGTGCAGACCGGCAGGCACGAAGATCTGGTCACCCAGGACGGCGCGTATCGCAGGATCTACGGGCGCATGGAGGCCCGGGATCGGGTAGGCCTTCCCGCATGATCCTGTTCCTCTGCTGACTACTCGGTGCCTTCCATGATCCTGGCGATGTGACGCCGCTTCATCACGGTGGCGCCGATGATCATCGCGAGCCCGCCGAGGACGAAGACGAGGACGAACAGCGTCTCGGCGCCGAAGGGCTTCATCTCAGAGCCGACCGGGCGGATGCGCTCCGGAGCCCCATTGGGCTGCATGCAGGTGGTCGAGCCCATGAGCTCGGCGTCATAGGTGTAGGCGACGCCCTGGCCGCCCTCGTGGTCGAAGACGAGCTCGTAGATCTGCCCACCCTCGTCCGAGTAGCTGGAGCTGGTGTTGGACAGGACCTCGCAGGGTGCCTTTGATGCCCCGTCCCCATCGGAGCCGAAGTCGGCAGCCGGGAGGAAGGTCGCACAGAGGATCACTCCCAAGAACAGGCCGAGAGCACCGGCGATCCGCAGGGCCTCCCAGAGCAGGGCCCTCAGGCGTGACCTCGTCCAAACAGCAGCTTGTCGACGCCATGGACCGAGTGGACCGGCACCAGAGCGTCGATGAGGGCGTCGATGCAGCGCAGCTCGGCGCGCCCGAGGTCGACGTGGAAGCGCACCCCGCGGCCATCGTGGGTGGGCTCGGGGTCGCTGATGTAGTGGAAGCGACCCAGCTCGGCGCTTCCGAAGGCACCGTTGAAGCCGGCTGTGTACCACTCGGCGACGATGGGCTCGACCAGCTCCTCTGCGTCGCCGCGACCCACGACGACCGTGATGGGCATCTGGTCCCACGGGCACTGGGATGCGATCCAGATCGGAAAGGGCTGCGTCTTGTCCAGGAAGGAGACCGGAGCCTGGGCGAGGGTCTCGAAGCCTGCCAGCGCCACGATCATGGGCTGATCGCCGATCTGGCCGGCGCCACCTTCGGGGCTGGCGAGGTCGACACGGACCGCAGCGTAGGGGCGGGCACCTTCTGGGATGACGGGCAACAGCCGCCCGTCCGGCGCCCGGGTCATTCGGGCCGGTTCGGCGATCCAGCCCTGCTCGGCCATCTCCGCCGCCTTGGCGTCGAAGAACTCGACGTAGCCGCCGCGGTGGGCCCCGAGGAGCTCGCGGGGGTCGCAGTCGTCGCGGAAGTCCACGACGTCCTTCATGAAGCTGGACGCCGCTTCCTTGAACTCGTCCGCCACGTCCGCGAGCTCGAGGTAGCGCCCGAGCTCCTCGATGCCTTCGTCCGTTCGCCCCATGCCGAGCAGCAGGTGGGCGTGGCTCGAGCGGGCCTCGTGACGGGCGTCGATGTCGTAGAGCTTGTCGTAGATCTCCAAGGCGCGCCCTGGATGGTCGAGGTCTTCGTGCGCCGCGGCCAGCGCCGTGTGGATGTGGGCCAGGAAGGCCCCCGGCACGTTGGCCTCCCAGGCGAGCTCCAGGGCGCTCTCCAGGTGCGGCAGGGCCTCGCCGGGTCGGCCCAGCTGGAGCAGGATGACCGCCATGCCGTGCTCGAGATCAGGCCGCGGGTGCTCAGAGGACTCGACGGCGCGACCCATCCACTCCAGCGCCTGCTCGGCGTCTCCGTTTCCGAGAGCTTTCGTGGCCTCTTCGGCGAAGGCTTCGGGCGTCATCGTTCCTCCACGGGGGTTAGGGACTCTACCCCGCTGGAGAGGTCCATGAAGCTCAGTGGAGACATGCGCGAGGCCATCGACGAGGCCAAGGCGCAGCGCCACGAGACCAGGCGCGCGACGGTGCCTGCGCTGGAAGAGATGCTCTACGAGCCGATCCCATGCCTCGACCACGGCTTCGTCCGCTGCGTCGACTACATGGGCGACGACTCCGCCATCGTGCAGGCTGCCAGGGTCAGCTACGGCCGGGGTACGAAGAAGATGCGCCAGGACCGCGGGCTGATCCGCTACCTCATGCGCCATCGCCACACGACCCCCCTGGAGATGGCCGAGATCAAGCTCCACTGCAAGCTGCCCATCTTCGTCGCGAGGCAGTGGATTCGCCATCGCACGGCGAACGTGAACGAGTACAGCGCCCGGTACTCGGTGCTCGACAAGGAGTTCTACATCCCGGCACCCGAGCAGCTGGCGGTCCAGTCGAAGGACAACAAGCAAGGCCGCGGCGAGACCCTCGAGCCCGAGGCTGCGGCCCAGGTCCTCGAGCTGCTCAAGCGCGACGCGCTGCAGAGCTACGACACCTATGAAGAGCTCATGGAGGAGCACCAGCTCGCCCGCGAGCTCGCCAGGATGGACCTCCCGGTCAACTACTACACCCAGTGGTACTGGAAGATCGACCTCCACAACCTGCTGCACTTCCTGTCGCTGCGGATGCACCCCCACGCCCAGTACGAGATCCGCGTCTACGGCGAGGCCATCGCGCAGTTCGTCCAAGCCTGGGTCCCCCACGCCTGGGAGGCCTTCGTCGACTACCGCCTGCAGGGCGCCTTTCTGTCACGCGCGTCGATCGAGGTCGTCCGCCGCATGATCAGGGGCGAGGACGTCCACCAGGAGGGCAGCGGGATGAGCCCTCGGGAGTGGCGAGAGCTGATGACGGTGCTGAAGCCGGACTGAGGCCTACTTGGCCTGGACCTCGGCCTTGCGCTGCTGCAGATCGCTGGCGACCAGATCCAGGAGCGTCGTGGAGAGCTCGATGATCTGCTCGTGCGAGAAGCCCTCGGCCTTCAGGTGCCGGTAGAACGAGCGCGCCACCGTACGGTTCCGGTTCTTGAAGAGGTCGTTCTTGGTCTCGGTCATCGGGATCATGCGGACGCGTCCAGCTATCGTTCGCCGGTCCTACTGCAGGGACCATGCCAACTCCTCTGGGATCCTGATTCCAGGGTCTTGGCCGTCTGGAAAAGACGAAGCGCGAACGCGACTACGCGCTTGGCAGGAGGCTCCCGCGAAGGCGCTTACGCACCCGGAGTTCAGCCCTCGCCGGACCGCTCCAGCTTCTTGATGGCCATCTGGACGTACTTGCGGATGTTCGGGATCTCCGGGTCCAGCGTGTAGGCCTTCTGCAAGTCCAGGAACGCCTGGCGGTAGCTCTTCTTGTAGTAGTAGGAGATGCCTCGCCGACAGCGCGCCATGGCGTGCGAGCCGTCGAGCTCGATGGCCTGATCGAAGAACTCGATGGCCCGGCTGTATTCCTTGCGCGCGAAGAAGAGCTCGCCCATGGCCACCAGGCTCTCCGGTCCCTCCGGGTCGAGGTCCTCGCCCTTCTGGAAGTCCGACATCGCGGCCGCGTAGTCGCCGAGATCGAGGTAGCAACGGCCACGCCCGAGGTAGGCGTCGAGGTTGGTCGGATCGAGCTCGAGGAGATCGCTGTAGGAGGTCGCGGCCGCGTGAAGGTCGCCCCGCTCGAGGGCCTCCTGGGCCTGCTCCTCGAGGGTCCGGATCCTGCCCTCGTCCACCTCCTCGATCTGCGAGATGTCGTCGCCGGTCAGCTCGACGCTGCCGTCGTGGTAGTTGGAGTAGGCGGGCTCGTCCGGCGTCAGCTTCGGGGCCTTGGGGAGGTCCTGGGACTCCTCGTCGTCCTCGTACTCGGGCTCCTCGTGCTCGAAGGCGAAGCCGGAATCCGCCACGGGCATCGCATCGTACTCAGGACCCGCGTCACCGAGCGCGAGCTCGATGTCCTCGTCTTCGTCCTCTCCCCCGATGGCCGTGGCGCTCCCATCCGGGTTCATCTGGACGGCCGCTGCCGCCACGGGGCCCGTGCCGCTCGAGCGGTCCTTGATGGTCGGCAGGATGGTCTTGCCGAGCTCGTCCACGAGGTTCGCGGGGTTGTCGTTCCCGCTGTGAACGCCGGTGTCGTCCCGTGCGCCGGCGTCGACCTCGAAGAGGACCGCCTCCACCGGGTCGAAGGTCTCCATCTCCGTTGCGACCTGGTCGACATCCACGATCCCGGCTGGATCAGGTTCAGGTTCAGGTTCCGGCTCCAGCTCCGCTTCAGGTTCCGGCTCAGGCTCGGGCTCAGGCTCAGGTTCCGGGTCTTCCTCGACGACGGGCAGAGGATCGACCACGACCTGTTCGACCACGACCTGTTCGACCACGCGCGGCTCGAAGACAGCACCAGGTTCCGCTTCCGCTTCCGGTTCCGCTTCCGGCTCCGGTTCCGGCTCCGGTTCCGGTGCGATCTCGTCATCACTCGCGGACTCATCCTCGACGATGTCCACGCTGGCCTCGCCGAGATCGTCCACCAGCTCGGCCTCCAGGCTCGCGTCAAGATCGACGCTGCCCTCCTGGTCGGCGGACGTCTCAGGGACGAGCGTGGCCGGTCCCTCCACGGGCGTGTGAAGGACGGTGGCCTCGTCGTCCTCGAAGCCATGCGGATCCGTCCGGTCCGAGACGTCCGGCAGCGGCGTGGTGTTCTCATCGTTGTCTTCGAAGAACTCGATGACCTCGGCAGCGACCGGAGCAGGCGGCTCCTTGATGTCCACCGTGCGCTCGAGGGACTCGATGTCCAGCGAGGGCCACTCGACGGAAGAGTAGACCTCGCAGCGGATGCGCAGGAAGCGGGCCCGGCGAGCGAGCTTGTCGAAGCGTGAGCCGTAGGCCTCGTAGCGGACCCTCTCGGAGTCGTGGATGGCCTCCAGGGAGACTCCCTGGGTCTTCAGGACCGCAAGGGTGCCGGCGGCAGTCGACAGCACATCCCGAAGTGCGAGCGCCGCCGCCAGCGCGTCGTCGGCCCCCGGCTTCTTGGAGCCCTTACGCGCCATTGACTAGTTCTCTCCCGCGTAAGTTCCGACGCAGTCGGGGCTGCGACGGGGGGAGGGCCGTAGGCCCGGGGGGAGGGGCCCCCCTGGAAGGAAACGAGTGCCCCAGCGCCGCGCCGCGGCGCGCGCCGAAGGCGCCGGTGGAAGGCGCGTCGCGACTTCTGCCGAGGGGCACTAGTCGCCCCCGGTGAGCTCGCTCATGTTCCCCCTCATCGAGCTCATCAGGTCGGCCTTCAGCTTCTTCATCTTCGCGATCTGCTCACGAAGCTCCTTGAGCTTGCTCTCCAGGTTGTCCTTGTCGGCAGCGAGCTTGGAGCTCCGCTCCTCTGCTCTCTTGACCTTCTTCTCCAGGCTCGTGACCTCCTTTCTAAGCTCGCTGCCATCCTTCTCGAGGCCCTCCAGCTCCAGCTTCAAGAGGTCGCGCTCCTCCACCCGCTTGGAGTGGCTCTTCGTGATGTCGGCGGTGCGCGCCCTGATCGACGCGGCGTCCTTCTTCAGGCGCTCGGCCTCCGACTCCAGCCCCTCGGCCGCCTGCGTCGTGCGGGCTATCTCGAGCTCGGCGGAGACGATGTCGCGGGTCGTCTTCTCGGTCTCCGAGATGACCTTTGTCAGCTCGGCCAACCGAGCATCCAGGATGGACCTCAGCTCGACCTGGATATCCTGCAGACGGTTGCTCATGAAGAGTGGACTCCAGCATCTGTTCAGGGTGCTCCGCACGCTACCATGGCGCTTGTAGCCGTGACGAACAGCCAACCGCGACCGAGCCTGCTGGTCCTCGTGGGGGACCCTGGCCATAGGCTGGCGCTCATCGGCGCCCTTCGGGACGAGTTTCGGGTGCTCCCCGACGATCCCTCGCGCACCGCCATGAAGAGGGTGCGGGATCTTGCGCCGGAGCTCGTCATCGTCGCCGTGGACCCCCGAAACCCCAGGGGAGCGATCAGCCTCTGCCGAACCCTGAAGACCGACCTTCGACCGACTCCGGTGGCCGTCATCGACCCGATGGGGGCGGGCTCCGCCGAAGAGGTCATGGAGACCGCGGAGGGCTACGCGCGAGGCCAACTCTCGGACGAGCGCCTCGTCGCGTGGATCCGCGCGGTGCTCGCGGGAAGACGACCGGTCGAGGAGGCGCCGCTGGGCAGACGCTCGCTGTTGAAGAGGCTCCTGCGCCGCGGGTGACCCTCAGCGGATCCCGTGCTTCTTGAGGAGCCGGGTGATGGACTTCCGGTCCATGTCAGCGGCGCGAGCCGCCTTCGACACGTTGCCGCCGTGGCGGTCGATGAGATCGAGCAGGTACTGGCGCTCGAAGGCCTCGATGAGCTTCACCTTCGCGTCCTTGAAGGGCACGTCGGCAGAGCTCGAGCTCGCACCGACCGCCGCGGCGGAGGGTCCGCGGCCGGGTCCGGGTGAACGCAGCGCATCCGGCAGGGCGTGCAAGGTGATCTCCTCGCCGTCGGTGAACGGGATGGCGCGCTCGACCACGTTCGCCAGCTCGCGCACGTTCCCGGGCCAGTGGTAGGCCTTGAAGAGCTCCAGCACCGACTCGCTCACCTGCAGCTCGACCTGGTTCCGCTTCAGCATGTGGTCGACCAGCGCGCGGAGGTCCTCGACCCGATCACGGAGCGCGGGCAGGTGGAGCTCGACGACGGCGAGGCGGTAGTAGAGATCCTCGCGGAACCGGCCGCCGCGGACCTCCTCGATCAGGTTGCGGTTGGTGGCGGCGACCACCCGCACGTCGACCGCGCGAGTGCGTCCCGACCCGACACGGCGGACCTCGCGCTGCTCCAGCACGCGTAGGAGCTTCGGCTGCAGGTCGAGCGGGAGCTCTCCGATCTCGTCGAGGAAGATGGTGCCGCGGTGGGCGGCCTCGAAGACGCCCTCGCGGGCCTGCACTGCCCCGGTGAAAGATCCCTTCTCGTGGCCAAAGAGCTCGGACTCGATGAGCGTCTCCGGAGCCGCGCCGCAGTCGAAGACGCGAAACGGTCCGTTCTTCCGGGGTGAGAGGTTGTGGACCGCGCGAGATGCCAGCTCCTTCCCGGTGCCGGTCTCTCCGGTGATCAGGCAGGTGAGGTTCGTCGGCGCCACCCGCTCGATGATGGAGAAGAGCTCTCGCATCGCGACAGCGTCTCCGACCATCTGGTCGAGTTGGTGCTTCTTGGAGGGGCGGATCTCGATGACCTCGTCGGTCGGAGAGAACGACAGCTCCGTCTTGCCGACCCGGAAGCTCATCTCGGGGGTGAGGAAGACCTCCTTCACGCGAATCGGCCCGACGAAGGTCCCATTGGTGGAGCCGCAGTCGCGAAGCACCACACCCTCGCGGGTGCGCACGACCTCTGCGTGGCGGCGGCTCACGGTGGTGTCGGTGAGGATCACGTCGTTGGTGGCCTTGGCGCCGATGTGGAGCACGTCTGTGTCCACTTCCCAGGAGGCGCCCGTGTCGGGACCAGCGACGCAGGTGAGGCGTCCCTTGCGGAGATGGATCTGCCGCCGGAGCGGCTCCGCGATGGTGCTGGTGACTTCGCTCACGAGGGCGCCGAGAATAGCTCACTCATCCCGAGTGCCCTTCATGTTGTTGCGCTTCATGAGCCGTTGGATCGACTTCCGGTCGATGCCGGCCTCTCGAGCCGCGTGGGAGACGTTGTTGTCGTGCCGCTTCAACAGGTAGGTGATGTAGGCGAACTCGAAGACCTCCAGCCACATTCGCTTGGCCTTCTTGTAGGGGAGGTCGTAGCGAATGGCCGCCGGTTCGCCAAGGGCGGAGCCGGCAGAGCCGGGAGAGCCGCGAGCTTGTTCAGAGGCCAGCGGCACGGGTCCTCCGACCCCCTTCAGGCGCGGAGGCAGGTCGGCCAGGCGCACCTCTGGACCAGGAGCCAGCGAAGCGACATAGCGCGCACAGTTCACCAGCTCGCGCACGTTGCCCGGCCACGAGTAGCGCGTGAGCGCGTCGACGACGTCGCTCGAGAGTCGCAGTGAACCCCTCCCGGCCTCCAGGGCGCAGCGCTTGACGAAGTGCTGCAGGAGGATCGGCACGTCCTCCGGGCGCTCGCGCAGCGCGGGCAGGTGAACGTGCACGACGTTGAGGCGATGGAAGAGGTCCTCGCGGAAGCCGCCCTCGCGGACCATCTTGTCCAGCTGGCGATTGGTGGCCGCGACCACACGCAGGTCGACCTCGTGCATGTCGGTCCCGCCCACCCGGCGGAACTGCCGCTCCTGCAACAGGCGCAGGAGCTTGACCTGCAGATCCAGCGACATCTCGCCGATCTCGTCGAGGAAGAAGGTGCCCTTGTGCGCCGCCTCGACCAGCCCCTTGCGACGACCGGTCGCGCCGGTGAAGGCGCCCCGCTCGTGGCCGAAGAGCTCCGACTCCATCAGGTTGGCGGGGATGGCGGCGCAGTCGACCGGGACGAAGGGCTTCTTCGCTCGCTTGCTGGCGAGGTGGAGAGCCTGCGCCACGATCTCCTTCCCGGTGCCGGACTCGCCCGTGATGAGGACGGAGAGCTCCGTGGGCCCCACCCGACGCAGCAGCTCCCGGAGCCGCTCGATGGCTTGGGACTCGCCGACGATGCGCGAAGGCCCGTCGCTCTCGCCGCGCCCGAGCTGGGCGCGCAGGGCGGAGTTCTCGACCCGCAGCCGGCGACGCTCGACGGCCCGCTGGACCACCAGGAGCAGCTGGTCGGGAGAGAAGGGCTTGGTGAGGACGTCGTATGCCCCCTCGCGGATCGACTGGACGGCGTTCTCGACCGTGGCGTAGGCCGTCATCACGACGACGGGGGTCTCCGGGTGGCGGCGGCGCACGCTGCGAAGCACCTCCATGCCGCCGAGTCCGGGCATCATCAGGTCGGTGAGCACCAGATCGGGCGACTCGTCCTGCTGGAGCAGGAGCAGGCCCTGCTCGCCCGAGGACGCGGTCAACACCCGCAGCCCCTCCCGGCTGAGGATCTTCCTGATGCTGCCGAGGAGCTCGGGCTCGTCGTCGATGGCGAGAACAGTCGCGCTCATGCGAAGTGGACCCGGAAGGTGGTGCCGGCGCCGGGCGTCGAGTCGACCTCGATCCGGCCGCCGTGCTCGGACACGATGCCGTAACTCACCGAGAGCCCCAGGCCCGTTCCACGACCCACGCCCTTGGTGGTGAAGAAGGGCTCGAAGATGCGCGGGAGGACGTCCGGGTCGATTCCCCGCCCCTGGTCCTCGACCGAGAAGCCGTCGACGTGGGACCGGAGGGTGACCCGACCCTCGTCGCATGCATCCAGGGCATTGCGGACGAGGTTGAACACGACCTGCTCCAGCGCGTCGCGGTCGGCGTCGACCACGTGGCCCGGGTCCGCATCGACGACGACCTCGACCGAGCGCTCGCCAGCCTGGTGTCTCAACAACCCCGCGGACAGCTCGAGCACCTCGGTGACCACGACCGGCCCCATCCCGCCTGGAGTGGTGCGCCCGAACTGGAGGAGGTTGCCAGCGATCGAGGCGACACGCTGGGACTGGTGCTCGATGGTCTCGAGGTCTTCGATCACGTCTGGATCGAGGCCCTCGTCGTCTGCGACCTTCAAGAGGTAGCCGACCCGCGAGAGCACGACGCCGTTGGGGTTGTTGACCTCGTGGGCGACGCCCGCAGCGAGCTGGCCGAGGGCCGCGAGCCGCGCCTGTTGGCCGAGCTGTCTCTCGGCCTCGCGGAGCTGCTCCGTGCGCTCCTCGACGCGCCGCTCGAGCTGGTCCCGCTCGGCCACGAGGTCAGCTCGAAGCTGCTCCAAGGCGTGACCGAGCTCCTGCATCTCGGGCCCACCCTGGGGCTCGATGACCTTGCGCCAGTCCTCATTGGAGGTCGAGCGAACCTGCCCGATGGTGCTCTGGATCGGCTTCACGACCATCCGGTCCAGGGCGAAGGCGACGATGAGCCCGCCGATGAGCGCCACGCTCACGAAGAGCAACAGCGCCGGCCTGCGATCCCCCGGCACGGACAGGCCGATGATCCAGTCCACCGCCACCATGAGCGCGACGATCGAGAGGAAGACGAGCACCGAGAGGCGCAGCGCGAGGTTGACGCGGGACACGCTTGGAGCGTAGCGCCCTCCGCCCCTATCCGAGGGCAGCAGCGAGACGATGCCCCGCCCGAGCGGCCATCGCCATGATCGTGACCTGGGGGTTGACGCCCAACGAACTGGGCACGGTCGAGCCGTCGATCACGTACAGATTCCGCGTCCCGTAGACCTTGTGGTCGAAGTCCACGACGCCGCGGGCGGCGTCAGCGCCCATGCGACAGGTCCCCAGGGGGTGGAAGGCGCTGGAGCGGAAGGCGCTCGGGCGCAGCGGAGCCTCGGCCAGGGCGCGGGCTTCGGACAGCGTGGTCAGGGTGATCGTGGATCCCACCCCGGCGAGGACCTCGCTGGCGCCCCCGCGGAGCAGGAGCTCGGCCAGGAGCGCCGAGCCCTTTCGGAAGCGCTCGAGGGTCCCCCGGTCGATGTCGTAGCGGATCAGCGGGCGACCACCGGAGTCAGGCCGAACCGAACCGACGCCACGGTCCCGCACCATGAAGCCGAACTGGGCGACATGAGCGGCCCGGTCCATCCAGCGGGTGAGCTCGGGGCCCTCGACGGGCATCAGCGGCGCAGCGAGCTGCGGGGGCACGTAGAAGCCCTCGAAGCGAACGCGCTCGTCGACCAGTCCCTCGACCCCGTAGCTCTGGGGGATGGCATTCCAGGCCTCCATGCGCTCCTCGAACATGCCGAACATGCCCAGCGCCGGGTGGATGGAGAGGTTCTTCCCGAGCATCGGCAGGCGGACGCCGCTGGCGTGCAACAGAAGCGGTGAAGCGAGCGTCCCGGCCGCGATGACGACCGCCCGGGCCTTGATCCGGAGCCTTCGCGGAGCCCCGCGCTCGTCCTGTCCACGAGCCTCGACGCCGACGGCTCGGTGCCCCCGCATCAGCACGCGGTGGACCTTGAGCCCGGTGAACAGCGCCGCTCCACTCGCCAGCGCCCGCGGGATGTAGGAGATGTTCGTCGAGCGCTTGGCGTCGGTCGGACAGCCGACCGCGCACACACCTTGACCATCGCATCCCGGCGCGTTCCGGCGGAGGGGACCGTGGGGCTTGCCCATGGCCTCTGCGCCCCGGGCGACGACCTCTGCGATCCGACCGAGGTAGCGCGCCTCCCCGGGCTCGACCTGCAGCTCCGCCTCCACCGAGTCCAGCCAGCGCCCGAAGGACTGAGGGGAGAAGTCCGTCGGGAAGCCCTCTGAGCGCCACTCGGCCAGCACCGCGTCCGGGGTGCGGAAGCACGTCCCGGAGTTGATGGCGGTGGTGCCGCCGACCATCTTGCCGGTCGGCAAGGCGATGGGGACGTTGCCCAGGGTGAACTGGAGGCCCCCGTCCCGCCAGAAGCGATGCATGCGGTCCAGCGGAGGACCCTCGAAGTCCTGGCGGAGCCCGTAGCGCCCCTCCTCGACGATCGCGACGCCCAGGCCGGCCTCGGCGAGCATCGCGGCGACGGGTCCACCGCCAGCGCCGGTGCCGACGATGACCACGTCAGCCTCCAGCTCGCTGTCGCGTGCGAGCTCCTCTGGAGGCGTGACCTGCTGGAGCCAGCGCGGGTCGGGCTCCCGGACCGGGTTGTCGTAGCTGATCGATCCGATGGCCTCGAGGTACTCCGGCCGACCGAAGTGCACCGACTTGGGCGCGAAGCCCAGGAGCAGGAGGAGCCCCTGACCGCCGACACCGGCGCGCCCGATGCCCGCCGCGAGCGCGCGCCTGTCCTCGAGGTCGAGCCCGACGAAGCCGCGGCCGTACCTGGCTCTGGCGGCGAGATCGACCGCCCGAAGTGCCCACTTGGTCAGGCGACGAATCCGGGGCGGCGCCCGGCGAAGAACGGCGAGGGTTTCCTCGTGGGTCTGTTCATCGGCCTCTGCGATGAGTTCTCCGGGGACGATCGCGGTCTCCGTCCAGGCACGCATCAGGGCGACCTCCTCGGGAGAGAAGGTCCCGGGCAGGTCTTCTCGCCTGAAGCCCGAAAAGGGAGAGAACGAGCTCAACAGCGCGGGGGCCTCGTTCAGATCGAAGCGGATCGTCCCGGTCGCGAGGACCGTCTCGCCCTCTGAGAGCTCAGCGTGCAGGGTCGTCATGCGCTGCAGCAGGTGAGTCGGGCCGAGGTGCTTCTCGCCGCGCAGGCGGAAGAGGCGGTCCTCGTCACGGAAGGTGAAGTCGTAGACGAAGAGACGGGGGCCGACCTCCAGGGTGCCCTCGAGAGGCGCGTCATCAGCCCACGGACGGGCACGCACGACCCCGGTGAGCCGGCTGCGCCCACTTCGTAGGAAGCCGCGCACGCTCTTGGCCTCGGCCTTGACCTCGAAGTCGACGAGGTGGGAGAGGCCCTTGTCGTCCACGAGGACTCCGGACATCGTCTCGAAGAAACACAGACCGCTCACACGACCTCCCCGAAGCGCGGATTGGGCTCGCGCCGGAGCATCTCGAGAGCCCCACCATGGGGACTCCGGCAGGTGAAGCCGTCGCCCGTTGTCGGGTTCACGACGAGCTCGACCTCGGCCAGCTTGGAGTTGAAGCAGTAGGAGAGGTGTTCGTCCGGATTCCGGTAGCCGAGGGTGACCATCTCGTCGGGCAGGGCGCGCATCCGGAGCTCCGCATCGCCGTCGGGGCCGCGGAGCCGTAGCCGCCAGTGCGTGTCGTGGACCTCTGGTTCCTGGTTCCAGAGGTCGACGAGGCGGTCCCAGCGGTAGACGCGGTCTCCTCGGCGCACGACCATGCCCGAGATGAAGGGCGTCAGCCGTCCCGCCATCGCCAGCCGGCCGCTGAAGGCCTCGACCATGGCGAAGACCCCCTCGTCGTCCGAGAACAGGCACTGGCCCCAGGCGTAGGTGTGGGCGTGCTCCTTGCCCCAGTTGTGACCCTGCATGCCCGGCCACTGCTCGATGGCGACCTCCTGCCCTCCCCAGCTCATCGTGCCCGAGAACAACAGCGCCGGAGCTGGTGTCAGGAGCTTGCTGCGGGGAACCGGCCACTCCTTCATGCGGGCCATAGGCATCATGCAGAGGGGTGCCGCGAGAGGCGCGGGCGCCCGCTCGAAGCGGAGGTCCCAGCTGCGGTCCCCGATCTCTCCCCGGCAGGTCCCCGCCTCGAGATCCATCTCGCAGGCTCCGACGACGAGCGGACCGACCAGGCGTGCTTCGCCCAGGGGCACGGTGCTGCGACCACCCCAGGTGTCCGCGCCATCGAAGGTGCAACACCAGGCCTCGGCCACGGCTCGACCCTCCAGATCCTGGAGCAGGGTCGTCTTGAGCCAGAAGGCGCGGCGGGAGTCCGGGTCGTTCGCCCGGAGGAACCAGGACTCCACGTGTCCGCCAGCCCCGGCGACGTAGCGAACGAGGTTGTCTTCGTGCATCTCAGAGCCTCGGGCTGCGGGTGACCATGCGGGCGGCGCGGCCGCCCATCCGCGCCAGGAGGCGAGCCCGTCCCAGGTGGCTCCGGGAGCCGATGAGCTGTCCGAACATCGACAGCAGCTGCAGCTGGTCCTGGTCGTAGGGGTACCACCAGGGACGCTTGGCCTCGAAGCCGGCCGGGCCGTCCTCGATCACCTTGGCGTAGGTGAGCTCGAGGAGGCCCTCCTTGCCCTGGCTCCGGCCGAAACCAGACTGGCCGACCCCGCCCCAGGGCAGCTCCGCGTGTCCATAGAGCGAGGCGCCGACGTCGTTGATCGACACCAGGCCGACGCGCAGCCGCCCGGCGAGCGCGCGAGCCCGCTCCGGATTGCGAGAGAAGACAGACGCCGTCAGGCCGAACTCCGTGGCGTCATGGAGCTGGACCGCCTGGTCATCGGTGTCGAAGGGACGCGCGGCCACCAGCGGCCCGAAGCTCTCCTCGCGCCACACGGCGGACTCGCCGACACCCTCTCCAGCCACCAGCGTGGGGGCCAGGCGCAGCTCGTCGATGAACTCACCGCCAGTGCGGATGTCCAGCCCTCGAGCCTTCATGTCCTCGAGGTGGTGCTCGTAGACCCGCTTCTGTCGCTGGGCGGTGATCCGCCCGAGCTCGGTCGCAGGATCGACCCGCTCCAGCTTGTCCTGGAGCAGGGCGAGGAAGGGCTCGTACACGCTCGCCTGGACCAGGAGGCGCTCGACCGACGCGCAGACCTGGCCCCCGTTGAAGGTGGCTCCCCAGGCAGCCGCGGAGGCCGCGTACTCGAGGTCCGCGTCGTCGCAGACGATGAGCGCGTCGATCCCTCCGAGCTCCAGACCGACCGGGATCGGGTGCTCGGCGGCGGCCTTCATGACCTTTCGCCCCGTGGCGACGCTCCCGGTGAACAGCACCTTGTCGGGCTTCTGGGCGATGAGCGAGGCGCCCACGGCGCCATCGCCTTGGACGACCTGCAGGAGACCGCTGGGAAGGTCGCAGCCCGCAAAGAGCTCTCCGACGACAGCGCCGCAGCGAGGCGTCACCTCGCTCGGCTTGAGCACCACGGCGTTGCCTGCGAGCAGCGCCGCGGCGACCTGCCCGAGGGGGATCCCGAGAGGCACGTTCCAGGGAGAGATGACCAGCACGACCCCGTGGGGGACCCGGTGGACCTCGGCCCGTCGCGTGGGCATCCAGGTCAGGCGCCGGGCCTCTGGCGCGAGGATCGAAGGGGCCTCGCGACAGAGCCAGTCGAGCTTGCCGACGGAGGCTCCGATCTCGTGAAGCAGGGCCTCGACGCGGGGCTTTCCGTTCTCCTCGCAGACGATGTCCGCGATCTGTTCGCGGCGCTCCAGCAGGCTGTCGATCGCGGGGCGGAGCCGACGCGCGCGCTCCTCGACGGGCAGCGCGGCCCAGCGAGCCTGGGCCCTACGGGCTCTTTCCATCATGAGATGCCTCCACAGGCGATGAGGCCGTGGGCCTCCATGGCGCGGCGAGCCCCATCGGCGTCGCCGGTACGCAGAGCCTCGAGTGTCCGACGGTGCGGCGTCGTGTCGATGCCGCCTCCGTAGAGCATCGCGAAGAGCTCGGCGTGGGTGTTGTAGACGCGGCGAACGGCGTTGTTGATCAGGCCGAGCACGCGGTTGTCGCTCCGGACGACCAGGAGCTCGAAGAAGTCGAAGTCCAGGGTCTGCAGGCGCCCTGGATCCCGCTCTGACTCCATTGCCTCGACCAGGGCCTCCAGGTCATCGAGGGGCCCCTCGCCCCGGGCCGCGCGCGAGGCGGTGAAGCCCATCAGCGCGACGCGAATGTCCAGGAGGTCGGCCAGGAGCTTCGGATCGAGTTCGCCGTTCGGGGCGATGAGGAAGGGCAGGATCTGGAGACCGGCGGTGGCGAGGACGTCGTTGACGATGGTCCCGCCCCCATGCCGGACCTCGACGAGGCCAAGGGCCTCGAGCCGACGGACAGCCTCGCGCACGCTCGAGCGGTTCACGCCGAAGCGGTCGGCCAGCCTGCGCTCCGAGGGCAGGCTCTCCCCCGCCGTGAGCTCGCCGCCGAGGATGGCGTCGCGGATGCTCTCTGCGATCTGCTCCCCCAGCTTGCGCTTCCTGATGGGCGCGAAGGGCATCAGATCCGGCTCGCCGCTGCACCGCGGGGGGCAGGGCCGAGGACGTTGTAGCTGTGACCGAACAGTCGCCGCGCGGCGAGGCGAGCACGGGTGGAGAGGTAGGCGTGGGAGAAGGCAGCGGCCTGGGTGGGCTCGAGGTAGGGATTCGCCAGTCCAGCCAGCTTCACCAACGCCAGCACCTGCTCGGCGACGGAGACCGGACACCCGGACAGCCGGATGACGTCACCAGCGCCCCGGAACAGCCGCTCCACCCCGACCATCTTGGCCATGATGTCGCCGTGCACGGCCTCGGGGCCGTCGATCGTGGCGCTGTCGATCCACTTGCTCTCCACGCGCGCCGGTTCCCCATACAGATCCCCGTGGTATTCCGCACAGTCTCCGATGAAGACGACCCGCTCCCCGGGTCGGGCGTCGATCGGTCCGTCGTAGCGCCCGAAGACCACGTGGAGCGGCGGCATCTTGGAGTCCGTGGCGGCGTCGAAGAGCCGCATGATCTCGATGGCCTCCTCCATCGCGCCCGGGCAGCCACCCCAGCAGTAGTCGTGCTCTCGGCCCGGCGGCTTGCCCCCGTATGCCCGGATGCTGGTGCCCTCGAAGTAGTCCTCGACCCGGATCAGCCCGACCTCGAAGCCCTGGGCTCGCTCCCGAGCGGCATCGAGGCAGACGTCGCCGGCCACGGTGATGGTCTCGAGGTCCACCGGCCCGAAGCCGCGTTCGTGTGCGATGCGGATGTGGGGGACATCCAGCGGATCGATGCCCAGGATGTTGCAACAGACGGAGTCGATCGCGACCTGGTTGTCCCCACAGATGACCAGCCCCAACGGGAAGGCCACCGGGGTCAGCATGCGGCCTTCGCCAGCTGTGATGGCGTCGATCGCCACCAGCTGCGGTTGAAGCACGTGCTGGAGATCCGCGACCTTCGTGTCCAGCCGGTGATCGTGGTCCAGCAGCCGGTGTCGGTCGTCCTGGATCCCGATGTAGTTCTTCATCGAGAAGGTGACCGTCGTCCAGGGATGGGCTTTGAACTTGGGGCAGTTGACGAAGAAGTCGGCGGCGGCGACCGGCTCGGGGACGAAGAGCCGGTCCCGGAGTCGACCCTCATGAGAGAGCGGGATCTCGACCTGGGAGGTCTCGTCGAAGTGGTGCATCTCCACCCCGACGCGGTCCGCCACCGGGTAGAAGCCGGCTTGCTTGAAGGCGAAGCGGGTCGGGACCGTGATGCCGCAGCGCTCGCCCACGGCCAGCTCGGTCATGCCGCCGTCGCGGTCCTGAAGCGCGCGCAGGACGCCCTCTGCGAACTCCGGTCGGGTGTGGGCGTGAGGGAAGAAGGGGCCAGAGGCCACGACGTTCGGCTTCACGAGCGTGCGCCCGTGAGGCCGCAGCCCCAGCGTATCGAGGGCGTCTCGGACGATGCCGCGGATGCGCTCCGCGTCGTATTCCTGGCAGTCGTTGAGGATGACGGTCGGCAATCTACTGGTCCAGTGGTCTGGTGGTCCGACCACTTCGTACCTCGGGGATCCCCCCTCTGTCCAGCCCCCGATTCACTCAGTACCGCTCGAAGCGAAGACCGAGCCCCAGCTGGTGCCGATTCCAGGTGGGCGTATCGCCGATCCACTGGCGACCAGAGGCCCGGAGCTCCGGCGTGACGCCCACGTCCCAGGTCGTCAGGGAGCCCACTCGCAGGGCCGCCTCGTAGTCCAACCGCCGGAGCGGACCCCTGGAACCGAACAGCAGGCTGTGGCTGGCGTCGGCGTGCAGCATGATCGGACGACCCCTGGCGCTGAGCAGCACCTCGATCCCGAGCGGCAGCACGACATCGTGGGCCGGAACCCCGTCGTCCCAGGCCGACTCGCCTGCGACGAAGGCAGCCAGATCGAGGTGGTTTCGCCAGTCCGGACTGTGGAGGATGTTCACGCTGAAACCCATCGCCGCCCACTCCACCGAGGTGGCGTGGCGGGCCAGGTCCCCATGCACCCCGACCACCCGAAGAGCAGGCCCGAGAGTCGGTCGCCGACGCAGGGGCTCGTCGAGCCGACCGAGACGCAGGACCTGGTACTCGATGACGAGCTGCTCGCGATCCCAGGGGGACCAGGCGACCGCGCCATCGAGGAAGGCACCGCCGACTCCCTTGGCGGAGGGGAAGCGCCGCGGCTCTCCGACGACGAGCTCGAAGGCACTCCGCCGGACCTCGATCAGCCACAGACCCTGACCGCCCCAGACGAGGCCGGCGCCCAGGGGCACATAGGGTGTGTGGTCCCGGGCCTCGGGGCCGGGCTCCCTCCGGACCAGCTCCGCCTCGATGATGGCCTCTGTCTCCTGCTGGATGGCGAGGCGCTCCGCGACCGAGACGTGAGCCCGCACCGCCGTGAGCGCCGCCGCGCGCCCCGGCTGCTCGACGTCCTCGCCGCTACGAGAGACCTCCAGCCACTCGGTCTGCTCGAGAGGCGCCGACAACGCCAGCACGCGGGCCAGCTCCGACCAGCACTCGCTGGTGTCGACCTGCTCGACGTGGCCGAGCATGCTCCGGTAGCTCTCGTCCCGACGGGAGGGGTCGCTCCACTCTGCCCTGAAGCGCTCACCGCACAAATCAGCGCTCGCCTGCGCCCGGGCATCCTTGGACATCAGCGCTCGGGTGGCGCTGCTGCGGTAGGAGGCCGGCACCTCGACGGGGCTGATCACTCCTTGGCGAAGGAGGTCGGCGAGGAGGAGATCCGGCGGGCTGACCAGCGCCGCGTCCACCGGCGTGCCGGCGGCCTCTGCGAGCTCGACGATGAGCTCCGTGCAGTTTCGATGGAAGAAGTAGTAGGGACGCTCCCAGTGCTCGACGAGATCGAGCAGGCGAGCGAGGAGCCTCGCCTCCTGCTCCTCGTCGAGGTGCCAGGTGAAGCGCGCGATGTCCCGGTTCTCGTCCCGGCCGTAGCGGAGCTGGACCGAGGCCAGCGGCTCGCGCTGGATCATCGAGTAGAAGCCCCCGGCCAGCCCCATCGCCAGGTAGTAGGCGGAGTTCTCCACCAGGCCCCGATCGTCCGCGACCATCGAGTAGGTGTCGAGCCGAACCCCACCTGGGGTCTCCCGCTCGAGGACCAACATGAGGTGTCCGGCTGCCGAGGTGGCTGCTTCGAGGGACGGCATCGCCCAGAGGATCTCGACCCGGCGGACCTCGTCCGCGCCAAGGCCCTCGTCGCCTGGACTGTTGCAGGTGACCCCGGAGTAGTCGGGACCCTCTGGGAAGCGCTCTGCGAAGAAGCGGAACTTGCCCGGGAAGGCGCACTTGGGGTGCTCGTCGGCGCCCGTGGGGCCGACCGGCGGGGGAAGAAAGTAGACCTCCGCGAAGGTCGCGAGGTCCTCTGACGGACTGCGTGCACCGTGGGGAGAGGCGAACTCCGCCAAGGTCTCCCGCGGGATGACACCGGGGGCCCGGGCGGTGAGGGACCAGTCCCCCACGCTGCGCCAGGCCTCGGAGTGGCTGAGGTCGGCTCCCCTGTCGACGACGTGGGTCAGCTCGTGGATCACGACGCGAGTGGCCAGGTACCGGCTGGCCAGGGCCAGGCCCTCCGGATCCTCCGGCACCACCCCCCCAAGGCCGTCGGCGAAGCCCTCGCCGAGCCGTTTTGCCAGTCCGTCGAGCCGCAGGGAGACCCGGCGGCCCGCCGCGTTGGTCCGTCCGAGCACATGCTCTTCTCGGATGTCCATCCCTGGTGCGGGGTGGAGGCTCATCCGCACGGTCCAGCCCGGATCTCGGTAGGCCGGGGGCAAGGACTCCGCCAGCTCTCCCAAGAGCGACGCCTCCGCCTCCCCCCAAGGGAGCTCGTCGTCGACCAGGACCCACGAGGTGCCCTCCACCTCCTGGTCCGCCCAGCTCGGGCCCGACCCGAGAAGGCAGGCGAGCGCGACCAGGCGCCGCCTCAGGGAACGATGCCCCTCGCTCGCGCCGCTTCGGCCTGCAGCAGCATCCAGTGGTGGACCTCCTCGCCGTGCTCGTCGAGGATGCTGTCGATGACCCTGTCGAGGACCACCAGGGAGTCGCGGTTGAGGATGGCGCGGGCGCTGCGGATCTCTCCGGCGACGGCGCTCGCCTCGAGGTGGCCTCCGATGACGCGATCCGTGAGCGACGCCAGCGCTGCGATGGGAACGCCGGTGATCCGGCTCAGCTCCCTGTGCCCCGGCATGTCCGAGAAACCGCGCTCCTCGGCGAGCAGCTGCACGATGGGCCGAGCCCGATCCTGTGTCAGCTCAGTGCGGAGGCTGAGCTCCGCGAGGAGGGCGTGAGAGAAGGCCTCGTTGTCCTGGAGCGCGGGCACGTGGGCGCGGGCAGCACCGACAGCCTCTGCCACCTCGGCGGGGCTCAGATCGAAGCCCGCGGCGAGGCTGTCCAGCATCGGGCCATGGCCCGCCGCGGCCTCGAGCTCCAGCGCCTCGATCTCGTCGGAGTAGACGGCCAGCGCGAGCATGTTCAGCACGGTCGAGCTGACCAGGAAGGCACCGGAGGCAGCAAAGCCCGCGATGATGAAGACTCGCCCGGTCGTCTTCTGGCTCTCGTCGCCCTTGGCGGTGCCCACGAGCACGATGCCCACGATGCCCAGCGCGCCTCCGGTCGAGGCCATGGAGCTGCTGACCAGGTCGAGGGCATGGGCTCTCGGCGACCACGCAGCGAGCGCGCTTCCAGCAACGAGTGAGACTACGAATGAGCGTCGCTTCACGGGGGGCTCCGGGGCCATCGACGCTACCACGGAGCCGTCGACTACTCCCCTATGGCCAGCCAGTCGATGCATGTGACCGGACAGGCGTCGATCGCGTCCTGGATGAGGTCCATCGGACCATCCTGAACCAGCACCTCGGCCTTGACCTCCTCGCCGGACTTGTCGTCCTCGCCGAGGAAGAAGACGACCTCTGTGTGCTCGATGCAGGTGCCACAGCTGATGCACTCATGTCGGTCGATCGTGAGCACCAACCCCGCGGCCTTCGCCCGGGAGGACTCGTTGTCGATCGGGCCGAGGAACTCGACCCCGTCCTCTGCGACGTTCAGGCCAGCCCCGGCCAGCTCGATGGTGCGGCCGTTCACTCGCGCCCGCTCGGCGTAGGCCGCCACGTCCGTGCTCGCTTCATCCGCGTGGCGAGCCTCGTCGAGCTCTCCGGCAGCAGCGGCAGCCGCGAGCGCAGCGAAGCCGTTTTGCTTCCTGGCCACCGGCTCCACCACCGGAGCCTTGGTCGGCGGCGGCGCAGTGGGCCGGGCGGGCTCGTCGTTGGCCCGGGCGGGCTCGTCGTTACCGACGAGCTCCTTGAGGCGCTTCTTGAGGCGATCCCTCAGCATCGGCACGTTGTACCCGATGCTGAGGGCACCGACTACTGCAGCGTGAGGAAGTAGACGCTGCCGCCGCTGCCCTCGCCGGGCGCCGCGACCGCGAGATCGTCAGCTCCGTCCGAGTCCATGTCGACCGCGAGCATGCCGAGACCGAACAGCGAGCCCGTGTTGCCGTCGCCGTCGAAGTCACCCGCCGCCAGCGTCGTGCCGAAGTAGTCCGGGTCTCCGCTGCTCGAGGAGATGGTCACGTCCGCCGTGCTGGTGTCGGTGTCCGAGAGGCTGGCGAGGTCCCAGAAGATCGAGACCGACTCGTCGCTCGTCGAGACGAGTGAGCCCGGGAAGTCCGCTCAAGGAATCGACCAGCGCGGCTCGCACCGTCGCCCGCTCCTCCTCGATGGCCCGATCCAGCCGTCGATGGGACACGACCGCGCGCTCGAGCAGGATCCGGGCCTCTGCGTAGCGCCGCGTCTCGGCCAGCACCGCCGCCTCACCTTCCCAGGCGTCGCCGACCAGGCGCTCCTCCCCGACCTCCGCCGCCTCTGTCGCGACACTACGGAAGCCTTCGATCGCCGCATCGAAGCTGCCCGCCGCGAGGTCCACGTGGGCCAGGGCGTGGACGAGGTGCAGCCGATGGAGCGTGTTGCGGGAGCCCCCGAGCTCTCGGGCGCGCTCCAGGTAGCCGCGGGCCCTCTCGGCGTCTCCTGCCTCCAGGGCGAAGGCCGCGAGACCGCTGAGAACCGGGGCACGCATGGCCGTGGCGCCGCCGGCGTCCACCTCGACCAGAGCGGCCGAGGCCAGCCGGAGCGCACCCTCGATGTCCCCACGCAGCGCCATCGAGCTGCTCGAAGTTGTCGAGCACCAGCGTCTGAGCCCCACGCCGGGCCAGCACTCGCTCGATCGCCAAGGTCGTGTCGAGGGTGCCTGCCAGGGCATCGCGCATCGCCCCGTCGTCCCGACAGGCCTTCAGGTCGCACCAGATCTCCGCCCCCAGAGCTCGAGCCAGCCGCGTCTTTCCCATGCCCCCGGGTCCGAGCAGCAGCACGACCCCCGTGGCCCGACGCAGCTCGGCGAGCAGCTCGCTCCGCCCGATGAGATCCTCGTCCTCCGCCTGGAAGACGAGCCGGTAGCCGACCCCGTAGACGCTCGGGAGGCTGGAGGGATCGCCCAGCTTCCGGCGCAGCCGGGTCACTGCGTGATCCAGGGCGCGGGTCTCGATTCCTGCCCGGTACCCGAGGGCCTCTGTGAGCAGCACCGCTCGCTCCACCGGCCGGCCTCCGGACTCGCTGAGCAGCTGGAGGATCGCTACCTCCTGGGGGCTGAGAGCGAAGACCTCCTCACCGCGTCGGATCTCGCGAAGGTCCAGGCCGACGCGAAGCATGCTCATGGCTCCCCGCGCCACTCCTCGAGGAAGGCGACGAGTCGCTCGGACAAGGGCAGGAGGCCCTCGTAGATCTCCCGATCCTCCGCGTCGGACTGCAGCCGGACGAAGAAGGCCTCGTCGAGGACGAGGAGGTCATCGAAGCGCACCGCGACCCCCAGCGACTCGAGCACCGCCGCGATGCTGGCCCCGGAGAGTCCCGCCCGGGGGCGACGGGCCACCAGCCAGCCCTGCTCCGAGCAGAACTCGTCCAACAGGTAGAGCAGCTCTCCCATGGAGCGTCGGCCCAGCCTGAGCTCCAGGCGGCTCTCGCTGGCCCGGATCCGCAAGGCCCCACGCCGCTTCCGGTGCGCCACCAACAGTGCGGCGACCATGGCCAGGTGGGGCACGTGACAGAGCGCTCGGTGCCGCAGGGTGACGCGGTCGGGGATGGCACGCCCTCGCACCTCGCCCGGGTGGAACAGGCCCCCGTGGACCAGCTCGCGCCTGTCGAGGTGGCTGGGAGTGCGGCTGCCTTCGCCGGTTCGGCGGGCTTCCAGCGCAGCATTGGCCCCGGAGACCCCGTCGACCAGCTGGCCCAGGGACGGCGGCAGGGCGATGACGACCCCTTCGTGCTCGCAGATGGACAGGAAGGCGCCGGTGAGGGGAGAGGGCTCCGGCCCGGGCTCGCCAGCGAGCGGAAAAGCGTCGATCGGCCGGCCCAGCAGGACACGGTCGAGGTCCGCTGCGAGCTCTGGAGGCCGGACCTCGCGGCCGAAGATGCGGCGGTCCCAGGCGGCGTAGCGCTCCTGGAGACGCGCATAGTCCATGGCCGCGCCCGGATCCCCGTCTGCGGTCTGGCGAAGGACCGTGAGGTAGGCCCTGTAGCCGGGGTCGCTCAGCGCCACCCCCGCGACCGTGTCGGCGAGGTCCCGGCGCCAGGCCGCGCCGAAGCTGACGACGATCCGATCCCCGACGCGCCAGGCGTCACCTCGCTCGACGGCAAGCTCGACATAGGGCGCGACCGGGCAGTCCTGCCCTCCGGCCCGGTCCAGCAGCGCCCGGACGTGCCACAGGCTCAGCTCTCCGAAGTCGAGCAGCGCCCTCAGCACGAGTCGGTAGACATCCGGCGAGCCCTCCGTGCCGACCGACAGGTCCAGCGGCGGCTCCGTGACCCTTGGGGGCTGGGCGAGCCCGAGGTCCAGGCTCAGCTGGTGACCCGAGCTGCTCGGCGCCGGGTAGCGCATCGCCGGCTCCAGCAGGCTGCGGACCGCGCTCGCTCGGCGCCTGGACGTGGAGGCAGCCATGTCGGGCACGTTCTTCCGGATGAAGGCCGCGATGGCCTCGTTCTCCGGGAGGGTGCGGCGGCCGTCCATCAGCTGGGCGACGAACTGCGTCCCCCACACGGCGCGCGAGTAGACCCGCGCCCTCTTTCGGCCGGCGTAGACGTACTCCAGACCCAGCCGGGTGAGGTAGGGACGGTGGGTGCGCTCGTCGGTCTCGAGCAGGTTCAGCCAGTCCCCAGCCTGGGTGTAGTAGTGGACCGTGCGGACCTCGCAGTCGAGGACCTCGGCCAGCGTGCGTGGCTCGCGCACCCCTTGCGCGACCAGCTCGAGAAGCCGCGCCAGCAGCCTCACGTTGTTGGCGTTGGGGACCAGGGTGTGGCGCGGGGGGCGACTCACGCTCGCGATGATAAGCGGTGTTCCTTAAAGTGACACATCTACTGGACTCTTGACATCGCAAGACTTTGCGGGCGACCATTGTCTCTCCCTACGTAGAGGCAGAAGATGAGCCGGCTCGCACGCAGGATGCAGATGTTGAGGGTGGCCCGGCGGGACTCCTTCGATCCCGATCAGCACTTCATCGAGGCCGCGCTGCGTGGCCGCACGGCTCGCAAGGTGCGCACGCACCTCCGCCGGCTGGAGCCGATGATCCTCACGACCCCGCGCTGGTCGAAGCCCCAGACCTTCCTCGAGGAGCTGGCTCTCGACCTCGCCGTCGGAGAGCCCGCTGTCGGCTGCCGCACGGTGTCCTTCCGTCCCCTGAAGGGCCGGCGCGCGCCCGAGGCCTGGCACTTCGTCCTGCAGATCCTCTCGCAGCTCTGCTCGGACGAGTGGAACGATCGCCCGGTGCCGATGGTGGCCGGCCGGCACGGCTTCCGCACCCTGGCCCTGGACCTCCTGATGAACGCCCAGGATCGCTTCGAGGAGCGCGGCGCAGCCGTCGCCTTGCTCGGGCACGGAGCCGAGTACCTCCCCATCGAGACCCTCGAGGACCTCTCCCGCATCTGGTCCGACTTCGTGCGCTGGTACCCGGCGAACCGCAAGACGACGATGCTGCTCGCCGCTGCCGTCGACGTGCCCTCGCTGGTGCTAGAGGACGCCGCGCGCGTGCCCCTCGCAGACTATGGCGAGGCCGAAGCCGCCGCCGCCATCGTCGGTCGTTCGGGGATCACGGAGCGCACCCCCCTGGAGTCCGCGGCCCGATTCTCCGGGGGCATTCCAGCCGTCGTCGACGCCCTCGGCGACGACGCCCGCGGGGGAGGCATGCCCCGGACCCGCGACGGCCTCGTCAAGTCCATGGGGCCCCTCGCCCAGGAGATCCGCTCCGCTGTCGACATCGTCCGGTCCGACACCTGGATGAGCTGCCGCCTGGATGATCTGCTCTCCGGCGAGCCCCTCTCCATCGAGCCCGAGGTCGACGAACGGCTGATGATGGCGGGCCTGCTCCGCCGAGTCCGCCTGCCCGGCGAGGACCGCGTGATGCTTCGAGCTCCCGCGATCGCCAGCGTCGTGCACTGAGTCTCTGCGAGACAGGCGTCTCCAGCCGAGACGCCTCCAGATCCAAAGCAGAAAACCCCGAGAGCTTTCGCTCTCGGGGCTTCTGGGTGACATCCGAGCCCGGAGGGACTTCCCTACAGAGGCTTACGCCTCGGTCGCCTTCCCCTCGCGCATACCCCAGCCGAAACTGGTTCCATTGCGCTCGGTTGGCCTCTCATGGAGTTGTCGGGTCCTTCAGGGCTCTGAGCGGGTCTCGCTGCCGAAACAGCGCGCCCTCTCTCCGTTGTGGTCACTATCGGGTCGTTTGGCCTTTCCCGACTCCTCCTCGGCCTTGCCCGGTCCGCGTTGTTCACACGTTTGATTGACCGGATGGCCCTCGAGGTCTTCGCTTCCACCTCTCGCCTTTCACAGGCGTTGCCTTCATGAACTTCGATTCCCCTACAGAGACACGCGGCTTCCGTGCTGGTCGATTGCTCGACCTCCTCTCATGGGTTTGGGTCCAGGTCTCACCCCTCTACCAGCGCCTTCCCGTGCGTCCTCTCCCGGTCAGCCTCGCTTTGTGAGTCGTGACGCTCGGACGCGTCTCGTCTCGCTCGACTTCCCTTCGGCGTTGCGCTGCCAAGCGCCCCGCTCGTTCCGCTCTCGTGGTTCCTCCCCACCTCAGCGGTTTTCTCCGCCCGGGCTCCGCAGGTCTATTGCACCCTGCAGCCGGTCTTGGGGTTCGCCGCGTTCGACCTCGCTCACTCCCGAGAATGCACTCGTTCGCAAACGCGTCTCCGCGACGCCCGACCCTTCAGAGCTTTCTCCTCCTCAGCAGCTGCTCCCGCGTCACCGCGAGACCTTGCCTTCTTGCCGTTTCACGACGTTGGCGTTTCCTTCGCGGCCACCAAGCGTTCTCGAGGTTCGCTCACTGCCGCGCTCTCCGCGCCACCGCCCATTCCCATCCGCTTCAGGCATGAGCCGTCAGCTTCCAGTCACCTCTGTCCGGTTGGTCCCGCTTCCACGCTTCCCGTTGCCAGGTCCCGCTTGGCCAGTCCGCCCGTCCAGGCGATCGACTTCAAGGCTTTATCCACTGAAGAGTCCGTTGCGTCCCACCCCCGTTTCCGGTGGCGGAGCGCCCGTTGCTCTCTTGGGCTTTCATTCGCCATCTTCCAGGTCCGAAGACCCTTCTGTTGGCATTGTCGACGTCAAAGAACGTTCCGAGGTTCCCCTCGGTCGACTCCGGATTGTTATGCCCGGATGTCGTGGCTCTCATATGCATGCCCCGTGCCAACTTTCGAGGAACGGGATTTCAGGCACTTAGCCTCAGTGACGCTGGATCAATCCTGCCCAACCCTGTCCACAGGGCCATCACACGTTCGGCACGGCTGGCACCAAGTTACCGAAATGTCTTGTGGATACGTGTTGGGATCTACAATTCTGAGTTGGGCAATTCAGATCCTAGGCTCCACCAGGATGGCCACCGGGATTCCGTCCCGAGCATCCACGGTCACGCTGCGCTCGCCTGCACGCACATACAGGGCGGTGCTGGATCCCCCGTCCAGGCCCATCGCGTCCTCGCAGCCGAGTCCCCCGAGCACCGTGGCGAGCTCGTTGAGGGTCAAGCCGTTGAGCGGCGTGTCGGTCACGGTGAGCAGGACCTGCCCCTCCCAGTCCAAGCACACCGCCGTCCGCCGACTGAGCTGGTGGACCGGGAACCCCCGACCACCCACGCGCATGTAGGAGTAGGTCTCTCCACCGCTCATGATCGCCGGGAAGCCCTGGACGCCGTGCTCCACCCCCTCGAGGGACGCGCCCTTCCGGTTGTCGACGCGAGGTCCGTAGACCGGGTCCACCAGGAAGTGGGCCGCCCGCGCCGAGCCCTGGGGCACGCGCTCGATGCCATCCTGCAGGACCAGCCCCACAGGGCCCTCCTCGGCGAAGAAGCTCGCGTTGAGAGCGATGTTGGCGTCACCCGCAAGCTCGGAGATGGACGCACGGCGGAAGTCCTCCTCCCCACGAACTCGGAAGCTCCAGAGCTCCGGGTCGACCCGAACGACGAGGAGCTCGTAGTCAGCGGGGTTCGGATCCCTCCGGTAGCGCAGCCGCGCGAGCTCCAAGCCCGGCTCGAGCACATCGAATGAGAGTCCGTCCCGAAGGAAGGCGTCGTGGGGACCCCAGCTGCGGCGACGACGATCCTCCGATGTGACCGACCGCCACTGCCCGTCCACCTGCCAGGCGAGGGCGCCGCGGCGTCCCAGGATGCGGAACTCACCGATGATGCGGTCCTGCTGCCACCACCCGAGGGTCGCGCCCACCACCAGGGTGGTGAACCCGAGCAACAGACCCCGGCGCATCGCCGTCACTTCCGGTTAGGCTCGATCATTCGATGGAGGTTCCCATGCTGCCACTCTTGTTCGCTCTGAGCTGCGACGGAAAAGACAACCCCGTGGACGACTCGGGCTCGACCGACGACAGCGAGTACGTGGACGACGGCGTCTCGCCGGTGGTCACCGACGCTGACGCCTACTGCTACCTCCACGACACCGGCGACCAGTTCTACAACTGGAGCATGTCCCTGACCTACGACGACCCCCAGGGCCTCAACAACGTGCCGAGGAGCTTCCACATGGTCGAGATCTACAAGAACGACGCCCTCGTCACCGACGCCGAGTTGCTCTCCTGCAACACCGACAGCGGCGACTGCATCGGCTCCTTCAACGCCGATGTCCTGGGCATCAACTGCGCCGGCGCCGCGGACGAGTACGAGTTCAAGATGATCATCGAGGACTACGACGGCAACACGGGCTCCGCCACGGTCACGGGGCGCGAAGGGACGCCCTGACCCGCCAGACCAGCAGCAACAACACCAGGGCTGCCGGGACCCCCACCACCGACTTCATCCTCCAGCTGCTGTTCTTCAACAGCCGCCAGGACGGGCGCTCGACGAATCGGTTGCTCGCGACACCGCGCGGTGGCAGGTCGGGCAGTCCGTCGGCGTCCAGATCCGGGATGGTCGCGACGTGGTCCGCCAGCGCACGCCAGGCCTTCAGCTCCTGGATGTCGGGGGTCGTCGGGTCATTGTCGTAGAGCTCGGCGACATCGACAGGGGCGCCATCCGCGCCCCGCATCTGGGGTGCGAGCAGGCCCTTGGTCATGTCGGCGACCAGCGGCATGAAGGTGGCCACGTACGAGGTCATCGCGACCCCGTAGAGCTCCTCGTCGTCCAGGGTGGAGCCATCGGCGAAGACCACCTCGTCGATCTGGTCCAGGGGGATTCGGCGAGGGTTCACGAAGATCTCCGCGCCGGAGATGCGCGGCACGTAGCTCGAGCCCTTCGTGAGGTGGGCGATGAGGAGGAAGTCGAGGACGTCCTGGATGTCGTCGCCGGTGAACCAGGCGACCACCAGCGCGTAGCCCGGGCTGTCATCCAGGGAGCCGATGCCCAGCGGATCGACGAGGAAGAGATCCGAGCGCTGCAGCGGCCCGGGCGCGAGCTCGGCCCGGATCGTGCCGTTGCCGGTCATGCCGAGGTCGGCCCCGGTCGCCAGCCGGTACGCGTCGGTGACGATGTTGGCCAGCTCGTGCTCGTCCTCTGCCTTGCCCAGCGGGTGATCCACCTCCGCGACGAGGTCGTCGAAGCGCGCAGGGGCGAGGCGCTCGCTCACAGCTTCCTGGAGCTCCTCGACCTTCGCCGTGACCTCCGGGTCGCCGAGGATCTGGTCGTCGATGCTGTGGAGCTCGTAGTCGAGCACGACCCAGGAATCGCCTGAGCGCTCGAGGCTCAGCTCGCCGAGGAACTGGGTGTTGGCGCCGGCGGCGACCAGGGGCCGGCCATCCACCATCACCACTGTCTCCAGCGCCGTGTGTGAGTGTCCCGAGACGAGCACGTCGACCCCGGGGACGGCGCGCAGGAGCTCGACGTCCTCGTCGCCCCAGGTCCCGTCCTCCTGCAGCTCGATGCCCGAGTGGGAGAGCACGACGACGAGGTCGGCCCCTTCTTCCCGCAGGACTCTGGCCAGGCGCGTCGTGGTCTCCACCTGGTCCGCGCTGGTGACGGGCTCCGCCTGGCCCATCACCTCCGTCGCGTCCTTGCCGAGCAGGCCGATGAAGCCGACGACGAGGCCCTCCTCCTCGACGATCAGTCGATCGACCAGGACCCCCTGCTCGACGAGCGCCTCGAGGCCATCGTCTCCGGGGTGATTCGGGTCGAGGACCAGGTTCGAGGCCACGATGGGAGGCACCGCCCCCGCCGCACCGATCATGTCCGCCAGGCCCTGCGGACGGAAGTCGAAGTCGTGGTTGCCGAGGGTGACCGCCGTGTAGTCGAGCATCGCCATCAGCTCGAGCTCGCCACCGGTCTCGCGGGAGACCAGGTGGAAGAGCGAGCCCATCGTGATGTCACCTGCGTCGACGAGCAGCACCGGACCGTCGATAGCTGCACGCCGCTCTGTGGCCAGGGTGGCGATGCGGGCGACGCCGCCAAGGGAGTCGTCGTCTCCGACGGTCTCGGGCGAGTAGGTCTGGTTCGGCGTGCCCAGCAGGCGCGACTGCCAGTCGTTGGTGTGGAGGATGGTCACCCGCTCGGCGGCGAGCACGCTCCCGATGAACAACAACATCAGCTGATGAAGAAGCGAGGTGGCACGAAGCTCCAGCCGCTGATGGCGCCGAGGTCTGTGTTCATCACCTCCAGCGCGCCGTCGACGATGTCCATCTCGGTCAGGATCGTCGCGGCCTCGAGCCGCAGGTTCTGGGCGATGCCAGGCACGTTCTTCTGGCCCAGCGCGCGTGTCGGCAACCCCGGAAAGGCCTCTACGAGGGCGCCCTGGATGCTGCGGACGAAGCCCGCGAAGCTGCGGTCCTCTGAGGCGACGACGAGCCGCCCGGTGCGGCCGACGCTCTGCTTCACCAGCTCCAGGTCTGGCGGGACCAGGGTGCGCAGGTCGATGACCTCTGCGTCGACACCTCGCTCGGCGAGCGTCGCGGCTGCCCTCAGGCTGGTCCACACCGCGCGGCCCCAGGACACGATGGTCAGGTCACGGCCCGGACGACGGACGACGCCCTTGCCGAAGGGGACCTTGACGTCCTCTGGCAGCTCGGGCACCTCGCCGCGCATGATGGCCTTCTTGAGCGCGGCGATCTCTCCGGGCTCGGTGGGTTCGCCGCTGAAGGCCGGCCCGAGGGTCTGGCGGTACATCCACTTGGGCTCCAGGCAGACGACCGGGCCGTCGTACTCGGCGGCTGTGCGGAGCAGTCCGTAGACGTCCCAGGAGGTCGAGGGCATGACGATGACGAGCCCGGGGATCGGCGTGAAGTAGCCGTCCAAGGACATCGAGTGGTAGACCGCGCCGCCGCCGAAGGGGTCGGTAGGCATGCGCAAGACCAGGCGGGAGGTCGTGCGGCCGTTCGTACACCAGTAGAGGTTGCCGAGGTGGACGAGCCAGTGGAAGGCGTTGAGGGAGTAGTCGCCGAACTGGATCTCGGGCAGGGCGTGGAGGTCCTTGTGCAGCCCGAGCCCCATGGACGTACCGACGATGAGGGGCTCGTTCAGCGGCCCGTCGATGACGCGGCCTGGGTGGCGGGCCTGCAGACCCGCGGTGGCCTGCATGACGCCACCGAGCTTGCCGACATCCTGTCCGATGACCACCCCGCGCCCGCTGGAGAGGACCCGGTCCAGCGCCGAGCGGATGGCGGCCCCGTAGCTGATGTTCGTCTGGCCGGAGCTCCGGGGCTCCACGACGTCGGGGAAGGGCGGGTAGATGTTCTCGTGGATGCTGTCACCAGGCGGGTCGGGCTCTGCGCGGACCTCTGCGAAGAGCGCCTTGACCTCTTCGTCCTGCCGGCCCATCACGCGGCCGAGGTCGTGGTGGGCGAAGAAGTCCCGACCCGAGCCCTCGATGCGCCTCATGACATCGCCGGACTCGAGCACGCCGCGGGCAACGAGGGCCTGGCCGAAGGCCTCGATCGGATCGACCTGGCCAAGGTCGAAGGTCATGTCGGCCGCGGAGCTGTGGCCGTTGAAGCGGGGCAGCGAGTGCACGTGGAGGAAGACCGGCGCCTGCTCCTCGATGGCGAAGCGGGCGGCCCGGAAGGTGGCCTCGTACACCTCGTCGAAGTCGGTCCCGTCGCAGGTGAAGAACTCCACCCCGAAGCCCGCGGCGTAGTGCTCGAAGCTCTTGATGCCGCGGCCCTCCTCGGGGGTGGTGGAGATGGCGATTGCGTTGTCCGTCACCATCACGATCATCGGGAGCTGCCAGACGCTGGCGGCGTTCATCGCGTCGTGGAGGTCACCCTCAGCGCTCGTGCCGTCCCCGATGATGCCGATGGCCAGGGAGTCGGTCCGGCCCTTCTTCTTGAAGCCCAGGGCGTAGCCGGCTGCCTTGCCGAGCTGCATGCCGACGGCGCTCTGGACAGGGAGGATGCCGTACTCGGGCAGGTCGAGGTGGTAGACCATCTGCCGGCCACGGGACATCGAGTCCGTGTCCTTGCTGAACTGCTGCCGCAGCATCGTGCGAGTGAAGTCGGTGCAGCCCAGGAGCGCGCACCAGGTCCCCACCAGGCAGCCGGAGCGGTAGTGCGGGACGAGGCCGAGGGTCTCGGCTGACAGGCCCGCCTTGTGCAGCGCCAGCGCCGTCGCGGCGCCGTGGATCTCCTCGCCGGGGCCCCAGATCGCGAACTTCACCTCGCCGCGGCTGGCGAAGCGCACGATGTGCTCTTCTGTGGACCGGCTGCGCACCGCCTGCTCATAGGCGAAGCGCAGCTCCTCGGGACTCAGAGCGGGAGCTACCGCCCCCGCCCCGTCGGGCGCCAGCTTGGACATCGGACCTCCGGAGAGAGAGGACCCATGATCTAACCGCAATCAGCCGTCGTCGCGCGGCGGCTCCCAGGCCAACGCAAAGACGACCCGGTACTTCGGCGCACCGATGCCAGCGTTGAGCCCGGTCCCGAGCCCTCCGCGCAGCATGACGTTGCTCTCGCCCAGGCGGCGATGGGCACCGACGAGCGCCTCCAGCGGATTCCCGCCCTCCACTCCCCTGGCCCCGTAGGTCCGGTGTTGCACGATGTCCGCGGACAATCCGGTCGCATCGCCGACGGCGCGACCAACGCCCAGGCGCCAGTAGAACTGGTCGCGATAGTCCAGGTTCTCGAGCTCCACGTCAGGGACGCCGCGAGTCCCGAGGTTCAACGCCAACAGGGTCTTGTCGCCGAGCTCCCGATCCAGGATGAGCCCGAGATCCCAGCCGAGGCCGTCAGAACCGAGCGGAGCCGAGACCGTGGAGGTCGGGAAGCCCATCCTGTAGGCGACGGCCAGACCGAGGGGTTTTTCGGTCCTGTCCAGGGCCGAGAGCTTCAGGTCCAGCGCCACGTCGCCGAGTCCGGTCTCGCCGCCCCCCGCGCCGTTGGACCGCAGGTAGACCGGCAGATCCACACCGAGACGCAACGGACCGCGGGTGTGGCCCGCCATCACCGAGGCCTGCCACAGCCCGCTCACCAGCTCCGTGATCTCGTCCGCGCCGTTGACGTAGACAACCGGGTCGTTCACGTAGTGCAGGACGAAACGCGCGGTCGTGTAGCCATCGGGCGCCTTTTGGGAGTCGTTGGTCCACAGCGTCGACTGCGCGTCGACGCTCGGGCTGAACAACTGTCCGTTGATCGCGGGCACACCACCGCTCTCCACCGCCTCCTGGGCCACTGCGAGGCCAATCAACATCAACATCATGGTCTGCCTCCAGTGGTCCGTCGGCGGAGACCGACGAGGCCCGCGAGCATCAAGAGGAGCGCCGCGGCGCCACCGGGGGCCGGTGTGGTCGCGCAAGCACCCCAGCCTCCCAGGTACTCGCCGGGGAAGTCGTCGGAGGGATTGTCCACCGGGTTCGTACCGTTGCGCACCTCCTCCCCGTCGTCGACCCCGCCGTCGTCGGTGTCGGCGTCCAGCGGGTCGGTGCCGTAGTCGTTCACCTCTTCGCCGTCGTCGAGGCCGTCGCCGTCGGTGTCCGCGTTCTCGGGATCTGTGCCGTAGACATTGTCCTCGTCCCAGTCGGTGAGACCGTCGCCGTCGGTGTCGGCGAGATCGTCGCTGGGTTCGTGGACGTCGGTTCCGTCCACCAGCACCTCGTCACCGTCTCCGCGCCCGCCATCGTCCGTGTCCCAGTCCAGGGGATCCGTCCGGGTCTGGTGGAGCTCATCGCCATCCGACAGATCGTCGTCGTCGCTGTCGGCGTCGAGTGGATCGGTGCCGTGCACATCGACCTCCTCGCCGTCCGAGAGATCATCGTCGTCGCTGTCGGCGTCGAGTGGGTCGGTGCCATACACATCGACCTCGTCGCCGTCGGACAGACCGTCGCCGTCGGTGTCGCCGTTGGCCGGATCGGTGCCGTACACGTCGACCTCGTCGCCATCGTCGAGGCCATCGCCGTCACTGTCCGCCACCAGCGGATCCGTGCCGAAGCTCTCGACCTCCTCGCCGTCATCGAGGCCATCGCCGTCGGAATCAGCGCTCCCGGGGTCCGTGCCGATGAGGTTCTCGTAGGCGTCCGAGAGCCCGTCGCCGTCGGTGTCGGTGCCGTCGCCATCATCGGCAGCGTCGCTCGGGTCCGTGCCCTCGTCGAGCTCCTGACCGTCCCAGACGCCGCCGCCGTCCGTGTCCTCGTCGAGCGGATCGGTACCGTGGGTGAGGAGCTCCTCGCCGTCACTCAGGCTGTCGCCGTCGGTGTCGGCGTTGGCCGGATCCGTCCCGTGGGTCCAGACCTCGTCGCCATCGCTCAGGCTGTCGCCGTCGCTGTCGCTATCGAGCGGGTCCGTGCCCCAGACGGCCTCTTCACCATCGTCGAGGCCGTCGTCGTCACTGTCCGCATCGAGCGGGTCCGTGCCTCTGGCGAGGAGCTCGTCCCCATCCTCGAGCCCGTCACCGTCGCTGTCGCGAGAGAGCGCGTCGGTCCCATAGGTGTCGACCTCGTCGCCGTCGGAGAGGCCGTCCCCGTCGGTGTCTCCCCAGCGCGGGTCGGTGCCGTAGCTGAGGACCTCGTCACCATCGGAGAGCCCGTCACCGTCTGTGTCGGCGTTGTCCGGATCCGTGCCGATCGCCTCTTCGAAGGCATCAGAGAGTCCATCTCCGTCTGTGTCGGTGCCCGTGTTGTCGGTGTCGCTGCCGTCCAGCGGATCCGTGCCGTCGGTGACCTCGTCGCCGTCGGAGAGACCGTCGCCGTCGCTGTCGCGAGAGAGAGCATCTGTCCCCGCGTCGACCTCGTCGCCGTCGGACAGACCGTCGTCGTCGCTGTCATCGAGGTTGGGATCCGTGCCGTACGCGGTGACCTCGTCGCCATCGGAGAGACCATCGTCGTCGCTGTCGGAGTCGTTCGGATCCGTGCCGGTGACGACGTGCTCGATGCCATCGTCGAGGCCGTCGTCGTCTGAGTCGTTGTCGTTCGGATCGGTGCCGGTGACGTCGCGCTCGTAGAGGTCGGAGAGCCCGTCGTCGTCGCTGTCGGCGTCGTCCGGATCCGTACCCTCGGTCACCTCGTCCCCGTCTTCGATGCCGTCCTCGTCCGAGTCCGTGTCGTCGTGGTCGGTGCCGTAGACGAGGATCTCGTCCGCGTCGCTGAGACCGTCTCCGTCGAGATCGGCGTCCGCGTTCGCGTCGGTGCCCAGCTCCGCCTCCTGGCCGTCGTCCAGCCCGTCGTCGTCCGAGTCGCTGTCATAGGGATCGGTCCCGTCTGCCACCTCGACGTCGTCGTCGATACCGTCGCCGTCGCTGTCGCTGTCGAGGTGGTTCGGTGTCCCGTCGCCGTCGGTGTCGTCGTTGGTCGGGTCGCCGTCACCGTCGGCGTCCTCGTCGATGGTGTCGATGCCGTCGCCGTCGTCGTCGACATCGAGGTAGTCGCTGTCCCCGTCACCATCAGAGTCGTCGTTGGTGGGGTCACCGTCGCCGTCGATGTCCTCTTCAGTGGTGTCGACCCCGTCACCGTCGTCGTCCGCGTCGAGGTAGTCGGCAGCGCCGTCACCGTCGCTGTCCTGGTCCATGGGGTCGATGGTGCCGTCGTAGACCTCGTCCGCCGTGTCGATGCCGTCACCGTCGTCGTCGGTGTCGAGGTAGTCGTCGGTGCCGTCACCGTCCGTGTCGCCCTCGTCGACCTCGTCCTCTGTGAGGACACCGTCGTCGTCATCGTCCGTATCGAGGTAGTCGTCGGTGCCATCACCGTCGCTGTCGTCGTTGGTCGGGTCACCGTCGCCGTCGACGTCCTCGTCGCTGGTGTCTACGCCGTCGTCGTCGTCGTCCGAATCGAGGTAGTCGGCGGTCCCGTCACCGTCGCTGTCCTGGTCCATGGGGTCGGTGGTGCCGTCGTAGACCTCGTCCGCCGTGTCGATGCCGTCGCCGTCGTCGTCCGTATCGAGGTAGTCGGCGACCCCGTCGCCGTCGGTGTCGTCATCGTCGAGGTCGCCAGAGCCGTCGACGTCCTCGTCCGCGTCGTAGACCCCGTCGCCGTCGCTGTCCATCTCGACACAGACCGAGACGTCCAACGGATCGATGAGCTCGTACTCGATGCTGGCCTGGCTGTAGTTGTAGAAGCCGAAGTTGCCGCAGTCGAAGGTGCCGGTCTCGGCGATGTCCACACTCCCGTTGATCGACACGTCCAGGGTCGTAGCGGTGCACTCGACCACCACCGTGTAGGTCGTGTTGTCGCTCCAACCGGTCGAGCCATAGGTGCTGCCCCGGGTGATCTCGCTGATAGCGCCCGTGTGACACCAGGTGTCGCCAACTGCGAGCGCCCCGCTGACCAGGGAGAGCGCCGTACCGGCGTTGCCGTAGCCGCAGTTGCTGCTGTACTGGGTGCCTTGCTTCCAGTCGAAGAGCAGCCACTCACCGCTCGAGCTGGAGCCTTCGCCAGCGTCGTAGCCCAGGGCAAAGCCGATGAAGTCGTCGTCGCTGCTGGTGTTCACGGTCAGCTCGACCGTGATCGCCGTGCCCTCGGCGGGCAGGGTGGACACGTAGACCGCCGCGTCGGCGTTGACGGACTGCGTCACCGTCGCCTTGTCCGAGCTCAGCGTCCAGCTCGGGGAACTGTGGCCGTCGTCGTACACGACCTCGGCGAAGTCCAGCTCGAAGCTGGACTGCACGCACTCCCAGCCCAGCTCGACCGCGCAGCTGCTGTCGCAGCCGTCGCCATTGGTGGTGTTCTCGTCGTCACAGTCCTCGCCCGTGTCGAGCGTGCCGTCACCGCAAGCCGCAGCGGCGATCCCCGGAGCGAGCGCGAGGGTGATCAGCCCCCAGAGCCCGAGCATACGAATCGCGCTGTCCATCATCACGGCCTTCCTGGCTAGCGGTCGCGGGAACTAGAGCCGAAGGGTCGGCTCCGGTCAACAGGGCCGCCGAGAGCGGGCCGCTCAGAGGTAGAGCGTGATGACTCCTGCGACCAGCGCAGCCGTGAGGCTCAGGAGCGCAACCCACGCACCCCATGGAATCCGGGGAGTCGAGGGTGCCGGCGCGGCGGAGACCTCGGGCCGGGCCTTCGGGAGGCTCGGGAGAGGAGCTCTCTCGGCCCCCGCATCGAGGGTGAGCTCGAGGCCGACGCTCGCATCGTCCGAGAGCTCGGCGATCTCCCAGCCATGCAGACAGTCGCCTCCGGGCGTCCGGCGGCGCCAGACGTTCACGACACGAGCGCTGAAGTCCCGGTCTCCGTGCCTGATGCGAACGATGACGTCCTTCGAGAGTTCGAGCTCGCCGATGTCGCCGGCAGCCTGGAAGCCGCCCTCCGAGAGGTCGAGGAGGCGCCACTGGCCTCGACAATCGCCCTGGCGGTACACGGCGTGACCTGGCAGACGCTTGCGGACTCCGGAGCGCGGAACGGATGGCTTGCGGTCCATCTGGACTCCCTCAGAACTCCAGACTAGTAAGAAAGTGGGCGTTGGACCAGTAAACTTTCATCTCAGCAGCGCGGCGTGGACCCCGACCCTGTCCGGCCGGAGGCGCGTTCGCCCCTGGGCCTTCTGTACGAGATCACGCGCGAAGCCGTGCTCCTCGAGCTCGCCGCGGAGACGATGGACGGCGACGTTGAGGGATCCCTCGGCACATCGGCCCTTGCCCCAGAGCTGGTCCGCGAGATCCTGGTCGTCGAGCCAGCCGGCGTCGGCGCCGAGCCGCAAGGTGCCATCCCAGGCCAGGCGAGCGGCCAGGACGAAGGCGATGTCCGCCGTACGTCCCAGCTGCAGTGTCAGGCGCGGCGTCTGGCGGGAGTGGTCGAAGCGGACCCACAGCTGCGGCGCGTTGCGCAGCGAGAGGCGCACCGGCGCATCAGAGAGCGCCGAAGCCACCAGGCGGAATGGCGGCGCGTTCCCCAGCAAGAGCCAGGAGCCAGACAGAGCGCTCGCGCGACCGACGACCGCTCGACCGTCGAGCTCGATCGGAACCCCGGATCCCAGGCTGGCGACAATGACCTGGTCGCCCTCCGCCCAGGCGCAGACGTGGTGCTCGGCGACGCTCTCGTCGTCGAGCGCGACGTCGCACTGGCGGTCACGTCCGACGATGGCGGGGTGGGTCCCCAGCACCAGCGACGGCTCGACGATCACCCCGAGTGGGCCCCGCGGGTGAGCGATGCCATGAAGTCCAGGATGTCCGGGACCTCGTGGAGGAAGGTCCAGCCATGGACCGACACGCCGGTGGGCTCGTAGCGCCGCCAGGCGATCAGCAGGCGGGTCTCCAGCGTGCGCTCATCGTTTCGCAGCTCCACGTCCAGGGGCTTCTCGAGGTCGAGCGCCCCGAGATCCCCACAGGCGCAGAAGCCGCCTGCGCTCACATCCAACAGGACCCACGACCCGTAGAGTTCACCCTGCCGGTAGTCCGCCCATCCGTTCAACCGAATTCGGCCATGTGTTCGGCTGGTTGGGGGGTTCCGAGCCACTGAGACAAAAATATACATGATCTCTGTCGCCAGGCCTTTCGTTGCCATGACATGCGCTCAGATGACCATGGCCTCCGCGTCCCCAGAAGGGCGGCCGATGCGGAAGGCCTCGAGCGAGACCGACTCGCCGAGCACCTCGATGCTCCCAGGGTGCTTCCCGCCGCACAACTCCACAGCCACCCGCGCCGAAAAGGGGCCAAACATCGCCCCATGGCCGGAGAAGCCGACCAGGCGAACGAGGTTCGGCACCTGCGGATCGATGTCCAGGTAGGGGTTGTGGTCAGGGGTCGTCCCGTAGAACCCAGCGGTCGTGGCGGCGATGCCAGCGAACTCGCCGACCGGCGGCAGCACATCCGCCAGGGCCATCCACGCGTCGAAGGGGCGGGCGTCGATCCCGGTCTTGTGGGAGAAGCCCGACTCCACGCTGTCCTGGTCCTCGTAGGTGAAGGAGGCGCTCACGTCCTCTGCGTCGTGCTTCCAGCCGACCATCAACGACGCCGAGTTCTCGGGGCGGCAGTAGGCCCCGCCAGGCACGATGGTCAGCGGCATCGCAAGGAGCTCTGCCGAGCTCATCGGGCCGCCGCGCTCGAAGAACCAGAGGTAGCGCTTCAGCGCAGCGACCGGGAGCGGCGTCCCACCCAACAGCGGCGCGACCCGCCGGGTCCAGGCGTTGGTGCAGTCGACGAAGACATCGCCCTCGACCCGGCCCTTGGTCGTCTCGACCGCGACGAGCCGTCCCCCGAGGAGCTCGCTGCCGGTGACCTCGGCGTTCTGGCGGAGCTCACCGCCCTGCACCCTGAAGGCGGCCGCCGCGTCGTTGTAGACGACCTCTGGTCGCAGGAAGCCGTCGCTCGGGCACCAGGTGCCGCCGCAGATGGCGTCGCTGTCGACGAAGGGGAAGCGAGCGGCGACCTCGTCCGGCGACAGGGCCTCGACGTCATCCAGCCCCCACCTCTTCTGGTCCTCGACCCGACGAGCGGCTCCCTCCCACCGGGTCGGGTCGTCGATCAAGAACAGGTAGCCATTCTGGTGGATCGGATCACCACCGCCGCCCACGATCTCCGACCAGCGGCGATAGAAGTCGACGCTGTAGCGCATCCCCAGCACCGTCTCGCGGGTAGAGAACTGCTGGCGAATGCCGGCAGCCGTTCGGGAAGACGAGCCCGCGCCGACGTGCTGCCCCTCCAGCAGCACCACCTCCCGGCCGGACCGACGCAACTCCATGGCAACCAGCGTGCCCGTGATGCCTCCGCCGATGACCACCGCTCTGGACATAGGCGCGGAGTCTAACCAGGGGCCGCGGTGTTAGGTTCGGCGTCTCTGGAGTCAACATGCTGTTTCTCGTCGCCACCGCCCTCGCCGCACCGAAGGGCTTCGCCGAAGGCAAGTCCGGCAACGGCTGCACGATCTACATCGGGCCAGAGAACGCCCAAGGGATCGGTACAGTCCACGCCGAGTGCCACTGGCCGGAGCAGACCGTCGAGGAGATCGATCAGATCCTCGGCGACGTGGGCATCCACGATGATGTCTTCACGATCATCATCGAGAGCACCGTGCTCTCGGAAAAAGACGGCACCAGCAGCGTGAGGCAGGTCCACCGCAACCCACCGCTGGACGACCGCGAGCTCGTCGAGCTGATGGGACGGAAGACCGATGGTGACGCCATCATCCACTGGTGGACGAAAGCCAAGACCCAGCCCGCGGTGGCCGATGGCCGCATCAACACAGAGGTCAACACGGGCAAGTGGGTGATCAGCGAGCACGAAAAGGGCGGCGTCTCGCTCGTCTACGTGCTCGACTATGCGCCGGGCGGCTCGGTGCCGAGCTTCGTCATCCGGGCCTTCCAGGGCACCGGCATCATCGACTTCCTGGGCGATTTGCGGGCCTACACGACCGCGAACTGATGTGGCTCGTCCTCCCGGTCGTCCTCGGTCAGGACAGCTGGGAGGTGGTCCGGGAGTCCGGGGGATGCGTCTTTCGGAGGGGCCCCACCGAAGCCGAAAACAACAGTCCGCTGCACGCGACCTGCACCTGGGCCGACATCGACGCAGGGGCCATCGAAGCCCTGATCTCGGCCTACAGCGACCATGACGACACCTGGGCCTCCATAGCGACCTGCGAAGAGGTCGAGCGCACCGACGAGCAGGTCCGCGTCCACCACGTTCACGACCTCCCTGGTGTCGACGACCGTGAGATCGAGCTCACCTGGACCTGGTCCAGCGAGGATGACGGGGCCACGCGCCACGACTGGGTCCGGTCCCCGGTGCAGCCAGAGGTCGACCCCAGCCGCGTGAACCCAGACCGTGACGAGGGCTACTACCGCATCCTTCCAGCCGAGGACGGCGTCGTCGTCGAGGCGCTCTTCTACTACGACCCCGCCGGCAGCATCCCCGAGTGGATCGTCCGCGCGACCCAGGTGGGTTCCGCGGACTTCATGATGCAGGAGCTCTACCGGGCGGCTGCTGTCGTGGAGTGACCTACTCGTCGCGCTCGGCGACGAAGAAGTCGACGCGCTGGTTCATCTCGTGGGCCTCTGGCGTCTCCTCCTTCAAGAGGGGACGCTCCTGGCCATAGCCGACCGCTTCGAGGCGGGCGGCCTCGACGCCCTGCTCGACGAGGTAGGCAACGACCGCCTCCGCGCGCTCCTGAGAGAGGGACTTGTTGTCCTCCGCCGCGCCTCGGCTGTCGGTGTGGCCTTCGACGCGGACCTTCTTCAGCTCCGGGTGGGCGCCGAGCACCTGCGCGACCTCGCGCAGGAGACTGTGGCTCTCCAGCTCGATGGTCGCGGAGCCCGTCTCGAAGTAGACCGAGTCGCTGATCTCGATCTGGGAGCCGACCAGGCGCGCTCGGGACCGCTCCAGCGTGACGACCACCGTTCCTTCTCCAAAGGACACGACCTGGGCGGTGGCCTCGCCCGCCTGGAAACCTGGGGCGGTGACGACGAGATCGTGGCTCCCCGGGGCCAGGGAGTAGGCCTCGCCAGTGACGACCTCCTCGTAGTTCGTCGCCGAGGAACGCCAGACCGCGCCTTCGATCGGCTTTCCTCCTGGCGTGTGGGCGACGATCGTCAGCGTGCCCATCGGCACGCCGAGCTCGACCCGGAGGGTGTGCGCCCTGGCATCGGGGACCTGGACCTCTTGCACGAGCTGACCGAAGGCCGGGGCCTCGACGGTCAGCGTGAAGTCGCCGCCGAAGACCTCGCCGGACTGGAACGAGCGCCCGCTGGAGCTCTGTGGTCCCTCCAAGGTCCAGGTCGCGTCATCGACAGGCTGGAGCCGACGATCGTAGACCTCGACCACGACGCGCGTGGGGTCGGGGCAACCGTCGTCATCCTTGATCCCATCGAGGTCCTCTGCCTCGTTCGTGCACTGGTCCTCGCGGTCGATGATCGTGTCGCCGTCACGATCCCGCTCGCCGGGGAGTTCGTAGGCGATGGCGGCGACGACCCTGTACTTGGGGGCCCCGATGCCGGAGTTCAGGCCGGTGCCCATACCCCCGCGGACCACGAAGGGGCTCTCCGCGCCGAGTCGCCGAGCGCCGCCGAGCAGGGCCTCGACAGGCCGGCCTTCCGGCTCCGAGACGCCGTAGGTGAACTGGCTCGCGACGTCGAGGGAGATCGAGGTGATGTCATCGATCGAGTAGCCGCCACCGACCCGAATGAAGAGCTGGTCGTCCCACTCGATGTTCTCGAGCTCGACCGCCGGCATGCCACGGGTGCCGATGTTCGCGGCGACCAGGAACTGCTCGGTGACCTGTTTGTCGACGATCAAGGCCGCTTCCCAGCCGATGCCACCGCTGCCGAGCGGTGCCTGGACGGTAGCGGTCGGGACTCCGACGCGTCCCGCGACCGCGATCCCGACGGGACGCTCGTAGCGGTCCCACGCCGTCGCCCTGACATCCACGGCGACGTCTCCGAGCCCAGTCTCGCCGCCCGCCGTGCCGAAGCTGCGGAGGTAGACGGGCAGGTCGACACCCAGGCGCACCGGTCCGCGGACATGGCCGGCCATCAGCGAGAGCTGCCACAAGCCGCTCACCAGCTCGGCGCGGGTGTCGTCCGCATAGGTGTAGACCAGCGGGTCGTTCACGTAGTGCAAGGCAGCTCGGAAGGAGGTGTCCCTCGTCGCTCCACTGACGGACTCGTCGGTCCACAGGGTGTGGCGACTGTCGATCGACGGGCGGAAGAGCTGAGCGTTGATCTCCGGGGCGTCCCCGGCACTCACGTCGTCGTCCTGGGCCTGTGCGAGGCCTGCCAGCATCCAGATCATCGTCCTGGCCTCCGCCGCAACAAGGCCGCGCCGAGCAGCACCAGCAGGAAGCCAGCGGGGCTTGCAGGACCGCTCGCGCAAGCCCAGCCGCCGCTGTAGCTGCCAGAATCGAAGTCGTCGTCTGGATCGAGGGGGTCTCGACCCTCGGCGACCTCGTCGCCGTCGCCCTTGCCACCGCCGTCGCTGTCTTCGTTCATCGGATCCGTCCCGAGGTCGACCTCCTCGGCGTCGGTGAGTCCGTCGCCGTCGCTGTCCTCATCGAGCGGGTCGGTGCCCAGCAGCAGCTCGTCACCGTCGTCGAGGCCGTCTGCATCGGTGTCGGCGTTGTTCGGATCGGTGCCGAGGCCCGCGATCTCCGTTGCATCGTCGAGCCCGTCGCCGTCACTGTCCGCAGAGAGCGGGTCGGTGCCGTATGCATCGACCTCGTCCCCGTCGGAGAGTCCGTCGTCGTCGCTGTCGTCGTCGAGCGGATCCGTCCCGAGGTCCAGCTCCTCGCCGTCGAGGAGCCCATCGTCGTCGCTGTCGTCGTCGAGCGGGTCGGTGCCGAGGTCCAGCTCGTCACCATCGTCGATGCCGTCGGAGTCCGTGTCCGCCAGGTTGGGATCGGTCCCGTGGATGTTCTCCTCGGTCTGGTCGGTCAGCCCGTCGCCGTCGGTGTCCTCGAGGTCGTCGGTGGGCTCGATCGGATCGGTGCCGTCGCCGTTGACCTCGTCGCCGTCGCCGCGGCCACCTCCGTCGGTGTCCTCGACCAACGGGTCGGTCATCCAGCCATAGAGCTCCTCGTCATCATCGAGCCCGTCCTCGTCGCTGTCGAGCCCGAGCGGGTCGGTGCCATGCACCACCTGCTCCTCGCCGTCGGAGATGCTGTCGCCGTCGCTGTCGACATCGAGCGGGTCGGTCCCGTCGGCGATCTCGGCGCCGTCGCCGAGCCCGTCCGCGTCCGTGTCCCACATCGTGGGATCCGTTCCGTGGACGTCGATCTCGTCGTTGTCGTCGAGGCCGTCGCCGTCGCTGTCGAGGTCGTCCGGATCGAGCCCCAGCTCGAGCGACTCATCGCCATCGGAGAGCCCGTCACCGTCGGTGTCCTCGTCGGCCGGATCGGTCCCGATGACGCTCTCGTCCGCGTTGGTGAGCCCGTCACCGTCGAGGTCGGAGCTCGAGCCGTCGTCCTGGGGGTCGAGGGGATCGCTGCCCGCCCGGACCTCCACGCCGTCGCGTTCGCCGCCGCCGTCGGTGTCATCGTCCGCCGGGTCGCTGTCCCAGAGCTCCACCTCGACGCCGTCGCCGACCCCATCACCGTCGCTGTCGAGCCGCATCGGGTGAGAGAGGTGGGTCCAGGTTTCCTCGCCGTCGTCGAGGCCGTCGCCGTCGCTGTCGGCTTCACCGGGATCCGAGCCGTACAGGCCGACCTCCTCGCCGTCGTCGATGCCGTCGGAGTCCGTGTCGGAGAGACCCGGCTCGCTGCCGTAGAGCTCGGCCTCTGCGCCGTCCTCCAGCCCATCACCGTCCGTGTCACGGCTCGCGGGCGAAGAGCTCCACACCGTGGCCTCCTCGTAGTCCGTGAGGCCGTCGCCGTCGGTGTCCGGGACCAGCGGGTTCGACCGCCACGCGGTCAGCTCCTCGCCATCCATGAGGCCGTCGTCGTCTGTGTCGTCGTCCGCTGGGTCGGTGCCGATGAGCTCCTCTACCGAGTCGGGGACGAGGTCGCTGTCGCTGTCGTCGGCGTCGGGTGCGTCGTCTGTGTCGTCGTTCGGATCAGTTCCAGCAGCCGCTTCCTCGGCGTCGGAGGCACCGCCACCGTCGCTGTCGTAGACCGCCGGGTCGCTGCCCCAGAAGTCGACTTCATCGCCGTCGAAGAGCCCGTCACCGTCACTGTCGTCGTCGGACGGATCCGTACCCCAGACATCGACCTCGTCGCCGTCTTCGAGGCCGTCCCTGTCGGTGTCGGTGTCGAGGGGATCGCTGCCCCAGTCGAGCTCGTCGCCGTCTCTCAGGCCGTCGGCGTCAGTGTCCTTGTCGAGCGGGTCCGTCACCAGCACCCTGAGCTCGAGGCCATCGCGGGCGCCGTCACCGTCGGTGTCGCTGTCGTTCGGATCCGTCTTGGAGGTGTTGGTCTCGTAGCCATCATCCAGGCCGTCGAGGTCCGTGTCGGCGTTGTCGGGATCGGTCCCGTAGATGTCGACCTCGTCTCCATCGTCGAGGCCATCGCCGTCGCTGTCGGTGTCGTCGTGGTCGGTGCCGTAGACGCCGAGCTCGTCCGCGTCGGTCAGCCCGTCGCCGTCGGTGTCCGTCTCGGTGTCCGTCGGATCGCTCCCGATCGCCTCCTCGTCGCCGTCAGTGATGCCGTCGTCGTCGGAGTCGTCGTCGAAGGGGTCGGTGTCGCCGAGGCCCTCCTCTGCGTCCGTCAGGCCATCACCGTCGGAGTCGTCGTCGAAGTAGTTCGCGACGCCGTCGCCATCAAGATCGTCGTTTGTCGGATCCCCGTCGCCGTCGGTGTCCTCTGCGACCGTGTCGATGCCGTCGCCGTCATCGTCATCGTCGATGTAGTCGGGCGTGCCGTCGCCGTCGGTGTCATCGTTGGTCGGATCACCGTCGTCGTCGAGGTCCTCGTCGATGTTGTCGTAGACCCCGTCTTCATCCGCGTCGGTCTGATCCAGGGTCGGGATGCCGTCACCGTCGTCATCTGTGTCGAGGTAGTCAGCGGTCCCGTCGCCATCGGTGTCGGTGGACCCAGGGGTGCCGGAGTAGGACTCGTCGGCGGTGGGGACACCGTCGCCGTCGTCGTCTTCGTCCAGGAAGTCGACCGTCCCGTCGCCGTCGCTGTCGTCGTTGGTCGGGTCTCCGTCGCCGTCGATGTCCTCGTCGATGGTGTCGACGCCATCGCCCTCGTCGTCGGCGTCGAGGTAGTCGTAGGTGCCGTCCAGATCGGTGTCCGCCAGGTCCACGTAGGAGTCGTCCGCCGTGTCCCCTGTGTCGGAGTCGAGGTAGTCCACGAGCACCGCCTCATCGTGGGTCGGGATGCCGTCACCGTCGTCGTCCTCATCGAGGTAGTCCGCCGTACCGTCTCCGTCCGTGTCGTCGTTCATCGGGTCGCCGTCGCCGTCGATGTCCTCGTCGATCGTGTCGATGCCGTCCTCGTCGTCGTCCTCGTCGAGGTAGTCGTCGTCTCCGTCCCCGTCGCTGTCGTCACCGCGCGGATCGCCGTCGCCGTCGATGTCCTCGTCGATGTTCGCGACCCCGTCGTTGTCCTCGTCGTCGTCCAGGTAGTTGTACACCCCGTCGCCGTCTGAGTCCCTGCTGTCGTCCTCTTCGGCGGTCGGGATGCCGTCGCCGTCATCGTCGGTGTCGAGGTAGTCAGCGATGCCGTCGCCGTCGCTGTCGTCGTTCATCGGGTCGCCGTCGCCGTCGACGTCCTCGTCCAGCGTGTCGACGTCGTCCTCGTCGTCGTCCTCATCGAGGTAGTCAGCGTCGCCGTCGACGTCGCTGTCGTCGTTCATCGGGTCGCCGTCACCGTCGACGTCCTCGTCGATCGTGTCGACCCCGTCGCCGTCGTCGTCCTCATCGAGGTAGTCGTCGGTCCCGTCACGGTCCGAGTCTCTCTCGTCGACCTCGTCGATCGTGTCGACGCCGTCGTTGTCATCGTCCGTGTCGACGTAGTCGGGGATGCCGTCACCGTCGGTGTCGTCGTTGCTGGCGTCGCCGTCGCCGTCGACGTCCTCGTCCTCCGTGTCCACGCCGTCGCCGTCGTCGTCATCGTTCAGCGGGTCTCCGCCGTCTGCGACCTCTGTGCCGTCGTCCACCCCGTCGCCGTCGCTGTCGCTGTCGTATGGGTCGTAGCCCGCCGCGACCTCGACATCGTCGTCGATGCCGTCCCCATCGGAGTCCGTGTCGAGGTAGTTCGCCGTCCCGTCACCGTCGTAGTCGTCGTTCGTAGGGTCACCGTCGCCGTCGGTGTCCTCGTCGATGGTGGAGAGGCCATCTCCGTCGTCGTCGTCGTCGAGGTAGTCGTAGGTGGCGTCGCCGTCGGTGTCGTCGTCCGTCGGGTCGCCGTCGCCGTCGATGTCCTCGTCGATGGTGTCGACGCCGTCACCATCGTCGTCAGCATCGACGTAGTCGGGGGTGCCGTCACCGTCGCTGTCCTGGTCCTCGGGATCCGTGGTGCCGCCGTAGACCTCGTCCTCTGTCAGGATGCCGTCACCGTCGTCGTCGGTGTCGATGTGATCGGGCGTGCCGTCGCCGTCTGTGTCCCCAGCGCCCTGCTCGGTCTCGGTCAGGACGCCGTCACCGTCATCGTCGATGTCGAGGTAGTCGTAGGTGCCGTCGCCGTCGGTGTCGTCGTTGGTCGGATCGCCGTCACCGTCGACGTCCTCGTCGATCGTGTCCACGCCGTCGTTGTCGTCGTCCGCGTCGAGGTAGTCGGCGGTGCCTTCACCGTCGCTGTCCTGGTCGTCCGGATCCGTCGTGCCGTCGTAGACCTCGTCCTCCGTCAGGATGCCGTCGCCGTCGTCGTCCGCGTCGATGTGATCACCCTTGCCGTCGCCATCGGTGTCTCCGCGGGCCTGCTCCTCCTCCGTGCTGATACCGTCGTCGTCGTCGTCGAGGTCCAGGTAGTCGTAGGTGCCGTCACCGTCGGTGTCATCGTTCGTGGGGTCACCGTCACCGTCGACGTCCTCGTCGATCGTGTCGACGAGATCTTCGTCGTCGTCCTCGTCGAGGTAGTCCATCGTGCCGTCGACATCCGAGTCCTGCTCGAAGGCGGCGTTTCCGTCATAGGCCTCGTCTTCCGTGGGGATGCCGTCGCCGTCGTCGTCCGTGTCGATGTGGTCGGGAGTGCCGTCGCCGTCGGTGTCCCCTTCGAGCGACTCGTCCGCGCTCGGGATGGAGTCGTCGTCGTCGTCCGTGTCGAGGTAGTCGTTGGTTCCGTCGCCGTCGGTGTCGTCGTCTCGCGGATCTCCGTCGCCGTCGATGTCTTCGTCGATGGAGTCGACGCCGTCGTCGTCATCGTCATCGTCGAGGTAGTCGTCCGTGCCGTCGCCGTCGGAGTCCTGCCCGACCGGACTCGTGGCGGAGCCGTAGTACTCCTCCGAGGTCCAGATGCCGTCGCCGTCGTCGTCAGGGTCCTGGAAGTTGTCGAGCCCGTCGCGGTCGGTGTCTTCGTCGTCGAGGACCTCGACGAGGTCCTCGATCGAGTCTCCGTCCGTGTCGAGCCCGTCCACGCAGAACCCGCTCTGGTCGGGACTGGTCAGCTCGAAGGAGGCGTTGTCCTGGGAGTTGACGTAGAAGCCCAGGCGTCCGCTGGGGAAGTTGCCGGTCTCGGAGATCTCCTCGACCCCGTCGATGCTGACCGTGATCGACGTCGCCGTATAGACGAGCTCGATCTCGTATGTGGTGCCGGCGGTCCACCCGGTCGAGCCGTAGTTGTCGCCGCGCGCGACCTCGCTCACCTCGTCGCTGTGGCACCAGAGCTCCTCCTGGCTGACCTCGCCCGTCACCCGGCTCATCACGAAGCCCTCGGCGGCCGTACAGCCGCTGCCGCTGCCGTCGGCCTTCTTCCAGTCGAAGAGCATCCAGTGGGCGTCCGTTTCCTCGCTCTCTTCTTTGTCGTAGGCCACGACGAAGCCGATGTAGTCGTCGTCGCTCGAGGAGGTGACCTCCAGGTCGAAGGTGATGGTGACCCCCTCCGTGGGCAGGGTGGTCAGGTAGACCGCTGGCACCGAGTCCGCGCTCTGGCTGACGCTCATGCTGTCGGTCGCTGTGCTCCAGGACGCCGAGGTGCCGGAGCTGACGAGGCTCTCGTTGAAGTCCTCTTCGAACGAAGAGCTGAAGACGCAGTCCCATCCGGGCTCGATGTCGCAGCGACTGTCACAGCCGTCGCCGTCGACCTTGCCTCCGTCGTCGCACTCGTCTCCGGCGTCCAGGACACCGTCCCCGCACGTGGTTGCTGCGGAGGCGTCTCCACCAAGAACGAACGTGGCGGCCAGAAGGGCCAGGATGCGCAGGAACATGCCGCCTCCGTGCCGGCCTTCACGGGTCCGGTGTCAGGGACCGGAATGCTACCTCAGTCCACCTCTCTCGGGTCCTCGTGCGTGACATCCACCGGCGTCCCGAGCACGTTCGCCAACTCCTGGGCCTTGGTTCGGAAGACCAGGTCCTTGCTGTCTTCATAGACCTCGCGGCGGCCATCCTTGAGGCGCAGGATGATCGCGGAACAGTAGTCATCGCCCTGGACGCGAGCTTCGTACTCGACAGCGGCGATGTCCGAGAAGTCGATCTGGAGGGTCTCCCGCTCACCATCGCCGGTCGGGTGTCGGTCGATCTTGATGATCTTCCGGCTGGCCGCGAGCTGGGAGTACGCCGTGTAGGCCCCCGAGCAGATGGAGAGAGCCTCTGGCGGCGGGGCGACGGCGAAGGCGCGCGGTACCGTGGCGGTCTGTCCGTCCGGGTTGGTCACGACGAGCTCGTGCTCCCCCGGGGTCAGCTCCGGGACGGTGAGCTCGAGGCTGATGACGCCCTTGTAGGAGAGCTCGGCGGCCTCGCCTCCAAGGGTGGCGCTGGCGCCTTGTTGGAAGTCGTTCCCGACGACGCGGACCCTGTCCCCGGGCTTGCCACCGCTGGGGTCGACCAGGTCGACTCCAGGCGGATTGGCGGCGCAGGCGATGAGCAGAGCGAACATCTCGGGCCTCCGGGGGCGCAGTCTACCGAGAAAGCAGCGACGCAGACCGGAACGCGGCGAAGGCTATTGCCGCAACTCCGAGAACGCGCGCAGTGTCTGTCCGATGTCTTCGTCGTCCACGTCGAGGTGGGTCACGAGGCGGATCGAGCTCCTGCTGACCCAGACGACACGGACCCCCGCTTCGGCGAGCCGCGCCGCGCCGGAGACCGCGTCCTCGAGATCCGTGACGTAGACCATGTTCGTCTCGGGCTCCTCGCTGGTGAAGCCGAGGTCTCGCAGGCCTGACCACAGCTCGCGCGCCCGAGCGTGGTCCTCGGCGAGCCGCTCGGTGTGGTTCTGCAGGGCGTAGATGCCCGCCGCGGCCAGGAAGCCCGCCTGGCGCATGCCCCCGCCCAGGAACTTGCGGAAGCGCCGGCCCCGATGGATCTCATCGGCGGGTCCGCACAGCAGCGAGCCGACGGGCGCTCCCAGTCCCTTGGAGAGGCAGAAGCTGATGGAGTCGTAGCCCCTGCAGACCCGCGCCAGGGGGAGGCCGCTGGCCACCACAGCGTTGAAGATCCGGGCGCCGTCGAGGTGGACACGAAGGCCGCGGTCGTTGGCGCCGCCGACCAGCGCATCGAGCACGTCCTGGGGGTAGACGGAGCCGCCGCCGCGGTTGGCGGTGTTCTCCACGCACAGCAGCGTCGCCGGCGCGAAGTGGGGATCGTCCACCCGCAAGGCGGCCCAGACCTGTGCCGGGTCGAGCTGTCCCCGACCAGGCGCGGTCAGGGTGCGGATCTGAACGCCGCTGATGACGGCGGCGCCGGCGGCTTCGTAGTTGAAGGGGTGGGCGCCGGCCTCCATGAGCACCTCGTCACCGGGCTGGGTCCAGAGGCGGATGGCGATCTGGTTGGCCATCGTCCCGGTCGGCAAGAACAGCGCCGCTTCCTTGCCGGAGAGCTCGGCGGCGAGGGCCTCGATGCGGTTGCAAGAGGGGTCGTCGCCAAAGACGTCGTCGCCCACCTCGGCGGTCATCATCGCCTCGAGCATCTCGGTCGTAGGGCGGGTGACTGTGTCGCTGCGGAGGTCGATCATGCAGGCCTCACCAGGCTGGGCTCGAAGTCGGAGGGGGGCTCCAGGCCGCAGAGGGCCAACAGCGCCGTGCCCGCGTTGGCCAGCCCGGGACAGGGGAGCTCGGCGATGCGCCAGCGGTCTCGCGGGTCCACGATGATGTAGGGCACGGGGTTCAGCGAGTGGGCCGTGCGCGGGCTTCCGTCGGCCTGGAGCATGTGATCGGCGTTGCCGTGGTCGGCGGTGACGATGAGCACGCCGCCGCGCTCCCGGACCGCCGCCTCGAGGCTGGCGACACACTCGTCGACGACCTCGACAGCAGCAATGGTCGCCGGCAGATCGCCCGTGTGGCCCACCATGTCGCCGTTGGCGAGGTTCAGCCGCAGGTGGTCCCAGTCCCCGCGAATGGCCTCGACAGCACGCGCGGTGATGGCTCGGGCCTTCATCTCCGGTGCCTGGTCGAAGGGGATCACGTCGCTCGGGATCTCGACGTACTGCTCCAGCTCGGGGTCCAACAGCCCGCTCCGGTTGCCGTTGAAGAAGTAGGTCACGTGGCCGAACTTCTGGGTCTCGCTGATGGCGAAGGACCTGCGCCCGTTCGCGGCGAGGTGCTCGCCGACCGTGCGGTCGATCGCCGGTGGAGCCACGAGGTAACGACGCGGCACCTTGTCGTCCCCGTCGTACTCCATCATGCCGGCGAAGCGCACCTCGGGGCCCCCGGCGGTGTCGATGGGAGCGCGCCCCTCGAAGGCACGGCTGATCTCGATGCCGCGGTCCCCCCGGAAGTTGAACAACAGCACGCCGTCACCGCCTTCGATGCGGCCGACGGGCTCGCCCTCCTCTTCGATCACGAAGGCACCGAGCCACTGGTCGTTGGTCTCGGGGTCTTCTGCGTAGAGGGTCTCGATGGCGACAGCAGCGCTCGGGAAGCGGCGACCGACTCCCCGCACGTGGCAGTCCCAGCCCCGCTGCACCATGTCCCACTCGGCCTCGTAGCGGTCCATCGTGATGCGCATGCGGCCGCCACCGCTGGCGATGCGGTAGTCGCGTCCAGTGCTGGCGAGGGCCTCCTCCAGCCGGCGCACGAAGACCGGCGCCGAGCGCTCGGCGACGTCGCGACCGTCTGTGAGGACGTGGACACGGAGCCGGTTGATGCCGTCCCGGTCTGCCCGCGCGATCAGGGCCAAGATGTGGTCGATGTGGCTGTGCACGTTGCCATCGGAGACCAGGCCGAGCAGGTGGAGGGTGCCCTCGCCGGTCAGCCAACGCCAGGTCTCGCCGAAGGCTGTGCCGTCGCCGATCGCGATGTCCACGAGCTTCGCGCCCTGGTCGAAGACCCGACCCGCGCCGAGGGCGTTGTGTCCTACCTCTGAGTTGCCCATGTCCTTGTCGGTCGGCAGCCCCACGGCGCGACCGTGGGCCCGAATGGACGCGAAGGGGTGCTCAGCCATCAGGCGGTCCAGCGTCGGCGTGCGAGCGCGCCAGACGGCATCTCCTGCCCCATGGTCGCCGAGGCCGACACCGTCGAGGATGCAGAGGACGACCGGGCCGTCGGTCCCGGGGTGATCGGGCAGCGCGGGCAGCTTCATGTGCGTGGATATCGCGCTCGCCGATTCGAGCCGGAGCGCAATCACCTCGTACCAGGCCGGAACCGAGTACCTTGCCCAGCCACCCCCATGGGCCCTGACGACGATGGGCACTTCGCAAATGCAGACGGAGGGCAGCAAGGCGAAGAGGCTGCTCCGCGAAGCGATCGCAGCGATCACGATCACATTGATCGGAGCCGCGGTCCTCGCGCCCGCGTTCCCGTTCGGGCGGTCACTCGCGGGCCACCGAGACGCCCTGTTCAGCGCCGTCGCAGTGGAGCACGTTCGGCGGAGCCTGGTCGGGGACGTCCAGCTGCTGAGCTCACCTCTGGGATGGCCCGTTCCAGACCGGTTGGCGCTGACGGACTGGTTCGGCCTTCAGGGCCTGCTCTCGGTCCCACTGAGAGCCATGGGGATCGATGCGATCTCCGGCTACACGATGCTGTCGGTCGTCGGCCTCGGGCTCAGCGCCTGGATCCTCTATCGAATGGCCACGGCGCTCCTGGACTTCGGCCCGGAGGGCGCTGTCGTCGGGCTCTTCGTCGGGTTCGGCTCCGTCTCGGTGGCTCACCTCGGCCACGCCAACCTCGTCACGCACTGGCCTGGACTCCTCGGGCTCCTCCTCCTCGGGCTCGGACTACACCGCCGGCGGGTCTGGATGGCTGCGGTAGGTGGCGGGTGCGTGGGGCTGGCGGTGCATGGAGGCTTCTACGTCGGCGCCCACCTCGGCGTCCCGATCATCGTCCTGTTGCTGACCGCCGCAGCATTCCGTGCTTCGAGCTGGAAGACGATCTGTGCCGGGTTCGCCGGGTGGGCGGCTGGCCTGATGACAGCGCTGCCGGTAGCGACCGTCTACGCGCGAGCCGCGGCCTCATGGGATGCCGAGATCTCCATGAGCGAGCGGGTGCACACGAGCCTCGATCCGCTGAGGCTCATCCTCCCCGATGGCCGGCTGTGGCTTCATGGGTTGCTCGGTGCTGATTGGCCAGCGGGCACCCTCGAGCCCCAGACCGACGGCTACGCAGCCTTCGCTCTGGCGATGCTCGGGGGCGTGGTGGTCCTCCGGAAGCGCTCGGACCTGCGATGGGTGTGGCTGGCGGTGCTGGGGACCCTCTGTGCGACCTGGCTCCTCGCGTTGGGCCCGGAGATACGAATCGGCGGAGTCTCGCTGGGTTCCGGGCCAGCGCTCCTGGTGGAGCCGCTCGCCGGTCGGATGCGAGCGCCAGCGCGATGGCTGGTGATCAGCCAGATGTGTCTTGGTCTGTTCGGTGCCGCGGGGTGGAAGCGCATCTGGGACCTCGGCCGACCGGGCAGACTGGCTGCCGTGCTGATCGTCCCGGTGGTGCTGATGGAGAAGGCACGCCCCGAGATCGTCCCGGCGGACACCTTCGAGGTCCCGACTGTCTATGAGCACGTTCTGCGCGGCGATGGACCAATCGTCGACCTCGTGGGCAGACGCTGCTCCTGCTACGACGGCGCGCGCGTGACCGCCGTGGCCACACACCAGCGCCCTGTGGTGGGTGGGCGCTTCGCCCGGCCTTCCAGGGAGCTGGACAGTGTCAACGAGCTCGCCGGCCGTTGGCCTGGTGCATCCGCTGTGGCTTATTTCGACGCGCTCGGAGTGGACCTCGTCATCGATCACCGGGGGAAGAGACCAACTCCAGACGGTTGGGTGTGCGACGAGGTCGATGACGAGCACCGGGTCTGTACCCGGTCGGCGGTGTCCCCTTCCTGGTAGTCGTGCCCGGTTGTGAAGAGCACTCCGCGCGATCACTCGCTGAGGAGCTGCTCTTCGAGTGGATCGAGGTTGACGCTGCGGTAGTCCAGGATGCGGGCTCCCTTCGCGGCACGCCCTCGAGGACGAGGTGACCGAGGCCCGGAGTCGCCCTGGAGGGGCCGACGAGCGAGCCGCCAGCGCTCCAGGTGTCGAATGACGGGTTGGCGCCGAAGAGCCCGTCGATGGCAGCGGTCACCTCGGCGGGCGTGGACCCGCCGACCGGTGCACCGTAGACATCGAGGACTTGCTTGACGACCTTCTGGAGCAGCAGCAGCGACATGGCCGCCATCCTGCCTCAGATCGTCAGTCGCAGTTGGCGAGCCCCGCGTAGGTGACCTTCACGACGTCGCCGCCCTCCGGGATGTTCTCGGTGATGATCACCGAGTTGCCGCCGCTGTCGTAGTACCAGCCGCTGGTGCGCTCGACGTCGTTCACGGCGACCCAGAGGGTGTGCTCGACCGGCGTGGCGTTCAGCTCGTAGGTGTCCATGCTGACGGAGGCCTCGGCCAGCGCCGACATGTAGCCCGACCAGCTGCTGGCGCAGATGCTCAGGAACTCGCCGCCGGTGTAGTTGGCGGCCTCGTAGTAGCCGGTGCCCGGATCGGCCGTGGAGCACCCGCTGGGGTAGTCACCGACGATCGCGGAGACCTTGACCAACGAGGCGCTGCCCTTGTTCGCCACCATCATGTCGACCAGCTGGCTCCAGGAGTAGCCGCTGGTGTAGGGGCTCTGCTCCGGCTCGTCGGACACGGCGATGATGTGAAGGAGCGCTCCGTCACGCATGAAGCCGGCGTTGCACTGGCCGCTCCCGCTCTTGCCGGTCGCGTAGGCAGCAGGGGTCAACAGGGACTCCGTGAAGCTGCCACCACCCTTCTTCACGGCGCTCTTGAAGCGATCGCGCCAGGAGCTGCCACCAGGGACCAGGATGCCGCTGTTGGTGCAGCCGTCGTCATCGTTCACGACGATGATCTGCCAGTCGGAGGTGTAGTCGTTGAGCGTGTCTGCGAAGAGCTCGAAGTTGTTGGCGAGCCGGGTCTGGTCATCGTCCATGGAGCAGGACTGGTCGACCAGGAACATGATGTCCGAGGGCGGGTCGTAGGGGACCTCCCACTTCTCCTTGTACTCGGCCGTGTACAGGCCGAGGCCGGTCTGGGTGCCCGTCCGCGTGCCCTTCGGCTCGGTAGAGGTCACGACGATCTCGCCGTCGTAGGAGATGTCCTCGTCCGGATCGAAGGTGACGTACAGCGGGATCGACTCGCCGGACTGCAGGGTCGCCGGCAGGGTGTTGGGGTTCTCGATCTCGAAGTAGCCATCGTTGAACACGTCGACGTACTCGACGTCGAGCACATCGGTCCCGACGTTGACGAGGTCGATCTGACCCGTGCGGGGGCAGCCGACGTAGGTGTTGCCGAGGTCGTAGGGGTCCGGGTCGATCTTGAGCTCGGGGACGAGGCCCTCGCCGCGCAGCTCGACCGTGGCCTTCTCGACGTCCTCGTCGTCGCTGGTCACGAAGACGTTGTTCTTCTGGCTGACACCGAAGGGGGTCCAGTCGACCTCGATCTCCTGCGAGGCGCCCGCCGGCAGGTAGAAGTCGAGGGTCTCGCTCAGGATGGAGAAGCCCGCGTCGTCGTCGGCGAGCACGATCTCGCTGACGTGGAGATCGCCGTCGCCCACGTTGGTGACGGTGAAGACGTCGTTCCGGTACTCCCCGCGGCTCGCTGTCCCGAAGTCGATGACCTCTGGATCGACCGCTATCTCGGGCCCTCCGGCGCCGTTGGCGTCGTCGATGGCGTGAAGGCTCTGATCGGAGCAGCCGATGAGTGTCGCTCCAAGAGCGCCTATGACAAGAGCGGTGCGGGACATGGGCTCCTTCCGGACGTTGGGGTGCCTGCATGTTCGATAGCGAACGCACACCCGGTCAACTTCTCACTTCGCAAGAAGCGTGCCAGTTGGGCGGCCCCAGAATGTCAAGCACTTGTCGGGATAGTCCGACAACTGCGATCTCTTTGTCTCACGGGGATGGGATCACCGGACCCCAGATCCAACCCGAACTACAGCAGCTCAGCGACCGCCGAGCGCTCTCCGAGGAGGTCTTCTGCAGAGGCCGCGATGCGCTCCGTCGCCCACTGACCGTGCTCGATGTCGGTGACAGGGGTGACGACCCGGTCCTTCACCGTGCACGGCACGCTGTAGACGAGATCCTCTGGCAGTCCGTACCAGTCGCCGGTGCTGTAGATACCGATGCTGGCGACCTCGCCCTCCGGGGTGCCGTTCCAGAGGGTGGAGGCGTGGTCGATGGCGGCGCTGGCCGCGCTGGCTGCAGAGGAGGCACCGCGGGCCGCGATGATGGCCTTGCCGCGGGTCGGCACGACGCCCATGAAGTGCTCGTGCCACCAGGTCTTCTCGGGGATCGCCTCGATGGCGAGCTGCCCACCGACCCTGGCGTGGAGGAAGTCCGGGAACATCGACGGCGAGTGGTTGCCGTAGATGCCGAGGTTCGTCACCTCGCCGGGGGTGACCCCAGCCTTCGCGGCGATCTGGGACTTGCCGCGGTTCTGGTCCAGCCGGGTCATGGCGTGGATGCGGTCGTTGGGGATGTCCGGCGAGTTGTGGATGGCGATCAGCGCGTTGGTGTTGGCGGGGTTGCCGACGACGATGGCCTGGACATCGTCCGCGGCGTTGTCGTTGAGCGCCCTGCCCTGGCCGACGAAGATGGGCCCGTTCGCGGCGACCAGGTCAGCGCGGACCATGCCGGGACCGCGGGGGCGTGCGCCGACGAGGAAGGCCTGGTTGACACCGCGGAAGGCGACGTTGGCGTCATCGCTGATCTCGACGCCGTGCAGGAGAGGGAAGGCGCCGTCGTTGAGCTCCATCACGACCCCCTCCAGGGCGGACAGCGCCGGGGTGATCTCGAGCAGCTGCAGGATGACCGGCTGGTCCTTTCCGTAGCAGTCGCCAGAGGCGAGACGGAAGAGCAGGGCGTAGCCGATGTTGCCGGCGGCGCCGGTCACTGCGACGACAATGGGGGCCTTCATGGGAGTCTCCGGGGTGTCTGTTGCGACTAACCTGGGGGCTGTGAACGAGCGCGTCCGCCACCTCATCGCCGAGCTGCAGCTCGAGCCCCACCCAGAGGGCGGCTACTACCGCGAGACCTTCCGCAGCGATCGCCAGCTCCCGTCGTCGGCTCTCCCGCGCAGCTACGGCGGCTCACGCGTAGCGGTCACCGCCATCCTCTTCCTGCTCCCGACCGCTGCCTCCAGCGCCCGCCACCGTGTCCGGAGCGACGAGATCTGGATGCACCACCAGGGGGACCCGGTGCGGCTGTCCGTCGAAGGGGAGCCGGACCTGCTCCTCGGCGAGGACCTCCTCTTCCAGGCCACGGTGCCCGGCGGGCGCTGGCAGTCGGCGGTCTGTCTGGACGGGCCCGCCGGCTACGCTCTCGTCGGTTGTGTCGTCGCCCCGGGCTTCGACTTCCTGGACTTCGAGCTCGCATGAAGTGGATCGGCGCCGGACGCATGCTGAAGCGCTCCGCCGACGCGGAGGAGGCGCTGCGCGAGCTCTGCGAGACCCGTTTTCTGACCTGGGTCGTGGATCAGGTCCGCGGGGCCCGCGGACAGGGTCCCGGTTGGTGGGTGCAGCTCTTCGCCCGGCCGGCTGGCTGGCAGCTCCAGCTGCGGCACGTGCTGGAGAGTGACCTCTCGGACGACCTCGTCGCGGGCGAGGGGCGGGAGCTCATCGAAGACGGCCTGCCGCAGGGGGTCTCCCTGGCGAGGCTCGAGGTCCAGGAGGCCGTGCTGGCGTGCGAGCTCGACGGCTTCCCCCTCGACGTGCTCTTCCGGGGAGGCACACCACCTCGCTGGTCTGCTGGGTGGAGGGACTGCCACCGCGCCTGTCCATCGTCCACGGAGAGCGGGCCCGCGGTGCGCGGACAGACACCCACAACCCCGTGCTCGACCATCTCCTCGCCGTGCGCTGCCCCGACCCGGAGGCCGCCCGCGCGCTGGTCGCGAGACCCGGGGTGGACGAGGCGCTCCTGCCCGTGGTCCACGGCCACCCCGGCAGCGCGCTCTACGATGATCGCGTCCGGCTCGTCTGCGAAGGCAAGCTGCGGAGGGGCCTCGCCGAGGCCGTGGACCTCGTCCTGACCCTGGCTCGGGCCATTTCATGATCTGGATCATCTCCCTCGCCTCGGCAGCGGATCTGGAGGTCCGGGTGGACCCCCGCGTCGAGCTCGTCTCGATCGTCTTCAGGCTCAGCGGGGCCCACGAGTACAACATCGCCGACGACGACTACGCCCGGGCCGTCGACGACCACTTCGCCCCCTACGAGCGGCACAGCGCAGTGAAGGCAGCCAGGCGGCTCCGGATCCGGCGAGGCATCGCCTACAACGCCCCGGTCGACCTGGCGGTCCACCTCGATCCCCTCCTGCGACCGGCGGTGCCGCTGGACCCCCACCCGGCTCGCCTCGACGACCGCTGGACGGCCCGCGACGCAGAGAAGTTCCTGCGTCATCTCAGGGACTTCGCCGCCGACAGCGAGTTTGCAACCTTCTACGAGGACCACGCGGACCACCGCTCGGAGGTGGAGGCCCACTTCCGCGAGGCCGGCGGCGACCAGGTCGTGAGCTGGCTCGATGGCTTCTTCGGCCCGGCCGAGGGCGCCTCCTACACGGTGATCCCCGGCTTGTTGGTGGGCCCCAACAACTACGGCGTCAGCGCGGAGATCGACGGCGACGTGCAGTTCTCACCGGTCTTGGGTCCAGGCTCGAGCGGCAGGGGGCTGCAGTACCTGCTGGTTCACGAGCTCGGCCACGCCTACGTGAACCCGGCGCTGGAGTCCCGGTCAGAGGTGCTGGAGTCCGCAGGCGAGAGCGTCTTCGGGCATGTCCGGACGCACATGCGGGACCAGGCCTATGGCGACTGGCAGATCGTCGTGAACGAGACAGGCGTGCGAGCGCTGACGGTGCTCTACGCCCTCGACGCCTACGGTGTCCAGGCAGGGCGCGAGGCCCTGGGCTACGAGATCGGGCGAGGCTTCTACTGGGTCGGCGAGGTCGTCACCTACCTCGACGGGCTGCGCCGGGAGGGCGAGGTCGACCTGGCTAGTGCCGCAGAGGACCTCGCCACGATCTTCGCCGAGTGGGGAGCCGAGCCGACCTACCCGGCGGGCTTCCGGGGTCCGATCAACGCCGCCTTCGAGCGGCTGGGTCCTGGGAGCGTGTTCGTCGCACCCGCGGACCTCGCCTACGCGGACGCCATGTACGAGCACTTCATGCGGAAGCGGGGGGTGGAGCGGGTCGGCCTCGACTGGAGCTCCGATACACCCGTGGCAGAGGTCCACTACGGCTCCCCGATGTCCAGTCCGGCGCTGGCGGCGTGGCTGGAGGAGCTGGAGATCACCATCGACGAGACCGGTGTGCTCGTCGACGGTCAGCGCTTCGACGTGGAGCGGCCCAGGCTCATCATCACTCGTCCCCACCCAGACGACGTCGAGGTGCCCATCGTGCTCTACGCGGCATCCGTAGACGAGGACATCGAGGGCATCAACGGGCTCTTCCACGGACCCACGGACTGGCTGGTGGCCTCTGGGGACGAGGTCATCGCCTCCGGTGACTTCGACGAGGATCTCCCGGTGCTCGACGCCGAGCGCCTCGGCGTGATCTGGCCGGAGCCCGACCTCGCCGGCCTGCCAGGCTGGCTGGGCATCGTGTCGGGGGGCTGGTTCGACGTCGTGGCTTCATCACCGGTCGTGGTGCTCGGGGGCGCCTTGCCCGCCTACGAGCCCATCGTCTCCCTCGACGGCGGGGTGCTCGAGGTCCGCCCTTCAGAGGAGGGCCGCTACGGCTGCGAGGGGACCGCGCTGACCTTGTCGCCGCTGTTCGGGGCCCCGATTCGTCCAGGTCTCACCTGGCTGGTCGAGCCCGGAACGGACGCCTCGGCCTTGGAGCTGGAGGCCCACGTCGGGGAGCGCCATCGCAGCTGGAAGGCGGGAGGCCACGAGCTGGTCCTGATGAAGACCGGTGAGTACACGGCCGAGCTCCTCCTCGACGAGGTGGTGGTGGCGGACTTCGACGTCTCGACCACCCTGATGGACGGCTTCGAAACAGAGCCCCTCGACCTCGAGCACCCCCGCCACGTGCCGCAATACGTGGCGGCCTGGCGCGTCCGCGACCGCACGGTCTTCGGCGGGTGGGTGCACTCCTTCGAGGGGACCCACCTCGAGGTGGTGGTGGTCTCGCCCGGGGGCGTGACGCGCGAGGAGATCAGCTACCTGTACAGCTGCGCGTTCTAGGTACGGGGCGGGCAACCACTGTCGTCACCCCACCAGGGCCAGCCCCACGCAAGCGAGCATCACACCGAGCTGGACGCGGTGCTGACCGCTCTCACCGAGGTGTCGGCGGACGCGGTCCCCGAGCAGGTTGCCGATGAAGAGCATCGACGCCAGCAGGACGCCCTTTACGATGAGGTCGACCCCGGCGCCGGCGGCGGTGTAGCTGCCGATGCGGGCGATGTGGATCGCGCCAGCGGTGCAGGCGCCGGTCACGACGTAGCGAGTGCCGGAGAGCCCCCGAGCCAGGAGGAAGGGCCCCATCACCGTGCCACCGCCGCCGGTAGTGGCCGACACGAAGCCTGTCAGCGCGCCCGCGGGGCCGTTCCAAACGCGGCTCGGGGCCCAGGTCAGCTCGAAGACCACCCGCGCGACCGCCATCGCCGCCATGGCCGCCATCGACAAGCGGATGACTGCGTCCGGCAAGGCGGTCGCGATGAAGCTCCCGAGCACCGCGAAGGGGAAGGCGCCAAGGATGAGCGGCTTGATCTCCCTCCAGGCGATCTCCGCTCGGTACATCCAGGCCCTGTGTGCGTTCGCCAACAACAGCGCAGGCGCGGTGATCGCCAGGGCCTCCACCGGCGACATGAAGAGCGAGAGCACCACGACCATCACGAAGCCGCCGCCCATTCCGGCGACGGTGGTGAGGGCACCCGCGAAGACACCGAGGAGAGCAAGGAGCACGACCATGTTGCCAAGGTCGCCCGCCAGGAGAGATAACTCCAATGGATTGTTTCTGTGGGTTCGATAGTATTTGTCTATGCATGACGAGCTACGGCACTTCCTCCTCGTGGTCGAGCACGGCACCTTCACCAGGGCAGCGCGCCACGCCCACCTCGCGCAGCCTTCGCTCTCGGCGTCGATCAAGCGACTGGAGGAGTCCATGGGCGGGCGGCTCCTGCATCGCCTGCCCCGCGGCGCCAGGCCGACCGCCAGCGGCCGGGCCCTCATCCCCCACGCACAGGCTGCGCTGTCCGCGGTCGAGGCCGGTCGCCGCGCCGTGATGGAGGTCGAGGGCCTCGACGCGGGAGAGGTCCGCCTCGGCGGCGGGGCTACCGCCTGCACCTACATGCTGCCGCCGCTCTTGGCGGCCTTTCGCAAGCGCTACCCCGACGTGCGGGTGCGCCTGCGCGAGACCATGACGCCGCTGGTGCGAGAGGAGCTGCGCGCGGGCCGCGTCGACCTCGGCATCGCAGAGGGCGACGGTGAGCTCTGGTGCGAGGACGAGCTCATCATCGTCAGGGCAGCCGACAGCGACCTGGAACCCGGACCGGGGGCGCCCTTCGTCGCCTTCACCCACGGGGCCTCGATGCGGAAACTGCAGGACCAGCACTTTCCCGAGGTCGAGGTGGTCGCCGAGCTGGCCAGCATCGCCTCGGTGAAGGGCCACGTGCGAGCTGGCATCGGGCTGTCCCTGCTGTCCAGGGCCGCGGTCGAGAACGACCTGGCGCTCGGGACCCTGGTCGAGGTCCCAGAGGCGCGCACACCCCTGAAGCGCAAGCTCGTCCTCTGCCACCCGGGGCTCGACCGCCTGTCTCCAGCCGGACGTGCCCTGCGGGAGCTACTGCTCACTCCTGGGTGATCGACTCCAGGGTCTCGATCTCGTCACAGAGGCTCCGTCTACTCCACGATCGAGAAGCTGAGGGCGGCCTGGTGGTCCTCGACCACGCTGCCATCGGGATAGTCACCTTCCGCCCTGGCGAATGCGGCGAGGTCGAGCTCGACGAACTCACCATCTTCGAGCTCGCGATCCAGCTGGAAGCGGATCTCGACGTCATGGTCGCAGCTGGTCTCGAAGCACTCCGGGCTGAAGTTCAGGCGGGTGTCGGCGTTGTTGGCGACCGGAAGCACGATGTCGACCGTCGCCAGGTTGCCGTCGAGCACCGAGTCCCCCGGGTCCCGCGCCCACACGGTGAGGACGACGTCGTCGTCGAGGTCGTAGGCGAGCTCGCTGATGACGACGTGACCTTCCATCTCCTCTGCGCGGGAGTCGCCCTGGAAGCTCAGGCGGACATCGACGATGTCGTCGCCCGCGGCCTCGAAGGTGCCGAGATCGGCGCTCTCCTCGACGTCCCAGAAAGGCTGCGAGCAGGCGAACAAGAGGGTTGAGGCGATGGCTGTGGCGATGAAGGCGTGTCGGTGCATGGCCTCTGGTGAAGCAAAGGCCGTGCCACGGGTTCAAGTCCCTGGAATCACGAGATCCACCCGAGTGGACCACGACACAAGGATCAGAGGGAGACCGGACTCTCTTCCGGAACTGTGGCGATCTTGGAGGCCGTGGACGTGGCGGCCCGGGTCGCGTCGTGCACCTGCTCCTTGGTCCAGGCATTCATCCCGGCGGCGTCCATCGGCTCGGCGGAGATGATGATCTGGGTCTGGACCTCGCACTTCTTCGCCAGCGGCCAACTCCAGGCGGCGCTGGTGGCCTCTTCGATGACCGCGGCGACCTGATCCGGCCACATCGTTCCGGCCTCGATGACCTTGCCCGTGTGGATGTTCACCCGCGTGTCCTTCTTGCAGGTGCCCGTCTCGACGGCCACGAGGCCCCAGTGGAGCCCGTCGTCCCGCATCACGTCCTGGTACCGGATCGCGACCAGCTTGTTCGCGGCGTCCTCGTCCCCGAGGCTGCGCAAGGTGGTGCGGCCTTGCTCCACAGCCCGCGGCGGCAGGTCGGGGGCCGCGGCGACGATGGCCTCGACCGCCAGCTTCGTCGCCTCGGGGTCCTGACCCTCGAGCGCGCCGACGTGGGCAGCGTCCGCGAAGGCGTTGACGATGTAGGTGAGCTCCTCTTCGTCCGTGATCGTCGCCAGCTGCTCGCTCAGCAGCGGGATCGCACCGGCACCGAGGTTGCGGCTGTAGACCTCGAGCACCCCGAAGTACCGGGTGCGGTCCTTCTGGCCGCTGGAGACCTCGTTGTAGAGCATCTCCTGCACAGCGGGCTGCCGGCACTCCGCGAGGCTGCGGTACCAGCGGTTCGTCCAGAAGCCGTCGCCCAGCTTGGTCTGCGTGTAGACGAGGAAACTCGCGACCTCTTCGTGCTTGCCGCAGGCAGCGCCGAGGGCAGCGATGGTGCGGCTGCGCTCGTCGGACTGCAGGCCGGTGATCCAGGTCCGCGGCTCGTCCCAGGCCTGGACCTTGACCGCCGAGATCACGAGCTGGTTTCCGCCCTCTCCGGACAGCACCCGCTCGAAGGCGACGGAAGCCGCTGCCTTCGCGGCGACAGCGTCGCAAGCAGCGAGCTCGTCGAAGGCGGCTGGGACGTTGGAAGGGCTCACCTCTTCGAGCTCCTTCTCGAGCGCTCGGACATTGCAGTCCTGCGCCAGGGACAGCGAGGTCAAGGCGAGCAGCATTCACGACTCCAGGCAGCGGTACTGCGCATAGCAACCACGAACACGGCATGCCACGGTTACCCTCCCACGATGAGCGACTCGCCGGTCGACATCCACCAGGCTCTGAAGCGCCTGAACCGAGCGCTGGTCGCCGTCGGCGGGCTGACACTGCTGAATCTCGGCATGCTGGGGGTGATGCTCGTCTTCATCGTCGACGAGCCCGCCGAGGTCGCCGGCATCGACCCCCTCGAGGAGCAGTCGAAGGCAGAGGACGACGTCGACGTCCGCGCCGAGATGCGTGACTTCTTCATGCGCACCGCCGATGTCCTCGACCGAGCGGCGCGGAAGAACGGGACCAACCCGGCCGAGGTCCTGCCGACCACAGAGGAGATCGAGAACGCCGTCGAGACCCGCACGATGCACTCCGACGAGTCCCAGGCCGTGCTCCAGACACTGCGAGAGGGCTACGACTACTACGACCTCGACTGGCCGCTGGTGATGCCCCAGCGCTGAGAGCTACTCTCCGACGAAGCCGTGATCCGACACGATCTCTGCGTACCTCTCTCCGATGGGCCGGAGGGTGCGCGCCTTCGTGTCCGTGTCGACTTCGTACAGACCAAAGCGCATGCCCATGCCGTGGTTCCACTCGTAGTTGTCGATGAGGGACCAGTACATGTATCCGCGAACGTCGTGCTCGACGGCCTTCTCGCAGACTGTGCGCAGTGCCGGGTCGAGGTAGGCCACGGCGTCGTCTGCGGTCGGGTCTGCTACGCCGTTCTCGGTGATGTAGATGGGCAGACCCCACTCGGCGGTCATGTCGATGGCCTCGCCGAAGTAGGCCGGATCCGAGTCGAGTGTCTTCGGGAAGAAGTCCATGTACGGGTAGGCCGAGTAGATCGAGCGAGGGAAGCCGCCGACCTCGAAGGCGAAGTAGTAGTTCAGACCGAGCCAGTCGGTCTTGCCGGCGATGCTGCTGTCCTCTTCGTCGACCAGGCCGTCGAGGTTGCTGTCCAGCCTGCCCTCCAGGAACATCTCGAGGATGGCCTGGTTGTAGACGTAGTCGAGGTGCTCGGCTGCGCGGACATCGTCGACGTCGGTGTCGTCTTCCGGGTAGGCGACGCCGAGGTTCACGACGACGCCGACCTCTGCGTCAGCGTCCTCTGCGCGGATGGCCTCTGCCATCGCGGCGTGAGCCCGAGCCATGTTCCAGGCAACCGCCAGGGCGAGCTCCGGGTCGGAGACGCCCGGGGGATTCGTGCGGTCCTCGCTCGGGAAGAGGTAGCCGCTGACGATGACGGCAAGCGGCTCGTTGAGCGTGAGCCAGAGCTGGATGTCATCGCCGAACTCCCGCCCGAGGTACTGGGAGAAGAGCGTGATCAGCGGGATCATGCGGTCCCCGTCGACCCACCCGCTGGCCTCGCAGCCCGTGGGGTCGTCCCGACAGACCTTGCCGTCGTGGACCCACAGCGGCAGCGTGTAGTGGTTCACCGTCGCCACCGGCGTCAGCCCCTGGGCGCTCATGGCGTCGAGGTAGTCGTGGTACCAGGCAAGCGCCGTCGGATCGACGAGCTCCGCCAGCTCCTCGACGGTCGCGGCGTCCTCTGCAGCTGCGTCGGGGAAGAGCCGGGACCACTCGAAGCTGAACCGGAAGGCGCCGCCGAACTCGGCCGCGCGCTCGAAGTCGTCCTCGTAGAGCTCGTAGTGCCCCGGGGCCCAGGTCATGGGGTCCCCGGAGTTGAAGGTCGTCCCGTCGGCGACGAGCTCCTCGTCCGTGACCCACTGGTACCAGTCGGAGCTGCGGTCCTCGCAGTCCTCTGGCGCGATGGTCGGGCAGCCCGCCTCGACCTGGAAGCCGGCGGTGGCGGTCCCGAAGAGGAAGCCCTCCGGGAACAGCAGGGACTCGGGGTCCTTCTTGCAGGCCAACAGAGCGAGGATAAGCATCTCGCGCTCATAATGCGTGCATGCTCCTCTTGCTGCTCGCCTGCAACGCCGACTACAAGGGCCCCGTCTCCGCGAAGGGGCTGTGGGCCGGGGCATCGGCCCCCAACCGCGCCCACATCCTCGTCGAGCTCGTCGACGCGCGAGGACGCGGCGTGGCGTGGTCCGGAGACGAGCTGACGACCACCATCGACGGCTCCGAGGTGCTGCCCCGCTACCGCGGCTTCGAAGAGCTCGACGGGACCCAGTCCGTCGTCCTCCTGGTGGACCTCGCCCTCGAGGACTCCGGCGACCTCGCCGAGATCCAGAGCTTCGCGACGAAGATCGCAGAGAACCTCGACGAGCACCAGACCTTCACGATGATCGGCTTCGACGAGGACGTCGAGGTGCTGCGCCCGGAGACCACGGACACCGACAAGATGCGCGATGCGATCGACGCGCTCACGGCGGCTTCGGGGCCCACCAACCGAAACGCCGCGCTCGTGGACGCCTTCGCGGAGGTGGAGGACCAGCTGCTCACGGGTGAGCCGCTCGAGCGCAGCGTCATCGTGCTCTTGAGCGACGGGGGCGATCCGGTGGACGACACCTCGCTGGAGTCGGTGCAGGCCGCCCGGGGCGAGCTCGCGGTGATGGCTGTCGGTGTCGGCACGGACCACGAGGACGTCGCGACCCACGGCAGCTGGAAGGCGAAGGACATCGCGGATCTGCCCGAGATCGCCAACGAGGTCCTCGAGAGGCTGCTCGACACCCGGGACGCCCTGGTCCTGGCGACGTGGTGCAGCGACGTCGACGACGGCAGCCACGTGCTCGGGCTGGACTTCGAGCGCGACCGCCTGAAGGGCTCGTGGCAGGACAGCGTCGAGCTCATCTCCACCGTCGCGACCTGGGGGGACACCTCTTCGCTGCCGGTCTACCTCCAGACCCACCACGCGCGGGTCTGGGAGGGCGCCATCTACGTCGGCGGCGGAGACGAGGACGGCAGCACCTACTGGGCTCCGATCCTGGACGACGGACGGGTCGGGCGCTGGCGAGAGGGCCCGCAGCTCGACTCGGGCGAGGAGACACGCTTCCACGCCGGCCGCGATCGTCTGTACGCGATCAACGGAGAGAACGCCTGGACCGCCCTGCTCACAGACGGCGAGCCCCAAGGCTGGACCATGACGGACAGCCCCGGCTACGCGAACGTGATCCGGCACCGCGAGGATGTCCTCTACAGCATCACGCGACAGCGCGTGTACTTCACCGAGCTGGACCAGGACAACCTGCCCGAGGGCTGGCAGCAGAGCTCGGACTTCCCAGAGGATCTCGACGGCGGCTACGTCGGCGCGGCCTTCGCCGCCGATGAGCTCGTCGTAGTCGGCTCCTGGCGCTCGGGCTCCGACAGCGACTGGATCACGCGAGGCTACCGGGCACCCGTGGAGTCGAGGGGCTCGCTCGGGAACTGGACACAGATCGACTTCGGGACGTTCATGGGTCTGTGGCTGAACGTCGAGTCCGACGGGGACTACGTCTACGTCTTCCCAGGCGCAGACGCCGACGGCCTCGGCGTCCTCTCGGCGGCCCCTGGCGAGGCCTTCGCTGAGGTCGCGTCCCTGGCGAAGGCGCGCGAGTGGTACTCGGTGGCGACGAGCGACGAGGGCTTCGTCTACCTCCACGGAGGCAGGGCGGACTCGGACGCGACGCAGGAGGGCCTGTACTCACAGCTGAGCGAGGGAGACCTCGCCCTGGACTGCGTGCCCTGACAAGGCCCTGACGAACCGGGCGCCTCGAGAGGACTCAGTCCCCTCATGCTGTCTCCCTACTCATCCTGGCGCGACCGACTCCTCACCGCAGCCGAGATCGCCCTGTTGCTCAGCCTCCCTGTCGCGGTGCACTTCTTGTTCTGGTCCGACGCCGGCATCGACGCCGTGGGACGCTCGATGACCACCGAGCAGTACCAGGCGATCCACCGGCCCTAGAGCACCAATCAGGTAGTCGGACCGAGCAGGCGAAGCGCAGGCTGCGTGGCTGCTGGCCAGGGCGCCCCAGGCGCCCGGTGCCGACGAGGGAGCCTGCCGAGGCAATCGACCGAGGAGGCAGGCCGGCAGGCGCGGAGACCGCCGAGCATGCGACGGGAGAAAACCTGATTGGTGCTCCTAGCCGCGCAGGTCCCCCATCGAGGGCGCATCGAGCGTGACCGGCCGTTTCTCGCCCATGTCGATGCGGTGGAGGCACTCGTCCATGAGGGAGAACAGCATCGAGTTGTCCTGCGGCAGGTACCGCTTCAGGGCCTCGTCGTGGGCCTCGAGCCCGGCCAGGAAGTCACGCACGACGCCGTCGGTGAGCTCGGAGGTGAAGCGCCCGTAGCCCAGGCTCTGGAGGTAGCGGGCGTTGAGCTCCTGCTCGTACTGGCCGACGATGGGCACGCTGAGCATCGGCACGTGGAGGTGGACGGCCTCGCCCATCAGCGAGTAGCCGCCGCCGGCGATCACAGCCCGGGCGGTGCGAAGGTCGTCCACGAAGCCGGTCTCGGAGAAGCTGCGGAGGGTGACGTTGCCGAGGTCCTCGTCGCGGTTCATGCCGTAGACCCGAAAGGACAACGGCAGCTTCTGGAGCACCGGCACCAGCTTCGTGTTGGAGGCCGCCGTCTGGTACACGAGGACATGCTCGCCAGGCTCCCGCCGGGCCTCCAGGATCTCCGGCCGCAGGATCGGAGTGACCAGGGTCGTGTACTTCTTCCGGACCGGCGGAAAGAAGAAGCTCGAGACGAGGTAGTGGAAACACCGTGGGAGCTTCGCCTTCACGGCCAGCCGGGCGACGCGGAAGTCACTGCAGCGGCTCCTCGTGACGAAGCCGTCGTGCTCGCAGCGGTTGATGACCTGCATGTTGTCGACACTGATCACGGGGATCTTCTGACGCCGCCCGAAGTACCAGGCCCAGGACTCGAAGTCGCTGACGATGGCCGTCGGCATCCAGTCGCCGAGCAGTCGCCGATAGACCGTGTAGTTCTGGCGATAGCCCTCCGGCGCGCCAGAGAGATTGGACCGCAGCGAGCGCCGACGCTCGACCTCGTTGTCCTCGTAGATCATGTGGAGACCAGCGATCTCCTGGATGGAGATGCCCTCGCGCTCGGCGAAGCGAGAGGTCAGGAAGTCGTGGGCGCGCCCCGAGACCACCACCCTCACTTCATGGCCCTGGCTCAGCAGGTGCTCCAGCTGGACTCGCGAGCGGGTCGCGTGGCCCATGCCTTCGCCGACGACGCCGTAGAGGATGCGCATGTCGGAGCCTACCGGAGCGCGTAGCCCTCGGGAAGGCGGGCGGCGAGCTCGGGCGCGAGGAGCCTCGCGTAGTCGGCTGTCAGGTGGTGGGTGTCCTTGCGAGTGACCACCCCCTGGACCTCGGCCGGACAGACACCACCCGGGCAGATCAGCTCGTCGAAGTCTATGGAGTGGACCCGCGAGTCCTCTGCCGCGAGCGCCCTCCATGCCGCGTCCAGCTCCGCGTCCCCTGGCTGCTCGACCGCGGGGGTGGAGCAGTCCGACTCACCGCTGGAGAGACAGCGCCCGGGCTCCACCTCCATCTCCGGCAAGCGCTCCAGGATGACCACGGCCTCTGCGATCTCGAGGTAGCCCTCGACGGCGCGACGGCTCCCGGCGACGACCTCGTCGAGCCAACCGGCGTCCCCAGCGACGAGAGGCCCCTGCGAGGTCGCCACCGGCCGCCCGATCACGGAGCGGCTGGCGAGGACGACGAGGTCGGCCTCCTCGAGGGCGTAGTCGCAGACCCGCTCGCGGTCGTGGCGATCGAGCCAGACGAGGTCAGGCCAGGGGCAGGCGTCGTGAGACCGCATCGACAGCGACCAGCCGTTTTCCATCGCCAAGGCCTCGAAGGCGGGCTGCCACAGCCGCATGTGGCTGTCCCCGACGAGCACGACGTGCGGACCGGTGCCGACGAGCCGGCCGCCTACACGAACGGGGAGCTCCTCCAGCCGGGCGGCGAGAGCCCGGGTGTCGTCATCGACCGGCAGCACCACGATCGCCGCACCGGCGGCCACCAGCGCGGTGACCAGCGCCCCACCTACGAAGAGCCCGCGCCGGCCCTGGAGGGAGATGCGGCGCACGGGCTGTTCGACCAGCTCGTAGCTGAGCGCGCTCAGGAGCACGGTGACCACGCAGAGCACGGCGACGCGCACGAGACCCGAGGGAGGGAGGAGGTCCTCGTGGTCGAGCAGCACCACCACCGGCCAGTGCCAGAGGTAGATGGCGTAGGACCAGTTCCCGAGGACCCGGGCTGGACGGAGTGACAGCAACCGGGCGACGGAGCTGCCTGGCGCACCCTCGAGCCCCAACAGCAGCAGCACCATGGAGCCGACGGCGAGCTCGCCGCGATGCAGCGCCTCGGAGAGCGGGACGACGTCCAGGGAAGCGGCGACCAGGCCAGAGAGGCCCAGCACACCGAGCACCCTCGCGACGCCCGATCGGGGAGCGGGCCAGATCGCCAGCCCCAGCGCGACCGCCGCGCCCGCGAGCGGCTGCCAGGCCCGCGCGTGGGTCCCGAAGTAGGACTGCATCGGGCTCTCCACAACGACGGCGTGGCTCACCGCCAGGCTGGCGACGGTGAGGGCGACTACCACCGCGAAGGCCGCCTTGGTGCTGCGGCGAGCGACGGCCCCCAGCGCCGTGAGCAACACAGGCCAGACCAGGTAGAACTGCTCCTCCACGGAGAGCGACCAGTAGTGGAGGAAGGGCGAGACGCCGTGGTCCCGGGCGAAGTAGTCCTGCGCCTCTGCCAGGAACCACCAGTTCGAGCCGTAGAGCGCCGCGGCGATGGCTCCCGGCCTGACCCGCAGGAAGTCCAGCGGGGTGGTCGTGGGCAGCAGCCGATAGGCCACCAGCGTGGCCAGCAGCACCACCAGCGCAGCGGGTAGCAGCCGCCTGGCTCGGCGAGCATAGAAGCCGAGGAAGCCGATGCCACCTTTGCCCAGCTCCCGCAGCAGGATCGAGGTGATCAGGAAGCCGGACAACACGAAGAAGACGTCGACCCCGATGTAGCCCCCTGACAGAGACTGCATGCCGGCGTGGAAGAGCAGGACCACGAGCGCGGCGACTGCCCGCAGGCCGTCGAGCGGAGGCCTGTGCCTCCACTTCGGAAGAGGGCCGAACATCAGGGCGGGAGACTACACTCGGTGCATGTCCTCTCCCTTCATCGAGCTCGGGTGATCTGGCTCCTGGCCTGCAGCGGACCGACGCCGAGACCCGGCGCGGAGGCCGGTGACAACGCTGGCGAGATCCTCGTGGACGGGGACCTGATCCTCGGGGAACAGATCACCTGCGAAGACCCCTCCCTGCGCGAGACCGAGGGGCCGCTCTACGCTCCAGACCTTGGCGACACGTGGAACGACCAGCCCTACGACAGCGGAGAACGGCGCGACTCTCCGGGCCTCGTCGTCGCGGACATCACCGGGGACGGGCGCTACGAGATCTTCCTCACGAACAAGTCGGCCTCGTGGGTCTTCAGGCTCAAGGACGACGGGTCGATGAGCGATCTGAGTGACGAGATCCTGCCGGATCGCAACGAACACAACCTGTGGGGAGGGAGCGCCGCGGACTACGACGGTGACGGGGACATAGACGTCTTTGCGCAGGCGGTGGGCTTGAAGAACCGTCTGTACCGCAACGACGGGGGCTGGTTCACCGATGCCACGAGGACCAGCGTGTTCGAAGAGCTGGTCTACGCTTCGAAGGGCAGCGCGTGGGGCGACATGGACCTCGACGGAGACCTGGACCTCGTCGTGTCGAACGAGACCTCCACCGCCGACGAGGAGTTCTACGATCCTCCCGACGACGGGCCTCCGAACCAGGTCTACGAGAACCTCGGCGACGGCAGCTTCGAGCTGCGCGAGGACATCCTGTCCCGCGAGGCCAGCGTCAGCTACACCTTCCTCACGGCCTGGCTGGACCTCGACGCGGACCTCGACCCCGATCTCTACTCGGTGAACGCCTTCGGCCACATCATGTACGGCAACCGCCTGCTCGAGAACCGCATCGAGGACGGGGAGCTGCTCTTCGAGGACATCAGCGGCGAATCCTCCGCCTTCCTGGACATGGACGGGATGGGCCTTGGCATCGGGGATCTCAACGGGGACGAGTACATCGACATGCTCGTCACCGACTGGGGACGCCTGTGGCTCCTCGAGTCGGCGGGGCCGATGTCCTGGTACGACACGACCGCGGTCCGCGGCCTGACCCTGCCGAAGGAGGACGACCGCATCGTCGCCTGGGGCGCCGAGTTGGTGGACCTGGACAACGACACGGACCTCGACCTCGTCGTCATGTTCGGCGAGTCCATCCGGGGAGCGCGACGGGAGCACCCCGAGAACCCCGAAGAGCAGCCGGACGGGCTCTGGCTGCAGAACGACGACGGCGTCTTCGAGCTCGTCGCCGACGACTGGGCTTTCTCGGACCAGCTCGGGGCCGGGCGGGGCTTCGCGCCCGTCGACCTGAACGATGACGGCTACCTGGACATCGTCAAGCGCATGGCCTACGAGCCAGCGACGCTCCACCTCTCCCGCTGCGGGACAGACAACTGGCTGAGGGTCCGCCTCGCCCACCCGGCGCCCAACACCCACGCCATCGGCGCGAAGGTCCGCGTGGTGGTCGACGGCGAGTCACAGATCCGCTGGATCGTCGCCGGGGGGACCTCGCTGGGGTACGGCGGGCCCAACGAGGCCCACTTCGGCCTGGGTGAACACGAGACCGTCGATCGCCTCGACGTCATCTGGCCGGACGGCACCGTGACGCGTCACGCTGACGTCGACGCGAACCAGAAGGTCTGGGTGGCCCGCGACGGCGTGCGCACGGTCGTCGGCATGCCGGACTGAATCAGCCGCAGGATGCGCTGAAGCTGGGTGGCGGCCCACACCCCGGAGGCGGATCGCCAGTCGATTCCTCTTGATCCTCGCCTCCCCCAGAGCGACCGTCGGGTTGGACACACTCTTGGGAGGGCACCATGTGGGGCCGAATTGGTAGGTTGCTGGCGATCTCGATCGTGGCATCGATCTTGCGGGGTTGCGCGCGCTCAGGAGACGCCGAGGATCCCGCGCCAGCACGAGCCGGGTGACTGCCAAAGCGGCGGCCTCGTTGTCGACTCGAACTGGCACCTCTACGTGCCCGACGCAGCATCCGGCTCGCCGTCCGAGTCGGTCGCCTCCCTGCTCTCGACCGGGACGTTCCTCATGGGCTGCGAGGACGAGCGACCTGGCCGGGCTCGAGGTGACCCCGACGGTCACGTTCGTCAACTGCGAAGGCGCGACCTTCGACAGCCCCGCGGTCTACCAGGGTCTCTCCTTCATCGACTTCCCGTACCCGTACATCGAGAGGTCGATCGACACCGAGTGGACGAGCCCGGCGGACTCGGACGCCACCGCGACCATGTGCGGCTCGCTGCCGAGCCCCTGCGTCCACACCGACACCTTCGACGCCCGATGACCGCCGCAGCACTCCTCCTGCTGGCCTGCGGCACCGACCCCTGCGCCTGGTCTCATGGCTCCTGGCGCCAGACCGGCGCCAGCCACAAGGGCAAGGAGCTACCCCCGCCGGAGTTCGAGGCATCGCTGGCCGTGAGCGAGGTCGGATTTGGATACCGACCTGAACGCGGCGCCACGCGGAGCCGGCCATACTCACGCCGATGACGCCGGACTGCGACTCCCTGTCCGTCGAAGCCGGTGACCGGCGCTACCTCCTCCACATGGAAGACCACGAACTGCTCGTCGAGGACGGGCCGAGGACCTTCCGGTTCGAGCGGGACGGCGAATGATCCTGCTCTGGCTGGCATGCCGCACCGTGGACGGCGATGGTGACGGGTGGCGCTCCGGAGAGGACTGCGACGAGGCCGCGCTGTCCTGCGAGGCCCCGGCAGGCCACGTCGGGGTCTCCGGAGACTGTGACGACTCCGACGCCACCATCCACCCCGACGCCGAGGAGTCGTGCAACGGCAAGGACGACGACTGCGACGGAGAGGTCGATGAAGAGACCGCGGACGCCACAGACTGGTATGCCGACGCTGATGGAGACGGCTTCGGGGCAGGGGATCCCACGGAGGCGTGCTTCGCCCCCGACGACCACGTCGCGGACGACACCGACTGCGACGACACAGAGGAGACCGTGTACCCGGGGGCGGAGGAGTTGCCCTACGACGGCATCGACCAGGACTGTGATGGAGAGGACCTGCTAGACCTCGACGGTGACGGCTCGCCATACCCCGACGACTGCGACGACGGGATCGACAACGACTGCGACGAAGAGATCGACACGGACTGCCAGTACTTCGGCGGTGTCGTCTCAGGCGAGCCGGCGGCCGTGATCTCGGCGAGGACACATCCATCGCCTGCTGCGGCTCCGACGCCAGGTACTTCATGCACGGCGGCACGGACTTCGACCAGGACGGCTTCTCCGACCTCGTGTTGTGGAGCGAGAGCAGCGGGACGGAGGTCAAGCTCCTCCATGGTCCGTTTTCTGGAGGTAGCGACACGAGCACGGCCGGGGCGTCCTTCAACATGCAAGCGACAGAGCGGTACCTGATGTCGTTCGCGTCCGGTGACATCTCAGGAGATGGCGTTCCAGATCTGATCATCGGGGAGCCCTTCTACGCTGGAACCCAACTTGGAGGGACGGTCGCCGTATACAACGGGCCCGTCGATGGCTGGCACAGCGCGGACTCTACCGACGCCCTTCTGGAAGGGCCCAGAGGCGGTGCTGCCGGTTCAGCAACGTCGTTCGCGGAAATCACCGGAGACGGAATCACGGACCTGATCATCGGCTCCGTCCGAGGGGGCGACCTTCGAGTCCGCGAACCCAGACAGCAGACGGATCGCGGCCGACTTTGCCGGGGACCTCGACGAGGACGGCAGCGTCGACCTCGTCTTCGGGCTGAACGAGCCCTTCGTCGAGGATCCCGGTCCGGGAACCGTCTACCTGGTCTTCGGCCCCGTATCCGGCTCCTACGTCCTCGAAGATGACGCCTTCGGGATCCTCCAGGGTGAGGTCGAGCCCTTCTCCTCCTGCGAAACCGACGGCTGCGAGCACCCCGGCAGCCTCTTTGGCTGGACCGTGCATGGCGGCGACGACCTCACCGGTGACGGCGTGCTCGACATCGCCATCGGCTCCCCGGCCTTCGAGTTCGACACCTCGACCAACGACAAGGGGCCAGGTGCCGTCTACATCTACTCGGGTGGTGGCGAATAGGCGCTCAGCCGCAGGTGGCCCGGATGATGGCCTCGTCGACCTCGTAGCCGCGCAGGAACTCGGCGCGCTTGTCCTTCATCGTCGAGACCCAGGCCCGATAGACGTCCATTCGGCCCGTGGCCTGGTAATGACGGTGAGGTTCGAGGATGGCCGCCGGGACCTTCTCGAGCAGCGGCCCGTTGTCCGGGTGCTCGGTGTCGACGACGAGGTAGCCGAAGTCCGGGTCCTTCTTCCATACGACGCTGCCGGTGAGGAGCGCCTCCAGCATCGCGGAGGAGTGGCGGATCTTGACCTTGAAGCCCTCGCCGAGTCCAACGCTCCGCGCGTCGCCAGCGACGTAGCCGGTGTTCATCATCCACAGACCGACTCCATCCATGGTGGCGGCGAGCTCTGAGAACCTGCGAGCCTGGAGGCCGTGCGCGAGGGGGAAGAAGGGCTGGGTGAAGGGGCTGCGGGTCTTGCCTCGCTCCTTGCCGGCGGCCGAGGTCTTGGTGGTCTCGCCGAGCATGAAGAAGCCCGCGGCCTGCCTGGGATCGTCGAACTTCACGATGCCGGGCGTGCAGGCGTCGGCGCCCTCGTCCCGGTTGAGGATGCCCATGTACTCGACGGTGTCGATGTCGTGGAGGTCCGCGGCGTCCTCGACGGAGCTCATCGGGATGATGCTCCTGCCGTTTTCGGTCCACTTCACGAAGTCCCAGCCGTCAGGAGGGATGCCGTCGTCGCTGATCTGCTCGAAGCTCACCGCGCCCGAGGCGTAGGCCGAGACCCTCTCGGGGTCCGCGCCGGTGGCGACGAGCACGTCCCGGAGGCGGGCCACCTCCGCAGCGGAGAGGACGCCCTTGAAGAAGTCGAAGCAGCCGTCGGAGTCGGTGTAGACGTTCTCGAGCCAGGCCTCTGGGCTGACCGTGCCCCTGTAGATGACCGGCTCGCTCTGTTCCGTCAGCCCGAAGGTCTTGGCGAAGCAGCCGTTCTCTGTCACGGAGATCTCGCCACCCGGCCAGAGGCTGACCATGTCGTCCTGGATCGGCTGCGTGACCTCGCCCTGCTTGGAGAAGGTGGTCGTGGTCTTGCCCGTGCCGGAGAGCCCCATGATGGTCATCGAGACCCGACGACCGCCCACCGCGACGGCCTTGGCGCCCGCATGGAGCGTCAGACCGCCCTCGCGGTAGACCTTGTGGTTCAACATGCGCAGCGCGGCCTTCTTGGACTCGCCGAAGTAGTCCGGGCCCATGATGAAGGTCGTGTAGATCGAGAGGTCGACGAGGATGATCTGGGCGCCGTCGACACCCTCTGGACGGAAGTCCGGGGTGTAGACGATGCGGAAGGTCGGGTCGAAGCCGTCCGGATCTGCGGCGGCCTCTTCGCCCTCGACCTCGGCCCGCGGGAAGGCCAGGATCGACTGCATGCCGGCGATGTTGGCGCCGGCTGTGGTGTAGAGCCACTGCACGGCGACCGCTCGCGGGCCGACACCTACCCAGCCCTGCACCTCGATGAGCTGACCCTTGTCCTCTATGTAGGCGCGCTGGGCATCGATGAGCGCATCTGCGTCCCGGGTCGGGATCACCGGGTGGCTGTAGCGCGCGGCGTCGCGGGGCTGGCCGATGATGAAGGTCCGCTTCGCCTGGCGGGCCTTGTTGCGCGCGACCTTCACCAGGTTGCCCGAAGCGGTGGTCGACACCGCGGGGGTGTGCTCCAAGCTCAGCCGACGGAGCAGGTCCTGGCTCGGGTTCGTGAAGTACTCCGCGACATACGGACGGAGAAGATCGACGTCCGGGGTGCTGACGGCCGTGCTCAAAGGGTGCCTCGCCGGTCTTGCAAGTGGAGAGATGCGGACACTCGTTGTGCCCGGACGGGAGGACGGTCCCAATATCCTGCCGCTTTCGTCAAGGGGCGGAGCTTGTCCGCCTTACTGGATGTCGAACACCTTTCCGGCGTGGTTCGGACGGGAGTCGTTGAAGGTGATGGTCAGGTTGTAGGTCCCGGCGCTGAGGCTGACGGACTCCGCCGCCAGCTCCTGCTTCGTATCGCCCGACTGGACGCGCCAGGTCGTCTCCACCTCGTCGCAGCCGGGGCTGGAGCGGTGCACCTCGCCGCCGTTGAAGATCTCGACGACCACCTCTCGAGTGAGGCAGCCGTCGGGAGTCACGAACTCGACCCAGCCGGTCTCGCAGGTGTTGGTCACCGTGCCGAAGATGTTGACCGGTGAGGCACAGCTCGTGCAGTTCCCGGTGGTGTCCCGCACGGAGCCTCCCCAGAGCAGGTCCGTCTCCGCGCAGTTGGCGTCGGTGTCGGTGTCGGTGTCGGTGTCGGCGTCCGCGTCGGCTTCGCTGTCGGCGGCCACGGAGTCGTCGATCTCGTCGGGCAGCTGAGTGCAGTAGAGCAGGGCAAACAGGTACATGGGATCCTCGGACGGCCGGAGTCTACGCCCACATCCCACGGGTCTGCTGCGTTAGGGAAGCTCGAGGAGGTCGCATGTCCGAAGCCGTCATCGTCGATGCCGTCCGCAGCCCGATCGGGTCCTTCCTGGGGGGCCTGTCGAAGGTGCGGACCGACGACCTCGCCGCCCACTCGATCGCCGCGCTCTTGTCGCGGACGGGCCTCGACCCGGCCCTGGTGGACGACGTCTTCATGGGCTGCACCAACCAGGCCGGCGAGGACACCCGGAACGTCGCGCGCATGGCCCTGCTGTTGGCGGGGATGCCCCAAACCGTTCCCGGGGTCACGCTCAACCGACTCTGCGCGTCGGGACTCGAGGCGGTCAACCAGGCAGCCCGGGCGGCCGAGTGTGGCGACGGGAGCGTCTACATCGCCGGCGGCGTGGAGAGCATGAGCCGGGCGCCCTATGTCTTCCCCCGGGGGTCGGTGGCGCCGAAGGCCGGCAACATCACCGGCTACGACACCTGCCTCGGCTGGCGCTTCCCGAACCCCAAGATGGAGGCGATGTTCCCGCTGGAGGCGATGGGCTGCACGGCAGAGAACCTCGTCGATCGCTACGGGCTTTCTCGCGAGGAGCAGGATCTCTACGCGCTGGCCTCTCACGAAAAAGCGATACGCGCCACCGACGAAGGCTGGATGGCCCCGGAGATCGCGCCGGTGAGCGTGCCCCAGCGCAAGCGTGACCCAGTCGTCGTGAGCCAGGACGAGGGGCCTCGCCGGGGCTCGACGATGGAGAAGCTCGCCCGGCTGCGGCCGGCCTTCCGCAAGGGCGGCAGCGTGACGGCGGCCAACTCCTCGACCTTGAACGACGGCTCCGCTGCCCTGTTGGTGACCACCGCGGCCAGAGCCCGGGAGCTCGGCCTGCGGCCCCGCTTCCGCGTCGTGGCCAAGGCCGCCGCCGGCGTCGATCCGACCGTGATGGGCATCGGCCCGGTCCCGGCTACGAAGAAGGCGCTGTCGCTGGCAGGCTGGACCACCGGAGACCTCGACGTCATCGAGCTGAACGAGGCCTTCGCCTCCCAGTCGATCGCCGTGATCAGGGAGCTGGAGCTGGACCCGGCCCGGGTGAACCTCCACGGCGGCGCCATCGCCCTGGGCCACCCCCTGGGCTGCTCTGGAGCCCGAATCCTGACCACGCTCATGGGCGCGCTGGACCGCACCGGCGGCGACCGGGGCCTGGCGACCCTCTGCGTCGGGGTCGGCCAGGGAGTCTCCACGCTCATCGAGCGCTGCTGAGCTACCAGTCGTAGAAGCCGCGGCCGGTCTTCTGGCCCAGCCGACCCTCCGCGACCATCCGCCGCAGGAGCTCCGGGGGCTCGAAGGCCGGGTTGTCGAGCTCTTTGGCCAGGTACTCGCCGACCTGCATGCGCACATCGAGCCCGATGAGGTCCCCGAGCTTCAGGGGCCCCAGCGGGTGGCGGTAGCCGAGCACCATGGCGGCGTCGATGTCCGCTGCCGAGGCCACACCCTGCTCGACCATGCGGATGGCCTCCATGCCGAGGCAGACCCCGAGCCGAGAGGTCGCGAAGCCCGGGACGTCACGCACGGTGATGCACTGCTTCCCGATGCTCTCGCCGTAGCTCTTGCAGCTGGCGAGGACCTCGGCCGAGGTGCGCGGCTGCACGACGATCTCGAGGAGCTTCATGATGTGGACGGGGTTGAAGAAGTGCAGCCCCAGCACCCGCGAGGGGTCGTCCACTGCCTCGGCGATCTTGGCGATCGACAGGCTCGAGGTGTTCGTCGCCAGGATGCCAGAGGTCATGTGCTGGACCTCCGAGAGGAGCTCCTGCTTGAGCTCGATGCGCTCAGGGACGGCCTCGATGACGAGGTCGACGTCCTCGCAGATCGCGGCCAGATCGGTCCCACCGCTGATGCGCGCGAGCGCCGCGTTCATGTCTCCCTCGCCCAGCTTTCCGCGGGCGAGGCCCCCCTCCATGTTCGCCTTGATCCTGGCCAGCCCCGAGTCGATGGCCTCGCCCGAGATGTCGAAGAGCCCGACCTCGTACCCGGCCAGCGCCGAGACGTGAGCGATGCCATGGCCCATCGTGCCGGCACCGAGGATGGCGATCGTCTTCATCCGGACCTCCGTCCCAGCGAGTATCGCGCTCACTGTTTCAGGATGACGAACTCCACCCGCCGGTTGTTGGCCTTGCCCTCGGACGAGCTGTTGGAGTCGATCGGCGTGCTCTCGCCGTAGCCCTTGGCGACGAGGCGGTCCGCAGAGACCCCCTCCTTCACCAGGTAGGCGACCACCGCCTCGGCGCGGCGCTGGGACAGCTCCAGGTTGGTGGACTGCGGGCCGTCGCTGTCGGTGTGACCGGCGATCTCGACGAGCTCGATGTCCGGGTTCGCGACGAGCACGGCGGCGACCTCGTCGAGGATGTCGTAGCTCACCGACTTGATGGTGGACTTGTCGGTCCGGAAGTAGACCCGGTCGACGATGACGATGGCCTTGTGCGTCACGATGACCCTGGTCGGGCAGCCGTTGCTGCGGCGCGGATCGGCCTTGGGCGAGATCGGCTCGTCCGGGCACTCGTCGCGGAAGTCGGGGACGCGGTCTCGGTCCCGGTCGGGGCAGCCCTCGGTCGCCAGCGGTCCGGGCACCTCCGGGCAGCGATCCATGTCGTCCGCGAGGCCGTCGCCGTCACTGTCGGGGCAGCCGTTGACCGAGGCGGTTCCTGGAAGATCGGGGCAGTCGTCGCCGCCGTCGGGGATGCCGTCACCGTCGTTGTCGTTGTCGGGACAGCCGTCGGTGTCCTCCCAACCGTCCCAGTCTTCGGGATCGTCCGGGCAGCTGTCGGCCTCGTCGAGGATCTTGTCCGCGTCGTTGTCGGGGTCCGGGCAGCCGTCGAGGTCCTGGAACGAGTCGAGGTCCTCTGGGTCCTCGATGCAGCGGTCGACGTCGTCGAGGACGCCGTCGTGGTCCAGGTCCGGGGGGTCCCCGTCGTCGCGGTAGCCCAGGGCCAGGGCGACCCGGTAGTCCGGAGCGCCGATGCCCGCGATGAGCCCGGTGCCCAGCCCGAGCATGGCGTGGAAGCCGCTGTCGTGGAGGTAGCCGCCGTAGACGTGGGCCTCCATCGGGTTCTTGTTCCAGGCGGTGCCGCCGGACAGGGTGACCTTCGACTGCAGCTCGGCTCCGGTGACGACCTCTTCGATGGGCCGGTAGGAGAAGCCACCCCCGGCGTCCAAGGAGGTGCCGAAGTCCAGCTCCTCCAGCGAGCTCTTCGGCCCGAAGTCCATGCCGAGGTTGACCCGCCACCCGATCTGGGAGATGTAGCCGCCCACGGCGCCCGCGAGGCTGCCGCCGATGCTCTCGCGAGAGGTGAAGGTGCCGCTGTTTCGGCCGGAGGGGACGACGATGACAGGGCGCAGGCCGAAGCCGATGCCGTCGTTGGTGTCGCCGAACTCGGCGATCGGGATCATCGCGGCGAGCTGGATGTCTCCCATCGCGAAGGCCTGCTGGTCCTGCACGACGATGAAGGGGTAGAGCGGCACCTCGAGGTCCAGGCGGACGGCCTCGTTGATGTCGTAGCCGCCTTGGAGCCGCGTCGAGAACTGGCGGGAGACGACGGACTCCTCGCGCCCGTCCTCGTACTGGATGACCAGCGGGTCGTCGGCGTAGACGAGGCCCACACCGGCGTACCAGCTGTTGGCCGCGCCCAGGGAGGGGTGGCTGAGCTCGAGGGTGCCCTGGTCGTCCCAGGCCGAGCCGGAGAACGCGAAGGTGTCGGCGTCCTGGGCCTCGGCGACCCCAATCCACAACAGCACCGCGAGCATCGGTCCTCCGCCGCGGATTGTAGACGGTGGCTAGCCCAGGGCCTTGGCGTAGAAGGACTCCAGGTCCGCTCGGAGCTTCGCGAGGCTCGGCGGGTGGAAGTACATCATGTGGCCGGCCTCGTAGAACTCCACCGAGACGTTTCCGCGCCGGTCCTGGGGCAGGCCGAGGGTGTCGATGCTGTAGCTGGCGGCGAACATGGGCGTGGCGAGGTCGTAGACGCCGTTGCAGACGATGACTCGCAGGTGCGGGTTGGCGACGATGGCGGCCCGAAGGTCCTCGTTGGTGTTGATGAAGCCCAGGCGGCCCTCCTGGGACCAGCGCCAGGCCTTGTTCACGTCCATGTTGAGGACCTGGTAGAGCTCGTCGCTCTCGAAGCCATAGACACGCCGGAGCGTGTCGTTGGCGACCGCCGTGAAGCTCGGCCAGACTGCGTCGATGGCCGGATCGCGCGCCATGGACTGGGCGTAGGGGTCGCTGTCGGGGCCGATGTACCGGCCGTCCATGCGGCCCACCGTGTGGTCCGGAAGCTCCAGCAGGTTGCGGGCGAACCAGAGGTAGGGAATGCGCAGCTGGCGCCGAGCTATCTGGCCTGCAGGCAGCCCCGTGTAGGCCGCGAGCTGCTCGGCGAGGGCGTCGCGATCCTCGTCGGGGAGCCGGTCTCCCTTCATCAGCGCCGGGGCGTAGTCCTCGACGGCGAAGCGCTTGACCTCGTCGAGGTCCACCTGCGGGATCACCCCGTGGTAGCTGGCGACAAGGGCGAAGGTCGGCAGGTACAGGACGTGAGGGAGGTCGTTGCCCGTCTCGGCGACGAAGGTCTGGAAGTTCGTGGCGAGGCTCACGAGGACCACACCGTTGAGCGCGATGCCCTTCTCCTGCAGCCAGTTGGCGAGCCCGCCGCAGCGGGTGGTGCCGTAGGACTCGCCTGCGATGAACTTGGGGCTGTTCCAGCGGCCGTTCCTCGAGAGCCAGCGCCAGATGAACTCGCCGACGGACTCGATGTCCTCTTTCACCCCGGTGTAGGCGTCGATCTTCTTCTCGCCGGCGGGCCGTGAAAAGCCGGTCCCGACCGGGTCGATGAAGACCAGGTCGCTCAGGTCGAAGAGCCCCTCCGGGTTGTCGATCAGCGTGTGCGGCGGGGGCTTGACCGTGACGAGGTCCGGGATGTCGACCCGCTTGGGCCCGAAGGCGCCGAAGTGCAGCCAGACAGCCGAGGAGCCCGGGCCCCCGTTGAAGCAGAAGGTCACGGGACGCTGGGTGTCCGCCGCGTCGCGGACATAGCTGACGGCGAAGATCGAGGCGCGGTCCTCGCCCTTGTCGTCCTTCAGGTTCACGGTCTCGACGGTGACCGTGTAGTCGACCTCGCCGCCGGCGATCACTGCGGAGTGCTGGGTGACGACCTGCTTCTCGGGGCGCTCGACCGGCTTGTCGCTCTTGTCTCCGCCCTTGTCTTCGGTCTTCTCTTCGGCCATCGCGCCCTCCAGCGAGGGCTGTATCACTCAGTCCACCCACCCGGGTGTGTGGGCCCGAGGGTCGCAGTCGACGCGCTCGGCGGTCGCGATCCCCACCATCGGGAAGCAGTAGTCGATGCCGGTCCCGAAGCTCACCGGTGTCTCGTACTGGAGCGGAAAGTAGGTGGTGGCGTAGGCCGTACGGCGGGCATGGCGGGAGAAGATCGAGTGGCAGGTCTCGCCGACGACCACGTCCACGACCTCGCCGCTCGGGGCCACGGCGACCTGCAGCGAGCACTGGCCGTAGATGTCCCTCAAGTACGCCAGCTTGGGGTAGCCGACCGGCTCGTCGCGCATGCGCGGCCGGCGCAGGAGCTCGACCTGCTCGGGGGTGAGCTCTGGCGGCAGGCGGGTCGGGAGGAAGGCCAAGGTCACCGGGTTGTCGAACTCGAAGGTCACGGACAGCCGAGCGGCGAGCTGGCCCTCGACCTCGTAGGTGCTGGTGACCATGACGAGCCGGGCGAGCTCCTCCAGGTGCTCCGGGCAGCGCTCGACGTCGAGGACCTCGAGCCCCTCGTCCTCGCTGACCAGCACCGAGAAGATGCACTCCGCTCCCCCGATGCGTGCCTTCTCCGCGCGGCTCAGCTCGGCGGTGCGGGCCACCGCCACCTCTGGCGGGAGGGGCTCGACGGCGAGGGGGATCACGAGGTTCACCCAGCTGCGCGGGTGGCCGCCTTGCCACATCACGGTGACATCGAGCCAGGCCAGGGTGGGCTCGACGTCGAGGCGCACCGGCGTGTACCCCGACCGCCGGACCAGGGACTCAGAGGCCTCCTCGAGTCCGGACACGCAGTCCTGCGCCTGGGCCACGAAGACCCGACCGGCCTCGTCGATCTCGGCCCGCACGTGACAGTAGAGCCGCTTCTTCAGCGCGAGGTGGCCGTAGACCTCGTCGGTGGCCTCTGAGTGGAGTTCGCCGCCGGTGACATCCTGGGCGAGCGCCAGCTGTATGAGTACGACCCACATCGGTAACCCCTCTCAGGTGAGCGATTCTACCCGGAGTCGCGGATCCGGCCCGGAGGCTTGACCGATCCCACCACTGGATCTAACATATGCATATGGAGGTGGATATGGAACCCACCCAACACAGGACGACGATCCTGCTGACCACCAGGCAGCATCAACGGCTCAGGAGCCTCGCCCAACGCCGAGGAGTCAGCATGGGCCGCTTGATCCGGGACGCGGTCGAAGCCCAGTACGGCCTGGTCGACCCGGAGGCGCGCGCGGACGCAGTGCGCCTGCTCGGTGAGCTCGCGCTGCCGGTCGACAGCCCTGCCGTGATGAAGGCCGAGTCCGTCCCATTCGGGGACGAGCCCGTCCCGTGATCCTGCTCGACGCCAACATCATCATGTACGCGGCCGGCGCGGAGCACCCCAACAAGGCTCCCAGCCTGGAGTTGCTCGAGCGCGTGGCGCGGGGGCACGTCGATGCTGGCGCCGACGTCGAGGTGCTCCAGGAGATCCTCCATCGGTACAGGGCCATCGGCAGGTGGGCCGACGGCAAGCGCGTCTTCGACCTCGCACGGCAGATCGTGCCGACCTGGCTCCCGGTCGACCTGAGGGCGCTAGACCGGGCTCGATGCCTCCTCGACGACGACCCGTCGCTCTCGGCGCGGGACGCCCTGCACGCGGCTGTCTACCTGGAGGAGCAGGCGAGCGCGTTCTGCACCTTCGACAGGGACTTCGATCGGATCGCCGGACTGCGCCGGGTGGAGCCCGCCGACCTCAGCTGACCACGGGTCCGAGCACCCGCTCCAAGGCATCCACGAGGTGGTCGAGTTCCATCGCTGAAATGCACAGGGGAGGCATCAGCACCAGGGTGTTCCCGAGCGGTCTCAGCAGCACCTCGTGCTCGCGAAGAGCCAGGCAGATCCTGTGTCCCTGGCGCTTGGCGTCCGAGGCGAGGTCCACCGCCGCCATCAGGCCCAGCTGGCGCACGCCCTTCACCGAGGAGAGCCCGGCGAGGCGCTCGAGGCCCCCCGAGAGCTGCAGGGCCCGGGCCTCGACGTTGGACAGGGTGTGCTCGCTGTCGAAGAGCTCGAGGCAGGCCCTGGCGGCGGCGCAGGCCAGGGGGTTGCCGGTGAAGGTGTGTCCGTGGAAGAAGGTGCGGCCGTGGTCCCCGCGGAAGCCGTCGTAGATACGCTCGGTGGTGAGGGTCGCGGCCAGGGGCAGGTAGCCGTTGGACAGCCCCTTTCCGAGACAGACGATGTCGGGGGGCGCGCTCAGCCGCTCGCTGGCGAGGAAGGGGCCGGTGCGGCCCAGGCCGACGGCCACCTCGTCGCAGATGACCAGGGCTCCCACCTCTCGGGCCCCTGCGATGACCGGCTCGAGGTAGGCAGCGGTGTGCATGCGCATGCCCGCTGCGCCCTGGACGAAGGGCTCGACGATGAGCGCGGCCAGGGAGTCACCCGCGTCGTGAATAGCCTCTACCGCCATCTCGGACAGCGCCTCTTCGGCCTCTCGATCCGCCGGACAGGGCAGGCGCAGGCTGGGGAACAGCAGGGGCCCGTAGACCTCGTGGAAGAGCGAGATGCCTCCCACGCTGACCGCTCCGAGGGTGTCCCCGTGGTAGGCCTCGGCCAGGGCCGCGAAGCGGCGACGACCGGTGTCGCCCCGCTGCTGGTGCCACTGGAAGGCCATCTTCAGGGCCACCTCGACAGCGCTGGAGCCGCAGTCGCTGTAGAAGACGCGATCGAAGCCGGTCTTCTGGCAGAGCAGCGCCGCCAGCTCGGTCGAGGGCAGGTTCGCCAGGCCCAGCAGCGTCGAGTGGGCCACGCGGCCGAGCTGCTCGGTGACCGCGGCGTCGACGTGGGGGTGCCGGTGGCCGTGGACACCGACCCAGAGCGACGCGACACCGTCGAGGTAGCGCCGACCCTCTGTGTCGAAGAGCCAGGCGCCTTCTGCCCGCTCGATGACCAGCGGAGCCGAAGCCTCCCACTCGTCCGCCTGGGTGAAGGGGTGCCAGACGTGCTTCAGATCGAGGTCTGCGGGGCCCATGGGAGCGCACCTAACCTTCCGCTGAGACCTTGCGACGGCGGCCCCACCGTGCCATTGGGGGGCCCCTACCCCCCGTTTTCCCCGGAGCCACAATGTCCCTCGTCCCCGTGCATGGCGGCCTCGCCGAGCCTGTCGACCTCGTCCTTCCCCTGTCCAAGGCCAAGGCCCTGGCGGCCGAAGCCATCGACATGCCCAGGATCACGGTCACCAACGCCGACCGCAGCGCCGTCTACCGCTTCTCCGACGGCACCCTGTCGCCGCTGACCGGCCCGATGAACGAGGACGAGTGGAACCAGGTCCTGGCTCGCCGGAACATCACGCGCGACGGCGTCGACTACGCCTGGACCATCCCGATGGCCCTCCCCATCACCGACGCGGAGGCGGCGAAGCTCCAGGTCGGCAGGCCCGCGGCGATCATCGACTCCACCGGCAGCGTCATCGGCATGCTCAAGGTCGGCTCGGTCTACGACTGGGACAAGGCCGCCTACATCAAGTCGGTCTACGCGACCGAGCGCACGGACCACCCCGGCGGCGACATCGTCACCAGCGACGCGCGCACCAAGCTCGTCGGCGGCGAGATCCAGACCCTCCCCCACAAGGCGCACCCGAGCTTCTCCGACACGGTGCTCACCCCTCGCCAGACCCGCGCGCTGATCGCCAGCCGCAAGTACGAGGCGGCCCTGGCCTTCCAGACCCGCAACCCGCTCCACCGGGCCCACGAGTACGCGCTGGTCCACGGCGCACAGGAGCTGACCCGGTCCGGAAAGTACACGGGCGTGTTCCTCAACCCCCTGGTCGGCGAACTCAAGGGCGACGACGTCACCGCTGAGATCCGCATGCGCACCTACCGCAACCTCGCGGTGAAGCGCCTGCTGGGCCAGGGCGACAGCGACTCGGCGCTCTGGAACGACGTCGGCTACGACATCAACGATGTCTTCCACCTCGTCGGTCTCGACATCAAGATGTTCTACGGCGGCCCCGCCGAGGCAGTGATGCACGGCATCTACCGCCAGAACCACGGCTTCACGAACATCGTCATCGGCCGCCAGCACGCGGACGCCCCCTACAAGGACGGCTCGGCCATCTGGGGGCCCTTCGACGCCCAGGCCATCTTCGACGAGCTCCCCGGCCACCTCGCCATCAAGCCGGTCAAGGTCGGCTTCGCCGCCTACTACCCCTCGATGGGCCGCGTCGACCTCATGTCGAACCACACGGCAGAGGGCGACAAGCCCATGTTCATCAGCGGCAAGAAGGTCCGCGCGATGCTGCAGGCCGGAGAGAACCCGCCGACGGAGATCATGCGCTCCGACACCGCCGCCATCCTCATCTCCGCGATGGCCCAGTAGTCACTGCAACAACCCGGCCGCCTGGAGCTGGGCGATCAGCTCCTCGGTCCGGGTGGGAAAGAACTCCGTGAGCAGGCGCTGGCGCTCCTGCTCCCACTCGACGTCCCTGGTGTACGGGGGCTCGCGGTCCGTGTCGCCCCAGCGCGCGGACTCGCCGATGATGGCGTCTTCGATCTCCTCGGCCCGAGCCTCGTAGCGAGCGATCGAGGCCGCCGGCGTGAGCGCGCCGGCGCCGGTGAGGTGCAGGGTGGCCCGCTCGTCGTAGAGAGCGATGAACTCTGGGTTGTCTCGCAGCGCGGTGTAGACGTGGCTGATGCTGCCGGCGACGTCGACGTCGATGTTGTAGTTCATCTCCGGGGTCCAGAGACTGTATTCCATGTCCCAGACGAAGAAGCGCCACAGTCCGCCGTTCCGATTGCGCACCCCGCGCATGTTGTTCGAGCTGAAGATCTCCGGCCCGTCGAGGTTCACCGTGTACTGGTGGATCAGCATGTAGTCGACGAGATCGACGACATCGAGGACCTCGTTGATGGCCTCCCAGCCGGCATCGTCGCCAAGCCCGGCGTCGGCCAGCGCCAACATCTCCTCGTAGGCCTCCAGGGTGCCGTCGATGGCCTCGTTGGTGGTCGTCCGGCGGTTGATGGCGTCGTACTCGCTGTCGGTGCCGCCGAAGTACTCCTCGCCGAAGCCCGCGTCAGGGCGCTCGACCGGCATGTAGAGACCCCAGTAGAGCCCGTTGAGGTAGAGGTGGACGTAGGTGGCGTGGCCATCGACCTTGCCCATGTCCTTTGCCGTGTCCCGGGCGAAGGCGTCGCGGATGTACTGAGCCTGGGCCGGGTCCCGGAAGTCCTGCCAGGACCTGGAGCCCTGGCAGCGCAGCACGATGCTGTCGAAGCGGTCGACCGGGGCGTCGGCGAAGAGCGGGTACTCCAGCTTCTTGTCCCCGTAGTCTTCGCGGAACTCCAGCCGCAGGGCGTGCTTCTTCGTGTTGCTGTGGTAGCGCCAGCCGTAGCCGTGGACCTTGAGCCCGGCGTCCTCGACGAAGCCCGTCGAGCCGTCGGGGAGGATGAGCTCGATGCTGGCCTCTCGCTCCCACTCCCGGCCCCGCTGCAGGCTGTGCACGTAGAGGCCGTCATCGGCGCCGAAGAGGTCCTCCGGGTCCATCACGACGCTCATCGTGGGGATGGCGCGCAGACCCCGCAGCAGGTCCTCTCGGTAGGCCTCCACCACCTCCGGGTCCATCTCGTAGTCGGCATAGACGGCGGACTGGCTGATGCCGTCCCAGGTCGCCGGGAAGCCCTCGGGATCGGAGGGTTGCTCGATGACGTCTTCGAGGAAGAGCCAGGTGTGGGTCACCACCGGGCTGTCCCAGCGACCCTCTGCGTAGGCAAAGGCGCGCAGGACGGTCGTGGTCTCGACATCCAGCACGATCTCGCCGTCGACCGCCACCCCGTGCTCCGCCGTCGGCTCGCTGCCGTCGAGGGTGTAGACCAGGGTCGCCCCCTCGGTAGGGGTCCAGACGGCAATGGACTCCGGCGCCTCGAGGAAGCCGCGGGCCACGCTCACCTCGACCTCGCCGACGGAGCCCGCGAGGCCCACGCCGTTGGGCTCACCCGGGGTCGGCACCGTGAAGAAGCCCAGGCCGCCGGTCTCGATGTCGCTCGAGGTGAGGGTCGGACGCAGCAGGAAGTCATCGTCGTCGGCCGCGGTGTTGAGCCCCTGGAGCAGGAAGCCGTCGAGCAGGCCGGGGTCCACGACGGCCTCGACCGTGGCGAAGTCGGGCTCGGCCTCGACGTTGTGCTCGAGCACGAGCTCACCGGCAAGCCATGCTCGGAAGCCGTCGTCCGCCTGCACCTCGAGGACCGCCCTGTCCGCGACCTCGTCGAGCTCCACGTAGATCCAGCCCTCGGCGCTGAGGCCCAGCATCTGCTCGGCGACGTCGGTCTGGAAGAGCTCGCCGTAGGGGGCGGAGGCGGCGCCGAGCACCTCGACCTCCGCGAAGGTGAGCCACTCGCTGCTGGAGGCCCCGTTCACCGACTCCTTGGAGACGCGCACGAAGCGTCCGAGCTCGCCGACACTCACCGAGAGCACCTCTCCTGGAGTGACCGGGGTCTCGCCTTCGGCGAAGGGGTTGAGCACCTCGCTCGTGAAGACCGGGACCTCGTCGTCGTCGAGGACCTCGACGGTGAGGTTGTAGAGGCGCTCGGCGCAGCAGTCGAGGCGGCTGTAGAGCACGATCTCGTCGATCCAGGCTTCGTCGTCGAGGTCGACCTGCCACCAGGGGTCCAGGTCCCCGAGGTTCGTGTGGGAGAAGGTCGAGAGCTCGCCGTCGACCGCCTGCGCGCCTGTGCGGCCGTAGCCGTCCGTGGACTGGGTGGTGCTCGCGAAGAGCGCCAGGTTGGTGAGCTCACCGCTGCCGTAGTCGCCATCGAAGCCGACCCCGAGGAGGACCTCGGTCGTGGCGCCGTCCTCGCTCAGGGAGAACTCGGCCGTGTCGCCGTCGCCGAGGGCGATGCGCTGCTCCACGACCTGCGAGCGGCCGAAGGACACGTCCTCTGGCAGCGCCGGGTACTCGAGCTCGCTGGAGAGTGCACCAGAGGGCTCGACGAGCACCAGGTGTTCGCCGTCGCGAGACAGGGAGAAGCTCGTGTGCAGCTCCTCTCCGTCGAGATCCTCGCCGGAGGCGAAGACGACGAGGAACTCTCCGGGGACCAGCGTGCGGCTCGGGAACATCCAGCGTCCCGGCTCACCGGGATCGTCCGACAGCGTCCAGCCGGCGAGATCGACAGTGTCCGGGCCCGGGTTGAAGACCTCGATCCAGTCGCTGCCCGAGGAGCTGTCGGCGAGCACCTCGCTGATAACGAGGGTCTCGCTCGACTGGACGACGGCCGAGTCCGAGTCCCCGACGATGTCCGGGGTCTGCGCCGTCGGGGAGCCCTTGCATGCCAGGAGGATGATCACTCCTGGAGCTTAGCGGCTCCCGCGATGACATCGTCGAAGAGACCGACCCTCAGCCTCCGGAGCGGGCCACGCCACGCGCTCGGACAGTCCATCGAGGCTCGTATTCCGGCGATGAAACGCCTCAGGCTGGTGGCGTTGGCCTCTGAGCACCCGTCGCTGCAGGTCGCTCGCAAGCGCAGGGTCTCCTCGTCCCAGCCGAAGGCGACCTGGTCGATGTCCTCGAGCAGGTAGCCGGAGGACAGCCACAGCCCCTCTACCCCCTGGACGTGGAGGAGGTCGGCGAAGATGCGCCTGGGGCGGACCCAGGCCTGCTGGGCTCCTGCGATCAGCTCGACGCCGTCGAGCTCCATGCGGCCGGGCTCCGCGTAGCGCTGCACGGCGGCGAGGTCCCCGAAGAGCCAGCGACCGTCGCGCTCGCGGAGCTGAAAGCGGGCGCCCTCGCTGTCGATGAAGCCGGTGCGATCGTCGAGCTTCCGGGTGACGATGAGACCGGTCCCGACCTGCTTGGGGTCGACGTCGAGAGCCAGGTGGCCGTGCTTGGAATAGAGCCCGGGTGGTACTCCGAGCACGGTCGCGGTCGCCGCGAGGGAGACCTCTTTCGGGGCCTCGGCGAGCCACTCCGGTGTCGGCGCGAGCTCGGGCTCCGACATCGGCGCCGCGCAGGCGATCCAGAGCAGCACTAGGCGTTCAGCAGCTCGAGGGCTTCTGCGTGGACCCGCGGATCCCCAGCGGCTAGCAGGCTCCCGTCGTGTTCGCGACCCAGCGGTCGGCCGCGCCAGTCGGTCACGATGGCGCCTGCCTCTCGCATGACCACCAGCGGCCCGGCGATGTCGTGCAGCTTGAGGCAGCCGTCCACGATGAGATCGACGCGGCCCCGGGCGAGCAGGCCGAAGCCGACGGCCTCTCCCTCGTAGATGAGCGCGCCGGCGGCCCGGTGGACCGGCACCATGCGCGGGAAGACCGCGCGGCTGTGCGCCAGGGGTCCGCTGGTCTGGAGGACCGCGACGTCGAGGCTGGCGCACTCGGCCACCCGGCAGGGCTGACCGTTGCGGGTGGTGCCGTGACCGTCGAGACCGACCCAGCGCTCGCGCAGCACGGGCTGGTCGATCACCCCGAGGACCATCCTCCCCGCCCGACGCAGGGCGATGAGCACGGCGAAGGTCGGCAGCCCGGCGATGAAGGACCTGGTGCCGTCGATGGGATCGACGATCCACACGCACTCGGCGTCCGGGTTCTCGGGTGGGAACTCCTCGCCGATGAAGCCGTGCCGCGGGAAGCGCTCCGCGACCATCTCCCGCAGCCGCATCTCGACTTCCCGATCGATCGCGGTCACCGGGGAGCCGTCGGACTTGCCCTCCACCTCGCCCAGGACCTCGTATCCCTCGCGCACGAGCGCGGCGCCCACGTCGGCCATGCGCTGGGCGAGCTCGACGAACTCCTTCATGAGTCCAGGCTAACCCGGATACAACGTCGACATGCGGTGCCTGGTCGTACGCGACGGTCCCGACGCCGAGGGTGTCGGTTGGAGGCTGGGCCTGATCCCCTCGGCGCCCTTCTCGCCCGCCGAGATCTGGCGCAGGGGACCGCACCACCCCGGCCTCCGGGTCTTCTCGGATCCCCCGCCGAGCTCCCTGTTGGCGCGGCCTTGCCTGCCCCACACGGACCCGGCCCTCGTCGAGGCGGAGGAGGCCCTCGGCATCGCCCTGCGCCTGTGGCTGCCGAGCGAGAACGAGGCCTGGGTCGCCCTGCGCCGCGCCGGCGAGGGCTTGCGCTTCATCCAGATCCGCGGGGACGAGGTGCTCCACGCCTGCACCCGCGAGCCCCGCAACCTCCAGGGACCGGAGTGCCGCATGGAGGCGCTGCGCCTCGGCCTCTGCTGGCTCCTCGGAGAGCCCCTCCTCCTCGAAGCCGACGAGCTGCTCAGCCTGCCAGAGGTGCTCACTGCGCGGGCCTGACCTCCACGCGCTCGATGCCCAGCGACAGCGTCCCCGGCTCGCCCCGCACGTTGCCTAGAGAGGCCGACAAGGTGCGGCTGTCGACGAGGCCATTCAGCGGGTCCCACCAGGTCTCGCCAGAGAGCCAGACCTCCGGCGCCCCCAGCTCCGCCGGCTTGACGGCGCCCCGGGTGGACAGCCGCGCGAGCACGCGCTCGCCGACCTGGTAGAGCCCCTCGAAGGTCGAGTAGCCCTCGACGGTCACGTCCAGGGAGACGGGCATGAGCGAAGCATAGGGCCGCGCCAGCACCGGGTCGGGCCAGACGTCTCCGCGGCGGATCTCCTCTGCCGAGAGCCGCAATGCGAGCAGCCGGTGGGGCAACGCGTCGGCCCAGTCCAGGCCCTCGATCGCGACGAGCCGCCCGTCCCGCGCCAGGGACAGGGTGACGGTGCCCAGGCGCTCCTTCTCGGCGCCGCGGGCCACCTCCAGGCCGACGTCGTAGGGCTGGCCCTGGCGCCGGACCTCGGCACCGAGCCCGACGAGGCTGCCCTCGAGGGTGGCCACCCCCTCTTCGTCCACGGAGCGCACGAGGTAGTCCCAGCGCTCGACGCGCAGCACCTCCTCGACCCCCACGCCCCACTGGGTGGTGAGGGCGTAGCGGTGCACGTCCCCAGGCACCAGGCGCCAGCCGAGCAACACCGGGCGGTCGTCCAGCGCCACCGGGCCCGTCGGCGCCGGGACCTTTGGAGGGCAGCCCACCAGGATCAGGGCAAGCACTTGGACAGGGCCTCCAGGCAGCCGTCGATCTGCTCGGGGGTGTGGGCTGCCGACAGCGAGAAGCGCAGGCGCTCCTGCCCCTTGGCGACCGTCGGGTGTCGGATTCCCGGCACGAAGTAGCCCTCCGCCAGCATGCGGCCCGAGACCTCCATCGCCTGGTCCCCGAGCACCACCGCGACGATGTGGTCCTTGCCCGGCGGGACGCGGCCGAGGTGGTGGAGTCCGGATCGGAAGCGGCGGACGTTCTCGGCGAGCATCTCGCGTCGCTCGTCGGTGGCAGCCTCCAGACCTGCGAGCGCGGCCCGGGCTGCAGGCTCCGCGAGTCCGGTCGTGTAGACGAAGCTGCGGCCGCTGCTCATCAGCAGCTCCTTGAGCTCCGGCGGCCCGATGACGAAGGCCCCGGCGGCGCCGTATGCCTTGCCGAAGGTGCCGATGAGCACGTCGGGCACCACGTTCTGCTCATAGCTGGCGCCCATCCCGTGGGGACCGAGACAGCCGACCGCGTGGGCCTCGTCGACCACGAGCCAGTGTTCTCCCAGGTAGCGGCTGAGGTCCAGCTGATCGCCGTCCATGGAGTAGAGCCCCTCGACCACGACCCCGCGCAGCAGCTCTGGCAGCTCGCGGGTGGGGTGCTCGACGATCTCCCGGACGCAGGGCGCCAGCCGCAGCCCGTCGATCAGCGAGGCGTGGTTGAGCGCATCACTGGCGACGAGGTCCCCGGCCTCGAAGAGCGTCGTCATCACCGCGAGGTTGGCCTGGTAGCCGCTGGGAAAGACGAGCGCGGGGTTGCACCACAGCGCCTCGAGGCGCTCCTCGAGCAGGTGGTGGGCGTTGCGGTCCCCCGCGATGAGCCGCGAGCTGCCGGTCCCGCAGCCCCGCCAGCGCGAGCGCAGGACTCGGGCGAGGCCGAGGTAGTCGTTGCTGGAGAAGACGACGATCTCCTCGCCGTCCAGCTCGGCGGTGGTCGGAGAGGTCGGGAAGAGAGGTCGGAGCTGACGGCGCTGCCCGCGCTTGTCGAGCTCCGCGAGGCGCTCCGCGAGCCTCAAGAAGCGCGGCACGGCTAGTTGGTGACGACGGGCGCCGTCGGGGTGTGCGGCGTGGGTCGAACGACCAGGCCCTTGTCCTCGAGGATCTGCATGTCGAGCGCCGTCGCCGTGCCCTTCGTCGTGAGGTAGTCGCCGAGCATGATGCCATTTGCTCCAGCGTCGAAGAGCTCCACCTGTCGATCCCTGAGCTGGACCTGGCGACCCCCACAGACGATGAGGTCCTTTGTCGGCAGCACCAGGCGATACAGCGCGATGATCTTGAGGCAGTCGAAGGGGGTCAGCTCGTCCAGGTCCTCCAGCGGCGTCCCCGGCCGCGGGTTCAGGAAGTTGAGCGGGACGCTGTCGACCCCCAGCTCCCGCAGCTCGACGGCCAGCTCCACGCGCTGCGCCCAGCTCTCGCCCATGCCGAAGATGCCGCCGCTGCAGACGTACATGCCGAGGGCCTTGCCAGCGCGGATCGTCTCCACCTCGTCGTCGTAGCTGTGGGTCTCGACGATCTGGGGGTGGAAGCTGCGAGCGGTCTCGAGGTTGTGGTGGACCGAGTCCATGCCGGCGGCCTGGAGCTCCGCCAGGGTCTCCGCGTCGACGAGGCCGATGCTGGCGCAGGTCTGCATGCCGGTGGACTCACGGATGCGTGAGAAGGACTGCTTCAGCGTCTCGATCTCGTCCCTGCGCGTGACCGCCCGGCCCTGGGTGACGATCGAGAACTCCCGCACGCCGTTGGCCGCCGCCTGCTGGGCCTCGGCCACGATCGTCTCGGCGTCCTTCATTCCATAGACCGGCGCCTGCGCGTCCTGGAAGTGAGCCGACTGGCTGCAGAAGGAGCACTTCTCGGGGCAGGCCCCGGACTTGGCGTTGGTGATGCCGCAGGTGTTGACGAGGTCCCCCTTGTGGTGGACGCGCACCGCGTTGGCGACCGAGATGAGCTCCGCGAGTTCGTCCTCGGTCGAGAGCTCGCAGATGGCCGCCGCCTCTGAGTCGGTGAGGGAGATCCCCGCCAGGCCGCGGGCCCGTATTGCATTCCAGTCGAGCATGGCCCGCCTCTATCGCTTTCGAAGGAACAGAACTAACAGCAGCAGGGCTGCGCTCCCCCCACACCCGCCCGTCGACGGGGGCGGCGCCTGTCGCTCGAGCCAGATCGGGGACGACCAGGCCATCTCACCGTCGACCTGGAGGACCTCTACCCACACCGCCAGCTCGTCGGGTCCCCAGGGCACGATGGCCTCGCCCTTGGAGTCCGCGGACATCGGCGTCCACTGGCTGATCTCGAAGGCGAGCTCCTGGGCGCCGACCCTCGAAGCCACCAAGCGGACGGAGCTGATCTCGGCCGTTCCGTGGGCCTCCCAGCTGAACCGGGCCTCGCGACTGGCGAAGGCGGAGCCCATCGGGTGCACCTGGCCGTCCTCGCTGGCCTCGACGTCCAGCAGGATGCGGGCTCCGGTCGTCGCGTAGGAGCTGCGATCGTGGAGGGCCTGGAGCAAGGCTGGTGCGCTCAGGTCCTGGCTCACGACGGCGGCGATGCCGCCAGGGCTGTTCTTCTCGGCGAGCCCGTTGCCGAGCCAGCCGTCGTGGTTGTCGGAGGAGGCGATGAAGCCCAGCCTCTGACCCAGGGACAGGCCCTGGGGGACCGAGCCGTTGCGCAGGGGCTCCATCGAGTTGCCCCACTCGCTGTAGACCTCTGCGACCGGGCGGAGGCGCTCATCTGCGACGCCCCAGTTGTAGCCGGTGAAGCTCGGAGCGTGGGGGATGGTGAGCACGTCCTGGCCGGTCTCGGCGATGACGTCTTCGACGAAGGGCCACAGCCCCTCTGCGACGGTCTCCATGTCCATCGGCCCGAGGGGTCCGTCGCAGGTGGAGTAGTAGACGTTGTGGTGCCCCTCTGTGGCGCCGCCCATCCACTCGAAGCCCAACAGCGCCACGTAGTCGGCGTCCGTGTAGGCCTGGCAGGTCCGCTTCTGCCGCTCCCAGAGATCCTCGTACTCCAGCTCGTGGGGGTAGCCCTTCACCGACTCGCAGCCGAAGTCGTAGCCGAGCACGTCCCGGGCGTAGTCGTGGTTGGCGTCCACCCAGTTGCCTGCTTCCTCCCAGGAGTTGCCGTGGTGGGTGTGGAGGTCGCCCCACCAGACCATGTCGTCGATGGGGTCGTCCGTGACGCGGATGGGGTTGGACAGCGAGGACCCGCTGGCCACGCGGAAGACCCCCGGAGACTCGAAGGCGACCTCGCTGTAGTCGACCGACAGGGCGTTTCCCCAGCGGTCGAGGGATACGACGCGAGCCACGACGGCTTCGTCGACCAGGGCCTGGCTGGGCACGAAGACCTCGGTGTAGGCGAGCTCGTCCTCTGGGCTGAAGTCGATGGAGAGCGTGTCGATGTCGACCTCTGTGCCGGCGATCACGGCGCCCACAACCAGCTCCAGGTTCGAGAAGGCCCGGTCCGCCGTCTGCCACCCGCAGTTGCCCTCCTCGACGCCCATCTCTACGACCACGAGGTCTCCGGGGCCGAGCGCGCCACCGACCAGCTCCACCTCGACCTCGCCCAGCTCGTGGATGCCCGGACCGTCGACCGTGTGGCGGAGCTCCAGGACCGCGTCGCCGTCGGTCGAGGCCCGCACGAGGCCTACGCTGGCGGAGTCGCCGTCCTCGGACAGGACGGTGCAAGCAGTCGGATCGGTCTGGATGTAGCCCCACTTGGCCCAGCGCATGCCGTGGAGGATGGGCTCGCGCAGGATGAGCTGGTCCCCGGGCGCGAGGACCTCGTCGAGCTCGATCTCGACCACCACGGAGACCTTCTCGTGGACCGGGAAGGTGTCCTCGCGAAGGTTGGCCGTGCTCGCGAACGCCGTGCCGATGAGCAGCATGGCGCGCAGTCTAGCGCGACCACCGTTGGAACCACACCCCCTCCGCCCTGCGCTCTCGAGCAGTTGACCGCTTGACGGTGAAGCGAGGTGTCCCTACTTTGTTTCGACGTTCATCGAAACAAAGAGGTCGTCATGCCAAGCAACACCCAACTCCTGTCGTTCTTCAAAGCCCTCGCGGACAGCAACCGCCTGCGGATCGTCGGGCTGCTGGCTCACCGCCCCTACACGGTGGAGGAGCTGGCGACCGTGCTCGAGCTGCGGGCTTCCACGGTGTCCCATCACCTGGCGAGGCTCCAGTCCGCCGCGTTGGTCACGAACACGGCGAGGGGCCACTACCACCTCTACGCGCTGGACCTCGAGTCCTTGCAGGCGCAGGCCAGGACACTGGCTTCGGACCAGGAACTCAAGGAGCTCGCCCGGATCGAGGACGGTACCGACCCCTACGAGCAGAAAGTGCTCGCCGCATTCCTCGACGCCGATGGGCGCCTGAAGGGTGTGCTCCCGGCGAAGCGCAAGAAGTTCGAGGTCCTGCTGCGCCATGCCTTGCGTCTGTTCGAGGACAAAGGGCCGTGGGACGAGCGAGAGGTCAACGATCGCCTGAAGCAGATCAGCGAAGACACGGCGAGCTTCCGTCGCGGCTTCGTCGATCACGGCCTGATGACCCGGGATCCGGGCGGCAGGAACTACCGGCGCTGCAGGTGACGCCGGCCACGGCAGCCTGGGCGGCTTGTCCGCTCAGGCTGCTTCTTGTCGCCGGCACAGGTTCCGACGACTGCGTCGGAACTCGCGCCGGCGAGAACTAGAACGCGGGGTCGATGTACTCGTCGAGGTAGCCGACGACGTCCGCCTGCACCGCGCCGAAGTGGTAGCCCCAGAAGTTGTAGTGGGCGGGGACGTTGGCGTTGAGCCCGATGTACGCCGGGACTGGCGGCGGCTTGAACTTCAGCCCGAAGGAGACGACGTTGAAGGCGAAGGGGTCCAGGTCGGGATCGCCGCTGGCCTTCATGTTGATGTTGCCCTCGACGAAGCCGGCCACGACGTCGCTCGGCGCATAGCTCACATGGAAGCCGCCGACGTAGCGGGTGCTGCCAAAGAGCGGGGAGTCGTCGAGGCGCCCGAACTCCACGTCGACGCCAGCCTGGGCGAGCACGTCCAGCGGCTTGCCTGCGACCTCGAAGCGCTTGCCGACAGCTACCTGCGGCCGCATGCCGAAGAAGCCGGGGTCGATGTTGTAGTGGAAGTCGGCGATGCCGCTGACCACCAGGTTCATGCGCGAGGACTTGATGGGAGCGATGCGGCCGCCGAACTCGATGTTGCCGCCGGTGTAGCGGCGCCGGAAGCCGACGTGTGCAGAAGCCTGGCGGTGCAGCTGGTACTCGGCGTCCACGACGCCGCTGACCCAGCCCGGACCGAGGAAGCCCAACTCGACGCCAGCGCGGACCTTGGTCCGAGGATCGACCGGCTCCATGAGCTGAGGCGAGGTCAGGCCGATCTCCCGGTCCTTGGCGTCCCGGTAGCCGCTGGTTCCGTCGTCGATGCGCTCGCCGTAGAGGTCGTCGCCGATCTCCTCCATCCGCTTCTCGATGCGCTCGCCGAAGAGGGTGTTCGGGTACTTCTCGAGGTACCGCTCCCAGGAGATGAGCTCCTCTTCGGGGCCCAGATCGTCCATGTTGTCGATGTAGTCGCGGTAGATCTGGACGTTGTCCATGCCCTCGCCGCCGATCTCGTCCTCGCCCAGCTCGTCGAGCTCATCGCCGAAGTCCAGCCCCTCGTCCTCTGGATCGCCTCCGTAGTCGTCGTCGTCGAACTCCTCGTCGAGGTCCAGGTCGTCGCCCTCGTCGAGGCGCTCGATCTCGAAGTCCTCCTCCTCCTCGTCGTCCTCGAACTGCTCGAGGTCGAAGGTCTCGTCCGTGAAGTCGATCTCGTCCTCGTCCTCGTCCTCGTCCCCGGCGTAGGCCGGCGCGGTCAGGGCGATCACGGCGATCAGCGAAAACAACAGGCGCATCGGGGGCTTGTCCTCGGGTCGCGGGATGGTAACTGGAGCATGGAAGGCAGATGTCAGGGACCCGTCGAGACGAGCACCCCCGAGAACAAGACGCGGAGATCGTCCGCGCCTACCTCGTCGAGCTGCGCGGAGGTGCCCCCTTCCTGTCGTCGCGGGACGGCCGCCTGCTCCTGGTGTGGATGGACTCCGATGTCCCCGTAGCGCTCATCTGCCAGGCCCTCGACGTGGCCGCCCGCAGACGCCGAAAGCGGCGCGTGAAGACACCGCTGTCCCTCCGAAACGCCGAGACCGCCGTGAAGAAGTGGAGGGTGGCGCCCATCGAGCCGAGCTGCGGGCCGCTGGAGCCCCTGGCCGAGCTCTGGCGAGGGGGTGGAGAGGAGGCCGCGGCAGACGCCCTGGCCTCGGCCGAGCCGACACTGCAAGCCGCGATCGGGGTCGCTCGAGCCGAGCTCGCCCGCTTGTGGGAGACCGCCGATCACGCGCCGCTGAGAGCCCAGGCCCTCGAAGAGCTCTCAGAGCTGAAGCTGGAAGACAGCGCGCTGGAGCGCGTGGTGGAGGAGGTGGCGCGGGATCTGCTGAGGCAGCAGCACCCCCTCCTGTCGGCCTCGACCATCTGGGATACGGTGCGCGCATGAAGACGCCGGAACCGAAGAAGGGCTGCCCGAAGTGCAAGGGTCTCGGCATGCTCGTCGGCGTGCGCGACGGACTGGCGTCCGGCACCATCTGCGACTGCGTGGTCGTCGACGGCGCCGCCGAAGGCGCCTGGTGCCCGCGCTGCTCCGACACCGCTCGGATCGAGCTCGACGGCCGCTGGCTGCGCTGCAAGTGCCGACTCCTCCCGGATCGCATCGCCCTGTACGACCGAGCGCACATCCCCGCTCGCCACGGCACCTCCACCTTCATGGCCTGGAACATGCGACTGGAGGGCTCGGCGATGGAGAGCTCCCGAATCCAGAGCTGGTGCCAGGCCTTCGAGCCAGGCATCAAGGGCTTCGTCCTCTGGGGCGCTGTCGGTCGCGGAAAGACCCACCTGATGTGCGCCGCCCTGCGCGAGATCGTCTTCGCGAAGGGGGCCCGCGTTCGCTTCGTGGAGTTCACCCATCTGCTCCAGGACCTCCGCCGCGGCTTCGACTCCGGGCGAGGAACCACCGCGCTGATCGACGAGGTCATGGACTGCGAGGTCCTCGCCATCGACGAGCTCGGCAAGGGCCGCAACACCGAGTGGGAGCTCGCCGTGCTCGACGAGCTCGTGAGCGGGGCCTACAACGGCATGAAGACCCTGGTGGCGACCAGCAACTACCGGCCGGCAGGCGTCACCGGGCTCGGCCCCGGCAACCTGGCGATGGTCGGCTCCGGCAAGCAGGAGACCCAGACCCTGGGCGACCGGGTCGGCGAGCGGGCCTGGAGTCGCCTCAACGAGATGACGAAGTCGATGCCCATCGGCGACCAGCGCGTGGACTTCCGGCTCGCACCCGAGTGAGGCGCTCGTGAGCGACGTGCTGCGCCTGCGCGAGGCGCTCGCCAGGACCGAGGAAGAAGCTCGCAGCCTGTCCTGGAACAAGGAGCGCCCGTGGAAGCCGGAGACCCACATCTGGGAGGAGGGCTACGTCGGCGTCGTGGACCTGCACGATCTCTCGATCAAGCTGGCTCTGAGCGTGGTCGCGACGGCCGCCGAGGTGCCACTGGAGACCGGCGCCGTGCACTTCATCACCGGCCGAGGCCGCCACAACATCGACGGCCGGTCGCGACTGCGCGAAGCGGTCACGGAGGCGCTGCTCGAGCTCTCTGAGCAGCACCACTGGGGCCTCCGCGAGCCCAGGGGGGGCCGCATCACGCTCATCACCAACGCCGAGCTGGCCCCGCCCGCCGCAAGCGGGGGACTGGACTGGTGGGTCTGGGCGCTGAGCGCCGGCTTCCTGATCCTCGCCATCGGCTTCGCCCCGCTGGTAGGCATCCCGCTGGCGCTGGTGGCCATCGGAGCCTGGCTGTGGAGTCGGAAACGCTGAGGTGACCCTTGCGGACCCCGAGCGCGACGTGCTCGACTGGGGCGTGCTGCTCCTCCTGGCCTGCCTGCCCTTCCGGAACGCCTCCGAGCGCGATCTCGCGGACGTGCAGGTCACGGGCGCCTACATCGGCCCGGGTATGGCCCCCGCTCCAGGCTCGAGCAAAGGCCAGAGCTGGGATGGCTTCGACATCCCCGCAGAGGTCTTCCAGGCCCTCGCCGAACTCGCCGCCCAGGGGGTGCCCCTGCCGAGCGAGGTCGGAGAGGTCCTTGCCCAGTTCGCCGAGTACCTGAGCTACCCGGACCCCTACGGCCAGGTGGAGATCAACCGAGGTGACGACTACGCCTCGGCCATCGAGCTGGACCCAGAGGACCGCAACGCCTTCTCCGTCGACTGGGTCGAGGCCCCCGTCTACCGGGACGTCGACCTGCTCGACGACGAGCGGCTCCGGGTCACCCTCTGGGACCACGACATCCTCAACGAAGACGACATGATCGGCCTCGCGGTGTTGAACAACGAGGACATCGCAGAGGCCCGCGACGCCCAGGAGATCCACTCGGTCTGGGTCGGCGACCAGACCGAGTACCAGCTGCTCTTCATCCGCGTCGAGGCCTGGTAGTCAGTCCAGGATCGCAGCCCAGGACGCCAGGAAGACGGTGGAGGCGGGCTGACCGACACCGGGGGCGACACCCCTCATCACCGCGGCCTCGGTCCAGTCCGGGAGCTCCACTGTGGTGTCGAGCTCGCCGCCGTCCCCCGCGCTGAGCCAGATGCTGCGCTCGCCGTCGGCCCCCTCGAGGACCATGTCCCCGAAGCCGTCACCGTTGAGGTCCCCGCTCTTGCAGTCGACCTGCCTGCCCTTCTCCTGGACGGAGACCAGGGGCACGGCGAGGTCCGAGCAGTCCTCTTCCTCGCCGGTAGCGACCACGACAGCGCCGGCGAGCAGCGCGCTGTTGTCGGTGCTCGTGCCCGGGAGGACCACGGTGGCCTTCGAGCACCGGGTGCCCGTGTCCCAGGGGAGCGTCACCACCAGGGTGGGCGCCACGAGCTCCTCGTCGATCGGCGCGAGGGTCTCGCCGCCGAGATCGACGCCGCTGCCGTCGCGGGGCGCCACCACGAAGCCGAACTCCGCGTCCACGTCCACCGAGGCCCCGAGGTTCGTACCGGCCTCCAGGTCATACAGCGCCAGGCCATCCTCCGAGCTCCCCCAGGCCACGCCGGCATGAGGCAGCCCAAGGGGAGCCGCGCCGTCATCGAAGCGGGTCACGACCTCGCCCTCCCAGACGGCCCACGAGCCGACCGAGCTGTCGAGATCGAGCGACGCGCCGTCGAGCTGGAAGGTCTGCTCGTCTCCGTCCCAGGTGCGGCTGAGGCGCTCACCTCGAGTCCGCTGTCCCCGCTGTCGTTGGTGACCGAGCTGTCGTCCCCGCCCCTGGGGTCGGTGTCGTCCTTGTCGCCGCAAGCCAATGCCAAGAGCCAGATCATGGTGTCCTCCGTCGACTCCACCCTAGTGGGGCTGTCGGCGAGGCACACCCTTCCACCGTCTCACGCCGGCTCAGTCGCCCTTCTTCGAGCTCCGCTTTGCCGAGTCCTTCACCTTGCCGTCCACGCCGAGGCGGATGTCACGGGCCTGCTCGGCCTTCTTGCGGGTCCACGACAACCTCGGGTCCAGCCTCAAGGCGTCGCGCCAGGCGACGTAGGCGCCCTCCCAGTCGTCTTCCTCGGCCAGCGCATCGCCCTCTGCGTCGAGCTCGGCAGCGAGCGGGCGGGTGGCGTCGAGGAGCTCGTCGAGGTGGTGGTCGTAGAGCCGGGCCTCTACCAGCCACTGGACGGTCTCGTCGCGGTCCTCTGCAGCCAGGGCGCGACCGACGTAGCAGCTGGCCGTGGCCGTATCGACGGCCTCTGCGCGCTGGTTGCGCCAGCCCTCGTTCTTCCAGAGGTGGTAGCGGGCCTCGCGCCAGGCGGACAGGCCGCCCTCACAGTCGCCGCCCGCCAGCAGCTCGAGGGCTCGGTCGTGGTCGACGGTGGCCTCCTCTTCGGCCTCGTCCCGCGACACCAGCGTGACGACGTCCTCGAACCACACGACGCCGTCGGCGTAGACGATGTCCTCTTCGAGTACGGCATCATCCTCGAGTGCGGCATCATCCCCTGTGCTGACCGGCGGCACGGGGGCGAGGACCTCGCCAGTGTCGTTGTCGATGACCAGGAAGCCGAGGTCGTAGGTCCCCGCCACGAGGTCCTCGTGGAGACCGAAGTCGTAGCGGTGCCGCACGTGCTCAGAGGCCTTCCAGTCCTCTGGCGGGTACCAGTCGTAGCCGGCAGGCAGGGCGCTCACGGAGCGGTGGCCCTGGCCATCGTCCAGCACGACGTAGACCCGGAAGGGCTCGTCCCGGTAGCCGGCGTGGAGCCAGTACTCGACGAAGAGCTCGCCGCCGACGGGGGCGACGGGCGCGGGGAGGTCATAGCCCTCGAAGATGACCCCACCCTGGAGCCGCACTCGGCGATCGGGGGGGCCGTCGTAGGACTCGCGGACGAAGATGTCCTTTCGCACGTGGTTGCCGACGTGCAGCGCGGTCTTGCCGGTCGGGTAGCCCGGGATCTCGAGGTACTCGCGCTTCCACTCGGGGTGGGACTTGATCTTCGTCTTGTTGGCCCAGCCGCCGTGCTGGTGGGCGAAGTCCGGGTGGCCTTCTTCGAGCACGTACTCGCGGATGAAGGCCTTCTGGAAGTTGTGGCGGGCCATCGAGACGTCCACGAGCCCGGCCACGTCCAGGATCTTCCAGTCCGTGTAGAACATGTGGGCGCCCATGTCGACGTCGAAGAGCGTGATCCGCTCCAGGTGGAGGCGCTTCTGGACCCACGTCATGTACCGGACGCGCTGGTAGACATTGCTGACGCTCGTCTCCGGAGAGGGCGCGGCGTGCACCGACTGCCAGAGGTTCGGGACGATGGTGAGCGCTATCAGAAGGGGCGCCCAGACCTTCTTCGGACCAGGCAGCGCCTCGATGAATCGCCCCAGCCCGAGGCCGAGCACCACGAACAGCGGCACGAGGATGTAGCTGAAGAAGCGCCACTGCTTCATCCAGTCGCCGCCCGAGTAGACGATGAAGAAGACACCGCAAGCGCCCAGGCCGAAGAGCAGCATCCTGGCGAGCGCGTCGTCGGCCGTGTGGGCGACACAAGCCAGCAGGATGAGGCCCCCGCCGAGACCGATGACCGGGAACATCGCGACCTCTGGCAGGGCGAACATGCCCAGCAGGATCGCGCCGAGGCCGATGCAGCCGAGGCCGAGGCGTCGCAGCACCCCCCGCGAGGAGGTGACCATCGCGAAGATCGAGACGGAGGACAGCAGGAAGATCACGCGGCTCCGATCCCAGTGCCGCTGGAGGTAGTTCAACCAGTCGGGATCGAAGTCGTTTGGCACACCCTCACGCCCGTTCCACAACAGCAAGGTCGCCCCGATGACCGTGGCCAACACGACCAGCCAGCGGCGGCGGTCCTTGAGCCCGACGAGCGCCACCGCGAAGACCGGGAGGATGTAGGCGAAGCCGTAGGCCCTGAAGAAGTTGACGACGTACTTCCAACCCCGAACGTTCCACTGCCAGGGTCGGAAGCGGTTCTCTCCGTCCATCTTGGCGTAGTAGGTGTTGGGGAACTCCCAGGCGAAGTAGTGGTAGCGCCACGCGTGGTAGGCCACGAAGGGCAGGAAGAAGACGACCACCCAGCGCACGATGGGACCGACGACGTTCTTGTCCCGGATCGCGAAGACGAGTCGAAAGAGCCCGGCGACCGCCGCGTAGACGATGCCCTCCGGACGCGTCACGGCCAAGCCCAGGAACAGCAGCGAGGACCAGGGGAAGGCATCGGCCCGGTTCTCCCTGGCCTCTATCAGCACGCGCCAGGCGCCAGCCGCCATCAGGAAGCAGAACAGGGCGTTCTCGAGCCCGGAGGCGGTCCAGACGGCGAAGGTCGAAGAGGCCGCGAGCAGGACCGGCGGGATGAGCGGGATGTGGCTCTGCTGGTCCTTCAGCGAGGCTCGGGCCAACAGGTAGGACAGGGGCAGGCAAGCCGCGCCGAGGACCGCGCCCATCACCTTCACAGAGGTCCACCCGGAGATGCCGACGAGCATCCACAGGGCGACGAGCCAGGTCCACAGCGGGTTGCTGAAGCCCTCGACCCGCTCTCCGCCCGCGTAGGTGACCCAGCCCTCTCCCGCCACGAAGTTGCGGGCGTAGGCGATGGAGATGCCCGCGTCCTCGATGTAGAAGACCGCGTAGGCGAGGAAGTGCGCGATGCACCCGACCATCAGGATGGCCAGCGCGTAGACGTGGACGCGCTCACGCTTCGAGAGCGCGAGGAACCAGCGCTCCAGCGGGGCGTACACCGCACGCCCGATCCTCCGCAGCCTCTCTCTCATCCGCCGCACCTTATCGCACCGATCACATAGGTTGATTCGATGATCGCGCCGCAATGCGTGCGGCTGGGTAGGCGGCCCGACGAAGGCGTGTCTGGACACTTCGAGGAGGGGCAACGGGGCGAAGCGTTGCCAAACCCGAAGGTCGGCGAGCCCCGTTGCCGCCGCCAGGCGTGCGCAGGGCAAGCGAGGGCGGCTCAACCGGAGTGATCGGCGCGAAAAGCCCCTAGCGGCGCCTTCGCTTGCTCGGGTCCTGTCGGAACTCACCCTTCAGCCGAGCGCGGGCCCGGCGCTTGGCCCGAGACATCGTGCGGAGTCGAAGGAGGTCCAACAGGCCATCCAGCTCGACGAGGTCGGGGCTGTCACTCAGACACAGCAGCCGAGCTGCCCGCCGAGCCCGCAGGAGGACCTCGTCGTCACTTTCGATGGCGATGCGCTGGACGGCTCGACCGGCGAAGGCGGGTCGACCAGCGGCGAGCGCCATGCGAACCACGACGACGAGAGCTTCGTCGTCGTCACCGATGGAGTCGAGGAAGGCCTGCTCAGCCTCGTGAGCGCGCCCGGGCAGCGTGATGTCGCCAGACATCGGTGGCTACATCGTCTTCTTGACGCCTGCGGCTTCCTTCGCGGACTTGCGCGCAGCCATCTGCTTCTTCAGCTCCGCGAGCTGGCTCTTCGCGGCGGCGTTTGCGGTCTTCTTCTTGATCTTCGAGAGCTTGTCGTCGAGGGACTCGCCCTTGATCTCGGCGCCGACATCCGCCTGGGCCTGCAGCTTCTCGACGTGCTCGCGCACGTTCTCGAGGGCCTTGATGTCCGCATCGGTGGACAGGCCGTCGAGGGTCTCCTGGATCGTGATGCGCGCCTCTGCGTTGGCCTTCTTGGCGAGGACCTCCTGCTTCTCGCGCTTGAGCTTCTCGATCTCGCCCTGGAAGGCGATGAGGCCGCTCTTGGCCTCTTCGGCCTGGGACGCGACCTTGTCGAGGTCTCCCCTGACGGTGGCGATCTTCGAGGTCAGCTCGTCCTTCTTCTGGATGAGCACGAGCGCGACGTCGTCCTCGCCCTCCTCGACGGCCACGGGGATCTGGACCTGGACCTCTGCGAGATCTGACTCCGCGGCCTCCAGCTCCGAGCTGAGCTTGTTGCGGAGGTAGACGATGCCCGACACCGCCTTCTTGAGCTCTCGGTGCTTCTTGATCCGCTCGTCGATGGCGGACTCGTACACCGCCTCCGGGTTGCTCTGCTCGACCTCTGAGACCCAGAGGGAGATGAAGCCCTTCCAGATGTTGGCGATTCGATCGAAGAAGCCCATGAAAACCCTCTTTTCGACGCCGTTTGGGCGCCCTTTGTGCCGCGGGGCCGTACAGGATCGAGCATAAAGCCTGCACAGAGTGCAGGCAAGCTACCCGAGCTACGCCAGCGATCCTCTACCTATTGCTTGCCGAGCCAGACGCCGAGAGCACCAGCAGCGAGGCAGACCGCCAGGGTGGCGACGATGTTGATGGCCGCCTGCCCCAACTCTCCAGCCTGAACGAGGCGAATCGTGTCTTGGTTGAAGGTCGAGTAGGTGGTGAAGCCGCCCAACAGACCCGTTCCGAGAGCAAGCCGCCAGGAGGGAGGGACTCCGCGGGTCATCAAGAAGGCGAGCCCGAAGCTGCCGAGCACGTTCACGACCCAGGTGCCGTACTGGCCGGGCACGATCAGGCTCACGCCGTAGCGCAGGCTCGCGCCCAGACCACCTCCGAGGAAGACGTAGACGAAGCTCGCGATCAAGACCAGCCCTCCGGGGTCTTCGGGCTATAAGCCTCTCGTGCTCGTCCTGCTGAGTCAGACCCTCGTCAACGGCGCCCTGGCCATGCCCCTGCTCGAGGCGGAGGCCGGGTTGGACTTCATCGCCTACCCGGGCCAGACCGTGGAGCTCAACGGAGCCGGCTCCGGGGCTGACGATCTCGACTACGCCTGGAGGAGGATCTCCGGTCCCCCTGTAGAGCTCGACGACAGCAGCATCGCGAACCCGCGCTTCACGCCGGATCAGCCCGGCACCCACACCTTCGAGCTGACGGTCACAGCAGAAGGAGAGAGCTCCGTGCCTGACGCGATCAGCGTCGTCGTGGTCCACACCGACGCGGGCGAGGTCAACCCAGGTGGGTGCGCCGTGGGCCCGGGCGGGCCCTGGCTGCTCGCGCTGTTGCCGCTGTTGTGGAGGCTCAGGGACAGCTGATCCCGTCGGGGTCCTGGCGGAAGGCCAGCTGCCCTCCGGCGCTCAGCCGCACGGAGCACCTCCGGGACTCGCCGTCCGGGAAGGTCACGGTGACGGTGGAGCCCCCCGGGACCAGCGTGGCGCTGCCGGGTGTCTTGACGGTCCGGCCCTGGACCTGGACCTCGGCTCCAGCGGGAAGGCTGACCAGCCGCACGACGGCCGCTCCGACCGTGTCCTCTGCTGGCTCGACGAAGACCTCGACGGGCTCGACGAAGACCTCGAGGGGCTCGACGAAGACCTCGACGGGCTCGACGAAGACCTCGAGGGGCTCGACGAAGACCTCGAGGGGCTCGGTCGAGGCCCGCTCGACCGGATCCCGCTGATCTCCCTTGGGCGTGAGTAGATCCTCCTCGGGGAGCTCCACGGCAGGATCCTCGCGGTGGTCAGCCGCGGCCGCCGCGCGTTCTCGACGCTCCTGCAGGTCGCGCTCCCGACGACTGGGCGCAGCGTCGGTGGCCGGCGGCGCTACGACCGGCTCGACCTCGACGTCGGGAGTCGAGCTGGGAGAGAGGGCCACCGCCCCGACGATTCCGAGGCCCACGAGGAGAGCGACGACGCCGATCAACAGCCCACGGCCCTTCTTCTTGGGAGGCTGGGGCTGGGTGGGCTGGGTCTGGGCCTGGCGCTCGAGGTTGGAGCCGGACATGGTCGGCTCGATGAGGTCGGGGGCGACCCGCTCGCGGCTCTGGTAGAGCGGCTCGACGACCGTCTCCGCGAAGCCGTCGTGGCCCATCTCGGTCCGGGGCAGGCGCTTCACGAACTCACCGCAGAGGCGCTTCATGTCCGCGGCGGTCGGGCGGCGCGTGGGGTCATAGCGCACACACTTCTCGATGAGCTTGCGAACGGCCGCGAGCACGGCGTCGTCATCGATCGCGGGACTGCGCAGCTGCCCCAGGCGCTTCTTCTTGCGCTCGGCGTGCCGGGCGGGGTTGACGGAGAGCTTGCCCATCGGGACACCGGCGATGAGCTCGTAGAGCGTCGCACCGAGGGCGTAGATGTCCACGGACGGGTCGGCTTCGAGTCCGTCGAAGGCCTCTGGCGCCATGTAGAGGGGCGAGCCGATGGTGAGCGAACTGGTGCGAGCCCCGCGAGCCCCGAAGTCCGCACGGGCGGTCCCGAAGTCGAGCACCTTCACGGCGCCCGACACCGACAGGATGATGTTGCTCGGCTTGATGTCCCGGTGGACGACGCGCAGAGGTGGGCCGCCGCCGGCAGGTTCGCGGTTGTACGCGGCGTCGAGGGCGTTGGCGACCTTCATCGCGATGCCTACCGCGACCCCCGCGGGGAAGGGGCCATGGGCCTTCACGATGCGGTCGAGGGTGAGCCCCTGGACGTGCTCCATCACGACGGCGGGCCTGCCATCGATCTCCGTGAGCTGCTCTACACGAACGATGTTGTCGTGGTTCAGCCGCCCGAGCAGCACCGCCTCGTCACGCGCCCGCTTGAGGATCTCGTCGTTGCCGACCCAGTTGGACTTCAGGACCTTGAGGACGACCGTGCGCTCGAACGCGCCCTCGGAGATACGCGCGACGTAGACCTTCCCGAAAGACCCCTCGCCAAGGGTCTCGAGGATCTCGGTGCTCTCGAGCATGCCCACAGCCCGAGACTACTACGGCGTGCACGCTGCCGGAAGCCCCGGTGAGCCATGCTCTGAATAGCCCCCGGCGCTGTAGTAGAGAGCTGTGTACTCGCCGGAGACCTGGCACCAGTACCCACCCGAGTCGTTGTAGGTGTCGGTCTCGTACGAGGAGCCGAGCTCGATGGCGTAGCCGTCGTTGCTGCTCGGCCAGCTGCCACCGTTGCTGAAGACCACCGTGTCGATCGTCGTGCCGTCGATGGAGAGCGTCAGGGTCCCGCTGGTGCTGAGCGACCACGAGGAGTTGTAGGTGTTGCCAACGTCTGAGCTCTCGTTCTGGTCGGTCCCATACTCGTAGTCGCAGACGTAGCTGCTGTTGTCGAAGGTGTCGTCGCCCCAGCAGACGATGGCGTAGTCGTGGGGCGGCACGTAGGCCCCGCCCACACCGCCGTAGAAGACGTTGCCGTCCTCGTAGAAGCGCCAGCCGTCGAGCCAGATGGCGCTCGAGGTCGTGTTCCGGAGCTCGATGTACTCCCCGTCGGGCTCCGAGTAGCTCGGGTTGTACATGATCTCGGTGATGATGAGATCGCCGGCGACGTAGCAGCCCTCGTTGACGATGTCGTCGCAGTCCTGGTCGATCTCGTCTCCACAGGTCTCGGTGGACCCCGGGTTGGCCGAGGCGCGGGAGTCATCGCAGTCGGTCGCCGGTGACCCGGTCCCAGAGGGGCCGTCGCAGTAGTTCGTCTTGCTCGCGTCTTCGTCGCCGTAGCCATCGCCGTCGCTGTCGGTGGACCACTCGGTCTTTCCGTTGGCGTCACTGTCGTCGTCGTCGGCGAGTCCGTCGCAGTCTTCGTCGGTGTCCGAGGAGTCGCAGACCTCTGGCTCGCCCGGGTTGATGGCGCTCGAGGTGTCGTCGCAGTCCGTGCCAGCCGTCGCACCTGTGCTCGAGGGAGAGTCGTCGCCGTAGTCGTCGCCGTCGTCGTCCTCCATGCACGCAGTGCTGGAGTCGCTCGCCGCGACACCGGGGTAGACCGTGGAGGAGCCGTCATCGCAGTCGCTCCCGGCCGTGACCCCACTCGCGACGGTGTCCGAGCCGTAGCCGTCCTCGTCGTCGTCCGTCATGCACGAGGTGCTGCTCTCGCTCTCTGCAGCGCCCGGGTACGTCGCCCCGTCGCCGTCGTCGCAGTCGTCGCCCCCGACGACCGAGCTGGAGCCGTCCCACCCGCCGCTGTCTTCTGTGCAGGGCACGTAGCCGTCGCCGTCGACGTCGGTCTCGTCCGTGGGAGTGCTGCCGTCGCAGTCGTTGTCCTGACCGTCGCAGACCTCGCTGGCGCCGGCGTTGACCGAGCTGTCTTCGTCGTCGCAGTCGTCGTAGCCCGAGGGCGCCGTCGAGCCATCCCAGCCGCCGCTGTCCTCGCTGCAGGCGACGTACAGATCGCCATCGACGTCGGACTCGTCCTCCTCCAGGCTGCCGTCGCAGTCGTTGTCCTGACCGTCGCAGAGCTCGTCCGCGCCGTCGTAGATCGTGTCGTCGGTCTCGTCGCAGTCGTCCCCGCTCGTCACGGCGCTGGTGCCGTCCCACCCGCCGCTGTCGAAGGTGCACTCGACAGCCCCGTCGCCGTCGACATCGGTCTCCTCGGTCGGAGTGGTGCCGTCACAGTCGTTGTCCTGGCCATCGCAGAGCTCGTCCGCGCCGTCGTAGATGGTGGCGTCCGTGTCGTCACAGTCGTCCTCCGCCGTGACGCCAGAGTCCCCGTCCCAACCGCCGGAGTCCCATGTGCACTCGACAGCCCCGTCGCCGTCGTCGTCTGTCTCGTCGGTGGGGATGGTGTCGTCACAGTCGTTGTCCTGACCGTCGCAGATCTCGCTGGCGGCCTCGTTGACCGTGCTGTCGTCGTCGTCGCAGTCGTTGTCCGCCGTGACGCCGGAGTCCCCGTCCCACCCGCCGATGTCGAACTCGCACTCGACGGCGCCATCGGAGTCGTCGTCGATCTCGTCGGTGGGGATGGTGTCGTCGCAGTCGTTGTCCTGACCATCGCAGAGCTCGTCGGCCCCGTCGTAGACCGTGTCGTCAGCGTCGTCGCAGTCCCCGCCCACATCGGTCGTGTAGGTGCTGTCCGGGTCACACTGCGAGCTCGAGCTGCTCTCGTCGCCATAGCTGTCCCCGTCGCTGTCGGCGTACCAGGTGCCCTGGTCTGTGGCCGAGCTGTCGTCGTCGTCCGAGAGCCCGTCGCAGTCTTCGTCGGTGTCGTCGTCGTCGCAGGTCTCTGTGGTGCCCGGGTTCACGCCCAAGTCCTCGTCGTCACAGTCCGTGTCGTCGTCGACGTAGCCACTGGGCTGCTCGCAGGAGGTCGTGGTCTCCAGAGCGTCGCCGTAGCCGTCGGTGTCACTGTCCAGGTACCAGGTCTCGGCGTCCAGCGCGTCGTCTTCGTCGACCTCGCCATCGCAGTCGTCGTCGTGACCGTCGCAGTACTCGTCGGAGCCCGGGTTCGTGTTCGCGTCGTCGTCGTCGCAGTCCGTGTCGTCCGAAAGCGGGTACTCCAGGGAGGTGTCGCAGTCGGAGAAACCGCTGGAGTCGGCGTCGCCGTAGCCGTCGGCGTCGGCGTCGGGGAACCAGAGCGTCATGCCCAGGGCGTTGTCGTCATCGTTGTCGGCGGCCCCGTTGCAGTCCTCGTCGACGTCGGACTCGTCGCAGACCTCTACCTGGGACGGGTTCACGTCGGCGTTGGCGTCGTCGCAGTCGCTGCCCAGGGAGCCGTCGCGCTGGACGTAGGCGTCCGTGTCGTACCCGTCGGCGTCGACGTCCCACTCACCGTCGTCGCCCGCGCAGTCGGCGTCTACGGCGTCATAGGGGACATCCGGAGCGCTCGGGTAGACCTCGCCCGGGTCGGGGTTCGGGAAGCCGTTCAGAGCGACGTAGTCCTCTGGCCGGTCGTCCGAGTCGTCCCAGCAGTCACCAGCGTTGACGTGGGCCTCGAAGTCGAGCCAGTTCGTGCAGCTGCTGGTGTAGGAATCCGGGACGTAGGTGTCGAGGTCCTTGTCACCGTCGTTGCCGTCGCAGTTGTCGTCGAAGCAGTCGTACCAGACCTCGTCGGCGTCGGGGCCGACGTTGACGTCGCGGTCGTCGCAGTCCTCGCCCCCGTAGTCTTCCGAGTCCGAGCCGTCACCGTCCCAGTCGTAGTCGGAGTTGCCCGCACAGTCCGAGTCGACCCCGTCGTACCAGCTGTCCGCGGCGCCGGGAAAGACGAGGGGATCCGTGTCGTCGCAGTCTTCGCCCCCGTAGTCGGAGGAGTCGACGAAGTCCCCGTCGGCGTCGTAGTCCGAGTCCGCCCCGCAGTCCCCGTCGATGCCGTCGTACCAGGTCTCCGTGTTGCCCGGGTAGGCTCCGGCCTCTTCGTCGTCGCAGTCTTCCCCGCCCGCCTCGAGGGTGTCATGACCATCCTGGTCGGCGTCCCAGTCGGAGGCCCCGTCACAGTCCTGGTCGACGCCGTCGTACCAGACCTCCTCCGCGTCTGGGGAGATCTCGGGGTCGAGGTCGTCACAGTCGCCCTGCAGCGCCGTGACGCCATCGCCATCTCCGTCCTGGATGGACCAGGAAGAGAAGCAGGCGAGCCAGAACAAGAGGTGCATCTAGAATCCTAGCGCCAGGCCGCCAGTGCCGGCGAGCCCGAGGTAGCGATCCGACCCGGAGGTCAGGCTGCGGGCCTCGAGACCGAGTCGCACCTGCACTGGACCGAGGTTGATGTGGTAGCTGCCGCCAACGCCGGCGTCGATCGCACCACCCAACCAGGCGCCACGAGCGTAGACGTCGAGCACGGAGAGCTGCACGGAGAGCTCCCCGCCAGCGCCGAACGCCAGCTGACCGGCGAAGGTGGGCTCGGCCTCTGGGGTGGGGGGCACCAGCGTACCCGGGAGAAAACCGACGACCGGACCGGCTGCCAGCTGCCAACTCCAGCCCGGGCCGCCGGCGACGGCGCCGTAGAGCCGACCGCGGGTCGAGAGGCTGACGCGCCCGGCACCGCTGGGGGCGCCCATGCCGATCTCGGCGACGACACGGAGGCGGTTGCCGTAGCGAAGTCGAAGGCGCCCGTCCGCCGCGCCGACGAGGCCGTCATAGGTGCTGGACCCGACGCCGACGGTGGCGCGAGCGACGTGGTAGCTGGCAAAGGCGGTGACCTCGCCGGGGTCCTCGACCGGGGCGTAGAGCACCGGCGGCAGCGCAGTCTGCGGGCGCTCGCGCTTCTCTCGACCGGCTCGGTTGCCGGTCCGGACCTCGACCATGAGGTCGTCGTCCTTGCCGCCTCGGCCGCGCTTGGGCTCGTCCTCGACGAGCTCCCCGATGGCAACTTCGTCTGGGGAGGGGATGCCGTCTCCGACGTGCGCCCGGCCTCCGGGTCCAAGCTGGACGGCCTCTGAGAACCAGAGGTCCTCTGCCTTCCACTGGACGAGGTGCCAGCCCGCCGGGACGTCGTTCGGGCCGTAGTCGTAGTGGACCTCGCCATCGAGGACGAGGACGACCGGCTCCCACTGGAAGGTGATGTCCAGCACGGCGGTGCGGGAGTCCTGCGCCAGCACCGCGAGCAGGGCCGCGCTGACCTCTGGCCCGTAGAGCGGCTCGTTGGCCTTGGCTCCAGCCAGCGCGGCGGCGTTGACGAAGTAGACCTCGGCAAGGACAGGGTCGCCGTTGGCGAGGAGCGCGTAAGCCCCCCGCGCCATGTGCAGCGCCGCCAGATCGTCGATGTAGGCGGGCCCCTGGATGCACTTCTCGGCCACGAGCTGCAGTTCGTCGAGCACCGGGGTCAGATCCGGCTCCGCAAACGCGACTCGCTCCTTGACGGCCTCGACCTTGTTGTGGAAGCGATCCGGTTCTGGCCGGGTCGGACAGTCGTCCGCGGCCATGACAAGGCTGGTGAGGAGCACAAGCAAGGGGCCATGGTAGCGTGATCCTGGCGAAGGGGGTCCCGTCGATCCACGGTCGCTTCACCTGGAACTGCCGTGATGAACCTCGCGCTCTGGTCAGGCTGCTCGGAAGACCCGGCGCCTCCCCCGGTGGAGATCGTCGAGGTCGCTCCTGTTCACGGACGACCAGACCGACTCACGGTGGTGCTCGCGGTGATGGACACGGTGCGATCCTCGCGGACGAGTCTGTGCGGACACGAGCGGCCCACCACGCCCGGGCTCGAGGCGCTGCGGGCAACAGGCGCGTCGGTGTCTTGTGGCGCCCTGGCGCCATCGAGCTGGACGGTGCCCAGTCACGCCAGCCTCTTCACCGGGTTGGCGGTGAGCGAGCATGGCGTGGACAGCGTGGAGGGGGGTGGCCGCGTGGTGCGCGAGCTCGCGCTGCACCCGCTGGACGAAGACGCAGAGACCCTCGCCGAGCACTTCGCGAGCCAGGGCTACCAGACCGTCCTGGTGTCGGGGAACGACCTGCTCCTTCCCCCTACGGGCCTGACCCAGGGCTTCGAGATCCTGCGGGTGAGCCGCTTCAATCCCAAGAGGCTGGTCCTGCGTGGAGCAGACTACAGCGTGGCCTTCGACGCGATGCTCGAAGAGCTCGACCCGGATCGCCCGCTCTTCCTCGTGATGAACTTCCTCGAGGCCCACGACCCCTGGCAGGACATCCCGCCAGGCGTGGAGTGGATCGAACCGCGTCCCGCGGCCAGGGGGTTCGTCCGCCACTACAAGGCCTTCGTGCGCGGCGAGATGGACGAGGTGGAGCGGGCCGCGTGGCTCACGACGATGTCCGAGCACTACGACTACGGCATCCACCTGGAGGATCAGGCCCTCAGCAGGGCGCTGGATCGCCTGGATGAGCGGGGCTGGACCTCCGCGGGGCTTCGCCTGGTCGTCACCTCGGACCACGGGGAGTATCTCGGCGAGCACGGGCTCGTCCGCCACGCTCACGTGATCGGTGAGCCGGTCGCCCGCGTCCCGCTCTTGTGGTGGCAATCTGACGGCGGCCACGAACCGCTCCCCGACCAGGTCTCGGCCAGGGTCGCCTACCACCTCACCCGCGACGGTCGACTCCCGGACCCGCTGCCCTCGCTCGAGGCCTCGGTGTGGCCCTTCGCGCCCTGGGTGGACTGGTCCCATGGCAAGCTCGGCAACCGCATGGAGGCTGTCGTGTGGCAAGGCGACGACAAGCTCCACTGGACCGGCGACGAGGTCGTTCGTTACGACCTCGCCGCGGATCCGGCGGAGGATCACCCGCTCTCTGCAGATGACCACCCCGCCAGGGAGCAGCTGGAGAGCGTGATCTCCTCGATGCAGTCCCTGGACCGCAGCGAGACCGCGCCGGGCATGCAGAGTGCCCTGGAGGCCATCGGCTACCTCGACACCCAGTGAGCGACCGTCTCGTCCACCCTCTCCGAGAGGCAGCCTACGCGAACAGTATGAACAGCGGTACGAGGACGACCAGCGCTGAGACCATCAGGACGACGAAGACGGTCCCGAGGACCACGTAGACGATGACCGTGTTGCGAGCGACTCTGCGACCCAAGGCGTCGACCTCGGCCTTTCCTTCGGGGATCATCGGGACACCTGCGCGAGGTGGGAGGTGCACTCCTCTTGCCAGCGGTCCGCGATCCTGGTCTCGAAGTCGAAGTCAGGGGTGTCCGGGTCCATGGCGAGCCGGAGGTGAGCAGCGCAGGCCGTCTCGAGGCGGGCTCGGGAGAGCTCGTCCACGGAGCATCCGCCCGTCTCCCAGCCAGAGAGGACCACCTTGGGGCAAGCGTGCGTGAGCGCGTCCTGTTCCGAAACGCGGGCGACGAAGCTGCCGAGACTTCCCAGGGCGCCAGCGCAGCCGAGGACGATGGCGAGGAAGCTGCCCCAGCTGGCGACGCTGACGGCGCGCAGAGCCCAGGCCGGGCAGTCGTCGGTGGGTGCCTCGCAGGTGCCTCCGCGCAGCTCGTGGAGGAAGCCCCGAGGGAACCGGGCGAGGCCGACGAGAACCCGAGCTGCCTGCTCGCGATTCCGGGACATCCGTCCGAGCAGGACGAGGAAGGCGAAGCCATAGACGGAGAGTTCAGCCCCACCGAGGTGGGAGAGAAGGTCGGACACGGGAAGCTCCAGGGCTGAGGTGCACCGAGTCCAGGAGCAAGCCGCGCGCCAGCCCAATGGCCACGGGATCCTGCTGGGTTGGTGTTCACATCCGTCGAGCTGCCGACACCCCCCGTCGACTGACTGGCACTCTTCGCCACCCACAGGGCACGATTCCGCCTGCTTGCTGACGGCACGAGCCGTGCATCTGGGGGGGACATGAAGACACTCCACCTCACTGGCCGAGCCGCCTGGGGAGACCCGTTGGCCTCGGACGACCTCTCCCAGCGACTGTGGAGCCGCTTGCGAGCGAACTACCCTCGAGCCCTCGCGGCCTGCCTGATGGGCGACCACTTCCACCTCGTGGTCCCTAAAGACCCCGAGGCCTGGGGGCGTCTGTGCCGGCTGCTGGGCAGCCTCAAGGGATGGCCCTACGAGCGCCCTCGGCAGCCAGTCCTGGCCACGGACAGGGTCAAGGTGCGCCGGGACATCCGCTACGCCGTCCTGAATCCCTGTCGTGCGGAGCTGGCACGCGACCCGCTGGAGTGGGTCTGGAGCACACACCGCGAGCTGGTCGGCGCCATCCGCGACCCATGGATCGACCGCAGGGTGCTGGCTCGCCTTGGCATCGACCACGCCTATGTGAGCGGTGATCCCTCGGTCGCCGTGGCCGGCACGCCCGCGCCAAGCCCGGCGCCTCGGTCCTGGGACCATCCTCTCGGCAGGATCGCCGCGGCTGCGATGGCCGCGACCCGCACCAAGCCCTCGGACCTACGACGGCGCAGCGAGGCGAGGACTGTCTTCTTGCAACTCGCGGGGACCAACGGCTGGAGGCGCGCCACGCTGCTCGCCGAGCTCTGCGGCATGAACCGCAACGCCGTCCACCAGGCGTGGTCCCGCCCCGACATCACCACAGAGGCCCAGCTCTGCCTCGGCGACGACCGGCTGCTCGCGAGACTGACACCTCCGGCCTGAATGATCCAAAGCGTATCCTTGGAGGCCGAGAACCCCGGGGTTCTCTGGGCTCAAGGATACGTTTTGGCTCCTTGGAGCCCGAGGGGGGTCACGGCGTCGGCGTGCAGCTCGCCGATGTCTGGGGGGTGCCGTACTCGTCGTTGGTGGCTGTGCCGTCGTAGTACATGAAGCCCGTGTCGGTGTCGTCAGACTCGCACCAGTAGGACCCGACGTCGTTGTCGTTGTCGTCGAGGTAGTCGTCACCCAGCTCGATCGAGTTCCCCGAGGTGGGCTCCGAGAAGTAGTTGCCGGTGGTGTATTTGACGCTGTCGATCGTCGTGCTGCCGACGGTCAGGGCGACGGTGTCGCCATCATCGGCGTAGTTGTTGGCCAGCTTGGCGTTGCCGTTGTAGGTCGCGCCCTTGTCGCTCTCCCAGCTCTGGGTGGAGCCGTAGACGTAGTCGCACTTCGACCCGAGCGTGACGTCGTCGTAGCAGAGCACGACGTAGGACTGGGACGCCACCATCAGGTTGCTGTCGATGCCCACGTAGAAGCGACTCCCCGAGCCCGGCCCCAGGTCGATCTGCCAACCGCCCAGGTAGTAGTCGTCGCTGGCGCTGGTGTTGTAGAGCTCGAACCACTCGCCGTCGAACTCCTCGCCGCCGTCGCTGTACTTCGGGTCGTTGTGGATCTCGCTGATGACGACCTCGCCGCCGGAGTAGCTGCCCTCGTCGATCACGTCGTCGCAGTCATCGTCGATGTCGTTGCTGGTCGTCTCCGAGTTCGTACCAGCGCGGGTGTCGTCCGTGTCGTCGCAGTCGGTCTTGGTCGAGGCCTCGTTGGTGTCGTTGCAGTCCTCGTCGCCGTTGTTGTAGGTCGTCCCGAATTCCGTGCCATCGCCGTCCTCGTCGGCGTCGTAGTAGCACTCGGCCTCGTCGTCGCAGTCTTCGTCCACGTCGTTTCCGACCGTCTCCGTGCCGTCGGGGTTGACGTCCTCGTCGTCGTCGTCGCAGTCGGTTCCGGCGGAGCCGCCAGAGGGCGCGGTCTCGCTGCCCCAGTTGTCCTCGTCGGCGTCGGTCATGCAGGCCGCGCCGTCCTTTGAAGCGGCGTTGGGGTGGGTGTACTCGTCGGAGTCGTCGCAGTCGGTCGTGCTGGTGGCCTCTCCGGCGTCGTCACAGTCTTCGTCAGAGGTCGAGTTCTCGTAGGACGAGGAGTCGCCGTAGCCGTCCTCGTCGACGTCCGCGTAGCAGACCTCTGTGCCGTCGCAGTTGTCGTCGACCTCGTTGGCGATGATCTCGCTCTCGCCGGGGTTCACGTCCGCGTCGTCGTCGTTGCAGTCGGTGCCGTCCGTCACCCCAGAGGGGGCGTCGTCGTCGCCGTAGCCGTCACCGTCCCGATCCTCCATGCAGGAGGTCGAGGACTCGTTGTAGGCGGCGCCCGGGT
>DASCPX010000128.1:0-1744 GCA_036012755.1 Myxococcota bacterium | reverse complement strand
AACCAGCATCTTATCCGATGCCGAAACCGTCATCCCCCATGCACTTCGCAAGGTGCGGTACTGGATGAACTCACCAACCATCGTCTGGCAGCGCTGGCCTGGCCTGACGACCTTTGACGCCGTATGGGCGGCCATGGTTGCGGTGCTTCGGGAAGGGGTCGAATTTCGGGATTGGACCGCCACGGCGTTCATGACCTGCAAGAACGCGGAGAGCGCCCTCGAAGCCGGCGACAAAGCCGGTGCAGAAGCCCTTTTGAGCCGCTGTGATCCCGGATTCGAAAGGCCCACTGGCCGAGCTCCCTGGGCCTGGCGCAGACAACTCTATTCCATGCTCGAGGGCATTCGCCCACTCACCAGGGACGAGGAGGCCGCGCGAGTGGACCACGACCCACACCATACCCCTGCCTGGCAGCGGGTAGCCGATGCTGGGGGTGGGGGACGTTGGCAGGCCTGGGAGGCCCGTCAAGTCGCGGCCATGCAGCGGCCCTGGGACCGGGCTGCCCTCGCTGAAATGCCGCCCGGTGGAGAGGCCCTGGCCTTGCTGGCCATGGGCCATCCCCATTGGCCATGGGACCGGCCCGACCCTTGCCCCAGCTCTTCTTGGCATTGGACCTGGGGATGGCGTCTCATGTCCTTGCTCCGGCTCATCGGCTTCTCCGACTCCGCCGCAGCTGCGGTGGTGGGGGACCAGGACATCTCCTGGCATTGGGGGTACGGTGAGTCTGGGGGAGGGGAATCCCGTGGGTTGGGGCTCCACGAGGGTGCTCCAGGGGCCTGGGCCACCGGGGTATTCGCCCTCCAGCCAACCCCTCGCAACCCAGATTCACCGACCCTGTGGCAAAAGACCGTCTTCGTCATCAACGCCCCCGCAGGGCGCATGCAGTGGGTCTGGTTTCAGGCTGGCGAACCGGGGCAGGGCATGTGTGTGCACTGGAGAGAGGGGGCGAATTACGAGTTCGCCCTCGCGGGCTCGGAATCGTGGGTGCAAAACGTCCTCCGAGCCGTGGATGCACTGGATGATTAGCCGCGCCCGGCGCCCCATGGGCAGTCTCCGCGGGGATGCACGAGCGTGCCCCGATCCGGCCTGACCTCGTATGAAGGTCCACCTCGAGCACATGCTCTACACGGCGAACTGGTCGAAGCACCTCGAGACCGTCGCCGCCTCGCCGCTGCTCATGAAGGACCGCTCCCTGCTCAGCGCGATCGAGGATCGCCTGGGCGCCGCGGAGCTGCCAGAAGACCTCCCCACTCGGCAGGCACCGCTGCTCTTCCGCGGTTTCGGCATGCTCCCCGCCGACCATTCCGGCGAGGTCATTGCTGCCTGGAGGCCGATACTCAACGTATGCGAACTTGCGGACGTAGGCGGGGATCTCGGGAATGAAGTCGAGGTTCTCTGGGGGATTTCGCTCACATGCCAACACGGTCGCTGCACGCGATTGAGAGTGGAGAACTGCGCCGAATCCGGGCCGGTTGAGGTAGATCTCGCGATGCATCTCCGCCTCAACCGAGGGCCTCGGGGCGGGCATGCAAATGGGCAGACCTGTTCAGTGGGACGATGGCAGGCGGATCTCGACGGTGAATGGGCGCCCATCGCGCCAGGGATCGCTCCACACCCGCAGGCTCCCGGCTTCGGAACGAAATCTCACGCCACCGTGAATCCCATCCAGCTGAAGGCCATGGGGAGGCTGGCGGTCGATGGCACAGCTGCTCCGCCCCTCGTAGAGTGTCGAGGGCCCACAGGAAA
>DASCPX010000127.1:0-142372 GCA_036012755.1 Myxococcota bacterium | reverse complement strand
CCAGCCTGTGTCCCAGCCTGTGTCCCAGCCTGTGTCCCAGCCTGTGTCCCAGCCTGTGTCGCCCGTGTCCCAGCCCGTGTCGCCTGTGTCCCAGCCCGTGTCGCCTGTGTCCCAGCCCGTGTCGCCTGTGTCACCGACGTCCCAGTAGGCCGTGCCGTAGCCATCGGCGTCGGCGTCCTCGTACCAGATCGAGGCGTCGGTGGCGTCGTCCTCGTCCACGGTGCCGTCGCAGTCGTTGTCCAGCGAGTCGCAGATCTCGGTTCCATCGACGTTGATGTCGCTGCGGGTGTCGTTGCAGTCGGTGCCGTCCGCGACGTACCCGCCGGGGGCGTCGCAGGCCACGGCCGGGTAGTCCGTGTCGCCGTAGGTGTCGCCGTCGTTGTCCGGGTACCAGGTCTCCGCGTCCTCCGCGCTCGCTTCGTCGATCGAGGAGTTGCAGTTGTTGTCGATCCCGTCGCAGACCTCTGTGTTTCCGGGGTAGGCGTCGGGCTGCGTGTCGTCGCAGTCCCCGTAGGTCTCGCTGTAGCCGGAGGGCAGCGAGCAGGCAGTCGTGGTGTCGTCATCGACGCCGACGCCGTCTCCGTCTCCGTCGTAGTAGTAGGTGGTGGCGTCGGTCGCGTCGTCGTTGTCGACGGTGCCGTCGCAGTCGTTGTCGAGGGTGTCGCAGACCTCTGTGGCGCCAGGGTTGATGTACGCGTTCGTGTCGTCGCAGTCATCTCCACCGTGATCGAGGCCGTCGTAACCGTCGCCGTCCTCGTCGGTGACGATCGGCTCGGCGCTGTCGTCGGTCGTGTCTTTGTCTCCGCAAGCGATCAGAGCGAGTGCGAACAACATGCTTGCCTGCATGACGTCTCCTGGAAACCGTGCCGTGGGAAGGGGTCAGGAAAGCACTAGGACGGCCAAGAATCAACCCACGACCGTCCCCGCGTCGCGTGCGATGAGCCAAGTCGTGTAGACAATCCACGCCAGGCACATGCTCGCGCCGGCGGCGCGCCCGACCCGGCCGCCACGCAAGGCGAAGGGCAAGAGGACCGCTACGGCGGCCAGTGCCACCCACAGGTCGACACTCAGAAAGCCGGGAGCGACGGTGACCGGGTGGATCAGCGCCGCGATTCCGAGCACGCCCAACACGTTGAAGAGATTGCTCCCGAGCGCGTTTCCGACCCCGATCGCATTCTGTCCGCGCTTGGCGGCTGCCAGCGCGGTCGCCAGCTCCGGCGCGGAAGTGCCGATCGCGACGACCGTGAGCCCGACGGTGGCCTCCGAGATCCCCGCGGCCAGCGCGAGCGTCCGCGCACCGTTGACGAGCGCCTCGCTGCCGAAGACCAGGAGCCCGAGACCGAAGACGACCGCCAGGACCCGCACTGTGACCGTCCCCTTGCGGGAGTGGAAGTGGGCGTTCACCGCGGTCAGCGCGCTGGCGATGGGCAGCCCGAAGGCGGTGAAGTCGGCCGCGAGCGAGCCCACGATGGCGATGCCGGCCGCCTTGGTGTCTCGCTCGGCCTCGGGCTCCCCGTCTTCCGCCTTGTCCGGGGCCGGGTCCGAGCGTGCCTGTACGACCACGAACAGGAGGTAGGACACCAGCACTGCGACGAGGACCCCGCCCTCGGCCCGTTGGAGCACTCCGCCGGTCCAGGCGAGCCCTCCGGCCATCAGGGTGGCAACGATGCAGAGGGGGATCTCCCGCCGGAACAGTGGCGCGTCGATCACAATCGGCCTCAACGCCGCGACCGCTCCGATCGCCACGAGCGTGTTGAAGATGTTCGAGCCGAGCACGTTTCCGACGGCGATGTCGGGGCTCCCGTCGACGGCCGCCATCACGCTGACGGACAGCTCCGGCGCGGAGGTCGCGAAGGCAACGACGGTGAGTCCGACGACCAGGGGAGAGATGCCCAGGGCTCGGGCGAGACCGCTGGCGCCGCTGAGCAGCGCGTTTCCACCCTGGTAGAGGGCGGCAAAGCCAGCGATGACGAGGAGGGCGGCGGCCAGCACCCCCGCGCGCTAACCGGTGCGAGAGGAACGGACCCCGTCCAGTATGGGTTCCCACCCGTGTTATCCCCCAACCCCCTCGCACCCCGAGAGCTAAATGCTGACGCGAATCCTCGCTGTTGTCTTCGCCATCGTGTTCTGGTCGGCCCCTGCCGACGCCGCGAAGATCGGAACGGTCGACTACGGCCGCGCCATCCAGGAGATCGACGAAGGCAAGGCCGCCCAGCAGCGTCTCGACACGATGTACGCCGGGGAGAAGGCCAAGATCGAGCAGCTCGAGGCCGAGCTCAACTCCCTGGCGCAGGAGTACGAGTCCAAGCGGGCCATCCTCAGCGACACGGCCCGGGCCGAGTACGAGCAGCGCCTGACCCAGAAGCAGTACGAGTTCCAGCAGGCCTATGCCCAAGCGGACTACGAGATGCAGGTCGCCTACTTCTCCGCGATGGAGCAGCTCATGAGCGGGCTCCAGACCGTGGCCGAGGACATCGGTCGCGAGGGCTCCTACGACCTCATCCTCGAGGTCAGCCAGGGCATGGTCCTCTACAGCAGCGGGGCTGACCTCACCGACACGGTCATCCAGCGCTACAACGCGAAGTCCGCCCCCTGAGCGATGGGCTTCACGGTCGCGGAGCTCGCTGAGCGCCTCGGCGCTCGCGTCCGGGGTGACGGCGACGCCGTCCTCGTAGATCTTCGAGACCTCCGGGAGGCGGGTCCCGAGCACCTCGCCTTCGTCGCAAACCCCCGGTACTTTCGCCACCTCGCCGAGAGCCGCGCCGGGGCCGTGCTCGTCGCAGAGGGCGTCGACGCGCCGGGCCACACGCTCCTTCACTGCGCCGACCCCTACGCCGCCTTTGCTCGGGCGCTGGCGCTCTTCCATCCGCCGAAGCGTCCGCCTCCGGGTGTCGACCCGCTCGCATCCGTCGCTCCTGGTGCCCTGCTCGGCGAGGACGTCGTCGTCGAGCCCTTCGCGGTGGTTCGTCCGGGTGCCAGGATCGGGCGCCGCGCCTGGCTGCAGTCCGGCTCCTACGTCGGCGAGGACGCCGTGCTCGGAGAGGACGTGCGGCTCTTCCCAGGTGCGGTCGTGATGGACGGGTGCGTCTTGGGGGATCGGGTTTGGCTGAATCCGGGAGCCGTCGTCGGCAGCGAGGGCTTCGGCTTCGCTCCTACCCGGGAGGGGCTGCTCAAGATCCCCCAGCCGGCGCCGGCCGTCGTCGAGGACGATGTCGAGCTCGGCGCCAACAGCTGCGTGGACCGAGCGGCCCTCGGCGGCACCCGTGTTCGCCGCGGAGTGAAGGCCGACAACCTCGTGCAGGTCGGGCACGCCGCCGACATCGGCGAGCACAGCGTCCTCGTCGCGCTCACCTGCATCTGCGGCAGCACGACGCTGGGTCGTGGCGTGACCATGGCGGTGCGCTCGACAGCCCTGGGACACCTCGAGATCGGCGACGGCGTGACGGCGGCCGGACATGCGATGGTCGCCCGAGACGCACCGGCGGGAGCCAGGCTGGCGGGTGTCCCTGCCATCGAGCACGGCACCTGGCTGCGCGCGATCAAGACCCTCGAGAGCCTGCCGGAGATCGACCGCGAGCTTCGTAGACTGCGGCGTCGTGTCACGGAGCTGGAGGCTCGCCTGGAGGAAGCCGGTGATTGACGTCGACGCCATCCTGCGGACCCTGCCGCACCGCTACCCCTTCCTGATGGTCGACAGGGTCGTCGAGTGCGTGCCCGGTGAGCGCGCGGTCGGCGTCAAGTGCGTCTCGGTCAACGAGCCACACTTCCAGGGCCACTTCCCGGAGCGGCCCATCATGCCCGGGGTGCTCATCGCGGAGGCCTTCGCCCAGGTCGCCGCGGTGGTCGCGCTCTCCGCCAACCCCGATCGCGCCGGGGCATCCGTCTACCTGCTCGGACTCGACAAGCTGCGCTTCCGAAAGCCCGTGAGGCCGGGTGACGTGCTTTACCTCCACGTCGAGAAGGACACGGTGCGGCGTGCCATCTGGACCTTCCGCTGCCGGGCCGAGGTCGACGGAGAGAAGGTCGCCGACGGTCGGCTCATGGCCACGGTCGGGGCTCCGTGAGCTGGTCCGACTTCGTTCGCTCCCTCGGCCTGGTCGACCCCCTCTTTCCCGCTGCCATCGCGGCAGGCGGTGACGTGGTGGTGGCGCTGTTCTCCAAGCGCGCCGTGATCTGGTCGCTCTCGACGGGGGAGATCCAGTCCACCACGCCGGTAGAGGGCCTCGGCGTCGCGGTCAACGACCGTGGCGAGATCGCGCTCCCGGACGCCAGCGGCCGTCCCGTCTGGCTCGGTTCCACGCTGTTGCGGTTGGGCTGGAAGTCCTGGACCTTCGACACCAGGCCCCACTACGCAGAGGACCTCGACGTCTCGGCCCGCGCCCGGGTCTTTCGGCTCGGGGACAGGATCCTCCTGGCCGATCCGATGCACGACAGGCCCCAGGAGCTGCACGCCGGCGAGCTCATCGAGGGCAAGCCGAGTCGCGACGACGCCCCTTGCATGGACGCTTGCCTCCACGAGGGCAGGCTGGTCACGGTGCAGCGGGCTGGTCTGCGGGTCTGGGACGACATCAAGAGCTGGAGCCCGAGTTCGTCGCCGCACACCCTCCAGGTCCTTGCGGTGGACTCGAGGGCCGGAGTGCTGTGGACCGTTGGCCTGCCCGGGCCGGAGCTGGTCGGATCAGGGCAGCGCCTCCGCCTTCCCCGCCTGAGCGAGTCGCCGCGAGTGTGGGCGCTGGAGACCGGGGTGCTGGTGGAGACCCTCGGCGGTTTCTTCTTCCTGGAGCCTTCCGGCGCGACCCACACGCTGGAGCTCCCCGGTCGCCGCAAGAGGCACTCGGGCGTGCTGCCCGTCGGCACGCAGGTGCTCGTCTGTAGCGAACCGATCAGGCTCTACGATCCCGTCGGCGCAGCGCTGGTCCGTGAGCTTGCCACTCCCGCGGGAGAGGTCTAAGAGTCTGGGCATGGCCATCCATCCCACAGCGATCGTCGATCCCGCCGCCGAGCTCGGTGACGTCGAGGTCGGTCCCTACGCCGTCATCGGACCCGAGGTGAAGCTCGCGGATGGGGTCGCCGTCGGCGCCCACGCCGTGCTCGAGGGTCCCACCAGCATCGGCGCCGGGACGCGCATCCATCCATTCGCCTGTGTCGGGGGCCCGCCGCAGGACTTGAAGTACGGCGGTGAGCGCACGACTCTCGAGATCGGACAGGGCAACATCATCCGCGAGTACGCCACCATCCACCGCGGAACGGTCGCGGGCGGCGCGATCACGCGGGTCGGCAACCACAACCTCTTCATGGCGAGCTCCCACGTCGCGCACGACTGCACCGTCGGGGACCACTGCGTCTTCGCCAACAGCGTCGCGATCGGCGGGCACGTCGTGGTGCAGGACCGGGCGGTCCTCGGTGGCCTGGCGGGGGTGCACCAGTACGCGCGGATCGGGCGCTGCGCGATGGTCGGGGCAGGCGCCATGGTCGCGCTCGACGTCCCCCCCTTCACGATCGCCCAGGGCGACCGGGCCCGGCTCTTCGGGCTGAACATCATCGGGCTCCGGCGCGCGGGCTACGACATCGGCGTCATCACCCGCCTCCGCCAGGCCTACCGGGAGCTCTTCGGCGGTACGGCGCCGCTGCGCATCGCCGCCGAGCGCGTGCGGGAGACCTGGGCGGATGACCTCCAGGTCGTCGAGCTCGCCAGCTTCGTCGAGAACAGCGGGCGCGGAGTCTGCCGAGCCGCCGGCTCCGGGAGCGAGAGCTGACCATGCGCGTGGCAGTCGTCGGCTGCGGCCACATGGGTCGCATTCACGCCCAGAAGCTGCTCGGCACCGTCGAGCTCGTCGTCGTGGACCCGGCGGGTGTGCCCGAAGGGCTGCCTGCCGCGGAAGAGGTCCCCCGCGAGCTGGACGCGGCCATCGTGGCTGTTCCGGCGAGCGCCCACGCAGAGGTCGCGATCCCGCTCTTGGAGCGGGGAGTCCCCTGCCTCGTGGAGAAGCCGCTGGCCTCGACGGGTCGGGACGCAGCGCTCCTCGCGCGGTACCGCGCCTGCAGCGTCAACCACCAGGAGCGCTTCAACCCGGCAGTGCTCGCGCTGCCCGACGACACGCGGCCCCGCTACATCCGCGTGGAGCGGCTGGCTGCCCCGAGCGCCCGGGGCGTGGACGTCGATGTCGTGCACGACCTGATGATCCACGACCTGGACCTCTTGCTCCACCTCGCGGGTGGGACGGTCACGGAGCTGCGCGCGGTCGGAGTCCCAGTTGTCACCGCCGGCGTCGACGTCGCAGAGGTCTGGCTCGAGACCTCGACCGGGTGCGTGGCCACGCTCACGGCGAGCCGCATCTCGCGGGGTTCGAGCCGGCGCTTCCGGCTGATGGACGAGGGCCGCTACTGGAGCCTGGACCTTCAGGGCGGGACTGGATCCCGGGTGCGGTGGGGTGAGGGCTCGCTGTCGCCGGAGAAGCTCGATGTGGCAGAGGGTGACGCCCTCGAAGCCATGCACGCCGCGTTCTTCGCAGCTGTTCGCGGCGAGGGGGACTACCCCTGTCCTGCGAAGGAGGCCGCCGTGGCCGTAGCGCTCGCCGACCGCATCGCAGAGGCCATCGAAAGACGCCGATGAGGCGTCTGATGATCTCCGCCGCCGAGCCGAGCGGGGACGAACTGGCGGCCGAGCTCGTGGTCGCGCTGGGCGAGCACCTCGAGATCGAGGCCTACGGCCTGGCGGGCCCTGCCATGCGCGCGGCTGGTGTGGAGGCCATAGCCGACGCAGAGCGCCTCGGCGTGATGGGACTGGTCGAGGTCATCGGCGTCATCCCCGACGCGCTGCGCATTCGCGAGGAGCTCGTGGCCCGCCTTCCGGGGACGTCGCTCCTGGTGGTCGTGGACGCCCCCGACTTCAACATCCCGCTGGCGCGAAAGGCACGCGAGCGAGGCGTGGACGTGGTGTTCTATGTCTCGCCCCAGGTCTGGGCGTGGCGCAAGGGTCGGGCCAAGGAGATCGCGGAGATCGCGGAGGCCGTCATCTGCCTGCTCCCCTTCGAGCCTGCCTTCTATGAACGGCACGGCGGCAGGGCGCTGTTCTTCGGTCACCCGGTGGCCGAGCGGATCGAGCACGCAGGCCCCCTCGGGCAGGACCTGGCCATCCTCCCCGGCTCGCGGAAGTCGGAGGTCGATCGCCTGCTGGACGACCTCGTCGAGGCGGCCCGCCAGACCGGTCTCGTCACCCGGCTGCCACGGGCCGCGGGCATCGAGCTGCCGGCCCTGCCGGGGATCGAGATCGTCGAGGACATCTCCAGCGCCGCCACCGGGGCGAAGGCTGCCTTGACCGCCAGCGGCACCGCCACCTTGGAGCTCGCCTGCCTCGGGCGGCCGATGGTCGTCTGCTACCGGGTGAACCCTCTGACCTATGGTATCGGCAAGCTGCTCGTCACCGGTGTCGAGCACATGGCCCTCCCGAACCTGGTGCTGGGGCGCAGGGCCGTTCCGGAGCTCCTGCAGGACTTCGGACCTGCTGACCTTGTCGCCGCCCTGGAGGGTTCGGAGCGGCAGTTGGCGGACCTGGAGGAGGTGCGGGCGCTCCTGGAGGGGCCCGGCGCGACTGCGCGCATCGCCAGCTTCGTCGCCGAGCACCTGGCGTGAAGTGGGGGATCGCGGCTGTCTGGGTGGTCACTGGTCTCCGGCTCGTCATCGCGGCCCGGCTCGGCCTGGCGGCTGACGAGGCCTACTACTGGACCTGGAGCGAGGCGCTCGGGATCTCCTACTTCGACCACCCCGCGGGCGTCGCCTGGCTGATTCGGGCCGGGACCACCGTGCTCGGGGACTCGGAGCTGGGAGTCCGCGCCGGAGGGCTGGTCCTGCAGGGAGTGGCGCTGTCGGCACTCCTCTGGCACGAGCGGCGACGACACACGCTGCTGCTCTGCCTCGCGGTGCCCGGCGTGGTCCTGCCCTCTGTGCTCGCGACGCCGGACGCGGGCCTCCTGGCCTTCTGGGTGCTGTCCATCGTGGCGGCCGAGCGCGGGCGCTGGGTGCTGGCCGGGCTCCTCGCCGGGGCTGCCCTGTGGTTCAAGCTCTCCGGGGTCCTGCTGGTGGTGGCGCTCGTGCTGGCAGAGCCCAGGAGCAGGCGGGCCTGGATGAGCGCCGGGCTGGCCATGCTCCTCGCGGCGCCGAGCCTGGCCGGTCACGTGCTCTTCCAGCTCGACCACGGCCTCGGGCGCGGCGACGGTGGGCTCGGACCCCTGCTCGAGTTCCTTGGGGCGCAGGTCTTCTTCCTGGGTGTCTTCGTCCCGGTCTCCGCGGCCTTCTGGATCGCCAGGGGGCCGCGGGATCGCTGGTGGTGGTCGGCTGTGCTGACCCTCTGTGTGTTCGGGGGCGCTTCGCTGCTGTCACGAGGGGAGGGGAACTGGGGCCTGCCCTTCTGCATGGCGGCGGTCGTCGGGGCCTCTCGGACCAACGGCGTCGCTCGCAACTTCGCCGAGTGGGGGGGAGCGATCGGCCTGCTGCTGAGCGCGGTGGTGCTGGTCCACGCCTGTTTCTCGGTCCTTCCCCTCCAGAAGGACCCCGTCGATCAGCTCCGGATGGGCGAGGTGGTGGGCGAGTCCGCCGGCGCCTGGGGTCTCGAGCCGGTCCTCTGCGAGCGCTACCAGGAGGCCGCCTGGGTGCGCTTCTACGGGGGCGTCGACGCCACGACCGTGCCGGGTGCCGGACGACAGAGCCAGTTCGACCTCTGGCGAGACGGGCTCCCCGAGCGATCCGTCGTGCTTCGGCCGAGCCGCTCTGGTGACACCTGGCCCACCGACGGGCTCTACGCCGAGCGCAGCGGCAGCCACGACATCGTCGCGCGCCATGGAGAGCGTGTCATCGGCACGTGGCAGGTCGCCGTGGTGGAGGGCTACGATTCGGAGCCCCGATGAGTCCGACCCTTCGCCGCCTGCTGCTCTACTACCGGCCTTACGCCGGGCGGCTCGCCCTCGCCGCGGTGATGATGGGCCTCGCGGCTGCCATCCCGGGGGCGCTGGTGGTGTTGATCGAGCAGGTGCTCGACCGCGTCCTCATCGAGCACGACGCCGCGTCCCTTGCGGTCCTGCCCTTCGCCGTCGCCGGCCTCTACCTGCTGTCGGGGACCGTGGGTGTGGGCCGGGCGATGATCACGAAGTCCGTCGCCTTCTCCGTGGTCACGCGGCTCAGGCGTCAGCTCTTCGAGCGCCTCCTCGTGCTGAAGCCCGGCTGGCACCAGCGGATGGCACTCGGCGAGCGGCTCACCTGGCTCACCCAGGACGTCGGGCAGGTCCAGTACCTCGTGAGCGCCTGGGCCACCCTCGTCCAGAAGCCGCTGACGCTCGTCTTCCTGGTGGCCTCCATTTTCTGGATGGACTGGCGGCTGGCGACCATGGCGATCATCGCCCTGCCTGTCATCGCCTGGCCGATCGCGGCCTTCGGACGGCGCCTGCGGGCGGCGGCGAGGGACTCTCTCGACAACCTCGCCGGGCTCACGGGGACGGCCCAGGAGAGCCTCACGGGGATCCGCACGGTGCAGGCATTCCGCGCCGAGGAGCTGCGTCTGGAGGCCTTCGACGTCGACAACGAGGAGCAGTACCGCCTCATCCTTCGGCGCACCCTGGCCCAGCTCCTACCCGGTCCGGTCATCGAGCTCGTCGCGGCGCTCGGCGTCGGCCTGGTCCTGTGGTGGGGGGGGCAGCGGGTCTTCGCAGGCACGCTGCAGGCCGGCGAGCTCATCGCCTTCCTGGTCGCCCTCGGCCTGATGAACCAGCCCTTGAAGTCGCTCTCCGAGATCGTGAGCCTCGGACAGCGCGCCCTCGCTGGAGCCCAGCGGGTCTTCGAGGTCCTCGACTGCGAGGACTCCGTCCCCGAGGGTGACGTGCCGCTGTCCTCGGAGGTGTGCAGGCTCGTCTTCGAGGACGTGGGCTTCGACTACGGCGATGGTCCGGTGCTCCGGGGCGTGCGCTTCGCCGTCGAGGCTGGGGAGATGGTGGCGCTCGTCGGTGCGAGCGGGGCCGGCAAGAGCACCCTGGCTGGCCTCGTCCCGCGCTTCCACGACCCCACGGCGGGACGGATCCTCCTCAACGGACGGGCGCTCTGTGACTACACCCTGTCGTCTCTGCGGCGACACGTCGCCGTCGTGAGCCAGGAGCCCTTCCTCTTCGACGCCAGCGTGCTCGACAACGTGCGCCTCGGGCGTCCCGACGCCAGCCTCGCAGAGGTCGTCGAGGCATGCGTGGCCGCCGAGGCCGACGCCTTCATACGCGAGCTCCCAGCGGGCTACGACACGGCCCTCGAGGAGGCTGGCCTGCGGCTGTCCGGGGGGCAGCGGCAGCGCATCTGCATCGCTCGCGCGCTCCTGCTCGACGCCCCCATCCTCGTCCTCGACGAGGCCACCTCGGCCCTGGACAGGGAGAACGAGGAGCTGGTTCAGGCTGCGCTGAGACGTCTGCAGGCGGGGCGCACGACCATCGCCATCGCTCACCGCCTCAGCACGATTCGGGACGCGGACGTCATCCTGGTCCTCGACGAGGGCCGTGTCGTCCAGGCGGGTCGCCACGAGGACCTCGTCGGCGAGGGCACCTACGGGCGCCTGTACGGGGGGCGCCTCTGAGCTTCTACGACGAGGTGTACCGGGTCGTCCGACTCATCCCTGAGGGACTGGTCCTGTCCTATGGCGACGTCGCCGCCGCCATCGGCTCTCCCGGAGCCGCGCGGCAGGTGGGCTGGGCGCTGGCCGGGCTCTGCGAAGGAGGCATCGACAAGGAAGGCGTCGTCGTGCCCTGGCAGCGGGTCGTGCGCACCAGCGGGCACATCGCCTTTGCGGGGGACCCCATCCGCGGCGATCTCCAGAGGGCGCTGCTCCAGGAGGAGGGGGTCGAGTTCATAGAGGACCGCATCCCCATGAGGCGCTTTCGCTGGGACCCGGACATCGAGGATCTGTGCTGAGGCTCTACCGGCTGTGTTGGTGGCTGGCGACGCCGCTGTTGCTGGTCGGGACCTGGCTCCACCCGCGCACCCGCGTGCGCTGGGCCGAGCGGTGGGGGCTGCGGCTTCCAGGGGTCGAGCCCGGAGCCATCGTCGTCCACGCGGCCTCGGTCGGCGAGGGCAGGGCGGCTCAAGCACTGCTCGAGGCCCTGCGTCCAGCTCGGAGGGTGCTGCTGAGGACGGCCACCAGCGACACCGCCTTTCCAGTCGCTGTCGGTCACCACGCGCTGGCCGCGCTGCCCCTCGACCACCCCCTGGTCGTGGACCTGTGGTTGCGGCGCCTGCGGCCCTCTGCGCTGGTGCTCGTCGAGGCCGAGATCTGGCCGAACCTGGTGATGGCCGCCCGAGGTCGAGCCATCCCGGTGCTGCGGGTCGCTGCTCGCGAGGGTCCTGGGACGCGCCGCCTGCGGCGGTGGATGCCAGCAGTGCTGTCGGCCATCGAGGACGTCGGACTCGGAGCGCTGAAGCTCGCCGCCGTCCTGCCAGAGCCGCCGCTTCAGCTGCCGCGCCCGCTGCTCGTCGCCGGGTCCGTGCGCGAGGGCGACACCGAGCGGCTGCTCGATGCCCTCGACCGCATGGAGGACCCGCCCTTCCTGCTCCTGGCCCCCCGTCATCCGGAGCGCTTCGATCGCGATCTCCTCGACGGCCGGGAGCGCTTCCACCTGCTCGACGTGGTGGGCCAGCTCGCTGGCTTCTACCGAGCCGCAGACGTCGCCTTCGTCGGCGGGACCTTCGACGCTGCCATCGGGGGTCACTCGCCCGCAGAGGCCCTCGCGGCTGGTGTGCCCGTGGTCCATGGGCCCGAGATCGCAGCGAATGCCTCGCTCTTCGACGACCGCTGCATCCAGGCGGCCGACCTCGCGGAGGGCATCGCGCAGGCCATGGCGATGGGGCTGCTCGAGCCGATCCCACCGGTCATCGACGTCGCGCCGGTCCTCGAGCGGGTGCGGTCTGAGCCGCCCCCGGAGGAGCTCTATCGGCGCTGGCTCTGGCCGCTGTCCCTCCTGTATTCGGCCTGGTCTTCGGAGCGCGGTGGGCCCAGGGCTGCCCTGCCGGTGATCTCGATCGGAAACCTCGCCAGCGGCGGCAGCGGCAAGACCCCGGTCGTCCGACAAGTCGTGGCGGAGCTGAAGGCCCTGGGCCGCACACCAGCGGTCGTGTCTCGGGGCTACGGTCGCGCCGCGGACGACCTCGGCGATGAGCTGACGATGATGAGGGAAGAGGTCATCGTGGTCGCCAGGGTCGACCGCGTCGCCGGCGTCGCAGAGGCCGCGGCGCTGGGGGCCGACGTGGTTGTCCTCGACGATGGCTTCCACAGCCCCATCGACAAGGACCTCGACATCCTCGTCGTGGACGCTGTCCACCCACTGGCCGGCGGGCTCATTCCTGTCGGCGAGGCTCGCCCGGGCGGGCTCCACGAGGCAGACCTCGTCTGGTCGACGCGAGGGGGCGGGCCCGCCGACATCAGCTCCGAGGTCGTCCTGGAGGGCCTGCCGGAGGGACCTGTCCATGCCTTCGCGGGCATCCACCGGCCGGGTCGCTTCCTCGAGGCCCTGGTGGAAGCCGGCGTCGATGTGCGCGGCTGGAGTCCCTTTCCCGACCACCACCGCTTCCGCCCTGGCGAGGTAGTGGCGGAGCATCCACTCGTCACGACAGAGAAGGACGCGGTGCGCTTCGGCGAGGAGGCTCACGTCGTTGGGCTGCGCGTCGAGGTCAGCGTCGGCGCGGGCGTGCTCCGCGAGCGCCTCCAGGCTCTCTTCGAGACGCGGGCGATCGCGTGACGCGAGCCGCCGCCTGGGTCCTCGGCCGAATCCCGCTTCCACTGGCGAGGCTCTGTGCGTGGGCGCTGAGCTGGATCTGGTGGCTCCTGGTTCCGATTCGACGAAACGTCGCGGCGGCCAACCTCTCCCGGGCCTTTCCCGAGCTGCCACCCGGGCCGACCCTGCGGCGCACGGTCGCCGAGATCCTCCTCGGCTACACGGAGCTCTTGCGGCACTTTCGGGACCCCGTCCACATCGAGTGGGAGGGGGTGGACCCCATCCGCGAGCGTCACGCGCGGGGGGAGGGGACCCTCGTCATTGGCTCCCACTCCGGCTCCTGGGACCTCGCGATGGCCGCCTTTCCGAAGAGCCAGGAGGTGCCGCTGTCCGTCTTCGTGAAGCCGCCGGCTCAGGGTGAGGTCGCCCGCGTGATCGCGGACATCAGGGACAAAGCCGGGCTCTATCTCCTGCCGCCGGGCAGCTCGATGAGGCACGCCTACGAGGCCCTCGATGCTGGCCACATGGTCATCTTCGTGATGGACCAGCGGCGCAACCAGGGCATCCCCGTGCCCTTCTTCGGCCAGCCCGCCTGGACCTCTCCGGCGGCCGCGGCGGCTCACGCCCGGACCGGCGTCCCGGTCTTTGGATGCTGGCAGTGGCGGGAGGGCACCGGGCGTCACCGGGTGCGGTTCTACGGCCCGCTGGAGCTCAGCGGTGATGTAGAGGACGACACGGCCCGCCTCACTCGCTGGTACGAAGAACGGCTCCGTGAGCGACCCCATGGCTGGCTCTGGCTACACGACCGCTGGCGGGTGCCCGGATGAAGTGGGTGGAGATCCTGGTCTGTCCGCGCTGCCGGGGGCCGCTGAAGGCAGCGCCGGGGGGCCTCGCCTGCGCTCCCTGCAAGCGGCTCTACCCGGTGGTCGACGGGATCCCGCGGCTTGCACCCGAAGAGTCACGCAAGCTGTGAAGATCGTTCATGTCGACACCTCGATGCAGTGGCGGGGTGGTCAACGCCAGCTGGAGTTGTTGACCAGGGGGCTGGCCGGGCGCGGACACGAGCAGGTGCTGCTCTGCGTACCGGGGTCACCGGTCTCGCGGCTGGGCCTCCCGCAGGTCCGGGCCTACCCGGGGACCGACCCCCGGAGCGCGCTCTCGCTTCGCAAGCTGGAGTGGGACGTGCTCGCCGCTCACACCTCTCACGCTCACCAGGTCTGCGTGCTCGCCGGCGCTCGTCCGGTCGTGCATCGCCGAGTCGACTTCCCTGTCTCCGGTGGCTTCAAGTACGGGCGGGCCCTCGGCTACGTGTGCGTCAGCGATGCGGTGAGGCGGATCCTGGCGGGTGTCGTGTCGGAGGAGCGCATGGTCGTCGTGCACGACGGCGTGGAGCCCCTGTCGCCGATGCCCCCAGCGGAGCTCGGCGAGGGCCGCATCGTGCTCGCTGTCGGCGCCCTCGTCGACCACAAGGACCACGCCACGCTGGACGAGGCTGCCAGGGGTTTGGACGCCCGGGTCCTCGTCGCCGGCGAGGGACCGCTGGACGATCACAGCCACTTGGAGCTCCTTGGCCAGCGTGATGACGTCGCGGCCCTGTTCGCCCGCGCGGATGTCTTCGTTCACCCGAGCAAGGAAGAGGGCCTCGGCCAGGTGGTCGTGGAGGCGCTGCACGCGGGTGTCCCGGTCGTCGCCACCACCGCCGGCGGGCTGCCAGAGGTGCTCGCCGGGGTGGGCTTGCTCGTACCTCCCGAGGACCCCGATGCCCTTCGGACCGCGCTGAGAGGAGCCCTCGCCGGAGCCCATCCCCCGATCGAGGCGGGTCGAGCGCGGGCCCGGGAGTTCTCGGTAGAGGCCATGGTCGAAGGCACCGAGCGCGCCTACCGCCACTTCGCCGAGCGGCCCTGTGCGATCATCCACGAATGAGCGGTCGTCGTCGACGCCACTTCGTCCCGGACATCCTGTACCACGCGAGCAACGTCTCGCGGCTGGAGCGGTACAGGCGCGCCGGCGTCCTCGACGCGGGTCCCGGGCGGCGGGTCTTCCTGTCCGCCGTCGAGTCGGATGCCTGGGCGGTCGCACACCGCTCCTCTGCAGGGCCTGTCGTGCTCTACGTCGACGCCGGACGGGCGCGCAGATCCGGCACGCGCTTTTCGCGGACCCGCTCCGGGCTCTGGACGGCCCCACGGATCGGCGTCCGCCACGTGCTCAACCTCAAGGACGGCTTTCGCGAGCAGGTCAGCGCGGGTGGCTTCCTGGTACGCCGCGACCGAGGCGAGGTAGAGCTGGCGCTGGTGAGCTGCACGAGGCGCTGGGGCACGACCTGGGAGATCGCCAAGGGCAAGCTGGAGGTCGGCGAGACTCCCGAGCAGGCGGCATGCAGGGAGCTCCAGGAGGAGATGGGTTTCGAGGCGCCGCTGCGCATCGGCTGCGACCTGGGGGTCGTCCGATACGGCTTCCACACGCCGGAGGGGGAGCCGCGACTGAAGTCGATGCATGTCTACCTCATCGAGGTCGACAGCCCGCCGGAGCGCTTCTGTCCCGCAGAAGACGAGGGGATCGGCGAGGTGCAGTGGTTCTCCGTGCAGGATGCCTGCGGCGTCGTGCGCCACACATCGCTCAAGCCACTCATGCGCCAGCTTCGCCGCATGTTCTGCGAGCCCCCCCGTCCGGAAGCGAACAGGCCGAGCGGGGGTTAGCGGGCTCCATGCTCATCGCCCTCTTCATCTCTCCCCTCCTCGCAGACGAGTTCGGTCCTGGCCCCACCAAGGCCACGGTCTCCAGCGTCTACGATGGCGACACCTTCACCCTCGACACCGGCGACAAGGTCCGCGTAGCCGGCGTGAACACCCCCGAGCTCCGGCCGGCGGAGGTCTTCGGAGACGAGGCCCGCGTGGCCACGGAGCGCTTCGTCAAGGGCAAGGACGTGACGCTGACCTACGGCTCTCTCGAGCGCGACTCCTACGGCCGCCTCATCGCCTGGGTCGAGGTCGAGGGGGAGCCGCTGGCGGACTACCTCGTGTCCCTCGGCGTCGCTCACGTCTTCCTCATCCCTCCGCTCGGACTCGGCGACGTGGACGCCTTGTTGGCGGCGCAGGCCGAGGCGCGCGAGAGCGACCGCGGCATCTGGGTGACGGAGGGCTACGAGAGCACGCTGCACATGACCTCCTTCCACGCCAACGCCGCCGGAGACGATCGCGAGAACGTCAACGGCGAGTACCTGCGCGTCTGCAACATCACCACGGAGGCCCTGAACGTCGAGGGCTACAGGATCACCGACGCCCGCGACAACAGCTGGACCTTCCCGGACCTGGTGGTGCCAGCCGGGCACACGGTCGAGGTCCACAGCGGCGTCGGAGAACACCAGACCGATCCCGGCTCGCAGCTGCTCATCTACCTGGGCAGTCCGGAGCCCATCTGGAACAACAAGGCCGACGTCGCGACCATCTTCGATCCTCTCGGCGAGATCGTCGATCGGCGTGAGCACGCCGTGAAGAAGGCCACTCCCTGAGGCCTACTCGGTGGGCTCCGCGGCTCCCGCGGCGAGGGCAGCTATGCGCTCTGCCTGCCAGAGGTGGTAGAAGCGGTCCGGCGTGATGCGCGCCGCCAGGAGGGCCGCGTCCGCAGCCTCCTGGTGCTCTCCCCTGGCCAGGTGGACCATCGCCAGGGTGTCGAGGAAGTCGCTGCGGTTGGCCTCTTCGGCGACCGCTGACTCGATGAGGGCGAGGGAGTCGTCGTCACGGAGACCGGACATCGCGGCGTACCAGGCGAGGCAGTTGTCCTGGCTGGGACCCTCTTCTATCGGCTGGCAGTCGCGCTCGACGCCTTCGTCGTGGAGGCCTTCTACGTCCGCACCCACCAGGGCCAGCGAGGCCATCAGGAAGTCGAGGGGGCGGCTCTCGCGGTGGAGTCGGCGCATCGCGGCCGCCGCGTCTCGCTCGAAGGTCGCAGCTGCGTCCAACTCCTCCCGCTCGGCGACGAGCATCGCGTAGAACCACAGGGCTTCGCCATCGGAGGGGTACAGCGCCAGGCGCGTCCGGAGGTGGGCGAGGGCCGCGAAGACGTCCTCTTCCGCGAGGGCGATGCGGGCTCGGCGCTTCAGGTAGGCGTCGGGGTTCTCCTCGAGCCTCGCCGCGTTGGCGATCGCGGTTCGTGCCCCAGCAGCGTTCCCGACGTTCAGGAGTGCGTCGGCGGAGGCGACATGAGCGGCGGAGTCGTCAGGACGGAGGGCGACGGCTGCGGTGGCGAGGTCGACAGCGTCCTGGTTCCGGTCTTCCAGCAGGAGCCCGTTGACCGTGGCGACGATCTCACCCTGGTCGACGAGGTCCCCGGGATCCAGGCCGGCGACGATGTCCGCGTAGCCGGCGAGGTCGCCGTCGTAGCGGAGGAGCCTGGCGCGGAGCACGGTGGCGTCGAGGTCGTCCGCGTGCTCACCGAGGTAGACGTCGACCTCGCCGAGCGCGCCCTCGACGTCCTCTAGGGCGGCGCGGTAGCGGGCACGCAGCAGCGCGCGGTCGGGATCGTCTCCGTTGTCCTCGAGCTCGCGGTCCAGCATCAGCTGGTGGCCGTCGAGCTGGCGAGGCTCGTGGATCGACTCGGTGAGGGCGAAGCGACCGTTCGGGTAGTCGAAGACAGCGCGGTGGTCCGCCAGGACGTGATGGCCGACGAGTCCGAGCAGATCCGGGCCGACAGGAAGGCTGGCGTCGTAGTTGATCCAGGTGGCGTGGCCCGGGTCGTCGATGGAGACACCTCCCAGCTCGGCGCGAACGAGGTCCACGTGCCGGGTCTGCCGGTAGAAGGCCGAGACCGGCATCTTCTCTGACGCGCCGAGGCCGAAGATGGGCTCTTCTCCCTCTGTCGCGATGTCTCCGAGGCCGTCCCCCGTGGCGCCGGACAGCAGGATCCTCCGGGCTCCGGTGTCGACCTCCAGGAGCAGGTCGCGAGCGATCTCCTCGCCATCCGCGCCCTCTGCGACGAGGCGCACGATCGTGTGGATGTGGCTGCCGTCGAAGACCATGGGGACCGCCGTGGCGGGGACTTCGATCGTGCCTGGCCGTCCGATCTCCAGCAGGTCGGCCGGATAGTCGAGGGCCACCACGAAGTCGCTCCAGACGTTGTTCCCGAAGATGCCGTCGACCTCTATGGCGCCGGTGTACTCGGGCACCCCCGGCAGGCCGACCGCGACCTCGATGTTCGGCACGATGACGCCGCCGAGCTCGACGTAGGGGAGCTCCGAACGTCGCCACGCCGTCTGGCCGCCGAAGCCCTGGATCACCCCCATCGGGTCGTCGACCACCAGGCCCAGGCGGTCCGCGACCTCCTGGTCGATGGCCGTCACCGACGCTCCCGTGTCGACGAGGAAGATGCCCTTGCTTCCATCCGGCAGCGTGGCCTCCACGTAGATCTTGGCTGCTCCGGGGGCGGCTCGGACCAGCGGAAGCTGGGCGTGGTCGAGGCCCTCGGGAGGAGCACTCAGCTTCGGATCGGCGATCGGGGTCTTCGGCGTGCAGGCGAGGAGCGCAAGGAGCATGTCGACAACGTAGTCAGCAACTGACGCGAGCCCAACTTTGGGGTAAGGGTCGGCATGCACCTGGATCGTGCCGAGCTCGACGAACTCGTGAGCTTCTTCGCCAAGCGCTTCTCGGATCCCGAGGAGCGAGCCGCGCTCCTAGCTGATGTCGGCCTCCAGGACGCGGAGTGGGCCTCGGCCATCCAGGCAGCCGGCGCCAGGCTGCCGGCCCTCGCGAAGGCTGCCGCCGCGAGGCGTCCGAAGGACCCGAACCTGGCGCAGCTGGCCGAGACCCTGGATCCCCCGAACGTGCCGTTGCGGGCTGCGATCGCTGCCGGGGGCGTCTTGTTGGTCATCGCGATCGGGGCCGCGGCCTGGTACGGGACGGCAGACGAGCACATCGAGAAGCGGCAGCCTGATGTCCCGGCGCAGGCGCTGGCGCCCTCTCCGGAGATGCCGGAAGCCTCAAAGTCCCCACAGGTGGAACCCGTTGTCTCGCAGCCCCCAGAGGTTGCGGAGGATCCGATCGTCGTCGAGCCGCCAGCCCTCGAGGCGCCTGCGATCACGGACGGACGCTGCGGCGGGACGACGGGGACCGTCGTCGGCTACTGGTACGCGGGCTTCCCCTTCGACGCCGACATCGGACAGGTCTACACCCTGAAGTTCGGCAAGTACGTCAGGGCCGACTATCCCCGCAAGGCCAACTCCTGGAGCGCCGAAGAGGAGATCCTCTGTGCGCTGGAGTCCGGTGACGAGATCCGCCTGTCCCAAGCTCCGGTGCTGGTCGACGGCGGCAAGTACTGGGTGCCGCTGGCGGCCGGAGACCTGCTCACACCCTGAGCGCCCGTCACGGACTCGGCTCTTCGCCCTCGGATCGCTTTTTCCACAGGCGGACGATGATCACGGCGCCGGCGACGAACATCAGGATCGAGCCGTACTGCGCCGGGGTCAGGCCGAGCCAGAGGCGGCGATCGACGGCGCGGAGGAAGTCGAGGCCGAAGCGGACCGGCGCGTAGAGCATGCACCAGAGCGCGATGAACTTGCCGTGGGAGCCCTTCCACTTCCGGTTGACGGCGAAGAAGACCAGCGCGATCAGGGCCAGCCAGCAGGCCTCGACCAGCGCCATGTCCAGGCGGGCGGGGCCCGGCTGCCAGTCGACCATCATGAAGGACAGCCAGGGCACTTCTTCGATGGTCGCGCCAGGGTGGTCGTGCACGGAGAAGCAGCCGAGTCGCCCGAAGACGTAGCCGAAGACGAAGCCGTACATGCCGTTGTCGGCGTGGATCCAGAAGTCCCGCTTCCTGATGAGCGTGTAGAAGAGGATGGTGCCGATGACGGCCCCGAGGAAGCCGCCGTTGCTGGATACGCCGCCGAATGGGTTCAGGAGCTCCTTGCCGGCCGTCATCATGTCGAACTGGCCGTCGAGCTCCATGAGCTCGGGGTTGTAGGCGACGACGTGGACCCAGTGGGCGACCACGAATCCCAGCAGCACGATGAACACGGCGCCATCGACCACGTCGCGGGTGTCGAGGCCGATCGAGATGCCCCTGGCGCGGGCCACCTCCATGCCGACGACGAAGCCGATGCACACCAACACGGCCCACGGATCGATCGGGATCGGGCCGAGGTGGTAGACCGCGGGCTCCCACCACGGAATCAGCACGGGTAGCGTTGCCGGCAGCATCGTCGCGGCGCGTTATCCTCGCCGCCGCTGGAGCGCACGATGGCCGTCCTCACCACCGACATCCTCGTCGAGAACACCAAGCGCAACGAAGTCCTGGAGTGGCTGTCGAAGGCCGACAACCATGACCGCATCCTGCAGGGCGCCTGGAGCGGGACGAGCCGCACGGGGGACCGGACCTGGGACCTCACGTTCTCGGCATTCCCGAAGAAGCGGACGATGCCCTACACCTTCGAGCGCGTGGACGACGCCCACGGCGGTCGCCGGGTCCTCTGCAGCACCGGCGGCAAGCGCACGAGCGGAACGCTCAGCTACTCGCTGCGCACCCCGCGCGCCTCGCGCCACACGATGGTGACCCTGCACCTGGACTACGACCCCGGCAGCGTTCTCGGCGCGGTCCTCGACGGCGCCGGTCTTCGCGAGGGTCTCGAGGGCGGCATGCGCGCCATGCTCCAGAACCTCGAGCGCGAGCTCTGCCAGGACCTGGCCTGATTCACGCGGCTTTCATGCGCGCTTGGCGGACCTTTCACCGCAGGTCGAAGGGAGGCTGACATCGCCCGGTGACTCTCCAGGTCGTGGAGGTCAGTCATGGATGATCTGGTCGGTCTCGTTGTCCTGTTGCTGCTGGTCATCGGGGCTCTGCCCTTGTTGGCCCTCATCCTCGCGTTGACGGCTCACTCGAAGCTCCGAAGGCTGCAAAACGGCATGCGGACCCTCGAGCAGCAGGTCGCGGTGCTTCGTCGTCGGGGCGTCGAGTCCAGGCAGGAGCTCAGCCCGGTCACCCGAGTGGCCGAGACTCCCATCGCGGCGACCGTGCCTGCCGAGGCCCCGCCGGAGGCCGCCGAGCCGCCGGAAGCCGCCGAGCCTCCGAAGGCCACCGAGCCGCCACCGGTATTCGAGCCACCCAGACCCGCGAAGACCGCGGAGCACGTCGGCGCCTGGGTCTTCGCCGCTGCCGGTGGCCTCGGCCTGCTCATCGGCGGTCTGCTCTTCTTCAACTACGCGCTGGACCAGGGCTGGCTCGCCTTCTTCGGCCCCGGGGCCCGCTTCGCGACGGGCGTCCTCGCCGGTGTCGCGGCCCTGATCGGCTCGGAGCGCTTGTATCGACGTGAATACGGCCTCGCGGCTGCCGGGCTCGGTGGCGCTGGAATCGGCATCCTCTACGGTGCGCTCTACGCCGGGCACTCCCTCTACGAGCTCTTCCCCAACACGGCTGCCTTCGCGCTGATGAGTGGCGTGACGATCGCCAGCGTGCTGCTCGCCTGGCGCCGTGACTCCCAGTTCCTGGCGGTCCTGGGCCTCGCCGGCGGGCTGATGACCCCCGTCCTGCTCTTCACCGGAGACAATCGCGCCTTGGCGCTCTTCGCCTACCTCGCCGTCCTCAACGCTGGCGTGCTGAGCACCGCCGTGCTCCGCAAGTGGCCGGCGATCGTCGGCATGGCGGGTCTGGGCACCCTCGTGCTCCAGCTGGCCTGGGGCGTGGAGTACGGCGACGCGGACCAGCTCCCCTTCGGCCTGGGTGCTGCGGCACTGTTCGCGGCCATGGCCGCCGCCGTGGCGATGCGCGACAAGACCGATTCCCTCGTGGCCATGGTCGCCTCCGGGACCCTCGCCGCCCAGTCGCTGGCGGTCCTGCCCCTGGTCGTCCCACGCCATCTCGTGACTTGGGAAGGAGCCACCGTCCAGGCCGTCCTCCACGATCCCGGCCCGGTCGTGTGGCTCCTCCCCATCTTCTTCCTGGGCCTCGCCGCGGCGCTGCGCCTGGTCAGCCACCGCAGGGACTGGCCGCTGTTGGCCTGGGTCGGCCTCGGCGGGCTGGCGCTCGCGGGCCTGGTGACCGGTATCGGCTGGGAGTCACACCTGGACAGCCTCGGGAGGCCGAGCCACCTCCTGCACGCGCTGGTCACGGCGGTGCTGCTGGCGCCCACGGCGGGGTGGTGGCTGGCCGGACTCCGGCGGCCATGGGGCCAGGGTCTCCAGAGGGAGCTCCTGTTGCCGGCGCTGCTCGGCGTCACCGGACTGACCATGGGTGTCTGCGCCGCCGAGGGCGATGGGCCGCGGGTGCTCGTGACCCTGGGCGTGGCATCGCTGGGCCTCATCGGCATGGTGGCCTCTGCGCGAGGGCGGGGGATCGCGGGCATCGCCGGGCTCGCTGGAGCGGCCGCCGTGGCCTATCCGGCTCTCGGTCCGATGGCGGACGACCTGCGCGTTGCATGGATCGCGCCGGCTGTCCTGCTCGTCGTCACGGGCCTGACCCTCTGGCCCTTCCTGCGCCGAGACTCCAGCCGCACCTTGCCCTGGCTGACCTCCGCGCTCGCGGGACCGGTGCTCTACTACCCCCTGCAGCTGGCATGGGAGGAGGGCCTCGGAGCAGAGGCCATCGGGCTGTTGCCCCTGGTGCTCGGCCTGGTCAGCCTCGCCGCTGCCGCGCAGGTGAAGCGGACACTCGAAGGTGACGAACGCAAGCTGGCTGCCTACGTCATCGCCGCGACGCTCTTCGCCTGCATCGCCGTCCCGGTGCAGCTCGACGGGCAGTGGGTGGTGCTCGGCTGGTCCGCCGAGGCGGTGGTCCTGGCCTGGCTCTCCAGCCGCATCAGGCATCCCGGCGTCAAGCTCTTCAGCGTGGCGCTCGTCGCGCTCGCATGTGGACGCCTGCTGATGGACCCGCTCGTCATCGACTGGCCTGCCTATGTCGTGCCGGGGTTCAACGAGCTGACGCTCACCTACGTGGTCCTCGGCGGGAGCCTCCTGTTGTCTGCCCGTCTGCTCGACCGCGTCGGTGCCTTCACGGACTTCCCCATCACGCGGGTCCTGCGCTTCGCCGCGGTGGTCGCGTTCTTCATGCTGCTCAACCTCGAGGTCGACATCGCCTTCGCCACCGACGGAGCTCCGGACTGGGGGCGGGGTGACTTCGCGAACGAGATGACCCGCAGCCTCGGCTGGGCTGGCTTCGGCGCGATGCTGCTGGCGATCGGTGTGCGAGGCGACTCGAAGTACACGCGCTTGCTGGCCATGGGCATCTTGCTGCTGGCGGCGGGCAAGGTCTTCTTCGTGGACCTCTGGGACCTCGCCGGAATGTGGCGGGTCGGCTCGGTCGTCGGCGCTGCGATCACCCTCCTGGGGGCGGCGGTGCTGCTCCAGAAGGTCGTGCTGTCGCGCGAGGAGGTGTCGGCATGATCATGGTCCTCCTGGCCACGGCGTGGGCCGTCGAGCCTGCGGTCTATGCGAAGCGCGCCACCCTGGAGCTGCCTGCCGAGGGCGCCGTGCTGGTCGATCTCGGCGAGGCCGCCGCGTGGCCCAACCCAGAGGACCTCCTGGTCCTCGATGCGGAAGGACACGCCGTCGCCAGCCTGGTGCTCGACTCCGACCAGCACACGGATCGGCGCTATGCCCAGCCGGACTGGTGGCCGCTTTGGGACCTCGGTCCGCCCCTGAGCTCGGCCTTCGCTTTCGACACGCGGGGCGTCGGGCATCCGGTCGACGAACTCCAGGTCGACGTCGCCGGGCTCGGCAGCCAGTGGGTGCTGCCCTTGGTCGTGAAGGACGTCGACGGGCGGCGCGTGGCGGAGGGCCTGCTCTGGAACGCTCGCATCGCTCACGAGGACCGCCAGAACCTCAGCGTGGAGCTGCCGGAGCTGCCTCCCGGCCTGTACACCGTTCACGCTACTGTGCCCGTGCGGTGGCAGGGCGTCAGGGTCAGGTGGGGCGCCGAGATTGGAGTGCCCCCCGTGGAGCTGGACCTCGACGTCGAGGAGGCTTCGCCCGAGCTGCCCCAGACCTCCGTGTACCGCGTGTCCCTGCCCGGGCCGGGACTGGACGCGCGGGAGCTGGTCCTGGACATCGAGGACCGCCGCTTCGACCGCGAGGTCCAGGTCTGGACGCGGCGCTTCGACGGCACCGACCTTCGACAGCACCACCTCGGGCGGGGCCGCATCGAGAGGCTCCAGCTGGGCGGAGCGAACGTGGAGCACCTGGTGATCCCCCTCGACGGCGAGGTGGGCTCGGAGCTGGAGATCCACGTCGCGGACGGGCGCGACGCTCCGCTGCACATCAGCGGCGCTCACCTCGAGGCCACCGGGCGTCGGCTGCTGCTGCTCGACGGCGGTCCGGGGCCTCAGCAGCTCTACGCTGCCCCCGTGCTCCAGCAACCCGGTGAGCACGACCTCGACCATGCGCTCGTCGAGCTGCTGGAGTCCGACCCTGCACTCGTGGTCGCGGCGTGGGCGGACAACCCCGGCCACAACCCCGCCCAGCTCGTCCCGGATGCCCTCGTCCGGGGATCCGAGGCGCTCGTGCGCCACCACCCCCTGACCCGCGAGCTCCGCGGCGACGATCCGGGGCTTCCGACCCGGTGGGTCCTTCCCCAGGAGGTGCTCATCTCGGCCAGGCAGGACCTGAGCGACCTACGCATCGTCGACCAGGAGGGTCACCAGATCCCCTACCTGCTCGACCCGGGCTCGCCTCGGCCTGTCGGGACCGCCCTGACGAGGTACGAGGAGCCGGGTCGGACGCGCCTGGTGGTGGAGCTGGAGGAGGCCGCCTACCTCGACCACATCGAGCTGACGACCGACAGCCGGGCCTTCTCGCGGGGCGTCGTGATCGTGGGGGGGCGGAGCGCGGGCTGGACCGTCCTGCCAAAGGACGGCACCGCCCGTCTGTCCATGGGCGTGCAGCAGAGGACCGAGGAGCTCGAGATCTACATCGACAACGGAGACGATCTCCCCCTCGACGAGATCCGCGTCCGGGCCTGGGGCAAGGGACCCTCGGTCGTGGCGGTGGCGCCGGCGGGCGGCGCGACCCTCTACTACGGCAACCCCGACGTCGGTCGCCCCGACTACGACCTCCGGCTCTATGGGGACCTGCTCGTCGACGGCGTCGTGCGCGAGGGGAGCCTGGGCCCCCCTCTCGGCCACAGCGTCTCCGACGCGAGCGATCGCTGGGTCGCCCTCATCGCCATCGGTGGGCTGGCCATTGCCCTCGTCCTCCTCTGTGCGCAGTTGCTTCGCCGGGAGGGTGAGAACCAACCGGCACCGGGATAGCGCCTTCGCGGAGGTCCCCGTGGCCTTCGGAGGGCTCATGAGTATTTCCGAGCAGGTGAACGCGGACATGAAGACCGCGATGCGGGCTCGCGACAAGGAGCGCCTCGGCGCGCTGCGGATGATCCGCGCGGGCATCATCGAGCTGCAGAAGGCCGGCAAGGGCGAGGTCACGGACGACGCGGTGCTCGCCCTGTTGCGCAAGCTGAAGAAGCAGCGCATCGACGCCGCCCAGACCTACGACCAGGCGGGCCGTGACGACCTTGCCAGCGGCGAGCGCGCGGAGCTCGCGGTCATCGAGGGCTTCCTTCCGAAGCTCGCCGACGAGGCCCAGACCCTCGCCTGGGTCAGAGAGGCCATCGCCTCCTCCGGGGCCACCGAGCCGAAGCACCTCGGTCGCGCCATGGGCTCACTGATGAAGGCGCATCGGGCCGACATCGACGGGGGACTCGCCCGCACGCTGCTCCAGCAGGAACTGCAGGGCTCCTAGTGTTCCGGCGTCTGCTCATCGCCAATCGCGGCGAGGTCGCCGCGCGGGTCACGCGCACCTGCAAGCGCATGGGGGTCGAGGTCGTCGTGGTGGCATCCACGGCGGACCGAGACCTCGGCTGGCTCGAGGAAGCTGACGATGTCGTCGTCATCGGGCCTCCGCGCTCGGCGCTGAGCTACCTGGACCAGGACGCCGTGCTCGAGGTGGCTCGCCACACGGGCTGTACGGCGGTGCACCCGGGCTGGGGCTTCCTCGCCGAGAACGCCACCTTCGCCGCCCGCTGCGAAGCCCTGGGCATCTCCTTCGTCGGCCCGACGAGCTCGCTGATCCGGTTGATGGGAGACAAGGTCGCGGCGCGCTCGACGATGGCGGAGCTCGGCATGCCGCTGATCCCCGGCTCTCCCGGCCCGGTCGGACTCGACGAGGCCAGGTCCTTTGCAGCGCAGGCCGGGTACCCGGTCTTGCTGAAGGCGGCCTCCGGGGGAGGGGGACGTGGCATGCGGCGTGTCTACGCCCCTGAAGAGCTCGAAGCCGCCTTCGACAGCGCCACCGCCGAGTCCACCGCCGCTTTCGGCGACGGGCGCCTCTACCTGGAGAAGCTGATCACCGGCGGACGCCACATCGAGTTCCAGGTGATCGTCGACTCAGAGGGTCGGGGCATCCACCTGGGTGAGCGAGAGTGTTCGATCCAGCGGCGGCACCAGAAGCTGCTCGAAGAGTCGCCGTCGGTCGCCCTGAGCCCGGACGAGCGCGCGGAGATCGGTGGGCTCGTCGCCGGCATCGCCGCGCGCGCCGGCTACCGCAACGCCGGCACCATCGAGATGCTGCGCGGGCAGGACGGGCACCTCTGGTTCATGGAGATGAACACCCGGCTCCAGGTCGAGCACCCGGTGAGCGAGGCCGTCTGCGGCCTCGACCTCGTGGAGCTGCAGCTCCGGGTCGCTGCCAACCAGCCCCTGCCGTTGACCCAGGACCAGGTGAAGGCAGACGGGCACGCCATCGAGGTCCGCATCAACGCAGAGGACCCCGAGACCTTCCGGCCATGTCCCGGGACCATCACGAAGCTGCAGTGGCCGACGGGCGAGGGGATTCGGGTCGACACCCACCTGCGCGTCGGCGACACGATCTCACCCCACTACGACTCGATGATCGCCAAGCTCATCGTGCACGCCCCGACCCGTCCAGAGGCCCTCGACCGCCTCGGCGAGGCCCTGGCGGAGACCACCATCGAGGGCGTCGACACCACGATCCCGCTGCACCAGCGACTGCTGTCCCACCCGCCCTTCGTCTCGGGCGACTACGACACGAGCACGCTGGAGGAGATGCTGTAGATGGCCCGCACGCCCCTGTCGCCCATCGGTCGACCGCTGGACGAGCTGCTCGGTGACGCCGATGTGCGGGCCAAGGCAGCCCGCATGGCGGAGCTCGACGGAGCCCTGGCGGACAAGCTCGCGGTCGTGCGGGCCGGCTGGGGCCCGAAGTACGTCGAGCGTGTGCACGACAAGGGGAAGCTGACGACCTGGGAGCGCATCGACCTCCTCAAGGACGAGGGGACCCGCGTCTTCCCCTTCGGCAGCCTCGTGAACTGGGGTCGTGAGTTCGCGGGCAGCCGCCGAGTCGCCCCGGGAGCCGGTGTCGTGACCGCCTTCGTGAAGGTCCACGGCCGCTGGACCGTGCTCGTCGCGAACGACAACACCGTCGCCAGCGGCTCGTGGTGGCCGCGCACACCGGAGAAGATCCAGCGAGCCCAGGAGATCGGCCTGCGCCTGCGCCTGCCGATGATCTACCTCGTCGACTGCTCGGGCCTGTTCCTGCCGGAGCAGGCGAACTCCTTCCCGGGTCGGAGGGGAGCCGGCCACATCTTCACGAAGAACGCCCGACTCTCGGCGGCGGGGGTGCCGCAGATCGCCGGTGTCTTCGGAGACTGCATCGCCGGTGGCGGGTACATGCCCATCATCAGCGACCGCGTCTACATGACCGAGCGGGCCTACATGGTCATCGCCGGCGCGGCGCTCATCAAGGGCGCGAAGTCACTCAAGCTCACGAGCCTCGACATCGGCGGGCCAGAGGTCCACGTCGGACGCTCCGGCTGCGCTGACGTGCGCGTCCCGGGCGACGAAATCTGCCTCCGCCGAATCCGCGACGACGTGGCGAGGTTGCCCTCCTCCGGGGCCGACTACTACCGCCACGGCGCTGACCCGATGGCTCCGCTGCACGCAACGGAGGAGCTCTCCTCGCTCTTCCCGGTCGACTATCGAGAGGTCTACGACGTGCGCGAGGTCATCGCGCGGCTCGTGGACGGCTCGCTCTTCCACGAGGTGCTCCCCGACACCGGCAAGGAGGTCGTCGTCGGCCTCGCCCGCATCGACGGTCTCTGGGTCGGCATCCTCGCGAACAACCCAGAGCTCACCGAGCACCCCGGGCGTGCCGGCGAGAGGCGCGCTGGCGGCATCTTGTACCGCCAGGGCATCGCCAAGCTGGCGACCTTCAGCCGCGCCTGCAACACCGACGGCATCCCGCTGGTGTGGCTGCAGGACGTCGCTGGCTTCGACATCGGGACGGAGGCCGAGGCCCAGGGCCTGCTGGGCTACGGGAGCTCGCTCATCTACGCCAACTCGACGAACCGGACGCCGATGATCACGGTGCTGCTGCGCAAGGCCTCGGGCGCCGGCTACTACGCGATGGCCGGCCACCCCTATGACCCGGTGCTGCAGCTCTCCACGCCGCTGACGCGGCAAGCGGTCATGGAGGGACGGACCCTGTCGATCGCCGCCTTCAACACCAAGCTCGACGACGACTTCGAGATCGAGACGCAGGACCCGGTAGAGCGGGCAGCCATCCAAGCCGGCATGGATCGCACCGCCGCCCGGATCGAGGCCGACATGGACCCGGTGGCCGCCGCCGCCCGCATGGACACCGACGAGGTGGTCCCGCTGTCCGAGCTGCGGGCCTGGCTCGAGGTGGCCGTGGCCTGTTGCTACCAGTCCATCGGCTACCGCACCATCAAGAACCCTCGCATCTGGTCCATCCACGATCTGGAGGTCCTGTGAAGGCGGTGAAGGGGAACGCGGCCCTCGCCAGCCCCACGGTCGGGCGCTGGGACCCCCGGGTGCAGCGAGGCGCGCAGCTGCGCGAAGGCCTGGTGCTGGGGGTGATCGTCCGGCTCGGGCGCCCTTTGGAGATCGTCGCTCCCGCAGGGGGTGGGCAGGTCGTCGAGGTGCTCCCCGCTGGCTGGCTGCAGTACGGCGAGGTGCTCGTCGAGATCGGGCTCCTCGGCGCCGACGTCCCGACCGTGCTCGAGGAACAAGAGGGGCACGAGGGCCTCGTCGCCGTCCGTGCGCCGATGGCCGGGACGATCTACCAGCGCCCGACCCCGGCAGACCCACCCTTCGTCGAGGTCGGAGCTGTCGTGAAGCGACTGCAGACCCTGGCGCTCATGGAGGTCATGAAGACCTTCACGCCGATCAAGGCGGACCAGGCCGGGACCCTGGAGCGCTGGGGCGTGGACGATGGCGGCAGCGTCGAGGCCGAGACGCCGGTGGCCTGGATTCGTCCGGGGTAGACTGGTCCGTCAGGAGTGACCATGGGCCTGCTTCTATCTCTGACCGCCCCCTCCAGCGCTTGCGAGGGCGTCTACACGACCGACCTGCTGTTCGAGGATCTCACGGCGATCACCGACGGCATGCGCGACGAAGGCGGCGGCGAGATGACCCAGGCAGGGACTCGCATGGAGGGGGGCATCCTCTGCATGGCCGAGCCCATGACGCCGTCGTTGTACGCGGCGACCTACAGGGCGCTGGGCGTCTACAGCTTCAACAGCGGTGACCCGGACAAGGCATCCCTCTGGTTCCGCGTCGCCAGGGAGCTGGAGCCGACCTACCAGTTCGACATCGAGTCGATGGATCTGGGCAGTGCGCTCTACAAGACCTACGACGCCGCGAAGGCCTACGAGGGTCTCCCGGGCGACCCGGTCGATGGCATGCGCCTGGTCGTCCCTTCCGGCTCCAAGCTCGTCATCGACGGCCGCCTGCTGGACGAGCCCAAGGCGACGACCGGCCGCTACCACGTCGTGCAGCAGGTGGGCAGCGACGGGGCCGTGCGCGCCAGCTGGCTCGTCGTCGGCAACGAGTTTCCTGCGAACCTGGTCGAGGACGCGACCCTGACCCTCAACGAGCAGAAGGACGTCGACGCCGCGGCAAAGGAAGACAACAAGAAGAAGAAGCGAGGCGATCCAGAGGTCCTCGCGGGGGGCTACACCACCGACGAGGTCGTCACGGTCACCCGCGAGCGTCCGCCGATGAAGACACCCCTGCTGGTCGCCAGCGTCGCGGGGCTCGCTGCCGCCGGGGGTGTCTACGGCGCCAGCTACACGGCGCGTCAAGGCTTCGACGACGCCTCCACGGTCGCGGAGCTCGACGCCGCACGAACCCTCACCAACACCCTGGTGCTCGCCGGCGCCGGCGTGGCGGTAGTCGGTCTCGGGGTGGGTGGTGTCGGCATCCTCCTCGCCGACGAGGGACCTGGCCTGACCTGGTCGATGCGCTTCTGAGGGCTCAGGCGATGAGTTCGCCGATCGACTGAAGCATCTCGACGGTCTCGGGGGGCAACACCGGAGGGACCCTGCCCATCTTCTGGCAGTCGATGAGCTTCGCCGCCGTGTCCTCGATGATGTGAGTCAGGTCCAGGGCGCGCCGAAGCGAGCTGCCCGCGACGACGAGGCCGTGGTTGCTCATGATCACGGCGCTGCCGCTGCCGAGGGCCTGGACGATCGCCCCTGCGAGCTCGTCGGTGCCGGGCATCGTGAAACAGACCCGTGGGATCTCTCCGACGAAGGCTGCCTCGGTCGAGATCGGCAGGAAGGGCAGGCCGGCGAGGTCCAGCGTCGTGGCCATCGGCGCGTGGCTGTGGACGACCGCTCCGACGTCCGGCCTCGCCTTCAGGATCGAGCAGTGGATCATGCGCTCGCTCGTCGGCGCTGCGCCCACCTGCTGCAGGGGCTCCCCGTCGAGGTCGACCAGCACCATCAGCTCTGGCCGCAGGTCGCCCTTGAAGAGCTGGCTCGGAGTGAGCAGCGCTCGTTCGGGTCCGACCCGGATGCTCACGTTGCCGCCGGTGGAGGTGATCAGCCCGGCCTCCACCAGCTCGCCGACGCCCGCCGCGAGGGCACCTCTCAGGATGCCGTCGTCGCCTTCGATCGGACTTATCTGGGACCTGGTGGGTTCGGGGCGCGAGAAGTCGAGCTCGCCCACGCGCTCGCGCGCAGCCAGCCACTGCCTGGTCATCTGTGGCTGCACCCGCTGCATCGTCATCGCCTTGACGGTGTTGCCCATGAACGAGAGCTTCCCGGTCATGGCCGCCTTCATGCCGTTGACCTCGCCGCCGAAGACGCCGTCCATGACCTCTGCGTTCATCTTCACCGTCACGTCCGGCTTGCCGGCGTAGGGGGCCGGCCGCACCACCGCCCGGCCGTCACGGAAGACCATGTGGAAGCCGACGTCGGCGTCGGGGGCGAGGTACTGCGCCGTGATGTCCCGGCCAGTCGCGAAGGCCTGGATGTCCGGGTCGGACTCTGCGAGGCCGCAGAAGGCAGCCACCAGGGCCGCGAAGCCGGACTCTGGCGCGGGCTCCGTCATGAGCTCCGGGGTCGGCATCGAGATCTCGGGCAGGCTCGCTGTCGCGGCGATCTCGAGGTCGGTGACCCCGGGTCCGGGCCCGGCCCGCAGCGCTTCCAGCTCCTCTGCGTCCGCTTCTGGCCTCTGATCCCAGGAGAAGCCCTCGAGGACGTCGTTGAGCAGGGTCCGCGGGCGCTCCCCGCGAAGCAGCGCCTCGAGCCCCTCGACGACGATGCGGCCCTGGTGGCGCCCGACGTCGTGGGTGTTGCCGGCGATGTGGGGCAGCGCGAGCACGTTGTCGAGCTGCAGCAGGGGCTCGTCGGAGCCTGGCGGCTCTACCGCGAACACATCGAGGCATGCCCCCGCGATCCCACCGGAGCGCAGGGCATCGACGAGGGCGTCCTGGTCGACGAGGGCCGCGCGGGCGGTGTTGATCAAGAGGGCGCTCTCCTTCATCGCCGAGAGGGCCTGGCGGCCGATGATCCCGCGGGTCTCGTCCGTGGCGGCGGCGTGGAGGGACACGACATCCGACCGCTGAAGGAGCGCCTCCAGCGAGACGGGCTCCGCACCTCCTGCCCAGATCACCTGGTCAGGGACGAAGGGATCGAAAGCGATCACCCGCGAGCCGAAGGACCTCAGCCGCCTGGCGACCGCGCGCGCCACGGCTCCGAAGCCGATCAGGCCCACCGTGCGCCCCCCCAGCTCGAAGCCCTGGAAGGCCTCGTGCGCCATGCCCATGCGTCCCATGTCGCCGGCCTCGACACCGCTTCGAAGGAAGCGATCCGCGGGGACGAGCTTGCGCAGCAGCGCCAACGAGGCAGCGACGGTGAAGTCTGCGACAGCCTCTGCGTTTCTCCCAGGCGCACCCAGGACCGGGATGCCGAGGGCGGTGCACGAGGCAACGTCGACGTTCACGACGCGACCGCGGCAGCATGCGATGACGCGGAGCTGCGGGAGCTCCTCCAGGGCCTCCAGGTCGACCACGTCGACCTCGGTCACGAACACGTGGACCCCCTGCAGCGCCTCGACGAGCGCCTCTCCGGTCAGCAGGGTCTGGACCTCGCGGTAGGGGGCATAGACCACCTCTCCCAGGCTGCGCAGTCGGGCGAGGCTGTCCTCGTCGACTGACGCGGACACGTAGATGCGCAGCGCCTCTGGCAGGTGGGGAATGTCCTGCGGCTGGTCGTCGAAGGAGGCACTGACCAGCTCCCCGGCGACCTCTGGCTCCAGGTCTGCGAAGGCCCTCAGGAGAGTCGGGGAGGGCTCGCGCACAGAGGCGGGAGACACGCTCTCCAGCTCGACGAGGTGTTCGCAGGCCGCCACCCCGTCCGGACACGCGAGCATCGCGGCGCCCAGGGCCGAGGACTCGGGTCGGAGTGTCCTGAGCACGGGCGTGCCCAGGTGTCCGGCGAGCTGCTCGACGAACCAGCGGCTCTGTGAGAGCCCCCCGGTGACCCGCAGCTGTTCGGGCTCCCCCGGGATGTTCTGCGCGATGCCACGACAGACGGCGTCGACGGCCGCGCGGGCGAGGTCCGCCCGGGCGTCGCTGGTCTGGAACGGAGAGAGGTGCAGTCCCATCACGGGCAGGCTCAGCTGGTCCGCGCGGAAGGGGGTCGCGCCCATGGAGGCGACCGCGGCGGACCGCCCGTCCTTGGCGACCTCCATTAGTCGAGCGACCGGGGCCGGGTGGTCCTCGAAGAAGGCTGCGGCGAGCTGCCCGAGCACCTGCCCCGCGAGCACCTGGTTCTTCTCGAGCAGCCAGCGTCCGGCGACGACGTGGTGGCCGAGGCGCAGCTGTCGTTCGGGCTTCGGTACGCCGACCACGTGCTGGATCGGGCAGGTGGTCCCGGCGACGATGCCGGCCTGCCCGGGCTGGGCGACCCCGGCTCCGAGCAGGGCGCAGGGGGTGTCACCACCTCCTGCGTGGACGGGTGTTCCGGCCGGGAGCCCGACGAGCGAGGCCGCCTCGGCGCTCAGGCCACCGAGCTCGGCGCCGGCCTGGACGAGCTCGGGGAAGATGTCCACTGGCAGCTCGAGCTGCTCGATGGCGTTTCGGTCCCAGCGTCCGGTGAGGGTGAGCAGCCCCGACTCTCCGGCCTGGGAGCGCTCGGCGGCCAGCGCCCCGCAGAGCTTCCAGGAGAGCCAGTCACCGAGGGACAGGAAGTGACGCGCCAGGCCGATGCGGCCCTCGTCACGGAGCCAGACCAGGCGGGCGGCGGCGGAGGCAGGGTCCGGCCAGCGACCCGTGCGACGCAGGCGATTCTCGCCGGTCTCCGCCAGCTGCTCGGCCTGGCCGGCTCCCCGCGCGTCGATGTTCGGGGTCGCCAGGAGCACCACTTCGGAGCCCAGGACCACCATCGCCTGGCGCATGCAAGAGGACGAGATGCCGACGACCTCGCCGCTGCCCGCTGCCTCCAGGGCCCCGCGCAGGACAGCCAGCGCAGCGCTCCAGGTCGCCTCCAGGTCCAGATCCCAGGACCAGGGCCCCGCCGGGACGAGTCTCAGCGGGCGTCGCGCGCTCCAGCGTCGTCCGGTCTCGAGGTCGACGACGAGGCAGCGGACGCCGCTCCCTCCAAGATCCAGTCCACAAGCAAGGCGTGCCATGGGGGGGCCTAATCGAAGTGCGCCGCCAGGGCCTCCATCGTGGCCGCGGTCGAGCGCTCGACTCCCATGCGGATCGCCCAGTCGGGCACTGGCATGTCGACACCGACAGTCACGTCGTAGACGACCTTGGTGCCGCCGTCGACCGCCGTGAGGGTGTAGCTGGCCTCGTAGGCCGTGAAGTCCTCGCTCTCGACCAGCGTCTCCTGTACGCCGTCGTCGGCATAGCAGCGCTTCACCACGTACTCGACGCTGGAGAGCAGCCCCTTGTTCGTGGTGCGGACCAGATCGCAGGTGTCGCTGGTGAGCACCTCCACGCTCTCTACGTCCGGGGTCAGCGAGGCTGCCTCCTCCGGGTCCAGCAGAAAGGCGCGGACCTCCTCCAATGGCGCGGAGATCACGCGCTCCTGGCTGACCTCGGCCGTCGCTGCCAGCGCGGCGCCGAGGAGGATCAGATGAAGCTCGCCTCGAACGCGAGCATCCGGGCACGCTCGCTGGCGGCCACGTCGAAGACGCCGCTGTCCGTCATCAGCGCGAACTCGCGCTGGATGTTCGTCTCGCAGAGGTAGGTGCCGTCGGTGTTGATGGTGAACAGCACGCCGGCGTCCTGGAAGGTGCCGATGATGTACTTGAACTCCTCGAGGTGGCGAATGGCGCGGGTGTTCAGGTTCGAGGTCGGGCAGATCTCGAGCACGCAGCCCGTGTCAGCGAGCATCTTCGTGGCGTCCTCGTTGTAGGCGGCCCGCACGCCGTGGCCGATGCGGTTCGGCTTGAGGTGCTTCAGCACCGCGATGACGCCCTCGCCCGAGGTCGAGATCGTCTCTCCCGTGTGGACGGTGGTGCCGAGGTCGGCCTCCCGGGCCCGCTGGAAGATGGCGGCGTACTTCCCGACGGCCTCCGACAGCTCGATCGTGTGGGTCTCCGTGCCGGCGAGGTCGATGCCCACGACGCCGCGCGCCTGGTACTTGATGGCCTTGTCGAGGATGACCTCGTTCTGCTCTGGCGGGAACTCGCGCGCGAGGCAGAAGATGAGCCCAGCCTCGACGCCGTACTCCAAGGAGGCGCGATCCATGCCGCGCAAGGCCGCGTGGATGATGTGGTCGAGGTCCCGCTGGCCTTCCAGGTTGCGCTTCATCGGGTTGAAGCGGAGCTCGATCTTCTCGACCCGTGAGCCGCGGTACTCCTTGCCGATGATCTCGTAGATGGCGCGCTCGAGCGCCAGCGGCGAAGACTGGATCTTCTCCGTCCACTCATGGAGGATCTTCAGGTAGTCATCGAGGCTCTTGACCTTGCGCGGGTTGGCCGTGATCAGGTCGACGAACTCCCAGTAGTTGTTGACGGGGAGCTTGAAGCCTTGCTGGTGGGCGATGGACCACATGACGTGGGGGGCGACGCTCGCGCCGACGTGGATGTGGAGATCGCAGTAAGGGATCGCAGGCAGCATCACGGGACATAACCTCGCCAGCTCCCGGCAGGCGGCACCCGATCCACGGCAAACTGCCAAGTGCAGACTTCAAACTGGAAAACCAATGCCACTCGCAATGTTGATCGCGCTCGCTGGAGCGGCCTTCGCCGAGGATGACGAAGAAGACTACGGGTTCGGTGACTTCGACATCGATCTCGACGACATCGATCTGGGCGGCGAGACAGCCGCCTCGACGATGACCTACTCCGGCGGCCACACGGAGCGCAGCGAGAAGCTCGACGACAACGCCGCTGTGACCATCACGCACTACGGCGGCCCGATCACGGTGCGCTGCACGGACACAGAGGAGGTCAACGCCCGCATCGACTTCGTCATCGAAGGCACCAAGGAAGCGCCCATGCAGGCGGTGGGCGACGGAATCCGGCTCCAGGCCCAGGGCAAGGGGACCTGGGGCAAGGTCAGCACGATCGTCCCGGGGAGCCGCAGCGGAGTCGAGAGCATCACCGTCCCGCTCGTGGTGTCCCTGCCGAAGCAGACCCGGATCACGGTGACTGCTCGAAAGGGCTGGATCTCCGTCAGCAACTGCAATGGGACCGTCAAGGCCGCCAACACCAGCGGGGACATCATGGTGTCTGGCAGCTACAGCCAGTTCAACGTCCGCGCCCCGGACGGCGACGTGAAGGTCGATCTGTCAGCGGACAGCAGCGTCACGAAGTCCTCTGGCATCACCGCGAGCAAGGGCGGCGCCACGCTGGTCCTCCCCCTGTCGGCGGACGTCAGGCTCCAGGCCACCGGCGGGAGCGTGAGCGTGCTCCACACCGTCGAGGGCACCAACTCCGGCACCAACGTCAGCGGCAACATCGGCAACGGTGGCCCGCTGCTCAAGGTCTACGGCAAGGAGATGGTCGAGATCACCAGTCCCTGAGCTGGGATCTCAGTCGGAGGAGGGACGACGACGGCGACGACGACGCTTCGGCGCGCCCTCACCCTTGTTGCCCTTGTCGGTCTTCGGGCCCCTGTCGTCCTTCTGGCTCTTGGGCTTCGAGTCGTGAGAGGACCGAGGCTTGTCGCCGCGCCCGCGACCGCCGCCTCGGCGTCCGCCCGACCCGCCTCTTCCTCCGCCACCGCCGCCACCGCCGCGGCGCTCCCGCTTCTCTCCACGGGCTTCCTGGACCGCCGTGACCGTGTCGAGACCGCCGCTGATCCGGCGCTCGCGGTCCCAGAGGAAGAACCCCTTCATCGCGGTCGCCAGCAGCATGTCGCCGTCGGGACGCTCCTTGAGCGCGCGGACGAGACCGAGGAAGCCCTCGAAGGCCGTCGTGCCCATGGTCCCCTTGATGATCGCGACCTGGCGCTCGACGCGGAGCCTCTGCGCCTCGTCGGGCGTTGGCATCTCCCGCTTGGTGAAGTCGATCTCGAACTGTCGCTCGAGCACCAGGCGTGTAGCGAGGTCCGCCCCACCCGCCAGCGTGATCGCCATGCCCTCCTTGCCGATGCGGCCGGTTCGACCGATGCGGTGCATGTACACCGCCGGATCCTGCGGCAGGGCGTAGTTGATGACGTGGGTGAGGTCGCTGATGTCGATGCCGCGGGCGGCGACGTCCGTGGCGATGAGGAACTGCACCTCGCCGCTCTTGACCTTTGCCATGACGGCTTCCCGCTTGCGCTGGGGGAGCTCGCCCGAGATGAGCTGGGCGTCGAGACCCTGGCGGTCCAGGAAGGTCGCGACGGTCGCGGTGTCCTCGCGCGTGTTGCAGAACACGATCGTCGAGCCGGGCTGCTCCTGGTCGATGACGGCCAACAGCGCGCGCGCCTTGTGGAAGTCCGGGCTCGACTCGTAGAGCACGTGGGTGATGCCGTCGATCCGATCGGTGTCGGTCGAGAGCATGATGTCCTCGGGATCCTTGAGGAACTTGGAGACCAGGCGCTTCACGTCGGCCTCGACCGTCGCCGAGAACAGGAAGGTCTGGGCCGTGGTCGGCACCTTCTTGAGGATCGCGGTGACGTCCTTGTAGAAGCCCATCGAGAGCATCTCGTCTGCCTCGTCGAGGCAGCTGACGATGACATCGGACAGGTCGAGGTTTCCGCGCCGGATGTGGTCGCTCACCCGCCCAGGCGTGCCGACGACGAGCTCGACGCCCTCCTGCAGGGCGGTCTCCTGGGGACCCATCGAGACGCCGCCGTAGATGGGGAGGATGCGGATGTCCTTGTACTTCGCGACCCCTGCCAGCTCCTTCGCGATCTGGTTGGCAAGTTCGCGTGTGGGTGAGAGCACGATGGCCTGGACCTTGCGGCAGCCGGCGTCGATGCGCTCGACGATGGGGATCCCGAAGGCGGCGGTCTTGCCCGTGCCGGTCTTTGCCCGGACGATGAGGTCGCGGCCGGCGAGTCCCGGCTCGATGGAGGCGGCCTGGACGCTCGTGGCTTCTTCGTAGCCCAGCTCCTCGAGGCCCTTGAGGACCTCTGCCGACAGGGGGAAGTCGGCGAAGCGGCGGCCGCTCTTGTAGTCGTCGACGCGGCGACCGCCAGGCGGTTCGGTTGTTTCGTTCTTCTCTTGCATCCGCGCCCCGTATCGGTTGGCATGGGTACGGGCCACCGTTAGACTGGCTTCTTTTCTGGGTCGGAGCCAGGGATGGCCACGCTCGACACCGCCGCGATGCGCCGACTGATCGAGGGAGCGGAGCGCGTCCTGCTCACGGGGCCAGAGGACCCGGACGGTGACAGTATCGGCGCGTGCCTTGCCCTTCAGCGGGCCATCCGCGAGATCGCGGGCGCCCAGGTCGACGTGGCTGGGGTCGCGTCCTTCCGCTACGCCTGGATGCCCGGATCCGACCGGATGATCCCGGATCGGCGCGTCGCCGGGCCCTACGACCTCGTGGTGGTGCTCGACGGAGACAAGACCCGGCTCTCTCCGAGCGTCGACCTCGCCTTCCGAACCTCGGCCACGACCGCCATCGTCGACCACCACGACACGACTAGAGGGGACGGCTACACCCTCGCCGTGATCGACCGCGACGCGGCCTCGACCTGCGAGATGGTGCTCGAGATGATGGACGCCTGGGGAGTCCAGCTCGACGAGGTCTTCGCCCAGCTGCTCTACGCGGGCATCATCTTCGACACCGGCGGCTTCCGGTACAGCAACGCCTCGGCGTCCACCCACCGCATGGCCGCCCGCCTGCTCGACGAGGGCATCGACCACAGCGCGATCGCCATCCGCGTGCTCATGGAGCGCCGTCGCCCGGGCATGGCGCTGAAGGCTCGCGTCCTCGACACCTGCACCTACCACGAGGACGGAGCGGTCGTTCAGGGCATCGTCTCTGCCGAGCTCATCGAGGAGCTCGGCAGCAGGCTGAGCGACGTCGAGGGCATCGTCGAGACCCTGCTCTACACCGAGGGCGTGCAGATCTCCGTGCTCCTGGTCGAGCGCGGCCCCGGACTCGTCAAGCTGAGCCTCCGGAGCCGCGGCAAGGTCGACGTCGCCCGCTTGGCTCAGGTCCTGCACCCATCTGGGGGTGGCCACGAGCGGGCCGCCGGAGTCCTGCTCAAGAAGACGCTCGCCGAGACACGCGAGCTCCTCCCGAGGGTCCTGGGCGAGGCCGTGCGCAAGGCCTCCGCCGCCTGATCCGCTACTTGGGAAAGCCCTGTTCGATCCATGCGAGCACGAGCGCATGGTCCTCGTCGCTCAGTGGCGGGAGCCCCAGCGGCATGCCGGGGGCCTCCGGTCGCGTGAGGGTCGCCGGTCGCTCCCCGTAGTCGACCACGTCGCGGTGGGCCTCTGCGCGGCGTCTGTCGAGCGACGCCGTGATGCGATCCGCGGCGGCCACGACCCCCTCGTAGGTCTGGAGCTCGATGCCGGTCGCCGCGTAGCCGAAGCCCCCGGCGTTGCCCGGTCCGGCGCGGCCCTGGTTCTGTTCGGGGTCCATGTGGCAGTGGGCGCAGATCTTGCCGAAGACCCGCTCGTTCACCTCGTCCCAGGAGGTCGGCGCGGTGGACGCCACGACCGTTGGGGACAGCGGCGGCGCCTCGCTCCACTCCGGATCGACGAGGAAGATGTAGTCGCGGATCGCGACGGCTTCTTCGGTCGTCATCGGCATCCTCGGCATCATGCCCCCAGCTGACATTCCTCGTGGGTCCAGGATCCAGGCGACCGTGCGGTCGGGGTCCATCCGATCACGGGTGTGGGCGAGGTCCGGCGCCGTCGGGATCCCCCCGGTGTGAAGCCCGCCCAGTGCGTGGCAGGTGGTGCAGGCCTTCTCGACGAAGAGGGCCGCTCCAGCGGCGACGTTCTCCTCGCTCGGTGCCGGGGTCGCGGGCACCGGCTCCTGGGCGGCGGCGAAGGCGGCTCCGATCGCGGCGAGCTCCTCGGGGCTCAGGTCGAAGCGCGGCATCGTCTCGGGCAGGCCCGGACGGAGGTCGTGGGGGTCGGCCAGCCAGCTCTCGATCTTCTCCGGGTCGAGACGCACCATGGCGGCGTCCAGGGACGGCACCACGAGGTAGGAGGCGACGTTGTGCTCGTAGCGCTCCCAGTTGGGGAAGGCCGCGAGGGCCCTCTCGCGCATGGCGGGATCTGCGCTGACCTCGCGGACCCAGATGTGGCACTCGGTGCAGCTCTCGACGCGGGTGGCCTCCGCGACCTCCGGTACGCCCGTGTGGCAGAGGTTGCAATTCCCGCGCTCGAAGGCCTCTGTCGCCGGTCCGGCGAGGGCCGAGGAGGCTAGGAGACCGGCGCCGAGGAGGCCGGCTGCTGCTGCTGCTCCGGCACGTCGAGCTCGTTCTCGACTGGAGGGGCGAGCAGCTCGAAGGCCTCCGCCGGGGTCGTCGGCGCGGCCTCGAAGATGAGCTCCGGCACGGCCTCGACCTCCTCCATCATTGCGGCCAGGCTCATCTGGTAGTCGTGCGGCATTCCGCATGCTTCGGCCTCGGGGGAGATGGACAAGAAGAGGGCGAGGATCATGGTGGCTCCAGTTTCTGCTCACCACGACAACGACCGGGGGTTGGGGTTCCTTACATCAGCTCGGCATGACGAGCGCATAGGCCACGGTCCGCCGGCGGGCGATGTTGGCGTAGCGGTGCTCCTGATCGCCCCGGAAGACGACGACGTCCCCGGGCTCCAGCTTGTGGATCTCACCGCTGGCCTCGAGCCGGAGACGACCCACCTCGCAGGTCAGGTACTCCCGAGTCCCCGGCTGATGGGGCACGCCGGTGACAGCGCTCCCCATGGGCAGCCACATGCGCTCCATCACCACGCCGGGGATGGCGTCGGGCAGCAGCTGGCGGATCAGGACCTCGCCGCGGAGCTCTGACGCCAGCTGGTCGGCCTCGTAGAACCGCGCCATCGGTGGGGGGGCCGCGACGAGTTCCTCGAGGCTGACCTGGAGGGCAGCTGCGACCCGTGTCAGGACGTGGAGCGTGGGGTTCGCGCTGCCGGACTCGAGGTTCGCGATGGTCGGCCGGGGCACGCCCGAGAGAAGGGCCAGGCGATGCTGGGTGAGACCTCGCATCCGCCGCATCTGCTTCAGGGTCAGCGCGAGGCGCTCTGCGACTTCCGCCACCGTAGCTCCCTGGTGAGGCCGCCACCGAATCAACACCAATGACCGTCTGGCGTCAAGCACTGCGGCCTCAGCGCGCCGGGAAGCGTCGCTCCCACCTCGGTCGCTGGCGCATCCGCCAGGCGCCGAGCCTCTTGTCGAGTCCCCGGTCCTCGCCGGCCCAGGTCGCGAGGACGTCGTCAACGAGTCCGCAAGCCTCCGAGCTCTCCAAGCAGGGCTCACCGGTCGCGGCGTGGAGAGCGGCCAGCACCACTGCGTCCTCTTCGATCCCGTAGTCCGCGAAGACCGAGACATCCCAGGGTGGCTCCGTCTCCGCCAGCGCCTCCAGCTCCCGCTGGAGCGCGTGACTCCGGCACTGGTCCTCGATGTCACCGAGCCCTGCGCATGCGGCGCGGGCCTCCTCGCCGATCAGGCCGCCCCGGTCGTAGAGCTCGAATCGGCAGAGCCGGCCCCAGTCGCCGTCCGGGCAGAGGAACAGGCCCTCTGGGTGACCTTGTTCCCTGGCCGCGAAGAAGGCGCACTCACCGCGTAGCGCAGGTGAGGGGATGCCGTCACAGACGAGCCCGGCCGCGTCCGCCGACTCCTGTGCCATCGCCACCAGGTAGACCGCGTCGCCGTCGGGCTCCGGCTGTGCATCGCCGCAGGCCAGGAGCCCTGCAAGGACGAAGGGCGCTGCGATGTGTGGTGCTTCCGGCACGCGCATGTCGCAAACTCTGATTGTGGAGGGCCTCGGACGCGGCTACCCTACGCGCCGCCCGGGCACCACCAGGAGCTGTCATGATCTTGCGCTCTGTCGTGGTCCTACTCGCGCTCGCTGGCTGCAATGGCGACACCGCCAGCGATGACTCGGGTGAAGGACCTCCAGTCTCCTACGTCGACAGCGACGACGACTCGATCCTCGACATGCACGAGGGCTGGGAGAACACGGGGGAGATCGACGAGGACGGCGACGAGATCGTCCTCGAAGAAGACACCGACGGCGACGGCACCCCTGATCACCTCGACACCGACTCAGACGACGACGGCGTCGACGACTCGCTCGAGGCAGGCGACACCGACGTGCTCACGCTGCCCTGGGACTCCGACGCCGACGGCACGCCCGACTTCCGCGACCGCGACAGCGACAACAACTGCATTCCTGACGCCGAGGAGGGGGGAGAGGACCCCGACGGCGACGGCATCCTCAACTTCGCGGACCTCGACGACGACGGCGACGGCATCAAGGACTCCATCGAGATCGGCGAGGACTGCGGCGCCCCGGACACCGACGGCGACGGGACCCCCGACTACCACGACAACGACAGCGACGGGGACGGCATCGGCGACATCTGGGAGGGTGGCGTCAACCAGTGGGAGGACGAGCCCAACGACTCCGACGGCGACGGCGTGCCCGACTACCTCGACGAGGACAGTGACGGAAACGGGGTGCCGGACTCGATCGAGGGTGGCACCGGCGGCCCGACAGAGGAGCCGAAGGACACGGACGGCGACGGCATCTACGACTTCGCCGACACGGACGACGACGGCGACGGGATCTCGGACTTCGACGAGATCTACGTGACCGGCACCGACCCCTGGAACGACGACACGGACGGCGACGGCTACGCCGACGGGGCAGAGGTCAGCGCCGGCTCCGATCCGAACGACAGCGACAGCATCATCGAGGGGGTCTACGTCGAGGTCGAAGAGCGCGCGACCGTCGAAGAGGACTTCGCCTTCGTGCTGAACATCCAGATGGGGGACATCGCCTTCCTCATCGACACGACGGGGTCGATGGGCTCGACGATCAACGCGATGGGCAGCGAGTTCAGCCAGATCGTCAGCACGCTCTCCACGACGATCCCAGAGGCCGAGTACGGGCTGGCCACCTACGACGACTATGCCTACGGCAGCTACGGGTCCCCCTCCTCCGGGGACAAGCCCTTCATCCTGCTCCAGCAGATCACCAGCGACGTGAGCACGCTCCAGGGCAAGATGAACACCATCCCCACGCACTACGGGGTCGACGGACCCGAGTCCGGCATGGAGGCGCTCTACCAGGGCCTGACCGGCGTCGGCTACGACCAGAACTGCAACGGGCGCTACGACAGCAGCACCGACGTGCGCAGCTTCATCCAGGACTCCAGCGACGCCTTCGGAGGCAGCGAGTCCGGCGCCCAGTCCGGCAGCACCAGCGGTGGCGGTGACATCGGCGGCTACGGCTTCCGCGAGTACTCGATGCCGATCATCGTCTACGCGACCGACAACTACCTGCGGGACCCGGACAGCAGCAACAACAGCTACAACGGCACGCCGGGAGGCTGCCCCCTCGACGCAGGCTCCAGCGACGTGATCGCCGCCGCCGGCGACATCGGCGCCTACCTCATCGGCATCCACACCTACAGCTCGCTGCCCTCGGCCCAGATGAAGACCCTGGCCAACGCCACGGGCTCCAAGATCGGCGGCACGCCGCTGGTCTACAGCTGGAGCGGCGGCTCCTCGACGCTGCGGAAGACCATCACAGACGCCATCGAGGACCTTGTCAGCGATGTGCGCTTCTCCACGGTCAGCCTGCAGGTCGAGAACGACCCCTACGGCTTCGTGACCGACATCCAGCCGGAGTCATACGAGCTCTCCGGGGCCGTCACGGGCCAGGAGATCGACTTCCAGCTCGAGTTCCGCGGCGCCGTCGCGGCCACCGACGAGGACCAGGTCTTCCAGCTCACGCTCAACGTCGTCGGAGACGACAGCGTCCTGCTCGACACCATGGACATCTACGTCCTCGTCCCCGGGAGCAGCTACTGATGCTCAACCTCATCCTGCTCGCTTGCGCTCCCGACAACACCCTCCACAACATCGAGGATGTCAGCGCGGGCGACGACACGACCATCTCGGGCCGCATCTGCAGCCCCTACACCGACACCTGGCTCGAGGGGGCGACGGTCTACACCCACCTCTTCGACGGCGACAACGTGCTCTACGACACGGTGCAGTCGATCACCGACGAGACCGGGCTGTTCGCGCTCACGGGGCTGCCGGTGGACCGCGCCTACATGATCTACGTCCAGTTCGGAAGCGAGATGATCGACCAGTTCGAGATCAAGCTGCCCGAGGCCGGCGGCGTGGAGCTCGACACGCCGAGCTGCGGCGGCGGTGGCGGCGAAGTGGTGGTCATCACCGGTGACTACGACGACTTCGACAAGGTCCTCCCGGCGGTCGGCATCCCGGCCTACGACGTCGTCAATGGCCAGACCGGCGACGAGCTCGTCGAGTTCCTCGGCAACATCGACTCCCTGCTGGAGTACGAGAAGGTCTTCCTCGACGGCGGCCACATCGAAGAGGACGTCTTCTACGACACCGACGGCGACGGCGACGCGGCGACCATCGCCCAGGTCCAGGCCAACCTGCTCACCTACGTCCAGCAAGGCGGCACGCTCTACGCCACCGACTGGAGCTATGACGTGGTCGAGGGGCTCTGGCCGGACCGCATAGAGTTCCTGGGAGACGACCTCGTCCCGGACGAAGCTCAGCGTGGTGAGACCGGAGGCGTCACGGCCCACGTCACGGACAAGGACATGGGCGAGGCCGTGGGGGCCGACGTGGTCGTCGTCTATGACCTCATCGAGTGGCCGGTCGTCGAGTCCGTGGGCGCCGACGCCACGATCCACCTGACGGGTGACGCGACCTGGCGCGACGGCTTCGACGACTACACGATCGCCGCCTCGCCGATGCTGGTGAGCTTCAGCGACGGCAAGGGCCGGGTCGTCTTCTCGAGCTTCCGCTACACGGCCCAGGCCAAGCGCGACGACGGGCTGCCCTACATCGACTACATCATCAACGATCTCTAGCGGGTCCAGACCCGCACGGTTCCGTCATCGGAGCCGGATGCGAGGATCTGGCCGTCGTCGGACCAGGCGACGGTTCGGACGCCGCCGGCGTGGCCCCGCAGGCTGACCTCCAGCTGACCGGTCCTGGCGTCGAGCACGTGGACGGAGCCCCCTCGTGTCCCTCCGGCGAGGAGGCGGTTGTCGGGAGACCAGGTCAGGCTCAGCAACCGGGTCGAGCTCGGAGACAGAGGTCGCCGGACACCGGTCCAGCCGTCGAGCATCCCCAGGTCATCCTCCGTGGCGCTCGCGAGGCCCGCGCTGCCGAAGTCTCCGACGCCGCCAGGGTGTTCGAGGCGGCTCACGAAGCTCACCTCGCCGCTGGCGAACCATCCGCGAACCGGGCCCTCCTCCAGCGGCCAGGTCGCGATGCGCCCGTCAGGGGCCAGGGCCATCCAGGCGACGCCGTCTTCGTGGGCGGTGAAGCCGCGGGGCTCTCCGTCCTTCCAGCGGAGGACCTGGCCGTCGGGTCCGGTGGAGAGCGGGTCGCGTCCGTAGATCACCTGGGTGGGCTCGGCTTCGTGGCCGTAGAGCACCTCGAGCGGTTCGCCGGCGCCTGGGGTCCAGACCCGCACGTGGAGGTCCGGTCCGGCCACGGCGAGCCTGGTCCCGTCTGGTGAGAAGTCCACGCTGCGCGCCGGACCGTCCTGGAGCTCCAGGTGAGCGACCACCCCGCCGCGGAGGCTCTCGTGGACGCGCACGCTGCCGCTGGCGTCGGCGACGGCGAGCAGGGCGCCGTCCGGGGACAGCGCGACGCTGCGGACCGGCGCGTGGCCGGTGTCCTTCGAGGCCAGGACCTGGCGGCTCTCCAGGTCCCAGACGCGAAGGGTGTCGCCGTAGGCCTCGGCGACCTGGCCCAGGAGCGGGCTGTATGCGGCGTCGTTGCGCTGGTGGACGCCGTCGGCGGCCCCCGGCTCCGGCTGCTCCCCTGGCGGGAGTCCAGTCCAGCGAGGCGGCGGGTCGTAGTCCACTACCGTGCCGGCGGTGATGTTCCACGCCAGGGGTGCGTCGTCGGCGCCCCGACCGACGAGGCGGTCCTCGTCGACGAAGACCAGGCCGCCGGTGCGGCCCGCGCCTGTGATCCGGGCGCGGAGCTTGCCGGTCTCCGTGTTCCAGATCCGTACCCGTCCGTCCCAGTCCCCTCCGGCGACGCTCTCGCCGCTCGGTGAGAAGGCGAGCTGCGTGGTCTCGACCGCGCCGACCTCCAGGGTCTGGACGACGATGCCCGAGCGCAGCTCCCAGATGCGCACGTGGCCATCGCGACCGGTGCCGGCAGCGACGCCGGTCTGGAGGTGGAAGGCCACGCGCGAGAGCCACTCCCCCGGGGTCTGGATGGTCTGGATGGGGCGACCGGACTCGGCGTCGACCAGGCGGATTGGGCCGTGCATCGAGGCGATGCCGAGGGTCCCGCCGTCGTCCGACCAGGCCAGGCCGATGATCGGCCGTCCGTTCCCGCCGAATCGATAGAGCTCCTCGCCTGTCCAGGCGTCGAAGAGCGTGACCGCGCCATCCCGGTCTCCAGCCGCGACGACGTAGCCGTCCGGGGACACACTCAGGTGATCCATGCGCGCGCCGCGGCGCCCGTAGGTGTCCTGCAGGGACAGCCCCGCGCTGTCGAAGACCCGGACCAGATCGTCGGTCCCTGCGGCGTAGAGGCGCGTGCCGTCGGGCGAGAAGGCCAGCCCGGAGATCTCCGGGAGTCCATGGACCGCGAGCAGGTGGAGTTCGTCGGAGTCCTGCGCTGCCGCGGGCAGGACGGCCAGCAGACTCAGTGCCAGGATGCGGCGCACCACCCGAGGTTAGCAGTCCCCCCGATGGAACCCCGCCGCCTGGTCGTGCCCGCGCTCGTCGCCGGGGTGCTCGGTATCAGCACCGGTGGTGTGCTCGCTGTCCTCGCCGACGCGGCCGACCCGGTGGTCGTCGCCTTCTGGCGCACGGGGATCTGCGCCGCGCTGCTCGCGCCGACCCTCTTCCGGGCGCGCGTCGGGGCCAGGGACCTCGCGCTGAGCGCCCTGGCCGGCGTCGCGCTGGCCCTGCACTTCTGGGTCTGGTTCGCATCGCTCCACCACATCTCGGTGATGCGCAGCGTCGTGCTCGTGACCCTCGCGCCGATCTGGGTCGGCCTCGCCGAGTGGGCCGTGTTCCGCCAGCCGCCCTCTCGGCGTTTCTGGTTCGGCATCCTCGTCGCGCTGATGGGTGTCGGCTGGATGGCCCATGACACCTCCGGCTCGGGCTCCCTGCTCGGCGACGGGCTGGCGCTGGTCGGCGGCATGCTCAGCTCCGCCTACCTGCTCGTCGGCCGGAGTGTGCGCCAGCGCGTGGAGTTCGCCCCCTATGGCGCCCTGGTCTGCGGCTTCGCGGCGCTGGCGCTCTTGCTCGTGGCGCTCTGTCGTGGGCTGCCGCTGTCCGGCTGGGAGCCGAAGGTCTGGGGGGCGCTGGTCGGCCTGGCCCTGCTGCCACAGCTCGTCGGCCACATCGGCTTCAACTTCTCTGTCAGGTACGTGCGGGCCACTGTCGTCGCGGCCTTGTTGTTGCTCGAACCCGTGGGCGCCACGCTGCTCGCCCTGGTCGTGCTGGCAGAGGTCCCGACGGTCATCGAGCTCTCGGGCGGCCTGCTGATCCTCCTCGGCGTCGGGCTGGCGACTCTCAGCCGTCGTGCAAGAAGCGCCGAATCGTCGTAGCGCGGGCCTTGAGCTCGGCGTCGGTGCGGATGACGTGACGCAGCACCGATGCCCCGCACCGGGTCTTGCCCACCGGTGTCGTCTCTATGTGCACCTGCTCGCCCGCCACCACCGCGCCCTTCCAGTGCACGCGCTCCGCATAAGCGATGACCTCTGATGCGCCCCTGGCCAGGGCCATGCGAGCGACCGCCTCGTCGCACCAGTCGAGGTACGCGGGGTGGTTGGCGTGGCCGAGGGGGTCCATCCAGGTCCGCCAGCACTGGAAGGAGAAGGTGTGGGGCTCGTGCTCCTCGCGCGTCTCCAGGGCCGGCAGGTCGACGACCGGCCCGAGATCGTCCCGAGCATGGAAGGCGTCGATGAGCGCGTCCGTCGCCGGCGCTGGCGCCATCCCAGAGGGTGTCTTCGCGACATGAGCCCACTGCTGGGTCGTCTCGGCGGCCAGCTCGTCGCCCCGGTAGAGGCGGATCTCCCGCTTCGTGAGGATGCGGCGCCGGAAGTCGCGGAGCCAGGTGACGACGAGCAGATCGTCGCCGTATCGGATCCGTCCCTCGTGGCGGGTGGTCATGGCCGTCACGACGAAGGCCGTCTCGGTCGCGGCGTAGCGCTGGGGCGGCCACCCGCACTCGGTCGAGGCCCGCACCGCCGCCTCCTGGAACAGCCGCCAGATCTCTCCCGGTCGGGCGTACTGGTCCGGACCGAAGGCGTGACGCGGCAGCTGGAGCCGGAACTCGTGAACGCCCTGCACTCCGGGGCTCTATCCTGCTGGTGTGTGGACCCTGATCTCCCTCGCCCAGGCCGCCTGCGAGGCCCCCATCGTCGAGGACCTCATCCCCCTTGGTGGCGAGCTGCGCAAGACCTCCTGGGTGCGCATCCGGACGGGCCTGTCCAGCCCTGACGCCGAGCTGGTCCTGGTCGAGGACCCGGAGCGGATCTACCAGATGAGCGAGCGGCTCCCGGCGACAGATCACCCCGTGGGCTGGCTCGGCTTCCAGATCCCCGAGGAGATCTACGACGACGACTACGACCTCGTCGTCTACGACGGCGCGGACATCGTCGGCACAGAGCTCTTCACCGTCTTCCAGTTCGCAGAGGTCGGCGAGCTCGCAAGTGACCTCGTCTGGACGAACACCGACATCAGCCCGACCAACTTCAACCCGGACCTCTGCGCCGAGGAGGGTGAGCCGGCCTGGCACATCGTCACGGTCACACTCGAGTCTCCCGAGGCGCCAGGAAACGGCTGGCTGATCGAGGGTGTGGAGAGGGAGCAGATCGAGACCTGGGTCGGGATGCCGGAGTTCGGCGGCGAGGTCGTCCTGACCTGGTACGTGCACTGGATGAAGGAGCAGAGCTGTCCGGTCGTGCGTGTCCTCGATCCCTTTCACGAGGTCCAGGCCACCTACGGCGGCGACTGCCTGGTGCTCCCGGAGCTCCTCGGCGATGCTGACGACGACGCGCCGCGCTTCGACGTGGCTTGCGGCTGTCACTCCGCCGCGGGTGGCGCGCTGTCAGCCGCTGGCCTCGCGGTGCTCCTGGTCTGCCGCCGCAGGCGCCTCGTCCGCTCCGAGTGAGCTCCGGCTCTCCAGGCAGGCCAGCTCGCTCCAGGGCGTCTTGCGCCCGATCCTCGCCAGGAGCTCCATGCGACGGGTTCGTGATGGCTCGAGCTCGCGAACGATCTTGCGTAGTTGGCCGAATCGCCGTGTGGCCTCCGCCAGCTCCGGGGGCAAGGCCGCCGCGACCAGGTCGCGGACCCGCGCGGCGATCGCCGGGCCTACTCCGCCGGTCGAGACGGCGACCTGCACCGGGCCCTCCCGGTGGCTCGCCGGCATGTAGAAGTCGCACAACGTGGGCACATCCGCCACGTTCACCGCGATGCACCTCGACCGGGCCGCCGAGGCTACGCGACGGCTCTCGTCCCTGTCGTCGATGGCCACCATCACCAGCTGCATGTGGTCGAGATCGTTGTCCTCGAAGCGCCTCTGTGACCACGCGATCTCCCCCCAGGCGATGCGCCTGCGAAGCTCTGGCGACACCCGCGGAGCGACCACCCGCACCTGGGCGCCGGCGTACAGGAGTGAGCGGGCCCGCTGGGTGGCGACCGCGCCGCCGCCGACCACCAGCACGTGCGCCAGGTCGAGCTTCATCGCTACCAGGAGGGGTCCCTCTGGCGAGATCGCTGCGATCTCGGTCTCGAAGGTGTCGAGCTCGGCGCGGACGGCCTCGACCGTCCCGGCGATGCGGCGCTGGGTTCCGATGTGGGAGCGGTTCACGTGGTCTCCTTCGGGCAGAGATGGATGCCGCACTCGGTCTTGGCGCGGCCGACCCAACGTCCGCCGCGCTCGTCGGCGCTCGGGTGGGTGCAGGGCCAGCAGCCGACGCTGCCGAAGCCCTGGGACAGCAGGGGGTTCACCGGGAGGCCCTGGAGCCGGATGTAGGCCTGGACCTCGTCGCGAGTCCAGGCCACCAGCGGGTTGATCTTCACGAGGCCGAAGCTCTCGTCCCACTCGACGACCTCTGCGTTGGCGCGGGCGGGTGACTGGTCGCGGCGGATGCCGGAGATCCAGGCCTCGTAGCCGCCGAGCAGCTCTCGCAGCGGAGCGACCTTGCGGAGGGCGCAGCAGCGATCGGGGTCGCGCTCCCACAGCCGCGGGCCCATCGAGGCCTCCTGCTCCCTCAACGACCAGCCGGTCGCGCGCTTCACCTCGCCGCCGAAGCGCTCCTGGACTTCCTGCCGCAGCGCGTAGGTCTCGTTGAACAGCAGGCCCGTGTCGAGCATGACCGTGTCGACCTCGCGCCCGAGGCGGGTGAGCAGGTCGAGCACGACGATGCTCTGAGGTCCCAGGGACGTGCTGAGCACCAGGCGACCGGCGAAGCGGCGCGTGGCCCAGTCGAGGACCTCGAGGGCGTCCTCGGTTCCGGGGCGGCAGAGCTGTGGTTGGCGTGTCGTCTGCGTCAGTCAGCAGTCGTCAACGCACCTCGGCCGAGGTGGGACAACAACAACAGCTGACGAGGTGACTCATGGGCACAGTCCCACACCGGTCGGGGCGGCACCGCAAGCCCCCCAGGGCGCATCCAGGCCTGTGTCCGACCACCGCGGTATCGTCTCCGGCGTGTTCTCACTGCTCCTGACACTCGCTTGCGGCCCAGAGGAGCAGCCCGACTGCTCGGAGCTGCAGGAGCTGGAGCGGGACGCCTGCCGGGCCGGGGAGATCGCGCGCCTGGGCGCAGAGGACTCAGCGAGGTTGCTGGAGCTCACCGCTGGAATCGAGGACCCCGTGGTCCGTGGAGCTGCCGTCGACGGGTGGATGCGGGAGCACGGACAGGCCATCGCCAGGGAGCGAGGGATGGAGATCTGCGAGGTCCTGGACCGCCACGCGCGGCGGATGTGCATCCAGCGCATCGACGCGGCGCACCTGAACAGATGACGCTGATGGTGCTCGGGCTCGGCTGTGCAGGTGGCACGGAGTCGACCCCGGAGGTCACCGCGGCGGACCCCACGGCCGTCGCCGCCCTTCCGGAGTGCGCGGACTACGCCTACGACGCGGAGACCTTCGCCTACTGTGCCTTCTCCCAGGCGGAGAGCGCAGGGGACATGGGCGCCGCCGAGCGGACCTGCGAGCTGGCCGGGCGCTGGCGGGATGCCTGCGTGGTCGCCGCGGCAGAGGACCACTGCGACGCGGGCATAGAGCATCTGCTGGCACTCTGCAGCGGCCCTGCCTGTCGCTTCGGCATGTTGGACCTCTGCCCGTCAGACGACCTGTTCCAGCAGATCGAGCTGTGCTCCAGCGCGGGCTTCTACGCCTCGGACTGCTCTGGGCACGCCGCCGAGCGGTGGCTCGCCGAGGGCCCGCCGCCAGAGGACATCGGCCGGCTGCTGGCTCTGGACAGCAGCGCCGGGGACACGCTCGGGTTCTGGGCTGGCGTGGCCCTGCACCGGCTCGGAGAGGGCAGCTGCGAGGATCCCCCGGGGGATCTCCAGCCTTCGCCCAGGAACCTGAAGTCCTGCCAGGGCTCGATGAAGCGCTGCGCTCGGGAGCCGGAGTCCTGCGCTGAGCTCTGAGCGGGCGCTGGGTACGTACGCTGCCTCGTTCCGGTGATACGCCCTCGCCCGGAGGAGAAGCAATGTCCATCGAAGCCACCTTGGGCGAGAAGCTCCGCTACCAGGTCGACACCTTCCTGGCGAAGGGGAGCCGCGCGCTCTTCATCGCCCTGACGGTCGCCTTCATCGTCTCGTTCCTGGTCATCGTCGTGCTGCGCCTTGCCCTCTGGGGCCTCGACGGCGCCTTCAACGACACGGCCCACGAGCTGGCCCAGGGCGTGTGGTTCACCTGGCTCCAGCTGACCGACCCCGGCAACATGGCCCAGGACAACACCACCTTCGGCGCCTACAAGGTCACCGCGATCATCTCCGGCATGACCGGTGTGGTCATCTTCTCCGCGCTCATCGCCTTCCTCACGACCGCGCTCGACCAGGCCATCGACCAGCTGAAGAAGGGACACTCCCGGGTCCTCGAGAGCGACCACACGCTCATCGTCGGCTGGGGCCCGCGCGTCCCCGAGATCCTCCGCGAGCTGGTCGAGGCCCAGGAGAGCGACGACGACCCGGTCGCCGTCGTGCTCTCGGAGGAGGAGAAGGAGGAGATGGACGAGTACCTCCGGAACGTCTGGACCGACCGGCGGAACCTGCGCCTGGTGACCCGCTCCGGCCCCACAGCGTCGCTTTTGAACCTCGGCAAGGTCAACGCCGAGCGCGCCAAGAGCGCCATCGTGCTGGCGACCTGCGGTGAGGCCGCGACCGCCGAGGAGAAGCTCTCCAGCGACGCGAAGGTCATCAAGACGGTCCTGGCCCTCATCGCCCACGTGGGCGAGGACAGCGAGATCGTCATCGTCGCAGAGGTCTTCGACCCGCGGAACCGCCGGGTCGTCCAGGACCTCGCCCCGGATCGCATCAGCGTCATCGACGCACAGGAGATCCTCGCCAAGATCATGGTCCAGACCTCGCGGACCAGCGGCCTGTCCGTCGTCTACGCCGAGCTTCTCTCCTTCGAGGGTTGCGAGATGTACTTCCACAACGCGGCGTGGGGCGGGATCACCTTCGGCGCGCTCCAGTTCCACTTCCCTGACGGCGTCCCGCTCGGCATCCGGACCTCTGACGGCACCATCGAGATGCGGACCGATCCCGACTACCAGATGAACGACAGCGACGAGATCCTGATCGTGGCGGACGACGACTCCACGATCGACTTCCAGAAGGACCCGGTCTACTCGCCGAAGGACCTCGTCGGAAAGGACGTGCGCATCGAGCCGGGCAAGGAGCGCATGCTGATCCTCGGCTGGTCGCCCAAGGTCTCCATCCTGATCTCCGAGTACAGCGACTACGTGCTGGAGGGCTCAGAGGTCCACGTCATGCTGAAGGACCCTCCAGAGCACGTCACCAAGGCGCTGGACGATCTCAACGGCGAGTTGGACAACGTCGGCACGAAGTTGCTGCGACTGGACCCGATGGCCAGCGAGGATCTCGCCAGCGTCGACCCCTTCGCCTACGACACCGTCATCATCCTCAAGCAGTCGATGGACGACATCGACGCCGAGCGGGTCGACTCCGAGACCATCATCGTGCTGCTCCACCTCCGCAAGCTCCAGCGCGCGGCCAGGAGCGCGGGCCGCGACGTCACCACGAACCTCATCACCGAGGTCCTGGACTCGGCGAACCAGGAGCTCATCAGCCGCGCTGGGGTCAACGACTTCATCATCAGCAACCGCATGGTCTCGATGATGTTCGCCCAGATCTCCGAGGAGCCGGACATCCAGGACGTCTACGACGATCTGTTCCAGGAAGACGGCTCGGAGATCTACGTGAAGCCTGCCTGGCTCTACTTCGACGAGTTCCCGGTCACGGTGAACTTCGGGGATCTGATGGCGCTTGTCCGCAAGCGCGACACGGAGATCTGCCTCGGGTACAAGCTCGCCGAGTTGGAGTCGGAAGCCAGCGAGAACTTCGGAGTGAAGCTCATTCCGTTCAAGGACACGCCGGTCACGTTGAACCGCGGAGACGGCCTGGTCGTCCTCGCCGAAGACGACATGTAGGATCGGGCCGTGGTCACCGTCGCCGAACTCCAGACCCTCGAGCCCATGCAGGGCGTGCCCGTCGAAGACCTCGAACGCCTCATCGAGCACGGCTACGGGCGCGAGTACAGCGCCGGGGCGATCGTCTTCGAGCCTGGTAGCTGGGCCTTCTCGGGACTCCTCGTGGTGCGCGGCAGCCTGTCGGTCCACGTCGTCGGTGCCACCGAGACTCGCGAGGTGGGGCGGACGGTGTCGGTGAGGTCGCGGGAGAGGCAGCCTTCTTCGACACTGGCGCGCTCCACACGGTCAAGGTCCTCGCGGTCGAGCCCACGAAGGTCCTGGTCATCACGCAGCAGCTCCTCACCAACGCTCGCGGCACTCGGGTGCTCGCCGCGATGCAGGCCCACACCGTGCGCGTGCTGGCGGAGCGCATCCGTCGCACCAACGCGAACCTCCGGTCCATGTGGGAGGAGCACGCCGAGGATCCGGAGGATCTGAAGGCCGCAATCCTGGAGTCCATTCGATGATCGAGACGGCTCGGGCCCTGCTTGACCAGCGAGGCGTGGACTCCGGGGGTGCAAGTCACCTCGCCGAGATCCTCGACGCGCTGCCCGGACGCGGCTTCGCCCCTGGCGAGGCCCTCTGCTCAGAGGGCGATGAAGGCGGCGAGATGTGGGTCCTGGTGAGGGCTGCATCGCGGTGAAGAAGTCCGATCTCTCGGGCGCCGAGCGCCACCTGGCGCGGATCCGTGCGCCCGCGATGCTCGGTCACATGACGCTCGCTGGCGGCGGGCTCAGGAGCGCTTCCTGCGTGGCCGAGGGCGAGGCCCGGGTGCTCGTGCTGTCCCGGGACCGCTTCGACTCCCTGATGCGAGATGTCGGTGACGCCGGCGACATCTTCCGGCGCGTCCTCATCGCGGGCATGAGTCGCCAACTCGCCGGGGGCAACGCCGAGCTCCGCCAGCTGCTGCTCCCCGCCTTCGAGGACTGCGACACGGAGGCGATCGACCGCGAGCTGCTCACCGCCCAGGCAACCTTCGACGGCTGGGTCGGCTGACCTACTCCTCCGAGAGGTAGCCCATCTGTTGCAGCTGCTTCCTGGTCGCTTCGTCGACCTGGAGCAGGCCCGTCTCGCTCTCCGGGAAAGCGCCCGTTGCTTCTGTCGCCAGGCGCGTCACGCGATGGGGAAGCTCCGCCGCGAGGTCGGCGCCCATGCCCGGATCGGAGCCCAGGTCGTAGAGCTCGGCGGTGCCGTCATCGGCCAGGATCAGGACGTCGTCCTGGTCCCGGAAGAGCCTGTAGCCCTGCGCGTAGACGCCGCCGATGTGCTCGGCCCAGGTGCGGTCCCTCCAGGCGCGCGCTGTGATCGGCTCGGGTCGGGCCTCACCGTGGACGCTCGCGATGAGCCGGCTCCGGTCTTCCACTCCGGCGAGCAACAACAGGGCGTCGTGCAGCTCGCGCAGGTTCACGGGCATGGAGACCCGCAGCGCCGCGGGCAGCTCCGGCTGAGCTCGGAGCGCCAGGGGGACTCGCGTGACCTCCGGGTAGAGCGTCCGGCAGTGGAGGATCATGTCTCGCTCGGAGAGGTACTCGCCGTGGTCGCTCGTCACGGCGACGACGCCCGTGTGGCCCGTGCCCGCCCAGCTGCCCAGGAGGGCGCCGAGCTCGCGGTCGACGTGCCGGACCTCGCCGTCGTAGAGCTGGTTGACGAGGTCCCAGCCCTCCGGAGGGATCTCCAGCTCGCCGTTCAGCCACATCTCCGCGAGGTCGCCACCGCTGCCTCCGCGGCCCATGTGAGGAGCGATCGCCATGTCTTGGACGACCCAGGGGTGGGCCCACTCGGCTCCGGCCAACTCCTCGCGCAGGTACTGGGTGTCCTGGCGGGCCTCCCAGGGTGCGTGCGCGGCGTAGAGGTTCACGAACAACAACAGGGGTCGGGGGTCCTCCTCGCCGAGGACTGCGTTGGCGCGCTGGAGCACCTTGTCATCGCGGTTGTAGAAGACCTCGACCGTCTCGAAGCCTCGCGTGAGGCCGAACTCCGGGCTGAGCAGCTTGTTCCCGGAGAGCGCCACGGTGCGGTAGCCCGCCGCGGTCAGGCGCTCGGCGAGGGTGGGGAGGTCCGCTCGCATCGGGCTCACGTGGAGCCAGCCCTCCGCGAGGTCGATCCCCTCTGCGTCGGTGAAGTGGGCGCCGTGGACCCACGGCGGCTCCCCCGTGAACAGGGATGCGTGCGACGGCCAGGTCCAGCTGGAGCCCGTGACGTCCTCGAAGACGACCGCGCTCTGTGCGAAGGCGTCGAAGATCGGGGTCGCGTTGTCGCTGCCGTATGCCCCGAGGTGGTCTGCTCGTACCGTGTCCATCACGACCACGAGGATGTCCGGCCTGGCCTGGGCTGGCGGCTCGTCATTCCCACAGGCCAACAGGACCGACGTCAGCACGCCATGAGCATACCGCTTGCTCGGCGTGCGCGTTGCCGCTACCCTCGCGTTCGCAGGGCGTGAGGAGTCCATCATGCTGCTCACCCTTTCGCTCCTCGGAGCGAACGACGCGCAGGCCTTCTGTGGCACCTATGTGGGCCAGGTCGGCGCGGATCTCTACAACAACGCGAGCCAGATCGCCGTGGCCCGGCAGGGTACGCGTACGACGCTGACCCTGGTCAACGACTTCGAGGGAGACGCCTCGGAGTTCGCCATCGTGGTGCCTGTTCCGGAGGTCCTTGGCGCAGAAGACGTCGCGGTGGTCGAGCCCGATGTCGTCACCAGGGTGGACGCCTACTCGGCTCCGCGGCTGGTGCGCTACGAGTGCGAGGACTTCCAGTGGGAGTACGACGCCGAGGCCATGGACAGCGGATTGACCTCCGAGGGTGGAGGTGGCGGCAACGCTGACGACAGCGTCACGGTCGAGGCCGAGTTCTCGGTCGGCGAGTACGACATCGTCATCCTCTCCGCAGAGGAGAGCGCGGCGCTCATCACCTGGCTCAACGACAACGGCTACGGGGTCGGCACCGAAGCGGAGGACCTGCTGGGCGAGTACCTCGCCTCGGGCTCGAAGTTCTTCGCGGCCAAGGTGAACCTGGCGAACGTGCCCGAGGGAGCCAGCTACCTCTCTCCGCTCCAGTTCGGCTACGACAGCGACGTCTTCAGCCTCCCGATTCGTCTCGGCACGCTCAACTCCGGCGGCGAGCAGGACCTGATCCTCTACATGCTGTCGGACTCCGGCCAGACCCACATCTCGAACTACCCGGAGGTCGAGGTGGAGACCGGCTGCATGGTCGATCTCGGCGAGTGGGACAGCCTCGGCGCCTTCGTCGACGACCGCTTCAAGAACGCGCTGGCCACCGCCGAGCGTCCGGGCTGGGCGCTGGAGTACGGCTGGACAGCGAGCGGCTGTGACCCCTGCGCCGACGACCCCCTCGCCGACGAGGACGTCCAGGCGCTCGGCTGGGAGGGTGAAGCGTGGGACGCGTACTTCTCCCGCATCCACATGCGCTACGGGCCCGAGGCGGTCGACCAGGACCTCGTGTTCTACGCCAGCGGGCTCTACAGCACCACGCAGATCCGGTACATCGAGTACGACCGCCAGCTAGAGGATCGCTTCCCGAACTGTGGGCTGGGCTGGGCCACCGACCCCGGCACCTGCGAGGACGGAGGCACGGACCCAGGCACTGATCCGGGCACCGACGACCCTGGTGGTACCGACTGGGATCAGCCCGCCGAGCCTCGAAACGGCTGTGGCGTGCCTGTCGCCCCGGCCCTGGGCCTGGCCCTACTCGGGTTCCTCGCCCTCCGCCGTCGCGACTGAGGACAGCGCCCACCGGGTCTTCTTGAGCATCCCCAGCAGGATCTCGAGCTCGACCTTGGTGGGCTCCACGCGCCCGAGCAGCTGACCGAGCGTGATGGTGACCTGCTCTGGGTTGCGCCCGAGCAGATAGGGCGTCTCCGAGAGGAGCTCGACGGCGGTGTCGACGACATGCCGCTGCACCCGCAGATCCCCCTTGGGCTGCGGTGGCAGGGGCACGGAAGAGAGCGGCCCGCCTCCCGAGCGTCTCCCTTGTCGCACGACGCTGTCCTCTGGCTCGAGACCCCGGTCCACGGCAGCGTTGAAGAGGGCGGAGCAGGTCATCAGCACGGCCTGGGCCAGGTTCAGGCTGGGCTCGCCCGAGGTCGGGATGCGCAGGGCCGCCTGGCACCAGGTCAGTGACTCGTTGTCCAGGCCGTGGTCCTCGCGTCCGAAGAGCAGAGCTAGGGGCCCGTCGCGCTCGAAGGCAGCGCTCGCGAGTGTCCTGGGGGTCAGCACGGGCCACTGCCAGCGGCGCTTGCGAGAGGTGGCGCCGACCGCCCACGTGCAGCCCTCGACCGCCTCCTCGACCGTGGAGACGAAGCGAGCGGACTCCAAGATGTCGCGGCCACCAGAGGACATCCAGCGAGCCCTCTCCATGTCGAAGCATGGCGGATCGACGAGGACGAGGCGGGACAGGCCGAGGTTGGCCATCGCCCGCGCGACGGCACCGACGTTGCCGGGATGGAGTGGGTGTACGAGGACGATGACGATGCCGTCCGAGAGGACGGCGCCAGGCTCACTCGAAGCCAAACAGCCTCTTCAGCCATGCCCAGAAGCCCAGATCCTGGGGCGGGCTCCGATCGAGCCGGGCCGGGAGGACCTTCTTGGGTCTGATGATCTCCGGCGTGCGCTTGTCGGGGAGCGGAGCGGTGGAATCCGGCTCTTTCCTGTCCGGGCGGTCGGGGCCCTTGCCCTCGATCTCCGCCGCGAGGTTCGACTTGGGCATCGTCAGCGGCATCGGCGCAGCGGCGGCCACGGGGGCCTTCTTCTTCTTCCTGCGCTTCCTCCTGCGCTTCTTCTTGCCGTCGCTCTTTCCGAGCTTCAAGTGGGACTCGACGGTCTGGCCGGTCGCCTTGTCCCGAGCGGTCAGGCCGAGGATGCCCTCGCTGTCGATGTGGAAGGTGACCTCGATCTGGACCTTGCCCCGCGGTGCGGGCCGGATGCCCGAGAACACGAAGGTGCCCAGGAGCTCGTTGTCCTCTACGAACTTGGACTCGCCCTGGTAGAGCCGCAGCATGATCGAGCGCTGGCTGTCTTTGCTCGTCGTGAGCGTGCGGGTCTTGTAGTCCGGTAGCGGCTGGTTCTTCTTGAACAGCACGTGCATCGTGCCGTCGACCTTGTTGATGCCGATCGGCATCGGCAGGACGTCGAGCAGGGTGAGCCCATCATCCGACTGGCCCGCCAGGCTGTGCGCCATCATCGCGGCGCCGATGGCGACCGCCTCGTCGGGGTTCACGCCCTTGCTCGGTGGCTGGGCCATGAAGGCCGAGACGCTCGACTGGACCAGGGGCATGCGGCTCTGGCCGCCGACCAGGAGCATCTCGTCGATGTCGGTCGCCGTGCACTCGGCCTCGCGGAAGATGCGCTGACAGGTCTGGATCGTTCGCTCGACGAGGTCGCGGGTCAGCTCCTCCAAGCGCTCCCGAGGCAGGCTCATGTCGACGTCGAGCGGGCCTTGCTCGCCATTGGCGATGTAGGGCACGTGGATTCGTGTCGTCTGGACCGACGACAGCCGGATCTTGGCTTCTTCGGCCGCGTCCCGGATGCGCTGGATGGCCACGCGGTCCCAGGAGAGGTCCACACCATGCCCCTCCAGGAACTCCTGGAGGATCATCTGCATGACCTTGTCATCGAAGTCCACGCCGCCGAGGAAGGTGTCACCGCCGGTGGCGACGACCTCGAAGATGCGGTCCTTGATGTCGATGATGGAGATGTCGAAGGTGCCGCCGCCGAGGTCGTAGACGGCCACCCTGGCGCTCAGGTTCCGGCCGAGGCCGTACGCCAGCGCAGCCGCGGTCGGCTCGTTGAGGACTCGCAGCACCTTGAGGTTGGCCAGCGCGCCCGCCGAGCGGACAGCCTGGCGCTGGCGGTCGTTGAAGTAGGCAGGGACCGTGATCACCGCCTGGTCGACCTCCTCGCCCAGGGCCTCCTCGGCGACCTCCTTGATCCGGGCCAGGATCGCAGCGCTGATCTGCTCCAGCGTGAAGACCTGGTCCTTGACCTTGACGAGGATGTCGGAGCTCTCGCCCTCGACCAGTTCGTAGGTGAAGACTTGACGGACCTTGTCGATGGTCTTGCTGTGGAAGTTCCGGCCAATGAGGCGCTTGCTGGCAGCGACGGTGTTCTGCGGGTTGAGCTGCGCCTGCTTCTTGGCCTCGTGGCCGACGAGGCGGTTGCCGTCGTCATCGATCGCGAAGACCGATGGAATGGTCGACTCGCCGCCCTTGTAGGTGATGAGGCGAGGTTTGCCGTTTTCGAAGATGGCGGCGCACGAGTTCGTCGTGCCCAGATCGATTCCGATCGCCTTTCCCAACGCCTTCCTCGGATACTGGAAACTCAGGGAGAGGTACCACGCGACGGCTTCGGGCGTCAACGCGTGCCCCCCCCTGGAGACTGATCTCAGGCGGCCTTGTGCGCGGCGGGAAGGGCGTCGATCAGGGTAGCGCGAGCTTGCTCCCAGTGGGCCCGCAGGATGGGGCGCCGAGGCGGGAAGCGCTCGAGCAGATCGATGTCGTCGTAGAGGTCCCGCATGTGGCCGCTGAAGCTGCCGCCGAGGCCATGTCCGACCATCGGGCTCCAGAAGGCGAGGTCGTGCCGCGCCTTGATGATGGCGGCGACGCACTCCTCCTCGCCGCGAATCGCCCCGGTCGGGATTGTGCTGCGGAGGTAGAGGTGGACAGGATCGAAGGCGGGGCCCGCGAGGGCGTCGCGGTGTTCGCGCCACCCATGGAGGTTGACGTGGTCGCTCAGCACGCACCTGGGCAGCTCCATGCCGTGGTCCACGCCGTCGATGAACTCGAGCGAGGACTCGGGGAGTTCATCGGGGATGGGGGCCTCCGGGCCGAGCCGGTGGGCGGATAGCGTGAACATCGAGTCCTCCGTCTGCTCTAGACAACGGACCCTCCACGCCCGCGCATTACCCCTGATTGGGAAAAAGCGACCGGGTAGTCAGTAGACGAGCATGATCTTGCCGTCCGTGCGCAGGCAGGACCGCCGCAGCGCCTCCATGAAGTCCGAGAAGGGTACGCGACTGGTGATCATGGGATCGGCGACGAGGAGCCCGCGCTCGAGCAGTCGAATCACCCGCGGGAAGCAGCCCCCGCCCACGTGGCCGCGCGAGCCCGTGATCGAGGCAGCCCCGGTGACCAGGACATCCAGCATGACGGGCGCTCGTTCACCGGTGCGCCCGAGGTAGATCATCTGGCCACCAGGCGCGAAGCTGTCCTCGATGGACGGCATCGTGTGGAGTGCGGCGCCCGCGGCCTCGACCTGGATGTCCGCGCCCCAGCCGCGCGTGGCCTCTCGCACCACCTCGGCGGTGTCGACCTCGCGCGGATCCCAGGCGGTGTCTGCGCCACATGCCCTTGCCAGCGCCACGCGTTCCGGGGCGATGTCGAAGGCTGTGATGCTGGCCGCTCCGCCCGCCCGAGCGAGGGCGATCGCGCCGAGACCGATCGGCCCCGCGCCGTGTACGACCACGTGGTCTCCCGGGCGCAGCCCCCTCCCAGCGACGTAGATGCCGTTGTACGAGCAGGCGATTGGCTCCACGAGGGCGCCGATCTGCAAGGCGGCCTCGGCGTCGCCGTAGTGTTCGGCGAGGCCGTCGAGCTTCCAGCAGAAGCGCTCCTGCACAGCGATGTACCCGGCGTAGGCGCCCGGCGCGGAGAAGCCGACCATCTCGAGGTGCGGGCACTGGTTGGGTCTTCCCACCCGGCAGGACTCGCAGACCCCGCAGTTGAGCATGCCCTCAGCGGCGACGAGGTCCCCCACGCGCAGCGCGCGGACCTCCGAGCCCACCGCGACGATCTCACCCGTGTACTCGTGCCCTGGCACCACCGGGAGCGAGACCGGACCGGAGAAGATGATGTAGCCCTCGTCGTCGGTCTCGTAGCAGTGGGTGTCGGAGCCGCAGACCCCGCAGGCCCGCACCTCGACGACGACCTCGGTCGGCCCCGGCGTGGGGTCCTCCAGCGTCGTGGCTACAAAGCGCGGGTTCCTCCAGACGGCGGAGCCGGTGGCCTTTCTCGCCGCGAGCTCCGCGGCGCTCGGGGTGAAGCCCTCGCGTGGGGCCCAGTCAGCTTGGAGGACGATGGCGCGCATTGGGGCTCCTATCCGCCGATGCGCTCTATCCGCACCTCGAGGACCGCCCGGTCGCTGGCTTCGGTGACGACCAGGCGGAAGAGACCCTCACGCACCTGCGCTCCCTTCACCGGCACCCGGCCCAGCCTTCGCAGCACGAAGCCCGCCAGGGTCTCGTAGTCGCCCTCTGGGATCTCGAAGCCGGTGGCCTCCTCGAGGGCGTCCGCCTCGATGCGCGCGCTCGCGAGCCAGACGCGGTCCTGTAGCTGCACGACGAGGGCCTCGTCGTCGTCGTGCTCGTCCGCGATGTCCCCCACGATCTCTTCGAGGATGTCCTCGACCGTGATCAGCCCGACCGCTCCGCCGTACTCGTCGACCGGGACCGCGATGCCTATGCGGTCCCTCTGGAACTCGTGGAAGAGGCTCTCGATGCGCTTGCTCTCTGGCACGAAGACCGGCGCGCTGGCGATCTCGGCCACGGGGATGTCGAGGTTCTCCAGGTAGAGCAGGTCGTGGTGGTGGACGATGCCGATGACGTTGTCGACCCGCTCGGCGTAGACCGGCATGCGGGAGTGTCCGCTCTCCACCATCATCGCGATCGCCTCCCGCGCCGTGAGCTCGTCGCTGACGGACTGGACCTCGATCAGCGGCACCATGACCTCTTCCACGCGGGCCTCACCGAACTCGAAGACACGCTGGATGAGCTCACGATCCTCCTCGTCGATCGCCACCTGGTCGCTCGCTTCGAGGAGCAGGATGATGTCCTCGCGGCTGGCGGTGCGGTGGATGTCGCCCTCGCCGCCGGTGAGTTGGAACAAGAGCCGCGTGGCTCGCTCGATCAGGAACAGGGCCGGCGAGAACAGGATCGAGAACAAGCGAAGGGGCGGTCCGATCAGCGGCGCGAGGCGGTCCGCGTAGTGCTGGAACAGCGACTTGGGGATGAGCTCGCCGAAGAGCAGGATGAGCGGGAACAACAGCGCGACTGCCGCGACCTGGCCGGCGTCTGGCCATACGGTGACCAGCGCGGCGGCGGCGGCGGTAGAGGCCGTGACGGTGGAGAGGTTGGTGCCCATCAGGCAGGTCCCGAGGAGGAACTCGGGGCGCTCCAGGAGGGCCAGCACGGTCCGGGCGCCCCGGGAGCCCTCCTCGGTCTTGGCTTTCAGCTTGAGTCGATCCGCGCTGACCACCGCGATCTCCGAGCCGGAGAAGAAGCCCTCCGACACCAGGCAGCAGAGGACGATGCCGATGGCGAGGCCGATGCTCACTTGCCCGCCGCCTGCTCTTGTCCCTGGGTGCCGAGACGCCAGAGCTCGACCTCGGCGATGCGGCGGCCGTCCATCTGCTTCACCACGATGCGGATGCCCTCCAGCGCGAGCTCCTGGCCTTCGCGGGGGACCTCGCCCAGCTCGGCCATGACGAAACCTCCGACGGTGTGGACCTCCTCACGCTGCAGGGAGACCCCGGTGAGCTCGGCGAGATCCTCGAGGTCCATGCCCCCGGCGACGGTCCACTGACCTGGCTGGACGACGCTGATCTCCGGATCGTCGTGGACGTCGAGGTTGGGGCCGACGAGCTCGTCGAGGAGGTCGTCGAGGGTGATGAGCCCGTCGATGCCACCGTGCTCGTCCACGACCAGCGCGAGGTGCTCGCGGCGCCCCTGGAACTCGCGGAGCATGTCGTCGGCCGGCTTGCTCGAGGGCACGAACCAGGCGCCCTTGAGGTGCTTCCGGAGCTCGCTGGGCGACGGCGGCGTCTTGCCCTTGTAGGCCAGCAGGTCCTTCACCAGCAGGATGCCGACCACGTTGTCGGGGGTGCCCTCGTACATCGGGATGCGGCTGAACCGGCGCTTCGCGAGCTGCTCGACCAGGCGCGAGAACGAGGTGTGGACCGAGAAGCGCACCATGTCCGGAGCGGGGGTCATGAGGCGCCCGACGGACATGTCTCCGAAGTCGAACACGGACTGCAGGAGCTCGTGCTCGTGAGCGTTGATCTGCCCGGCCTGGTGGGCTTCTTCGATGAGGCGCTGGACCTCCTCCTCCTCGATCCGGTCCTCTGACCTGGCCTGGCTCCCGCCGAGCACCCGGATCGCCAGGTTGGCCAGGGACTGGAGCAGCCAGCGCAGCGGCGTGATGAGCTGCGCCCACAACGCCAGGGGTCGGGCGATGGACATCGCGAAGCGCCGGTTGTTTCGCAGCGCGAGGGTCTTGGGCGTGACCTCGCCGAAGATGATGAGCAACGGGGTCGCGACCAGCAGGTTCAGGTAAGGCCGCTCCGGGAAGACCGACATGACCAGTCCGGCGCAGACGATGGACAGGCTGATGTTGACCAGCTCGTTGCCCATGAGGACCGAGGCGAGGGTCCTGCGAGGGTGCTCCAGCAGTCGGAGCACCGTCAGCGCCGCTCCGCCTTCCTCCTTCAGGCGCTCCCTGTCGATGGCTTGGAGGCTGAAGAGCGCGGTCTCGCTTCCGGAGAAGAAACCGGACAGCAGGATGAGGATCACCAGCAGAACCAGGGAGAGCGTCATCGCGCCGCTCCGGCTTGGTCGAAGTGCGTCCACGCCGGCTTCGGCCAGTCCGCGCCGTCCATGCGGATGCCGGGCTCCGCCACGATCTCCCCGATGCACCTCATCTCGTCCGAGAGGTCGAGCTCGCTCGTGGCGAGCAGCTGGTAGTCGTCGCCGAAGCCGAGGGCGAGCTCCAGGGGCACCTCTGTCCGGCGAGGAATGGCCGCGGCGTCGAGGTGGGCTCCCACATCGCTGGCCGTGCAGAGGCGGCCAAGGTCCTCTACGAGGCCGTCGCTGATGTCCATGGCGCAGCGGACGCCGCGCCGGGCCAGCGCCGGGCCCAGGTGGAGGGGAGGGGAGGGGCGCAGAAGCGCGGCCTTGTCCGTGAGGTCGTGAAAGCCCCCTGCGGCATCACCCAGGCGCCCGCTGACCCAGATGCGGTCGCCGGGGCGGGCGGCGCTGCGCAGCAGGGGCTTCCCGACGAGGCGGCCGCCCATGGACAACGAGACGGTGGGGGTCGCGCCTCGAGTCGTGTCCCCGCCGAGCAGGGGGACTCCGAGCACCTCCAGGGCAGCGTGCAGGCCGTCCCCGAAGCCCTCGACCCAGGCCCTCTCGACCCGAGGCAGGCTGATCGCGAGCAGGGCCCAGGTCGGAGTCGCCCCCATCGCAGCGACATCGGAGGCGTTCACCATCACGAGCCGCCAGCCAACGTCGGAGGCCGAGAAGCGCTCGTCCCAGTGGACCCCCTCGACCATGGCGTCGACGCAGAGCACCGTCCCATCCTGCAGGACGGCGGCGTCGTCGCCGGGACCCACGGCGACCACTTCGTGTTGGTCGGTCGCCCGCGTCAGCGCGCGGATGACGGCGGTCTCTGGACTCAAGGCTGAGGATTCGCCTACTTCGTCGGGCATTTGCAGGGCCATTCTACCGGGAATCAACCTGGGGGAGTGACCTCCTCCTCGATCGGGTGCACCAGGCGGATGCCCGCGTCCCGCTTGATCGTCAGCACGTAGAGGTCACGCACGATCTCCCGGTTGGCGTCGAAGCGGCCCCCGGCGGATACCGGCGCTGACAGCGCGGCGCCCGAGAGCGTGTTGCGGAAGGCCTCGCGACTGTCGGGCTGGCTTCGAGACGCCACGCTCACGAGCCGGCCGGTGTCGTAGGCGATGGCGTCGAGCACGTTGGGTGAGCGACCCGTGTCCGCTCGGAACTCGAGGTGGAAACCCTGGAGCGCCGGATCCCGCAGGGTGTAGGCGTCGACGAAGACCGAGCTCTGCACGTAGAGGCCGCCGCGGGTGAAGAGCTCATCGTTGTGCCAGCCGGACAGGCCCAACAGCGGGATGTTCTCCATGCCGCGTCTGGGCTGGAAGTTCCCGACCGGGAACTCCTCGTAGGCCAGCGCAGAGGCCACCAGCGCCACCCGTCCGTAGCTGTCGGGGACGAAGATGGCGTCGTAGTCCATCTTCGGTGGCAGCACGACCTTGGAAGGATCCTCGCCTCGCTCCTCGGCCTGTCGCCGCAGGCGGTAGAGCTCACCCTTCCGGGCCTCGTAGTCCTTCGCTCCGAGCGCCGAGGCGTCCTTGCGGAAGTCCGTCGCGGCGGGGTCGTAGAGCTGGACGACGTGGACGGTCCCGCCTCGCTCCATCGCCTGCTTCAAGAACTCGTCCCGCGCCAGCCGCCCGTAGTCGCTGTCGGGGGCGAGGATGGCGAAGCTGGTCATGCCCTGCTCGCTCATGACCTCGTCGAGCAGGGAGTCGACCTGTTGCTCGATCGTGACCATGCCGCGGTAGATCCAGGTGCCGGTCTCCGTGACCCCGGGGGACTGGGTCATCGTGATCAGCGGAACCCCCGCGGCCTGCGCTTCGATGGCGACAGGGAAGCTGGTGTCGGCCAGCAGTGGGCCGATGACCGCCGCGCAGCCCTCCCGTAGGACCAGGTCCTCGAAGCCCTCGACCGCCTTTTCGGCGTCGCCCTCCGTGTCGCGGAAGATGAGGACGACGCCTCCTCCGCCACGGCCCACGCTGAGCTCGAGCGACTGCTTGACCTGCTTTCCTGGGGGGGCGTAGGTCCCGGTCAAGGGCAACAGGACGCCGATCTTCAGCGGCTGGTAGGGGTCGCGCGCTCGCGCTCGCTTCTCTATCCACTCCGCGTCCTTCACGAACTCGCTGTCTGGGAAGGTCGCGAGCACGGCCTCCGCTGTCTCGATGGCCAGGTCGTAGTCATCTGCGTCGAGCGCCGCCCGGGCTCGGTCCAGCGCGGCGACATCGGCAGCATCGTCTGCGCCCTCGATCTGCGGTGTGTCCTCCGGCAGCAGGTGAGCCAGCGTCCGGTTCACCCGCCCCAGCACCGCCTTGTCGTCTCGGGCATACTCGACCGCCCTGAACACCATGTCCTCGACGAGGGCGGGGTCGGCGCCTTCGCTCGATGCAGCGAGCGCGCGCAGCCGGTAGCGGTCCGCGTTCATCGTGGCCGGGGCTGCGCTGTCTGCGGTCAGCTCCAGCGTCGCCGCGCTGTTTCCGCTGGCCTTGCCGGTCTCGTAGGCCAACAGGGCGAGCCCGAGCCTGGCGCCTTCGTGGGAGGGCGTGTTGGGCCAGGTGCGACCGATGCGCTCGAAGTGTTCGCGCGCGGCGTTGGGATCCCCGGCGAGGCGACGCTGCTCGCCAGCTTCCAGTGCCACGTTGGGCAGGATGGCCGGGTCGGCTCCCTGGGCCAGGTAGTCCTCCAGGATGGCGATGGCCTCGACCCTGTCGTCCTGGGCCAGGGTGCGCGCCTGGAGCACGATGGCCGGGTCCGGCGGGGGCGCGTCGCGGCCCTTCAAGAGGCCTGCGTGGGCGGACAACAACACCAGCAATAGCAGCGTCATGATGGGGACCTAACCCCTCGAGTCGACGGCTCGGTCGAAGTCTGCGCGGCGAGGGTGGGCCTCTGCGCCGGTCAGCTCGGCGAAGCGCTCCAGAGCGGCCTTCTGCTCCGGCGACAAGGCGGCGGGGATCTCCACGACGACCTGCAGATGCAGGTCCCCGCGCCCCTCCTTCTTCTTCGGCAGCGGGAGTCCCTGGCCCGACAGGCGCAGGATCTTCCCGCTGGAGGTCCCCGGCGGGATGCGGATGGTCGTGGTGCCCTCGATCGTGGGCACCCTGACCTCGGCGCCGAGGGCAGCCTCGTTGAAGGTGATCGGGAGCTCGCACGTGAGATCGGGACCGCGGCGACCGAAGAGGGGATGATCGGCCACGTTCACGATCACGTAGAGGTCCCCCGGAGCGCCGTCCCCGAGGCCATCGTTGCCCTTCGCGCGCACCTTCAGCTTCTGGCCGGTCGCGACTCCCCTTGGCACCTTCACCTTGAGGCGCTCCTCGCTGCCGGCGCGGCAGGTCCCGGCACAGGCCGTGCACTTCTTCACGATCACCCAGCCACGTCCATCGCAGCGGGCGCAGCTCTGGCGGAACAGCCGGCGTCCGGTGGCCTTTCCCGTGCCCTCGCAGGGCTCGCAGTCCCGACGCCCGCCGTCCGGGTCGGCTCCAACTCCGCCGCAGCGGGTGCAGGTGGCCTGGCGGGGGACGTTGATCTCTTTCTCGACGCCGGTGAGCACCTCTTCGAGCTCTACGACGAGCGTGAAGCGAAGGTCGTCGCCAGGCTGGTTGTTCTTGCTTCGGCCGAAGATCCCGCCGATGGCGTCGGAGAGGTACTCGCCCAGCTCGTCGGGTGTCGGGGGCTGGCCGTTGGGTTTGTAGAACGGCCCCAAGCGGTCGTACTGGGCCCGCTTCTGGGGATCGCCGAGCACCTCCCAGGCTTCCGAGATCTGGTGGAAGCGCCGCTCCGCCTCGACGTCGTCGGGGTTGCGGTCCGGGTGGTATTTCATCGCGAGCGCGCGGTACGCCCGCTTCAGCTCGTCCTGGTCGGCGGTCTTCCGGACGCCGAGGACGTTGTAGTAGTCGGATCTGGCCATGTCCTGGAGCTAATACCCCTGAGCACGGCCGACCATTTCGGGACTACAGGCCGAGGTCCTCGTCGAACAGATCGTCCTCGTCCTCGTCCCAGGATTCGTCGAAGGATTCGCTGAGCTCCTCGTCGAGGCCCTCGTGGGCAGCCTCGTAGATGGACTCCGCGAGGCGCTGGGCCGCGAGAGCCAGGCGGTCATGGGCGTCCTGCACGACCTCGATGTCGCTCGCGTCTATGCACTGCTCGGCGTATGCGATGGTCTCCTTGATGTGGTCCCGGTCCTCGACAGAGAGGCCGCCACCGTACTCGTCGAGGGATCTGCGGGTCGTGTAGATGAGCCCGTCGAGGGTGTTCTTCGCTTCCGCGATGTCGCGCCGCTCGGCGTCTTGCTCCCTGTAGGTGTCCGCCTCCGAGAGCGTCTTCTGGATCTCGGTGTCGGACAGCCCCGAGGAGCTGACGATGCGCATCGACTGGGCTTGTCCCGTGCCGAGGTCCTTGGCGCGCACACTCATGATGCCGTTGGCGTCGATCTCGAAGCTGACCTCGATCTCGGGGAGCCCGCGGGGCGAAGGCGGGATGCCGAACATCTCCATCCGACCGAGGGAGCGGTTGTCCTCCGCCATGTCGCGCTCGCCCTGGGTGACGTGGACACGCACGAGGTCCTGGTTGTCCATGGCGGTCGTGAAGATCTTCGACTTGCGGCATGGGATCGTCGTGTTCCGCTCGATGATCGGCTCGACCAGGCCGCCGGCGACTTCGATGCCCAGCGTGAGCGGGGTGACGTCGAGGAGCAGGATGTCCTTGACCTCGCCCGTGAGCACGGAGGCCTGGATGGCCGCTCCGACGGCGACGACTTCGTCCGCGTTGACACCCTCTTCTGGGGGCCTGCCGAGGAGCTCCTCGACCTTGCTGCGGACCCGAGGCATCCGCGTCATACCGCCGACGAGCACGACGGCGTCGAGGTCGGTGGTGTCGAAGTTGGCGTCCTGCATCGCCATCTTGACCGGAGCGTCGAGGCGCTCGACGAGCTGCTCGCAGATCTCCTCCAGCTTCCCTCTCGTGAGGTTGTACATGAGGTGGACCGGGCCGTTGGGGCCGGTCGCGATGAAGGGGAGGTTGACGTCTGTGTCCTCTGACGAGGACAGCTCGCACTTGGCCTTCTCCGCTGCCTCCTTGAGGCGCTGCATGGCGACGACGTCCTCTGACAGGTCGATGCCGTTGCGCTCTTCGAAAGCCTCCAGCAGGGCCTCGACGATGTTGTTGTCCCAGTCCTCGCCGCCGAGGAAGGTGTCGCCGTTGGTCGCCTTGACCTCGAAGACGCCTCCTTCGATCTGCAGGATCGAGATATCGAATGTGCCCCCGCCGAGGTCGAAGACGGCGATGGTCAGGTCCTGGTCCTTGTCCAGTCCGTAGGCCAGCGCTGCGGCTGTGGGCTCGTTGATGATCCGCTCGACCTCCAGGCCGGCGATTCGCCCGGCGTCTTTGGTGGCCTGTCGCTGGGAGTCGTTGAAGTAGGCGGGGACGGTGATGATGGCGCGCTCGACGCGCTCTCCGAGGTAGGCCTCCGCTGTCGCCTTCATCTTCTCCAGCACGATCGCGGAGATCTGGGGAGGGGAGAGGCTCTGGTCACCCGTCGACACCCAGGCGTCGCCGTTTTCGGCCTCGACGATGGTGTAGGGGACCAGGCCGGATGAGTGGGCGATGCTGTCGTCGTCGAAGCGTCGTCCGATGAGGCGCTTCGCCGCGAAGAAGGTGCGCTCCGGGTTGGTCACCGCCTGGCGACGGGCCACCTGGCCCACGAGCCGCTCACCGTCGCGGGTGAACGCCACCACCGATGGAGTGGTCCGGGAACCCTCCTCGTTCGGGATGACGAGCGGCTCGCCGTCCTCCATGATGGCGACGCAGGAGTTGGTGGTACCGAGATCGATCCCGATGACCTTGGACATGTTCTCCCCGATGTGAAACGCCCCGGAGACTACCAGATCGCCCGGCCCTACTCCTCGTTCGCGTGGGCTTCGACATCCGTGTCTGAGACCTCGCTCTGAAGTACGACCGGCTCTTCATCCAGACCGGTTCCGCTGGACACACTGACCCTGGCTGCGCGGATGAGTCGGTCCCGCAGGAGGAACCCGGTCTGGAGGGCCTCGACGACCGCTCCAGCCTCGAGATCCTCGCACACCAGGTGCGTCATCGCTTCGTGCACCTTCGGATCGAAGGGGTCGCCGCGCTTCGGATCGACCTTCTGGAGGCCCATTCGGTGCAGCATGCCCTTCAGTTGGGCGTAGATCATGTTCACGCCCTCGACCATCTTCTGAGGAGGCGTGTCGTCGGCATGGGCCAGCGCGAGGTCCATGTGATCGAGCACGGGCAGGAGCTCGCGGAAGAAGCCCTCGTTTCCGAAGATCTTCGTCTCCTCGATCTCGCGCTGATGCCTGAGGCGCGTTCGATGCTGCTCGTCCTCCTGGGCGCGAATGGTCCCGCGGGCGGCTCCCAGCAGCTCCTCCCACTTTCGGACCGTCGCCAGGGCGTCCTCGTGGCGTATCCGTTGGCGCTCGTAGCCCTCCTTCATCCGCTTCCTGCGGACGCTCATCTTGAGGTTGAGCTCCTTGACGCGGCCGATCTCGGCCTGCAGCTTCTCGGCGACGCTGCGGAGGTGCTCGACCTCCTTTTCCTTGTGCTCGAGGGCGGCGACGGCGCTGTCCCTTCCGGCCTCGAGGCTCTCCAGCTGTGCGAGCATCTGGAGCCGCTCTGCGTCGACGAGGTGCTCGGAGTCCTCGTCCTCGACGTCCTCGACGTCCTCGTCCTCTTCTTCCTCGAAGGTCTCTGCGCTCGTGGCTGCCGCGCTCACGGCGGCCTCCAGATCCAGGGAGTCCTCCGCGTCGATGTCGATGTCGATGTCGACTTCGTCATCGCCCTCGCTCTCGGTGAGTTCGACGTCGAGGGTCTCCCCGTCTTCGTCGTCGCCTTCCTTGCCCATTCGTTTCTCGACGGCTTCCACAGCTGCTGCGAGCAGGTTCTCGCTGAGGTTCAGCGAGAAGTCCTCCGCCTTTTCTTGCTTGTCGTCGCCGGACACGGCTCGTCGAACTCTCCGCGAAGACCGAATGATTGCGGGCAGGCACGATCAGGTCAAGACGGCTCCACTATTGCGGACGCCAATCGCCTCGTCACGGCGTCCGCGAGAGCCCAGCCGGGGCCGACCAGCCGGACGTGGGAGTCCACAGCCACCAGTCCAGCCGCCGCGAGCTCGGCGAGGACCGCCTCGTCGAAGTTTGCGCTCGAGGTGCCTTCCCTGAGGCGAATGCAGGACAGCAGCTGATCGACGGCGACCTGGTCCGGTGTGGGCGTCTCGACGAGCATGTCCAACGGGTCCGCGATGAAGGCCCGTGGGTCCGCCGTGCCCACCGTGCGCCTGCCGTCTGGGAGGAGACCGTGGGCTCCAGCCCCCAGCCCCGCGTAGGGCCTCATCGTCCAGTAGTGGAGGTTGTGCGCGGAGCGGTGGCCCACCCGAGCGAAGTTGGAGACCTCGTACCGAGCGAGCCCCGCGTCCTCGAGGCGCTCTGCGGCTCGCTCATAGAGGTCGACGTAGCGATCGTCTCCGGCCGGCTGGAGCTGGCCCCGGGCGACGGCGGCGGAGAACGCGGTCCCGGGGTGCACCGTCAGGCCGTAGAGGCTCGCGTGCGGTGGATCGTGCGCCAGCAACCTGTCGAGCTCCACGTCGAGATCGCCGAGTTCCTGGTCGGGGAGCCCGAAGATGAGGTCCACCGACCAGGTCGGGAAGCGCTTGACCGCCTCCAGCGCCCGCTGTGCATGTTCGGGGCGGTGGCGGTTCAGGAAGCGCACCTGCCGCGGGTCGAAGGTCTGCACCCCCAGCGAGACCCGCGTGATCCCGAGCGCCAGCCACGCATCGGTGTTCATCGACTCGGGGTTGGCCTCCAGGCTGATCTCGCCGGCAGGTGCGATGGCGTCCACCAGCCGCCCGAGGAGCCGCGGCGGATGGAGGCTCGGGGTTCCCCCACCGAAGGCGAGGGTCTCGGGGGGCCCGGAGAAGTGCTCACGGAGCGTCTCCCACTGCCTCAGGACCGCCTCGGTGTAGGCCTCCTCGTCCCTACTGGGGTCGACGTGGACGTTGAAGCTGCAGTAGTGGCAGCGCCGAGCGCACCAGGGGAGGTGGACGTAGACGCCGTATCGGCTCATCCGCTTGGTTATAGCGGCGGGCTGTGCTCGAGACCCCCTCCGGCTTGCGCGTCCTCGTCGAGACCGTCCCGTCGCCGGTCGCGGCGATCTACTTGTGGATCGACGCGGGCAGTGCGGACGAGCGCGACAACGAGCGTGGCGCTGCGCACTTCGTCGAGCACATGCTCTTCAAGGGGACCGCGCGTCGTTCCGTCGGCGAGGTCGCGCTGGAGATCGAGGGCCACGGGGGGCATGTCAACGCCTACACCGGGCACGATCACACGGTGGTCCACGCGACGGTGCCTGCGAGCGCCTGGGCCGAGACCATCGATGTGCTCGCCGACATGGCCGTCGAGCCGCTCTTCGACGACGACGAGTTCGAGCTGGAGCGGGAGGTGATCCTCGACGAGATCCGCGGCGGCGACGACGACGCCGCCCGGGCGCTGGCCGATGGGGTCAGCGCTGCGTTGTTCAGGGTCCATCCATACGGGCGACCGGTCATCGGCAAGGTGGCAGAGCTCAGGCGCCTGCGCTCTGCGGACGCCCGGGCCTTCCACGCCCGGTGGTACCGCCCCGCGAACATGCTCCTGAGCGTGGCGGGGCCTGTCTCGGAAGAGGACGTCCTGGAGACCGCCGGGCGCCTGTTCCCTGGGGCCGTGTCCGCGATCGACAAGCCCCCTCGTCCGGTCGAGCCCGAGCAGCGGCGGCGGCGCACGGTCCTGCTCTTCGGCCGCTTCGACGAGCCGATGATCGAGCTCGCCTTTCGAGGGGTCCCGCGGGATCACCCGGACGCACCGGTCCTGGACCTGCTGGTGGGCATCCTGGCCGGCTCGCCGGGGTCGCTGCTCGGCCAGCGTCTGCAGCTCGCCAGCCTGGCCACCGAGACCTGGTGCGCCAGCGAGCAGGAGCCCGACGATGGCTCCTTCCTGGTGGGCTTCTCGCCGCTCAGGGGACAGACGGAGGCCTGTCTGCGCGAGGCGGCCAGGGTCCTCGCCGAGGTCGCCGGGGGTCGACACCTGGGCTTCGGGAACCTCCATCGTTCCCGGACCCAGCTCCTGAGCGGGCGCGTCTTCGTGCAGGAGACCGTCGATGGCCGCGCCCACTCACGGGCCTGGCACACGATGCGGAGCGGAGATCCGGAAGGCCACACCCGGGCACAAGCGAAGCTCGAGGCCGTCACCACCCGGGACCTGCGGCGCGTCGCCGCGGAGCGAATCCGGCCTGGCTCGATGGTCGCTGGGGGCCTGGTGCCATCGGGGGAGCTGGACGCAGCCAGCTTCCGGCAGGCGCTCGCCTTCCCCCGCATTGCGCCACCCAAGCGCCCTCCGAGCATTCTCCGCGAGACCCTGGACTGCGGGGCCACCGTGCTCATCGAGCCGCTGGAGCACTCCGGGGTCGTGGCGCTCAGGGTCTGCGGGCTCGGAGGTCTGCTGGCCGAGGGCCCCACGACTTGCGGGCTCACCTCGCTCTGGGCCCGCAGCGTCGGCCTGGAGGACCTCGACGTGGCGGAGCTGGCGGCGTTCCTCGATGCTCGGGGCGGTGCGCTCGGTGGAGTCGCCGGCATGAACAGCTTCGGACTCCGCACCGAGTTCCCCGCCGAGCGCTTCGATGACGCCGCGCGGGTGTGCTGTGGGCTGCTCCGGGCTCCGACGTTTCCCCGGGACGAGGTCGTTCGGGCTCGGGCGGAGCTGCGCGAGGCCGCCGCGCTGGTCGTCGACGAGCCGGGCACCCTGGCCTGGCACGCTGCGTGCCGACTTCTCTTCGGCGGCCACCCCTACGCCCTGCCAGAAGGGGGCTCGCTCGAGGGGCTCGCCCGCCTCGGCGTCGCGAGCGTCCGGCGCATGCATCGCGAGCTCGTCTCGGGGGAGAACCTCGTCTTCGCGGTGGTCGGCACGGTAGAGCCGGCCGAGGTGATGCGGCTGCTGAACAAGGGGTTGCGGGGGCTGGCGAGTGGACCTGCCGCGCTGCCGGATCGCTGTGCTCCGGTGTGGCCGAGCGCGGACGAGGCAGAAGACATCGAGTCGGACCGGGAGCAGGCCGCGATCGTGCTCGCCTGGCGCGGCGCGTGCTTCGGCACCCCCGATGCGGCGGCGCTGAACCTGGCGGCGTCGATCCTCGCGGGTCAGGGGGGACGGCTCTTCCTGGAGCTCCGCGATCGGCGCGGGCTCGCCTATGGGGTCCACGCCGACTCGGTCGACGGCATCGACACCGGGCTGTTCTGTGCCGGGATGGGACTGGACCCGCGGCGTGTCGACGAGGGCGTGAGCGGCTTGCGCCAGGTCATCGGCGAGCTCAGCGAGGTCGGGCCGACGGCCGAGGAGCTCGCGCGGAGCAAGAGGGTGGTCCTCGGCGGCATGGACATGTACCGCCAGCGCTCGGAGAGCAGGGCCATGGAGCTGGCGTACTGGGAGCGCTACGGCCTCGACGCGGTGGCCGCGCGCGAACAGGTCGCCGCCGAGATTCGGGCCCTCAGCGCAGAGGACGTGCGACGAGCGTTGTCGGAGCGCCTGCATGCGGGCGTCGAGGTCGTGGTCGCCTGATGCGCTGGCTTGCTCTCCTCCTGGGCGCCAGCGCCTCCGCCGAGCCGACGTCGACCGAGCGCGCGGCCCTGGAGCGGGGCGAGGTCGTCCTTCGCCAGGAGAGCGCTCGCGGCGCCTCGGAGGGCACGAGCATGATCCTGGTGGAGGCTTCGTCCGCGGAGGTCTGGGCCGTCATCGAGGGCTTCGGGGCCTACGTGGAGTTCCTGCCCTACGTCACGGCCTCCTACGTGCTCGCGAGTCCCGACGAGCTCGGCGAGGGCACGTGGCGCTGGGGCATGGAGCTCACGGCGAAGGGGGTCGTCACGCGGTACGTCACGGACGCTCGGCGCGACGGCGACGTGATGACCTGGGAGATGCAACCCGAGGGCTCATCGCCGATGCGGCGGTCGGCGGGCAGCTGGGAGGTGAGGGCCTGGGACGCGGACCGTGTTCTGTTGATCTACCGCGCCCAGGCGGACACGGCGTGGTGGATCCCGGTCTTCGTCCATCGCAAGGCCGCTGATGCCGGGCTCCCCGCAATGGTTCGGCTGGTGGCGGCTCGCGCGGTAGATTCCCCTGGTGGCTGAAGACGACAAAGCCAAGGACGTCCTCGCAACGCTCACCCCCCGCAAGCTGCTCGGCGAGCGCCTGCTGGAGCGAGTAGGTGCGCGCCGCGACGATGCTCCCGGAGCTGCCAGGAGGCGCAGGCTCTTCGCTCGACTCGGGCTGCCGGATCCCTACGAACCAAAGGCAAGCTCGGACCCGGGTCCCGGTCTCGGGCCGGTCTCCCTGAAGCTCTCCGAGCGACGGCGTCCGGCGCCGCACTCGCGGGTGCGTGACCCCAATCGCAAGCGAGAGGGGGCAGGCAGCTTCAAACCGAGCGGCGTGCCAAAGGCGCCGCCCAAGCCGCCTCCTAAGCCAGCGGCCGCAGCGAAACCTGCTCCGAGCGAGCCCGCGCCGGCCATCGACCCGGCCATCCAGCATCGGCTGGAAGCCCAGAAGAAGGCGCAAGAGGCGGTCGAAGAGCGTGGTCGGGTGGAAGCCGAAGAGCGGAAGAGCACCGGCACCCGGGGCCAGGGCGGTCGCTTTCGCATGCGTCGGACCAGCGCGACGGGTCCCAAGAGCCGGCCGGTGGAGACCCCCCCGGAGGAGACACCGGAGGCGGCGCCCGAGGCCCCGCCGAAGCCGCCCATCCGCAGGACGCCGCCGGGCCCTGCAGCTGGGCCCGACGACCTCTTCGGCTTCGCGGACGAGGGGCGCATTCGCATCCCTCGGAAGAAGAAAGACGAGCCGTAGGGGTTCAGGGGCGGGCGGCCAGGGTGTCGATCAGCAGATCAGAGAGGCGCATGGCCTCCTCGTCGAAGCCCTCGAAGTGCTCGCCGATCTCGGAGAAGCGCGCTCGGAAGGCCTCGCGGTCGCCGCGGGCCAGGATCTCCATCAGCTCGGCTGCGGCCTCCCGGAATCCGGCGCGGACCTCGTCGCCGTGGGGGTTCGACATCTCGATCTCGGCGTAGAGGTCCGGGTTCTGGGCGAAGAGCCGCCCGACGAAGGCGAGCTCGAGCCTGTAGATCGGCGATGTGAAGGCCAGGGAGCGCCGCACAGAGACCCCCGTGCGCCGCAGCGCATCGCCCATCACGATCGTCGAGAAGTGAGTCAGCACCTGCACGTTCGCCATCATTCGGTCGTGCTCGGTGGGCTCCGCTTCGATGCGCTCCATGCCGAGGCGGCCGAGCTCTGCGATCAGCCAGCGGGCCCGAGGGCCGGTGCGGACCCGACACACGACCACCTTCTGGCGGCGGAAGGTGTGGACCGAGGGGCCGAACATCGGGTGGAGCCCGAGCACCTCGCCGGCGAAGGACTCGGACATCGCCGCGCAGACCTCGGACTTCAGCGAGTTGATGTCGCAGAGCAGGGCGTCCGGGCGCATGAAGGTGCCGACCTCGCGAGCCACCACCGCGGCGGCGGACATGGGCACGGCGAGCATCACGATGTCCGCCTCGCCGAGGTCGGACAGGGGGTCGCCGCGCTCGACGGAGTCCACCCGGTGGCCACGTCCCTCCAGCTCTCGGCGGATGCGCGAGCCCATGCGGCCGCCCCCGCCGACGATGCAGAAGTGCTGGCTGTCGCTCTCTGGTTGGAGCTCCTCCTGCAGGCCATGGCCGGCGTCGACGAGGGTCTGGAGCAGCGCCTCGCCGACCTTGGGGTCGAGCCCGACAGTCTCGGCGGTGGCTCGAGCCCGCAGGTAGACGTCTTGTTCGCGGCCGCGGTCGAAGACGGGCCGGTCCTCGCCCGCCTTCAGGGCGCCGATCCGCCGCACGACGGCGATGCGTCGGGCGGCGGTTGCCATCAGCCGGGCGTCGAGGTCGTCGAGCTCCTCGCGCAGGGAGTGGAGGTCCATCGACCCCGGGTAACCGAGCGCCTCAGAAGGTCATGCCGAAGTTGGCGCTCACCGCCGCGGCCGCGGCGAGCGGGACGATGTCGAACTCGGGGGCGAACCACACGGAGCCTTGCTCGCCAGTCAGCTTGAAGCGGGTGCCGAAGCCACCCTCCGCCACCGGCAGAAGGAGGTTGCGGTTCGTGCCCCGCTCGGGTGCATAGAGCACTCCGAAGGACGCAGCCGGGTACATGTCGAAGTGGTCGGTGACCGGGATGTACCAGCGCCAGTCGATGGCGGGCCCGGCGGCATAGGGGCCAGGCTTCAGCCAGAGGGTGTCAGGGGGATTCGGCACGCCGATGAAGCGCATGCCCAGGCTCTGGCCGTTGTCCCACTCGGCGCCGAAGCCGACGGAGCCGAGGAAGGCCAGCCCCTCGCCACCAGCGGATGCGGCTGTGGTGGCTCGGGTCGAGACGTAGGGTGAGCTCTCTGCGGCGGAGGCGTCGTTCGCGGACAGGATTGCGATGAGAAGGGACATCTGTGGGCTCCGGGTCGTTGTTGGGCTGCCCACTGCTGTTGCACCGCCCGTGCCGACTCCGAGTGCACGGGATCTCAGGCACTTGGAGCACAAAGTGTCGCCTATCGGTGACACGCAGGTCGTCACGCGGGCGCCTTGCTTGTTTTTTTCGTGCGAGGTGGGCCGCACGGAGATAGGTTCCGTGCCCTAATTGAAAACGAATATCAATATCAAGAGAGGCAGCGATGCTCTTTGTTCTGGCGTGTGTCGGTGAGACCCCCATCGACGACTCCGCCACCCTCGACGACACGGGCATTGCCCAGGTCGAGGGCTACGGCTTCGACAACGCGAGCTACAGCGGCCAGGTCCTCCGCCAGCTGTTGATCGACGACACGAAGCTCTACCTCGACGGCCTCACCGAGCGCATCGACAACGGCGAGATCTACCCAGCCCAGGGTGACATCGAGGCAGACCTGGCCTTCTACTTCGAGTTCGACAGCAGCACCTCGGGCTCGCTCACGCACGGCCGGAGCACCGACCCGGCGACGCTGCAGACCACCTACGACGACATCTCTGGTGACAAGGATCTCGTCGGGAAGCTCGCAGGCAACGACGCCACCGGTCAGCACGAGGACTGGAGCACCGCCTTCGTCGGCTGGGACGCCGATGGCGTGACCACCCCAGAGAGCCTCGTGAGGCTCTGGTTCACCGAGATCGACGCCCTCGCTGCCGATCGGACGGCCGGTGCCATCCCCCTCGACCCGGACGGCGAGCCCATCGCCAGCGTGTTCGTGAGCCCGGAGGGGAGGGACTACCGCCAGCTCCTCGACAAGTTCCTCCGCGGCGGCATCGCCTACTCGCAGGGGACCGACGACTACCTGGACGACGACGTCGAAGGCAAGGGCCTGCTCGCGGACCACACCACCTATGAGGACGGCACTGACTACTCGGCGCTGGAGCACGGCTGGGACGAGGGCTTCGGCTACTTCGGCGCGGCCCGGACCTACGGCGACTGGAGTGACGAGGAGATCAAGTCTCCTGGCTACAAGGACGTCGACGGTGACGGCTTCATCGACCTGACCGCCGAGTACAACTGGGGCTACTCCGTCAACGCCGCCAAGCGGGACCTCGGCAGCGTCTCCGGCACGGACTACAGCGCCCAGGCCTTCGAGAGCTTCGTCGCCGGACGTGCCCTGCTGTCCGAGAGCTCCGGGCGCCAGCTGACGGCGGATGAGCTGGAGGAGCTGCGGGGCCATCGCGACGAGGCCATCGACGCCTGGGAGAGGTCGGTCTCCTCTACGGTCGTCCACTACGTCAACGAGGTGATCGTCGACACAGAGAGCATCGGCAGCGACGACTACTCCTTCGAGGACCACGCCAAGCACTGGTCGGAGATGAAGGGCTTCGCGCTCTCGCTGCAGTTCAACCCACGCTCCCAGATCACCGATCCGGACATCGCCGCCCTGCACGAGCTGGTGGGGATCGCTCCGGTGCTCTCCGACTCCCCGGTCGAGGTCCGCGAGGCCTACGTCGCGGATCTGCTGGAGGCCCGCGGGCTGATCGCCGATGCCTACGGCTTCGATCCTGCCAACCTCGGAGACGACAGTGGCCAGGGCGGCTGGTAGCTCCTGGCTGCTCCTCGGGATCCTGGGCGCCCTGGCGGTAGCCCAGGCCTGCACCAGGGGTGGGGATGACAGCGGCGCGCTTGATGTCCTTCTGGCGGAGGCGCTCGCTGCTGTGGGACCAGAGGTGGTCCGTCCTTCGCTGGCGGACTTCGACTCCTCGCTCGACGAGCTCGACTCGGCGCTGGCCTCCTGGCAGGCGGGCGGGGCTCGCGAGGACGCCCGACCCGCGTGGACCGCGGCGATGCTCGTCTGGGAGGAGCTGGAGGTCCAGCAGGTCGGACCGGCGGGGAGCTCGGTCACGGTGGTCGGGGGCGAGGATCTCCGAGACGAGATCTACTCCTGGCCGACCGTGAACGGTTGCCGGGTCGACCAGGAGACCGTCGAAGAGGAGTGGGACGCGGGGGACTTCTACGAGGCGAACCTCGTGAACAGCTACGGCATGGACGCGCTCGAGCACCTGCTCTACGCCGGTGAGGAGACGGTCTGTCCGAGCCAGGTCGGCATCGACGAGGACTGGGCTGCGCTGGGGTCCGAGGGGGTGGACGAAAACCGCGCGGCCTTCGCCGTCGCCCTCGCTGGCGGTGTTCGACAGCAGGCAGCCGCGCTCGATGGGCGCTGGGCCGCTGGCTACGAGCCAGCTGCCCTCGACGAGGTCTTCGCGGCGCTCTTCTACCTCGAGCTGGTCTCAAAGGACGAGAAGCTGGCCAAGCCACTGGGTCTCTCCGACTGCGGCGAGGCGACCTGCGCCGAGGACGTCGAGCTCCTCGCCTCGGGCATCGGCGTGGACGCCATCGAGGCCAACCTCGACGGCTTCCGCGAGCTCTTCTCGGGAGGGGAGGGCGCCGGCATGGACGACCTCCTCGCAGAGATCGGTCACGGGGACCTCTCCGACGAGGTCCTCGCCAACACCGACGCCGCCATCGCCGTCGCCGCGGGGCTCGAGGGTCCCCTCGACGAGCTCATCGAGTCCCAGCCCGAACAGGTCGAGGCGCTGCACGCGGCCTTGAAGGGCGTCACCGACATCCTGAAGGGGGACCTCGTGACCGTCCTGGTCCTGACCGTCCCCGGGGAAGCCAGCGGTGACAACGACTGAGGCCCTCTCCTCGGTAGGGACCAGCCTGCTCGTTCCGCTGACCGATCCGGCCAGCCGGATCTGGTGGCCGGCGCTCCTGGCGAGCCTGGTCGTCATCGCGGTCTTCAACCGGACGCCCTTGCTCGTTGCGCTGAAGCACCCTTCCACCCGGCTCGATGTCCAGCTCTACCTGGGTCGGCGCCTGCTGTGGACGCTGCGCGGCGCCATGGGCCTTGGCGGTGCCTGGCTGTTGGCTACCCACGCCGTGCGGGGGCTCGATGCCCGCTTCGGCGTGCTGGAGGCCCCGGACTGGCCTGCCTGGCTGGTGGTCGGGCTCTACACCGCCGTGTTGTTCGTGGGCTGGGACTTCAGCCGCTTCGTGCTGCACTACCTGGCGCATCGGGTGGGATGGATCTGGGCCTTCCACCAGGTCCATCACAGCGCGGAGGTGCTCACCCCGCTCACCTTCCACCGCAACCACCCGGTGGAGTCCGCGCTCTACGAGCTCCGCGGCGTTCTGGCCACGGGCAGCATCACGGCGGTCTTCTTCTACGTCTTCCGCGAGCGCGCCGAGCCCTGGCAGCTCCTGGGTATTCCGGCCATCGGGCTCTTCCTCAACATCATCCTCGGCAACCTGCGCCACAGCCACGTCTGGCTGCGCTTTCCGCCCGCGGTGGAGCGGTGGTTCCTCAGCCCGGCCCAGCACCAGATCCACCACACGCCAGAGGACGCCCACAAGAACATGGGGACCTGGCTGGCGATCTGGGATCGTCTCGCCGGCACCCTGGTGCTGAGCGGTGAGCCGCGTGAGCGCTTCGGCCTGCCAGAGGGTGAGCGCAACCACGGCGACAACCTCATCTCGGCCTGGCTCGGCCCCTTCCGAGCGCTGTTGCCCCTGTTGCTCCTGGCGATGCTGGTCCCGGGCCTCGCTCGAGCTGACGAGGACCACGACGAGGAGTTCGGCCTGACGATCATCGTCGAGGGCGAGCGCGGCACGCCCCGGGTCGCTGGCAGCGCCCACGTCGTCGGAGAAGAGGACCTCGAGGCCCTCGAGCAGGACAACATCGAGCGGGTGCTCGAGGGCGTGCCCGGGGTCACCACCCGCAGCGAGGACGGCTTCGGACTCCGCCCCAACATCGGCATGCGCGGCGCGAACTCGGATCGCTCGGCGAAGGTCACGCTGATGGAGGACGGCGTGCTCTTCGCGCCAGCGCCCTACGCCGCCCCATCCGCCTACTACTTCCCGATGAGCACACGGCTGGTCGGGGTCGAGGTCTTCAAGGGTCCTGCCGCGACGCGCCACGGTCCGAACACCGTGGGTGGCGCCATCAACCTGCGCACACGAGCCGTGCCAGATGACGTCGATGCCCGGGTCGACCTTGCCGCGGGGCTCTACGGAACGACCAAGGTGCACGCCTACGGAGGCTTCTCGTCAGGGCGCGCCGGGCTGCTGGTAGAGGCCGTGAACCTGCGCAGCGAGGGCTTCAAGGAGCTCGACGGCGGCGGGCCGACCGGCTTCGACAAGAACGAGGCGATGGTCAAGGGCTTCTTCGAGCCCTCGGCGAGTCATCGCCTGGAGCTGAAGCTGGGCTACTCCGACGAGGTCTCCCACGAGACCTACCTGGGCTTGACGGCGAGCGATCTGGAGGCCTCGCCCTACCGGCGCTATGCCGCCAGCGGGGCCGGGCTCATGGACCTGTCCCGGACCCAGGTCGAGCTCGCCTGGCACGCGGAGCCCTCCTCTGCATTCGAGGTGCGCACCGTCGCCTACCACCACTACCTGACCCGGTCGTGGACGAAGCTCAACGGCTTCGAGGACGGGCCGGAGCTGCACGACCTGATCGAGGCGGACCCCACCAGCGGCCAGGCGGCGGTCTACATGGCCATCCTGCGCGGCGAGGAGGACACCAACGGCCAGGTCCTGCTCATCGGCACCAACGACCGGACCTTCCACGCCTTCGGGATCCAGAGCACCGCGGCGTGGAGCGTCCCCGGTGATCTCGTCAGCTCCCGATTGGAGCTGGGCGCCCGTCTTCACGGCGACAACGTGCGGCGCCTCCACACAGAGGTCCCTCACGGCATGGCCTCGGGCGAGCTCGTCGAGTCCGGCCTCGGCCAGGAGACGACCCTGGACTCCGTCGCCACCGCCCAGGCGCTGGCGCTGCACGCCCACGAAGACCTGCGCATCGGCGAGCTCCACCTGTTGCCCGGCGCCCGCGTCGAGGTCGTGCGCGGTGAGCGCTTGGATGTCGGCGCGGAGGCCGCCCCCGCCCTCACCCGGACCACGGTCCTGCCGGGCTTCGGGGCGCTCTATGGCGTCGGCGATCAGCTCCACGTCTTCGCTGGTGTCCACCGTGGTTTCTCTCCAGTGGCTCCCGGCCAGCCTGAGGAGGTAGAGGCAGAGACGAGCTGGAACTACGAGGCGGGTGCTCGGCTCGACGGCGCCGAGCGCGAGCTCGAAGTCGTCGGCTTCTACAACGACTACGACAACCTGACCGGCCCCTGCACGCTCTCGGGCGGCTGCAACGGCGACCAGGTCGGCCTCGAGTTCAACGGCGGCGAGGTGCGCATCTACGGCGCCGAGCTCACGGGCGGCTTCGTCATCAACCTGCCCATCGAGCTGAAGATCCCGCTCTCCGCGAGCTACGCCTGGACCCGCTCGAGCTTCATGACGGGCTTCTCCTCCGAGTTCCCCCAGTTCGGAGTCGTCGAGATCGGAGACTCCCTGCCCTACGTGCCCGAGCACTCAGGGGCTGCTCGCCTCACCCTGGATCACCCGCGCGCGGCGCTCACCCTCGGAGCCTCGGCTCGCAGCGGGATGTTGGACACGGCGGGGACCTTCCCGGTCACGGACACCGACATCCCTGCCCTGTTGCTGATCGACGCCGGTCTGCACGTGCCGCTGGGTCGCTTCACGCTCTACGCCACCGGGTCGAACCTGAGCTCCCGGACCTCTGCGAGCTCCTGGCGCCCCTACGGTGCCCGGCCGGTGGCGCCGCTGACAGTGATGTTGGGGGTGAAGGCGGGAGTTCAACCAGGATTCAACTGAGAGGTCGCGTCGTGTTCAAGGGGCCCGGCGAGGCTCGAGGCATGAAACGCCTGACGCTCCTGCTCCCCTTGTTGGTCATCCCTTCCACCGCCTTCGCCGGCTGCTCCTACCCCGGCTTCTCCGACTTCCTGGGGAACGCGGTCCTCTTCTTCGGCGTCTGCGTGCTCGTCGTGCCGTTGTTGGGCCTGGCGATGGGCTGCGCCGCCGGACGGAACCGGGGGCTCGCCGTGACCCTCTGTGTCGTCGGCGCCCCCATCCTCGCCGGCACCCTCGCGGCCATCGCGTTCCATCCGCTGCTCGGCTTGGTCGCTGCGATCCTCAGCTTGCTGCCCTGCGTCTGCGTCGGGGGCCTCGTCGACACGGTCGCCCACCACAGCAGGAGTGCTCGATGCTGACCTTGCTCAGTCCAGGTAGCCGAGCCTCCTCAGGGCCTCCTCGTTCACGTCCACCGCCGAGCCGTCCACTCCTGACCACCCGGTTGTCGTGCGGACCGAGCCCTCCACCCGGGTCTCGAGCTGTGGCCCGTAGAGGGTCCCCTGTACGACCCGCTCCGGCCGAGTTGGCGTGCCGCGCACCCAGGCGAAGATGTCGATCAGCGACGCCGTGTCAGTGCGCGCTGCGGGCTCCCAGCCCGGGGCGGACAGTCCGATGGCGATGTCCACGACCTCTGGCTGGTGGCCGTGGCCGTGCTCCCAGCCGCCGCGCTCCCAGAACTCCTCGCCGTGATCACTGGTCAGGACCAGCACGCCGCCTTCGAAGACTCCGTGGCCCTCCAGCCCCCGGACCAGGCGCAGGAGCTCCGCGTCGGCGTGCTCGACCTCCGCGTCGTAGAAGAGCCGGAAGCGCTGGCGGTCCTTTTTGGAGAGCTGGGTCTCTCCCTTCCGAACCAGGCGAGGCAGCTCCTCGGGGCCGAGGTCGAGGTAGGGCCAGTGTGGGTCCATGAGGTGGACCCACAGGAAGAAGCCGCGCTCCGGGGCGTCCGTCTCGAGCCAGGTCAGGGCGCGGTCGACCACCTGCGTCGCGTCCCGCGGGTCACCCTCGACCCCGCCGATGAGCGCGTAGCCGTGGGGGGCGTTCTCGTCGGGGTTGTCCCAGCGCGCGAACCCCCGGGCGAGGCCCAGCTGCCGTGAGGCGAAGGGGTTGGCGACGAAGGCGGCCGTCGTGTAGCCCTCGCCCTCCAGGAGCTCGGCGAGGGTGGGCACATCGGCCCGGATCGCGGTGAAGCCCGACGCTCCTCGTCCGGAACCGTGCTCGTCGGGGAGGAGGCCCGTGTGTGCCGACGCCAAGGCGGGCACGGTCCACGACGAGGTCGACAGGGCGTGGTCCCAGCGCACGGGGAAGCGCTTGTACGCCGCCATCGTCGCCTGGGAGTCCGCCCTCAGGGTGTCGACGGTGATCAGGACGATCGGCGGGGCCGAGATCGACTCCACCCTGCGATCAGGCAGCTGGTGCCACAGCTCTCCGAGAGGATCGGCCACCGGCGCAGCGGCAAGCTCGACGAGCCGCGCGGTCCCGCCGGAGACGAGCAGGAGCGGGACCAGCAGGACCGGCCAGCGACGGAGGCCGTCGTCGAGCACGCGCACCAACACGACCATCACCGGAAGCCCGATGGCCCCGGCGACCCACGACCAGCGAGCGACGAAGGCCCACACCAACAACACCGGGGCCCAGGCCAACGAGGCGGCCCAGCCTTCCTTGGCGACGCGTCGATGGAGCAGACCGAGGGCGAGCCAGCCGAGGGACTCTACGAGGAAGGCGTGCGTGTCGGGGCGGGACCAGGCGCCGAGGCCAAAGAGCCACTCGACCAGCGGGACCGCGAGCCAGCTCACCATTCAGGAGAACCGTGCCTCGCCGTCCTCGAAGCGGTAGCGGACGACCTCGTAGCCGAGCTCGACCACCCTCTCGATGTCGACGTCTTCGGGTGCGACGAGCACGGCTCCTCCTGCGAGAACGAGGCGTCCGAAGGCGGCGGCGAGGTCGGTGGTCACGACCTCGAAGGCGACCCCGGGGCGGCCTCGCCGAAAGGCCTCCTCCAGCGCGGCGCGCAGCCTCGGTCGCGGGGCCTGCTCTCCGGCCTTGAATGCGGCCACCCCCTGTACGAAGCCCGCCACCTCGGCGATCGGCGAGGGGCCGTCGAGCCTGGCGACCGGGATGACCTTGCTGACCTTCTTGCCGTCGTGGACGGGGATGAGCTGGCCGCGGTGCCACTGCACCATGGCCGTCTTGCCGCGGCTCACGATGCCTCGGTGGACAAGCCACAGCTCGCCCTCCTCGCTGCGCGCGAAGGCTCCACCCATGCGGCGGTCCACGTTCGAGAAGGGCGAGTTGATCTCGACCACCTCGACGGGCTTCTTCTCGAAGGGGTAGCCCAGCCCGAAGAGGTTCAGGTAGTGGCGGGTGTCCTTGCCGAAGCCGGCCCACAGATCCCAGGCCTCGACGTAGCAGACGTCCCGTCTCGGCCCGATGCCCAGGTCCAGCTGCCTCGGCCCGTCGCTCCCTTCGCGGAACAGGGTCTCCAGGCGCTCCTGTGCTCGCGTGAGCGCCGCTTTTCTGTGGAGGACTCGGAGCATCCGCGCAGTGAATCAGTGAATCGGTGAACCAGTCAACCGGGGACTCAGTCGCTGCCGGTCATCAACCCCTCGGGGCACTCGGGGCGGGCGTTGACCTTGTAGTAGCCGACCTCGTCCACCCAGTACTCGCCTTCGTAGGGCCAGGCGACGAAGCCCCGGCGGACGCGCTCCCTGCGCATCGCGGTCCTCTCGATGTCCGCGAGCTTGCCCGTCATCGAGGCCTGCTCGTAGAGCCGCGTCTCGAGCTTCAGCATGTCGAGCTTGGCGATCTCCGTGTCGTTGAGCATGCTGGTCAGCTCGTCGACGCTCAGCTGCGCCTGGTCCTTGAGACGCTCGCCCTCGCCCAGAACGATCTCCTTTCGGCGCTCGCGCACGAGGTTGAAGGCCACCTGGGCCCAGCTCGCCCGCTCGCCTTGCAGCCGGTCGAGCTCGACCTGTGCGGCGTCGACGGCCTGGATCGCGGAGAGGAAGCGCTCGTTCTCGGGCAGATCCCGCCAGATCATCTCGGGGAGCTGGTGGTGGTCTCCCTCGACATAGGCCCGGGCGTCCTCGAAGGTGTCCTGGTTCGACATCGGTCCGAGAACGTCGTCCATCTCGTCGCGGACTGGCGTCCACTGGTCCTGGAAGGCGTCGATCTGCTTGCTCGCTTCGGGGAACTTGCAGATCAGGAAGAGCGAGTAGGTCCGCAGCAGCTGGGCTTCCGGGAAGTACCAGTCCTGGTAGTAGGGCGAGACGTGGTTGTGCAGCAGGCCGAGGGCGCCGTTGATGTCCTCGATCATGAAGTGTGCCCAGGCCCGCTCGAACTGCGCCTCTGGCCACCAGTGGGAATCGCGCCTGACCTTCGCGTAGAACTCGATGCTCTTCGCGTAGTTCCCGGCCGCGTAGTAGGTCCGCGCGAGGTTCAGGTTGACGACGTCGAGGGTCTCCGGATCCTCCTGTACGAGGGCCTGGGCAGTGAGGAAGGCAGCCATGGCCTCGTTGTACTTGCCCTGCTGGGCGAGCACGATGCCCTTCAGGGACTGGGCCCTTGCGAAGTGCGGATCGTCCTTGGCGACGAGCGTCAGGATGCCCAGCGTGGTGGCGTAGTTGCCCTGGTCGTAGCTGCCTCGCGCCGCGAGGTAGGCGAGCCGACCACGGGTCTCCTTGTCGACGTCGAGGCCGACGTTGGTGGCGAAGACCTTCTCGAGGAAGGCCGTGTCTCCTACCTTCTCCGCGACCGCCAGCGCTGGCTTGACGGAGGAGCCGTTGTTGTCCGGGTCCAGCTCGATGCCCTTCGACCAGGCGGCGAGCGCCGCATAGGGCAGCTCCTTCGACTCCAGCAGGCCGCCCATCGAGCCATAGGCGAGGCCGTGGAAGTGGACCTGCTCGTCGTCGTCGAGGATTTCCACCAGGGCGTCCAGGGCCGTGTTGGTGTCACCCTGGACGACTGCTTCCGTGAAGGGCGTGAAGGCCTCGACGCGTTCTTCTTCGGTGTAGGCCGGTTGTTCGACCGGGTCCTCCGCGAAGGCCAGGCTCAGGAGGAGGAGGAGGGTCACTTGCCCCCCGTCATCCGGCCGAAGCCAAGGTGGATGCCGATGTTCTGCTTGGGCACGACGGTGCCGGACTGCTTGCGGGACTCGACGATGAGGTCGTCCCTCAGCTCCAGCTTGATGACGCCGTTGTCACCCTGGAAGACCCGGAAGCCCACGCCGACTCCCACGCCCGGTGCGACCGTGAAGTACTCCTCGCCCCAGGCCAGGCGCTCCAGCGTCGCTCCGACCACGAAGGGGAAGTAGATGTCGAAGTGGTGGACCTTCACACCTTGCCAGTTGAGCTTGGCGTAGATGGGCGACCAGTTCGCGCCGCCGGTCAGGCTGGCGACGTAGCGGTAGGCCTCTGGGCGCACGCCGTAGGCCGTGCCGCCGAGCTCGCGGTAGGAGCGCTTGCCGAGTCCGTAGCCGGCCCCGAGCTGGGCGCCGAAGGACATCGTCTCGCTCCGGTGCCTCTCGAAGGAGAGCTGGACCTTCGGCGCGAGCATGTACGGGTCGAAGGCGATTGCGCCCAGCTGGAAGGCGATCTCGCTCTTGTCCGTCTTCGGGTACAGGAGCTTCTGGACGACGACGATCTCCTCGTTCTTGAGCGTCCCCAGGTCCAGGGTGTCCTGGGCGAGGGCGGTGGAGGAGAAGAGGAAGGTCACTCCGAACAGGAGTGCGAACGCGAGCTTCATCAGGGACCTCAGAACGGCAGCGTGCGCGGCATGCCCTCGAGGGGCTTGTAGTAGATCTCGACGGTCTGGTTGTAGTCGGGGATTGCTGCGCCGTGGAACATCACGGCGTTCTCGGCCGGGTCGTAGGTCCAGCAGTCGCAGATGACTTCGCCGTCTTCTGTGTAGTCGGCCTCGTCCGCGAGCCGGATCTCCTCGCCGTCGACGTAGACCAGCAGCGTCTCGATGTCCGGCACCGACTGGAGCGGGAATGAGACCAACAGCTGGTTCAGGAGCGCCCCGAGGTCTTCGAGGTGCTTCGCGAAGTCCGTGTTCTCGCAGTCTCCACCGGCCGCTTCCTGGGAGATGGTGTTGTAGAAACCGCCGGTCTCCTCGGCCACTTGCTGGAGACGCTCCGTGCCCCAGGTGGTCGCGCCGCCCGAGTTGCAGGTGAGCGTCCCCACCTCCTGGTCGTAGTTGGGGCCGATGACGGCGAACCGGTAGGTCTTGTCGAAGAGATCGAGGAGCTCCAGGTAGGGCGTCGCGTCGTACTCCCCCTGACCCAGGCGGCGGCTGCCGTCTCCCTCGTCGGTGACCACGACGAAGATGATCGTCGCCCCGTCCCGCAGCATGTTCGGGTTCGTCATGACGTCGCCGTTGGTGAACGGCGTGTTGTCGTAGCACTCGTCCGGGGGGTACTCGACGGAGCGGCAGAGGCTCAGGAACGCTCCCTCGAGGGGCTCCTCGTCGCCGCTCCCGCAGTTGCCCTCCCAGGCCTCCAGCCCGCAGACACAGTCGAGGTACTGGAGCGTGATCTGATCCGGCTCGTCGCCGCACTCGTAGGTCGGGTCGCTCGGCACCGTCGAGGACTGCCAGCAGGTGGCCTCGCACAACAGGTTCTTCGAGAACTCGCCCGAGATGTCCTCGAAGCTGTCGTCGACGACCTGGTTGTCACCGACGAGCTCGCCATAGAGCCCTGGAGGGTCGGTGCCCGGGTCCTCGACCGAGGTCGTCGTGATGCCCAGGTTGTAGTCCAGGAAACGGCCACGCTCGCGGGTGTAGAGGATGTAGGCGTCCACCGCGTCCGAGACGCTGCCCTCCGGCAGCTTGCCGCCCTCGGTCGAGGTCAGCAGATCGATGAAGACCGCGAAGTTCAGGGCGAGATCCTCGACCTCGTCCGTCATCGACGAAGAGTTGTCGATCACGAAGATGATGTCGGCGTCGTTGGAGAAGCTCGCCTGCTCGTAGCCGGCCAGCCGGAACATCTCGTACTGGTTGCAACCAGCCAGGGCGAGAAGTGCAAATGCACCCATGGCGTGGGCTCCTCCGAAGCAGCGGACAGCATAGGGGTGCGGCGTTGGCTGCGCAACGTACCCGGACAGCGCCTGACGCCGCCTTGACTCGGGCTTCAAGGCACCGCTCGATGTGCCGAAGGGACAGGCATCCAGGAGGTCACGATGGGTGCTGCCCTGAAGATGATGGAGCGCCGCACGCTGCGCCGTCTGCCGATACGCGTGCTCATCGAGTACGAGCTCCTCGAGGACTTCCTCCACGACTACACGGCGAACATCTCCGTCGGCGGGATGTTCATCCAGACGGACAAGCCCTTGGACATCGGCACCCGCTTCAGGCTCCGCTTCCAGGTCCCGGGCCGGAAGCGCCCGATCGAGACCTATGCCGAGGTCCGCTGGAGCATACCTTCCGAGACGGCCGGCCCGATGTCACCCGGCATGGGCGTGCAGTTCGATGCCCTGTCTCCGGGAGACGCCCGCTGCGTGAGAGAGATGATCGGGGAGTTCGAGGCAGGGCCGCAGCTGGTCTAGCTGGTACCTCCGTCGAGCCGTCGAGCCGTCGAGCCGTCGAGCCATCGATCATCGAGACATCGAGCCATCGAGCCATCGAGCATCGAGCATCGAGCATCGAGCATCGAGCATCGATCATCGAGCCATCGAGCCATCGAGCCATCGAGGACCGAGCACGAGCACCGAGGACCGAGCACGAGCATCGACTCTCGATCTCGATTCCGCTCCCGAGAGCCGACTCACGGCGTCTCATGAACGATGCGGGTTAGCCCCCGAGCTTCTTCAAGGCCGCTTCGTAGTAGCCGCGCTCGTCCTCGTCCTTCGTCTTGGAGACCAGCTTCTCCAGCGGCGAGATCGCGTCGGTCAGCCCCAGGTCAGCGACTGCCCCCGCTGTGGAGATGCGGACGAGGGCGTCGCGGTCGGACAGCAACGCGACCAGCGCCGTGCCTCCCGCCGTGTCGCCGGAGATCCCGAGTAGTCGAGCGGCCTCCGCCCTCACGAATGGGGAGGGGTCCCCCAGCGCCTCGGCCAGGCCAGCCGTGCGCTCGGGGTCCGCGATCTCCCCGAGGCCCAGCACGACCTCCGCTCGGACGTTCTCGCTGGGGTCCGACAACAGCGGTTGGATGATCGCCGCGGTCCCGGGTGCGTCCGTCCAGGCCAGCGCGCGGACCGCCAGCTGCCTGGTCGAAGGGTCCGAGTCGCCGCAGAGCTCCACCAGGGTGGGGATGGCCGACTCGTCGGCGAGGTAGGCGAGCGCCGCGACTGCGGCGTAGCGCACATGACCGGTCGAGGAGGCGGCGATCTCGCGAACAGGGTCCACGGCGCGCTGGTCGCCGAGGTGTCCGAGCGCGAGCAAGGAGGCCTTTCGCAGCTCGACGTCCCCGGACTCCGCGGCCGCTACCAGCGGGGTCACGGCTCGCCAGTCCTCGCTCCCGCCGAGGGCCTGGGCTGCCTGGATGCGCGCGCCGGGGTCGGAACCCGCCAGGCGCGCCAGCTCGATCGGCACGTCCACGCTCTCGTCCTGGAGGGAGCGCTTCGCCGCGACTATCGCCGTCTCTCGGTTGTCGGAGCTGGGGTCCTGCACCGCTGCCCGCTGGAGCACCGCCACGGCCCGCGGGTCCTTGTTCCGACCGAGGGCCTCGTAGACCTCGGCCCGGACCCGGTCGTCAGGGTCGTCGACCGCCGCGAGCAGGCCCTCGGCGGCTGTCAGTCCGCCATAGTGCCCGAGGCTGTGGGCTGCCCAGGCCCGAGCCTCCGACGTCGCAGAGTCTTCGAGCACGCCGAGGAGCTCGTCCTGGGTGAGGTCCACACGGGAGAGCGCATCCCGCGCCGCGATTCGGGCGGCCGGGTCGTCCTCTGAGACCAGGGCCCCGCTGAGGGTCTCGGCGGCCTCGACCCCCCCTTCGTCGGCGAGCCGTCGGTACTCGAGGATGCGCGCTTCGGGGGGCCGTGCTCCGGCCAGGAGCACGAGGAGCATCAGTGGTCACCCACGATGGCGCGGATGGTCTTGAAGCTCGAGTAGACCTGGTGGTGGGGGCTGGTCCTGGCCTTCATGTGCTTCATCACCAGCGCGTTGAAGAGCTCGGCGAGCTCGATCTGCAGGACCCGGTATTGCTTGCCGTCCACCAGCGTGCGGAGGCAGGAGAGCTGCTGCGGGATCCGGTCGGGGTAGGTCCGGGCCATCTCGTCCACTGACGCGACCAGCTGGTCGTGAGCTGCAGGTGTCAGCACCAGGGGCGGAACCTGCACCTCGCTGTCCTCACCGTCCATGATCTCGATGAGGGAGTCCTCGTCCACGATCTGCTCGATGGCTTCTGGCTGGAGCTCTTCGATCAGCTCGTCCGTCAGCTCATCGCCCTCGAGGTCCGGGAGGTCGGCCGTGTTCTCTGCGGCTGGGGCGGCGACGACGCGGGTGCTCCTGTCGGTGGAGACCACCCGTCGGGGCGTGGACGGCCCCTCCTGAGGCTCCTGGACGACGTCGGGGATGATCCCGGTCCCCTCGCTCGGGACCTCCTCCACCGGTTCGCCGAGCTCCACGTCGTCGACGCTGGCGTCGAGCGCCTCCAGCGCCCGTACCCCACGCTCGGCGAGGAAGCCTGCCGGGTCGACTCCCGTGAACTGGGCGTACTCCGCGAGGCGGAACTTGCCCTTGAGGTTGTTCTGGCTCGGCTGGTTGTCGCACTCGAGCACGTTGATGCGCCCGGTGGCTGCCCCGTCGCTGCTCACAGTCGGGGAGATGACGACCTCGATCGCGTAGGACGCGGCGCCGAGGTGGACGCAGGAGGTGCCCTCCACGCCCTTGACCTCGCAGGGATCGGCGGCGAGCCGGACAGTGCCGCCGCACAGGGAGACGGCCTTGACGCGCCCCTCGACGACGAGTTCGTCCCTGGCCTCGATGCGGCGGACCTCGATCTCGCCCTTGACCGAGACCGAGCCGCCCGGTGCGGCGACCTCGTCGGCGAGCAGGTCGCCGGTCACGGTGATGTCTCCACGCTCGGCGAGGAGCTGCTTCGCCTGGAGAGTGCCCTCCACGACGATCGAGCCGTGCTCGGCGATGACCTCTCCGAAGATGTGCTCACCCCTGAGCGTGATGGTCCCGGCCGTGCTGACCAGGCGCCGGAAGGGGCCTCCGTCCAGGCCCTCGAGCGTGATGTCGCCAGCGTAGGTGATCACGACGCCGCCATCGACGATCTCCAAGGCGGCGCCTGCCGGAATGACCATGCCAGGGCTGGGACGTTTCTTGCTCACTCACGGTCCTCGAGACGCGGTTGCCGATGCTACTTGTGGCCCTCTTGGCACGTCAACGAGGGGCGACGCCGAGGCGCTGCAGCCCATCGATGGCTTCAGGGAGCCCGGGTCGGGCGTCGAGAGCCTGCTGGTAGGCCTCCGCAGCGCCCGAGTCGTCGCCGAGGACCTCGCGGGCGGTGCCCAGACCTGCGGCGGCGCCGTAGTGGTTTGGGTTCAGCAACAACGCCGCGTCGAAGGCGTGCGCTGCCGAGCCAGGCTCATCGTGGCGGAGCGTCATGTTCCCCAGCGCCACCCAGGCAGCCGTGTTGCATGCATCCAGGGACAGCGCCGCCTTGTACGCGCCGGCAGCCGCGGCGTCGTTGCCGGCGATCTCCTCGTCGTTGCCGGTGTCGACCTGGAGCTGGGACTCGGCGACGAGCTGCTCGGAGGTCCGGCAGGGGGGAATCGGTCCTGGAGGCGGTGTCAGCTCGAGGCGGGGCGCGGAGCGGGGCAGCGTCTGGGCTCCCATCACCACCCGAGTCGGCGACGGGGGCGGGTCGAGCTGGGGCTCGGCCGGCGCTTCGAGGTCGGCGTCGGACAACGCCCATCCGTCGTTGCAGGTCTTCAGCGCCGGGTAGGCGCCTTCTGCACGGGGGCAGAAACCCTCGGGAAAGTGGCAGTTCTCCACGAAGCACTTGAGGAATGCCGCCGACGCTCCATCGGTCGCGACCTCGCCGACGTTGGGGGCGTGGTCGAAGGCCAGAGAGGCTGAGTCGTCCCAGCTGGCCGTGCCATCACACTCGACGACCCAGAGGCCGTTCACGCTCCAGCTGCCTGCGGTGCCGATCACGAGTGAACCCTCGCCGACGAGCCGGATTGCAGGCTCGCAAGGTGAGACACCGGCTTCGTTGCAGCAGGCGCGGCAGTCGGCGGCCCCGGCGAAGGCGAGGGCCGAGAGGCCCGTCATCAACAGCATGCTTCGTAGTGTAGGCGCAGGGCCTCGAGGTGGGGTTCCATCGGGTATTCACGGGGCGGCCTCCGCCCCCGCCCGGTGGCGATCTCGGCCAGCAGGGCACCGCGTAGGGCTGCGACGTCACCCGGTTGCACGAGCCGCGCGTCCGGATCGATCTCGGCGATGCCCCCGACGTCCGACGCGACGACGCGCAGGCCCGCGGCGACCGCTTCGCGCACCACCAGGGGGCTGTTCTCGTGCCAGGTCGATGGCACCACGAGCACGTCCGCCGCGTGCAGCACCTCCTCCCGTCTGGCCGCCGAGAACACGCCGCGGTGGTGGCGGAGGTCGAGACGCTCCGCGAAGCCTGCGTCCGGAGTGGGACCCCAGACATCGAGGACGGCGTCGAGGCCCTCGAAGGCGGCCAGCAGTATGCCGATGCCCTTCGTCGCGATCAGGCTCCCGACGAAGAGGAAGCGGACGGGACCCTCGCCGGGCTCGGGGGCGGGCCGCACCGGGTCGACCAGGGGGAGGTCGAGGACGTGGACGGTCTCCGCCCACCCGAGACGCTCCATGCGGCGAGCGAGATCGGCGCTCGGAGAGATCAGCCGAGATCGTGCCAGGAGGCGCTTCACCAGGAGCTCCCGCAGGGCGATGTGGGTGGGGAACCAGCCCACGCAGCGGCTGCACTTGATCACCCGGGGTCCCTCGCAGAGCTGCCCCGCGAGGTCGACCAGCTGACCACGGAGGCACGCGAGGTTGTAGTCGTGCAGCGTCACGACGGTTGGGACTCGCGGGAGCCGGATGCCCCTCTTCGCGAGGTGATGGACGTGGAGGAGGTCGGCGCCGCTGGCCTCGACCACCGCCGGGACCCCTCCGCGCCACAACGGGTAGCCGACGTCACGCTCCACGAGGTCCTCGCCGGGAACGAGCACCGAGTCTCCGGTCGCCCGTGCAAGGGCGTCGACGTAGAGCTCGGTCCCTCCGACATCGCCGTCGTGGGGACTGCCGTGCACGATGTGAAGTGCCCTCACGTCAGGACCGCCTCGTAGTGCTCGAGCAGCCCGTCCAGGTGGGACTCGAAGGTCATCGGCGGGCGAGGGGAGTGCGGCCGCTCCCGAAGGCTCCGCATCGCCCGGCGGAGGTCCTCTACGTCTCCAGGTTCGTAGAGCACGCCGTCGACGCCGTCTTCGATCGACTCCGGCAGTCCGCCGATGCGCGGCGCGACCACCGGGCAACCCGAGGCCCGAGCTTCGAGGACGACCAACGGCGCGTTCTCGGGCCAGGTGCTCCCGAGGACCAGCGCCTCGGCCGCGGCGAGCAGGTCGGGCACCTCCTCGTTCGGGACCGGGCCCCGGAGGTTGGACAGCCCGGCGACGTAGCTCGCGTCGGTCGCGGGTCCGAAGATCAGGGCCTCCGGGACCGCCTCGTTCACCAGGTGCGCCCCCTTGTGAGGTACCAGGCTGCCGAGGAAGACCGGCGGCTCGCCACCGCGGCGCGGTGCCCCCGGGTCGACCCCGTGGGGGAGGAGGAGGACCTCGCCCAGGCCCTCGTCAGCTGCGAGATCGGCGAGGTAGCGACTGGGCGCGAGGCGTCGGTCGAGGCGCTGGAAGGCTCCGGCCACCGCCTCCTGGCGTGGTCCCAGCGCGCCGACGGGGACCTCGTGGCCGGGACGCATCGCCTTGAACACCGCGGGCACCCGCCGCCACGCCGCGTGCAGGGTCTCGGGCTCGACCAGGCGGGACGCTGCCCCAGCGAGTCGGCTCAAGCGCTCGTCTCCGGACGAGGTGTTGCAGAGAGGCGCGTAGCAGTCCGGGCAGCGCTCCTCGGATGGACCCGGGCACAGCTCCCGGCCCCCGAAGAGCAGGTTGCTCCTCGGGCACCAGCCCCAGGCGTCGTGGAGCGTCGCGATGGAGGGACAGGGCATCTCGAGGTGTGCGGAGAGGAAGAGCAGGTGCTGGACGTGCACGAGGTCGGGGCCGAAGTCCCGCATCAACCCGTGCACGCGCCCCTCGACGAGCGTGTCCCTTTCGATCTGGGCGAGGGGGCGCCAGGGGAGGTTGTTCACGACGCGGGCGACCCCGCCCTCCGCGTGGACCGTTCCGTGGTCTCGCCCCGGCGCGCGGGTCGAGGCGATGACCAGCACCTCCCATCCACGGCGGCGCAGGCCTTCCGTCACGCGCCGGGTGTAGATCTCGGTCCCGGCGAGCTCTCGGGGGGGGTAACCGTGCACGAGTTGGACCAGGCGAGGCATGGCTGAATCTACCCGCGAGTAGAATCGATGCATGAGCTCAGAAGCTCAACGCCGCGTGCTGGTCGTCGACGACGAGGAGTCGCTGAGGCACCTGCTGACCGTCATCCTGCGGCGCGGCGGGTACGACGTCATCACCGCGACCAACGGTGCGGAGGCCCTCGAAGTCCTGGAGCGCGAGTCGGAGCTCTCACTGGTGCTCTGCGACGTGCGCATGCCCAAGCTGGACGGCCTCGGCTTCCTGGAGCGGCTCGGACAGCGCCGTCGCCACGTCCACACCATCATGATGTCAGCCTATGGCAGCAACGACCTCGCCCTGGAAGCCATGAAGAAGGGCGCCTACGACTACATCAACAAGCCCTTCAAGCCCGACGAGATCCTGCTCACCCTGAAGAAGGTCGAGGAGCGCGAGCGGCTGGCGCTCGAGAACCAGCGGCTTCGAGCCCGCATGGCAGGGCGGACACTGGAGGGCATGGTCGGCGAGTCCCGCGCCATGCAGGATCTCTCGAAGATGGTGCGAAAGGTGGCGCGCTACCCCAGCACCGTGCTCGTGACCGGCGAGAGCGGCTCCGGCAAGGAGCTCCTCGCTCGAAGCGTGCACGCGCTGTCCGACCGTCATGACCAGCCCTTCGTCGCCGTGAACTGCGGCGCGATCCCCGACAACCTCCTCGAGAGCGAGCTCTTCGGTCACGTCAGGGGTGCCTTCACCGGCGCCGTGCGTGAGCACGCGGGGCTCTTCGAGCAGGCCGACGGCGGCACGCTGCTCCTCGACGAGGTCGGCGAGATGCCCCGCGAGCTCCAGGTCAAGCTCCTGCGCGTGCTCCAGGAGCAGGTCTTGAGGCGGGTAGGGGGGAGCAAGGACGTCAGCGTGTCGGTCCGGGTCGTCGCGGCGACCGCGCGGGACCTCCGGGCCGAGGTCGCAGCCGGGCGATTCCGCGACGACCTCTACTACCGACTCAACGTCGTCCACCTGCGCATACCGCCGCTGCGTGAGCGAGCAGCGGACATTCCGCTCCTCGCGAGCCACTTCATCGAGGCCTTCGGCGAGCGCTTCGACAAGCGCGTGCTCCGCATCGACCCCGCGGCCATGAAGGCGCTCATGCGGAACGAGTGGCCAGGGAACGTGCGGCAGCTGGAGAACGTGATCGAGCGCGCCGTGCTCCTCGCGGAGGGGGACACGCTCGATCTCACGGATCTGCCCGGGCACCTCCGCGGCGTCTCGAGCGGTAGCCCGGTCGATGACGACGACCTCTCCATCAAGCGGCGCACCTCCGAGCTCGAGCGCGAGCTCATCGGCAGGGCGCTGCAGCGCACCAGCGGAAACCGCACGCAGGCTGCGAAGCTCCTGGAGATCTCCTACAAGGCGCTGGTGTACAAGATCCGTGACTATGGCCTCGGCGAGTAGGGGCCAGGGAGATCCATGCGACGCCTTTGGTTCCTCGCTGTGCTCGGGTGCCTCCCGGTCTGTTCCGACGAGGCCCGCGTCGAGCGCGCAGAGGTGGCCCTTCGCGCGGGGGACTACTCCGGCGCGGAGGCAGACTTCCGCGAGGTGCTCGACGACGACCCCGACAACGTCGACGCCCTCTACGGCCTCGGCTGGACCTACCACCTGGTCGGGCAGCGCGACCGGGCACGGGAGTACTTCAAGCGCTGCGTCCGGCTCGCGCCAGATGACTTTCGGGGCCACCGCGGACTGGGCGCCATCGCCTTGTCCGACGGCAACCCGATGCTCGCCCGCACTCACCTGGACGACGCCCTCGAGAAGGCCCCGGGCGAACCTCGCGTGCTCAACTCGCTCGGGCTCGCGCACCTCGCGGAGGGCGACGAGGAGGCCGCCTTGCGGCGCTTCGAAGAGGCACTCGCGGGCAAGCCGAGCTCCGGCGAGTTCGGCTACAACGTGGCCGAGGTGCAGGTGCAGCGCGGAGACCTGGACACCGCACTCGTCACGGTCGACGCCGCCCTCTCCGGCGACATCGAGGAGCTGCGCTTCCGTGGGCTGTTGCTGGAGCTGCGCGCGCGGGTGCTCGTCGGGATGACCGCTGGACGCGTCGACGCCAACGACTGCGAGGCGACGGCACCTCCAGTGCTCACCTGGCTCGCCGCCGCGGACCGAGCCCTGGACCAGGCCGATACGGAGGGCATCGACGCGACCGTGTCCGCGTCGACGAGGCGGCAGGTCCACAGGAGACGCTCGGTCGTCACGGAGTGGTGCCCTGCCGCGGGGCCTCGATGACGCACGATCGATGGGAAATCTTTTCCCAGACAGGAAATCTTTTCCTATCGGATCGCACGATTCGCGCGGTTTTGCGGCCTCAGCAGGTGGATCGGATCTTGCATTAGAAAGCTGAGCCCCGATCTACGCCCGGAGGACACCCCTTGTCGATGAGCCGCCCCCGCCGAGCCTTCACCCTGGTCGAAGTCCTCTTCGTCCTCGTGATCGTCAGCGTGGTCGCGGCGATCGGGTTCGGGAGCGTGCGCGACATGATGCCGCGGTTCCGGATGGTCAAGACGGGCAAGGACCTCCGCCAGGACCTCGTGGAGCTCGGTGTCACGGCCGCCGAGACCGGCCTCGAGACGCGCCTGTTGCTGGTGGACGCGGACTCGAACTGGAAGGACCCGGAGACCCGCAACGTGGGCCAGTGGAAGCTGCAGGTCGGAGACAAGTCCCACGGCTCCACCTCCTGGGAGACCTTCCCCGCCGACGCGATGGACGACGGTACCGACGACGAGGTCGGGCTCGGCACCGTCGAGATCAGCGCTGGGGGCCAGGACGAGGCGCTCGACGTGTCGCTGGTGCCGTGGAGCGGCATCACCGGTGACGCGATCGTCTTTTCTCCCTTCGGCTCCGTCACGAACCCGAGCTCCGACTTCGGTCCGAACGGCTACCTCGAGCTCACGCTCATCAACAAGCACGCGCTGAACGACGATGTCGAGGACACGGTCGTCCTCAGCATCGCGCGGTCGGGCAATCCGACGATGACCTCTTCACTCGGGAGACGCGACGCCGGCACCGCAGGCACCGCCTCCACCTCCACGAGCAACTGAATGACGACAGCCCCCTTCCACCAGAGCCGCCGCGGCTTCACGCTCGTCGAGGTGCTCGTCGCGACCGCGTTGCTCGGCTTCTCCCTCGTCGTGATGTTCGGCTTTCACGCTCAGGCGATCCGGTCCAACGTCATGGCGCGCAAGATCACGGACTGCTCCTTCCTGGCGAAGGACCGGATGGACCTCCTGATGGCGCACCTCTGGGACGACGACAACTCACGCATCGGGACGGGGCTGGCCGACGGCCTTTCGACCACGTCTTCGGGCTCGAACGACTGGCTGCCGCTCTACCACCCCATGTCCGGCGGCGGGCAGCCCACCGCCGTGAACTCGCTGAACGAGGACGATGGGTCCACCACGGCGGGAATGCCCACTGCCTCCTACTACGTGACCTGGCAGGTCGTGGACAGCACCGGCGATGATGAGTGGCTCCAGGTCTGGGTCCGGTGCAGCTTCGAGGACAGCGCCTTCGGCAACTGGCACGGCCAGACCATCTCCGCCTACAAGTTCAAGGACCAGGGATGAACGGACGACAGCGGGAAACCGGCTTCGGACTGCGCAGGGCCTTCACGATGGTCGAGTTGATGGTCGCCGTCGTCCTCTCCGTCATCGTCGTCGTGGGCCTCTACGCGCTGTTCTTCAGTCAGTCTCGGGCCTTCCTGCTCCAGGACCTGCAGCAGAGCATGAACCAGAACGCGCGCTTCGGCGCTGACGTGCTCAGCCGCAGCGGTCGCATGGCCGGCTACGGCACGGGCGGCTCCACCGACGGCGCGCTGGGGTGGGATGGCAGCAGCAGCTCCAACGGCGACTCCTTCCCTGCCGTCATCTCCTGGGACGCTTGGGACACCAGCTACGAGACGGACGCCGTCACCTTCCTCTACGCAGATCCCGCAGTCGAGATGATGACTGACGGAGGCGTCCTCGAGGACTGCTCCGCCAGCGAGATCTCGTTCGACGTCGATGACGCGGACAACGCGACCGCGCTCGAGCAGTACGCCACCGGCGAGCTCTTGATCTGCTGGGACTACGCGTCCCTCGTGGGTACGGACTCCTGGATGTGGGTCATCAACGCCGACGGCGACGGCACCGCCGGCACCATCGGCGTCGCCAGCAACGCCGCCTACACCGACTACACCAACAGCTGCGACGGCAACCTCCCGCCGATCATGCACTGCTCGCGGGCCAACCTCGTCACCTTCTACATCGACAACACCGACAACGGCACCGGGCCGGGCTCACCGGAGCACCCGGTGCTGATGATGGACCTCGACTTCGACTTCGCCGACGGGACGCCCGACGCGGACGACATCCCCCTCGTCGATGACATCGAGGACCTCCAGATCGAGTACTGCCTCGAGGGTACCGACTGCACGGACGACACCGTCTGGGTCGACGACGTGACCCTCACGGAGGGCATGAGCGTCTGGATGATGCGGTACACGGTGGTCGCGCGGTCGCGAAAGGAAGACACGCAGGCCATCCACCTGATGCAGCCTCCCAGCATCGCCAACGCCAACCGCTCCGGTGAAGCCGAGGACTACTTCTGGCGCCGGGCCATCACGACCTCCGTCACCTTCGCCAACCTTCGAGTGATGTACGCCCCATGAGCAAGCGACTGTCCCCACTCCTCTCTGATCGGCGCGGCTACGTCATGCTCGTCGCGCTCCTGTTGATGGGCATCATCGGCATCATCGGAGCATCGACGCTGTCGGCCGCGGGCATCGATCACCGCATCGCGCACCACAACCAGAAGTACATGATGCTCATCACGACCTCTCACGCCGGCGCGGACCACGCCCGCCTCAAGCTCACGGTCGATTCGACCATGCCCGCTTCTGAGATTGACACTGGCTGGCTGACGAAGAGCGAGGGCGACAACCAGTTCGACGGCATCGGCTTCGACCAGAACCTGGGCGTCTACTGGGTGGACGCGATCTTCGAGAAGTGTGGAAACCCGCCCCCTGGCTACTCGACCGAGCAGGGCAACCAGGGCTTCCACTCGGACTACTGGGCGATGTGGGCCTATGCCCGCCAGGTGGACGGCAGCGGCACCAACCAGAACCAGACCATCACGACGTCGGTCGCCACGCACAGGAAGCTCGAGAGCGGCCCGTGCAAGTTCCGATGAGTCGGGAGATCACGATGAACAACACCTGCAACAACACCGTGCTTCGCCTCCTGTCCCTCGCTGGGGTGGCGGCGATCCCGCTGGTCTTCTCGGGTCACGCTCAGGCGTCGTCGTCTTCGGCTGGCTCCGAGTTCCTCTCGAACGCAGAGGCGGCGCCTCCGAACATCATCTTCGTCCTGGATCTCTCCGACGAGATGGAGGAGGCCTGCGGAGAGGCGGAGGACTCCGGTGACACGGGCGGGGACAGCGCCTCCAGCTCCGCCGACACCTGCCTCGAGGACGCCCTCGACGCCATCGACCAGCTCACACAGCACTACGACTGGGCCTACTTCGCTGTCGTCGGGACCTCTGATGGGGCGAGCAACAACTGGCCCGTCGCCATCGCACCCCTGGGCTCCTCACACTCGGAGATCAGCGCAGCGCTCGACCTGGTCTCCGGCTCGGGCACGGACACGCGGAACCTCGGCGAGGTCGTCTATGACCTCGCCAACGACTACATCGACCGCGAGGACGCCTCCGACTCCTGCCCTTCCTGGGCCTCCACCTCGTACGTCACCGGCGAGGACTTCTGCGGCGTCCCGGTGCAGTGGGCCTGTCAGGAGACCCACATCATCACCATCACCGCCCAGCGCCCGAAGGATGACTACAACGGTGGCGTCGGCGGCTCGACCATCAGCCCGGACATCAAGTGCACCTGGATCACAGGCATCACCACCGGCTCGGACACGGACTGCATCTACGACAACATCGTCACAGAGGTCTATGACGGGGACTACCGCTCCGACCTCGACGGCGACCAGAACATCATCACCCACACGATCGCCATCAAGGTCGACGGCTCCAGCATCGCAGAGGCCGTCTTCGGCAACTCGGTCGACCAGATCAGCAACGAAGGCATCTACACCGTCGCCAACTCCGGTGACGAGATCCTCGGCAGGATCACCACGGTGATGAGCTACATCCGCAGCGGCTACTACAGCCGCTCGGCGCCGACGCTCTCGGTCGACGGTGAGCGCATCGTCTACAGCTTCTACGAGATCTCCGGCGACAACCCCCTCGCCGAGGGTCACGTCAGGGCCTACAAGATCGACACCGACCCGACCTCTTCGGACTACGGCACGGTGGTCTACGACGGCGACACCCAGTTCGGCGGGGCCCAGTGGGACGCCGGTGACCTGCTGGTCTCTCGACCGGTCGCCACCTCAGAGAGCAACGAGCAGGACCGGGACGGCTTCGGCAAGCGGGACATCTACACATTCATCCCAGAGGCCATGTCCCTCGGATCCTCAGCGCTCAAGACGGACGGCAAGTCCGAGCGGCGCATGGACTTCGACGCCGACATGGCGGACTCGGTGGTCAAGTTGGGGACCACCTTCCTGGACCTCTTCTTCGACACCAGCGACTCCGCCTACAACCTCGACAAGGACTCGGCGGGCCTCGTCGACGAGGACGACATGCAGGCGCTGGTGGACTTCACGCGTGGCCTGCCCACCTCGGAGTACCGCTACATCGACCAGGCGCGCGGGACGTGGAAGCTGGGCGACTCGCCGCACTCGATCCCCGTGATCGCCGGAAACCGTGACGACATCTACACTGCGGACAGCAGCTACCGTGCGTTCCTGACGGATCTGGACGACCAGCCACAGGTCGTGTTCATTGCCGCCAACGACGGCATGCTGCATGCCTTCAGGCTCTACGACGACACCTCGACCACCTCCTCCGGCACCTCGGCAGACGCCGACGAGGCTGGCGAGGAGCTCTGGGCCTGGATTCCCGCCTACCTCCTGTACGAGGACCACAGCAACGCCGACTGGGCCGGCAACCTCACGGACATGATGTGGTACGGCCGGACCTTCCTCTTCGACGGCTCACCGGTGGTCGAGGACGTCTGGATCGACGACGACGGCGACGGAAAGAAGGCCCCTGATGGCTCCGAGTGGCGGCGTGTGATCGTCGTGCAGCAGGGCAAGGGTGGTCCGGTCACGCTGGCCCTCGACATCACTGATCCCACCGCGCCCGAGTACCTGTGGGAGCAGACCAACGAGACCGATCCGGCCGCGATGGGCTACACGACCTCGCGTCCGGTCATCGCGAACCTCTACAACCAAGAGGACACCAACAACCCCGGTGACTCCTGGTCCGCCATCTGGGGTGGCGGACGAGCGGTGCCCTACTCGACCGACGCCGATTACTACAAGAGCTCAGAGGCCAACCTCTACTTCTGGCACATCGCTGACGACCACTGGGCCACCTCGGGCGACACCAAGCTCGGTGCGGTGAACTACAACGACTACGGCAGCAACGGCCACCCAGAGGACGGCGGCGTCTCGGGCGACACGAGCACGCTGAAGTCAGGCGTCGACAGCGACGCCACCTACGAGTACGCCTACATCTCCGGCGCCCTGGCAGCGGTCGACTTGAACAGCGACGGTGATGTCGACGTGATCTACTTCCCGGTGACGACGGCCTACGAACCGACGGACATGGGCGACGTCGACGGCGACGGCGACAACGGCGTGGACGACCTCGCCGATCCCGGCTTCACGTGGATGTACAAGGCCATCATCGACATCAGCGAGCCCGACAATCCGGAGTGGTGCGAGTTCTACGATCCGAACGATGATCTGGGCGTCCGCCCGGAGGTCTACTACTCGGCGACGACCGCGTGGCACACCGACGGCAGCCTCGGTGTCTACTGGGGCACGGGCTCTCCCTACGACCGTGAGTCCAGCGACTACGGCTACTTCTTCGCGGTGACGGACGAGACGCCGTCCAGCTGCAGCGTCGCCACCACGCTGGACTGCCAGGGCAACGACGGCTACTACAAGCTGCGCTCGGGCGAGGGCCTGACGGGGAACCCGGTGGTCTACGCGGGCACGGTGTACTTCTCGACCTACGAGCCCGCAGAGGACCGCTGCGATGGCGGCACTGGCCGCATCTACGGCCTCTCCTTCGAGGACTGCGAGGGCACGACGGACCTCGACGGTGACGGCGTCACCGATGAGTACGTGAGCATCGACGGGTACCCCAGCGCCATCACCATCTCCGACACCGGTACCGTGTACTACGGCGCCTCGGACAGCGAGCTCATCGGCGAGCTCACCGGCGCCACGGACCCCTTCGGTGCGGTCATCACCCTGGGTATGCGGGACGTCTTCTAGGTCTAGGGCTGCTCGGCCATCGCCTTCGCCCTGGCCAGGGACTCCAGCGCGATGGGGTTCCTCGGGTCGAGTGACAGGACCCGCTCGAAGGACTCGATGGCACCCTCGTAGTCCCCTTGCATCGCCAGCGCGCGGCCCAGGCCGCCGTGGGCGGGCCAGTAGTCGGGGTCCTGCAGGATGGCCTTGCGGAAGTTGCGCTCCGCGACCTGGACCTGGTCCAGCTCGAGCCAGGTGCGACCGAGCATGTCGAGGCTCTTCGCGGTCTCGTCCTGGTCGACGGCTGCCTCGGCCCAGAAGATGGCGTCGTTGGGTCGGTCCTGGAGCAGGTAGACGTGGGCGAGCGCGACCAGCGGCAAGGACGACTCGTCCTTGGCGAAGGCCTTGGCGCGAGCCAGCTCGTCCTCGGCCTCGTCGTAGCGGCCGAGATCGATGAGCAGGGCGCCGAGGTGGTAGTGGGGCCGCCACTCCAGGTTGTGGTGACGCGTCGCGTTGCGGAGGGTCGTTTCGGCGGCGCCGAGCTCGCCACCTCTCACCTGTGCCAGTGCCAGTCCGAGCAGCGCGTCGAGGTGCGCGGGGTCGTACTCGAGGGCCCTCTCGAAGTCCCGTCGGGCGTGCGTCCGGTCTACGACGAGGCGGCAGCGTCCCGCGATGGCCCATGCCTCCGCAGAGGTCGGGTGGAGCATCGTCACCGTCGAGACGTGGGTGAGACAGTCCCGCCATTTCATCGAGCCCGGCCCTTCGATGGTGGCCTGATCGAGGGCCTCGCGCGCTGCCTGGAGGTGGGGCTCCACCAGCGGGTCGAGGTTGCGCCGATCCAGGCATCGCCCGCCCTCGAAGATGGCCGGGAAGTCGCCGACGGCGGCGCTGGCGAGGACCTCGAGCCAGCAGCTGTTGGTCTCCGCGCGCAGCTCGAGCTCTTCGAGGGTCGCCTCGTCGACTCCGAGGAGCCAGTCACCGCCTTCCACGTGATCGCGAAGGACCGGCAGCAGCATCTGCGGGCGCGTGTGGAGGACGGGACCGAGTCGCCAGGTCGGTTCCCGAGCGGCGCCGGCGCTCAGCTCCGCCAGCGCCTCTCGGCCTGCGAGAGCGCGGTCTGCCAGGTCCAGGGGAGAGCGGATGTCCAACAGGATGAGCTCGTCGAGGCCGAACATGGCGGCCTGCACGACACGGTCCCACGTCGCCACTCCCTCCTCGGCCCAGCCAGCCACTAGGACGTTGTCGGCCCCTTCGGGTGATCGGAAGACCCGCACGTCGGGAAAGACCTCGACGAGGTCCGCGAACAGCCCGAGGAGGTCGCCCTCGGTCATCCACGACAGCGGCACGACGAGGACGTACACCCCACCTGGGGCAAGCCGGTCCCGACGGCGCTCGAGGGCTCCTGCCGCTGGCAAGCCCTGCCAGGCGTCGCTCCACGGCGTCCGGCTCACCTCTACGAGGACGTCGACCTCGCCCACGCGCTCGAGGACGCGCTCTGGAGGCCCGGCCTCCAGGCGGATCGAGGGGTGGAGGAGCTCGCCCGTCCTCTCCGGGGCCACCTCGTGGAGCGCGCGGAGCCCCCCGGTGTCCGAGACCGCGACGGTGATCGAGGCCACGCCCTGGGCGATGAGGCCCGGCGTCACGGAGGCGACGCCGTCGGACAGCACCAGGGCGCTCTCCGAGCGTGAGGACAGGGCCGGGCCCAGGTGTCCTGCGAGTCGGGTCGCGGCCTCGGCACGCCCCTCCGAGGAGACCGTGAAGCCGTCCATGGAGAGCCTGTCGAAGCGCTCGCCCCGTGTCTCCACGGAGATCGCGCCGGCGGGTCCCCAGCCGCCGGCTGCTACCTCCAGCCGCTCGCGGCGTGCGGCCTCCAGCTCCGGTGCCTCCGAAGTCCGAAGGATGTATGCGCGGCTCTGCAGGAACTCCTTCTCCGGCCAGGGCAGGGGGCCGAGGATCACCGCGGCGGCGCCAACCCACACGAGGACTCCCGTCGCCTTCGCGAGCCACTGACGCGCGACGAGAATCGTCGCCAGGCCCGCCAGGCAGGCGATGCCGAGCGCGTGGTCTCGGGTCTCGGGTCCGCTGTGGACGCCAAGGAGCGCGCCAGCCGCGAGGGCCAACCACATCAACGTCTGCGAGGCGCCTGTCTCCTGCAGCCGCCGAGCGCCCAGACCGATGGCCAGGCCTCCAGGGACGCCCGCCAGTCCCAGCAGGGCCAGGAGATAGGGCCGGGGGTCCTCGACACCGGCGAGGGGGACGACGTGGACCTCCGCACGGTAGGGGAGAGCCGCGAGGGCTGCCAGGACGGCAAGGCAAGCCAGGCCCAGTCCGGTGGGATCGCACCAGCGTCGAGCGGCGGTCGGGACGAGCGCGGCTACCGCGGCCACGACCGCGGCGACCAGCAAGACCATCACCAAGCCGCCGGCGGTCGGGTCGAGCGCAGCGCGCGCTGCGTTCCAGCACCCGACGACGAGGAATGCGCCGCCAGCGATGACCAGCGTCGGTAGGACTCCGCCGAGTCGCAGCGGTGGCCGTCGGAGGTCGTCGTCGGGTCGCAGGTCCAGGACGGTCAGCGCCGTCGCCGCGAGGACGAAGAGGTAGACGGGGAGCGCGAATCCCATCACGAGGCCGAGAGCGCCGATGACCGACAGGGCCGCGTGGCGCCTCGACCGGGCCGCGAATCCCCAGGTGAGCCCGAGCGCGAGCGGCCCCACCGCGCACAGGGCGACCGAGTCGGCCTGAAGGGTGAGGGCGAGGACCCCGCCGCCGAGCCACGGCGCGGCCCGACGGGCCCAGGGGCCGAACTCCGGAATCACCCTTGCCAGGCCGATCCCCATCGCCACGAGGCCCATCGCGGAGACCAGCACCAAGGGCGCGGCACCGTAGCGGTCGTGCCCCATCCGAAGCCCGATTCCCAGGGCGACTCCGAGGCTCAGCGCGGACGTCGAACCCGCGAGTCGTGCGGCGTTCACGCTCACGACGAGAGGATAGCGCGCCTGCCGAAGCAGGCACGTCTGCACGAGGATTCCACGAAATCGCCTGCAAGCCCGGATGCGCGCCCAGCGCGCGTGGATGTTGACGCGATTGCTGGGTTTCTGCTATTCCTAGCTTGCCACGTCAAGACCATCGGAGGAACAGATACCGACTGGCACGTCTGTATTAGCAGTAGCGGATGCGGTAGAACGCCAAGGTCCTCTTGGGGACCTTCCGGCGCAGCCGTGGTAAAATGCGGTGAGGCCCCCGTCGGGGTCGACGCTGGACGCAGTAGGTAGCAGAAGCGGGAGTCACAAAATGGGCCTCTTTTCGAGGAGCACCCAGACCATCGGACTGGACATCGGATCGAGTTCGGTGAAAGTCATGGAATTGCTCCATGACAAGAAGTCGGGGGGCTGGCGGCTGAAGACCTTCGGGATGGTCAAGCTTCCGCCCGAAGCCATCGTCGATGGGGCGGTGATGAACACGAACGTCATCGTCGACGCCATCCGCGAGCTCGTCGACCGCCACAAGATCAAGACACGCGACACGACGGTCTCGATCTCGGGCCACTCGGTGATCATCAAGCGCATCAACCTCCCCCAGATGACCTTCGAAGAGCTCGAGGAGTCCATCCAGTGGGAGGCGGAGCAGTACATTCCCTTCGACATCAACGACGTCAACATCTCCTTCCAGATCCTCGACGAGCAGGGAGACGAGGCGGGCCAGATGGAGGTGCTCCTCGTCGCGGCCCGCAAAGAGCTCGTCAACGAGTACCAGTCGCTGATCCAGGAAGCAGGGCTCAAGCCAGCCATCATCGACGTGGACGCCTTCGCGGTCGAGAACATGTTCTGCATGAACTACGACGCGCCACGGGATCTCGTCGGCCTCGTCAACGTCGGCGCTAGCACCGTCAACATCAACGTGCTGCAGAACGGCGTGACCGCCTTCACCCGCGATGTGGGCATGGGCGGTCGCCAGTTCACCGAAGAGATCCAGCGGAACCTCAACATCTCCTACGAAGAGGCGGAGATGCTCAAGGTCGGCGGCAGCGAGGGCGACGCGGACGCGGTCATCCCAGAGGAGATCGAGACCATCCTCAGTCACGTCTCGGACAACCTCGCGACCGAGATCCATCGCTCGCTCGACTTCCACCTCAGCGCGACGCCCGGCGTGTCTCTCGCGCGCATCTACCTCAGCGGTGGGGCTGCGAAGACCCCCGGCCTCGCGAGAGCGATCGCTGAGAAGACCGGGGCTCCGATCGAGATCATGGACCCCTTCCGGCGCATCGAGATCGACGAGCGCGCCTTCAACCCCCGCTACCTGCACGATGTCTCGCTCCAGGCGGCCGTCGCGGTCGGCTTGGCGATGCGGAGGATCGGCGATTCATGATCAAGGTCAACCTCCTCCCGGTCAAAGCCACACGGCGGCAGGACGCGGTCAAGCGCGAGCTCGTCCTCGGCGGCGTGGGCATGGCCGTGGTGCTCGTAGTCTGCGGCATCGCCTACGTCATCGTCGGGGCCCGGGTCTCCGACCTCAAGGCCGAGAACGCCCAGTTCAAGAAGGACATCGACAACCTCAAGGCCATCGTCGCTCGGGTCGACGAGGTCGACAAGCTCAAGCAGGACCTGCAGAAGAAGCTGGACGTCATCGGCCAGCTCAAGTCCAACAAGCAGGGTCCGGTGCGGATGCTCGACGAGCTCTCCGACGCCACGCCGGAGAAGCTGCAGCTGGTCGGGCTCAAGGAGAGCAACAAGCAGCTCAACCTCACCGGTCTGGCGGTCTCCAACGAGGTCATCTCCCAGTTCCTGTCGAACCTGGAGCGCTCCGACTGGTTCACGGACGTGTACCTGGTCGGCATCGATCAGGTCGAAGAGGAGGGGTACAAGCTCAAGGAGTTCCAGGTGACGGCACGCGCCATCATCCCCTCCGCCAAGAAGCCCGCGACCACGGACGAGGAGGAGGACTAGATGCACGCTTCCGACCTCCTCGATCGCCTGGCTGCCCTCCCGCGCTCGCAGCGGATCGCGCTGTTCGTGCTGGTCTACGCGGTCATCGCCGCGGTCTTCTGGTTCATGATCTACACCCCGGCGCACGAGGAGTCCCTCGCGCTGGACGCAGAGAACGCCGAGCTGGTCGCCAAGAAGGCGCAGGTCAAGGCGCGCGCGGAGAACCGGGAGGAGTTCGAGCGTGAGCTGGCCCAGCTGACCAACGATCTCAAGCAGGCACTCCGCGAGCTGCCCAACGACCGGGAGATCCCGGAGCTCCTCAAGCGCGTCAGCGCCATCGGCAAGAAGGCGGGCCTCGAGATCCGGGCCTTCCAGCCGCTGCCGGAGGTCAGGCGCGAGTACTACGCCGAGGTCCCGGTCTCCATCGAGGTCTACGGCAGCTACCACGAGGTCGCGATGTTCTTCGACCGGCTGAGCAAGCTCGGCCGGATCGTGTACGTACGCGACATCGAGTTCTCCGATCCGGAGGACCGGGCTGGCAAGGTCTACCTGCTCGTCAGGGGCAAGGCCGTCACGTTCCGCTTCCTCACGGACACCGAGGTCGGTGACGCCGACGCCCAGGAAAGCCGGCGCGGCCGGGGTGGCAAGAGTGCGAACAAGAGGAAGAAGGGTTCATGAAGCGATTCCTGTTGATCCCCCTCGTGTTCGGACTGTTGGGCCTCGGCATGGTTGCGTGCGGCGACGATGGCGGCGGCGCTACGGAGAAGACGGAACGAAAGGGCCGGAAGGGCAAGAAGGGCACCGAAGTCGCCGAAGTCGAGGAAGAGCCCAGCGAGGAGGAGGAGGAGTCCGGTGACATCTTCATCCCCATCGATGACGGTGTCTCCTACGCCTACAACCCGATCGGAAAGCGAGACCCCTTCCGCTCGTTCTTCAAGACTGCTGGACCAGAGTCCATCAGCTCGCCGACAGCCCTCCAGCGTTTCGAGGTCGACCAGTACCAGCTGGTCGGCATCGTGTGGGGGATCACCAACGCCCGGGCGATGGTGCAGGATCCCTCACAGGTAGGGCACGTCATCGAGGTTGGCACGTACATTGGCAAGAACTGGGGAAAGGTCACCCAGATCAACAGCGACTCGGTCGTCATCACCGAGGAGTACCAGACCATCGACGGTGAGCTCGTCACGAACCAGATCGTGATGGAGCTTCCCTTCGATGATGTCGAGCAGTAGGCCTCGCCGAGGCAGCAGGAGGTTCCCATGACTATCCGAAAGATCGTAGGTCGCGTCGCGACCCTGGCACTCGTCACCACCCTGGCGCTCGCGGCTGGCCCGCTGGCGGCGCAGGATCCCGAGGGCGCGATCAAGTCCGTCCAGGTCGATGCGACCACCAGCGGCGCCGAGGTGACCTTCGTGGTCCCCGCCGCCGTCGCCGCATCCGCGAGCCACTTCACGATGGACGAGGGCCTCACGATCATCGTCGACATCCCTGGTGCGGTGGTCAGTGACATCTCCAAGGCGCGCGGCAGCGGCATGGTCGATCGTGTCGAGCTCGCCCAGTCCGCTGATGGCGCCACCGCCACGGCGCGGATCTTCCTGACGAGCGACGCCGCCGACGTCGAGATCCTGCAGGACGGAGACACCCTGACGCTGATGATCACAGCCGGTGCGGCGTCGTCGGATCCGCTGCTGGCGGCCTCGAGCGAGAGCGGAAAGCTGCGCGACCAGCTCGGGCGCGGCGAGGAGGTCGACTCGGTCTCGGGTCCGACCGATGTCCGGGGGCGGGCGCTGTCCTCTCTGGACTTCGAGAACCTGGACGACACGTCGCGGATCGTCATCGGGACGAGCGGCTCGGTCGACTACACCACGAGCCAGCCAGAACCGACCCTGGTGGTAGTGGACATCCCGGGCGCGACGCTTCCGAGCAGTCTCAGCCGGGTGCTGGACACCTCGGAGTTCCTCAGCCCCGTCCGCATGGTGCGCGCTTACAGCACCAGCACGGGCGTGCGAGTCGCTGTCAGCCTGCGCCAGAACACGGAGTGGTCGGTGCGGGCTGGTGCCGACAACCTCCTCTACATCGACGTCGAGATCCCACCGAGCATGCTCGATGACCGGGACCTCGCGAAGCAGGGCTTCAGCGCCGTGAGCCCGAGCGGCCCGGAGAACACAGAGGAGGGGCTCTCGGGCTACTCCAGCTCCGAGACCCTCATCGGCCAGTCCGGTCGTACCGTCGATCCGCAGAAGGCCTTCGGCAGCGGCATGGGGTCGCAGGAGGCTGCGGCCCTCGCCGGCACCTCGCTGGGCTTCATGTTCGACATGACGAGCGCGACCGACGTGCCCTACAGCGGTCGGCGCATCAACATCGACCTCGTCGACGCCGACATCCACAGTGTCTTCCGGCTGATCAGCCACGTCAGCCGGCTCAACATCGTCGCGGGAGACGACGTCACGGGGACGGTCACCGTGCGCCTCGAGGACGTCCCCTGGGACCAGGCGCTCGCTGCCATCCTGCAGGCCAAGGGTCTGGGCGCCCAGCGCTTCGGGAACATCGTGCGCGTCGCGCCGATCGAGACGATCAAGTCCGAGCAGCAGGCCGCGCTGGAGGCCCAGCGCGCGAAGGAGGAGCTCACCCCGCTGAAGGTGCTCGTCGTTCCGCTCAACTACTCCAGCGCTGATGACATCAAGGCCGAGTTGGAGAAGCTGATCAGCAACCGCGGCAGCGTCCAGGTCGATGAGCGCGGAAACCAGCTGATCATCAAGGAGACAGAGGAGCGGCTCGCGCAGATGCGGGAGCTCCTGCGTCACATCGATCAGGCCACTCCACAGGTCCAGATCGAAGCGCGCATCGTCGAGGCTACTTCGACGTTCACCAAGGCGATGGGTGTCCAGTGGGGCGGTTTTCTCGATGCGAGCCCCACCACTGGCTACGGAACGGGCCTGTTCTTCCCGAGCACGATCGGACTCTCGGGCGCTCAGAGCGGTAGTGGACAGCAGGGCACCGTCTCGGGCTTCGATCCGACGGGTGACAACCTCGCCGTCGACCTTCCCGTCCCATCCGGCGGTGGCTCGCTCGCTATCGCCCTCGGGAGCGTTCCCGGGCTGGTCGAGCTGGACGCCCGCCTGCAGCTCATGGAGACGGAGGGCTGGGGCGAGATCGTCTCCGCGCCGCGCATCACCACGCTGGACAACACGACGGCCAGCATCAGCCAGGGCGCTCGTATCCCCTACCTGTCGATCTCGGCACAGGGTACGCAGGTCCAGCTCGTCCAGGCCTCCCTCGACCTCATGGTCACGCCGCACATCACCTCGGACGGCAAGATCTTCATGACCCTCGTGGTCAACAACAACCGTCCTGACTTCTCGACCGCCGTCCAGGGCCAGCCGGCCATCCAGATCAAGGAGGCTTCGACCGAGCTGCTGGTGGCCGACGGGGACACCATGGTGATCGGTGGTGTCTTCGCGACGGAGGAGGCCGAGGGGGTCGTCTACGTCCCGGGCCTCGGCCGCATTCCGATCCTCGGGGCGCTGTTCCGCTCGAAGTCTGTCTCGGTGATCCGAAACGAGATGCTCGTCTTCGTGACGCCCTCCATCGTCGTCGAGGCCCAGCAGTAGCTCTCGGAGCGCCCATGCGGATCGCGCTCGTGGGTTTTATGGGCGCTGGCAAGACCACGACGGGGAGGCGCCTGGCGGCCCGCAGTGGTCTCCCGTTCGTCGATCTGGACGCGCTCGTAGAGGCGAGGGAGGGCTCGAGCATCCCAGCGCTGTTTGCCGTGTCCGAGGCCCGGTTTCGTGAGGCCGAGCGGCTCGCCCTTGCCGATGTCATCGCTGATGGAGACTGCGTGCTGGCGACCGGAGGAGGCACCCCTTGCCAGGCCGGGGCGATGGATGCGCTGATGGCCTGGGGCCATGTCGTCTACCTGGAGGCGCCTCTGGCGGTCCTCGCCGAGCGCGTGGGCGAGGGCAAGGGGCGCCCGGTGTGGTCCGAGGCGGCGGAGCGCTTGACACTGCGGGAGCCCGTGTACCGGCTCGCTCATCAGCGTGTCGACGCGACCCGGCCACCGGAGCAGGTGGTCGCGGCCATCCTGGCGGCGCTGTGAGGCTCAGCGTCGAGCTCGGCGAGCGCAGTTACGCAATCGTGCTCGGCGAGCTCGCGATGCTCGGAGCCGAGCTGGCGCTGCTCCGCGACGGGCGGGCTGTCCTGGTCACCAACGACGTCGTCCACCCCCTCTACGGCGAGGCCGCTGTCGGCGCTCTCGAGGACGGCGGTTTCGATGTCGATGTCCTGGTCATCCCCGACGGCGAGGCTCACAAGCACCTCGACACGTGGAGGCGGCTCGTCGAGGACCTGCTGGCTTTGCAGGTGGATCGGGGCACTTGCGTGGTCGCCCTCGGCGGCGGCGTCACTGGTGACATCGCGGGCTTCGCGGCGGCGTCGACGATGCGTGGGCTTCCACTGGTCCAGGTCCCGACGACGCTGTTGGCCATGGTGGACTCCTCGGTCGGAGGAAAGACCGGGGTGAACGCGGTCTGGGGCAAGAACCTGGTCGGCGCCTTCCACCAGCCCCAGCTCGTGCTCGCTGCCCTCGACACCCTCGCCACCCTCTCCGAAGAGGAGTATCGCTGTGGTCTCGGCGAGGTCGTCAAGCACGCTGTGCTCGCCGACGCGGACTTCTTCTCCTGGCTCGGGAGCCACAGCTCGGAGGTGCTCGGTCGGGATCGCAGCGCGCTGGTCCATGTCGTGTCCCGGTGTTGCGCTATCAAGGCTGAGATCGTCGCTCGTGATGAGCGCGAGGCGGGGCTGCGTGCTGTCCTCAACGCTGGCCACACGCTCGGTCACGCGCTCGAGCGAGTGCTCGGCTACGGTGCGCTGCGGCACGGCGAGGCGGTGGGGATCGGTCTGGTCGCGGAGGCCTGGATCGCCGTGGCCCGAGGGGAGGCCGATCCGTCGCTGCCTGCTGAGATCGGGCGGCTCCTGGCGAAGCTCGGTTTACCCCTGCGGTGGCCCGGCGTGTGCCCTGAGGACATCGCTGAGGCCGCCCTGATGGACAAGAAACGGCTGCGTGGTATGGTCCGCGTGGCCTATCCGGTCTCGATTGGGCGGGTGCGCATCGCTGGAGTCGAACAAGCTGAGCTGCTGGAGGCCGCCCGACGGCTTTCCGAACCTACGGAGAACTGATGACTCTTCTGCCCCTCGCCCTCTCGCTGGGTTGCCTCTCTGACCTCGGCCACCAGGCGCCCAGCGCCTACGAAGTGGAGACGATCGAGAACGTGCTCCTCGTCTGGGACTCGTCGTACAACGACTACGACGACGGGCTCGGCGCGCTGATCCCCGTAGACGCTCTCGTAACGGACGAAGAAGAAAACCCACAGTCGAACATCCGCGTCGAGTTCATCTCCGGCAGCGCTGGCGTCTACGTCCTGCCCGAGGCGGCGATCCAGGAGGTCGACCCGCCGGACCCGCAGGAGGCGGGCTCGAACTGTACTCCCGGAGCAGAGGACTACGACATCGAGAACTGCGCCTGGTACGACAGCGACAGCGATCGGTACTTCGAGTTGTCCTCCACTTACTCCAGTGAGTACAAGCCAAACTACGCGTTGATCGCCACCGACCAGTTCGGTCGGGCTCGGATGTGGATCTACGTCGACACCCTCCCCAGCAGTGGAGACGACGAATTCGATCCCGCGTTCGTGACGGTCACGTTGGGAACGGTCAACGGCACGAGCACGATCAAGATCGAAACATCGAATTGAGCCTCCGGATCGTCGTATTGCACGGTCCAAACCTGAACCTCCTGGGCTCTCGTGAGCCCGATCAGTACGGCCGAGTCACCCTGGACGAATTGACGGGGCAGCTCGACGCTCTCGCGGTGGAGCTCGGCGTGGAGCTGACCCACGTCCAGAGCAACCACGAGGGCGTGCTCATCGACGAGATCCACAAGGGCGGAGACGGGATCGTCTTCAATCCCGGCGCCTACACGCACACCTCTGTGGCACTCCGCGACGCCCTCCTCGGGACCGGCGCCGTCTTCGTCGAGGTCCACATCTCGAACGTCCACGCCCGCGAGCGCTTCCGCCGCAGGAGCCTGCTGGCGGATGTCGCTGTCGGCATGATCGCCGGCTTTGGCGCCGACTCCTATCTCCTGGGCCTGCGGGCACTGGTCGCACATCTTCGCTCCGGATAGGCTGCTCGCCCCAGAGGTGAGCCATGGATGTCGAGCGCATCGAGGCGCTGTTGAAGGTCCTCGTGGAAAACGAGGTTGCGGAGTTCGACTACGAGGATGAGTCCTGCACCCTGCGGGTCTCTTTCGGTGGCACGCAGCCGGTCCAGATCGCACCGCCGATGCTTCAGGCCGCTGTCCCAGCTGCCATCGCCCCTGTCGCGCCCAAGCCGGGGCAGCCGGAGCTGGAGGACGATCCCAGCCTCACCGCGGCGAACTCGCCGATGGTCGGCACCTTCTACCGAGCGCCAGCGCCCGACGCCCAGCCCTTCGTCCAGCTCGGAGATCGGGTGTCCAAGGGTCAGACCTTGTGCATCATCGAGGCGATGAAGCTCATGAACGAGATCGAGAGCGAGCTCGACGGGGTGGTCGCGGCCATCCTCGTGGACAACGCCCAGCCGGTCCAGTTCGGCCAGCCGCTCTTCAAGATCAAGACCGACTGACGGTGTCCAGGCCCTTCGACAAGGTCCTCGTCGCGAACCGCGGCGAGATCGCGCTACGAGTCATCCGGGCTTGCCGCGAGCTCGGTATCGAGACCGTGGCTGTCTATTCCGAGTGCGATGCGACCTCGCTGCACGTGCGCTTTGCGGACGAGTCCGTGTGCATCGGACCGGCCCCGGCGAGCGAGAGCTACCTGAAGATCTCGAACGTGATCTCGGCGGCCGACATCACTGGAGCCGACGCGATCCACCCCGGCTACGGGTTCCTGGCGGAGAACGCGGAGTTCGCAAGCGTTGTCACGGCCCACGGCGTCACCTTCATCGGTCCCAACGTCCAGATGCTGCACACCTTCGGGGACAAGCTGAGCGCAAAGGCGGCGGCGCGCGAGGCTGGACTGCCGCTGATTCCGGGCAGCGAAGGGGCCGTCGCGTCCATCGCGGATGCAGTGGCGGCCGCCGAGGAGATCGGTTTCCCCGTCATGCTCAAGGCCGCGGCTGGGGGTGGCGGCAAGGGCATGCGGGTCGTCGAGGACAGCGCTCAGCTCGCCAAGGTCTTCGACCTGACCGCCACAGAGGCCATGCTGGCGTTTGGTTCTGGCGAGGTCTTCGTCGAGCGTTTCCTGCGAAACCCACGGCACATCGAGGTGCAGTTCGCCGGGGACGTTCACGGAAACGCAGTCCACTTCGCCGAACGCGACTGCTCGATGCAGCGTCGCCACCAGAAAGTGATCGAGGAGGCGCCCGCGCCAGGGCTCCCGGACGGGCTCGTCGAGCGCATCCGCAGCGCGGCGGTCCGGCTCGTGTCTGCGGTCGGGTACCACACGGTCGGCACCTGCGAGTTCCTCGTCGATGGAGAGGACTACTTCTTCCTCGAGGTGAATCCCCGCATCCAGGTGGAGCACCCGGTCAGCGAGCTCGTCACCGGCGTCGATCTCATCCAGCTCCAGCTCCGGCTTGCCGCTGGCGAGGTCATGCCGCTGAAGCAGGAGGACATCGTCGTGGCTGGCCACGCCATCGAGGCGCGGATCAACGCGGAGCACCCCTTCACCTTCCGCCCTAGCCCTGGACGGATCAGCGGCTACTACCAGCCTGGCGGGCCCGGCATCCGTGTCGACTCTGCGGTGCACGAGATGGCGATGGTGCAGCCCTTCTACGACTCGCTGGTGGCGAAGGTCATCGCCTCGGCCCCCACTCGCGAGCAGGCCATCGCCAAGCTCCAGGTCGCGCTGCACGAGTACGTGGTCGAAGGGATCGACACGACCATCGACCTCCACAAGGAGCTGCTCGCGACGCCGGAGTTCCGAGACGCTCGGCTGTCGACGCGCTTCATCGACGACTGGCTCACGAGGCGGGGAACCGAGCGCGCCTGAGAGCTTGGGGCCTTCGTCTGGCCTGTGCGAAGATGTGCGCCCCCCGGAGTTTCGATGGACAAGAACGAGCTCGAACAGCGCGCGCTGAGGGAGCTGGGTCGGGGTCAGACCGACCGGGCGATCCTCAGCTACATCAGCATCCTGAAGCTCGATCCGAAGGACCGCCGCATCCGTCAGAAGCTCGCGGAGACCTACCTCAAGTTCGGCAGACGGAAGGACGCGGACAAGCAGTTCCGCCAGCTCGCAAAGGCCTACGCGTACGACGGCAACCACCGCGCGGCGCTGAGCGTGTTGACCCGGCTCGTGGAGATGAACCCCAAGGACGGCGAACTCCACGGTGAGCTCGCTCGGGCGAAGGACCTCGGCGGCTACCGCAAGGAGTCCATCCCCTCCTACATGAAGGCCTGGAAGATCCTCAGCAAGACCGATCTGGAGCAGGCCCTCCAGTACGGCGAGGCCATCCTGCGCTTGCGTCCGGACGATGTGCAGTTCCTGGTGGACATGGCGGAGGTCGTGGTCGCCCAGAACATGGTGAGCAAGGGCTACGAGCTCTACATGCGCGCCATCAAGGACTACAAGCGGTGCGGTCAGCTGGAGGACATGGGGCGCCTCGCCGTCCGGGCGCTGGAGATTCGGCCTGACGAGCCCCACCTGCTGCGAGCCGCGGCGGAGGCCTGCCTCGCCGTCAACGACTACCAGGCGGCGCTCCGACACCTCCAGCCTGCTTACGCCAGGCGTCCTGACGACCCCGACGTGCTCGCGCTGTTGGCGGACTGCTTCAAGCGTGGGCCGGAGCCGGGGAAGGCCCAGCCTGTCCTGCTCGAGCTGGCTCGGCTCAACGAGTCACTCGGTAGGGCCGAAGGCTGGCTGGAGGCGCTGCTCGGCGCACGCGATCTCGGCGCATCCGGACTCGACGACGACGTCGCTCGCGCCCAGAAGGCCGTGGAGCAGGCACGTTTCCGTCTCACCGATCTGCCGGAGGTCGAGGCGAAGGACGAGGCCATCCTGCGTATCGGTGTCCGGGCCGAGGTCTTCTCTCGGTACGGCTTCTACGACCGCGCTGCGACGGAGCTCGAAGACGCGCTGCGAGCCAAGCACGACCCCGTCGTCTACGCGTGGGCCGCGGAGGTGGCCTTGGCCCGCGGCGAGAAGCAGGACGCCGTTCAGCACGCCGGCGTCCTCCTCGAGTTCATCGAGGCCGAAGAGGATCGGCGACGAGCGCAGCTGCGCATCCAGGCGATGGGCGGGGATGTCGAGCTGGAGGAGGCCCCCGACGAGGTGGATGACGACGAGGAGCTCATCGACGACGACGAGACCGAACCTCCCCCTCCCGCGGCACCGGCACCCGAGGAGCCGGACCCGCTGGCGGCGCCTCCCGAGCCGATGTTCGATGACGTCTTCAGGGACGGCGGTACCTTCGCAGAGGTCGACCCGGACGAGCTCGCGCCGGACTTCGGTGATCTCGATGACCCGTTCCAAGAGGACGAGTCGAGGCGCTCCCGCGGCGCTGACATGGACGAAGCCGAGAGCATGCTCGAGATGGGTCTCCACGCAGAGGCGCTCAGCGCGTTGGGAGACGCAGAGGGACTCCCCGCCGCGGTGATCCGGGCCCGCTGTCGCAAGGAGATCGAGGGCGCGCGCGCGGCCTTCGACGAGCTTCGGGACGTCCTTGACGAGTCTGACGAAGAGGACCCAGGCTTCGCGGAGGCGCTGTTCGTGATGGCTGAACTCGCCAGCGCATCCCGCAAGGCCAAGCTCGCGATCCGCACGCTGAGGCGCCTCCAGAAGATCGCTCCGCGGCACCAAAAAGCCGAGGTGACCAAGCGCATTGCGCTGCTGGAGCGACTCCTTGCCCGGTGAATGGGAGGGGTTAAGAGGCGGACGCTGAGCGGGCGTAGCTCAGCTGGTAGAGTCCGAGCTTCCCAAGCTCGTTGTCGCGGGTTCGAATCCCGTCGCCCGCTATGTCGGCGGAAGGGGGGAGGCTTTCCCCCTGCCGCTTCGGGGCTGGCGTGCGGCGGCCGCGCTACGTTGTGAGTGGTGTCTCATACCCTATGAGCCGACTGCGAAAGAGCCTCGTCGCTGTTGCGGTCGCCCTCGCTGTGGGGGCGGGCGGGCACTCGGTGGTCACTTCGCCCCGGGCGGCGGCGTGGCTCGCTGGTGCGGTGGAGGCATCAGCGGCCGATGCACTCGGAGAGGACGTCGTCATCGGCCGTCTCGAACCCTCGCTCTGGCCGCCGTCGATCCACGTGGAGGGCCTCGTCGTTCGATCCCGAGAGGACCGGCGGGTCCTCGTCACCATGAAGTCGGCTGACGCGGACATCGCGTTGTTCCCACTGCGCGCGTCTCGCCTCGTGCTCGATTCACCGGACGTGACCCTCCGAATCGGCCAGGATCTACCTGGACTCGCAGAGGGGGACTCGGGTCCGCTGGAGCGGCTTCCGTGGGACGAGCTCGTGGTCGAGGGCGCCCGGGTCGAGTTGGACATCCACGGCACGCGCCTGGTTGCAGAGGATCTCGACCTCGGTCCGGACCCCATCGTCGGGCGCTCGACGCTGGCAATCCAGCGACTCGCAGTGGAGCAGGACGAGTGGGTCCAGGCCATCGAGGGCGTCGAGCTCTCTGGTCTCGAGGTCGGCCCCGAGCGGATCGAGATCCCTGACCTCGACCTCGACTTCCCCGTTGCCCATGTCGACGGGGAGCTGCGCGTCGAGCTGGCTGGCCAGCTGGAGGGCCTCCTGTCCGTCGACATCGATCCCACAGAGCTTCCTCTTCCCGAAGGACTCTCGGCCGAGGGTGAGCTGTTCGCGGACCTCCAACTCGGCGGAACGTCATCGGCGCCGGAGCTCCAAGCGCTGGTCGTGGGCACGCCGGCGCTGCGACACGAGGGCGATCGGCACGGCTTCGGGGCCCTCGAGGCGAGCCTCCGGCTGCACGGGCGCGGGGTCGACATCGAGCGCCTGCAGCAAGTGATCGGAGAGGGCCACCTCGAGGGAGAGGGCTTCGTCGGCTGGGATGGCGCGGTGCACGGCCTGACCTTGCGCATGGAGGGCCTGTCACTGCACGAGGCCCTGATCGAGAGCGCCGCCTTCACGAACCCCTATGTCGACCTGCTGATCGACGGCGAGATCCAGCTGGCAGGAGCTCTCTCCCCGCTCTCCCTGGAGGGTCCGATGTCGCTGGCCCTCGCCGAGTTCGAGGTCGGCGACGACGGGCTCCGCGGGCCACACGACAGCATCCTCGTCATCCCCACCGGGAGCCTCGACGGTGTGCTGTCCTTCGACGAGGACGGCGTGCGCATCGATGCGCGCGACCTCGTCGCAGGTCGGACCTCGGGGCGGGTCGATGCATGGCTCCCCTACGAGGGCGACATGGACATCGAGGCGCACCTCCCCCGAGCGGATCTGAGGACCTTCTCCCCCCTGGCCGATGTCGGGCTGGTCGGCCGTGGGCTCGTCGAGGCGCGAATCCACGGGCCCTTTGACGATCCCGACATCGACGGTCGTGTCAGTGTCCACGACTTCGGCATCTTCGGCTACGACGCCTTCGAACGGCTCGAGGGACCCGTCATCTGCCACGACCTGGAGACGGTGGTCTTCGACTTCCGGGCTCGAAGGAGCTCGACCCGGGTGCGGGGGGAGCTCTTGCTCGACTTCACCGACGACTTCCAGATGGACCTGGGCGTGCTGGTGGGGGAGGGGCGCATCGAGGACCTCGTCGAGCCCTTTGCCAAGCTCCCTGGCGTCGAGGGCGACGTCACGGGTGTGCTCACGCTCTACGGGCCTCCGAGCACGCTCGACGGCGAGGTCGACCTCCGGCTGAGTGACGTCGCGCTGTATGGGGAGCGCTTCGGAAGCGGCCGCGGGGTCGCTCGGATGAGCCGCGGTGTCCTGGGCATCGAGGAGTTGTCGGTCCAGCGTGGTGACGAGCGTCTCGTCGTCACCGGTACCGTCGGCGAGGAACTCGAGGTGGACCTGCGCGCCTCGAGCGTGGGGCTGCGGCTCGAGCGACTCGGTGCCCTGGAGCCCGCCGAGGGGCGAGTCACGGGAGACCTCGTCGCCGACCTGCGCATACGTGGCGCGCTGGCCTCGATGGAGCCCGAGGGGCGCCTCGTAGCCTCGGACCTCCGCATCAACGGCGCCCGCGCACCCGCACTGAGCGTCGACGTACGCAGCGACGCCCGCGAGGTCCGCTTCGCTGGCGGCTCCCGCGACGGGCGGATCCAGGCGGAGGCGCGCGTCGATCGGGCGGGCGCCTGGAGCGCTCTCGGTGAGCTGGACGAGGCGCCACTCCACCTGCTCGCCCCGGTCGCGGCTGACGGTCGCGCCATCGACGGCAAGCTCTCCGGACTCGTCATAGCCAGGGGTGAAGGCTCCGATGGCAGGCTGGAGCTGACGGCCTCGAAGACCGAGTTGGCGTGGGCTGACCTCGCGCTGGTGGCGCCGGGGACCTGGACATTACGCTGGGACAGTGACGGTGTGGTCATAGAGGACCTCGTGCTGGAGGGCCACCGCACCCACCTCGCTGCGGCGGTGGCCATCTCCGGCGGGCGTGTGCGGGCGACGGTCGATGGTGCCTGGGACGTGGCCTGGATCCCCGCGCTGAGCGATGCCTTCAGCGACGCCCACGGAATCGGCCGCATCGAGTTCGCGCTCGACGGGCCCCTGGAGGCTCCCGACGGAGAGCTCCGGCTGGGCATTCACCAGGGGCGCCTGGTCTCGCCGCTGTTGCCCGAGCCGCTGGAGCGTGCGGAGCTACGCCTCCGCGGGGGGCCTTCCCTCTGGGAGGTCCAGGAGGGTCGGGGAGAGCTCGGCGGGGGACGGGTGGAGGTCGGTGGGCGCGTGCTCGCCGAGCGCTGGCGGCCCGTGCGCTACGAGCTCGAGGCCAGGGTCTTCGACGCCCGGATCTCTGCGCTCGACGATCTCCCGCCCATGGTCGGCGACGCGGATCTGCACCTCAGGGGTGCTCCGGATGAGCTCGTCCTGGGCGGGACGGCGACGATCGACGACATGGTCTTCGTCGAGCGCATCGACTGGGAGCAGTGGGCCGTCGACTTCCGGGAGCAGCGGCTCGTCGAGGGCGAGGACACGGTGACGGAGCGCCCGAGCTTCGACATCGACGTTGCCATCGTGGCAGAGGACTCCGTGCGCATCCGGAACAACGTCGGCGAGGGTCTCGCGGACGCCGAGTTGCGACTGGTTGGGGACGATACGCGCATCGGCCTCGTCGGCACGATCCGGATGGAGCCGGGTGGGCGGGTGTTCGTCCAGGGGCGGGAGTTCGTCGTCGCTCGGGCGGAGATCCGGTACGTCGACCCCTACAGCTATGACCCTGATCTCGACATCCTGCTCGAAACCGAGGTTCGAAGTCGTGAGCGCACCTGGCGGGTGACCTACCCCGTGGTCGGGCCCTTCTCCGACTGGCGGGCCGAGCCCCACTCCGACCCCAATCTGCCCTCGGCTGACATCCACGCCCTGTTGCTGTTCGGCATGACGCGCGAGGAGCTCGAGAGCTCCGGCGGCGCCAGCGCTGCCCTGGCGGCCGAGGGCATCGATCTCCTGGTCACCGGCGAAGGCAGCCGAGCCCTCGATCGACTTGGCTCCGACGCTCTGGTCGAGGTCTTCCAGTACACACGGATGGACGTGGTGAGTGGCGTGTCCCAGCGGGGCACGGTCGGCTCCGATACGTGGCGAATCCTCGTAGAGCGTGACGTCCAGGCGCCAGCGGATGCAACGCTCATCGGGGAGTTCTCCCTCGACGACCGCTACCTGGCGATGGAGAAGGCGCTGGCGCGGAACATCTACCTGCGGCTGTTCTGGTCCTCGCTCGAGCGGGAGCGCAGCCGGGACCTGGGAGGCGCCTACGGCGCAGACGTAGAGGTCCGGTGGGAAGCGGACTGATCGCTCTCTGGCTGGGCCTGGCGGGCGCCTCGGAGGGGACGTGGTACCTCGACCTCCCCGTTGCGCAGGTGCAGGTCGAGGCGGCCCGGGGGGAGCTGCCACGGGAGAGCCTCCTGCCGCTGTTGACAGTCCGTGCAGGCGAGACGCTGCGCCGAGAGGACCTGCGGTCCGATCTCGCGGTGCTCTACTCCACGGGCGCCTTCGAGGGTGCGGCGGTCGACGTGGAGCCGTGGTTCAGGGTCGATGAAGCGGGGCGCAGCCACCCAGCCGTGCTCGTCGTCTATCGAGTGACCCCCGCGCCCACGCTGAGGAGGGTCCGGGTTTCGGGCGCCCGACGCCTGGCTCGTCGGGAGGTCTCCGCGGCGACGGGGCTGGTGCGCGGAGACCACGTGCCGGCGAATGTCGAGATCCGCGTCACGATCCGGGTCCTTGGCCTCGCTGCAGAGGCCGGGCTCGACGAGACCAGCGCCGAGGTCCGGGTGATCGAGCTCGACGATGGCCGCGTCGATCTCCTCGTCGAGCTCGTCGAGGGCCAGCCTGTCGTGCTCGAGGAGATCGTGTTCACGGAGAGTCCCGTCTCTCCGGCGCGGCTGCGCCTGGCGGCCCGTCGGGCGGGCCTGGCGGAGGGGGAGCCGCTGCGGGCGCGGGACGTTCGCGCGGCTCGAGATGCCGTCGAAGCCGTCCTGGTGGAGGCGGGCTACCTCGAAGCCCGCGTCGGCGCGGTGCTGCCAGAGGGCGAGCGGCGCGGAACGCTGGTGACCTTCGTGGTCTCGGCTGGACCGCGACTGCGCATCGAGGCGCGAGGCGACGTGAGCGCCCGGCGGCTTCGGCCCTGGCTCCGGCTCGAGGGAGAGGGACGCATCGACGCTTCGCTGGCCCCTGTGTTGGAAGCGCGAGTCACGCGTGCGCTGCAGGACGAGGGCTACCTGGACGCGGAGTCGGTGAACACCGTCGAGCCCGGTGGTGGACTGGTGGTGCACTCCAACACGGTCGCCGGGCCCCGCTATCGGCTCGCCAGGGGCGGTCTCGCTTTTGTGGGCAACAGCAACTTCGACTCCGACTGGCTCGCCGCGGCAGCGGTGGAGGCAAGCCCTGACGTCCTCGGGCGTGGTCGGTTGTCGGACAACGGTCTCGCGCAGGCGGTGGACGCCCTCGAGGCCACCTACGCGGCCGAGGGGTTTCTCGATGCCGAGGTCTCTCCGGGTCCGATCCAGAAGGAAGGCACTCGGCTTTCCGTCGTCATGAACGTCGACGAGGGCACCCGGACGGAGCTCGTCGAGTGTCGGGTCAGCGGAGCCGCGCCGTCCCTGGAGGCGGCCCTGCTCGCGCTGGCGGCGGAGCTCGAAGGGCAGCCCTATCGCCCTCTCTCCGTGCAGCAGCTCGTCCAGCACGCCATGACCGTTCACCGCGACGCTGGCTTTGCCACCGTCGATGCCCGCGCGCGGACCCACATCGAGGACGGCCGGGCGCATGTCGTGGTCGAGGTGGACTCAGGTGAACGCCTCGTGCTTCGCAATGTCATCGTGCGCGGCAATCGTCGCGTTCGCACCGGCGTCGTGATGCGGGAGATCCCGCTCCAGACCGGCGAGTTCGTCACGCCTGATCGTCTCGATGGTGCGCGGTCGAACCTCTATGACCTCGACAGCTTCCGCTCCGTGGATCTCTCGCTGCAGGGTGAGGGCGCCCACGTTCGCGACCTGGTCGTGAGCCTGGACGAGAAGCCGAGCTGGTCGGTCGAGCTCGGCGCGGGCGTCGCGACAGACGAGGGCGTCCGCACATACGGCAGCGTCAGCCGCCGGAACCTGTTCGGAGTCGCCCATCGCGTCAGCTTGCTGGGGCAGGTCGGGTTGGGCTACGGCTCCACTGGGTGGGCGCTGGATCCAACCGCCCTGGAGTGGCGGGCGGGTCTCCGCTACGACGCGCCGCACACGCCAACGCTGGGGCAGCTCAGCTGGATCGAGCTCCTCGCCAACCAGCGGGAGCAGGAGCCGACGTTCCGGCTGGCCCGCAGCGGCGTCGGGACAGGCACGCAGTACGAGCTCGGCGAGCTCCGGCTCAATGGGAGCTACGGTGTACAGCTCCGTCGCATGGAGGATGTCGATCCGGGGGCGCTCGTCCCCGGGGATCCCTGGCTCGACGGCAAGGCCACCCGGCGGCGCGGGGCGCTGTCGGTAGAGGCCCTGCTGGACCGGCGCGACGATCCCTTCGACCCCTCGCGGGGGGTCGTTGCGAGCGTGGAGATCGACCTGGTCGAGCCCCTGACCAGCATCGACGGGTGGATGTTTCGGGGGCTCGCCCAAGGCGAGGCGCTGGTACCTGTCGGTCCGTTGCGGGTGGGTCTCGGGGGCGAGCTCGGCGTGGGCATGGCGCCCGGACGAGGCACGACCCTGCCGCTGGAAGAGCGCTTCCGGCTCGGCGGAGCGGGCAGTCTCCGGGGCTACCCGGTCGACTCGGTGGGGCCGAAGATGCGCGTCGCCGACCTCGATCTCGGGCTCCCGGACGGCGTCTCCCCGCTCGTCGATCTCGCCGCTAGGGACCGCAGCGAGCGCTGGGTGCCTACCGGCGGTGAGGCGCTGGTCCGTGGCTCCGCAGAGCTCATCGTTCCGCTCTCCCTCGTCGGCGCCGAGCGTCTCGAGTCCACAGCGCTGGTGACCTTCGTCGATGTGGGGAACGTCTACTTCCTCGACCCAGAGGTCTTCGCCACGAGCGAGGCCATCGATCCCGAGCCGCTCTTGCGCTACGGCGTGGGCGTGGGCCTGCGCCAGGCCACCCCTCTGGGTCCCCTGCGGCTCGACGTCGGGGTCAACCCGGTCTACTTTCAGGAGGACTGGGCCCAGCCTCGTGGCGAGGTTCCGGCCAGACTCCATTTGAGCCTTGGGACGCTGTGACCGCGGCGAGCGAACAGCAGTGAAGAACGCCGGGCTCGGACTGCTCGTGGGCGTGCTGGTCCTTGGTCGGGTCTGGCTGGCCCCCCATGAGTCGATGGCAGGTGATGCCTTCCTGGACGGCATGGGCACCCAGTGGTTCTACGCGCTGCCGGGCTGGGTCCTCGAAGGCCGGAGCGGCCTGGTCCATACGGACATGCTCTTCTACCCCTGGGGCAAAGAGGTCTTCCTCCACACGGGCGGGAACCTCGTCGACGCGCTCCTGGCGTGGCCCCTCCGTGCCGTCTTCGGGCCCATCCTCGGCTACAACCTCTTCGTGCTGGGGGTCTTTGCGCTGAACGCCTTCGCCGGGGGCCGACTGGCCTCGGCTTTTCGCATCGGGCGGGTCGGGCAGGGCATCGCAGCGGTGCTGTTCTCCCTGTCTCCCTACTTCCTGGTCGAGCTCGAGCAGGGCCGTCCCACTCAGGCTCTCGCAGCCTTCATCGCGTTGGCCTTCGCTGCGCTCCTGGAGCGGCGGGGGCTCGCCGCTGGCCTCTGGCTTGGGCTCGCTGGCTGGACCTACTGGTACGCGGGAGTCGTCGCGGGGACCTGCGCCGTGCTCCTGCTGCCCATCGCGCTCCTGGAACCGGGCCGCCGGCAGACGCTCGTCGCGTGGGCGCTCGCGGGTGTCACGTGCGGGCTCATGGTCGCGCCGGCGGCGGTGCCGATGCTGGCTGGGCTCGGCGAGGGCTCCGTGCCGGGTCTGCTCGCCGTCGAGCAGGGTCGGCTGCTCTTCCAGACCGTCGAGGGCGACAGCCAGTCGCTGTTCGTGACGGACTTCCTCGGACAGGCTGGTGTGCTCTCCTCTGGTGGCTTCCTGGTGGGGGCGCGCCTGCTGGGACCGGTGCAGCTGCTGGCCGCTGTCGCCGGAGTGGTGGCGCTTCGGCGCCGAAGTCTCCCCTTGCTGGTGTTGGTCGTCGTGGGCCTCATCGTCGGGGCTGGGCCACAGACCGGGCTGTACGAGGGTGTCGCGGTCGAGGTCGGCCTCCTCCGGCGATGGTGGTGGCCCATGCGGGGGACGGTCGTGGTCCACCTCGCCGTGGCCGTGCTGGCCGCTGCTGCCATCGCGCGCTTGTCGAGGGCCTGGCCACGCCGCCAGCTCGGCCTGGGCATCGTCCTTGCGCTCGCCTGGCCGCTCGGTCACGCGCCCCTGTCATCCTGGGAGGCGGCCTTCACGGGGACCAGCGACTGCCTCGCGGGCGCTCCGGAGGGCGCCGTCATCGATCTGCCCCTGGCAAAGGACCAGCGTCACCTCTGGCAGCAGGTGGGACACGGAAAGCCCCAGCTGGGCGGCATGCTCTCCAGGAAGCCGAGCTTCGGCTCGAAGGAGGTGGACGCGCTGCTGCGAACGAACGGCTTCGCCGAGGAGCTCGTGGCGCTCGGTGCTGGGGACTTCCTGCGCGGCGGCGAGGAGCTCAGTGGCCGCAGCGCGTTGATCGACCTCGGCTACCGATACGTGCTCGTGCGACAACAGGCCTACGTGAGGCCGAGCGCGACCGGGACGCGCAGCGACTACCCTCGGCTCGAGCGTGCTCTGCTCAACCGACTCGGCCCGCCCGCTTCACGCGACGAGGGCGGCGACAACGCGCTCACCCTCTGGACCCTCGACGGGACCAGCCTCAGCTGTCCCTGAGCGCTACCAGTCTGATCCCGGGCCGCCCCAGGCGCCCATGTCGTTCGTGGTGCCGTCTGCGTCGTTGGAGGACGAGGAGGGGTCGCCCGCGTCTATGCAGGGAGAGGTCGACTTCAGCGACAGGTCGTCGTTGTTGATGTTCCCGTCGTTGCTGTAGTTGTTGAACTTCGGGTTGGTCGACAGATCGCCGGTACCGCTGGTCCATCCAGAACTCGTCGTCCCGCTGCTGGCGTTGTACCAGTCGTCATAGGTCCCGGTGGCGGTGCCGGCGCTGTAGGCGACGGCGTTGCTGCTGTCCCCCTGCAGGATGGAGTTGTAGGCGTATGCCGTGGTCCCAGAGCTCGTGTAGATGGCGTCTCCGCGGGCGCTGCCGCTCGTGCTGGAGCTGTTGCCAGCCGTCGTGACGTTCGTCAGGGTCAGCGTTCCACTGGTCTGCTGGTAGATGCCTCCTCCGTCGGTGTCCGCGTCGTTGAACGCGACCACGGCGTTGGCGAGGTTGGCGTCCCCCTCGTCGAGGTTGATGCCCGCGCCGTCGGAGGCCTCGTTTCCGAGGACGTTGGAGGTGTCGATGTCCGCGGTGCCGCCGCTGCCGACGAAGAGCCCGCCGCCCTGATCGGCGAAGTTCTCTGTCAGGTCGGAGCCCGTGATCGTGATCGACCCATCGACGACATAGATGCCGCCGCCGTAGCTGTAGGTCCACACCTGGTGGAAGTCCCCGCCGGGGACCTTGTACTGCTCGTACTCGGGCAGGAGGTTGTCCTCGATCGCCACGTCGTCAAAAATCGGGTCGTCACCGTCGACGTAGACGCCGCCGCCGAAGAACTCGTAGATCTCGACCGTGCACGTGTTGCCCGAGGCGTAGCTGGAAGACGAGTCCGCACAGGTCGTGCTCGTGCTCGTCGTCGTCGCCGTGCCCGTGCCGCCGGTGATAGTGAAGCCGGACAGCGTCGGGGTCGCGCTGGTGCCGCCAGCGACGGTCACTGCGGGGCCGTAGGTCGAGCAGGTCCCGCTGGCGAGCGTCGCGGCGCTGCACACGCTGAAGTTGGGGTCGATCCAGGTGACGCTCCTGCCCTCGACTCCGGTGACGGTGATGCTCACGCCGGAGAGGTCGATCTCCTCGTTGTAGGTCCCCTGGAGGGCGATGACGCAGGTGCCGGCGCGATCGATCGCATCCTGGAGCGTGTCGAGCGGGTCGCCGTAGGAGCCGGTGCCGGAGCTGGAGCCGCTGATGACATCGGCGACGACGGGCTCGGCGCTGTCGGTGTCGTCACAGTCCCAGTCGTTGTCTGTGTACCCGGAGGGGGTGGAGCAGGCCACGGCGGTGGTGGAGGGGTCTCCTGTGCCGTCGCCGTCGCTGTCGGCGTAGTAGGTGTCGCCGTCGGTCGGGTTGTCGTCGACCGTCCCGTTGCAGTCGTTGTCGGCGCCGTCGCACACCTCGGTGCCGCCGGGGTAGCTGGTGGAGTCGAGATCGTCGCAGTCGGTGGCGTCGTTGACGTAGCCGCTGGGCTGGTAGCACTCGACGTCGCTGACGGCGGAGTCACCGTAGCCGTCGTTGTCGGCGTCGCGGTACCAGGTCGTGGCGTCGACCGCGCTGTCCTCGTCGATGTCACCGTCGCAGTCGTCGTCGTGACCGTCGCAGTACTCGTCAGCGCCCGGGTAGGTGTCCCCGTCGGTGTCGTCGCAGTCGGTGTCGTCGCTGACGTAGCCGGCGGGCTCCGTGCAGCCCATCTGGATGCTGCTGGCGTCGCCGAAGCCGTCGCCGTCGGTGTCGGCGTACCAGGTCAGGGCGTCAGCCGCGTCCGCCTCGTCGATGTCACCGTCACAGTCGTTGTCGATCGTGTCGCAGACCTCTGTCTCGCCTGGGTTCGCGGAGGGCTCGTTGTCGTCGCAGTCCCCTCCGACCTCGGCGTAGCCGGTGGGCAGCGAGCAGGCCTCTGTGGGGAGGTCGGAGTCGCCGTAGTCGTCGCCGTCGATGTCGACGTAGTAGGTCGTGGTCACGCCCTCGTCGACTTCGCCGTTGCAGTCGTTGTCCGCTTCGTCGCAGACCTCTGTGTTGCCTGGCCACGCGAAGGCGTTGGTGTCGTCACAGTCGAGGTCGTTCGTGACATACCCGGCAGGCTGCGTGCAGGCGTCGTCCGAGGCGTCGGGGTCGCCGAAGCCATCGAGGTCGCCGTCGGCGTAGTAGGTGGTGGTCACGCCTTCGTCGATGTCGCCGTCACAGTTGTTGTCGATCTCGTCGCAGACCTCTGTGTTGCCGGGGTAGCTGTTCGCCTCGCCGTCGTCGCAGTCGCTGCCGTTGGGGACGTAGCCGGCCGGCTTCTCGCAGGCGTCGATGCTGCTGTCGGGGTCGCCGAAGCCGTCGGCGTCGGAGTCCTGGTAGAAGGTCGTGGTGACGCCTTCGTCGATCTCGTCGTTGCAGTTGTTGTCGTTGCCGTCGCAGATCTCCGTCGCGCCCGGGTTGACCGAGACGTCGTTGTCGTCGCAGTCCTCCGATGCGACGTAGCCGTCGCCGTCGTAGTCGACACCGCCTCCGGAGTCGTCGTTGGCCATGCTGTCCAGATTGCCTGCGTTGGTGTCCTTGTCGCCGTTGCAGGCGACCAAGGCAATGAGGGCAAGAGCGATAGTGATCAGCCTGATCATCTCGTTCCTCCAGCGCCCGTTCTTCAGAGGGCGCAATACGCGCAGGGGGTGGCCGCCCATCTTAGCTGCCTATCGCCGTCTCGGAAACCGCAAAGGCAGGCGTGGCCAGCGTTGGAACACTTACAGCAGCAGTCCGTAGCGCCAGCCGGGGTCACTGATCCGCGTCACGCTGCGTACCGGGCGAGGCCGGCCGGGATCGCGGCGAGCGTCGTCGCAGTGCCCGCGACGTTGATCATGCTCGCCGGCGCGTGGTCCGTCGGGGCGCGGGAAAGACACTCCAGGATGTGGGCGGCCCGGTCCGCGGGGCACCACCCTTCTTTCTGGCGGACGGCGCCGCCCTCACCAGCTGGTCCGGGGGGACCAGCTGGGGTTGCTCCAGCCACCGGTCGAGGTGACCGGCACCTGGTGCCGCCCGTCCGCGGTGCTCATCCAGATCTGGCTGCGACCCGTCCGCGTCGACGCGAGGGCGAGGTAGCGGCCGTCCGGAGACCAGGTGGGATCCTCGTTGTTGCCCTGGTCCTGGGTCACCCGCTCCATCGACTTGCCGTCGACTCCGACGGTGAAGACGTCGTAGTGGCCGTCGCGACCCACGAACGCGATGCGGTCTCCATCCGGTGACCAGGCCGGGTCCGTGTTGTGGTTGCCCTGGAAGGTCACCCGCCGCGCCTCTCCACCCTCGACTCCCATGACGTAGATCTGCAGCCCCCCGCTGCGCTCGCTGGCGAAGGCGATCTGGGTCCCGTCAGGGCTGAAGGTCGGCGCGACGTCGATGCCGGGTGCGCGGGTGAGCTGCCCGATCGACGCGCCGGTGTCCGAGATGCCGAAGATGTCGGTGTCACCGCCGCTGGTGAGCGTGAGGGCGAGCTTGTCCCCGGCTGGGTGCCAGGCCGCGCCGATGTTGACGCCGCGTCTGCTGGAGATGCGCTTCACCGTCCCCTTCGCCAGATCGGCGAGGAAGAGGTCGGGGTTGCCGCTGCGGTAGCTCGTGAAGGAGATCCGCGTTCCCTCGGGCGACCACGACGGCTGCAGGTTGATCGAGCCGTTGTTGGTGATGGACGTGAGGCCCTGACCGTCGACGTCCAACAGCGCGATCTCCTTGTTGCCGCTGGCGCTCGTGACCGCGGCGATGCGGGTCGTGAAGATGCCGGGCTCGCCGGTCACGAGCCGGATGATCTCGTCGGTGATCCGGTGGCCGATCCGGCGCCCGGAGGAGCGCTTGGCGGTGAAGCGCTTCGCGCCGAGCTTGCGGGTGCCTGGCACGTCGTAGACCCAGACCTCGGCTTCGACGCCCTCGCCGGTCGCCGTGAGCGAGGTCTTCGCGAGCACGACCGGATCCGGGACCTTCCAGTCTTCGAAGCTGAACTCTCCGAGTCGGATCCCCGCGCTGGGGGCCTCGATGTACGCGTCGGGATCGATGACGTCGAAGAAGCCGGACATCTCGAGGTCGTTCCTCACCACCCTCCACAGCAAGTCGGTGTCCTCGTCACCGCCTGTCGGGCGAGGGACGGCGATCGGGATGTCGCGAGCCCCCGGCTTGATGACCTCGACGACGCCGGAGCCGATCGTGACCTGTTCTTCGGCTCGCGCGGGAAGGACAGCGACGGCAAGCAGGCCCAGCAGGAGTGCGGCGAAGCGCTTCACCTGGCGTCCTCTGGGCGGAACCGGATCAGGAACCAGTCCTCGTCGTTCGGCATGATCTCGGGGGGGGGCGCGGGGACCTCCGGCGTCAAGCGCACGGCGCGTGCGGCGGCGTTGTCGAAGGACGGGTTCCCGCTGGCCTTCGACACCTTGAAGTCCAGGACGGCTCCGGTCCTGTCGATCTTCACGGAGATGACCGTCTCGAGGTCGGGGTCGTCCTGCAGTGGGTTGAAGCTGTCGACGACGACGCCGCGCACCTTGGCCATCCATGCCGCGAGGATGGGGTTCCCGATCGCTCGGCTGCTGGTTCCGACGGCGCCCTCGACGCCCTCCGCCGAGGTCTTCTGCCGGTCCTTGTCATCCTGGCCCAGCGCGGCCAGCGCCTTCTGGCGATCGATGATGCGTTGACGCGCAGCGGCGTCGAACTCGCTGGGCGGCGGGGCGTCCGGCTCGAACTTCACCAGCTCCGAGTCCGTCTTCACCACCTCGCTGGTGGGCGGGGCCGCGATGGCCTCCTTCTGTGGCATGTTCTCCGCCTTTGGGAGCGCCGCCAGGCTGACCTCCATGACCTCGTCGGGGTCGAACATCGGGCCGGAGCGCGGCGCGCAGTTGGCCGCAAAGAGGATGCAGATCACCGCGGCGACGTGCAGACCGAGCGAAGCGGGCAGCGCCTTGCCGGGCTTCCACGGCTCGGGCCGCAGGGCGGACTTCACTCGGGGACCGGCTGGGTGACGAGGCCCACTTTTCCGATGCCCGCATCCTTGGCCATCGCCATGAGATCCATGACCCGCTGGTAGGGGATTGCCCCGTCTGCCTTCACGAAGACGGCCGCCTCCGGGTTGGCTTCATGAATCGCCTTCAACTTCCTCGCCATCTCGTCGGGATCATAGGACGTCTTGTCGATGTAGAGGTTCCCGTCTGCGTCGATGGAGAGCACGACCTGGTCGTCAGCGCCCGTGAGCGGCGGCGCCTCGCTGTTCGGCAGGTCGATCTCCACCCCCTGCACCATCATCGGGGCCGTCACCATGAAGATGATCAACAGCACGAGCATGACGTCGACGAAGGGCGTGACGTTGATCTCGGAGAGCATCCCCCGGTCGTCGCCGCCCGTCATGGCCATGGCTCAACCTCGCGCGAAGTGGCGCTTGACGATGTTCAGGAAGTCCGAGCTGAAGTTGTCCATCTCGGAGGCCAGCACGCGAATGCGGGCGTTGAAGAAGTTGTACGCGATGACCGCCGGGATGGCCGCGGCGAGGCCGACCGCCGTCGCCACCAGCGCGTGCGCGATGTCCGGTCCGACGACCTGGATCGACGCGCTGCCCGTCTCTCCGATCTTCTGAAAGGCGCGCAGGATCCCCCACACGGTCCCGAAGAGCCCGATGAAGGGCGCGGTCGAACCGGTCGTCGCCAGGACCGGGATGAGCCGCTCGAGCGCCGTGAGCTCCACGCTGGCCGCTCGCCGGAGGGAGCGGGCGAGGTTGTCGATCCCGCCCAGGTCCATCACGTTCGGCCCGTCCGTCTTCTCCCTCTGGGCGCTGGTGAGCTTGTGGAGCTCGACGTAGCCAGCCTTGAAGACCTCTGCGATGGGGGAGCTTCCGTAGCGCCCGGCCTTCTCGTAGACCTTGTCCAGGGCGCGGCTCTGCCAGAAGAGGTCGAGGAACTCCGCCGACTGGTTGGTCGCCGCCCGCAGCAACATCGCCTTGTTGATGATGATGACCCAGCAGGCCACCGACATCACGACGAGGACGAGCAGCGTGAGCTGGACGACGAAGTCCGCCTCGAGGAAGAGGTCGGTCATGGAGGGGCTGGTGGCGGCGGGGGTGGCGGCTACGTAGGCCCAGATCACGGAGTCCACCTACTGCTTCTCCACCGGCGTGCGCTGACGTGGGCCCATCCAGGAGCTCATTCCGTCGAGCACGTTGTAGATCCGATGGGCTCCCACGCTGGTCATGAACTCTGCCGCGGCGGCGCTCCGGTCTCCACCCTGGCACACGAAGACGAGGTGGTTCTGCTGCCCGAGCTCTCTCCAGCGGTGGGGGAGCTCGTCCACTGGGATGTGGACGGCGTGGATGCTGTGGTCGGCGTCGAACTCGGACTTCGTTCGCACGTCGACGAGCTTGTAGGGGCTGTCGGCGGCAGTGATGAGCTCCTCGGCCTCGACAGAGTCGCAGTCCACGACCGAGGCGGGGCCTCGTCCGGGATCCCGGACGAAGCTGCCGCGCTGGTCACCGGTGGTGTCGGCGGCGCCCTCGACTGGCAGGTCCCGGCCCTCTGCCTCGGCGAGGCTGGCCAGGACGCGCTCGACGTCGACGTGCTCGGTCTCGGCGAGCAGGACCCGGTTGCCCTTGTCCACGACGTACACGGCGTCGCGGCAGAGCGGGCGCACCCTGCGACTCACGCCGAAGGCCCGAGCCGTCAGCGCGAGGGTGTCGTAGAGGAAGTGGACGTCGACGCGCAGGTGCGCTCTGAGGTCCCGGAGGCGGTCCGTCGGCGCGGTGTTGATGCCGTAGACGACGGCATCCAGTGTCTCGAAGCGGGTCCTCTCGGCGTCGATGGCCTTGAAGTAGGCCTCTGTGCTGGCGCTCTCGTCGCGAAAGAAGACGAGGACCACGTTGAGGTTTCCGCGGAAGTCCCGGATCTTGACCCAGGTCCCCTCGTCCGCTGTCAGCGACAGAGGTGGCACCTCCTCGCCGACGCTCAGCGGCGCGAAGCGGAGCATGTCTCGGACGACGCCCATGGATCCTCGAAGCGAGTCAAGGCTCCCCTAACGAGGTCACTGATCGTCTTCGACCACTTCGGCTTCCTCGACGGGCGGAGCTGGCAGGAGGCGGGGGGCCGCGTCCCTCGCCATGTCCTGAAGCAACGCCTTCATGCGCCGGCCCTGGCTCTTCATCCGGCGATTCGCCGCGTAGGCGGAGATTCCGGTCGCCATGCCGGGGATCCAGCGAATGCCCTTGCCCAGCACGCTCCAGACGGCTCGGGTGGCGACCTTTCGGGCGATCCAGGCCGCCATCTCCTTGGACGCCGGGAGCTGTGAAGCCGCTGTCGACGGGAGGTCCTTGACCCGCAGCTCCATTTCCTCTGGCAGCTCGATCTGCCAGGCGGCTGCGACCGTCTTCCACATCACGACATAGCCGCGCGCCTGCTCGGGGTCGTGGCCGTAGAGCACGCAGAGGCGCTGCGCGAGGCGCAGGACATGGATGACACTGGCCAGCGCCTCCGGAGGCACTCCGATGGCGCCGGCGGCCCCACCGGCGGCGCCGATGGCGGTGGCCTCACGGCGGGCCAGCGCGATGAGGGCGTCGGCGGCGAGGCCCAGCTCCTCGACCGTCGGGTGGCAGCCCATCTCGACGAAGGGGACTCCGGCCGCGCGAAGATCATCGCGGACCTCCTCCGTCTCGAGACTGGCGGCGGCGTAGATCGCCGGGAGCAGATCGGTCTCGAGGCGGTCATCGGCCCTGTCCTTGAGGTCGTCCCAGACATTGCTCATGCGCATACCTTCGTCACGGACACTCCGGCGGGCCAGCGGTTCTCGCGAAGGCCGCGCCGCGATCATCGCGCAGGAGCAGCTCCCAGCACGGCGACGAAGTGGCGGCGGGGATCAGCGTCTGCCCGTGGAAGGCCTCCAACAGCAGCATCCCGTCGACCTCTGCCAGCCCCTCCTCCCAGCGCTGTTCAGCCCGTGACGTGAGGATGTAGGCGTGGAAGGTGGGGTCGTCGAAGATCCAGGTCCGGATGTCCATCGAGGTCTTCGCCGAGGGCATCGTCCAGTTCAGGTAGCCGCCGTACTCCGGGGCGTTGAACAGTCTCTGGACGCCGCGTTCGGACAGGGCTGCGACCAGCTCGACCGGCGTGTCCCGGTGGAGCGGCTGCGGGAGTGGCTGGACGAGTCGTGCGATGAAGACGAGCCAAGCGGCGCCGAGCACGATGCCGAGGGGACCGAGCAGCCTGTTTCCACGGTCCGGGCCCATCGACTCCCCGAGCCGCTGGGCAAGGGCGGGAGCGGTGGCGAGGCCGAACCAGGCGATGAAGCGGGTCCCGCTGAGCCCGAGGAGACCGAAGGCGAGCAGGATCAGCAGATCTGCCCAGGGACGCCGGCGTCGTTGCAGGCCGGCCAGGATCCACCAGCCTCCGAGCACGACCAGGAAGCGCATGCCCTCGAAGGTGCTGGGGTCCGGCGGGTACCACTCGACGAAGTCCCGCTCTCTGGGGAGCGCGCTGTTGTCGAGTACGTAGAGCCAGATGGCGGGCCCGTAGGGACCCAGGCAGGCACCGATCGCGACGCCGATGCAGATGAGCCATGGGGTGGCGATCTCCCGTCCGGGTCGATCGTCCAGCGCCGCCCCGAGTCCGGCGAGGGCGAAGAAGACGACGCCCGCGCCGAAGCTGCCGTGCAGCGGCGCCCAGAGAGCGCCCCCCAGCACCCCGGCGAACAGGGCGAGCGCCGGATGACGCGGTCGCGCCGCCAACCAGACCAGGCCCGCGAAGATCGGGAAGACCCAGGTCTGGCCGCGCACCACCGTGTTCTGCAGCACCAGCGCCCAGGCGACGAAGCCGGCGACGGCGGCGGCCCGGCGGTCGATCCCGCGGGCGAGGCAGGCCCGGATCACGAACAGCACGGCCAGCGCGACGGCGACTCCGTTGAGCAGGCGCAGCCCGTACAGGCCGACGGCCTCGTGGAGCAGGTAGGAGAGCAGGGAGAAGCCCCAGGTCCCGTTGACGAAGGGCGTGCCTCCGGCTGTCCAGGTGAAGACCTCGTGCTCCAACAGCGCGCCGTGCTCGACCATCCACCGGCCCATGGAGAGGTAGATGTGGAGGTCGTTGGTCGTGACCGGGAGCGAGCCGGTGTAGAGGAAGGCCACACCGACCACGCTCCAGGCGAGCACGGTCCCGGTCGAGCGCATCAGATCCTGACGACGAGATCGAGCGCGCCCTCGGCTCGCCAGACCGCGAAGACCGCGTCCCCGCCTCGTTCCCCGACGTCCATCCCGACGAACACCGAGCCGCCGATCGAGGGTCGGATGGCGATGGGCTCGAACAGCGCGATGGCCAGGGCGAACTCGGCGCGGGGGGAGGGCCACGCGATGTCCTGGACGAGGGACGACCGGCCCTCCGAACTCGGCGCCTCCAGTCGGGTGTGCACCCAGACGACACCGAGCCCGAGGCCGAAGGTCGGTGTCAGGACCGGGTGCCCCTCGGCGCCCCACCGCAGGCCCACCCTCGCGGCGCCCTGCTGCTCGCTGCCCGCCAGTGGTGCGGTCGTGGCGCCGTCGACGAGGCGCTCGGGCCGCTGGAGCCGGTGGCTCGTACCCTGGGTCTCGACCCACACGCCGAGCCCCGGTCGCGTACGGCGCTCCACGCTGAGGCCAACCCCAGGCCCTGGACCCCAGGCTGCGCCGGTTCCGCCCAGGGGGATCGCGGCTTCGCCCCGCAGCGCCAGGCTCCAGACCCAGTCGGGGGGGTCGCGCAAGCCCTCGATCGTGCCCAGATCATCCGACGCCGTCGCGGTGGTCGCAAGGAGCAAGAGTCGGGTCATACCGGCGATGGTAGCCCCCGTGTACGATCAGGGGCATGCGTGTCCTGGTCAGTGGGGGTGCGGGTTTCGTGGGCGCCGCCACCGTGCGGCTCTTGCTGGCGGAGGGTCACGATGTCGTGGTGCTGGACGACCTCAGCACCGGGCGGCGCGACGTGCTTCGCGAGGACGTCGTCTTCCACCACGGGGACGTTCGCGACCAGCTGGCCTGTCGTCGGGCCGTCCAGGGCTGCGACGCCCTGGTTCATCTCGCAGCGCTCTCCGCCGTACCCGAGTCATTCGTCGAGCCGGTGCGCTTCGACTCGGTCAACGACGGTGGCACCGCGTCCATCCTCGACGCCGCCTGGGGCGCCGGGGTGCGCAGGGTGGTGTTGGCCAGCAGCGCCGCGGTCTACGGCGAGGGCGGGTCCCGCCCGCTGCGCGAAGAGGATCCCTTCGACCCGCGCTCGCCCTACGCCGCGAGCAAGGTGGGGATGGAGGCCCTGGGGCGGGTCTATGCCCACCGCGGCGTGCACGTCGGGCTGCTTCGCTACTTCAACGTCTTCGGCCCGGGGGCCTCGGCGAACTCGGTGGTCCCGCGCTTCGTGCTGCGGGCTCGCGCGGGCCTTCCGTTCGAGATCGAGGGGGACGGGGAGCAGCTCAGGGACTTCATCCACGTGGAGGACGTGGCACGAGCGAATGTCCTGGCTCTCCGGCGCAGCGCCGGCACGGTCAACATCGGCTCTGGCCGCGCGACCTCGATTCGCGAGCTGGCGGACGCGATCGGTGTTCTGTTCGGAAGCCCCGGAGTTCGCCGCGTCGGCGGGCGGGAGCACGATCTCCGAAAGAGCGTGGCGGACGTACGCAGGGCCCGTCGGCACCTCGGTTGGAGCCCCAGGATCGAGCTCGAAGAGGGTCTCCGGGAGCTGCTCGAAGCGACCGGCGGCGTGCATCGAGCGGACAAGGGCAGTTAGGGGTTCAGAGGTCCCTCATCCCGGAGCGCTTGCCGTGAATCTGGACTCCGCCCTGAACCTCGCTGGAGACGACAGGCTGCAGGCCCTCGTCCGCCTTGCGGATCAGTTGACCCAGGCCGCCGCTGCGGGCGAGAAGCCCGACGGTATCGACCGCACCATCGCGGCCATGCTCGAGGTCGTCGATGGCCACGCGGGCAGCGCGCAGCTGCGGATGATCGTCGGCGAGGCCCTCGGCCGGCTGGGCGATCCCCGCATCGTGAGCCCCGAGTCCGAGGACTACTGGGCGCTCGTGCCGCTGGATTTCGGCGACGTGCTCGTCGGGCGCTTCCCCGTGACGATCGCCGAGTGGCGCACCTTCGTCGCAGAGGGCGGCTACGAGGACGACGACGTCTGGGACGACGAAGGCCTCGCGTGGCGTGACTCCACGAACCGGCGTCTGTGGCCGGAGCTGGCCGCGCGGGACTCGGTCCGCCACCTCGTCGTCTCCAACCAACCGGTGGTCGGTATCTGCTGGCACGAGGCCCGCGCCTATGCCTGCAAGCACGGCGCCAGGCTGTTGAGCTTCTCCGAGCGGATGGAGGTGGCGCGCGGTGTCGAGAAGCGGCCCTATCCGTGGGGCGCCCCTTTCGGCAGCGGCAACGCCAACACTCGGGAAGAGGTCCTCGGAAAGCCCTGCGCCGTCGGCTTGTTCCGCGGCGACCGCACGCCGGAGGGGGTCTACGATCTCGCTGGCAACGTCGCTGAGTGGACCGGGGATCGAGTCGGTGACGAGTGCGTCATCCATCCGGGCAGCTGGGAGCAGCCCTCGATGGCGTCCTGGGCCAAGGCCCGCGAGCTCGCGCGCAAGGGCACCCGCGGAGCGGACCTCGGCCTGCGGATCGCCCGCGACGCAGACGAGACCTGAGGTCGGCTACTCCTTCGACTCGTCGATCTGGACGATCTCGAACTGCACGCGACGATTCGCGGAGCGTCCGGCCTCTGTGTCGTTGCTCTCGATCGGCTTCGTCGAGCCGTAGCCCTCGGCGACGAGGCGGGCCTTCTTGACGCCCTTGTCGACGAGGTAGTCCCGCACGGCCTGGGCGCGTCGCTGCGACAGCTTCAGGTTCGTCTCGTCCGTGCCCACGTCGTCGGTGTGGCCCTGGATCTCGACGCGGACGAGCTGCGGGTTCAAGAGCAGCACGTTGGCGACCTCGTCGAGCAGGTTGTGGGACTCCGCCTTGATCGTCGCGCGGCCTGTGTCGAACTGGACCTTCTGGAGGATGACCACCTCGCCCTCGACCACCTCGACCCGGGTGTCCTTGAGCTCGATCTCCACGGCCGCCGGGGCGACGCCGGGTTCGATGACGAACTCCGCGCGACCGGCTCCCAGCTCCGGAGCCTGGGCGACGACGGTCCACTCGCCCGGACGAAGCTCGGCTGTGGCGACACCCTGCTGGTCCGCCTCCATCGGGTCGACCTTGACTGGACCTACGAAGCGGACGTCGGCGGCCAGGGGCTCCCCCTTGTCGGTCTTGACCGTGACCTGCACCGGCTGGTCCACGAAGGCGAGGGTCAGGGTGCGCGTCTGGTTGCCGCCGACGGTCTCGAGTGTCTCGGACATCGGCAGGTAGCCTGGCGCTGACACGGCGACGTCCACCTCGCCTGCCGGGGCCTCCTCGAGCACGACGGTGCCGCCATCGGGGGTCGTGTAGTCAGCGCCGCCGAGCTTCACGCTTGCGCCGCCGATCGGGTCTCCGTCGACGTTCTGGATCGCGAGGACGAAGGCCCGCTCGCCCTCGCCGAGGACCTCGAGCTCGAAGGCGACGCTGACCAGCGACTCCTGCCCCGGCTCCACGTCTACGTCCTCCTGCTCGATGCCGTGGATCTCGCTGGAAGCGACCACGGTCCAGCCGCCAGGCTCGAGGTAGAGCACGCGCTCGCCGTCCGGCCCGACCCGGACCGGGGTCAGCACTGCTGGGCCATAGGCGCGAATCAGGGCGTCCACCGGGTCGCCCGCCGAGGTCCGGGCCTTGATGTTCACCGTCCCGGCGAGCCACTGGAGCACGATGTCGAGGCCGTTGTCGCCAGACTCCAGCGAGACCGGGTCGATGCTCTTGTACTCATAGAGGGCGCCGGCCACCTCCAGGGTCGACTCCCCCGGAGCGAGGCCCTCGAGGCGGAGGGTGCCTCCGGTGGAGGTGGATCCGACGAGCTCGCCGTCCAAGGCGATGCGCGCGCCCTCGATCGGGTTGCCCTTCGGGTCCTTGACGTCCAGCGCCAGGACGGCGTCGCCGGCCTCTTCCCGGAGGACCGCGGAGATCATGATCAGGCTCGTGGCGTCCGGCTCGACGTGGACTTCGCGGACCTGGAGGCCCAAGCTCTCGGCCGAGACTCCGACGACCCAGTCTCCGGGCGGCAGGGCGAAGAAGGCCTCGCCGTCTGGGCCGACCGACTGGGTGTCCATCGCCGTGGGGCCCTCGAAGCGCACCTTCGCATCGACTGGCACCTCGCCCCGCCCCCTGGTCACCACCTGCAGGGTGCCGGGCTTCCAGTCCAGCGTCACGAGCAGCTCGCGGACACCGTCCACCAGCTCGACGCTGATCGGCTCCGTGTCCACGAAGCGAGGACCGGAGAGCCTGAGGGTCTTGGGACCGGGGGTCAGGCCCGACATCGAGAACGAGCCGCCGTTGCTGGTGCGGCCGAAGCTCTTGCCGTCGAGCTCGACCCGCGCGCCGGGGACCGGCAGGCCGTCGGGGTCGATGACGTCGAGGCGCAGCTCCGCCGAGCCCAGGGTCTCCGTGAGCACGACGTCGACCACCTGCAGCACCTTCCGGAGCGGGTCCACGACCACCTCCCGCTCCTGGGCGCCGAAGGCCTCGGAGGAGACGACCACGGTCCAGGTGCCCTCTTCCAGGACGACCTGCTTCTCACCCGTAGGGCCGATGAGCTCGGACTCGAGGACATCCGGCCCGAAGAAGCGGACCTGGGCGTCCCCGACGACGCCCCCGTCCTCTGTGCGCACGCGCACCGCGACCGCGCCGGGAGGGCGCTCGAGCACGAGGGTCTCGGTCTCGTCGGTCGAGACCTCGAAGGTGTCGGTGTCCTCGAAGTCGTCCACGTCCACCGACACGGTGTGGTCGCCCTCGGCGACGCCCTCGACCCGAAGGGTGCCGCCGCTGGTGGTCGTGCCGTAGTTGTCGCCGTCGATCGACACGCGCGCCCCGTCGATGCCATGGGACTCGGGGTCGATGAGGACGAGCTCCAGGCTGCCCTCGCCGTCGCTCTCGTGGAGGATGGCTTCGAGTTCGGGGGGTACGAAGCGCTCCTCGTCGAGCTCCAGGTCCCGGCTCTGGGTCCCCTTGCCGGGCGAGGACAGCGTGACCTCCCAGGATCCCGGGTGCAGGCTGAGGATGGTCTCGCCGTCGCGACCGGTGTTCGTCTCGTAGCGCTCGCCCTCTCCGGTCACGACGATGTCGGCGTCGACGCCCTCGCCGCTGTGGTCGGTAGCCGTGATGGTCAGGTCGTAGGGTGTCTCCGCCTTCTTGACGACCGGGACCAGCTCCTCTTCGGGGCCCTCCAGATCGCGGCGGCCCCAGGTGATGCCTGCGAAGACCCGGTACCGAGCGGCGCCAGCGGCCGTGTTCAGGGAGGAGGCGCCACCGAGTACGAGGTTCATGTTCTTGGGGAGACCGACCCGCGCGCTGCCGATCAGCTCGGCGGGGCCGGTCTCGTGGACGGTCGAGTGGCTCGGAACGGAGGGCTTCCAGAAGGCCTCGAGGCTGAGCCCGATGTTGTCGGTCGGCAGGTAGCCGACGCTTCCACCGACCAGGGCCACCTGGGACGCCGCGCGCTCGATGGTGTCCGAGTCGTCGTCGCCCTCGGCGGACCGGGGGTCCAGCAGCAATCCGCCGTTGGCAGAGAAGCGCAGCTTGCCCCGTCCATACCCGGCGGTAGCCACGGCGCCGAAGGTCACGCCTTCCGTGCCGAGGTAGCGGTTCTGGTCGCCGAGTCCTACGCCGAAGCGGGGGATCACGGACAGCCCGGGCCCCGTACCGTCGGCCTCGGGAATGATGATGCCCACGGGGACGAAGAGGCGCGCGTCGCCCAGGCCCGGACCCTGCTGATCGCCGTCGGTGGTCTGGGAGAGGTAGACGGGCATCCCGGCGCCGACACCCACGCGTCGGTGGAGCGCGTAGGTGGCGCCGAGGTTGGCGACGGTGAGACCCCCGACGAGCTCGGTCTGGGTGATCGGGCCGCCCCCCGCCGGTTGCTCGTTGAGCA
>DASCPX010000126.1:0-8734 GCA_036012755.1 Myxococcota bacterium | reverse complement strand
CGTTCCCATACCGAACACGGAAGTCAAGCCTCCCAGCGCCAATGGTACTGCCGCGGTCACGCGGTGGGAGAGTAGGTCATCGCCGTCCACACCTCAGACCCCCCGGTCGAGCCTCTTGGCTCCCGGGGGGTCTCTCTGTTTGTGGTCCTGCGTATCTGCAGGGCATGAGCCCTCAGGGGAATTCGAGCCCGTTGTGTAGGCTACACACAGGGGTCGAGTTCCAAGGCCCCCCTGTCGAATTCCCTGGTCGGTTTTGCCGCGCCTGTGTGATTTCAGGGAGTTGGACGGGCGGCCCTGCTGGCACCGGTTCTGCATTGCTCTCCGGCATCATGTCGGAGGACACGTGGGAGCCACTACACTGACCGGCGCCGTCATTGGCGTCAAGGCCCACCCCGTCGAGGTCGAGGCGGACCTTGCCCGGCGTCTGCCGAGGACGACGATTGTGGGGCTTCCCGCAAACAGCGTTCGGGAGAGTGTCGAGCGTGTTCGCAGCGCCATAGTCGCGGCGGAGTTCGAGTACCCGTGCAAGCGGGTGACCATCAACCTCGCACCGGCTGACATCCGAAAGGGGGGGACCGGGTTCGATCTCCCCATCGCCCTGGCGGTGCTCGCTGCCAAGGGGGACATTCCGAAGGACCTGCTCCATCGCTACGCCTTTGCTGGTGAGCTGTCGCTCTCCGGAGAGCTGCGAGCGGTGCCCGGTGCGCTGCCCCTGGCGATGCTCGCGGCCGAGCGGGGGCTCGACGGGATCATCCTCCCATCCGCGTGTGCGGCCCAGGCCGCGCTGGTTCCGGGTGTTCGGGCGTGGTCGGCGGACTCGTTGTCAGAGGTCGTTGCCTGGCTGAGGGGCGAGGGGAAGCTCCCCGAGGCGCGGGCACCGATCCTCCTACGGCGAGTCGACAGCAATGACATGGCGGAGGTCCGCGGTCAGGGGATCGCCAAGCGGGCGCTGGAGATCGCTGCCGCTGGCGGGCACAACGTGCTCCTCATCGGACCGCCGGGCTGCGGGAAGACCATGCTCGCCGCCCGCATCGCGAGCATCCTCCCGCCGATGACCTTCGAAGAAGCCCTCGAGGCCACGCGGGTCCACTCGGTCGCCGGGCTCCTCGACAACGGGGGTGGGCTGCTGGAAGACCGGCCGTTTCGCTGCCCCCACCACAGCATCTCGACAGCCGGACTCCTCGGTGGCAGCAAGCTCACGCCGGGAGAGGCGAGCTTCGCCCACAACGGAGTGCTCTTCCTGGACGAGATGCCGGAGTTCTCGCGCCAGGTCCTCGAGCTATTGCGCGCGCCGCTGGAGAGCGGTGAGATCATCCTGGCCAGAGCCGCCGGCACGGTTCGGCTTCCGGCGGACTTCACCCTGATCGCCGCCGCGAATCCCTGCCCGTGTGGGTACCTCGGGGACCGGCGGCATCCCTGTCGCTGCACCGACTCCCAGGTGCAGCGGTACCGCTCCCGGATGAGCGGCCCCCTGCTGGACCGCATCGACCTGCACGTCCAGGTCGGTTCGTTGGACGGTGACGCCCTCTACGGCGCCGAGGCCACCGAGCCCTCACGGAAGATCCGGGGGCGTGTCGAGGCAGCCCGGCGAATGCAGGTCGCGCGCTACGAGGACATGCCGATTGCCTGCAACGCTCAGCTCGACGGACCACAGGTGCGGGCGGCCGCGCGTCCGACACAGCCGGCCCGTCGCATGCTCAGGGACGCGGCCGAGAAGATGGGCCTCTCCGGTCGCGCACACGACCGCGTCCTGAAGGTCTCGAGGACCATCGCGGATCTGGACGGCGTGGGTGTGGTCGATCTGCACCACGTCGCAGAAGCCATCGCCTTCCGCACGCAGAGCGAGGTGAGCCCATGATCCCGATCCTCGGCCTCGCCGTCCTGGACCAGGTCGATCCACCGGGCGCTCTCGTCGAGATGCCCGATGGTGCCCTCGTCGAGGTCGCGAGCACCTGTCTTCCCGCCGACCCGCGCGAGGGCGAGCCTCTTCGAGTCACACGTCGCTCGAAGGATGGCTGCCCCGTGGTCTTTCGGCGCCCCCTCTCAACAACCCCGGGGGGCACGTCTCCCCACGACAACCGGAGACATCCGTGAGACACCAGAATCACCACCCAGACCGACTCGCCGCGCTCGAGTCCGCCATCGCCGCCATCCAGCGGCAGTACGGCGCAGGAGCCGTCCTTCGTCTCGACGGAAGCGTCGCGGAGCAGGTCGGCGCACCCATCTCGACCGGCTCCCACGGCCTCGACATCGCCCTCGGTGTCGGCGGTCTCCCGCGCGGCCGGATGGTCGAGATCTTCGGCCCGGAGGCTTCAGGAAAGACGACGCTGGCCCTCCACGCCATCGCCGCCGTCCAGAAGGAGGGGGGCATCGCCGCCATCGTCGATGCCGAGCACGCCCTCGATCCTGCCTACGCCCAACGACTCGGCGTGGACCTTCCGAAGTTGCTGATGAGTCAGCCGGACTCCGGCGAGCAGGCGCTCGAGATCACAGAGCAGCTCATCCGTTCCGGCGCTGTCGACATCGTCGTCATCGACTCCGTGGCCGCGCTGGTTCCAGAGGCCGAGATCAGTGGGGAGATGGGCGATCTCCAGGTCGGGTTGCAGGCCCGGATGATGTCCAAGGCCATGCGCAAGCTGACGAGCGTCGTGTCCCGAACTCGGTGCTGTTGCATCTTCATCAACCAGCTTCGCGCGAAGATCGGCGGCATGGGCTTCGGCCCGAAGGAGGTCACCACTGGCGGAAACGCGCTGAAGTACTACACCAGCGTCCGGATCGACATTCGTCGCATCGGGTCCATCAAGGCCGCGGACGGACAGCTCATCGGAAACCGGACGCGGGCCCGCGTCGTGAAGAACAAGCTCGCAGCGCCTTTCCGCACGGCGGAGTTCGAGATCCGCTTCGGCGAGGGCATCAGCCAGCTCGGCGAGCTCATCGACCTTGGCGTCGAGCACGGCGTCCTCGCCAAGAGCGGCGCCTGGTATTCGCTCGAAGAGGAGCGCCTGGGCCAGGGGAGGGAGAAGGTCCGCGATCGTCTGCTCCTCGAGCCCGAGCTCCGGCACCGGATCCGGGATCTCGTGCTCGGAGCCGCCGGGCTCACGCCGGTCCCGGCAGAGAGCTGATTCACCGCCCGGCGCCGGGTCTCTTTTCGGGAGGCTGGCGGCCGGCCCCGAAGCCGGCGTCGGGCTTCAGCTCCGGATGACCACGACCTCGCGCCCGCGGCCCTCGTCATCGGCGATCACGCCGCGGCGGGAGACGATGCGCCCGTTGACCACGACGAGCTCCGGCTTGCCAGCGAGCTCGCGGCCGACGTATGGCGACCAGTTCGCCTTGGACTCGAGCTGGCTCTTGTCGAAGCGCTGGAGCTGGCCCTCGGTGAAGAGGACGAGGTCCGCGTCATAGCCCTGCTTGATGAGCCCCTTCTTCTCCAGACCCAGGATCTTCGCCGGGTTCTCCGACAACAGCGCGACCATGCGCTCGAGGCCGAGGCGCCCGTGATGGACCGCGGACATCAGGAGCATGAACGTGGTCTCGATCCCCGGAATCCCAGCCGGTGCGTCCCAGTACGGCACGTTCTTGACGTTTGTTCGGTACCCCGCATGTCCGCTTCCGATGACATCGATCCGGTTGCGCTTGAGACCCGTCCACAGCGCACGGCGGTCCAGCTCGTCGCGAAGGGGAGGGTTGATCTTCAGCTTGGAGCCGGTCTTCTTCTGGGTGTCGCTGTTCAAGAACAGGTGGTGGGGAGAGATCTCGGTCGTGATCGGCAGGTCACCCTTGAGGGGGTCGAGCAGCGTGAGCTCGCGGGCGGTGCTCAGCGAGGAGATGTGGACCCGCCGATTGGTGGCGCGGACCAGCTCGATCAGGCGAATGACGGCCGCCTCGGATGCGTTCGGTGGCCGGACCCGGTTGTGCTCCGGATTCTCGATGTCGCCGAGATCTGCCCGGGTGTGCTCGATGACCCCTGCCTGCTCCGCCTGGACCCCGATCGTGCCGACGGCGTGCTCGAAGAGCTGAACCAGGCCGTCGTCGTCAATGCCCAGGGGCCCGTCCTCTTGAGACAGGTCCGCGTGTATTGCCACCGCCCCAGCGTCGAGCATCGCCCGCGCTTCGTCGAGGTTGTTGCTGGTCCCTGCAGCCCAGAAGCCGTAGTTCACCCGGGAGCCTCGGGCCGCGTTTCGGCGTTCGGCGAGGTTTTCCCGGTTGACCGTGGGGCGGCTACCGGAGGGACGATCGATGATGGTGGTGACGCCTCCGGTCATCCCGGCACGGCTCGCCGTCTCCCAGGACTCGAGATCCTCGTTCCCCGGGATGCGCATGTGGACGTTGAGGTCGATGATGCCGGGCATCACGAACTGTCCGATTGCGCTGAACTTCTCGCGGGCGCGCCCGGGAGCGCGCGGGCCGACATAGGCGATCGCTCCGTCCTCGACGGCGATGTCCGCGACGAGGCGGCCCTCACTCGAGACGATGGTCGCGTCCTGGATGACGAGGTCGTACACGCCGGAGGGTCCTCGATTGTCCGAGTGAAACCGCCTCTTAATGCCCGTGCACCTCCCTCACAAGCCGCTTTACGGCGATCGGTGTTGGCCCGCGGCGCTCGGTGCGGCTAGGGACGCTAACAAGGGCCGAGGAAGCGGTGCAGCGAGTCGTAGTTTCCGGGTGCACAGGCTGGGCGAATGGGGCCCGGGGGACTCCGGTCTTGTTCGTGACTGGGCCGCCGATCAGCGGCCGGCTCTTTCGCGCTGTCCAGGCGAGACTCGCGCCACGCCGCACCGTCGCGTTGGAGCTGCTCGAGGCCGGCGTCCACGGAGTCGCTGCGCTCGCGGCCCGTCTGGACGAGATCATCTCCGAGCTGGGCGCGGGTGCGCTGGTAGCCCACGGACTGGCCGTGCCGGTCGCCCTGGCATCTCGCGCAGATGTCGCGGTGGTCCTGACAAACGGAACCCTGATCCGGCCCGACCCCATGCTCCGAGCGATGGCACGCCTCGGCCCGACGGTGTTGGCCGAGGTCCTGTTCCGGCCCTGGACCCTCCGGAGATGGATGCCGTCCAGCATGGGCCTGCGCAGGCTCGTCACCAACCCCTATGTGATGGACCGCGACATCGTTGTCATGCTCCTGGAACCCATGCTCGGGTCGAAGGTGGTGCGCCGGACTGCGGCCGAGTGGATCTGTGACGTGGCACGTCAGCCGCTCGTGGTGCGTCGGGAAATATCCACGATTTCAGCGATATGGGGCGACAGTGATCCCCTCTGTCCCCTGGCGACCGTGCGGGGGTTCGTGCCGCCAGGCCGGCTCTCGACCATCCCTGGAGCGCGCCACCTGCACCCGGAAGAGAGGCCCTGGGAGCTGGCAGACCGGCTGCAGACATGGCTGGAAGAGCCAACCACGACATGAGTGTCGTGGTTTCCGGGCGAAACCTGCGCCTTGGTTTGGATCGAATTCCGTAAGTGCAGCAAATACCGCAGGTTGGGGGCGCGGACGGAGAGTGGCACGGAGCTTGCTGGTATCTGGGGCGGAGAGAGACGTTTTAGAGGCTCGGCGGCACTACCCCCGAACCTCACCGCCTCGGACGCCCGGTCAGTCGACCGGGCGTTCTTTCTCTGTGGGTATGCGCGCGCTATGACCGGGTCATGTCTCGCTCGAGCTGGCGCCACAAGGTCCCTTCGACCAACGACTTTCGCCCGGACGCGCGCGCGCGCAACGAGACCGAGCGCATCGTCTGCGTCTTGAATCCGCGCGCAGCCGCCGGGCGAGCTGGTCAGCGTGTCGACGAACTTCGGAGGGCGGTGGACCGCGCCTTCGCGCAGGGCGAAGTCCGGGTGAGCGAGGGTCCGGGACACGCGACGGAGCTCGCGGCCCGGGCCATCGACGATGGGGCCGACATAGTCGCCGCTGTCGGTGGGGACGGGACCTGCAACGAGGTCGTCAATGGCTTCTTCTGCGACGACCAGCCGCGGCGACCTCAGGTCGTGTACACGATCATCCCCTGGGGAACGGGCTCCGATCTCTCCCGCTCCCTTCGGGCTCCTGGAACTCTCGAAGATGCCCTCTGGGTGGCCGCTACCGGGATGACGCTCCCGACGGATGTCGGCCACGTCCGCTTCGTCGCCCACGACGCCCAGGAGGGGCACCGCATCTTCATCAACGTCGCGGGCTTCGGGGCCAATGGCGACGTCGTGCATCGCGCCAACCGCGCCAGCAAGCGCTTCGGTGGTCGCGTGACCTTCCTCCATGCCACGCTGGGATCCCTCATGGAGTTCGACCCGCCGCACGTCGATGTCAGCTGGACCGGCCCCGCCGGGGATGGCGTCTGGGACGGGACGCTCCTGTCGGCTTTCGTGTGCAACGGGCACTACTGCGGGGGCGGCATGAACCTCGGCAAGGGTGGCTCGATGCACGACGGGTTCTTCGACCTCACGCTCCTGCCGACGAAAGGCAGGGTCCGAAACGTCGCGAGCAGCTGGCGGCTCTACGATGGCAGCGCCTGGCGGGTCCCGGGTGCCCGGCGTGTGTACTGCTCTGAGCTCCGGGCAGTGTCCAGGAGTGGGGCCCCGGTCCTCCTGGACGTCGACGGAGAACAGCCCGGAGCCCTCAGCGCACACTTCCGGAACCTGGAGCGCAGCCTGCAGGTGAGGGGGGGCTGGCTGCGGTCACCGCTGCTTCGCGGCCGTCGCGAGATCTGGCGCCCGAAGCACCGCCGAACACGGCCTGAATAGTATTTTCATAATTCGGGCCTATCTGTCTTTTGGCTTGCGAGCGCGCTGTTGGCGCGGGTCCACCCTGGGTCGGGCGAAAAAAGCACGCTCCGCTGTGCAACTTCGAGATTCCCGAGGTAAAAGGCCTATAGCAGCTTGCCTCGTATCGGAGATGAGCGAGCATGACCTGGGCAAAGGGCAGGAAGCTGGTTCTCAGGTACCACTTTAAGAATTAAGATAATTTCAACGTTCTGGAGACCACATGAACAAGGCAGACTTGACCGAACAGCTCGCAGAGCGCGCCCAGATCCCCAAGGTCCGCGCCGCGAACTACATCAACATACTGACCGCCGCGATCCAGGACGCGCTGAGCAGCGGCGACAAGGTGACCATCTCCGACTTTGGGACCTTCTCCGTGTCGAGTCGCAAGCCCTTCAGCGGACACAACCCCAAGAACGGCGAGGTCATCCAGGTGCCTCCCCGCCGCATTCCGGTCTTCCGCGCTGGCAAGCGCCTGAAGAACGCGCTGAACGCCTAGATCCAGATCGAGGTAGACCCGCCGACCGCCTGGGCCGAGCAGCCATGCTCGGCCCTCGCTCTTCCTTGACCACCTCGCCGACGGGATAGAGGTTCACAGACGCAAGGTTCATCACCCCGCGTCCCATAGCAGTCCGGCACATCGCGTGGCCGACGGCGCCCCCGCCGTGAAGGGCATCAGCCCACGCGACTGCCTCCTGGCAGTCGCCAAGGAGGAGCACATGGAAGCCCGCAAAGGCATCTCCCCGAGCAGGCTGCCAGGGATCGAGAAGGTCGCGGAGGCCAGGCTCCCCACACGCTACGGTGAGTTTCGGGTGATCGGGTTCCGAGCGTCGACTGGCGCCGAGCTCGGTGCGGTCGTTCGCGGCGACGTCGAGGGTCGTCAGGGGGTGCCAGTCCGCCTGCACTCCGAGTGCTTCACGGGCGACGTCATGGGCAGCCTCAAGTGCGATTGCCGCGACCAGTTGGAAGCGGCGCTCCGGTTTCTCGGGAGGGCCGAGCGCGGCGCGGTCCTCTACCTACCGCAGGAGGGACGCGGGATCGGCCTGGTCAACAAGATCCGGGCCTATGCGCTGCAGGACGACGGGCTCGACACGGTCCAGGCGAACCAGGCCCTCGGCTTCGCTGACGATCTGCGACGGTATGACATGGCTGCGGCGATGCTCGTGGCTCTGGGAGTCCGGTCCGTGGTGCTGCTGACGAACAACCCGCGCAAGGTCCACGGCCTCGACGGGGTTGGGCTGCCCGTCGTGGGGAGGATCCCCTTGAAGACCTCGCCGAATCGTCACAACGCCTTCTACCTGCAGACGAAGAAGGCCAAGTCAGGCCACCTGCTGTAGGGTCGGCCATAGGGCCTGCGAGCCCAGTTCCGCTGGGATATGATGCGCGCTGTTCCAGGCTGGGAGGCGAACTTCGCCTTCCGGCGACCAGCCCAAACCGGAACCAGCGGAGCCAGCATGAAACTGCGCTATCTCCTGCCACTCGGCGTTCTGCCCGTCGCGCTGCTGGGGTGTCCCCAGCCCGCCCAGGAGTTCATCCTCCTCGACTACCCCGAGATGGTCATCAGCTCCCAGTGGGTCGAGTTCGGTCTCGTGGAGCACGGCGACGCAGAGCTCAGGTCCATCTCGATCCAGAACACGGGTGACCTCCCGATGGGGGTGTCCTCCGTTTCTGAAGGTCACGGGCGGGACACCGACTTCGAGTTCAACTTCAACACCGCGCTGATCTCCTGCCCCGAGGGCGGCGACACCGCCGACCCCGACGAGGAAGAGGGCGAGGCAAAGGACATGAGCCCCGCGCCCGATCCGCTGATGGTGTTGTCGGTCAACGTGATCGACTTCGGTGAGGTCGACGTCGGAAGCAACGCCGTCCAGTCCTTCGACATCCTCAACGTCGGAGACGATCCGCTGGAGCTGACCACGGCGACCATCACCCCCAGTGACTCGCCGTTCGCCATCCTGGGCAACCTCGCGGGCATCACGCTCGAGAAGGACGAGTC
>DASCPX010000125.1:0-32753 GCA_036012755.1 Myxococcota bacterium | reverse complement strand
CCTTCTCGCCCCAGCGGGTGTTGACCGTGGCCAGGCGGAGGGCGTAGGTCTCCTTGTCGATCTTCAGCGAGATCCGGCCGTCCTGGGGCAGGCGACGCTCGGTGATGTCCATGCCCGCGAGCACCTTGAGGCGTGACATGAAGGGGGCGTGGAGGCCCAGCCCGGTCTTGCCGTCCCGGTCCTGCAGCCGTCCATCGACGCGGAAGCGGATGCGCAGCGCTTCCCGGGTAGGCTCGATGATCACGTCCGAAGCGTCCCGGTCGATGGCTTCCACTACCATCTGGTCGATCAGCTTGGACACCTCGCGCGAGGATGTCTGCGTGGCTGGCACGGCCGAGCCCCTGCCCGTTGCTTGCGCCGTGACCCCGTCGTAGGCGATGCGGTTGGCTCGCTCCTGGATGCGCTTCCGGAAGCCCAGGCGCGACCGGGTGTCCATGGACTCGACCTTCTCGACGTGGGCGCGCATGAAGTCGGCGTAGTCCCGCAGCGAGACGGCGATGAGGCGGACCTGCATCCCCCTGAGCAGGCGCCGGATCTCGAGCAGCCCGGCCCGGTTGTGGGGCTGCGGTGTCGCCACCTCGACCACGCCGCGCTTCTCCTCGATCGGGACCATCTTGAGGCGCCGGATGGTCGCAACGGGGACCAGCTGCAGGAGCCGCTCGTCGAAGCTGCGGCCCTCGAGGGTGTCGAACTTGACACCGCGGGCCTGGTTCAGCTCGTCGATGCGGTGAGCGAGGCGAGCTGCGATCTTGAGCCCGACCTGCGGGACCGCCTTGACCAGGCGCTCGAAGATCACGGTGTCGATCACCAGGAGGCGGGTCTGTTCGATCGCGGCGACGTTCGCGCTTCGCGGGTCTCCGGTGATGAGCGACATCTCGCCGAAGTTGTCGCCGCTGCCCAGCTTGGTGAGCTCGACGGTGACGCCGAGATCCCGGTCGGAGCGGTAGACGCTGACCATTCCGCTGGCGATGAGGTACATCGCGTTTCCGGGATCCCCTTCGTGGACGACGACCTCGCCAGGAGAGGCGTCCAGGACCTTCAGCCGGGGCGCCAGCTTGACCTTGAGCTCGCTGCCGAGCGGGTCCAGCATGCCGACGGTGTCCAGCAGGCGCACCACCCGGTCGACATCCGGGCGGGAGCTGCCGAGGTCCGCGACCACCCTGATCCCGTCACCAGCGGGCTTCTGGGCCTCTTCGGTCAGCTCGACCTTGGGAGCGGGAGCATCGATGGCCGCGGCCAGCGGTCGCGGCGAGGGGAGGTCTCCGATCGACGGGTGGTCTGTGTCGCTCTCGAGCATCGGATCGCGGTCGTACTCGTCGCCGATCTCTATGACAGGTCGCTTCTTGTCCTGACCTTCGCTCTTGTCGTCGGGGGTCGACATGCCGTTCTCCCTTGGAACGGCGACGATACCTCCTATGGGAGCCTCGGGTACACTGCCCGTCTCGGCAGCGGAGGACACCCATGACCGCACTCGCCCTCGCACTGTTCGCATGTGAACTCGGGGACCCTGGCTTCTATGGCGGAGGGAACAGCGCGAACCGGGACAACCCGGACGAGACCGGGGACACCGGGACCAACGACGACCCGCCTGACGACACTCCGGTCATCGACGAGGTGGCCTACGCCTACGAGGACCTGCCGAACTCCCAGACGGGCTGCCTCTTGAACCTCTGCTACGAGTACCGGGACCGCAACGATGACCTCGACGGCGGTCGGGTCTGGGTCGAGTTCGAGGGCCTGGGCGACGGGCAGACCTGGGACATAGGCTCCAACGACGCTCGGATCCTCGACGAGGAGGATCGCGGCTGCGACATCGGCGACCTCTACCTCGGCTTCGACATCGACAACGACGACTACGAGGTGTCGACCACGGTCAAGGACTCCGCGGGCAACAAGTCCGAGGTCTTCGAGCTCAGCATCGTCGGCGACGACAACTGCTAGCTCGGATCCTCCCAACCGGGAGGGGCGGTCGCCAGGCCGGTGCGGATCGCGAGCGTGCCCTTCATGCCGCCGGCTGAGTCCTGCCACGCGGCCAGGTTCTGACTCCATGCTTCGTACTGCGAGCGCATGTGGTTCAGCTGCACCTCGACCTCGCGGCGGCGCTGGATCTGAGCGGTGTCCTCCATCGTGGGCAGCACGCGGAGCTCCTGCAGCATCGCGTCACAGAGATCCAGTGCTGCGCCGTAGCGCGTCAGTTCGTCCTCGCCGCGCTGGTAGCGGTCGAGGAAGGGGGTCAGCACGGGCTCTCTCGCCCCCATCGTGAGGAGCTCGCTGTAGAGCGGCATCGTGCCCTCGATTGCGTGGGAGAGCTGCGTCGCGCTGATCTCGACCTCGGCCTGGATGTCGGCGAGCTCCGACTGGCCCATCTGGGCCGTGAGCAGGCCAGCCACCAGGACGCCGATCACCGGGAAGGCGAGGTAGCGGCCGGTGTTGTAGAGCGCCCTGAGCAGCGGCCAGACCAGCTCGTAGACCAGCTGACCGGCCTCGCCGGCGTCGACGTGCATCCCGGGCCGCTCGTGTTCGGGGACGTCGCGCTCCTCCGTCTGCTCTGCTGGAAGCGGAGTCGGGTTGGACGGCGGAGGTGGCTTCGCGCGCTGGAAGCGGTGCGGGGGCAGGGCTCCGTCGATCTGGACGCCTTCGTCGTCCAGCCCGAAGCGGGAGTTGAGCTCCTCTTCGGTCGGCGGGTCCGTCGCGAGCTCGGTGGGCACCTCCGGGTCGATGGTGCCGACGGGTGTGTGAAGGTCCGCGTGCGGCGTAGGCGGTGGGGCCGTCATCGGGGGCGGCGGCGTCGAGGACGGGGCCACCAGGTCGCCCTGCGGGAGTTCCTCTGGAAACCACGTGTCGCGGTAGGGATCCTCGCGCGGCGCTTCCGTCGGCGAGGGCATCAGCGTCGGGTTGGGTGCCTCCGTGGGCGGGATGCTGGGGAGCTGGGTCAACAGCGCCGGCTCGGCTGCTTGGATATCGACGCCGAGAGCCTCCGCGAAGGCACTACAGGTCGAGAAGCGCTGCGAGGGATGGGCCGACAGCGCCACGTCGACGGCCGCCGAGATCCTCGCCGGGAGGCTCGGCAGCATCGCCGCCAAGGGGGTGTAGTCACCCGCCGCCGTGCGGTTCATGATCCCCAGCACGTCGCCGCGACCAAAGGCCCGGGTCCCGCTGAGCATCTCGTACAGGATGGTGCCCAGGGCGAAGATGTCGGCGCGTGCGTCGACGGTCGCCGAGTCGGTGATCTGTTCGGGCGCCATGTACCCGGGGGTGCCCATCGCCGTGCCGCTCATCGTCATCGCGTCGCGCTGCATGCCCTCCGTGGCGATCTTCGCGATGCCGAAGTCCGCGACCTTGGCGATGACCTTGTTCCCCACGGTCGTGAGCAGGATGTTGCCGGGCTTCAAATCACGGTGGAGGACCCCGGCTTCGTGTGCTGCGCCGACACCCGCGGTGACCTGGCCGAAGAGCTCCAGCGCGTCCACCGCCGGCATCGCGCCACCCTCCTTCAGGCAGGCGTCGAGGCTGAAGCCCTGGATGTACTCCATGACGAGCCCGATCTGGCCTTCGTGCTCGACGACATCCGTGACGGCGACGACATGGGGGTGGCGGAGTTGGGCCTGGATTCGCCCCTCCTGCAAGAGCCGCGCGGCCAGACCTCCTCGCTGGATCGTCAGCAGCTTCAGCGCGTGCAAGGTGCCCAGTTGGCGGTGGCGCACGGCATACACCTGGGCGATGCCCCCCTCTCCGAGGAGTCGCTCCACCTGGAATCTGCCGATGACGTCGCCGGGCTGCTTCAAGCAGGCTCCATCTTAGCCCCGGTCCGGGCGCCTCTTCGACCCGGCGGCCCATCACCGGGCGGTCCGGCGAAGTGATGGTCGAGGCCTGGCCCCGTTTGATATCGCAGGGGGCGTCCGTTAGCGTCCGGGCGTGGACGACACCCCCCTGCAGATGGTCGAGGACGCGGAGGGGCTGGCGGATCTGTTGGAGAGGGTCGCCGACGAGCCGGTCCTGGGCATCGACACCGAGTCGGACTCGATGCACAGCTACCGGGAGAAGGTCTGCCTGATCCAGATCTCCGACAGGCGCCGGGACTACATCGTCGATCCGCTCGCCGGCTTCGACCTCGCCCCCCTCGGCACGCTGATGTCCGACGGCGACCGCGTGAAGATCTTCCACGGCGCGGACTACGACGTCGTGTCGCTCAAGCGGGACTTCGGCTGGACGATCACGAACCTCTTCGACACGATGATCGCGGCCCAGCTCCTCGATCTTCCGAAGGTCGGTCTCGCCGACCTGTGCGCCAACGCCTTCGGCGCGGACATGGACAAGAAGTACCAGACCCATGACTGGGCCCGGCGTCCGCTCGAGCCGGAGCACCTGTTCTACGCGCGGGGTGACACCCACTACCTGCTGGCGCTGCGGGAGCTCCTGAAGCTCAAGCTGGAGCGGGCTGGTCGCATGGACGTGGCGCTGGAGGAGTTCCAGGCGCTCGAGTCGCGGGTGTGGGGCGGTGCCACGGACGACCCGGCTGCGTTCTTGCGCACGAAGGGCTCCAGTCGCCTCGACGAGACCGGGCTGCGGGTGCTCCGCGCCCTGTGGACGCTCCGTGACGATCGGGCTTGCGAGCTCGACCGGCCCGCCTACAAGGTCTTCCCGAACCAGGTGCTCGTAGCGATCGCCGCAAAGCGACCAGGTGATCTGGACGGGCTCGCAAAGCTCATCCGAGCAAAGTCCTCGATGTTCCGCCGCCACGGCCAGTCCATGCTCGATGCCGTCGTCGTCGGACTGGCTGACGAGGAGCCGCTCCCCTCGGCTCCCAAGAAGGTCCGCGTGGGCACGAAGCCTCGCTATGGCTCGCGTGAGACGGACCGGCTGCTCACCGTGCTGAAGGGCTGGCGCCAGAAGCGCATGAGGAAGGGCGATCTCCCGCTCTCGATGGTCGGAAGCAACAGCCAGCTCAAGGCCATCGCGGGTTTTCGTCCAGTCAGCCTGGAGGAGCTGCGGCAGGTCGAGGAGCTCCGCAACTGGCAGATCGAGCGCTACGGCGAGGAGATCATGGGGATCGTGCGGGAGTTCGAAGGCAGCCTTTCCGAAAACGGCGGGGGCTCGGGGCGCCGCCGCCGCCGACGCTGACCCCGGCTACCCGGTCGTCGTCGCGACCGCGTCGATCTCCACCCGCACGTCCTTGGGCAGCCTCGCCACCTCGACGCAGGCCCGCGCCGGCTTGTGGGCGCCGAAGGCCTCTGCGTAGACGGCGTTCACCGCCCCGAAGTCGTCCATGTCCTTCAGGAACACCGTCACCTTCAGGCAGTGCTGCAGGTCCGTGCCGGCAGCCTCCAGCACGGCGGCGAGGTTCGCGAGCACCTGGCGGGCCTCCTCCTGCACGTCCGAGGTCTGGAGCAGCTCGCCGGTCGAGGGCACGATGGCCACCTGGCCGGAGCAGTAGACGAGGTCGCCATGCACGATGGCCTGGCTGTAGGGCCCGATCGCCGCCGGCGCCTGATCCGTGCTCACGACCCTCATGGGCTGTAGACCGCGATGAAGGGCAGGTTCCGGTAGAGCTCGCCCAGATCGAGCCCGTAGCCCACGACGAACTCGTCGGGGATGGTGAAGCCCACGAAGTCGACGTCGACCTCGATCTCCCGGTTCCCCGGCTTGTCGAGGAGGGTCACGACCTTCAGCGACTTCGGGCCTCGGACCTGCAGCATGCGGAGCAGGTAGTCCATCGTCAGGCCGGTATCGACGATGTCCTCGACGACGAGGCAGTGCTGGCCCTCGATGGGATGACGCAGGTCCTGGGTGATGCGGACGACCCCCGTGCTGCGAGTCCCGCCGTGGTAGCTGCTGACTCCAAGGAACTCGATCTTCACGTCGCCGCCCATCGCGCGGGCCAGATCGGCCATGAAGACGAAGCTGCCCTTGAGCACACCGATGATCGTGATGGGCGCCTCTCCGTAGTGCTCGCGGATCCCCCTGCCGAGCTCTTCCACGCGAGCGGCGATGGCGTCGGCGTCGATCAGCGTGTCGAGCCGCGGGTCGGTGGTCGCGATCATTCTCTACACCCAGGCGTTGTTCATCAGCTCCCCGAGGCCGCCTGCGCCAGGGACGATGTACTGGTTCTCGTTCAGGCCTCGCTCCTCGTCCCAGCGGGCGCCGGGGACCTCGGCGAGGACCACCGGCGCCGAGAGCCCACGATCCAGGCGGATTGTGTAGACGTGAGCTTCCGGGAACTCGGTCATCACCCGTCTCAGGAACTCAGGGGTGACGATCAGGTGAATCGAGACCAGGCGCTTCGGGGTCCCCGCGACCTGGTCGGAGTAGATGCGCATCGTCTCGACGATCGATCCACCGGTCGCTCCCATCGGATCGGGGATGAAGACGGTCGCTCCTTCGACCGGTCCGCCCAGCTTGCTCCCGCTGACGTCGACGCCGATGACGCGTCCGTGCTCGTCGGTGGCGCGCTCCATGAAGATGTGGTCCTGTCGCACCCCTGTCGGGTCGAGGAGGTAGTTCAGGCCAGAGAACCAGCGGGCCCCGGGCAGCACGCCGCCGCGGGCGATGCTGGCGACGACGACGGACTGCGCGCGGTCGATGACCTCGCCGGCGTAGCGCCCCTCCGGGTTGAACTGCTCCATGCGTGTCGGCCAGTCGACCTGGGCCGTGGCGAGCTCTCGGGAGCACACGGCGGTGAGCAGCCAGTCGTAGAGGGTCTCCAGGATCTGGTTGAAGCGAGGCTGGACCGTGTGCGGGTGGCACAGCTCCGTCAACAGCGACATCGGGTAGGGCTGGCTGAGGATGTGGACGTTGTCGCCGTAGCGGTGGTCCAGGGTCTCGCCGGGGCGGGGCAGGCGACGGTATTGCGAGTCGGGCATGGCTACTCCGAGTCGCCGACCCTATCGCTCTTCTTCACCTTCGAGGAGATCCAAGCCCCACTCGAGCAGCGCCAGGGCCTCCGTCAGGGTGCCGCCCACCACCAACCGCGCGAGGAAGGGGAGGGGACCTTCTACGGTGATCTCGGCCTGCGCCATGGCGGTGTGCACCTCCTCCGTCTCGACCACGAGCAGGATCGGGCGCACCAGCCCTTCGTCCTGTAGGGCCTCGCCGAGGCCGGTGAGCAAGGGCAGGTCCTCTTGGAGCAGCCCCGGGAGACGAGCGAGGAGCTCCGTGGAGCGGGCGTCCCCGCGCTGGAGCAGCGTGGCGGTGTTTCCGAGTGTCGTCCAGGTGCCCTCCTGGACGAAGGCGGCCTGGATCGTCGGGCTGAGCTCCTCCACTCCCGAGCGACCGGAGGAGCGGATCGCGAAGGCGGCTTCCGCTGCGTCCCAGAGCGGATCGAAGTCAGCGCGCAGCTCGGCGAGCACGTCCACGAAGTCGTAGACGAGCGCGCTGGTGCCGATGTCTCGGAGCAGCTCCTCCAGCGGCCTGTCGGCGTCGAAGTTCCGGACGGTCGCGAGCAGGTCGACGAGCTCGGGGATCTTCGAGTCGTCGACCGCGTAGAAGTCCTCCAGCGTCCACAACAGCGCTCTGAGCAGGTCGCTCGTTGCGGGGTCGTTGAAGCGGTCGATGGCCTGTACGTCGTCGACCATCTGGCGGTCGAGGGGGTTGCAGAGACCCGAGTCGGCGATGGCGTAGAGGATCTCTCTGCTGAAGGGCCAGCCCAAGAGATCACCGAGGATGGAGACGCCACTCTCTACGGCGCCCGGGTCCTGCTGGGCGAGGCGGGAGAGGAACTCGACGGAGAAGTTGTCGATCTTCACGTCCAGCGAAGCCACCCAGAGATCCAGCGAGCACTCCATCGGCCCGTTCCCGCGCTGGAGCAGGCGCAACAGGGCGACCAACGCCGAGTCCTCGCCGGCCTCGAGCGCCGCTCCGTCGGGGTCGACCTCGGCGAGGTAGACGAGCTGCGGTGGCAGGGCGCGGAGGTGACCGCCGTCGTCGAGCTCGATCAGCGTCTGCCGCAGGCCATCGCGGACCTGGTCGTCGGCCAGCACCACCCGCGCGGGGTCGGCGATGTGCTCGATGGCGATGCGCCCGTCGTTGCCGGTCTCGAGGAAGAGCTTCTCGGAGATGTCCCGGATCGAGTCGCCGGAGGCCTCGTCCCAGCGGTCGTTGTCGGTGCTCCGGCTGCGCTCGATGGCGTCACCCAGGTCCGCGGGCACGTCGTCGAACAGCCCTGCCTCCGCGAGCTCCGCGAAGCGCTCGGTCGCCGATGCGACGTGTTCGCTGACCAGCGCCTCGCCGAGCACCGTGGTGGGCTCGAGGTCGTTGTCTACGATGGCCTCGGCGGAGAAGCGCAGGGCCGGGAGCAGGGGCCGCACGAGGCCGCGATCCAGCGAGGATCCTGCGCGCAGATCGACCTCGCTCTCGACGCGCTCGTAGGAGGTCCCGTAGAGCACCTCCACCACCACCTCGGACCAGTAGGTCAGCTCGCCCGAGCGGGCGGCGTCCAGCAGGACGGTCGCCACTCCGAAGACATCGATGTCGGCGTCACCAGCCTGGTTCGTCGCCCTGGCGAGCTCGACGCCGGCGGGGTCTCCGTCTCGTGCCTCGGTGTCGAGGCTGTCGACCACACCCGAGAAGGGCTCGAAGGCGTCCTGTCGGTTCAGGCAGTCGAAGACCGCGTGCAGCTCGTCGGTGCTCTCCTCCGAGAGTCCGTCGAGCAGGTTTGCCTCGTAGCAGGGTCCCCCGGGTTCTCGCTGCTCCAGCCACTCCGGGGTCGTTCGCGCCGTGGAGCAGGCACCGAGGGCAGCGGCGAGCGCTATCAATCGATGAGGTACCGGACGCCGAGGTTGAAGGTCGAGCCGTGGTAGAAGCTCTTCCGATAGCGCATCTCGTAGCCGAACTCGGCGTTGACCTGGATGCGGTCGTTGATCGTGTAGTGCACACCCGGGCCGATCTGCGCCAGCAGGAACTCGCTGGAGTCGACGGTGAGGAAGCCGGTGCCGACGTTCGTGATCAGCGACAGCTGCAAGCCCAGGGGCTCGCCCCAGAGGCGCCACTGGACACCCGCGGATGCGAGCCCGAGGGTCCGCGGCTCGTCCCGGAAGACGTAGGTGAGCTCGTTGTCGAGGCCCTCTTCGGTCGTCGGCTTCCAGCCCTCCTCGCGGGCCTTGGCGTTGTGGCCGACGTCCGACTGGGCGGCGTCCTGTTGCGCCCAGAGGCGCGCGGTGCCGACCCACTTGTCGTCACGGTCGCCCAGCACGGCTTGCAAGCCGAACCCGTAGTCCGGGCGCTGCGCGGAGATCACGTACTGCGCGTCCGACAGGTCGTAGGCGTAGAAGCGGTCCTGGTGCGTACCGGCGGTGGTGATGATGCCGATGCCGCCGGCCTCGGCGTTCGTCGACAGGACGGTTGCTAGCAGGATCATTGGGACCTCGGGAGTGCAGTGTGCGTCGTGGCGGCGCCGCTGCAAACGGTGAGGTGTATAGCGTGATCAGCCGCCTGTGTCCGCGGAGTCCCCGCCGGCGCCGGTGTCGCTTGTTCCGAGCACCTCGAATGCGATCCGTTCGCTGCCCCCATGGGTGTTGAAGAGCTCCACCGTGGTCAGCCCCGGCAGCAGCTCGGGGACCACGAAGGTGGCGGTCTCGACGCAGTCGGCAGCGCACTGCGCGTCGCAGGCGTCGCAGTCGGAGAAGCAGTCGCTGCACTCGTTGTCTTCCCGACAGGCATCGCAGCTGTCGCAGTCGTCTCGCGTGAGACCGCTGAGCTCGGCGCGCACGCCGCCGACCAGGATCACCGTGTCCCAGGCCTCTGACAGGGGGCTCGCGGACAGGACGACCTCGTCCCCCACACCCGCCGCGGCGGGGGAGAGCGACGTGAGCGAGACCTCGCAGACGGGCACCTCGACCGTGACGGCCTCTACGCATGACAGCAAGAGCGACAGGATCATCAGAACAGACCCCCGGTCATGAACTCCTCCGTGGTGACCTGTCCAGCCGCTGCGCCGCTCCTCTCCGGGACCGTGCCCGGGATGAAGGGCATGCCACGCCCACCGGAGCGCACCTTGCCGCTCGACTCGTCGATGGACGCCCAGACGGCGTCCGGGATCTCGGGGAAGGGGCGGTCCACTTCCTTGGGCCAGGCAGCTTCCATGTACTCCATCCACATCGGCAGGGCGATGCGCCCCCCGGTGCTGCTCACGCCCATGCTGCGTGGCTTGTCGTAGCCGGCCCAGGCGGCGGTGATGACCCCCGGCGTGAAGCCGACGAACCAGCCGTCCTTGAAGTCGTTCGTCGTCCCCGTCTTTCCAGCGATGTGCACGCCCAGGCGGTTCGTGGCCGCGCCCGTGCCGGCGGTGGCGACCTCGCGCAGGAGCCAGGTGGTGATCCCTGCGACCGTCGGGTCCAGCACCTCTGGATGATCGACGAGCTCGTGCTGCTCGAGCACCACGCCGTCGCGGTCCTCGACCGACTCGATGAAGTAGGGGTCCACCATGCTGCCGTAGGTCGCGAAGACCGAGTAGGCGCGGGCCATCTCGATCATCGACAGGCTCGAGGTGCCCAGCCCCATCGACAGGTCCTTCTCCAGGTGGCTCTCGATGCCCAGGGTGCGGCCCATGTCGTAGACCGGGTCCATGCCGACGACGTCGAGCACGTGCACGGTGCAGACGTTTCGTGAGAGCGCCAGGGCCTTCCGCAGCGAGATGTTGCCGAGGTAGTCGCCGCCGTAGTTCCCGGGCTTCCAGATCTTCTCCTCGTTGTAGTCGAAGAAGGTCTTGGGGGTGTCCGGCACCATCGAGCCCGTCGTGAACTTGCGCTCGTCGAGCGCGGTCGCGTAGACGATCGGCTTGAAGGTGGAGCCGACCTGGCGCCGTGCCTGGAGGGCGCGGTTGAACTCGCTCTCCTCGATGTCGACCCCACCGACCATGGCGCGGACGGCGCCGGTGTCGAGGTCGTAGGACAACAGCGCGCCCTGCAGCTCGGGCTTCTGGTAGAGCTTCGCCGCTGCGAGCCCCACGGCGGCCTCGTAGCCCTCGAGGTTCTTCTCCGTCTGGGAGTCGACCGCGACGACCTCGACCGTGACCACGTCTCCGACGGAGAGGGTCGTCGTCAGGTCGTTGTTCTTGCGATAGCGCCAGGACTTCTTGATGTTCGGCTCGAAGCCCCAGTAGGTCCAGGACAGCGGCACGATCGCCTCGTGGGCGCCGATGCCGACGACGGCGTGTTTCTTCTCCACCGCCGTGACCACGGCCTCGAAGCGCTCGCCCGCGCGCAGGGAGCTGAGCTCCGGGAGCGGGTTGCGCCGCGCGTTGTCCGCGAGGAACTGGTCGTGCTCGCGCATCGACTGCTCTTGCGCCTGCAGTCTCGCCGAGATCGCTGCCTCGCCCTCGTGGGTCTCCAGCGGCCCTCGCCATCCCAGGGCCATGTTGCGCTCGGTGATGCCCCTGGTGACGGCGTTCTGGGCGATCTGCTGAAGCTCCAGGTCGCAGGTCGTGTGAACGATGAGGCCCTCGTTGTAGACCCGGTCGAAGCCGTAGGTCTCGACGAGGTGTCGCCGCACGTGCTCGGTGTAGTAGGGGGCCAACAGGCGGATGGGGTTCTCCGTCTTGACGATGCGGATCTCCTCGTCGACGGCCGCGTCGTGCTCCGCCTGGGTGATGAAGTCCTTGTCCAGCATCTGGCCGAGCACGTACTCCTGGCGCGCCCGCGCCTTGTCCCAGTTGCGATGGGGGCTGTAGTCGGAGGGCCGCTGGGGGAGGCCGGCGAGCAGCGCAGCCTCGGCCAGGCTGATGTCACTGACGTGCTTGTCGAAGTAGATCCGGGAGGCAGCCTCGACCCCGTAGGCCCCGGACCCCAGGTAGATCTGGTTCAGGTAGAGATAGAGGATGCGGTCCTTGTCGAAGGCCTCCTCGATCCGCGTGGCGAGGATGGCCTCCTTGATCTTGCGGGTGAGCTTCTTCTCGCTCGTGAGCAGGAAGTTCCGGGCTACCTGCTGCGTGATCGTCGAGGCACCCTGGGCCATGCCGCGTTCTTGGACGTTCTTGACCATCGCCCTGAGGATGCCCATCGGGTCGACGCCCTTGTGGTGCTCGAAGTTCGCATCCTCGGAGGCCATGAAGGCGTGTCGGAGGTGCTCCGGCATCGTCTCGAGGGGCACGACGTAGCGGCGCTGCTCGTAGATCTCGCCGAGGAGCTGGCCCTGGTTGTCGTAGACGACCGTGACCGTGGGCGGCCGGTAGGTCTCGAGGGTCTCCAACGTAGGCAGATCCTGGCTGAAGTACGCCCAGGAACCGGCGAACGTGGCCACTCCGATGACGCACATCGCGACGAAGCCGACGACCAGGCGCTTGCCCCAGCCCCACGGCTTCCTCTGATGCGGGATCTCCATGAGGCGCGGGGCTGGTCCCCGCGGTCCGGGCGAGAGCGGCTCGGGCTGCCCCTCGAGAGAGTCGTAGAGCTCTCCCGTCCGGTCGATCGGGTCGGTCGGGTCGTGGGGGCGCGCCTTCTGCCGCGCGAGGATGGTGCGCTCCTCGTCGGCTGGCGCCTGCTCGCCCCGCGCGCTCGGCGGCGCGGTGACGGGTGGCGGGGCATCGCCGGGGCCGAGCAGCATCGTGGGCCCGGTCTCTTGCGGCTGCGGACTCGGGGACTGGCTCAGCACCTGGGTCGGACCGGTCTCCTGGGGTTGGAAGACCTGTCCGAGCTCGGGGCGCTCGAGGCGTCGGAGATGCTCTGGTCGAGGAGTGGGGGCGGGAGTGAGGACGGGCTCCGGGTCACCCTGGAAGCGCGCACCCTTGGACCGCAGCCGATCGACGAGTCCCACGGGGTAGGTGATGGCGAGCGTCGCGCCGCAGGAGTCGCACTGCACCTCAGCGCCCGGGTCCGGGAAGGGCTCCCTCAGGCGGTGGGGACTCCCGCAGTGCGGACATGAGATCTTGAGCGCCATCAGTCCTTCGGTCCGGGGGTCTCGGCTAACCCGTGCTGTGTTTTCTTGTCACGCGTGAACCGCCAGGGTTCCCACAAGGTCCCTACGTGAACAGCTAAACTGGGTACAGCGACTCGGCGGAGACTCAATGCACGCAGCGGTCAAACACCTCGCCGTCTTCGGCGTGGCCCTCCCCGCATCCATCCTCCTCTACCACCTGGTGTCGAACTCCGACGCCGGCGCCAACAGCGTCCCTGCGGACCTCATCGACCAGCTCCAGGAGTTCGCGACCGGCCACGAGCGGCCCTACTCGCTCGAGAGCCTGAGCCTGCTCCGCCGCACGATGTACTTCGTCGAGGAGAGGTACGTGGACCCCAGCCGCGTCGACCCGGACCTGATGTTCGACGAGGCCCTCGACGACGTCGAGCGCCGAGTGCCGGAGGTGCTCTTCCGTCGCGAGCCCGGTGGTCGGCTGCTCCACGTCGCCGTCGGGAGCTACACCACGACCCTGGAGCTCCCGCAGATCGAGACCGTCGGCCAGATGACCGACCAGCTCGCCAGGGTCGCGACGGTCCTCGAAGCGCGGCTGTCCGACGAGGTCCCTCTCCCGGAGATCGAGTACGCGCTCATCAACGGCGTGCTCTCTACGCTCGATCCCCACTCCGTGTTGCTCCCACCAGAGATCTCCAAGGAGATGGATGTCGAGAACTCCGGTGAGTTCGGGGGCCTCGGCATCACGATCACGCTGAGGGACGGTCGTTTGACCGTCGAGTACCCGCTCGAGGACACGCCGGCGTTTCGCGTGGGCCTCAAGGCAGACGACCGCATCGTGCGCATCGACGGAGAGTCCACCATCAACATGGACCTCACCGAGGCGGTGTCCAAGCTCCGAGGCGAGGTCGGCAGCACGGTCGTGGTGCACGTCGAGAGGGAGGGCTGGAGCGAGCCGAAGGCCTTCCCGATCGAGCGAGCCAGGATCAAGATCAACCCGGTGAAGGGCGAGCTGCTCGAGGGCGGCGTCGGCTACGTCCGCATCTCGAACTTCCACGGGATGGTCTCCAACGACGTCATGACCTTCCTTTCCCAGTTCCGCCGCGACAACGGCGGCGAGCTGCGCGGTCTCGTCCTCGACCTGCGCGGAAACCCCGGCGGCTACCTCCACCAGGCGGTCGAGGTCAGCGACATGTTCCTCGACACCGGCCAGATCGTGTCCACCGTCGAACGCGGCAACCGCAACGTCGACGAGAAGGGTGCGTCCCGAGGGAACACGGAGGCGGACTACCCGATCGTGGTCCTCGTCGACGCGAACTCCGCCTCCGCGAGCGAGATCGTGGCCGGTGCGCTCAAGAACCGAGGTCGCGCCGTGGTCGTCGGCGAGCGCACCTTTGGCAAGGGCAGCGTCCAGAACCTCTACGACAACCCGGGGGACGCCTCCAAGCTGAAGCTCACCGTCGCGAAGTACCTGACTCCCGGAGAGAAGAGCATCCAGGCCATCGGGATCCCGCCCGACATCCGCATCGAGCGGACGATCGTCCACGAGACCGAGGAAGGTGACCACCTCATCGCGATGTACGCCAGGGAGCGGGTCTCACGCGAAGCCGACCTCGACCACAGCCTCGAGCGCGTCGATCTGAGGGGCGAGGCGCCCGTCTACAGCGTGCGCCACCTCTATGTCCCGGACATCGAGGCGCAGCGCAGCGACAAGCTGGACCTCGCCGCCGACTGGGAGGTGCAGTTCGCCCGCGACCTGATCGTGGCGAGCCCCGACGAGGCGAACCGGGCCGAGGTGCTCGCGAGCGTTGGCGCTGTCGTCAGCACCCACTCCCAGCGTCAACAAGAGGCCATCGAGGCCGCCTTCGGTGACATCGACCTCGACTGGACCCAAGGCGAGCAGCCGGCCGAGCCGCAGCTCTCGGCGGTCTTCGACCTCGGCGAGGACGACGTGCTCGCCGCCACGGGCGAGGAGCAGGTCATCTGGCTGCGCGTCACGAACGATGGCGAACAGCCCGTCCACCAGGTGCTGGGCGTCTCCGAGTCGACCTTCGACTTCCTCGACGGCGACGAGTACTACTTCGGTCGCATCGATCCTGGCGAGACGCTCAGCTGGCCGACGAAGATCACCATGATCGACGGATACCGGGACGAGGTGGGAGAGGTCACGATCGACTTCCACGACTCCCAGCGACGCGACCTCGGGCACAGCGAACACATGGTCCGCACGGTGGGACAGCCGCTGCCGAGCTTCGAGTGGAGCTACGCCCTGACGGACACCGGCGTAGAGGGCACGCGCGGGGACGGGGACGGCATCGCCGAGCCGGGCGAGACCGTCGCCCTGACGCTGACTGTGAAGAACGTCGGCGAGGGCGCCACCTCGGAGGCTTTCGCGAAGCTCAAGAACCACAGCGGCAAGCAACTCGACCTTCGAACGGGCGTCCTGGAGCTCGGCGAGATCGCCCCTGGCGAGGTCGTCACCGACAGCTTCGTCTTCCAGGTCAAGGGCGCCGAGCCCCTGGAGGTCGAGTTCGTCCTGGGCGACCAGGCCCGCTACGACCACGCCGCCATCTGGCGAGGTGGTTTCTATGGCTTCTTCACACAGAGCGACGAGCTGACGGTCCCCGTCGGGACGGCGGCCCAGTGGAGCGCCAGGGCCCCGCCGAGCCTCGACGTCACCCGCCAGCCCACGCTCGTGACTGCGGATCCCCAGATCGTCATCTCGGGGGTCGCCCGCGACGACGCCGGTCTCCGCGACGTCATCGTCTACCAGAAGGGCACAGAGGACGACGGCAAGATCTTCTTCCAGGGCGGCGACGACGGCGTGACGACGCTCCCCTTCACCGTCGACGCGCGCCTCGAAGAGGGCTGGAACCTCTTCGTCGTCCTCGCCCGTGATGGCGACGGGCTCACGGACATCACCTCCGTGAACGTCTGGTACGACTCCTCGGGAGAGGTCGAGCTCGCCGCAGCCACGCTGCCACTCGGCGGCTGATCCGGTCTACTCCTAGCGGACCTGGAGTGACAGCGCCGGGGCGGTGAGCGCCTGGTCCATCCACCGGATCTCCGCGACGCCCGACGTGAGCTCGCGCGTGGGCAGCCCCGCCCACGCGTCCAGAGCGATTCGCTCGGGGTCGCTGAGCTCCTCGTAGGGGTCCTCGGTGACCCGGGGGCCGTGCTCCTGGACGCGCATCATCAAGGGGAGATCCGGGCGGAAGTCGACCATGACGGTGCCTTCGTCGCGCGTGAGCACCGGGGACGCCTGGTAGAGCTCGCCGTCGATCCAGGCCCACGCGACGACGTCGCCGCCGGTCTGATCGACGCCCACGCTGATGTCCTCTGCGAGCGCAAAAACCGCATCGCGCCGTGCTCCGGCGAGGGTCGGAGGATTCGGGCCGTAGCGATGCAAGAGGACCCCGCGACCCACCAGGAAGCGGTGGCGACCGCCCGCCGCCAGCGCGCCGCTCACAGCGCCGAGGGGCTCGGCGACCTCTGTGGTCCAGCCGTCGAGGAGCAGGGGCTCGACCTCGAGGCCGCTCGACGCCACGGCCATGCGCAGGTCCCGGTAGCCATCGAGCTCGGTGCCCTCGCGGAAGAGCACCTGCCAGCCATCGCCGGTCTCCTCGACGTAGTCGGGACCCAGGCGGAGGCCACGGTCGAGGACCTCGACCTCGTCGGGATGAGCGTCGTAGCCCAGCCGGATCGAGGTCTCGCGGCGCCGCCCGACCTCGCCACGGGCGTGGCCCATGCCCTTCAGGAGACCGGTGTTGCATCGCACGAAGCGCAGATCGAGGACGTTGTTGTCCGAGTTCGAGACCAACAGCTCCCAGCTGTCCGTGAAGGTGAGCTGGTCCTCTGGGGCGGTGCAAGCCAACAGCAGGAGCGTCACAGCGGCCTCATCGGCATGAAGCTCGGGCTCCACGGGCGCCGTATCGGGGTCTGGCAAGCGTTGGCGAGGCCGGCGATGGCCGGGGCCTCGAGGAGTCCGTCGGCGATCCACGCTCCCTCCCCGATCGCGTCGGGCAGCTCGCCGGAGCGGCAGGCCCTGTCTCTGACCGCCGGATCGGTCGTGGCGCGGGTCAGGCTCTCCGTCACGAGGCGCTCCACGTAGACCTGCGTTCCGCGAACACAGCGGTCGGGATCGACGCTGTCGGTGCAGTCCTCGAGCCGCGCGGGGCGATTCCGCGTGTGGGCGAAGTACCAGAAGTCCGCCCAGAGGAGCTCCTCCGGGTCCTGCCGGATCGTGCGCAGGCCGGAGAAGTAGTCCACGACCTCTCCGCCGGCGGCCTCGTGGTCCACCGCACGGGAGATCTCAGCGGAGTCGGGCTCGACGGCCGTCTGCAGCTCCCGGCTCCAGAGGTGGTAGAGACACTCGTCGTAGTACCGCCTCGACAGGCCGCACTCGACCAGGGCCTCCCAGCGCTCGCCCTGGGCCATGAGTCGCTCGGCGACCCGGAAGTGGCACTCTTCCCCCCACTCGGAGGCCAGGCTCTGACAGATGGCGGGATCCCCGTCCCGCTGGGCGACCACCGCGGTGGCGCACTCGTCGGAGCGCTCGGACATCGCGGCGCAGGCCGACAGCGCCTCTGCGATCGGGATCTCGGGGTCCAGCGCCGTGACATAGAGCTCGGCGTCCGGAACAGGGGCGCAGGACAAGAGCCAGATCATCCTGGAGGTGCCTGCTTCTTCGTCGGATCGCAGAGGTCCTCGGCGCGGCGCTCTTCCAATACGAGGCGTAGGGGTTCGTCGAGGACCGCCCAGGCGGGGTCCTCCTCGCAGAGTCCCTCCTCGGTGTCGCGCCCGTGGTTCAGGCGGTCGTGGAAGACGGGCAACACCGTACGGGCGCAGACCTCGCGCCGGTCGAGGTCCTCGACGGCGAGACAGGTCGTCGGGTCCAGGACGCCTCTGGTGAAGAGCTGACGGAACCACGCCGACCAGGGTCTCACGTCGCTGGGAGCGAAGCCGACCCCCACGACGTGGAGGAGCACCTCCTCCTCGGCCTCGCCGGGCCTGACATCAGAGTCGAAGTGGCTCCAGATGCGCTGGCTGAAGACGTGGATCCGGCAGTCGTCGGCCATGGGTCCAGCGTTCGCGCAGGCGCTGGGATCGCCGGACTCGCCGAGGAGGAACCAGCACTCGTGGCCGAGGGCGGTGTCCGGCAAGGAGACGCAGAGTGCCGCGGCCTCCTCGCCCTCGAGGTGGGGCACGACAGCCCAGGCGCAGTCGGCCCTCAGCGGGCCGTCCTCGATCTCGTGGCAGAGCGCGGCGGCTTTGTTCGGGTGGTCCTCGGCCAACTGGAGGGCGGCCACGAAGTCGACTCGATCCTGCCCGGGAGGGCGGTCTTCGCCGCAGGCCAGCATGAGCAGGAGCACGAGCCGCAGGCTACCAGCGAGGCCTCCGAGGGCTCAGAACAGGTATGGACCCAGGAGCGACAGCCAGGTTCCCTGGGCGGTGATCGTCGCCAGGAGGATCAGGGTGGCCGCGGGCCAGGAGGCCGAGCCGACGTGGACGTCGCTCTCCAGCGGGTAGGGGCGCAGGAGGTTGCCGTCGCTGTCTGTGATGTCCGCCTTGACGAGCGTGCCGCCGAAGAGGATCTTCGCGTGCACGAGCGCGGCGAGGAGGCCGAACCCGGGCAACAGCGCGATGACCAGGTGGAAGCCGACGTGGCTGAAGGCCTCTGAGAAGCTGACGCCGCCGCGAGCCTGGACGGCCTTCTGGGCGGCGAAGATCGCCGGGAACAACAGCAGGATCTGGAAGATCAGCATGATCTCCATGAAGGGGCTCTCCTCGATGATCAGACCCTGGAACTCGAAGGGGGTCATCCACACCGCGGCGAGCATGAGCGGCACGGCGGGGGCGTAGAGACCCGCCAGGGCCCACGCGATGAGGATCCAGGCGCGGGCTCTCTGCGCGGCTCCGACGGACCAGCGCTCGACCCGGTCGGTGAGCTCGTCCAGCTGGGCCTGGATGTGTCGCTTGGCGAAGTCGCTCTCGGCGAACTCCAGCGCCTTCATCAGCTCCCGAGGGTCTTCTGTCACCCCCAGGCGTGACAGGAACTCCTCCTCCGTCGACTCGTCCTCTGCGTCCAGGTCCAGCTCCTCGACGAAGTCGCCCTCGAAGCGCACATACCAGGTCTTCGCGGACAGTGAGACCGAGCCGAAGGCCGGGTCCGTCGCCGACGGAGGGGGCGCCTGGCCGTCGCGCACGCCGCCGTAGACCTGGACGGCGGTGGGGAGCTCGACACGCAGCCAGTAGGGCGAGGGGCGCAGCAGGGACGGCGCTCCGCAGGAGGAGCAGTAGATCGTCCCGTCGGTGTCGGTCGACATCACGGGGAGCGGATCGCTGCAGACCTCGCAGGCGGGGCGCGCCTTCTTGGCGACGAAGCCGACCGTGACGCCTTGGATGTTGATCCGTGACTCCATTTGCTGGCCCCACATCAGCTGGCCGTAGCTCCGCTCGAGCTCGCTGAGGACCTGGACGAAGACCTCGGTCGGAACGGGAACCTGTGTGTGGCGGTCGGTCGAGTAGATCGATCGGTGCGGTCCGTTCACCGGTTGGCGCCGGCCGAAGCCCGCAGGCTCCAGCCACACCTCGAAGCTGCCCCAGCGCGTGTCGGCCACAGCGGCCCGAATGATACCCCGAGAGCGACATCGTCATCGGGCGATGCCCATCGAGGCGGGATATGCGTGGCGCCTGCGGAGGCCCCCGTGACCGACGATGTGTCCCTCATCCTCGTCTGCGACGACGAGCCCGACATCAGGGAGCTGCTCGCCATCAACTTGCGCCGAGAGGGCTACGAGGTGCTCACCTGCGACCGGGGCGTGGACGCGCTGGACCTCGCGCGGGAGCACAAGCCGCACCTCATCGTGCTCGACCTCATGCTGCCCGACCTCCAAGGCACAGAGGTCTGCCGGCGCTTGAGGGGCCAGACGACGACCAGCGAGATCCCCGTCCTGATGCTGACCGCCCGAGCAGAAGAGATCGACCGCGTCGTGGGCTTCGAGGTCGGCGCGGACGACTACGTCACCAAGCCCTTCAGCACCCGAGAGCTCGTGCTCCGTGTTCGCGCGATCCTCCGCCGCTCCCCCGCCGCGGCCGACGACGCGAGCCAGGAGCCGATCGAGGTGGGTCCGATACGCATCGACGTCGCCGCCCACCGGGTCTGGATCTCCGGCGAGGAACTGGCGCTCACGGCCACCGAGTTCCGGCTGCTCCACACACTGGTGACCCGGACCGGGCGCGTCCAGAGCCGCGGGCGCCTCCTGCAGGACGTCTGGGAGATGCCGCCGGACCTCAACACCCGCACGGTGGACACCCACGTCAAGCGTCTGCGGGAGAAGCTCGGCGAGGCCGCGGACATGGTGGAGACGGTGCGTGGTGTCGGCTACCGTTTCGTGGGCTGAGTGAACGCCAGCGGCCTCGTCGCGGGGCTCGCCGTCGCCGCTGTCGGCGGCCTGGCCCTCGCCACCGCCGCGATGCTCCACCCCGCTGCCGGGATCGTCGTCCTGTTGCTCGGCGCCTTCGTCGTCGCCCAGATCGTCACCCGCCTGCGCTCGCTCGAGCAGCAGGCCGTGGCAGACCTGGCGGCGCATCTGGCCGCCGAGCCCACCATCCAGGGTGTCGAGGTTGCGCTCGCTGCGCTCCTGGGCGAGGTGGCGCTGGCCGAACGTCGAGCTCGCAGGAACGAGGACCTTCGTGACGCTCTCTTCGAGAACGCGCCCGGCGGGGTCGTCCTCGTCGGGCGCGGGCTGAGGGTCCTGGCTGCGAACCCGGGCATCCGCGAACTCTTGCCGGTGGTGGGCGACCCCATCGGGAGGCGCCTCGGAGACGCGGTCCCCTTCGAGCCGCTCGTCAAGACGATCCAGGACGCCTTGGACAAGGGCACCTCGACCTTCCGGGAAGCTCGCTCTGGGCGCTTCGACCTGCTGTTGCGGGCGGCTCCGGTCGGCGGGACCGGCGCGGTGGCCGTGGTCGTCGATGTCAGCCCCTTCCGGCGAGCCGCTCGGGCCCGCTCGGACTTCGTGGCCAACGTCTCCCACGAGCTGCGCACCCCCGTCACCAGCATCAGCGGATACGCCGAGACCCTTCTGGACCACGAGGGGCTCGACGACGACGGGCGCGTCATGGCCGAGGCCATTCATCGGAACGCCAGGCGGCTGACGCTCATCTTCGCGGAGCTCCTCCAGCTCGCCCGCCTGGAGGCTGGGGACGAGGAGCTCGAGCTCGAGGAGCGCTCGATCGCCGAGACCCTCGGGCCCTTGCTGGACGAGGCCCGGGAGGTGGCTCGTGAGCGGCGGGTGAACATCCATCGGAGCGGAGACGCCCTGGCGCTGATCCACCCGGAGGCCTTCGGTCGTGTCGTCGGCAACCTGCTCGCGAACGCCGTGAACTTCAGCCCCGATGGCGGCGAGGTCCGCGTGGTCGTTCGTCCCGACGGCGAGCACGTCTGGCTGGAGATCCACGATCGGGGACCGGGCATCGACCCGGAGCACATCGAGCGCATCTTCGAGCGCTTCTTCCGGATCGATCGGGGCAGGGCCCGGCAGTACGGCGGCACGGGCCTTGGTCTGGCGCTCGTGAAGCATCTCTGCATGCGCACCCGCGCCGAGGTCAGCGTGCGGAGCGACCCGGGACACGGGGCGACCTTCTTCGTGCGCTTTCCGGCCCCTTAGCCCTACGCCACGACCTCGACCTCGTCGCGGCTGACGGTCTTCACGATCTCACGCAGGCGACCGGCGAGGACTTCGTGATCGCGGTGGGCGATGCGGAGCTGGCCGGCGAGGTCCTTCGAGCGGCGGAAGCCACCCACCAGCCCGCCGGAGATGTCGGTCTCGCTCTCGTAGAGGTCGCCGATGTCCTCGAGGGTCGCACCCTCGTACCAGGCTCGTCCGAACTCCATCAGCGGTGGGCACCAGGTGACCTGGTGACCGGTGAGGGCCTCTGCAGCCGTCACCACGTCGCCCCAGCGGATCCGATCGGCGCTGTGCGCGATGCGTCTCAGGTCCGGGCTCAGGCGCCTCGCGTGGAGATGGACGCCCTTGGGGAGCTTGCCGGTCATGGCGGTCAAGAGTCCGAAGAGCTCGCCGGGGCCGAGGTCTTCGAAGATGCCATCGAGCACGAGCTCGGTCGTGAAGATCTCCTCGATCTGCAGGTGGCGGAGCACCATGCCGCCGGCATTGAGGGTGTCGTCGTCGCCGAGGTAGCCGATCTCGACGAGGAACTGGCGGCGTCGTTCGAAGTCTCGCCAGACCTTCACGCCGCCGACACGGATGCGCTTGTCCAGCTTGCGGAGGTCCTTGACCTTGCGCTGGAGCCGGGTGTCCTCGGGCCAATCGCCCTGCTTGACCCCTGCGCCGCGCAGCGCATCACGGGTCTGGTTTCGCTGGTCCACGAGTCGTTGATTCGCCATGCCCTGGCGGAAGGCGAGGAAGCTCTTGGCGACGATCGCCTTGCAGGCCTCGCGTCCGCGCTGCTCGAGCAGGTTCACGACCGAGTTGAAGCTCAGGTTGAAGCTGCTGTGGACGGGCTCGCTCTGTCCGGCGAGGTAACGCTCCAGCTCCCCGCTGAGGCGAGGCCAGTCGAAGTAGTCGAGCCGGACCACGACGGTGCCGTAGTCGTCCATGCCGCGGCGTCCGGCGCGCCCCGCCTTCTGCATGAACTGGCGCACGCTCAGCGGCTCCAGGCTGCGGCCGTTGAACTCGAGCAGGCTGTCCATGACCACCGTGCGCGCCGGCATGTTGATGCCCAGCGCGAAGGTGCTGGTCGTGTAGAGCACCGCCAGGAGCTTCCGCTCATAGAGTCCCTCGACCAGCGCCTTCAGCTGCACGTGCAGGCCAGCATGGTGGAAGCCGATGCCCTGCCGATACAGCGACACCAGGTCCGGGTCGAGCACCGCGGGACCGAGGCGATCGAAGGCCTCTGAGAGGACATCGTCCAGGGTCCGCTGGCTCTCGGACACCAGCAGAGTGCCGCGGACCTTGTGCCCCAGTCGGCGGGCGAAGAGCTCGGCGAGCTTCCGCGAGGGTACGAAGTAGAGGTAGGGCGTGTGGCTGTGCTCGAGCATTCGGAAGAGCTCGAGGTGCGAGGTCGTCTTGCGCCGCTCGCGTGTGGGCGGACCGCGTCGATTGCGCCGGCCCTTCGTCCGCTTGGCGGGTCGCGACTCCCGGTCCTTCTTCTTCCACTTCTTGTAGCCCTGACGGAAGCGCTCGGGGGTGACGAGCCCCATGTCGCTGTTGGCGATGAGGACGTCGAGCGGGACCGCGCGCTGGAACTCCTGGACGACCTCGACCTCCTGCCCGCGCACGCTGCTGAGCCAGTCCGCGAACTCCTGCACGTTCGACAGCGTGGCCGAGAGGCCGAGCACCTTCACCCGCGCCGGGAGGTAGATGAGCACCTCCTCCCAGACCGTGCCGCGCTCGACGTCGTCGAGGAAGTGGATCTCGTCGAGCACCACCGCGGCGAGATCGTCCATCTCCTCGTCGCCCAGGAGCATGTTCCGCAGGATCTCGGTCGTCATCACGACGCAGGGCGCGTCTCGGCGGATGACCAGGTCTCCCGTCACCAGCCCGACCTTGTCTGCGCCGTGGAGCCGGCAGTAGTCCCGGAACTTCTGGTTCGAGAGCGCTTTGACCGGCGCTGTGTAGATCACGCGCTGTCCGGCCTCGAGGGCCTCGTCCACGAGGGCGTCTGCGACGACCGTCTTGCCGGTCCCCGTGGGCGCGCAGACGAGGACCGACCGGCCTGCTTGGAGGTGCGTGATCGCCTCTTCCTGGAATGGGTCGAGCTCGAGTCCGCGATAATTCATCGCCGCGTCGTAAGCGGCGGATTTCGGAGGTGCCATGAGCTGGTTGGTTCTGAGTGGGCTCGCGCTGGCGGAGGACCCCGAGACCTCCTCTGAAGAGGAGCCCTCCGAGCTCCAGCAGATCGAAGAGAAGATCCGGATTGCAGAGGCCCTCATTCGACTCGCCGACGCCGAGGCGCGGCTGGCTGAGATGGAGGCGAAGGAGGCCAAGGTCGTCACCGATGAGCCCGCGGCAAGTCCAACGGAGCCCGCCGAGGTGAGCCCACCGGAGCCGCCGGAGCCGCCGGAGCCGGCCGAGGTGAGTCCGCCGGAGCCACCTGACCCGCCTGATGTCGTCGTCGTTCGCGAGGTCGTCGCAGGCCTGGGCGACACCAGGATCGGTGGGGATCTGCGCGTCGATCTGTTCGCAGACCGGCTCGACAACCTCCACCCCGAGGTCGCCGAGGACCCGAGCCTCGCCTTCGTGATCCCCGTCGCGCGGCTGTCGGTCGACCACGACTTCGGACAGCGCGCCTCCGCCCGCATCGAGCTTCAGCTCGCGCAGGACCAGACCTCGACGAGCCTCGACACCAGCGACGGTGCCTCCGTGGCCGTGCCTGCGGCGCCGAGCGGCTGGTCTGCCGAGCTCCTCGACGCCCACCTCGCCTACGCGACGCCCCGCGGTGGCACCTTCACCCTCGGGAACGCCCGGCTCCCATTCGGGGTCGTCGACTCCTACGAAGGTGGCGGCTTTCCCTTGCCCGGCCCGGCCCTCTACCTCCCGGTCGTGGTCGGCGAAGGGCTCCTCCCTCAGCGCTCCCTGGGCCTCGGATGGAACGGTGGGCTGGGCGAGATGGTCCGTCTGGATGTCAACCTCACGAACTCCAGCGAACCCGAGGTCGAGATCCCCAAGGACCTGAGCCTGCGCGTCGCGGTCACACCGATCGAGGCACTCACCGTCTCGGCCTCTGTGCTGGCTGGACCGGGCACGGGAGGCGCCACGAAGGTCGGCTACGAGGGCGTCGCCTTTGTGCACGCCGGGCCCAACCGGGCGCTGGTCGAGGTCTACGGCCGCCAGGGCCTCGGCCCGACGAGCCTGGGGGCGGCTGGCCACCTCGCGCGGGACTTCGAGACGGGCGGGGCCGCGAGCCGCGTCACCCCTGTCGTCCGCGTGTCCTGGTTCGATCCCGATCAGGACACACCGGTCGATCACCACACAGGGGCCGCCCTGGCGATCGACACAGCCTGGTCCGACAGCGGCGTGTCGACGAACCTGGGCTACGAGGTCGTCGTGCCGGATGACGTGGACCTCGCCATCGAACATCGCGCGGTGCTCGAGTGTCGGCTGCAGTTCTGATCCTGGCCTGCGCCAGGGCTCCAGAGCCGGAGGATCTCTCCGAGATGGTCAGGATCCCCGATGGCATGGTCCGCGTCGGCTCGACCATGCCGAAGGGCGCACTCCACGGGGCCAAGGCGCCCGCCAACGGCCCGGGTCCGCCTCCCGAGATGAAGACGGCGACTCGCCAGCGGACGGGCCCCTGGGCGCCTTGGGAGCTCGTCGACGGCCAGCAGATGGCGCTCACCGCCGTGGCCGTGGAGACCTTCGAGATCGACCGGACCGAGGTGACGCGGGGCGACTATGGCAAGTTCCTCGAGGACAGCGGCTACCGGCCGCCGCACGTCGACGAGGAGTGGGCCGACGACTGGAACTGGGAGGGTGTCGGTGACGAGGATCTCCCGGTGGTCCTGGTGAACTGGTACGACGCCCGCGCCTACTGCACCTGGGCAGGCAAGCGCTTGCCGACCGAAGCCGAGTGGCAGCTCGCGGCCCTTGGACCAGACAGGGCCGGCCACGCCTGGCCGTGGGGAGACAGCTACGACGGGAGCAAGCTCAACCACGGCAAGTTCGAGACCCCCAACGTGGACGACAGCGACGGCCACCTCTGGCTTTCGCCGGTCGGCTCGTACCCGGAAGGCCGCTCCATGTTCGGGCTCGACGACACCTTCGGCAACGCCTGGGAGCTGACCTCGGACTGGCGGGTGGAGGACGCCGCGCTGCGTGGCACCGCCGGACCTGGCCTCTACGTCGCCGTGCGTGGTGGCAGCTACTACTTCGACCTCGCCCGAAACCCGGGCTCCGAGCGCCACCGTTTCCTCGCGGAGCTGCGCCGGAAGACCAGTGGATTCCGCTGTGCTCGCGATCTGGCTGGCGTGTAGCTCGCCCCAGCCCGGGCTCTTGGACGGATCCTCCGTGCGGGTCTGGCGCTCAGCTGATCTGGAGACCTGGGCAATGGACGAGGGCGCCCTCTTCGTAGGTTTCGACACGCTCGGGCTCTCCGAGCACGACGGCACGCTCCGGCTCGTCGGCCTCGACCATCAGCGTCGGATTCCGGCTTGGGAGCGCTACGTGCCGTTGCGCGTCCGCGGCTACGAGGGAGATGGCGAGACCTGGTCGCCCGGGGCGTGGAGCGTCGATGACGAGGATGTGGTGAACTTCATCGACCCCCAGTTCCTAGGGGACGTCCTGTACTTCACGTCGCGGAGCGGGGTCACCGGGGACCCGGCCAACAACCCCACGGAGATCCGCTCCTCGCCGCCGCCGAGGGTCTGGCTCTCGGGCATGGGGTTTGCGGATCCGTCGGCGGTCGAGTTCCAAGGGGAGCACCACCTCTTCGTGACCGCTCGAGGCAACGTAGAGCTCTACGTGGGTGATCCCCCTGTGAAGGAGCGCACCTTCGAGGGCTTCGCCGTGCCCTATGCGCTCGTCGTCGACGATGAGCTCTGGCTGGTCGCCCAGGGCCCCGCCGGTGACCGCGTCCCCTACCTCGCGCGCCTTGTCGATGGCACTTGGAGCGACTTCCAGCGCATCCTCTCCGAGGGGGCCATCAGGACCTGCACGAGCCCGGTGTTGCACCTCGACGAGGCAGGCGGCGCCTTGCTCATCTGCGTGGAGGAGGTCCTTTGGGAGGGCCCTGGTCGGGTACCGGGGGAGACGCCCCCGGGCCCCCTCCCGGGGGAGCCGCAGCAGCCTGGTCCACCAGGTTGACGAAGTCGCGGGAGGTCTGGAGTGACTCGGAGAGCTTCGCCTCCGCCTCGTCCAGCCGACCTGCCTCGGCCAGCAGGCGGCCTTCGAGGGCCTGGAGGATGCCCTCCCGGTTCGGACAGGCCCAGTCCTGGTTGTGCAGCGGGTAGTTGCCGGAGAGGACCTCCAGCGCGAGGTCCGGACGTCCGTTGCGGGCGAGCTGGCGGACAGCTTCGTTCCGAGCCTGCTTGACGTTGTAGTACCGGCTCCCGTGCTCGTGCGCGTCCAGCGCCGCGGTGGTCTGCCGTATGCGGCCGGGCACGGCGTCGATGTCGTCTGCCAGGAGCAGGTTGAGCGCATCGGCCTCGGCCTGGAGCCAGGAGACGTGGGCCTCGTCGTCCAGGCCCAGCTTCGAGAGCGTTCCGATGGCGCGCGGGCCTGGCTGGGCGCCGATGTCGATGAGCGAGTCCCCGGTCGGCAGCCAGCCGAGGCCGTCGGGCGTGAAGGTCTCGGAGCTCGTCCGGAGGGCGTCCGCCACGAGGGAGGGCCAGCGCAGCGGATCGCCGTCGAGCTCTGGCGGGGTCCCGTCCAACTCGGCGACGCGCGAGCTCCAGTCGTCCCCGCCGAGTCGCCCGGCGACGTAGCCGAGTATCAGCGCTTGCCTCCGCAGCTCCGAGGCTTCCCAGTAGCCCCAGGGCTCCTCGAGGCCGAGGGGGTCGCCGGAGTCCAACGCCGCCTCGTAGAGCCGGACTCGGAGCTCGTGGCGCGCGTCGAAGTCCTCGAAGGCGTCGAGGTCCAGGTCCGGGCGCTCATCGAGCAGCTCCTCGAGGTCAGCCTGCGCCGCCTTCGCTTGCTGCGGATCGGGGTTGGCCGAGAGCCCGAGCACCGCCACCCGGGCCGCGCCGAGGGTGCCGGGGGTTCGCGTCGGCAGGGCGCTCCCCGCGGCGAGGGCGTCGAGCAGCTCGGCTTCGCGCTGTGCGTGGGCTCGGACGACCGCGACCAGCTGGCCGGCCACGCCCTCGTCGGGGATGTCGAGAGCCATCAGATCGGTGTGGAGCGCGTGCCACGTCGCGGCCGCGCCCTCGAGGTCTCCCCGGGATGCCTGGATGCGGGCCAGATCACGTCCGGCGATGGTCATGTGCCCCGCCACGCGCATCCTCACGTCGGTCCACGAGTGCTCGCCGTACCACTGGGAGTGACCGACGAAGCCGCCGGCGTCCCACTCCCAGATGGGGTCGTGAGCCGGGATGGGTGGGTGCTGCTGGTCCTGGGCGACAGGGTCGTGGTGCCGTGCGCCCGGGTCCTGACCGTCGAGCGCTGTGGGCTCGGGAGCCCTCGAGCAGGCGATGGCGATGGCGATGGCGAGCACGGTAGCGAGCATATACTCCCGCCATGAGCATGCTCTTGTGGCTCGCCTGCAGCCCCCAGGGGGAGCCAGCAGCTGAAGCGCCGTCGACCCCACAGACCCATCCCGGGCCACCCAACGGCCAGATGCCGCCAAACCCGCCCCCGGGAGGTCCCGCTCCGCCAGTCGACGGGGGCTCGGGTGCCGGCCTGCAGGACCCCTCCGGCTTCCCGGGCTTCCACGACCGCCCGGCCCCGCAGGGGCCACGGGTCGACGGGACTGGCGAGTGGTCACAGCCTCTCCGACTGTCCGCCGATCCTGGCGGTGGCTACAGGCCCCAGGTCACGGTCGGCGCGGGGGATGAGGTGCACGCGGTCTTCTACGAGCGGGCCGACGAGGGAGATCTCATCCGCCACCGGCGAAGCGCTGACGGCGCGACGTGGACCGACCCGGTGCACGTGGGCTTCGACGAGCTTCGGAACTGGGGGCCGGACATCGTGGCGCGAGACGACGGCAGCGTCGTGCTCTGCTGGGACCACGCCGCAGAGGACTTCCACAGCCGGGGCTGGCTCACCATCTGGGACGGGGAGAGCTGGAGCGAACCCGAGCCGCTCACGGCTGACGACCCCGCAGGCGAGATCGGCAGCGGCCACATCGCTCATGGGCTCGGAGGTGCGCTGTACTACGTCTGGATCGGAAAGAAGATGAGCCCCGACGACCGCTTCAAGGCGACTGGTCGCATCTTCGATGGCGAGAGCTGGAGCGCGCCGCTGTTGTTGTCTGACGGCGAGCAGGACGCCTGGCACTCGAACGTCGAGCGCCGCCCGGACGGGTCGGTCCTCGCGGGTTGGGACATCGGCACGGGGGGCACCCCGACGACGCTGTACGTGGTCGAGGGTCGTGACGGGAAGTGGGGAGAGCCAGAGAACCTCAGCGCCAGCGGTCCAAAGGGCGAGCGGCCCCACTTCGCCTTCGCCGAGCTGGACCATGTGACCTGGTTCCACAAGGAACCGGCCACCGGACCCGTGGCGGTCTACGTGCGCTCCGGCCACCCCGGTGCATGGGGTGAGGCGGTGGAGCCCAGCGCGGGCTACGGCGGCTACCACTTCGACCCCGACATCGAGATCAACGCGGATGGTGATCGCGTGCTGGTCTGGGGCTGGGACAGCGGTGAGCAGGCGGAGCTCGTCTACGCTGTCGACACGGGCACGGGCTGGTCCAAGCCCCGCCGCGTCGCCACCATCGGCAAGGGAAAGCCTGGCCTGCCGTCGATCTCCGCGTCCTCGGACGGGGACTTCCACGTCGTCTGGAACCAGGGCGTCCGGGGCAGCAATGAGGTCTACTACGCTCGGCTCGCCAATCCCGGATGAAGCGGGTCCTCCGGAACCTCGGCTTCAGCGCCATCATGGCAGTCGTGGTCCTCGGCGGCGCCGAGCTGTTTTTGCGCCTCGTGAGCGAGCCCTCGCTCTACATCGACGAGCACACGCCCATCTGGCGTCTGCGGCCCGACATCCAGCGCCCGGTGCGCTTCGTGGAGCGGGGAACCGAGTTCGGCGTTCGTACCAACGCGCTCGGGTGGCGGGGTGACGAGCCCCAGCCAGGAGCGCTCCTGTGCCTGGGCGACTCGACGACCTTTGGCTGGGGCGTCGAGGAGGACGAGGCCTGGCCCGCCCTGGTGGACGGCGCGGTCAACGGCGGGGTGCCCGGCTACTCCACCTTCCAGGGGCTCGCGCGCATCGACGAGGCGATGTCGACCGAGCCATCCCAGGTGCTGCTGGCCTTCCTCGTCCGCGACGCCGAGCTCGCGCCGATGGCGGACCACGAGCGCCCATCGGTTTCGGCGCCCTCGAACCTGGCGCTGTTGCGGACCATACGTAGTCTCCGGCCAGCCCCTGGGCCCCGAGACGGTCCGGCCGTGCATCGCGTTCCACCGGAGCGCTACCGGGCCAACCTCGTTGCCCTGATCGAGCAAGTCCGGAGCGCCGGAGCCGAGCCGCTCTTGTTCGCCTTCCCGATGGTCGAGCAGGCCAACGAACACCTCGCCGTACTGGAGGAGCTCGCCGACGCAGAGGGCATCCCGCTCTTCGCCCCGGAGCTGGACCACGGGCTCTTCTTCGAGGAGGACCCGATCCACCTCACTGTCGAGGGAAACGCTCGCCTGGCGGAAGCGCTCGAGGGGTGGCTCTGACCGGCTGGATCCTGACCTGTCGCAGCAGGCCGCGAGCTCCGAGAGTCCTGCTCGAGATGCGGGCCTGACGCCAACGGTGGACGGCCGACGGTGACGAGGAGCACCTGTCACGCCAGGATCTGTTCGGCCTCCAAGGACCGTAGGACGGTCCTTGAGCCCTGATCAGGCGCCCAGATCGGCCTCCAAGGACCGTAGGACGGTCCTTGAGCGTCGATCTCGCAGCCGTGGTCCGCGAGCGTGCCACGTCCACCCAGCAGCTCCGCGCCCGACCTCTGTCCTCGGCGGCGTGCAAGCACGTCTTGTTGCACATCTCCGGGGGTTCCGGAGAACCCAGGCCGATACGCAACGTTTTGTTGCACATCTTCGAGGGTTCCGGAGAACCCAGGCCGATACGCAACGTTTTGTTGCACATCTTCGAGGGTTCCGGAGAACCCAGGCCGATGCGCAACATCCCGTCGCTTTCGGGGCCTGCCCTGGAGGGGCACCAGTGGTTGGCGCTCGCAGTGGGGTGGTGGCCTGCCTGGCGGGGCGGTGGTGGTGACGCAAGCGTCGCCTTCCCCGGACGTCGTTGCGCGCCCGGCCGGTTCGCCCGCCCACGGCTCCGCCGTGGGCGGAGTCAGCGCCAGCTGTGTCCCGTCAAGTGGTGTATCGAAGCCCTTGGAGTCTTCCTGGTTGTTGACGTCCGGGGTTGAGGGGGGGGAGAGCGACGAGAGGGGGACACCCCCTCTCGTCAGAGTCAGCGATCTGTGGGTCTTGGCAGGAGGGTCATCCGGCCTCCAACGCTCGGGGTGGGACGTCCGCGGCGCCGGTGACGAGGGCCATCGATCAAACCGGCAACCTGGCCACGAATAGTGCACCTCCGAGAGTGCCAGGACCAAGTTCGAGGTGCCCGGAGTGGCCAGCGACGATCATCTGGCAGATCGCCAGGCCCAGTCCCACGCCCGCATCCTTGGTCGTGAAGTTCGCATCGAAGACCTGCCCCCGATGCTCCTCGGGAATCCCCGGGCCGTCGTCCTCGACCTCCAGCAGGATCAGGTCCTGGTCCCGGCGAACGCGCACCTCCACGCGGCCGCCTGGCCCGGCCGCCTCGGCGGCGTTCTTTACCAGGTTCGTGACTAGGCGCGCAATGCGTCCGGTGCACAGTCTCATCTCCGGCAGGCTCGGCTCGTAGCTCCGCGCCAGCACGATCCCGGTGTAGGGGCCGCCTACGCAGAGCGCCAAGGCACCCTCGACGGTGTCCTCCAGGTGAGCCGACACGTGCTGATACCGGGGGGCTTTGCCTCGTCCGATGGAACGCATCTCCGCGCTGAGGGCCTGGAGGTGGACCGCCGCGTACTCCAGCGTCGAGATGGCTTCTGAAACCAGCTCCGCATCGCCGGAGCGGAGCTCGGCCGGCGCGGCAAGAACCGGACACAGGTAGTTGTTGAGGTCATGCCCGACCGAGGCCGCCAGCCGTCCCAGGATGTGCAGGCGCTCCTGTCGCTGGGCAGCCTCGATGCTCGCCCGGTGCTCGAGTGCTCGGAGGATGTCCAAGCGGAGCATCGCCGGGTCCGCCGGGCGCTTGACGAAGCGGTACACTCCGGCCCGGTTGATGGCCTCCTCCAGGGTGTCGCGATCCGCATAGGCTGTGATGAGCATCCGGACGCAGCCGGGGTGCTTGTCGCGGAGCCGGGCGAGGAGCTCGACGCCGCTCATTCCGGGCATCTTGTGGTCGGCGAGGACCAACACGGGGCGACGCTCAGCGGCGAGGTGCAGGGCCTCGTCTCCCGAGCTGGCGGTGATGACCTCCGAGTCCGCCTGCAGCATGAGCCGCAGCGTGGTGCGGTTGGCCGGCTCGTCGTCCACCACCAAGACCACCGGCTTCCGCGTCATGCGATTCCCTCGACCATCATGCTCCTCCGGGGATGATACCTTGAACCTTCCTACTGCGACGTCGGTTCGGTAGCGCCAGCTCGGAGCGTCTCCGGGTCCGTCCTGGGTGGTCGATAGTCTGAGCATGGCCCAAACCCTTCGGATTCTGCTCATCGACGACAGTGAGGTTGCCGCACAGAGGTTGCCGCACAGGCGATCACCGCCCAGCTGAAGCCTCAGGTGGTGAGATCGACGGACCCCTTGGAGGGCCTTCGGCTCGCCACAGAGGAGGACTTCGATGGCTTCCTCGTCGACATCGACATGCCGTCCATGCTCGGGACCGAGTGGGTCGAACGTCTGACCAGTTTGCGACCGTCCTTGGTCCCCCGTGTCGTGCAGCTCACCGGGATGGACGTGGTCGACTCGACGGCGCTCCCTGCGCCTGTCGTGTGGAAACCGCTGACACGCGCCTCGATCGATCGAGTCTTCTGGTGGTGGGGCCAGACGCACTGAGCGACCCGGTGAGGCCCAGCACGCCTTCCGGGGGTGTCGGGTGATTGCATGGGAACGACGAAGCGGATGGGGAGGAATCGGAGTTGCTCGAGCTGATCCTCACGATCTTCGACGAGTCGCATGAGACCTACGGCGTGCCGCGCGTCCATGCTGTGCTGCGTGCTCGCGGGGTCCGTGTCGGCAAGAAGCGTGTGGCCCGCCTCATGGCCCAGGAGGG
>DASCPX010000124.1:0-3497 GCA_036012755.1 Myxococcota bacterium | reverse complement strand
CCGGCCAGTACGCCGTCGTCGTCTGCGTCCACCGGAGCGCTATCATCGTCGTCCCCCGAGGCGGTGTCGTCGTCGTCCCCCGGGGCGGTGTCGTCGTCATCCCCCGGGGCGGTGTCGTCGTCATCGGAGTCGGTTGGACAGCCTGGCAGGCAGACAAGAAGGCCCAAGGTCAGCAGCAGGGTTCGGCTCATCTCATGACTTCTCCACCGGGGGGCTCGGGCACAGAGATAGCTATCTGATGGTTCATCGGAGGTTGAAACGACATTACCGAACGCCGCAAGAGCCTCGTCACCCGTCGGAGAAGACCAGCCCGGAGGAGCGACAGGAGCTGGCTCGCCAGACTGGTACGCCAGACGCCCCGGTCTCCTCAGCTCTGCGGAGACTTGAGCCGCTCTCGGGCGCTCCGTCGGATCGGATCCGCCAGCGGGGGAAACTCCTCCATGAGCCGGTGCAGAACGTGGGCCGTCAGGACCAGCAGCACCCCCGGGTCGACGCCGCGCACCGTCGCGGTCCGGCGCAGGCCCTCCACCAGCGCGATCTCGCCGAAGAAGTCGCCCGCACCCAGCAGGACCTCGGGCTCCAGTTCGACGGCCACGGTCCCGCTCGCCAGGAAGTACATCCGATCCGCGGAGTCCCCCTTTCGCACGAGGACCTCGCCCGATGTGAACCTCTGCGGCTCCACCAGTTGCGAGATCTCGGCGATGTGCTTGGCCTCCAGACCGGAGAACAGCGGAAACGCAGCGAGGAGATCACCCACGTAGCGGGACAGATCGAGGCGATCTCCTGCGCGGTGAACGAGCCGCAGCCCGTGCGCGGCCAGGCTGGTCCGCAGGACAGTCTCGTGGAGCGAGCCGTGTCTGAGCAGGTCCCAGCGGCCTGGAACGTCGGTGACACCGAGCAGCGAGACCGAGGTCGGCAGCAGCGACGTGCTACATGCCCTCTGCTCGGGGGTCATCCACAGGAACGGCCGGTTGAGTTGCTTGTACGCGCTCGCGCGCTGCTCCGGCGGAACCGCCACTCCGTCGAGCTCGACGGGCCCGGAGAGGACCGGGAGACCGAGGTAGCCCATGTCCGCCTGGAGCTCAGCGAGGTCCTTGTGTGTGCCGCCGGACCGCGCCTCCCGCCCCAGCCCCGAGAAGTTGGCAGAGGTGGCGCCCACGAAGCGGTGGCCAGTGAGCCGCTGCAGCAAGCCCAGCCAGTGCCGCCACGGCTCGGAACGCCCGGGGAGTACGACCTGCGCGGAGGCTCCCTCCAGGCCTCGGTGGACGAAGTAGGACGGGATGGCCCCGGAGCGAACCGGGAAGCGGAGCCCGACGGGGCCGAGGTCCAAGACCGCGTCCAGCGCCGCCGGGTCGAGCCGGCCGCGGGCGGGGTCCACCCAGGTCAGGAGCTCTTCCGTCGCGGCGATCAGCGATGTCGGAACCCAGCGACCGTCCCGTCCCTTGAGGACCTTGAGCGCATGTTGGGCAGCCTCGGGTACCGGACTGAGGACCCACGCGAAGATCCGAGGTCTACCCGGAGCCGAGGCGAAATCCGCGAGGAAGGTCCCCCCCAGGCCGAGCCACAGGGCGGCGGTCTCAGCGTCTTCGAGACGGTCGAGGTGCCAGGCGGTCGAAGAGAAGTCGGTCCCCACGACGCGCTGGTAGGCCTCCGCGAGTTCGACGGAGAGCATCAACTCGCGGCCGACGAACCAGGCCTGAGACTCCGACAGCTCCCGAGCCGCCGTCGCCATCACCTCTAAGGGGAGCGCCGGCGTCTGAGGGAGCTCGGCGGCGCGCACGCCGCCCACCGCCGCGAAGGACGACGTGTCGGTGGCTCCGCCCCTGGTAATTCGGCGCAGCAGCTCAGCGAACTCCGGTGCCGGAACGACCGCCTGGCTGCGCTCGTAGCACAGGTCCTTTACGCGCCTCGTCACCAGGTCCACCTCGGCGGGAAGCAGGGACACCCCTTCTTCGAGCGCGGCCTCACGAATGACCCGACGGCTCGCCAGCTGGGTCACGACGATCCGCCGCGGGACCCCCAGTAGCGCCATGGCGTCGTAGGGCACGAATCGGAGCGGATCACGGAACGGAGTCCCCGTTGAGATGCTGTTCACGCCCGTCCCCACGACGGGATCCGTGACCTTCAGCGGGATGTCGAGCCAGGCCGCGATGTCGCGAGCCAACGGGACGAGGTCGTCGAGCCGAGGCAGAACGGGCCAGACCGGAGTCTGGATCCCGTAGCGCTCCTCGATGGCCTCTGGGTCTGAGGCCAACGCCACCAGGAGCTGCTCCGTCGCCGCCATCCCAGTCCGCTCGGCGAGACCGAGCCAGGACGACGTCACGTAGCGGATACCGCAGCGGATGGCCTCGAAGGAGCTGGCGAGGCCGAAGCCCAGGTCGTTGTGGATGTGGATCCCGAGCAGGACGGAGGGATCACAACCGGAGACCACGCCCTCCACCATCCTCCGGGTCTGCAACGGGGTGCACGAGCCCACGGTGTCGCACAGAACCATCGCGCTGCCGCCGGCGGCAGACAGGACGTTCGCCGCGTCGGTGACGAGCGAGATGTCCGCCCGCGGAGCATCCACCAACGCGACGTCCACTTGGACCCGGCTGCCCAGATCCCGGGAGAAGCGGACCATGTCGCGCGTGTGCTGCAGCGACTCAGCCGCGCTGCGCTGGAGCAGGCTCTGGGACACGGCCTCGGAGGTCGGCGCGACGATGAAGATCCGGCCGCAGCGCGCACCCTCCAAGGAGTCGACAGCCTCCTCGATGTCCCGCCGGCTGGCGCGGCAGACCACCATCAGCTGGCAGCAGTCCACCTCCGCGGACATCCGCCGCACAATCTCGCGCTCTGCACGCGCGATGCCGGGGAAGCCGGCCGCGAAGACGAGGCGACCAAAGGCATCGGCGCCGAGGATCGCGGCGTGGCGGCGAGCGATCGCGATCCGCTGGTCGACATCGAGGAGTGTCTTGGCCTGAGCCCCGTCACGGGCAACCTCTTCACAGAAGACCAGACTGCCTTCCATCACGGCGTCACGGAGAGGATCTCCGCTGGACGTCCCCGTCCGCGCTTCAGCCGTCATCGGCGTCCTCGATCTCATCGCTGCTCCAGCCGGGACCTTCGTGTCGGAGACGCCGATAGCCTCTGGCTCGCAGCCAAGGAACTACTCTTGCTTGGACTCAATACCGAGCATCCAAACTCCATCCCGGCGCTCCAACGGACGCACGGTAGGGAAGCAGCGATCCGAAGAAATCGAGAGCCAGCCCACCATGTGTCCGTCCGGGACACGATGGACGACCTCTCACGGGCCGTCCGGCCACCGCACCCGGACCACTTCGCGGTTGTCTGGAGTCCCACCGATGACGGACTCGTTGTCCAATCATCGATTGAAAGAGTACTCCGAGCCCGGTGTGTGTCAAGGCAATTGTCGGGTGTGATCGCCAGCCGTTGGTAGGGCTCGCCGGTGGGCCGTTTTCTCGGGCTACCGGCTCGGCGGTGTTCCAACCTCCACC
>DASCPX010000123.1:0-18696 GCA_036012755.1 Myxococcota bacterium | reverse complement strand
GGTACGGTTTTCGCGAGCGGGACGGTCGATGTCGAGGATGGGCCAGTCGTAGGCCAGCGCGAGCCGGCGCAGCCCCTTGTCCGGGTTGATGCAGTGGGGGTGCCCGACCACAGAGAGCATCGGCACGTCCGAGGCGCTGTCGGAGTAGGCATGACAGCGTCCAAGGTCATGCCCGTGCTCGCGGGCGTCGTCCACTATCAGCCGCGCCTTGGTCGGGCCGGCGACGACTGGCCGAAGGAGCTTGCCGGTGGCGACGCGCTCCTTGTACTCGAGGCGGTTGGTGATGATGTCCTCGACCGGGATGCCGAGGTCTCGCGCCAGGGGCTCGATGGTGTGATCCAGGCTGCCGGTGATGAGCACGACGCGCATCCCAGCCTCCCGGCACTTCTGGATGAGGTCACGGGTGCCAGCGAAGATGCGCGGCTTGACGGTCGCGGCGTAGACCTCGTCGGAGAGGACCACCATGCGGTCTTCTGTCATGCCGCGGAAGTGCGAGAACAGCATCTCGTTGAACCGACGCCTGTCCCGCAGCTCGGCCAGCGCCATCAGCGGACCGCTGAGCACCGCCTTTCCGATCCGCGTGAGGCTCTGGATCGGCGAGGCCTGGTTCGCCAGGTACATCGCGGTCGGGTGCAGGAGGTTCGTCCCGCAGAGGGTCCCGTCGACGTCGAAGTACGCGGCTGCGCTCATCCTGGCTCCGGACCCGGGGTTGCGGACCCGGTGACCGGCCCCGATAACCCGGACCTGGGAAGCGGCGCAAAGCCGCATGGGTACTGCGAAATCGCCTTCGCAGCGGGAACGGATCTTCGCAGTGATGCCCGCCGGCTACATCAGCGCAGGCGATCGCTCAGTGGCTCTCCACCGCGCCGACCAGCGGCAGCCGGTAGCCTGCCCGGTAGCCATCCTCGTCGTAGGAGAAGCCGAAGGGCGGTTCCTTCGCCAGGGCATGGCCCGAGCCGTCCATCCAGTCGCCCAGCCCTCGACTGCTCTGACGCACCAGCGCCGTGCACTCGGGAGCCTCCGCGCTCCTGAGCTGCTCGAGGCGCAGTGACAGGGCCAACAGCGCGGTCTGGCAGAAGTCGCGGATACGCCCTCCGGCGTCCTGGGCCTCTGGCCGGGCGACTCCGGCGATGAAGGCGGCGCGCTCGAGGCAGAGCTGGCGAAGCAAGACGACGAAGAGGTACTCCGCCACCTCGACGGCGCTCTTGCGACCGTAGAAGCTACCCGTGCCCGCCGTGCTCCACCCGGCGACGCACTCGCAGTGCTGGGCGACCAGCGACATCAGCTTGCAGCGCCAGTGGGCCTTGCCGCCGAGCTCCACCCTGGAGCGCCGAAAGGGGTCGACGCGCTCCCGCTCGTCCAGGCCCAGCTGGGAGAGCTCCACGTTCCGTTCGACCATGAGGTCACGGGCGAGCCGCATCGCCGTGTCCCCCTCGGGGGTGCCCTCCTGGTCGAGGGCGAGGTTCACCAGCTTGCGGATGCGCTCGAGGGACATGGGACCTTGGTCTACAGGGGAGCCGGCTGGTTCCCGGGCTGACAGCACTCTGACAAGTGAATACCGGGCTGCGATGGGTTGGTGGCGTCGCCTCAAGAAGAAGCTCGATGATGCCCTGCGCAAGTACGGCCCGGTGGCCTTCGTCGTCTGGTTCTCGATCTTCGGGTTGACCTTGTCCGGCTTCTACCTGGCCCTGTCCAACGGCGTCGACCTCGTAGCGATGGCCCAGTCCTGGGGCTTCGACGGCGCGGCGGTGGCGGCCGAGACCGGGACCATCGCCATCGCCTACGCCGCGACACAGCTCACGAAGCCGATTCGGATCGTCCTGTTCCTGGCCTTGACTCCCCCCATCGCGCACTGGTGGGCACGACGGAGGGCGGCTCAGGGCAGCTGAAGCTGGGCGATGTGAAAGCCTCCGTCGGGGCCCGAGCCGGTGACGACGAGGTCCTCGCCCGAGAACCCGATGGCCCACGGTTCGACGGCGCCGGGGACCTCTACGCGCTGCTCGCCGAGAACGACCGTCGGCGCGCTGCCGCCGTAGACGGCCCGGCTCTGTCCGACAGCGAAGACAGCGGCGGGAGCGGTGCCCACCACGATGTCGGTCTCCGCGGTCCCGGAGTCACCCAGGCGGAGGGTCTGCAGCTCCCCCGCGGGGTCGACCCAGGCCGCGTGCACGTGCTCGTCCTCGACCCAAGCCGGTCCCCAGCCGGCGTTGTCGGTCAGGATGCTGGAGGTCCAGTAGAAGTCCTCGGCCTCCGCCACCCATCCGTGCACCGCGAGCCCACCCGAGTCTGCAGCCAGCGCGAAGAGGCCGGCTCCCTGGCCCTCGAGCCGCACCACGTCGACGAGGGGCTCCCTCGAGGTCTGGGCGAGGTCGTCGTCGAGGATCACCACCTCTCCGTCGAGGCTCGCCGCGACCCCCTCGTCCCAGGCCGCGACCGCAGTGATCTCGCTCCCGGCGACGGTCCAGCCCTCCTGTGAGCCATCGGAAGGGTCGACACGGATCAGCCCAGGCCCACCAACGAGCGAGCCTGCTGCCAGGGTCCGTCCCGCCGAGTCGAAGGCGAGGGCACCAAAGCTCGTGAACCCGTCTCCAGCGATGACCCAGTCCTGCACCAGGATGCCCGCCGAGCTCCACTCGGCGATACAGCCGTCACCCTCGTCGGTGACGCCGACGACCCAGACGTCCCCGTCCTCGGCGACCCTGGCGGCCAGCGCGGTCGAGGCCCTCTGGCAGGGCTCGTCGAGCTGATGCACGGCCAGGAGCGCCAGGTCTTCCCAGCCGCTCTCGCCCCCGGAGTCCCCGCCGGAGTCCACGGAGCTGTCCTGCGACACCGCGGTGTCGGTGAGCCCGGCGGGCTCCGTACAGGCGAGGAGAAACAGCATGGCCCATGGTACGTACAGAAGAGGGCAAGGAGCCGACATGGGCGTGTTCGACCGACTCGGAAACCTCGGCAAGGGCATGCTGGGCATCATCCGCAGCGACGGCCCCACGGCGAAGGAGCGCAAGGAAGACGCCCTCGAGGAGGAGCTCGCGGCGCTCAAGGCAGCCCGGCAGGTGGGCCAGGAGGCCGCAGGGACGAGCTCGTCACTGGACAAGCTGAAGGCGCTCCACGCGCGCGGACTGCTGACGGACGAGGAGTACGCCGCGAAGGTCGCGGAGGCATCGGGGCTGGTGCACGACGCCGAGGAGCCGGCCGGGGAACCCGACCACGACGGACCGATCAAGAAGACGCTGTGATCTCGAAAAGGGGGACCTCTGCAGGTCCCCCGCCCTTAGACGGGCTGGCTGGCGGCAAGGTGCAGGGCTCTCGCGAGGGAGTGCGGGAGGTCCGTCAGATCCCCCTCTTCCGGGTACTGCAGCCCGCGCCGGAACTCCACCGAGCGGTTGATGAGGCCGACCAGCGACAGGTCCCAGTCCAGCTCGCGGGTGAGGAGCTCGGCGATGAAGAGCTGCTTGCTCTGGCCCAGGCGCATCACCTCGAGAGGGCGCACCCCCAGCTCGGCCAGGTCTCCAGCGAGCTCGTGGAGTCCGTCCAGCTCCCCGTGCACGATGCGGAACTGCCAGGCCCCGAGCTCGAGGCGCTCGCGCACGCTCATCTGGTTGACCAGCGTCGGCATGTGGGCGATGCCAAGCGCGACGTGGCGCGCCTCGTCCCGCTCGATGTACTCGAGCAGCTCGGACAGCACGGGGCAGACCTGGCGTTCGCGCACGCTCTGGAACAGCGTCAGCGCCATCGGCTCGATCATCATCTGCATGCCGACGAGCTTCCGCGGCAGGGACCGGGTGTGGAGGACCGCCTCGAGCACCCGCGCGCTGGCGGGCGGCAGCTCCTCCGGGTCGTGTCCGAGGGCATCGAGGTAGTCGTGGAGGACGTAGAAGTGGCGGGCCTCGTCGTGGGCCTGGCTGGTGGCCGCCATCTTGGCTTCCATGGAGTCCAGGCTCGCCGCGAGCTGCGTCGAGACCTGCCAGGCGCACAGCTCACCCCAGAAGATGATGGAGAACAGGCGGCCGACCGCCCCCTTCTGCGGCTCGTCGAGGTGCACCCCGCCGTGCTTGTCGAGGAGCTCGGCGAGCACCTTTCGGCCGTCCCACATGCGGTCCTGGCCCGCGTGGTAGATGCGCCTCAGGCGACGCGCCGCGGCCATCTCGCGCTCACCCCGGCTGCCGGGCAGCACGCCATAGGGGATGCCCCGCTTCTGTCTACCGAAGAGCCTGAGCGCGCGCATCCTGCCTGAAGTATAAGCTGGCCAGAGGAGGGAGCACGTGCTTTGGCTGCTGTCTTGCGCCCTGATCACCGAGGGCGACCGCGAACAACGCATGGACAACGACGGCGACGGGTGGGAGCTCCCCCAGGACTGCGATGACGGCGACGACACCGTCTACCCGAACCGGGCCGAAGAGTGCAACGGCATCGACGACGACTGCGACGGCGACGTCGACGAGGGTCTCGACGTGGGCGCCTGGTACCTCGACGCGGACGAAGACGGCTACGGCGACCCGGAGCAGGGAGTCGACGCCTGCGAGGGGCCGGAGGGCTACGTCGACAACGGGGACGACTGCGACGACGGCGAGCAATTCATCAACCCCGCGGCAGAGGAGCTCTGCAACGACGGCATCGACAACAACTGCTTCGAGGACGGCAAGGACTGCCGCCTCGCCGGCGAACTCAGCCACCTCGACGCCGACGCGGCGCTCTTCGGAAGCACGGAAAACGGCGGCGTCGGCTGGTCCATCCACGCCGTCCCCGATCTCGGGCCGCGGAACAACGCCCTGGTCATCGGCGCGCCCGGCTGGTCCGGGTTCACGGGCTCTGCATACGTCGTGTTGGAGCCCAAGGAAGGCCAGCAGTACGCCGAGAGCGGGACCGCCGCGATCCGTGGGATCGAGGGCTCGGAGCTGGGCTTCTCCATCGACCACGTGCCCCCGCTCGACGGCGAAGGGCCGGAGCTCATCCTCGGCGCTCCGGGCGTGGACCTCGAGAGCGGGCGCGTCTATCGAGTCGACACGCCGGTGTTCGGCGAGGTCGAGATCACGGACATCGAGGGCTACGTCTACGGCGCTGACAAGGGAGTGACGCTGGGCTACGCCGTCGCCGGGTCCGGCGATCTCAGCGGTGACGGTCAGCCCGACATCGCGATCTCGTCTCCGAGCGCCTCCTCGACGTATTCGGCCATCGATCCCGGTCGAGTGACCGTCCACGACGCGGCGCTCACGGAGCCGGTGAGGGACGGCGACGCCACGGGCATCGTCACGTCCTCGAGCATCACGGCTCTCTTCGGCTACGCCGTCGAGGTCGCCGACGTCGACTCCGACGGCGCCGACGACCTGATCGTCGGAGCCCCCTACTCCAGCGAAGGCACCGCAGCGGGCGGGGAGGTGTCGGTCTTCCTGGGGCCCATCGGCGTCCTGGACGTCGACGACCGCGACGCCGCGATCATGCCGAACTGGCCGGGTGACAACCTCGGCGCGGCTCTGGCCGCAGACGGCGACCTCAACCTGGATGGCTACGTGGACATCCTCGTCGGCGCGCCCGGGAGCAGCATCGGCGATCCCCGCGCCGGAGTCGCTGCCCTCTTCACCGGGCCTGTGGACTCCGGGGAGGCCGAGCTCTCCGACGCCGTCGTCCTGGTGCTCGGCGAGGACGGTCAGTCGACCAGCGGGTGTGCCCAGTGCGTGGGCGGCGCGGTCGCGAACCTGGGGGACATCGACCAGGACGGCTACGGCGACGTGGCTGTCGGTGCGGGGCTCTACACCCGCAACGGGCCCACCGGTTCGGACCCGAGCGCCGTGCTGCTCTACGGGGGAGCTCAACTCGGCGGGACCTTCGACTACACCGACTCCGACCTGCTCATCGAGGGTGGCCGCAGCTCCGCCTTCGGAGGCGCCGTCGCCCTCGCGGGGGACGCCAACGCCGACGGTGTCCTGGACCTCGCCGTGGGGGCGGCGACGGCTGATGGCGACGAGACGAGCAGCGGAGCCGTCTTCCTCTTCTGGGGCTCAGCCCCCTGAGCCGACGTCGATGGCGCCGATGTCGATCTCTGCGTCGTCGAGGGTCTTCGCCGCGGAGCGCACGCTGTCGTAGCTCTTGTCGGAGATCGGCAAGAAGCCGTTGATGTCAGGAAGCGAGAGGAGGATCTCGCGACCCTCCGGGTCCTGGGTGCTGACCTCGTTGAGAACGACCTGGAGCGCGTCGGCCGCAGCCTCGGGCAAACCCTGCCGAAGCACGTAGGCGCTGTAGGGGATCCTCTCCGACTTGGCGATGATGCGCATCGAAGGAGCTCCCGGAGACCTCAGGTCCGCCAGATCGAGTTCCTCGCTGTAGACGGCGCCGGCGAGCACCTTGCCGTTGGCCACAGCGTCGAAGACCCCCGAATGACTGCCGTACCAGCGTGGCTGGAGGTCGTCCAGCGGGTGGACCCCCTCTCGGAGCAACATCGAGGCCGGGTAGACGAAGCCGCTGGTGGACTTCGGATGCACGAAGCCAAAAGGCCCGCCGGCGAGGTCCGAGAGCCCATCGACGTCGCGGACCGACTGGTCCTCCAACATGATGACGTAGGCACCGTAGTCAGAGCTCCCCTTGACGACGTGGGTGCACACGAGCTGGAGCGGCATCGCCGCGAAGGTGTCGACGTAGGCCCAGGGCCGGAAGGTGGCTCCGTCGATCTCGCCTCGGCGCATCGCGCCCTCGACGCCCTCGTAGGCCTCGAGCTGGACGACCTCGACCTCGACCCCCAGCTCTTGACCGACGTGGTCCCAGAGGGGTGCCCAGCGCTCCTGGGCGGTGTCGGGATCCCGGAAGGAGGTCATGCCCCACCGGATGCGGGTCACGCCGGCCTCGGCGAGCGCGTTCCTCCCTTCGGAGATGATGCTCTCCGGGTCGCGCGCCTCGGGGCCGTCTTCGAGCTCGGCGCTGGCACAGCCGAGGACACCCAAAAAAGACCACACCTGGTGCTCAAGGCCTCGTGCGGTACATCGAGAGGAGCTCGCCCGCCAGCATGATGCGGTTCCGGCCCCGCCTCTTCGCTTCGTAGAGCGCGAGGTCGGCGGTCTCGATGAGCTCGGCTGGAGACAGGCCATCGTCGGGGAAGGAGCTGACGCCGATCGAGATCGTGATGCGTCCCTCGGGCTGAGACTCCTCCGCGTGCGGGAAGTCCTGCTCCGCCACCGCCATGCGCAGCTTCTCCGCGACGAGCCCCGCGGCACCCTTCGGCGTATCCAGCAGCACCACCGCGAACTCCTCGCCACCGTAGCGAGCGACGACGTCGACCTCGCGGAGGTTGTCCTTGAAGATGCGCGCGACCTCCTTCAGGACGAAGTCTCCAGCGGGGTGGCCGTGCATGTCGTTGTATGCCTTGAACAGGTCGACATCGATCATGACGATCGACAGCGGGTGCTCCTGGCGCAGGCAGCGCTGGAGCTCCAGAGACAGCTTCTCCTGGAAGGAGCGGTGGTTGAGCAGACCCGTGAGCCCGTCGGTCTTGGCGATGTCCGCCAGCCTGGCGACCGCGCGAGAGAGCCGCTGGTTGATGCGGGCGAGCTCCGAGTTCGCGGCCTCGAGCTCGGCGGTACGTCGGGCTACTCGCCCCTCGAGGATCGACGTCTGTCCCTCGATCTGGCGCGCCATCTCGTTGAAGACCCCGCGGAGCAGCTCGAGCTCCGAGATCGCCGCGCCGCCGGTCTCCCTCACCCGCGCGGACAGCTCGCCGTCCTTGATCGCCTGGGCCGCGGCGTTCAGGGATGTCAGAGGGCGGATCACCTGGCGGCTGAGCAGCAGCCAGAGGCTCACGCCCATCACGCCGAGCATCAAGAGGCTCGCGACGGCCAGGTTGACCCGGAACTCGCTGATCGTGGCCTCGGTGTCGACCATCGAGATGGCCGCCGTGAGGGTGCCCCAGCGGATGGCCCCGACCTCCGAGCTGGTCGCTACCGGCATAGAGGTCAAGAGCACCGGAACGTCATCGAAGAGGGTGCGTTCGACGGTCGCGTCAGCGCTTCCGATCGCCGTCATGGTGAACTCGTCGCCCTCGATGCGACCGTATCGGGAGGGGTCCGAGTGAGCGAGCACCCTCCCCTCGCTGTCGACTATTCCAATCCACAGGATGCTCGAGTCTCGCTCGGCCGCCTCCCCGAGGAGGGCGTCGAGCGCCTCCACGCGTCGCTGTGCCAGATCGGTGCTCGCGGGCACGGCCAACAACGACAGAACCTCGATGGCCCCGGCCTCAGCGTGGCCGCGGTGCTCACGGATTCCGTTGTAGGCGAGAAGCGACGACCACGCGACCAGGATGAAGGTCGCGAGCCCGACGACGCTGATGATCAGCCTGCTCCGAAGGCCCAATGCACACTCCCTGAGCTGATGTGCCCAAGTGGCAGCGTACCAAGCGCGATTTCCTCGCCGGTGACAGAAATATGTCGTCAGAGCCTAGAAACGCCTTCCAAACCGCAGCGCCCAGCTGGATCCCTCGGGTGGCACCTGCCACTTCTGCTGCTCCCACACGACGATGGAATCGCCCTCCGAGTCGACCAGCGTGACGGTCGTGTCGGTCACGAAGCTACGGGCCCAATGGTAGCGATACTCGAGGCCCACGAGCCAGCCAGAACCCATGACGATGTCTGCCCCGACACCCCCGCCCAGCCGCATCGCGGTCTCCCCGTAGACGGCCTCCGCATAGGTACCGCTGTCCTCTGTGTAGACGATCCCCAGCGACAGTCGATCGGTCCCGGCGAGCAGGAAGGCGCCAGGCTGGAAGGCCGAGTCCGGAGCGAAGGAGGCCCCGAGACGGGCGGCCGCGCCGTAGTGGGCAGCGGTGATGTCCCAGTCGCCCTCCGAGCTGAGAGCCCCGAAGACCCACTCCCCGACCGCCTCCAAGAGCAGGGAGCGGTTGTAGAAGCCCTCGAGCCCTGCGTAGACGGTGAGCGGGCCGGTCTCGTAGAAACGCACGGTCCCGACAGCGTCGAGGCCGGACCAGGACACGAACGCAATCACCGCTCCGAGCGCGGGGCGATCCGTGGGCGCCCAGAAGCCCAGCCCCACGCTGAGGTCGAACTCCAGGCGCTCGACTGGCGCTTCGTCGACGATGGCAGGTGGCGGCAACACCCCCAGATCCTAGTTGGTCGAACCCAAATACGCCAGTCGCGAGGACTTCGGGAGTAGAGTCCAGCGGTGGAAGGGATCCGCCCACAGGACTTCGTGCGCGCGTTCCCCAGCGTCAACACGCTGGAAGGCGCCGACATCAAGAGCCTGCTCGAGGCCACCACCTCCGTACGCGAACTGGAAAACAGCCTGCTCTTCGACGAGGGCGACAGGCCCGATGGCGCCTACCTGCTGGTAGCGGGACGGGTCCGGGTCGAGCGCAACCTGGACTCGGGTCGGCGCGTTCCGCTCGGACGCCTCGGGCGCGGCCACATCGTCGGAGACATGGGGCTCATCTCCGGGCTACCCCGCTCCGCCGCCGCGGTGGTCGAGGAGGATCTCGCAGCCCTCCGCCTCGACCTCGACACCTACGAGAGCTTCCGAGCCGAGTGCCACCCCGCCGCGATCTGGCTCCTCAGCGAGATCGAGCGCCGGATGAGCGAGCGCATCACCTCCACCTACGACCGCACTGTCCGTCTCCGCGACGAGCCCGACCTCGCAGAGGACATCCCCACCGACACCGCCGTGCCCAGGCGCTGGTACGAGCGCTGGATCCGGTGGATGGGGGGCTGATGGAGAACGCCGCTCCGCTCCTGAAGTCCCACGACCTGATGGCGCGTCTGAGGCCCGAGCACATCCAGAAGCTCGCCAGCGCCGCGAGGGTCCGCTCGCTCGTGCCCGGCGAGGCCATCTGCCGGGAGGGCCTCCCCGCCACCGCGTTCTTCCTCCTGGTCGAAGGCAACGGCCGCGTGACCCGTACCGGCCCAGACGGAAAGCAGCAGATCCTGGGGCTCGTGCGACCGGGCAGCCTCTTTGGCCTGGTCGGCATCGGGGACCGCGCTCCGCGCCCCGTGACGGTGGCGAGCACGGGTCCGGGGATCCTGCTGGAGATCCCCGCCAACCTGCTGTCCGGCGACGCCCGCAGCGTCGAAGGCCACTTCGTCATCGCGCTACGCGAGATCGTGGCGCTGGCACTCGACCTGCAAATGCGCGCGGCCAACCAGCAGCTCTTGATGAGAGCCGACGAGCTCGCCGAGCGCAGCGTCGACAACGAGTGGGAAGCTGGCACCCAGGGGGGCTGGAAGCAGCCCGAGGCCTAGCCGTTGCGCCAGGCCTCGAAGGCCTCGTCGAGGTCCTCTAGATCGAAGTCGGGCCAGGGGAAGGGGCAGAAGTGCATGCGGGCACCGTCGAGGTGCCACAAGGGGAAACCCTGGGCGAGGTAGCCGCTGTCGCCCGTGCGGATGAGCAGGTCGATGGGGGGCAGGTGTCCGGTCGACAGCGAGGTCTGGAACACGCCGACGTCCCCGGTCGCGACCCTGCGAGCGGCGTTGATGACCTCGCGGCGCCCGTCGAAGGCACAGAGCAGGATGAGCTGCCTGGGGCCATCTCCTGCAGAATCCAGGGCGATCTCGACTCCAACCCCGATCTGGGGGCACACGCGCTCCCAGTCACCGATGATCTCGAAGGCCGCCTTGTGCTCCTTGATGAGGGCCGCGCCGTCGGTGGCGAGCCAGTCCGCGAGCACGCCGACCTCGACTCGGCGACGGATCTCGAAGTCCTCGCGGTTGCCGAGCCAGACCGTGACCGTCTCGACCCCGGCGCTCCAGGCGGCACCGACGATCTGGACGAGGCCCAGGACACCCACCGCCTGGCCGTGCAGCGTGTCCAGATCGTGCGCGTGCGCCCACCGGCGTGTGCCGCTCGGAATCAGGGCGAGGTGACGGGGAACACCGTCCAAAAGTGGCCTCCCTCGGCCCTTTCAGGGCGGAGAGGCGATTCTATTCCTATTTTGGGCCTGGAGCACCGGTAAGTGAATGTCACTCCATGTACCCGAGGGCCTCCAGGCGAGCCCGCGTGGCCTCGTCCATCTCGCCCTCTTCGGCTTGGACCGCCCCGGTCATCGCGAGCCTGATCTGGTTCTCGGCTTCCGTGTCGAGCTCCTTGGCGTCGCGACTGTCGCACCCGTCGTCGTTGTTCTCGCCCGGGTCGAACTGGAGGTCGTAGACCGAGCAGACGTCGAGCCCGCGGGGGTTTCCGTCGTTGGCGCGGATGAGCTTCCAGTCGCCTCGACGCAGGGCCATGACCTGGTTGCCCTCGAAGTCCTCTTCCGCGAAGACGACGCGGTCGTTGGAGCGCGGGTCCGGCCGGGCTTCGACGGGCAGTGGGTTGCCCTCTTCGTCGAGCTCCGGCTCCGGCTCCGGGGCGACGAAGGTCTCGAAGCCGGCGTCGAAGAGCGACTCTCCCTGCCAGGACTCCGGGACGTCGCCGCCAGAGGCATCGAGGATGCTCGGCGCGATGTCGATGTGGCGCACGACCCATGGGGTGCGCGTGCCGGCGTGGGCAGAGTCCGGCAGCTTCACGATGAGCGGAACGTGGATCTGCTCCTGGAACAGCGTCGTCCCGTGCCACCAGCCGCCGTGCTCGAGGAACTCCTCGCCGTGATCGGCGGTGAGCACGATGAGGGTGTCGTCATAGGCACCTGTGGTCTTCAGCCACTCGATGAGCTGGCCGAGGTCCCGGTCCATGTGCTCGATCTCGATGGTGTAGGTGTCCATGAGGTACTCGACCTTGTCGGCCTCTGGCACCTCGTGCTCGGCCCGACCGTAGGCCACCCCGTTGTAGGGACGCTCGAAGTAGGGGTCGTGCGGCTCCATGAGGTGAATGACCGTGAACCAGCGGTCGTCCCTCTGGGCCTTCACGAAGCCCTGGACCTTCGCGACAGCGACGTCTGCCGGCTGGTAGAAGTCGTCCACCGCCTTGGTCTCGCCGCTGAAGCGCTCGCCGATCTTGCGGAGCACGCTGTACATGGAGAGCTGGTAGACCGACTCGGTCGCTCCGAAGGGCAGGTTCGGCGCCAGGTAGGGGTAGTGGTCGAAGCCCTGGGAGAAGCCGAAGGTGGCCGTGACGTTGGTGTTGTTCGGGAAGCCGCCGGTGGCGTAGCCCTGCTCCTGCAGCGCCTCGGCCAACGTCACGACGTCGCCAGGCAGGCGCGAGGACTTCAGCGAGGCCGTGTGGGAGGGCGGGACCAGCGAGGTGTAGATGCTCGCGAAGCTGGCGCGGGTCCACGAGGCGTTTGCGTGGGCCTGCTCGAAGACGATGCCGTCCGCGGCGAGGGCGTCGATGGTCGGGGTGTTGCGGGCGCTGTCGTAGGGGCCGATGTAGTCGGCGCGCAGGGTGTCGACGATGATGAGGAGGACGTTCGGCGCCTCTGCCAGCGCAGCCTGGTCTCGTCGCACACGCTCCGGCTCGCCATCTGACGAGGAGCCGGGCGCCATGGCGAAGACGCCGCCGAAGAGGACGAGGAAGGCATAGGCAGCGCCTGTCCCGCGCGGCTCCATGAGGATCTTCAGCGGGGTCTTGCGCAGCAGGATCGGGATGAGCCAGAGACCGATGAGAAAGTCGGCGCCGAAGAGCCCGGCGATGGTGAGCTTGCCCGTCAGGGGGACGCCCGCCTCTGCGTAGACGACCTTGTTGGCGAAGAAGAGCGTGATGACGAAGCCCAGCGAGCAGAAGGCCGCGCAGTGGGCCAGCGCCCAGGCGAAGGGGTCGGACATGCCCTTCCACAGCTTCGACAGCACGACCAGGCCGACCCCCAGCGCCAGGCCCTGGCCGAGGCCGATGCAGCCGTAGAGGACCGTCGCATAGACCAACGCGACGTAGTCGCTGATCGACCCTGCAGATGACAAGAGGAAGGCCGCTTCGATGAGCCCGACGAGGGCGCCTCCGAGCAGACCCGCTTCGACCCCCAACAACAACTTCCGCGTCATGGTGCTCCTGCACTCCTCGTCACGACCGTGCCCGTGTAGTCAGTCGGGACTTCGACGCCCAGCATGAAAAGCAGCGTAGGAGGGACATCGAGGATGTGCAGCGGCGCCTGCACCACCCCCTCCATGAGCAGCATTCCTTCGGTCTCCTCGGCAGGAGACCCGGCGTGGTCGCCGGACCAGGGCCGGGTGTTGGGCTCCCAGGTAGCCGGGGGGACACCCCCGAGCGTGGTGGCCCGCGATGCCTGCCAGCCCGGCTCGAAGACCAGGCGGAGCTCCGGCCCCTCCGGCCAGGGGTCCACCAGCACCTCCCGCAGCGGGCGCTGGCCGTCGACCTCGTAGGAGCGCAGCTCTTCGGCGATCTGCGAGGCGAGCGCTGGGTTCTCGTCGACGAGGAAGACCTGCCCCGTGCCCATCGACCAGGCCTTCGTGCGCTCCCAGTCGATGTCGCCACCCAGCAAGGAGCCGCTGCCGCCTTCCTTCAGCACCAGGTGTCCACCCTCGCGGAGGAGGGCGTTGACGTGCAGCTGGTGGGTGTAGGCGTGGAAGCCGTGGTCGGAGAGCACCACCAGCACATCGTCGGCGTCGAGCCTGGCCTCGACCTCGCCCAGGAGCTCGTCCATCCACCGGTAGCTCGCCTCGACGTGCCGGAGGTCCTCGCCCCAGGTCATGTGGGAGACGCGATCGGTGGCGGTGAAGACCGCGACGAAGAGGCCCTCGTCCTGCCGCTCCAGCTCGCCCAGGGCGACTCGCGCGCGACGCTGGAAGGTCTGCTCGACGTTGTCGAGGAACAGCGCCTCCTCGATGAGGCCAGCCTGGAGCGCCGAGGTGTCGTGGACCCAGCCGACGGTCTCGAAGGGCCCCCAGCGCGCCATCAGCTCGCTGCCGTAGTCATCTGGGGTGGTGAAGCGCAGCCAGGGCTCTGTCGGGTCGATCATCAGCGGCGTGACATAGAGCTCCAGGTCGTTGAAGGCCTCTACGACGTGGATGCGGACCAGGGCGTGGGCCGAGGTCTGCTCAGAGAGCGGGAACTCCAGGTGCAGCCAGCTCGACCAGCTGCCCTCCGCGACCACGAGCTCCTGCTGGCCGACGACGAGGCGGACGCTGCGTGTCTGGCGCTCCACCGTCGCGCCGACGCGAATCCAGGGGGTCCCGAGCCCGACGACGGTGGGCCCGTTGATCCTCGCGGCGTAGTCGTCGCCCTCTCGCTGCAGCGGCACCAGGCTCGAGCCCGCCACGCGCTCGTCCGCCCGCTTGGAAGTGAGCAGGAAGCTCGTGGAGTTCGTCAGCTCGAGATCCGGAGTCCCCAGCCCCGACACCATGCGCCCGTCAGCGCCGAGATCGTCGGGAGGAAAGGAATAGGGCACCCAGAGCGCCGTCACGGGCACGCCCGCGTCCGAGGCGGTCTTCCAGAAGGGAGTCCCCGCGCGCGGCGAGGTGCCCCGGGCTCCGACGAGGCCGTCTGCCTCCATCCGCGCGGGGTGGTAGCGGTTGGTCGCCACCTCGGGAGAGAGCCCCTCCCGCTTCACGAAGTCGAGGATGCCGTGCTGGCCGGGTGGCAGTCCGGTCGCGAAGCTGCTCCACGCGACCGGCGACTGTGGAGGGGTCGTCGTGCCGAGTCGGTGGAAGTGGCCGGCGTCGATGTGCGCTGCGAGGTTTGGTAGCTCGCTCCTCCAGCGCATGACGAGGTCCGGGTCCACGCCGTCGAAGCCGAGCACCACCACCAGGCCCGGCTCGGGCTCCGGCGGGGGTTCCGTCGCAGGCTCCGACAAGCAGGACAACAACCACCACATGAGCGACCCGGTAGCATCGAGGCCGTGCTGGGCGCCACAGAGCTGCGCCGGAGCTTCCGGGATCCCGTCCGCGGCGAGGTCCGCGCGGTCGACGGAGTCTCGCTCCAGGTCGACTCGGGCGAGGTCTTCGCCTTGCTCGGTCCCAACGGTGCCGGCAAGACGACCACACTGCGCATGCTGGCGACGCTCTTGCGGCCCGACGCCGGGAGCATCACCATCGACGGCGTCGACGCAACGTGTGACCCCGTCGCCGCCCGCGCCCGCCTCGCCTATGTGCCCGCAGAGGCGGGCCTGCCGCCACGCCTGAGCCCGCGAGAGGCCGTCCGACTCTTCGCGCGGATCCAGGGGGCGCCAGTCTCCGCGGTCGATCCCCTGCTGGAGCAGCTCGGCGCTGGGGACTACGCGGACACCGAGTGCGGCAGCCTGTCCACTGGCATGAAGCGTCGGGTCGTCCTCGCCCGGGCCCTGGTCCACTCCCCCTCCGTGCTGCTCTTGGACGAACCTACCGACGGGCTCGACGTCGGTGGCCGCCGCCAGGTGCTCGACATCCTCCGCGAGCTCGCTGGCGATGGGCGCGCGGTGCTCTTGTCGAGTCACATCCTCGGCGAGGCCTGGTCGGGCTGCTGCTCGCTGCGGCTGTCGTGTGGGCCGTGCCAGTGCTCGGGCCGATCCTGTGGACCGGCGCTGACAACCCCTCCTTCACCGAAGGCCTGGACCCGGGCGCCGGCCTTGCTGTCGGGGGCGCCCTGTTGGCCTGCCTGGCGCTGATCGAGCACATGCGAGGTCAGGGCGGCTGGTCGAGGCCCAGGCCCTCGGGCTGGCTCAGGGGCGTGCTCCAGAGACGCATCGGCATGTGGGCCTATGTCCTGCTCATCTCGCCCCTGGACCCCCTGAGTGGAGCCGTCGCGGCCCTGACCCTGGGTCTGTTGGCCCGTCGATGCGGCCTGGCGGCGGCCGTCATCGCCCACGGGGGCTGGGCGCTCGCGCCGGCGAGCTGGTTCCAGGTGCAGCCACCGGTGGCGGTGCTGTGTGCGGGGCTCGCCGTGGCGCTCGCGGCTGCCCCCGACCTCAGTGGTCGGCTACGCGCTCTGGTCTCGGGTCCTCGCTCCCCGGGCAAGAAGCGATGAGCCGCGGCGGCGCCGGACCGCGCTCGGGAATGTCCGCGTACCAGGTGGGCGCAGCGTCGGTGGGCTGCCCCCTGGGCCAGCGGTCCGGCGCGGTCGGCGTCGACCAGCCCCCGTTGTAGACGAGGCGAAGCTCGGCGCTGTGCTCCGCGGCGACCTCGAGGGTGGGGAGCGTGTAGGTGTATGTCGAGCGCAGGAGCCAGCGCCTGTCATTGGGAAAGAGCTGGTAGTTGAGGCCTGTGCTCGCCTCCGAGGGCGCCCAGCTCCCCGCCGCAGAGCTGAGCTCTCCCGTCGCCGCCAGCTGGTCGACCAGCCGCTCGCGAACCAGGAAACTCCACGCTCCGCTCCAGCCGAAGGCGTCGCGATGGGATGGGTAGAGCTCGACGACGTCTACGGCGATCCGGAAGGCGTCGACGCCCCAGCGGTAGCCGAGCACATAGGCGCGCCAGGCGACCCCGATGTCGGTCTCCAGGTCCTCCTCGTCGGCGTCCACGAAGCTGGAGCCAGCGCCGAACCGGAGCGAAGCAGGCCGCCCTACCCACTCCGGCTCCTGGAGACGGGCGCGGCTGTGCCGTGGGTATCGATGCATGGGGGTGTCGTTGGTCGAGAGCTTCACCCCCTCCTCCTGGCGCGTCAGCACCACGTTGGGCCCGATGACCGTGCGCACCCCCACCCGCACGCCGGAGAGGACATCGGACTCGTCGATCCGCTCGTTGGCGAAGCGCTCCGCCGCCATGGTGCCAGCGACGAGGGACAGGTCCTTGTACCGACTCCGCTCCACATCCGTGAGCGAGACGGGGTCGAAGCCGCGGGACTGCATCGCCAGCTCGGCGTCCATGCGGCTCCAGGACGCTCGGAAGACCGGGCTCGCCCCGCGCCCGGAGCTGGCCTCGGTCATCAGCTCCCGGTGGCGCAGGAAGTGCTGGTGCCGGACCGGGGCGAGCTCCGTGCTGACCGGGGACTGCCACCACTCATCCGTCTCGCATGGTCCGGCGCGGGCGAGGGTGGACAGGAGCAAGAGCACGAGCCCCACGATGCCGCAGCCTGCGGGCTGGTGCTACCTTCCGCCCGTGCTGGCCCTGTCCTTGCCGTCGGTGTTGCTCGGAAGCGCGCTGGCCTTCGACGCGGCCGAAGCCCTCGGCGAACAGGATCTCCGGCGCGACGGGCAGGCCCACACCCTCGGCGGCAGCGACCGCAGCTCGCTCTGGTATGCCCAGGCCCTTGGCCAACCCAGCTCGCCCTGGCTCGGGGTCGCCTATGCCCCCGAGTGGATCCTCGCCGAGCGACCACGCGCACCCCTCGATGTCCTCGTCGTCATGCGCGGCGGTGGACTTGCGAGCGTCGGCGACGGCCAGACCTGGGGCCTGGAGGGCGACGGCGAGGAGGGCCTGGTCTCGGCTCGAGGCCTCGCGGAGGTCCAGGCCCACACGGGCTGGTTCGAGGCCAGCGTGCGCGCAGTGGCCCGCGGGGACGTCGGGGCCTCCCCCCCGGTCGACGTGGTCGTCCCCCGCTACAGCGTCGGCCTCCGTCGCGGCCAGAGCCGGCTCGTCTTCGCCCAGGAGCCACGGAAGCTCGGGCCGGCTCGTCACGGCGGGCTGATGCTGTGGGACGACGCCTGGAACTTCCCGGCCGGAGCCGGCACGCTCCAGCACCGCTTCGAGCGCATCGGAGTGCTCCGCGTCGAGACCGGAGTCGGCTGGCTCCAGCGCCCGCGCGCCGACGTGGAGGACCCCGGGCTGTTGTGGATGGACCTGCGCTGGGCGCCGCTGCCCTGGCTGGAGATCGGCGCCTCCAGGGTGAGCCTCTTCGGAGGGCAAGGCCGCCCCCTCCCGAGCGTGGGGCAGCTCTTCCTCCCCCTCGATCCCCACGTCGTCGACGACCCGGATCGCGAGCTGCCCGACCAGGACGAGATCGCCGCCGTCGACCTCCGGGTGCTCGTGCCGCTGCCCCAACCCCTGGACTACCTGGAGCTCTACACGCAGTACGGGGGCGACGACATGATCATGCGCTCGATCGGACCGATCCCGACCCCATCGCTGGCCGGCATCGCCAACCTCGCCGGGGCCGAGCTCTCCAGCGGCGCCTGGCTGCTGGGAGTGGAGTGGGCCCGCCTGCAGGACGACACCTTCCGCTGGTACACCGCCCACCGCGTCTACCACGAGGGCTTCACCCAGGAGGGCCGCTTCCTCGGCCACCCGGCCGGAGGGGACACGGAGACCTGGTGGGCTCGGGTGCGTTGGCTGCCAGAGCCCTATGGCGTGCAGCTCCAGGCCGAGACCAGCGAACGCGTCGGCGTCGTCGAGGTCGTCGGCGACACCGTGATCGCGCTGGAGTCACGAGAGATCACCCGTCGGATCGGCATCTCCGGGGTGCTCCTTCGCCCCGAGGGCGGAAGCCTGGCCGCTGGCTACGAGTTCGGCCACGTCGAGGCCCGCGACTTCGTCCCAGGAGCAGACGGCTTCGAGCACCGGCTCTACGTCACGATCTCAGGCGCGCCTTGGGTGATCTACGGCAACGACCCGGAGTGAGAGCTCAGCCCGGGAAGGGTCGGCCACTTCCTGTAGTCGCTGTGATCGCCGCTTCAATGGGGCCCAGCCTGTGGGGGCCGGGAGGGGGACCCCGGTGGCTGCCTGTCGGCCCTGGCCGACATCGCCGCTTCAATGGGGCCCAGCCTGTGGGGGCCGGGAGGGGGCTGGCGCCTGCGCGTCTGCAAGGGTCCGCACGCCGGGCTTCAATGGGGCCCAGCCTGTGGGGGCCGGGAGGGGGCGGAACCACGATGATACGCCAGCCTGCCGCCACGGTAGCTTCAATGGGGCCCAGCCTGTGGGGGCCGGGAGGGGGTCCTCGCAGACCTCGTGCTCGTCCAACTGGCAGATGCTTCAATGG
>DASCPX010000122.1:0-3299 GCA_036012755.1 Myxococcota bacterium | reverse complement strand
TGATGTCGCCTCGCCGCCTCAGACCAGCCTCGTACTCGCGCCAGTTCTTCACCCGGTACTTCGTCTTGTACTTGGGCGTCACCTTGCTCTTCGTCCGCGCCGCCATCACCCGAGTCCCCTGTCGTTCATCGACGATCAGGCTCTTCCGGCGCCAACCGGGCGTCACCCCGGGAGCGGTGCACCAACGCCGCGGGGGGGCACACCCCGTTGCGCCGTGACCGGTCAGCGAAGCGCAGAGGCGCACTGCGCCTTGGCGTGAGATCTTCGTTCACAGCGGAGGTTTCTCATGGCTGGACGCAAGATTCGTAACGCAGCGGAGGCCCGCGGGAGCTTGGCGGCCGCGGCTCGCAGCGGCCTGGCTCGCGCCGAGTGGGCTCGCCGACACGGCGTCGATGGACGCTCGCTGAACGCGTGGCGGATCAACCTCGAGCGTGGGTCGAAGCCGGCGATGGCTCCGAGTCCGGTCCGGCTCGTAGAGCTCGTCGTCCCGAGCCTGGCGCCGATCCCGGCGCGGTACCTGGTCCGCTGCGGCGAGGTGGAGGTCGAGGTCGACGCCCGCTTCGACGAGGCGACCCTGGAGCGGCTGCTGCGGGTGGTGATGGCGTGCTGAGCTTCGGCGCGGGCGTTCGCATCTTCGTCGGGGTGGAGCCGGTGGACATGCGCGGCTCCTTCGATGCCCTGGCTGGAGCCGCTCGGCGTCTGGGTCTCGAGCCGACCGACGGGCATCTGTATTTGTTCCTCAACCGGCGGAGGCGTCTGTGCAAGGCGATCTGGTTCGACGGCTCGGGGTGGTGCCTCTTCTCGAAGCGGCTGGAGCGCGGGACCTTCGAGTTGCCCGACGTGCCTGCGGGGACCGACCGCGTGGCCGTGGACGCCGCGACGCTCGCGTCGCTGCTCGAGGGGATCGACCTGAAGGCTCCGCGACGCCGCTGGTATAGACGCCGTCGCGCGGCGGCATGAGAAAAATGGCGCGCGGGGATCGACAGCGTCGAGCCGCCATGATCTCTTCGCGTCGTGGCCTACGCTCGCACTCGCGCCGATGTCTCCCATGCCGTCCACGAGGCGCTCCGACGGGAGCACGCCGAGCAGCGGATCTACTTGAGGGAGGCGAACGCGCGCATCGCCGAGCTGACCGCCGAGGTGGGTCGGCTCGGCGATTTGGTGGCCAAGGGCAACGAGCGAACCGCTGAGCTGCTGGCGGTCGCGCTGAGGAAGAAACGCCGCGGCGACGACCGGCCAGCGAAGGCGCCCGAGCCTTCGCCAGACATGGACGACGAAGCGGCAGCGGCCTACGCCGACCGGCCCAAGCCGCCCAGGCTCCCCCGTAAGAAGAAGACCAGGAAGAAGGCTCGGCGCACAGGGCGCAGCCCGGTGCCCGAGCACCTGGTCGCCGAGGAGCACACGGTGCAGCCTCCCGCGTGCGGGTGTTGCGGCAGCAGCGACCTCGAGGTTGTCGGTGAGCAGCGCGAGACCAAGCTACACGTGGTCAAGGAGCACGTGCGAAAGCGCGTCGTGACCCGCAAGACCGCCCGCTGCAAGGACTGCGGTGAGCGGACCACCGCGCGCTCCCTGCCCTCGCCGTTCTCGCGCTCCAAGGCCACCTGCGAGTTCCTCGCCTGGGTCGTCCACCAGAAGTTCGTGATGCTCAACCCGCTCGACCGTATCCGCCGCGATCTCGCGCTGCGCGGGGTCCCGCTGGCGCCCAGCTACTTCGTGACCCAGATCGAGCGGGCGGCCGATCTGCTATCCGCCATCGACGGCGCGCACTGGAAGCAGCTCCTCGCCGGTGACTGGATGGCGACCGACGCCACCGGGCTCAAGGTTCTGATCCCCAATCTCCCGGGCTCGCACAACGGACACATGGAGGTGTACCGACGCGACGACGTGGTCGTCTTCCAGTACGAGGCGGACAAGGGCTCGGAGGCGTTGGTGAGCAAGCTCGCGCCGTTCGCCGGGCTTCTGGTCGCCGACGCCGAGCATCGCCACAACCCCGTCTTCAAGGACGGCCGCATTCTCGAGGCTGGGTGCAACGCGCATGGCCGCCGCAAGTGGCGGGACGCGGAGAACATACAGCCCGCGCTGGCCAAGGAGGCCGGGGCTTTCATCTCGGCCATCTACGTGGCGGAGGCGGAGGCCCAAAAGCGTGGGCTGAGAGGCGACGCACTCCGGGAATGGCGCCAACTCAAGGTGCCGCCGCTGCGCGATGACCTGCTCAGTTGGATGGACGCCGTCGAGCCGACTCTGACCCCGGGCGACGGGCTCGCCAAGGTCATCCGGTACTACCGCAACCACTGGGACGCCCTGTTCCGCTTTGTCGACCACCCCGCGATTCCCATCGACAACTCGGGCTCGGAGCGCGAGTTCCAGAACTTCGCGAAGCTGCGCCTCAACTGCCTCTTCGCCGGTAGCAGCGAAGGGGCCCACCGCGCCGCGGTCCTGCTCGGAATCGCCGCTACCTGCCGCGCCCTCGGCGCGGACACGCTCGCCTACCTGAGCTGGGTCTTCACTCGGGTCGGCACGCACCGAGACGTCTATGATCTCACCGCCGCCGAGCTCACGCCCGCCGCGTACGCGCTGGCCCGCGCTGGACCCGCACCGAGCTGAGGCGCGCCACGCTGAGGCCGAGACTGACCAGCGATCATCCGTCGTCCCGTTCCCGCGGACCGCCGCCCACTGGAGGATGCCAGACCCACCGCTGGGCCGTCTCCCAGGCTTCGCTGATCCCTCACCTCTCACAAGCAATCCGGATTAAGCTGTAAGCTCGAGTCGGTCTCTCCGTCGAGTGAGGCGGACCGACCGATGGAGGACTCGATGCCCCACCACTGCCCTGACGAGGAGACCCTCGCGGCCTACTTCGATGGCCTGCTCCCGCAGACCGAAGAGGCCGCCCTCCATCGCGAGCTGGTGAGCTGCCCCGACTGCGCCCGCCTCGTGGCCGCCCTCGGCCTCGTCATCGAGACCGAGGCCCCGGACGCCTGGCACCACGCCTCCGTCCCCAACTCTGTGACGCAGGCCGCCATCGATCTCTGGCCCACCACGCCATCCTTGGTCGACCGCACGATCACCCTCGCCGCCCGCTGGATCCACGACCAGCTCGCCCCCCTCGCCGACGCCCTCGCGCCCACACCCATGGCCGCCACCGCCGTCCGCGGCAGCAGCAGCCCCGAGGCCGCCACCGAAGAGCTCCGCTACCACGTGACCCTCGCCGACCTCCCCTTCGAGATAGACCTCGAGGTCGATGGCCCCGAACAGGTCGCCCTCACCGTCCGCCCCCTCCAACCGCCCCCCGCCGGCCTCCT
>DASCPX010000121.1:0-3357 GCA_036012755.1 Myxococcota bacterium | reverse complement strand
TCTCTGTTTCCCCCTACTACTCTGCGAGGAAGTTGGACGGAGCCCAGGGACGTCCGGAGCCCGGTGCCGGGTGCCGGGTGCCGGGCGCCCGGTCTGGAGGGTACAGGCGTGCCCGGTTCCGACCGGGCTACCGGATCATCCCACCGATAAACACCGCCTGCGCCCCGAACGGACCGTTGGCCATGTAGGCCACGCCGTCCTTCACGGTCAGGTCCTGCGTGTAACCGCGCAGCCGGACCTCGCGGGCGACCGCCGGAGCGTCCGGGTCGGCCAGGTCGTACAGCGCCAAGCTGGGCGGCGAGTACGACAGGACTGCGGCGTGGTCGCCGTAGATCCCGCGGACCTGGCCGTCCAGGGCGTGCATGCGGCTCGTGGCGCCGCGGTTCAGCTCGCCGTCCTGCAGGCCGGCGAAGACCGTGATCTCCGGGCGGTGGTCCGGCGGGTCGATCTCGCCGTCGCCGTCCGCGTCCTCGCCGTCTGCGTCGTCCACGGCCCAGCCCCACCACCACCAGACCTGCTGGAAGCGGGCGATGGCCCGGCGCGGGGAGACGTGCAGGGTCTGCAGCCGGCGCACACCCAGGTCCACACGGTCCTGCAGCTCGGCCTCGGCGGCGTCGCCGTCCAGGGACAGCAGGTTGAGGCTGGTCAGGCCGACGACGCACAGGTTGGCCTGCCAATCCATGCGCACCCAGGCGCCACCGGACAGCTGCTGGCACTCCTGCCAGTCCTCCACGGGCTCCACGAAGTTGCGGTAGTCGACGGTGACGATGCTGTCGCCGGCCTCGCTGATGGCCGCCAGCGTGCCCGGCACGTTGATCGACTCGAGCTCGTTGGGCTCCGTGGCGTCGGACACGTCGATGCGGTCCAGGAAGAAGCGCACGCGACCGTCGTCGCCAGGCTGCTCCTCGGCGCGGGAGGTGTAGATGATGTCCCCGGCCGCCTGGAACCCCTGGGCGTAGCGGGCGACACCCGAGTCGAACGAGCCCGCGTGCTGGGGCGCGCCGGGGTTGGAGATGTCGATGATCTCAAGCGTCGGCGGATCCTGCACCTGCCGCTCCTGGTTCCAGCGCTGGGGCGCCTGCACGACGAGGGCGTCGCCCACCACCGCGAAGTTGGTGGCCGTCTGACCGCCGCCCCACCAGCCGTAGTACTGGTACGGCGTGGCGAACTCGAGGTTCACCGGGTCGCCCAGCACGGGGTTGTCCGGCTCGGACACGTCGATGGACACCAAGGTGCTGCCCACGTTGTTGGGCCCGGTGTACATCAGGAACACGTGGTCGCCGGTGGCGGCCATGCGGCTGCTCCAGATGCGCCAGTAGCGGTTCCAGCGGTTGTTCAGATCCACGTCGTCGAGCAGCGCGGTCAGGTCGACGCTGCCGATGGCGGTCGGGTTGTCCGGGTCGTTGGCCGGCAGGATGTCCAGGCGGGCCTCCTCGGTCCACCAGTCGCTGACGAGCTCGGCCACGATGCCGTCGCCCACGGGCATGACCCGCCGCACGTGGCGCACCAGGGACAGGTTGCTCGTGGACTCCGGGGCGTCCTTGTCGGTGATGTCGAACGCCTCGACCCGGTCGTCGGACATGGCGAACAGGTGGTCGCGATGGATGAACGCCCGCCGTGCCCGGCCCTGGTGGGGCGCAGCGCCGCGGATGGTCAGCGAGTCGCGGGTGAAGTCGACGATCTGGACGCCGCTGTTGTAGCGGCCGCCGCCCTCGTCAGACCAGTCCCAGCCGGAGAACGGCATGAGGATCACGCCGGCGTCGGGCAGGATCTTGAAGGCCTTGTGGATGCGGTCCTGGTCCTCGGCCATCCAGCCCCACCGTGCGCCGAAGTTCACCCGGGCGAGCTGCTTGGGGTTGTCCATGTCGGCCACGTCGAACAGGGAGATGGCCAGCCCGGTCTCCTCCTGCTGGTCGAACCCGAGCCCGAACAGCCGGTCGCCGCGGGGCTCCATGTGGTACAGCCAGCCCGGCATCTCGAGCTCGCCCCGCTGGACGGGGTTGACCGGGTCGGACAGGTCGATGACGAACAGCGGGTCCGTCCGCTCGAAGGTCACGGCGTAGCCGACGTGGCCGTCGAAGCGCACGCTCTGCAGACCCTCGGGCCGGGGCAGCTCCATCTCGAGCGCGGCCAGCGGCTCGAGCACCTGGGCGTTGACCACCTCGAACGTCTCGACGACCGGCGCCTCGACGCCGCGCCACATGCCGGGCTGGCTGATGACCCGCAGGTGGCCGTCGTACTCGTTCATCTGCCACCGGCTGCGGATCTGGCCCGCGACCGGCCGCGAGGCGCCGAGCTCCATGTCGCCCTCGGCGTCGGAGATGTCGACCACCTGGATGGTGGAGTGGCTGTTGTTCCAGTCGCCGCCCCAGGTCAGGCCGGACACGTACATGCGCTCGGTGGTGACGTGGATGCTGCGCCGCCAACCCCAGCTCTGGCCGTCCTCGATGAAGGCCAGCTGGTCGACGACCTCCATGTTGGCGGGGTCCGCCACGGACAGCGAGGTGACGGTGGTGCGCGGCTCGCCGTCGTTGCAGCCCCAGCACCAGCCGTTTTCGTAGGAGACGACGTACAGGATGTCGCCGACGATGCGCGAATCGCTGATGCCGCCGGGGATGTCGAAGCCGCCGATCTCGAACGGCTGGCTCGGGTCGGAGACGTCGACGGCCAGCACGCGGCTGGACTGACGCCACACGACCTTGCCGGTGTCCGGGTCCTGCTCGTAGCCCCAGAACGACGCGTACAGGGCGTAAGCGACGCCGTCGCGCACGTACATCTCGAACGGGATGCCCTCGGCGGCGTAGCGACCCATCAGCTCGATGTCGCCGGGGTCGGAGATGTCGATGGTCACCAGCCCGCGGTAGGCGGACAGGGCGTACAGCGTGTCGCCTTCGATCTTGAGGATGTCGGGCGACCGGTGCGACGAGCTGTGCCACATCGTCGAGGAGTGCGGCGGCGACGGCGGCGACGGCGGCGACGGCGGCGACTGCCAAGACGGCTGCCGGTCATTTGAAAGCTGGTCCGAGCCCCACGTCGTGGACCAAGTCGCCGACTGCATCCACAACACCGACTGCGCCGACGTTCCCCAGTAGGAGGGGATGGACCTGGGGATGCACTGCATCTCCGCCCTCGACTGCTTCGACGACGGCCGACTGCGCAACGCCATCTGCGACAAGCAGGCGGCCTGCGGAGGCGCCGCCGGGGACTGCCAAGCCGAGCTGGAGATGGACGGCGGCGCGGGGATGTTCGGCTGCATGCGAGACGACGTCTGGGGGCCCATCGACAGCTGCATCCGAGACACGGCGTGCGGCGACGACATCGGCCACTGCTTCCCCGGCAACGACGGCGGCGACCGGT
>DASCPX010000120.1:0-1267 GCA_036012755.1 Myxococcota bacterium | reverse complement strand
GAGGTATTGGCAAGAGTTGTGGATCGAGCCAGTGCGGAAGGGCAGCGATCCTCGGATGTTGAACAGGAGCCGGACCACCATGGCAGGCTCCTCTCTGTGGTTTGATTCCCGCCAGCGGATCCGGGTCGGGTGAGCCGGGCGACACGCCAGATCCGCGATCGGGCAGGACGCTGGATCCGCGATCGGGCAAGACGCTGGGCCCGCGATCGGGCGACACGCCGGATCCGCGATCGGGCAAGACGCAGGATCCGGGCTCGATGACTCAGGCGGCGTCCTCCTGGTCTTCCCTCTCGACCTGGAGCCCGTTCCTGAAGACGACGCCAGCACGGACGAGTGGGAGCATCTCTGCGGCGGTGATCCTGCGCCACCGCAGCTGAGCCATGTCGAGCAGCTTGAAGGCCATCGTGAGGGCCTTGTCTCGGCTCCCAGCACCCTTGGTCACGCGCTGGCGTAGCCGCACCGTGGCGAACGCCGATTCGATCGGGTTCGACGTGCGGATGTGCTGCCAATGTTGGGCAGGGAAGTCGAAGAACGCGAACAGCTCGTCGAGGTTCTTCTCGAGGCAGTCGACGGCCTTCGATTGCTTGACCCCGAACACGGCCTTGAAGGCGTCGACGCGGTCGTTGGCGAGGGCTCGTTCGTCGGCGTACATGATGTCACGCAGCATGCTCTTCGCCTTGGGCTGGAGCCGCTTGGGGACCTTGTCGAGCACGTTGCTCATCTTGTGGCACCAGTCACGCTGCGTGCGGGTCTCCGGCCAGACGCTACGGACTGCGCTCCAGAAACCGAGTGCGCCGTCGCCGATTGCCAGCGCGGGGGCCCGCATGCCGCGCCGCTGCAGGTCACGGAGGACCTCCCGCCAGCTCTCGGCGCTCTCCCGATAGCCATCCTCGACGGCGATGAGTTCCTTGGTCCCGTCGGGTCGGACGCCGATCATCACCAGGGTACAGAGCCGGTCGTCCTCGAGGCGGACGTTGAAGTGCACGCCATCCGCCCAGACGTAGATGAAGTCCCGATCCTTGAGGCTTCGGAAGCGGAACTGCGCGTACTCCTCAGTCCAGACTTGCGTCAGGCGGGCGATGTTGGTGCTCGAAAGCCCTGCGGCGTCGTCGCCGAGTAGCTCGCTGAGCGCCGGCTTGAAGTCGCCTGTCGAGAGCCCGCGCAGGTACAGCACCGGCAGCACCTCGGTCACCTTGGGCGAGCGCCGCATGTACGGTGGGAGGATCGCGCTGCTGAAGCGCGCCCGGTTGCCATCCTCATCGGTCCG
>DASCPX010000119.1:0-31859 GCA_036012755.1 Myxococcota bacterium | reverse complement strand
GTGGTTCGAGCCGGCTGCTGGGCCCACGCCCGCCGCAAGTTCTGGGAGGCACGCGACACCGACCCCCGCCACGTCCATCACGCCCTGGAGACCATCCGCGAGGTCTTCCAGATGGAGCGGCGCTTCCGAGAGTTGTCTGCAGCCGACCGGGCGCGTGAACGAAGGGCCACGACCTGGCCGATTCTTCAGGCATTCCGCGCTTGGTGTCAGGCGCTGACCCTGAGCGAACCCCCAAATTCGCCGCTGGCCAAGGCCGCGAACTACGTACTACGCCAGTGGGACACTCTGGTCGTGTTCATCGACAACGGCGCCATCCCCGCGCACAACAACCTCAGCGAGTTGCTGCTTCGACAACCCGTCGTTGGCCGAAAGAACTGGATGTTCGCGGGCTCCGAGGGAGGCGCGCAGACCGCAGCGACCTGGTTCTCCTTGATTGGTACCTGCATGGTCAACGCCATCGACCCCTGGCTGTACCTGACCGACGTCCTGCCCCAGCTGAACGCCTGGCCCGCCAACCGCGTCCTGGAGCTGGAGCCCGCTGCATGGCGGGCACGGCGCCTATCCCAGCGCGCCTGAACCGCCGGGCCTGGGTTCGCCGGAGGGATACCCGGCCAGGGTGTCCGGAACAACCTGTGACCGGCGCCGCGTCTCGTCCAGGCCACCAGCCGACCTGCTCGCGGCCCCTTAACTTGGGCTCGCCGCTCTTCTCCTAACGAGGCAGAGGACTGCTGGGCCGGGGAGTGGTCTCTGTCAGACCTTGTCGCACGCCCTGGATTGCCCCTGCGGCCCTGTCGGGCCATTGCGGGTCCGGGGAGGAAGAGCCGCTTGAGACGGCCACCCTCGCCCTTTCCGCCGCAGCCCTCCCGAGGACTGCTTCGACACGCTGCTCAGCGCGGAGGGCCGGCCCGACGAGCCTCAGTCGATCATGCCGCGCCGGCGTTCAGCGCTCCGAAGTCAGGCACGCCCTTTTGGCTGAGTAGCGCTCACCCTCGACGCTACTCTGCCCACCGCAGGTCGGCATTCGCAGGCGTTCGTACCAAGTCACCCCAACAGCTGAGCCCCTGATCGAGTGTGATTCCGCAGCCGCTTAGGACGGTCTCCGGGTGTACCGACACGCTTTCGAAAGCCCCAGCGACGTCACCCGGCAGGGCGGTTGCGTCGTCCGCCAGGTCGGCGTCGCAGTGAAGCTCTCCCCCGCTCGTCAATCCGCAGAATCCGCCACTCGATGGTCCCTGACGTAGCGGCGAGTGGGTCGGGCGTGGGCTGGGCGGTGGGGCAACCCACAAGGCCCAACAGGCCGAGTGCCATCCAATTCAGAACGCTGCGTTGGGTCTTGAAGGCTCTCCTGGGGACCAGGTTGGACGCGGACCCGGCCGGTGGCAACCCCTTCGGCCGCAAGTACCGCATCGAGGGCCCCCTCCTCGGCCCGGCTGCATCGAAGCCTCGGTCGTGTCAATCTGGATCCTGGAGCACGGCGAAGATGCGCCGCGCCTGGTGACCCTCTACCCCGGACCATCCTCTTGACCTTCGACGCCCTGGAACCCGTCGTCCTCGTCCGGGACCTCCCGGACCACGGGCTCGCCCGCGGCGACCTCGGCGCAGTGGTGGAGGCATACGACGAACGCACCTACGAGGTGGAGTTCGTCACCGTCGGCGGGGGCGCCCGCGCCCTCCTGACCCTGGATGTGCGGGACCTGCGCCAAGTCGATCCCCACGACGTGGTCGCGGTCCGCCCGACGCAACCGGCCGCGTAGGCCCCCGGTCAGGCCGACTCGTCCAACAAGCCCAGGTGCTCGAGACGCGAGCGGATGCTCCCCACCGTGCGCCCGAGCTCCTTGGCGATGGCCTTCGGGTCTTCGCCAGCGGTGAACGCGGCCTCGAGACGGCCCTCCTCCTCCCCGGTCCAGCGCCGTCCGGTGTTGGTGGGCAGCGAGGGATCCTGGGTTCGACGTCCGAAGCCGCGCAAGGCCCGGTTCAGGGCCCGTACGACCTCGATGCGATTGCAGACGCTCCCAGGCGGGAGCGGCTCGACGGTGAGTGGGACTCGACCCTCGGACAGGTCGGTCAGGATGGTGCGGGCGAGTTGATCGTTCATCTGTGTACCTCTCGGGAGGTCTATCGAGAGGGGCGACCAAAAACTGGCCGGGGGGTAGCGCGACGCTAGCCGGCCAGGGCCAACAGCACGCCTGCCGCCACCGCGGAGCCGATCACCCCCGCCACGTTCGGACCCATCGCGTGCATCAGCAGGTAGTTGCTGGGGTTGGCCTCCTGCCCGACCTTGTTCACCACCCGAGCCGCCATCGGGACCGCCGACACGCCCGCGGCGCCGATGAGGGGGTTGATGGGGTCCTTGCTGAGCTTGTTCATGATCTTGGCGAGGATGACCCCTGAAGCCGTCCCGATCGCGAAGGCCACCAACCCCAGCGCCAGGATGCCCAGCGTCTCCGCGCCCAGGAAGTGGTCCGCCGCCAGCTTCGAGCCCACCGCCAGCCCGAGCAGGATGGTGACGATGTTGATCAGCTCGTTCTTCGCCGCCCCCGCCAGGCGGTCGACCACCCCGGACTCGCTGAGCAGGTTGCCGAACATCAGCGCCCCGATGAGCGGGGTCGCGTCGGGCAACAGCAGGATGCACAGGCCCAACACCGCCAGGGGGAAGACGATGCGCTCGACCTTCTTCACCGGCCGCAGCTGCTTCATGGGCAGGCGGCGCTCCTCTTCGGTCGTCAGCAGCCTCATGATCGGCGGCTGGATGATCGGCACCAGCGCCATGTAGGAGTAGGCCGCCACGGCGATGGCCCCCAGCAGGTCCGGGGACAGCCGGCTGGCGAGGAAGATCGCGGTGGGCCCGTCCGCTCCTCCGATGATGCCGATGGCAGCTGCGTCCTTCAGGGAGAAGTCGACGAAGCCCGTGTACTCGGACAGCGCCAGCGCTCCCAGCAGGGTGGTGAAGATGCCGAACTGGGCGGCCGCCCCGAGCACCGCCGTGCGCGGGTTGGCCAGGAGCGAGGAGAAGTCGGTGAGCGCCCCGACACCCATGAAGATGAGCAGGGGGAAGAGCCCGTTGGAGACCCCTGCGTCGTAGATGATGCCCAGGAAGCCGTCTTCGCCGGAGATCTCCGCGATCGGGATGTTCGCCAGGATGCCGCCGAAGCCGATGGGCAACAGCAACAGCGGCTCGAACTCCTTCTTGATCGCGAGCCAGATGAGCAGCAGACCGACGGCGATCATGACGAACTGACCCAGGGTGATGTTGGCGACGCCGGTCGCCTCCCAGAGCTCGCCGAAGCTGCTCAAGACAGGCTGACCAACAGATCGCCCGCGGCCACCTGTTGGCCCTTTGTCACCGCGATGCTCGCCACCGTGCCAGCCCGGGGAGCGGCGACGTCCAGCTCCATCTTCAGGGCCTCCATGACCAACAGGGCCTGCCCCTCCGAGACCGAGTCGCCCACGCCCACCTTCAAGTCCACGATCTTGCCGGGCATCTCCGCGTTGACGGGGCTTCCAGCCGTCGGCGTCGCGCTCTCGTCGGACCCGCCAGCCTCGACGCGGTAGTCGTATGACCTGCCACCGACGATGGCGCGGCCTCCCTCCAGGCGCACCTCGAAGCTGCGGCCGCCGACGCTCACGGAGTACCGGTCGGCGGGGGCCGTGTCCGCCCTGGCCTCCTTGGACTTCTTGCGGACGCCGATGGTGGCCTCGCCCTTGAGGAAGGCGATGCCCTTGTCCTTGAGGCTGGCGGAGATGAAGACGCTCTCGTCGCTGATCGGCAGTCCGTGGGCCTTCAGCCGCTCCGTGGCGGCAGGGACGCCCTTGGCGGGGTCCTCGTCGTTGATCTCCCGCGGGTCCCGGGTGGTGGGCTCGAGCTGGAGCTGCTCGGCGGCCAGCGCGACGATCTCCGGGTCGGGAGGCTGCGGTGTGCGTCCGAAATAGCCGAGCACCATCTTGCCGTAGCCATCGGCGATGCGCTTCCAGGGCCCGATCACGGCGTTGTTGAAGGCCTGCTGGAAGTAGAACTGCGAGACGGGCGTGACCGAGGTGCCGAAGCCGCCGCGGCCGACGACCTCCTTCATCGCGCGGATGACCGCCGGGTAGCGGTCGAGCATGTTGTTGTCCCGCATCATCTGGGTGTTGGCGGTCAGGGCCCCACCCGGCATCGGGGAGAAGGGGATGATCGGCTCCACCGCGGAGGCCTCGGGGGGCATGAAGTAGTCCTTCATGCAGTCCTTGAAGACCTCTTCCGCCTCCAAGACCTTGTCGATGTCGAAGCCAAGGTCGTAGTCAGTGCCGCGCAGGGCGTGCCACATGACCACGGCGTCGGGCTGCGCCGTGCCCCCCGAGCATGGCGCCAGGGACAGATCGATGCCGTCGGCGCCAGCATCCAGTGCCGCCTTGTACTGCATCACCGAGCAGCCGGCGGTCTCGTGGGTGTGGACGCGGATGTGCGTGCCCTCGGGGAGGCGCCTTCGGGCGAGGCGGATGGTCTCGTAGATCGTCGAGGGGGTCGCGGTGCCCGATGCGTCCTTGAAGCAGACGGAGCTGAAGGGCACGCCGTCTTCGAGGAGGTCGTGGACGACCTTCAGGTAGAACTCGGGTGTGTGAGCTCCGTCGGTGCCCGGCGGCAGGGCCATCATCGCGACGACGACCTCGTGCTTCAGCCCGGCCTCGGCGATGCAACGCCCGCTGAAGGCCAGGTTGCGCACGTCGTTGAGGGCGTCGAAGTTCCGGATGGTCGTCATGCCGTGCTTCGCGAACATCTTCGCGTGCAGGTCGATGATGTCGGAGCTCTGGGAGTCCAGGCCGACCACATTCACGCCGCGGGCCAGGGTCTGGAGGTTGGCTTCCGGGCCGACGGTGGCGCGGAAGCGGTCCATCATGTCGAAGGCGTCTTCGTTGCAGTAGAGGTAGGGCACCTGGTAGCGGGCCCCTCCTCCCGCTTCGAAGTGGGTGAAGCCCGCCGCGAGGGCCGCCTCCACCGCAGGGAGGAAGTCATCGGTGAGCACTCGAGCGCCCACGCAGGACTGAAAGCCGTCCCGAAAGGCGGTGGTCATCACGCTGACGCGCTTCATTGGTCCCTCTTGTGCTGGATGGCCGCCAGGGCGATGGCGATGGCCACCAGGTCTTCGTCCGGTGCCTCGGGATCGGGCGGCTCGTCATCCGGCCAGCGGGCGAACACGGCCGCAGAGATGTACATGAGCCCCACGAGCAACAGCAGGAAGGCGAACACCGTGGTCATCCCCACGGCCATGAGCTCGACACCCTGGCTCAGCATGGGCGGGACCCTACCGCAGTCCGCGCCGGTCGCGATCTACTGCCTGCTCCCCGTCCGGGACAACAACAGGGCCTGCTCCGCCAGCGGGTCGAGCTCCTCGGCGGATGCGCTCGGCATCGCGCGCAGTCGTCCCTCCGCGTCGACGAGAACGAAGCGCTGGGAGTGCGTGACATCGGGCGCCGGCCCGTCTCCGCGGGTCAGGGCCTGCAGCATGCCGGCGGAGACCTCGTCGATCTGCTCTGTGGTGCCGGTGAGCAGGTGCCAGCGTTCATCCGGGATGCTCCAGCTGGAGGAGAACTCGGACAGGACCTCTGGGGTGTCGTGCTGGGGATCGACGGTGATGCTGACCATGTCGATGGGCACCCCCGGGGCGTCTGCGGTCAGGCCGGCGAGCTCGGCCATGTGGCTCGTGATCGCCGGGCAGCTCAGGGTGCAGCGGGTGAAGATGAAGTCCACCACGAGCACGCGTCCGCGCAGGTCCGTGGCGCGCACGAGCCCACCATGTTCGTCGACGAGCTCGAAGGCGGGCAGCTCCCCCAGGACCGGGGGCGGGGTGGCTCCACAGCCGACGACGGCGACGAGGACGGGGACCAGGACTACCTCCGAGTTAGTAGGAGACTCGTGAACGAAGGCCTCCTCCAGACTCTACTCGGCGAGGGCGAGGTCCTCCTCGAGTCCTGGTATCGCGCGTTCCTGCTCTGCCGGAGCTCCGATCGCCTGTCGCGCAGCCAGTTCCAGGAGGTCTTCGGCCAGGAGCTCCGCGAGCTGCACAGAGGCGATGCCCAGGACCACGTGCTGGAGTCCAGCGGGACAAACGCACGCCGCTGGGGGATCCCGCTCGAGGAGCTGATGGTCGCCACCAAGTCCTTCGAGGGCGCGGCCATCGAGCTCGTGGGTCCACCGGCGCCGGAGCTGCAGAGGGCCCTGAGAGACCTCGAGCTGGCGCGCGTCACCGCCTACGCCCGGTCCTACGTGCGGGGGTCTCGGCTCGACTGCAGCCGTCGCAGCAACCAGGCCCGGCCGGTGCGGCGCTTTGGCCTGGTCGGCTCCTCGCCGGCCATGGAGCTGCTGCTGCAGCGTGTGCGCCTGGCGGCGGGCGGCCACAGCCACGTGCTGGTCACCGGAGACACGGGAGTGGGCAAGAGCCTCGTCGCCCGCGCCATCCACGAGGCGAGCGGGTCCAAGGGGCCCTACGTCGTGGTCGACTGCGCCAGCCTCCCCCTCGACATCGCCGAGCTGGAGCTCTTCGGGTGCGAGAGCGGCGCCTTCGGCGGCAGCGGGAGAGCAAGGACCGGCCTGATCCGCGCGGCCCGTGGCGGCACTCTGCACCTCGAGGACTTCACCGAGATGCCCCTGCCGGTCCAGGCGAAGCTGCGGCGCTTCCTGGAGGAGCGCGAGGTGCGCCCGCTGGGCTCGCTCGAGGGCCAGGCCGTGGACGTCCGCGTGGTCGCCACCACCTCTCGGGACCTGGACCAGGCCGTCGCAGAGGGGACCCTGCGCGAGGACCTTCGCTTCCGGCTCCAGGCCGTCAGGGTAGAGGTCCCGGAGCTCGCCGAGCGGCTCGAGGACATCCCGGAGCTGGCGGAGTGGTTCCTGACCAGCTTCTGCAACCGCCACTGCGACTGCATCCGCGGCATCTCCGAGAAGGCCATGGAGGTCTTGCAGACCGCCCGGTGGCCCGGGAACGTGCGGCAGCTCAAGAACACCCTCGAGCACGCCGTCCTTCAGGGGACCCACCCGATGATCCAGGTAGAGGACCTGCCCTCCGAGGCTCGACGTCCGGTCCCGGCCGCGCGCACGATGACCCTCGCCGAGGCGGAGGCGGAGCTGGTGCGCCAGACCCTGGAGCGCTTCCAGGGGAACAAGGCGCAGTGCGCCAAGGCCCTGGGGATCTCCAGGCACAAGCTCTACAGCGTGTTGAAGAGAATCGACGCCTGAGCAGCGTGCCCGTTCGGCACACTCTCGCCTCCCGAGACTGGCGGGCTTCACGGACGACTGTCTGGAATAGGATCACCCTGAACGCGCGTCCTGCGTCCATCCACAACGGAAACGGCTTCGCGACGGGCCTCCGGCATGATATCCCCTTGAAGGGCCACCCGTTTTCTTGGTGGTCCCGATCCGCGCATGTGCTAGGAGCGCGAGGTGACTGGAGGCCCCATGACCATCGCCAGCGTCGCGGTCGCGGGTCGCTCGTTGCGAGAGGTCGCCTGGATCTACTGGCAGATGACGCGACCGAAGGTGCTCGCCCTGGTCTTGTTCACCGGGCTGCCGGTCTTCGCGATGCACCCGGCGGGGTGGCCCGGCTTCTGGCTGAGCGTGAAGGTCCTCTCGGGCACGGCCCTGGCCGGAGCGGCCTGCAGCGTCCTGAACGCCTACGTCGAGCGGGACTCGGACGCCAGGATGGCCCGAACTCGAGGGCGTCCCCTGCCCGTCGCCTCCATCGCGCCCGGACACGCGCTGGGCTTCGGCCTGTTCCTCTCCGTGGCCTCGACCGTAGCGCTCTGGGCGATCGGGGGGTGGGTTGCCGCAGCGGTCGGTGTCGGCAGCATCCTGTTCTACGTGCTCGTCTACACCTTGTGGCTCAAGCCGCGGACACCGCAGAACATCGTCATCGGAGGCGCGGCCGGAGCCACGACGCCCCTGATCGCAGAGGCGGCGCTCACCGGCAGCATCGGCTGGGGCGGCCTCTGCCTCTTCCTCATCATCTTCTTCTGGACTCCGCCCCACTTCTGGGCAATCGCGCTCTACCGCAAGGACGAGTACGCCGCCGCCGGGTTCCCGATGATGCCCAACGTCGTCGGCGACCAGCCCACCCGCTGGCGGATGCTGGCGTACACCGCGCTGCTGGTCCCGGTCAGCCTCGCGCCCTTCTTCATGGGCTACCTGGGCGGACTCTACGCCTGCGCGGCCCTGGTCTTCGGGCTGGCCTTCCTGTGGCGCTGCGTCGGTGTCCTCCGGGCACGCGACGTCTCGGTGGACCGCAGGTTCTTCCTCATCTCGAACCTCTACCTCCTGGCGCTCTTCGCCTCGATGCTGGTGGATGTTGCTGTCAGCTGAGCCCACCGTTCGGACCGCCTCGTCCGAGGATCGCGGAGTGGCCGCCTGGCTGCTCGTGGTGGCGCTCCTGGTCTTCGCGATGGTCGCGCTAGGGGGCTGGACCCGGCTCTCCCACTCCGGCCTGTCGATGGTGGACTGGCGACCGGTGACGGGCGTCCTGCCGCCCCTGAGCGCCGCTGGCTGGGAAGAGGCCTTCGCGGCCTACCGGAGCAGCCCCGAGTTCCTCCTCGTCAACTCCGACATGGACCTCGACGGCTACCGCTCGATCTTCTGGCTGGAGTACCTCCACCGAGCGCTGGGTCGCATCCTGGGCCTGGCCTTCGTCATTCCACTGGTCGTCTTCACCGTGCGCGGCGCCATCGCTCCCCGGCGCCTCCCGGTCTTCCTCGGCCTGCTCGCGCTGGGTGGGCTGCAGGGCCTCGTCGGGTGGTGGATGGTCCGAAGCGGGCTGGTGGACCGCCCGGAGGTCAGCCACTTCCGTCTCGCCGTGCACCTCGGCCTGGCCGCGCTGTTGTTCTGTGCGCTGATGTGGACGGCGCTGGGGATCGCCAGGCCCGGGCGAGGTCCGGCCTTGCCGCTGGCACACTCGGCCCTGGTCGCCCTGGCGCTCTGCTCGCTGACCTTGCTGCTCGGGGCCCTGGTCGCGGGGCTCGACGCGGGGCTCGTGTACAACACCTTCCCGCTGATGGCCGGGGGCATCCTGCCGCCGGGCTTCCCGGGCCCCGCTGGTCCCCTGAGCAGCCCAGGCGCCGTGCAGTTCCTCCACCGCTCGGCCGGTCTGCTGACCCTGGCCTGGATCGGCCTGTGTTGGCTGCGCTCACGCAGCGCCGGCCTGTCCCGCCGGCCTCGCCGCCTCTTCGCCGCGACCGGGCTGGTGGCGCTGGTCCAGGTCGCCCTCGGGATCGCCACCCTGCTGGGTCAGGTCCCGACGGGCCTCGCCCTGCTCCACCAGGCCTGCGCGTTGTTGCTCCTCGCCCTCCTGGTCATGCTGGTCCACGCTCTGTGGCGTCCGCCTGCTGACGTGTTCTGAGCAGCTGCATCGCGAGCACGCCGTGCTCGAGGGCCTGGTCCCCTTCCAGTCCAAGGGCCTCCGGCGGCTCCGGCCCGGTGACGTCGCTGCCGAAGAGCCGGTCCCAGATCGTCAAGGCCTGGCCGTAGTTGCCGTCGCACCGGGAGCCGTCTCTGGTGTGGTGCCAGCTGTGGAAGTGGGGGTTGTTGAAGACCATGTTCCAGGCGCTGTTGTGCGGCCTGGTCATGTCCATGGCGAGGTTGGAGTGCTCGAAGGCGTCGAAGACAGCGCCGACCAGCAGCACCCCGGGTAGCACCGCCGGGTGGAACGAAGACACGTCCAGCAGCAGGGACAAGAGCACCACGGGCAACAGCGTGAGCTGGGCGATGTCCACCGCGTGCATTCGCAGCCCGGCGGTGGCGTCGAGGTGTTCGGTCGAGTGGTGGACCCGGTGAAAGGTCCAGAGCCACGGCACGCGGTGGTCGAGCCGGTGGAGCCAGTAGCGGCCGAGGTCGAGCACGAGGAAGACCAGGAGCGCCTGGAGGGCAGGCCAGCGGACTGCCGACAGATCGAGGAGCCCACCGCCAAGGGCATCGACGGGTCCGGCGATCAGGGCGAGCAGACCGACACGAAGCAGGAACATCCCGCCACCGGTCAGCAGGTTGAGCTGCAGCTCGCTGCGGTCCACGGCGGGGGTGCGTCTCGGATGCACCGCACCGGCCACGAGGAACAGCGCGATGGCCGCGACCACACCGACCGGGCCGATCAGCGTGTCGATGGTCACTCCAGCGCGTCGATGGCGTAGGGGAGCGCGGGCAGCCGAATCACGCCGGTCTCCCTCAAGAAGCGGCGTGGGAAGCCAGGTAGGTGGCGACACCATCGGCCGTCGGCGTCATGGCGTCTTCGCCGGTCTTCCAGTTGGCCGGGCAGACCTCGCCGTGGGCCTCTGTGTACTGCAGCGCGTCGACGATCCGCAGGACCTCCGCCACGTTGCGCCCGAGGGGGAGGTCGTTGACGAGGGCGTGGCGGACGATGCCGTCACGGTCGATGAGGAAGAGGCCCCGCAGCGCCACCGAGTCGTTCAGGAGGACGCCGTAGTTGCGGGCGATCTGCTTGTCGAGGTCAGCCACCAGCGGGAAGCCGATCTGGCCGATGCCGCCGTCGTTGACCGAGGTGTTGCGCCAGGCGAAGTGGGAGAACTGGGAGTCGATGGAGACACCGATCACGTCGCAGTCGCGAGCCTTGAAGGCGGCCAGCTCGCGGTCGAAGGCGAGGATCTCCGAGGGGCAGACGAAGGTGAAGTCCAGCGGGTAGAAGAAGAGCACCGTGTAGCGACCCTTCTGATCGGCGAGGCTGAGCTCGGCGAAGGTGTTGTCGGGCATCACGGCCGTGGCGGTGAAGTCGGGAGCGGATCGGGTGACGAGGGTGCTCATGTCTGGTTCTCCGTGCTGTTCGGTTGTCGCGATCTGGTATAGAGAGTGCCAGTCCCTTCATCAACACGACAGTCCTTCAGCGGACATAACTCCAACGAGCGGACATGCACACGGCCCCACTGGAAGACCTGTCGAAGAACCTGTCGAAGAACCTCCGCTACCTGCGCGAGCGTCGCAACCTCACGCAAGCTGGCCTGAGCCGGCTCTGCGAGGTGCCTCGCTCTACCATCGCCAACCTGGAGGCGGGCGGAGGGAACCCCACGCTGGCGGTCCTGGCCAGGATCGCCTCGGCCCTTCAGGTCAGCATCGAAGAGATCTTGAGCGCTCCCCAGGCGCTCGGGCGGATGTTCCCGGCGGGGACCCTTCCCGAGGATCGGAAGGGACCGGGCGGGGTGGCGAGGGTCTCCCGGCTGCTGCCGGATCACATCGCGGGGATGGAGATCCTGCGCATGGAGATCCCCCGCGAAGGCCGCTTCACCGGCGCGCCGCACCGTCCCGGGACGCGGGAGTACCTCTTCTGCGAGAGGGGGAGCCTGCACCTCCACGCCCACGGCGAGCGCTTCGAGCTGAACGCTGGAGACGTCTGCGCCTTCCGAGGGGACCAGAACCACAGCTACAGCAATGCGGGAGAGAACACGGTGGTCGCTTTTGGGGTGGTGGTCCTGGCGCCGCTCTGACCCCACTTGGGATAGAAGCCCGGCATGCGCAACGACACCCTGGTACACCGCATCGCCCGCTGGGCCCGAGAGAGACCCGACACCCCGAGCCTGCACGATCGGGTAGGCGACGACTGGGCCCCCATCACCTGGTCCGGGTACTGGACCGCCGTCCGTGAGACGGCAAAGGGCCTCATCGCCCTGGGACACGAGCCGGGTGACTGCGTGGCCATCGTCGGCAACAACCAGTCCCAGTGGGTGATCGCCCAGTTCGGCATCATGGCGGCCAGGGGCATCCCGGCGCCCATCTACGTGACGAACACTGCCGAGCAGATGGCCTACATCGTGTCCCACTCCCGCTCGCGACTGGCCTTCGTCGGCGAAGAGGACCACCTGGAGAAGTTCCGCCAGGGCCAGGCCCAGGGCCTGTTCGAACTGGACGAGATCCTGACCTTGAACGATCTGGACCGCGAGCTCAGGACCCTGGAAGGGCTGCGAGCCCTGGGGCGGGAACAGGACGACGCGGAGCTTGACGCCCGCCTGGAGGCGATGACCGACACAGAGGTGGCGCTCTTGATCTACACCTCTGGCACGACCGGCGTGCCCAAGGCCGTGACCCTGGACCACCGGGGCATGCTGATGTGCGGCGAGGGTGTGGTCAGCCGTTTCCCCGATCTCGCCGAGTTCGCCGAGTCCTACCGTGTCGTATGCTACTTGCCTCTGTGTCACGTCGCTGAGCAGGTGTTCACGAACCTCATGCAGCTCTCGACGGGAGGCATGGTGTTCTTCTGCCCGGATCTGACACAGATCAAGGACTACCTGGTCAGCGTCAAGCCGACGATCTTCCTGGGCGTCCCTCGCGTGTGGGAGAAGTTCCAGGCGGTGCTCGAGGGGAAGCTCTCGGCACAGACTGGCGTCAAGGGCTGGCTCACCGGATGGGCCCTGAGGACCGAGCTGGCGGCATTCAAGCAGGAGTGCGAGACGGGTGAGCCCGTCGACACCTTCTCTCGACGCTGGGCCAACAAGCTGGTCATCTCGAAGGTGAAGGAGGCCCTGGGCCTGCAGGACCTGGCGGCGGCGGCGACTGGCGCGGCCCCCATCGGGCTCGAGACCCTGGATTTCTTCGCCTCCCTCGGCATCACGGTCTACGAGGGCTACGGCATGTCGGAGACCACCGGCGTCGCCACCTGCCCGGAGGCTGGCAGGCCTCGCTTCGGGACCGTGGGCAAGGCCCTTCCTGGGGTGGAGATCCGCATCGCCGACGACGGCGAGGTGCTGATGCGCGGAGAGAACATGACTCGGGCCTACCTGCACATGCCCGACAAAACCGCCGAGCTGCTGGATACCCAGGGTTGGCTCCACAGCGGCGACCTGGGCTCGCTGGACGATGACGGCTACCTGCGCATCACGGGGCGCAAGAAGGACCTGATCATCACCTCGGGCGGCAAGAACGTCGCCCCCATCGAGCTCGAGAGCTACCTGAAGACCATCGTCGGGGTGGGTCAGGCCGTGGTCGTGGGCGATCGCCAACCCTATCTGTGTGCCTTGTTGACCCTGGACCCAGAGGCCCTCCCCGTGCTGAGGAGCAAGCTGGGCATCGAGGGCGACCTGGCCGAACTGGCGGCTCACCCCAAGGTGCTCGAGTACCTCGAGTCCCAGCTGGATACGCGCTGCAACGTCAAGGTCGCCCGCTACCAGACCATCAAGAAGATCAAGGTGCTCGCGACCGAGTTCAGCGTCGAGTCAGGCGAGCTGACCCCCACGATGAAGCTGAAGCGCAACGTGGTCGGCGAGCGCTACGCCGCGGAGATCGCTGGCTTCTACGTCTGAGCGCCCCCAAGCAGGCGCCGAAGAGGAACAGGAACAGGGCCGGCAGGGCGACCAGACCTACTTGATCCGGTACCCACCCATCTCGTTGTTGAAGATCCAGGCGACCACCTCGCCGATCTCGAAGCGGTGGCTCATGTAGCTCTCCAGGGTGGCGGCGGCGCTGCCCTCTGCGCGGAGGTCGCGGCGAGCCTGGAGCATGCGGCTGACGCGCTGTTGCCAGACCCTCATGTTCGCCTCGCGCAGGTCCACCCAGCCCTTGGCGGCCCAGGCGTCGAGGTCGCCCATGCCCACCTCGACCGAGGTGCCGTGACCGAGGATCTCGGGCACGTTGATGCGGGGGCCGCGCATCAGCGTCTGGCCGTCGCTCAGCAGCACCGGGACGCCGATGGAGGGCGGGAGCACGTCGTACTTGAGGTCGGCGAGGACTGCCTCGAGGGCCTTGCACATCTCTCTCGGGCGAGCCTCGCTGATGGCTTGCATGGAGTCGTAGACGCGACGCAGCAGGCCCGCCTCGAAGAGCAGCTTCGACAGGGCCGGTGGACCGAGCCGACCCAGCGCGATGCTGGGCACGCCGGTGCCGTCCTCGAGCGAGGCCTTCTCGACCTGCCGGAGGTCGCGCAAGGCGACGTTGCGCACGAGACCGGCCTTGTAGCTGGGGTCGAGCACGGCTCCGTCGAGGGCGGAGATGACGTCCCGGCCCGTGGTGGCCCCGCGGAGCTCGCGGACGACGATGCGGGCGATCTCCTCTGGCGTGACGTACTCCATCTGGCCGAGCGCGGTGATGGCCTCGAACTCGCCGCGGGTGAAGAGGCCGTTTTCGCCGGTGTCCACGATGGCGACGGAGAGGGCGCCGGTCTTCTCGTAGGACTCCTCCGACTGCCTGAGCTCCAAGGTGGAGCCCGTGGAGACCGCCTCCCGCTTCACGGCGAAGAGCGAGGAGTTGCCGTGCTTGTCACGCACGGTCTTCACCTGGACGGCCTTGTAGCCGATCATCGCGGCGGGCTTGACCTCCTTCACGATCGGCGCCCCGGGGGTCCGAGCCAGGAGGAACAACAGCCCCGTGTGGCCGAAGGCGACCTCCGTCTTTGCGAGCAGCTTGCGAGAGGGGCTGTCCTCTGAGTGGGTGTAGGGGATGTTCATCCCCATGCCGCCGGTGCCGGTGGTGCCGACCTTCAGGTAGACCTTGGTCTGGTACTCGATGGTCGCCCGGTGGACGAAGCGCACGTGCCGGATCAGCTGCGGCACGGACTGGGACAACAGGAAGGTCTCCAGGTCCCCGGTGTGGGCAGAGGCGAAGCCCTCTGTCCCGATGCGCTCGCGCACCTTCGCCGCCCCGTCGAAGATGTCCTGGTAGCTCAGCCCCGTCGCCGTGTTGACGCAGTCGACGATGACCTCTGGCCGATGGCGTCGCACGAGCCGAACGAGCTGGTTGCCCCGATAGGCAGCGTCGAATTCTCCGTAGAGGGCGTCCAGCAGCTGGTTTCGGGTTGCCCGATCCGAGAGGAGGTCTACCCGACGCGTGCCCGCGAGCCTGTGGGGAAGGAAGAGGTCCCCCCACTCCGGCACGAAGCTGACCCCGGTCCCGAACTCCCGCTCGAAGCGCTGGCAGGCGGCGGTCGCCTCCTTCTCGAAGAGCGAGCCCACGACGATGCGATGAGCGTCGAAGGTCTTCACGATGTGACGGACAACCTGCGTGCCGACCAGACCGGCGCCGCCAAGGATGAGGAAGTCGCGGAACATCAGCCCTCCGGCGGTTCCACTAACCCGCTCGGGGGCCCACCGGCTGGCCCCTCAGGGCTCACCCAGCAGGGGAGTGACCCGCTCCGCGAGCGACGCCGGGAGACGCTTGGCGAGGGCCTCTCGGATCTCCCAGGCGCGGTAGCGCGCAGAGAAGTGGGTGAAGAGGATGGCCTCGTTCTCGAAGAGGTCGGCGCGCTCGGCGACCTCGTCGATGTGGATGTGGCCCTTTTCCCGGCACTGCTCCACGCTGACCCGGTCATCGAGGAAGGTGACCTCCATGATGAGCAGCCGCGCGGTGCGCACGACCTCCTCCGCCTCGACGACATCGATGAGCGTGTCCCCGGTGAAGGCCAGCTCTGGCGTGAGGATCTCGTTGGTGACCTCTGTGCCGCCCAGCCTCAAGTCGCGGATCCGGTGGCCCGGGAGCCCGTGGTACTCGGCCTTGAGCTTGCGCTTGGTGGACCACAGGCCGTAGCCCTGGCAGGGCACGCGGTGGAGGCTCCGGAAGGGACGCACGAGGTGGCCCTTGGGCAGGCGGTACTCCTCGCCAGGGCCCAGCGCCACGATCTCGTGGGCCATGCGGCTCCGATCCAGGCGCCGGTAGGCGTTGAACAGCGAGCCGAGCGCCCTCACGTTCTCGTGGCCGACGACGTAGGTCGGGGGGGTCAGCCCCATCAGGCCGCGGGTCGCGGCGTGGTAGCAGATGCCCCCGATGTGATCGACGTGCCCGTGGGTGATGAGCACGTGGTCCTTGTGGACCGCGTTCGCCGGACAGCGCCCGATGTCCAGGCAGAGCTTCAGGCCCGGGAGCTGGATGCAGGTCTCCAGTCCTCCGATGGAGGTGGCGTCGACAGCGATTCCGGCGAGTTGGAGCATGGGCTCTGGCTCTTCTAAGCGCGCTAGTCGGTCCGGTCACATGTGTGGCCGTTGTCCTGGCACTCGATCGGCACGTCGAGCTCGGTGGTCTCGCCACCCGGGAGCTCGATGTCGAAGAGGTCGGACTGCCCGTAGCTCGAGGCCGCCTCGTCCGTGTACTGCACGGTGCGGACCTCGATCGTCCAGGCGCCAGCTCGCAGATCGGGGATCTCGACCGGGTCGTTGTCGCAGGCGACCTGCCGGAGGTTGTAGTCCCCCTCCGCGTGCTCCAACTCTATGTAGAGCGTGTCGACCCAGGCGCTGGCGCAGTTTTCTTCGGGGAGGTTGTCGAAGCCCGCCCAGCTGTAGTCGATCACCAGCGTGGCGGGGAGCACGGGGTCGCCGTCTCCATCACCGCCAGTGCAGGCGGCGAGCGCCGCGAGCGTCATCGCGAGACCCATGGTTCGCATGGTCATGCTCCTTGTTCGTCGTAGAGGCTCAGGACGAGGTCCAGCGCCCGGCGGTCGTCGTGCTTGACGCGACCGTCCAGGGCGTCAGCCTCGACGTCGTCGTAGGTCCAGTAATCACGCTCGAGGCCGTTGAGATCCGTGCCCGCGGCGGAGTCCACCGCGGTGTTCAACAGCGCCTGTGCGTGGCCGAGGAAGGAGCCGAGGGCGTGGTCCTCGAGAGCCTGGATGCGACGGTAGAGACCATCGTGGGCGCCGAGGTTGAGGTGAGGGCTGCGCTCGGCCCACCACTCGCTGCCCTCCGAGACGGACTCGAGGGTCTCGCGGGCCTGCTCCGGGGCGTAGTCGAGGTTGTCTGGCAAGACGGCCGGCCCCTCGATGTCCACCAGGCCGAAGGGCGCGACGTCGTGTCGGGCCAGCGCGCCGGCGGCCATCGCGATGCCCAGCGAGCGGCTCACGACGGCCACGCGAGCGGGATCGACCACCTCCAGCGAGGCCGTCCAGGCCAGCACCGCCGCGAGGTCGTCCTGCTGCACTGGACCGCCGTAGTCCTCTTCACCAGAGGACATCCCGCGACCGCTCGGATCGAAGGCCACGACGACGAGGCCGGCGGCGGCGAGGCTGTTCGCGGTGGGCTCGTCGAGCTGGGGAAGGCCCTCTGCGAAGCCAGGTGGCACGAGCACCAACGCCGGCCAGCAAGAGGAGCCGGCCGGTCTCAGGACGCGGACGCGCAGCTCGTCGCCGTCGTGCTGGATGCGGAACTCCTCCGGCACGACCGGTCCCGCGCTCCCGAAGGCCGGCACGTGCACGCTGGCGCAGCCATCCTCTGGCCAGGCGATGTCGACGGGCGCGGGGTCCGCACAGGCGAGGAGGAAGGCGATCACGGGCCCAAGGTATCGTTCCACCCGTGATTCCGCTGACCACGACCGCGGTTGTCCTCGGGATCGCCCAGGACGCAGGCCACCCCCAGGCAGGCTGCGAGAAGACCTGCTGCCAGGCAGCCTGGGAGGGTGCGGGGCACAAGGTGAGTTCCCTCGGCCTCGTCGAGGCAGGCAAGCACTGGCTCCTCGACGCGACGCCGGATCTCCCCCGCCAGCTGGAGTCGCTGGAGGGAACGCTCGCCGGCATCTTCCTGACCCACGCCCACATCGGACACTACACGGGCTTGATGCACCTCGGACGCGAGGCCATGGGCGCCTCCGCCGTCGCAGTCTGGGCGATGCCGCGAATGCGCGCCTTCCTCTCCGACAACGGGCCCTGGGACCAGCTCGTCGACAACCGAAACATCCTCGTCCAGCCCCTCGAAGACGGGGTGCCCGTGCGGCTCAGCGAGACCCTGAGCGTGACGCCCGTCGCGGTCCCCCACCGGGACGAGTACTCGGAGACGGTCGGCTTCTTCGTGGAGGGGCCGAGCCGCAAGCTCCTCTACCTGCCTGACATCGACAAGTGGGAAAAGTGGGAGACCCCAATCGTGGACTGGATCACGCGCGTCGACGTGGCAATGTTGGATGGGACCTTCTTCGACGGGAACGAGCTCCCCGGTCGCGACATGAAACAGATCCCCCACCCCTTCGTCGTCGAGTCCATCGAGCGCTTCGCGCCGCTGGCCACAGCAGAGCGCGACAAGATCCACCTCATCCACCTCAACCACACCAACCCGATCCTCGATCCAACCTCCGTCGCCTCCGAGACGGTGCGCGAGGCCGGCCTGCACGTCGCTCGAGAGGGCGACGTCCACCCTCTATGAACCATCCGCCCCAGGGCATCCCGGTCGACCAGACCCCCCACCCCTGCCCCTACCTGAAGGGCCGGGAAGCGGTGCTGCCCCTGCGCTGGTACCAGCGGGCCATCGACCCGGCGCACTTCGACGCGCTGCTCTCGACGGCGGATCGACGGGTGGGGCGCACGCTGTACCGACCATCCTGCCCCAGCTGCACGGAGTGCAAGGGCATCCGGGTGCCCATCGGGGAGTTCGTGCCCAGCCGCAGCCAGCGTCGGGCCTGGAAGCGCAACGGGGACGTCCGCATCGTCGCCGGCCCCCCTCGGGTCGACGCCGAGCACCTCGACCTCTTCAACAAGCACAAGCTGTCCCGTGGCCTCTCGGAGCGGCCGACCTCCGCGAACCACTACCGCAACTGGCTCATCGTCACCTGCGCCAACACGGTCGAGACGCGCTACTTCGTCGGCGACAAGCTCGTCGGGGTGGGCCTGATCGATCTGGGCCGGCGAGACGCCTCGTCGGTCTACTTCTACTTCGATCCCGACGAGGGCCGCCGAAGCCTGGGGGTCTTCTCGGTCCTCGCCGAGATCCGGTGGCTGAAGAGCCGCGGCTTCCGCTGGTACTACCTCGGGCTGTACGTGAAGGACTGCCCACAGGTGAACTACAAGGCCCGCTACCACCCGCACGAGCGCCTCGAGCCCGGTGGGTGGGTGCGCCACGAAACCGCTCTGAGCCCCGGCTGATATCGCCCCGGAACCGGGACGTTTCATATCGTGCGAGCCATGAACCACGAGGGTTCCATGCTCGTCTTCGCCCTGTTCGCCTGCTCGGAACAACAGATCATCGGTCCAGACGATGGCACCGGGAGACGTGGGGATCCCGAGCTCGGCGTGTGGCCGGAGCAGATCGTGTTCGACGCGCTCGGCACCGGCGAGGTCGCCGAGGACAGCCTCACCATCACCAACCACGGCGAAGACACGCTGTCGGTGGAGGCGATGACCATGACGGGGACGTCAGCCTTCTGGCTCGAGTTCGAGCCCTTCGGCCTGGAGCCCGGCGACGCACTCGAGGTCCCCATCTACTTCACGCCGCACGGCGTGGAGAACCTGGCGGAGCTCTACATCGACTCCAACGATCCCGACGCAAGGAGGGTCAGCGTGCCGCTCGAGGGCCAGGGCACCCAGCCGGCGCTGGAGATCGACCCCGTCGAGATCGACATGGGCGACATCACGCTCGACTGCACGACGGAGCAGACCTTCACCCCGACCTCCACCGGAGAGGCCGACCTGACGGTCTCGGACATCCAGATCGTCGGTGACGGCTTCACCCTGGTCTGGGCCCCCACCCTCCCGCTGACGCTCGCTCCGGACGAGAGACCGCAGAGGTCACCGTCGGGCTCACACCGGTCGCGGAGGGCCCCTACACAGGCTTCCTGAACGTCTCTCACGACGCCGTCGCCGTCCAGGGCCAGGCGCACATGGTGAGCGAGGGGGTCCCTCCCTTCTCCGGCGAGGACGTCTTCTACCAGGGACCCTTCGAGACGAGCGACGTCTTCGTCTACGTCGACCGGTCGTGCTCGATGACGGATGACGCCGCCAACCTCGCGGCCAACTTCTTCAACTTCACGGACGCCCTCGAAGACCTCGACTCCGACTGGCAGGTCATCGTCGCGACCTCGGACCACGGCTGCTTCAACGAGGCGATTCTGAGTCTACTGGTCCGCCGTGAGGGGCTCCGGCTCGACGATGTGGAACTCGACGCGGCGGTTGACCGCCTTGGACTCCTCGTCGTCGTTGGGGATGAGCGGGCGGCTCTCGCCGTAGCCCATCCAGGTCAGGCGTGAGGGGTCGACCCCCTTCCCGGTCATGTAGCGCACGACGGCCTCGGCCCGACGATCGGAGAGGTCGAAGTTGTACTCGTCCGAGCCGTCGCTGTCGGTGTGGCCCTGGATCTCCAGCCGCAGGTCCGGGTGCCGGATGAGCACGTCCGAGGCCTCGTCGAGGATGAAGTAGGAACCGACCGTGATCTTGGCCTTGTCGACCTCGAAGTTGATGCCGCGAATGACACCGGTGAACCTGACGACTTCTGGCGGGAGCTCGTCGGGGCACCCGTCGGAGTCCTCGAAGCCGTTGTAGGTCTCTGCCACGTTGGCGCAGGCATCCACGACGTCCGCGATGCCGTCTGAGTCGTTGTCGGTGTCGTCGCAGCCGTCCTCGTCCTCCCAGCCGTCCATGTCCTCTGGGTGGTTCGGGCAGCGGTCGTTGAGGTCCCAGATGCCATCGCGATCGTTGTCGTTCTCCGGGCAGCCGTCCCCGTCGCGGAAGCCGTCCATGTCCTCGCGGTCTTCTGGGCACTCGTCTTCCCAGTCCACGATGCCGTCGAGGTCGTTGTCGTCCTCTGGGCAGCCGTCTTCGTCGCCGTAGCCGTCCATGTCCTCGGGATCGAGGGGGCAGTCGTCGTCGACATCGAGGACGCCGTCCTGGTCGTTGTCGAAGTCGGGGCAGCCGTCGGGGTCTTCGAAGGTGTCCCAGTCCTCGGGATCGTCCGGGCACTCGTCGACCTTGTCGAGGATGCCGTCGAGGTCGCGATCCCGACCGCGCTCGGCTGCACGGAACATGAAGCCGCCGGTCAGCTCCCAGTTGTTGAAGACGTCCTGGTCGTTGGCGCCGTGTGGCTCTGTGCCGATGGTCATCATCCACCGAGCGTCGAAGCGCAGCGACATCGCGCCGGCCAGCTTGATCATCATGCCGGGCCCGGCGTTCACGAGGGTGTCGGTGTCGGGGTTCTTGTAGTTCCCGATGGCCGTTCCTTGAATCGGCTCGGTGGACCAAGTGTTCGGGTCGCGGCTGACCCGGACGTAGGCAGCGCCGCCGCCCGCCGCGAGGAAGGGCTGGAGTCGGGACTCGGGGGTCAACACCAGCAGCAGGTCCAGCCGCGGCGTGAAGGCGTCATAGCGGTTGTTGAAGGCCGAGGTCTTGCCCTGGTGGTAGCCGGTCTGGGCTTCGACGATGACCCGACGCGTGAGGCTGTACCCGATGCGGGGGTTCAGAGCCCAGGTGGACCCCAGGTTCTCGTTGTCGTCGATCTCGTACCACCCGCCCGCAAGCGACAGGGTGATGCCGAACTCGTCGCGGCCCTGCTGGGCCTCGGCGTCGCTCGAGAGCAATGTGGCGAGCAGGATGAGAGACATCTTGGGCTCCGCGCCGGAGGTGCCATCCGGCGGCGCGAAGTTACCCCCGGGCTCGAGGCCCCGCAATCGGCGCGATCCGCAAGGAGCGTGCCGGAACCTCGCTACTTGTCCTTCTTCTCCGTCTTCAGCTCCTTGCTCGAGAGCTCGACGTGAGCCGTGTAGCCGGCGACCACCTGGAAGGGCTTGCCGGCCAGCTCGTAGTCACCGACGGGCAGCATGCCGACGAACTCACCTTCCTCGTCCAGCGAGGTGACCGCTCGCTCCAAGGCGAGGCGGGCGTCTGGCTCGAAGGGCATCTCCACCACGACGAGCTCCACGCCCCGGGGAGGCACGGTGCGAAGCTCGACGTTGCTGTAGGCCTCGCTGATCGAGTTCAGCCAGGCCTGGTCCTCGTCGGTCCGAGTGACGCTCTGGGCCCGGCCGAGGCGCTCGACGACCGCGGCCATGTCACCGGTCGCCCGCGCAGCGTGGGCAGCCGAGCGGTGCACGTCGCGCGGGACGTCGACGCCGTCGATGCCCATGATCTTGTCGTAGGTGCGCTCGACACCTGGCCATGCCTGGCGCTCGCTGAACTGGATCATCTCGTCGACGAGCCGGTCCAGCTCACCTTCTTCTCGGGTGCCGGCGAAGGCCAGCGACAACAGGAGCAAGAAACCGGCCATCGTGCGATTCTATAACCCCCAGAGCGACCGCGTCCTTCCGGGGCAGTCCATCGGGATGCCCCCAACATCACCTCAAGGTCCGCTACCTCGGGGCCGACGTGAGGGCCGAATGGAGCTGGCCATGACGAGCGAGCGGATTCTGGTCGTCGCGACCCTGCTGGGTCTCACGGTGCCCGCGACCCTCGACGAGACCAGCGCCATCCGGTCCTGGCTCCGGGCTCGCCGGGCGCTCACCGAAGGCCGCAACAACATCGCTCGCACAGAGATCCGCTTCGTGAACCAGCAGTGCCCCGAGTGGGCTCCTGGCGGGGCACTGGCTGACGAGATCCACCTCCGGCGCGGCCGCTACATCGACGCGCTCGCCTGCCGCGCCAGGAGCGAACAGCCCCCGATCAACACGCCACGGCGCCTGCTGGCCGCGGTCTGACGTACAGGCTGGGGGTCAGTCGTCCAGGAAGACCAGCGGCTGGCTGAGCCCGGTGTTGTTGCTCACGTCGAGATCGGACTCGCCCTCGCCCACGACGGTCACCTTGACCTCGAAGGCCCCATCAGAGAACCCGGCGCTCTTGCTTCGGAGCCGGATGTCGACCTCGCTGTGAGGCTCGATGATCGTGGTGCGCTTGCTGTAGATGTGTGCCCCGTCGAGGTCGGCGTCTACGAGCACCTCTCCCGGGAAGTCGCTGTGGTTGGCCACGATGACGTGGAGATCCACCCACTCGTGAGCGAAGTAGGTGCCCTGCCCGGCGTAGACCTCGACGACCGAGACATCCAGCACCACCGGGTCGGAGTCGTAGCCCTCGGGCGCGCACGAGAACAAGAGGGAGAGAAGCACGTAGAGACCGTACGCATCGGCACATCTCGCGGTGGTTTCGAGATGTTCTCAACGAGGGCGCGACTCAGCCCCGAACCTGGGCCCCGCAGACCTCGCAGGTCTTCTGATCTCCGCGGAAGACTGCCTTCCTCGCCTCGTGGCAGCCGACGTGGAAGACCTTTCCACAGGCATAGGCGCAGTCCATGCGCACGTGGGGCTCCACCCCCTGCCCACAGATGCCGCAGGCCACGACCGCCGCGACCTCTGCCTGCACCTCGTCGGGCCTGTCGAGCCTCTGCAGTGGCTCCACCGCACCCCACCAGGCGAGCCAGGCGAACAGCACCCCAGCGAGCGCCGTGACCAGCCCAGGCACGGACTGACTGAAGACCAGCGCCGGGTCCTCGCCGAGCAGCACGGGAGCGAGCATCGCGAGCGCCACCGTGAGCACGGCCAGCGCCATGCCGAGGGCAGCCACCCGAGCGCGCCAGCCGTCGCCGCCGAAGATGTGGCGCGCCAGGGAAGTGCACAACAGGCCAAGACCAAGGCCCGGGAGCGTCGTCGTCAGCAGCCCCCTGTCGATGCTGAGCGCGATGCCCCAGCCGACCGTCCACAGCAGCACACCAATGACCGAGCCGATCAGGGCGAGAGAGCCTCTGGCCGCGTAGCCGAGGCTCTCCGGGTACTCGGGATGCTGCTCGACGACCCCGGAGCCGGCGGGGGGCTCCGGCAGGAGGTGGATCAGCTCGTTCGGGACGACGCCGAGGTCCATCAGCCGCTCTTCGTCCTTCATGAGGCGACCGCGGGCGCGAAGCCAGTACAGCCGTCGCCGTCCGTCCGCCCAGAAAGCCTCCAGCCCCGCGTCCCGCGCCACACGCTGGGTCAGGTCTCGCGCAGGGAGGTAAGTCGGCAGGATCAGGTCGAGGGTCTGCGACCGGACGTCGATCACCTGGACCCGAACCTGGATGGTCTGGGCTTGGGGACCTTGAGGCTGCATCGCAGAGAGTGTAATGGACCCTCATGGACCCATACGACATCGAGCGGCGCGCACGACGTGACGAGCGCGCGAAGGCCAAGACGAAGAACACCCTGACCATCGCGGCGATCGTGGGGATCGGGGGCCTCCTGGTCCTTGGCCTGTACCGCCTGGGCACACGGACCGAGCCGACGCCCGAACACGCAGAGAGGTACGCGGACGTGCTCCCCTGGCAGAACCTGAAGGAGGTGAACGGGACCTGGGTCGGGACCCCGCAGTCCAGTTGGGTCGGAGTCGACGACCCGGTCCTGGCTGAGCAGGCGTGCCCGGCAATGCTGGATCGCGTCGAGACCGGCCCGGGGGGCTCCGTGACGATCCAGCACCCGGAGACTGGGGCCATGATCGCGGAGTGCGGACTTCAGCAGGTGTTCGGATCCAGGATCAACCAGCCTGGGCTCGACGCGCGGTCGCTGTACCAACGCAGGGTGTAGAAGTCGTTGTCGTCGTCCACGTCGCAGACGCCGTCGACCCGGAACCAGTCACCGCCGCCGAACACGTTCGCCGAACAGGTACAGCGCATGGCGCCGTCAGGGCGCCAGCCGAGCTCCGTCCACTCGGCGTCCCCCTCGCGCCAGACCTTGGTGTACTTGCCCAGCGGCGCGGCCGGGTTCGAGGCGCAGTTGTCGACGTACTCGTCGTTGGCCGCCTCGTAGGCCGTCTGCGCCGTGGCGATGCCGTCGACGTTGAGCCAGACCTCCTGCCGCTTGGCGCGGTACTGCATCTCCATGAAGTTCGGGATCGCGATCGCCGCGAGGATGCCGATGATGGCGACGGTGATCATCAGCTCTACCAGGGTGAACGCGCGCACGTAGACCTCCGATGCGGGGAAGTCCTACACGGTGGCTGGTCCGGAGGGTCTCAGCGCTGAGCTTCGACAGTCTTCTCGAGCTCGTCGCTGATCTTCCCCAGGGGCTGGAGCAGGCGCTCGAACTTGTCGAACCACTTCAGCCAGACCTCGTCGCCCTGGTCATCGCCCGGAAGCTCGGCGTGCACACGGCGGACGAAGGCGGTGAACTTCGTGACCCGGGCCGTCGTCGTGGGCAGGGCGTTGTAGTACTCGTGGGCGTAGCCGATCAGGCTCCCCGCCGTCCGGTACAGCACGCGGTCGCTGGTGCCCTCCTCGATGAGCATGAACTCGCTCGAGACGAGGGACGAGCTGAAGTTCAGCACCGCCAGGTCGAGCTCCTTGAGGAGCGCCGTGCGGAAGAGGTTGGTCATCACCTTCTTGTTGAAGTGGATGAACTCGATGAGTCTGGGCTTGAGGTAGGACTCCGCCGCGCGGACCTGGCGTCCGGCACGCGGGACGGGCAACAGCACCTGGACCATGCGTCCGAGGCGCACGTTCACGCGGGTGAGCGCGACGGCGTCGGGGTAGTCCTCTTCCGCCGCGTGCAGACGCGGAGCGCAGAACTCGCGGATGCGAGTCTCGCGAGTCTCCGTGGTGTCGAACACCGGGCGCTGACTCTCGTCGTCCGGCCCCTCGACGTGGAAGAGCCAGAGCATGTACTCGCCGTCCTTCTTGGGGACCTCGAGCGGGACCGCTCCGGGCTCGGTCAGGGCCACCCCCTGACCCAGGCGCGTGATGCCGTAGCCAGCCTGGAGGATGGCGACGTACTTGGTCTTGCGCTTCTCGAGTTCGACCTGCAGCCCCTGCACGATGCCGTGGCCGTGCAGGTACAGCGTGTGCCGATGGAGGCTCTTGCGGTGGTAGGTCTGCTCATCGAGCAGGTCGCGGCTGGTGAGACAGAGCCCCTCGAAGGGGTTCAGGCGGGACAGCACGGAGAATTCGGCGCTCATCTCACTCCTCGTCGAAGCGGATGGTGAAGGTGACGTGGGCGGGCCGCTCGTTGGTCACGACCTGGGCGATGCGCTTGAGCACACCGGGCCCCCGCTGGCGGAAGCGCTGGTCGAAGCGGTCGCGCCGCTCCAGCACCAGGGCAAAGAAGTTGATTGCGGCCCGCTCTGCCCGGTAGAGGTAGTGGGCGGGGGGCTCGTCGTTGAGGTAGCGCTCGCTGGGAGTGCCGCCACCGGCGAGGGTCGCCGCCCCGAGCACGAAAGGCTGGGGCTTCTCCCTGGGCGAGACGCTGACCGGGGCAGCCGTGAGGACCTTGATCATCTCCTCGAGCCCACCCCGCGTCCCGCGAGTCCGGTAGAGCCGGATCGCGCGACGGACGAGCTCGCGCTGCTGGTGCAGCGGGAGGCCCTCGTCCAGGGTGAAGCCGACCCAGCTCGCGATCCAGGACAGGAACCTGGGATCGCATGTCAGCGGGTCCGTGAGCGAGGGGATCTCGGTGATCCGATCGAGCACCGTGGTCATCTGGTGCTGGAAGATGAACAGCAGCCGCCGCATGGTGTCGGTGTCCACCCCGCGGACCTCGGTCGCGGTGACCTCGTCCTGGTGGCTCCAGCGCCGCGCGCTGACCTCGTCGGCCTTGACGATGTCGCGGCGGCGGGTCGGCATACCGCCCTGGAAGGCGCCCGGCAAGAACCGCAGGTAGCTCCTGACCGGGACGTGGAGGACGACCTCGTCTCCCGGATCGAGCGGAGGGGGAGGACGTCCGTCGACCGTGATCAGCTCTGCCTTGATGTCGACGAGGTCATCCGGGATGAACAAGCTCGCCGGCGACCCATCGGGGAGGCAGCGCATGGCCCTGATGAAGACCGGATCTCCGCCGGCGGCGGGGTTGATCTGCGCTGCCCTCACGTGGCCGACCTTTTCGCCGCGCTTGGCCTCGACCAGCTGGATCTGGATGCGATTGCCCAGGTTCCGGCGCAGGTAGGTCCGGGCGTGGCGCGCCGGGTACCCGACCTTCACCACGGTCTCGACGTGGAGGAAGTCCCCCGGCACGGCCGGGAGGGCCTTGCCAGAGGGGACCGGCAGCTGGGGCCCGTTCAAGCGCCTTCCTCGCTCTTGATGCGGACACGGCGGATGACGAAGAGGTCATGGTGATCGAGAGGCAGCTCCTTGGTCCCCTCGCCCTCCTCCCAGCCCGCAGGACCCCGGACGTTGGCCGAGACGTCGTAGAGCTGGACATCGACGACGTGGCGGACCTCGTAGATGTCCGAGACCATGCGCGCGAAGTCCTGGGCGTAGAGCGTGCCGCCGAAGGGCCAGCCCTCGCCGTCGATGCCTCCGTCGTATGGATCGAGGAAGGACTCGACCCACCACTCGGCGTCCTCGCGCACCACGAGCTGGTTGGCGTTCGGGCGCAGCCGAAGCGTGACGCTGACGTCGATCGGCAAGAACGTCGCGAGGCGCACCTTGGGCTCGATGTTGATGAGACAGCGCCGGGTCAGGTAGCGCTCGACGTGGTCGCGGAGTCCGCTCGAGAGGAAGGGATCCGGAGTGATCTCACCCTCTCGACGGTGGGGGAGGATGACGACCTGGACGGTGCCGTCGCGCCCCATCGTGCCTGGACAGGCAGCACGGGCGACCTCGCCGCTGGCCTCCATCGCGATGATCTCGAAGTCCTGGCGCGTGACCGCCCGGTCGCGGGACGTGAGCAGGGACGGGGCCCGGCGGATGATCTCGTCGATGGTCTCCGCGTCGCGCCCGCCGGTGGCAGGGAGCAGGTTCACGACCTTGACCCGGTCGGCGAAGCCGTCACAGACGGTCACCTCTCCGGCGCCCACGTTGCCGACAGCCCCGGGGACCCGCCGGTAGACATCGATGAGGATGTTGTTGGTGCCGACCGGCAGCATGCGGCCCCGGATCCCGTTGCCGAAGTGCAAGGTGCCGTCGACCGAGTCCACCGTGTAGACAGGGTCGTCCTTGGCGGCCGTCAACAGATCCTCGACCCTGTACCAGGGCTCCCGAGTCCCGTCCGCGTACTCGACCGTGACCGCCGCGTCGGTGAAGAGCTCCGGGCGCCGGAAGGCCTGCTGGTCGCGCTCGCCGGGGTGGATGAAGATGGGGTGCTCGCGCAGCTCGAGGACCTGGTTCGGTACCCCGAGCCCGCTGAAGCGCTCCTGGGTGATGGTCTCGAGATTGACCACGTCGACGGTGTTGAGCATCAGGTGCGTGATCGGCGGGAAGGCCGGCAGCTGGTCGGCCTCCATTCCGGCGGGCATCGCCACCCGGGCGCGCAGCCAGAAGCCGTCCTCTGGCACGGGCGGAATGTCCGGCAGGGCGAACTCGAGCTCTCCCGTGCGCTCCAGCTTGTAGACATCCACGGCGTCTTCGTCCGCGGTTCGGCTGGATACGAGGCGACGCCACGCAGTGCGCCCGTGCTGGCGGCGCTCAAGGATCTCCCAGTCGACGCCTACACCCTCTGGCAGGAAGGCCTCGCCACGACAGCGGAAGTGGATGGCGTGGCGTTCACCCCGCGGGAGGGGCTTGTCGAACTGCATATAGAGCGACAGCCCATCCTGGTCGAGATCGACGAAGGGGAAGTAGGGATGGACCTCGGAGAGGCGTCCGGCGGCCCGGGTCACGCAGCGAGAGAGGCGCCGGTTGTGCTCGCGGTGGTCCACCTGCGCCATCAGCGGGTGCGGCATCGGCTGCTCGTAGGTGCCATCACCGAGCGTCTTGTTGACGCCGAGGCTGACCTTGTGGATGCGCGGGACGATGGGGTGGCTGTTCTTCTTCTTGTCCACTCCGGTCAGGTTCGACTTGATGAGCTCCAGGCGAAGCCAGGTGGTCTCGATGTCTCCGACGGTGTGGCGGGCGAGCCCCTTGAGCTGCTCGGGGGGGTCGATGACGATCCGGACCCGTCGACGACCGGCCTTCTTGGCGCCTTCTTCGTCGATCTTCGCGAAGGTGAAGCCGGTGTAGAGCTTGTCGGGGGAGAAGACCACGCGCCAGTTGTCCTCTGCGCGGTAGGTCATCTGCAGGAGGTAGTCGTCGGCGGGCTCGGCGACCTCTTCTCCGTTCATGTCGAAGCCGATCTCGATCTCGACAAGCACCTCTGCCTGGCGGCGGTTCTCGAAGAGGTCGGAGCCGATGAACCACTTCCGGCCGATCGTCGGCTGCACGGCTGCGTTGACCTGCCAAGGCGACCAGGGGCCCTCGTCGTTCGCCAGCACGGTGGCGCGCTTCGGCTCCTCGCCAGCCAGCATGTGGAGCTCGACGGGACGGAGCCATGAGAGGTCCAGCTCGAGGTCGGGGATGAAGCCCCGCAAGAAGACGGTCTGGATGCGCTCCGCCCGCAGGTTGTAGCCGTCCGTGGCCATGTCGGTGAGCGGGCCGGTGATGACCATCTCGGTGCCGTCCACGCGGACCTGCTCCTCTGGCACCTCCTCCCAGAGATCGCCTCGACGGTAGTACCAGCGATAGGTCGGGAAGTAGCCGGTGCGGCCGGCGGGCAGGCTGCGGTCGACCATGGCGAAGCGGATCGACCAGCCACCACGAACCGGCGGAAGGTCCTGCAGGAAGAACTCGAGGGCCCGACCGGCAGGGCGGACGTCCCAGTTGTTCAGCGGGCGGACCTGGCCACCGCGATCGTCGTGCCAGGTGACCTCGAGGTCCCCGGGGTCCTGGGAGCTGGGGTTGTCGGGGTCGGGCAGACCCTCCATGCGCGCGGCGAGCCAGGCCTCGTAGTCGAGGCGCCCCCGGATCCACCACTTCTGGTCCGCGACGGAGGCTGGCTTGGCGAAGACGTGCTCGCCGACACCAAAGGACTCCACGGGGCGGATCTTCGGCAGGGCGGTCATCAGCGCCAGCTCGGGCATGCCGAGCTGGTCCTTGGCCTCGCGGTCGCTCTGGATGCGGACCCAGCCACGGTCGGTCGGGTACTCCCAGACGAAGAAGTTCACGATGGACAGCGGATCGCTCTTGCCCGCTCGGCGGATGCGGAGCCGCCCGAGGCGCTGGCCCTCCTCCGGTTCGAAGTCCATGAGCCGGAAGTCGTCGTGGCCGACGTACAGGAACTGGTGAGGCGTGTAGGCATCCTGGCCAAATGCCATGGGGTCGACGTCGAAGACGGGGATGCCCGCGCCGCCGGCGAAGGTCAGGGCTGTCGAGTGGTCCTCGAGGTAGGTGAAGGGAAGCTCCCGGACCGCCGGACGCTGACCACCACGCACGGACATCAGCCGGGTGATGGTCGCGTCGTGGACGGTGAGCCCCTGCGACGTCAGGAAGTCCAGCGCCGGGTGGCCCTCGCGCTGGCGAGTCGCCGTGCGCGTGAACGCCGGAACCTCGACAGGGCGGTCGGCGCGAAGAAGGAAGGTCAACGGCGTGACGGCGGGACGAGCGGGCTTGCGCTCCTCGCCGATGAAGTTCAGGAAGTGGATGTAGGTCTTGTCCGGGACCCGGTTGAGCCGGTAGATCGTCATCTCCGTCATCCAGGCGAAGAGCTGGACGAGGGTCATTCCGGGGTCGGCGTCGTTGAGGTTCGTCCACTCCGGGCAGTACTGGGGGATCAAGGACCGGGCCTCGGCCACGATGTCCTCGTAGCGACGGTCGTCGAGATTCGGAGGGGTGATCGGCATCGTCTCCGCCTTCAGCGCGTGCTGGACATGACGTGGCTCGCCACGTGCCGGGCGTTGGTTGCCCGGATCACGTACTCGACCTCGACGTTCACGGAGCCGTTCTGCTCAGGCTCGGCGCGGACATCGATGACCTCGATGCGCGGCTCCCAGCGCGTCAACGCTTCGCGAATGTGGTGAGCAATCAGGGCGCTGGTCGCGCGAGTGTTCGGAGCAAAGAGCAACTCGTGCAGCCGACAGCCGAACTTGGGCAGCATCTGCCGCTCTCCGGGTCGGGTAGAGAGGATGACGCCGATGCACTGGCGGATGTTCTCCTCGGCAGAGGACATCTCGACGCCGCCGGTGCTGGACGCGAACCCGAACGGGAACGCCCATCCGGTGCCCAGGTAGTCCTTGCGCTTCGACATCTTCCGCTCCACACGAGCTTCGGCCGTGCCCGGCCGAACGGTGGCAGATTCTACAGGACGGCGGGTCGGATCAGCGAGGGCCGACCCGGCGGCTGCAGACTCAGGCCCCGTAGGAGGTCCCGCAGAAGGTGAACTCGGTCGAGTAGCCCGTGCGGTTGCTGATGATGTGCCGGCTCGCGAGCACGTAGTAGTCGCCGTTGACGCCTGTCTGAAGTCCGGCGATCGAGATCATGTTCCCGGCGCGCACGCTGTCATCGCCCTGGATGGTCGCGCTGCCTCGCGCGAACTGCCGGGCGAGGCGGTTCATCTCGACCTTCGCGATGAGGTTGGCGGCGCCCTGGGAGAAGACCGGGACGTCGGTGACGTAGGCCGTGGAGTCGCCAAACTGGCTCGCCATGTCGCAGCCGAGCTCGCCGGTGCCGATCTTGTCGACCTTGCCGCTGTCGGCCTCGCCGACGATGGGCTCCTTCGTCATGATGTCCCAGCCGCGGACCACGACCTTCTGGACCTGGTCCACCGTGTTGAAGGACAGACGCAGGCTCCGCAGGTTGTCACCCATCTCCAGGGTGAACACCGAACCCGAGAACTGGGCCTTCTTGAAGACCAGGCTTCCGTCCTCCATGCGCAGCAGGTAGTTGTTCCGCGCGGCGAGCCGCTTCAGGAACGCGACGTTGCTCTCGTTGCGCTGCAGGATGTAGGGGTGGGTCTCTTCGCTGGCCTCGCAGGTCCCCACCGGCACGCCAGCGGCGGCGGCGACCTTGGAGACGACGTCGGAGTCCTTCTTGTCCTCGAAGAAGCGGGTCATCCGACCTCGCCCGAGCTTGTGCATCGGGTCGAGGCAGCGAATGTTGCACTGGCTGATGCCCTCGACCTGGTAGCTGGGCTCGATCGCGACGATCTGACCCTTGAAGAGCTCCTTGCTTCCTTCACCGATCTTGGCCGTCACATCGTCGCCGATGCTCCAGTCCCAGGTGGCCTGGCCTTCCGTGCCTCCCATTCGAAGGGTGAGCATGTCGACCATGTCGACGTGGTCTTCGATCGTGAGGCGCTGAACGCCCTTCGTTCCCGGGTCGGCAGCCTGCTTGTACGTCTTGCCGCCGACAGTGACTTCGAATCCAGCAGCGCTGGAGCGGTTGGAACCCGACATGGCCTACCGCCCGCTCTTGGGGCTGCTCGGCTTGCCGCCGGCCTTTGCGCCACCCTTGGAGCCACCACCCTTGGAGCCGCCGCCCTTGGAGCCGCCGCCCTTGGAGCCGCCGCCCTTGGAGCCGCCGCCCTTGGAGCCGCCGCCCTT
>DASCPX010000118.1:0-2222 GCA_036012755.1 Myxococcota bacterium | reverse complement strand
GGTACCGGCAGAGGTGTTCGAGGCGATCCCGCTGGTCGTCTCTGACCGACACAGCGGCGTGCAGGTTGTAGCCGTCGGCCTCGGCGCACTGCCGTGCGCGCGAGCGGGCCTGCGGCGGGCGCCGGGCGCCGTCGGGGGGCGGGACGACGCCCAAGGTGGCCGGGCGAAGGCCCGCGTGGCGGCCGACCGCCAGACGGCCTTGGGCGGACGCGGCGGCCAGGTGGGCGAGCACCGGCTCGTCCTCGCCGAGGTCGGCGGCCGCGGTCTGCAGCCGCCGCCGGTCGTGCGGGTCGATGCCGCGACGGACCAGCGCCCGGTGCATGCGACGCGCCACGCCCTGCACCACCGCGCACACGTCCGCGTCGCTGGGCGGTGGGAGGCGTCGGAAGACCGGCGGACCGTGCGGGTCTGGGCGGTGGAAGCACCCGTCGAATGTCAGAAGATGCAGGTGCGGATTGAGCGACAGGTCCGCGGAGAACCGTTGGATCTGGGCCACCGCGCCGCAGCGCGCGTCGGCGATGCCGGCGACCCGGGCGCGGCGCCTTTGCCAGCAGGTCAGGGAACGAACCAGCGCGCGGTGGCAGTCGAGCAGCAGGTCGTGGTCGTAGGCGACGAGCAGGCGCAGGTTCCAGGGCAGAGACAGGACCCACTGGCGGATCGGAACCCAGGGCAGGACGCGGTCGACGAGGTGCGCGGCCAGGTCGGCCATGCGCCTGCCTCCGCACGAGGGACATACGGTACGAGCGCCGCAGCTGAAGCCGACCAGACGGGCCCCGCCACAGCCGTTACATGCAAGACGCTGGAAACCGTGGGCCAGCACTCCGCACCGCAGGTAGGCGCGCAGCTCCCGGAGCACGAAGTCGGGCAGGGCGCCGCCCTCGCGGCGCAGGTGCTCCACGAACGGCTCGAGGTGCGTGCGGATCGCCGTGTGCAGGGTCGTCGATTCCGGATCCCTGCGGCGGTACCGCGGCCGCGTCGGCGGCTCGGGCACGTAGGCGGCCTCGAACACGCGGGGCACAGGTCGCACAGGGCCGGTGGGAGCACGTGCCGGGCCGGACGACGAAGGCGGTGGACCGGACCGCGATCAGGCAGGCGCGGCCTGGCAGATCGGCCAGAGACCGACGCCCCGGGGGAGGGCCGGGTGTAGCGACTCGCCACAGTGCGTGCAGCGCAGGCCGACAGGTGTCCAAACGTCGGACACCCGCCGGTACCGTTGCACTTCTGCCGGGCCATCGGTGAGCTTCGCTGCTCGTCGAGGGCAAGCAGAAAGCGAAGACGGCTGGCAGGGCTACGACGGCCTGTCCGACCTCGGGTACTGGCATGAGGCCGACGCGATGCGCGGCGACTCGGCGGCGGCCGAGATGTGGCTGCCCATGTCGCAGCTGCCACCGCGAGCGGACCAAGCCGGTCGATGACGGCCACATCGGACCACTCGGCCAGCGTCGCCCGGTTGAGGCGCTGCCGAACGGCGTCGGCATCCTCGCGCCTCGGAGCGAGCATCGCCCCCGCCGGCTGATGGGTCTTCCGCCGAGCATCCAGGAGCCGCGCACGAAGACAGAGCCCCAGGTTGTTCAACGTCCTGGTGAAGACGAGGCCCTTGAACACGTAAGCCGAGAACGACGGCACGTCTCGGCAGACAGAGGCGAATCCGGTGGGGTCCATTCCATCTGTCGATCAAATCCGGGACCGGGACGCAAGACCGACCAAGTAGTGATGGGAGGTCGGGGCCCGTTGGCGCAGAAGTCGTCGGGCACCTCCACGGCGTCCACCTCCGTCTCGCACCATCCGTCGCCGTCGTCGTCCTTCCACACCAGCGCCTCGCGCAGGGCTAGCGGCGACACGGCGCCGAACCCGTCCGCAACCTCAATGCCGTACTCATGCCGACCCTGCTGTTCCGAGGTTGCGGCCCACGAGACGCTTCCGGTGTCCACCTCAATGGTCATGCCCTCTGGTGCCCTCACTAAGGTCCAGGTGAGCTGATCGCCAGGGTCGGGATCCGAGGCGCTGAATCTTCCTTCGCTCTGGTGGCCGGCCAAGAAATGCAGTCCCGGTCCGCCACCGTCGTCAATGATCGGCGACCGGTTCCCTGGGTTGCATGCGTCGAGACCATCATCGGCGATGCCGCTGCAGTCGTTGTCCCTCCCATCGCACTGCTCTTCGGCTCCAGGATGGTCACTGGCCCGCGTGTCGTCGCAATCCGCCCGACCGTCTCCGCACATACC
>DASCPX010000117.1:0-13019 GCA_036012755.1 Myxococcota bacterium | reverse complement strand
GGATAGGCAGCATTAGACCACTTTTCAACCTATGCCCCTGGCGATCTTCGGTGCGCGACGCTGGTTTTTTCACCCGGGTCCACCCCTTCGTGAGCGCTTTCGCCCTCACCTGACCCGAAAACGCCCCCGCCCCTGAGAGCGGGACGCAGGTGTGCCCACCAACAGGCGGTCCTGCGGCGTCAGCCAGCCCCCCGCTCCCCAGGAGGCGCGCGACTCGCCGCCTGGAGGCCCTCGATCACACGAAGCGTCGCGGGCGGCATCACAACCGCACGAAGCCGCATCCGCTGAAAGCAGTTCGGACACCCGAACCCATCAGCGCCAAACGTCCGCTCCAGCAGCTGCCGCCAGGGTGTCCACCTGGGCCTGTCCGCGCGGCTCGGCGTCCGCGTCAGCACATCGGCTACCCGACGCTTGCGCTGCGCATCCGTGATGCGAAGTGGACGCGGCACCACCTGCTGCCGCCAGGCAGCCCGAGGCGCCAGCACCCCATGATAAATCACCTGGTTCTTGTGCGGAGGCGGGATCAGCGCAGCGAGTCGCTCGACGAACTCCGCCGCGCTGAAGGTGAACGCGACCGTGCCGTCCGACCACGGACGCTTCAGATGAAGCCGCAGGGTGCCATCCGGGTTCTCCTCCAGCCGCCCCTTCGCCAACGGCGGACGCGCGGCGCTCTGGTACAAAGTGATCCCACCAACTGATCCCAGGAGCCGCAACCCATGGTGATTCCTCAACTCACCGGATACATCGAGTAGGGGGACCCGTCCCAGACCTTCCCAGGCCGTCCCTGACGTGCCCCGGGAAGCGCCTCGTCAGGCCTCGCATCGTGTACGGCCCATTGAAGGACTCCGGATCGCCAGGAGCTTCAGGGTAGGGGGGCGTGGGCCAGGGTGAGCTGGAGCCCGTCAGTGGAGAAGACCCGCCCATGGTCATCCACCACGACCGCTTCCGTCCCCTTCAGCTCAGCGACCAGCCGGAGGCCCTCGTCGCGGCCGAGGACCATCAGGGCGGTGGCCAGCGCGTCCGCCAGCGTGGCGTCCGCGCTCACCACCGTCGCGGAGCGCAACCCGCGGGCTGGGAGGCCGGTGCGCGGGTCCAGGATGTGGTGGTAGCGCACGCCGTCGTGCTCGAAGTACCGCTCGTAGTCGCCGCTGGTGGACACGGAGGTGTTGCTGGCGTCGAGCAACGCGAAGTAGTCGTCTGGGGCGCCGCGAGGGTCCCGCACGCCGACCCGCCAGGGGCGGCCGTCCTTCTCGCCGCTGGCGAGCACCTGCCCGCCGGCCGAAAGGGCGAAGTCGCGCACTCCGGCGGCGCGCAGGGCTGCGGCGGCCCGGTCCAGGGCGTGGCCTTTGGCCAGCCCGCCCAGGCCGATCTTCATGCCCTCGGGCAGCCGCACCGTGAGCTGCTCGGGGTCCAGCTCGATCCGGGTGTAGTCCACCTGGGCAGCGCGGCGGGCGCACTCTCTGGCGTCTGGAACGGGCCCGGGGGTGGAAAAGTCCCACAAGCCCCAGAGCGCCGCCCAGGAGATGTCGAAGGCGCCGCCGGTGAGGGCGCCCAGTTCGACCCCCCTCTGGACCAGGGCGAAGACGTCCTCGGGCACGACTACGGCCTGGGGAGCCCGGGCATTGACACGGCCGATGGGGGAGTCCTCGCGCCACTCGTTGGCCTGGGCCTCGACCGTGGCGAAGACCTCCCAGGCGAGCTCCGCCTTCTCGGCGTCTTCGGCGGGCAGGCTCAGGTCGACGCGGGTGGACATGGCCTCGGTCGAGACCGTCGCCCACGAGGCCCACGCGGTGGCGACCCACAGGCTAACGCTCACCCGTGAGCCCCACACCGACCATCCAGGCAGCCCGCTCACTCCCTTCCAGGTAGGTCGTCCACATGCGGGCTCCCCTGGCCGAGACGCCGAGACGGAGCCACGGTCCGACCCCGAAGAAGGACCACTCGGCGCGCAGACCCGCGTGCTGGCTGACGAAGCCGGAGAGCTCACGGTCGGCGGAGCGCCACCCGGGGACGGCCAGGTCGGCCACCTGCGGCGAGGCGCCGAACGAGGCCCCGCTCTGGTTGCTGTAGCGCCCGGTCCCGCTGAGCATCAAGCGCTCGTCCATCACCAGCAGCCTGGCGGTGAGGTCCGCGGTGTGCGCCCGCACCTCCCAGGTGTCCTGGTAGAAGCGGTAGCCGCCGAGCAGCGCCGCCCGGTTGCCCAGGGCCTGGGCGAAGCGCAGGGCGGCCGCCGCTCGACCGAGCTGGTGGGGGTTGCGCTCGGGCACCACCAGGCCCTTCTCCAGGGGCACGAACCGGTAGGCGTTCGCGTAGCAGCCCAGCTGCTCGCCGCAGCGCGCCATCGCGCCGTACACCAGCACGCTCATCACGGTGCGCCGGCCCAGGATCTGGGTCCAGGTCAGGTCCATGGCGTGCTCCACCGAGCGCTGCCACGCCTGCTCCTGGTCGACGCGCCCGCCGCGCTGCACGCTCAGTCCGTAGCCCACGCTGACGGTGCTCATGCTCTCGAAGAGCTCGCGGCTCAGCTCGACCCCTCCGCTGTGCGACCGGTGATCGGGCTCCCGGCTCTCGCTGAGGCCAGCGCCGAGCTGCCAGTCGTGCCGCCGCGTCAGGCCCTGCACGTCCAACTGGTGCCGCGTCTCGCTGTAGGTCGTCGCGGAACTCACCAGGTCCGCGTCGAGCTGGGTGGTGGCGCCGCTCAGGATGTCGGCGGTCCAGGTAGCGCCGACCGTCCCATGGTCCTGGTCCACGGACACGGACACGGCGGGCATCACCACCTCGACCCAGCCGTCGTCGTAGACGTCGACCCGGGTGGCGACCTCGCCCGCCGTGGCAAGCCCCAGAAGGATCAATTGCATCCGCAGGCCGACCCCTTGGTCACCGCCGCGCCGGTGGCGAACTCGCGCGCGGCCAGCACGTGGGCGTCGGCGCCACCCTCGAGGTCCTCCAGCGGCTCCGCCATCAGCCGCGCCTGCAGCTGCGCACGCTCGTAGGGCCTCAGCGGCACGCAGGCCAGCCAGAGGAACAGGATCACAGCGCCTCCACGTCGCGGCGGACCTGCTCGATCTCGATGACTCCCTCGTAGACCTGTCGCACCTCTCCCTCGACGAGCAGCCAGCTCGACGGCAGGGCCGCCGGGTCGAATGCTCGGGTGAGCTCGCCGTCGGTGTCGTAGATCACAGGCAGGTCCAGCTCCAGCCGGCGGACCATGGCCTCGGCCCGACGCCGCTGGTGGTCGATGTTCACCAGCACCACTCGCAGGTCATCCACCTCGTCGTCCAGGTGGGCGAGCAGGGGCAGCTCGGCGGCGCAGGGCGAGCACCAGCTGGCCCAGAAGTTCACCAGCAGCGGGCCCTCGTGGTCGGGGGTGAGGGCGTAGAGCGCGGCGGTCTCGGGCGGGGCCTTGATGGGCGCGGCGAGCAGGCCCAGACTGAGCAGGGCGATCATGGTTCCTCCAGGGAGTCTTCGATCCAGGCGTGCAGCAGCAGGTAGTCCCAGTCGTCGGTGGTGGAGAACCAGGCGCCGCCTTCGTGGGGCACGCCTCCGGCGTCGGGGTCCAGGGGCTTGGCCAGCGCCAGGCTGAGTTCGGCCTCGACCAGGCCGGTGTTGAGGGCCGAGAGCCGAACGAAGTTGTGCCAGACCTCGTCGTCGCGGAGGGGGGTGTCCAGATACACCTCGTCCGGGTCGGCGCGGTGCTGGTGCACGCCGTAGAGCTCGAATGGGCGGGACGCGTCGCCGTGGCAGGAGGGGCTGCTGCAGGTCGGGACCAGCACGGGCTGGACGTCCTGCTCGAAGCGCTCGAGGTCGCCCAGAGGCAGGTCCATCGTGCCGGGCTCTATCGCACAGGCCAGCAAGAGCAGGGTCATCGGGTGCCCTCCCAGGTTGCGCCCAGGTCGACCCAGCGGATGACCAGCAAGAGCTCCTCTCCGCTGAGGTGCTCGACGTGGTCCGGTCCGTCGAAGCTGCCGGGCGCTGACAGCTCTTCCCCGCTCAGAACCTCGACCAGCAGGCTGTTCGAGGCCATGCCCGCGTCCCCGTCCACGTAGTCGAAGCCGCCGCCGGAGCGCTCTCCGGGGGCCAGGAGGCTCTCGTAGGCGTCGGAGAACCACAGCGTCGACGTGGCGGTCAGGCTGAGGCCACCGGCGGGGGAAGGGGGACCGTGGCAGCTTGAGCAGCGCTCGACCAGCACCGGCTGGACGTCCCGCACGAAGTCGACCTCGAGCAGGTCGTCGCCGACCGGTTCGGGCTCGATGGGGCGGCGCGGGTCCTGGTTCTCGTAGCGGCTCAGGGTGAGCGAGGCGCCCGTCATGATGTCGGGCTCAGCCAGGGCAGGGGCGCCGTCGTCCCCGTCCAGGTTCCCGTGGCAGGACGCGCAGAGCGAGCCGTAGCGCTCCGAGCCGTGCTGCACCGTCAGGCCCTGGATGACGACCTGCCCCGCCGCGACCTCGTACCAGCGGTTGTGCATTGTGCCGATGGCCATGCCGTCCTGGTCGAGGGCCTGCAGGCGGAAGGGCACGTCCGCGGGGACCCGTGCCGTGAAGCTGCCGTCGGCGGCGAGCGGGATCTCGGCCAGAATGCGCGCCGGCGGGTGCCGGACCAGCCCGGCGCTGGTGGCCTCCAGCTGGCCATGCCGGGTCTCCTCCGGAGCGAGCGGGGTGCGGTCCAGCCAGGTCGTGGGCAGCGCCTCGACCAGCCGGACGCCCACGATGTCGTGGCGGGGAAGGCGTGCGCCGCTCGGGGCCAGGGCGCCCAGCAGCGCGTCCACCAGGGGCAGGCCGTGGTGCAGGAACAGACCGGTGTCACCTTCTGGCTGGTGCTGCCCTTCGCTTCGGTGGGGGGCGTGGTGCCAGATGGGCTCCGGGTCGAACGCAGACAGGCCCTCGAGCTCCACCAGCACCTCGCGCTCGGTCATGACCGGACCGCTCCCGTCGAGGGCCTCGGTGAAGCCCACCAGTTCGATCCGGAAGCGCGGGGTGGCCTCGGGGTCGCTCAGGTCCACCGGCTCGGCGCTGGCCGCCGCGAGCAGCCGGCCGTCGGCCAGCGGCGCCGGGTCACGCCAGGCGGTGCCGCCCCAGGGCGAGGAGTCCTCGTCCATCAGGGTCAGCGGCGGAAGGTAGAGCTGGAACGCGGGCTCGGCCCCGTCGTTGATCTCCGGCCCCAGGTTGCGGTCCACGACCCCCAGTTGGCCGGCGGGCCAGGCGTTGGCCAGGTCCCCCACGATGGCCACGTAGCGGCCATCCGCGGTCTCGCGCATGTCGTAGAAGAGGTCTGGCCCTGGCGAGACGCCGAAGTGTTGGTGGTACTCGGTGGAGAGGTTCGGCGGGAAGCGGAAGGGGTGGGCGCGGGCCTCTCCGGGCACCACCTCGCGCAGCGTGCTGACGCTGATCTCGCCGCCATTGGGGCCGATGTCGTACCAGCCGGGCTTTCGCTCGGTGTGGGGGGTTGAGGTCCAGCGGCGGAGCGCGCCGGTGTCCAGGTCCAGGCTGAAGAGGTCCGCGTCGGCGCGCTGGCCCGAGTCGTCCAGCAGGCCGCGCCGGGTGGACACGAACCAGATGGTTCGCCCTGCGCCCCAGGTGGGGTCCCGGTCGCTGCCCGGCGCATCGGTGAGGCGCGTGACCTCGCGGGTGGCCAGGTCCATCCAGTACAGGCTGTGGCCCTCGTCGTCCTGCCGGCGCATGGTGAACAGCAGCTCGGAGCCATCGGGAGACACGGCGGGGTCGCGGACGTCGGCGGGCTGCTCGTGCAGCTCCTCTGTCAGGTTCTCGAGGGCCGTGACCCCCTGCTCGCCCACGGTGGCCAGGTACAGGTCGCTGCCGGGGACGTAGCCTTCGAGCTCGAAGGCGTGCTCCGGCTCCACGGGGCCTCCGACGAAGACCAGGCCGCTCATCGGCAGCCCAACGGCACAGCCCTGGCCGGTCCGGGCCAGGCGCTCGGCGCAGGCCCACTCCCGGATCGCGTGCTCGCCAGCGTCGGTGAAGAAGTCGAAGTTGGTGCCCTTGTGGGCGACGCCGCGGTCCATCGCCTGGGACTTGCGCAGCAGCCGCGACTGGTCCGGGAAGCCGTGCAGTGACAGCTGCTCCAGGGACTCCTCGTAGTTGTGCCGGGTGGCCTCGATCGAGAACGCGCCGCCGTAGCCCACGTCCAGGGCGTAGGGGACGCCTCCCGCCCCCAGGCCGTGGCAGCCGCTGCTCAAGCAGGTGCCCTCGACCAGGGCGGGCTGCACGGTGTCGGCGAACTGCTGCTCGAGCTCGTCCAGCGGCTCGGGATCCTCGCCGCCATGGTCCTCCCGCTCGATCCACCGGGCGACCGCCTGGTACACGGGGTCCTCGGGCCCGGTGAAGTTGGCGTAGCCGTAGTGCGGGAGGCCTCCCTGCTCGACGGACAGCGGCTTGCGGAGCAGCGAGGAAAACGCCGGGTCCTCGACGGTGTTGATGGCGCGGCGCGCTGCCTCCCGGGCCTGCTCGGAGTCCACGATGCGCCCCCCGTCCACCTCGAAGACGAAGGTGTCCCAGGCGATGACCTGTCCGCTGGCTTCGGCGTCTGCGGCGACGCCGTGGCAGGTGGTCGACGCGCAGCTCGCCTCGAAGACCGGGACGACCTCGAGCTCGAAGCTCTCCTGGGCGTCCATCGGCCCGCAGGCCACCAGCATCAGCAGCGTCACAGCGACTCGAGGAAGGCGATGAGTGCAGCGCGGTCGGTGGCGGAGTACTCGCGGAAGGCCTCCTTGCTGAGCTCGGCCTCGCCACCGTGCCACAGGATGGCAGCCTCCAGGGTCTCGGCTCGCCCATCATGCAGGTAGGCCGCGTCCCCGAGCACACGGGAGGTCAGGCCGATGCCCCACAGCGGCGGCGTGCGCCACTCGGTCCCCGTCGCCTCGAAGGACTCGCGGCTGTCCGCCAGACCCATGCCCATGTTGTGCAGCAGCAGGTCGGTGTAGGGGTGGATGGTCTGGTTCGAGACCGCGGCGATCTCGTGGTCGCCGGTGACCAGGGTGGAGGTGTGGCAGCTCTCGCAGCCGATGTCGAAGAAGAGCTCCTCGCCCGCCAGCACTTGCTCGTCGTCCCAGTTCCGCCGCATCGGCACGGCCAGGGTGGCCGTGTAGAAGGCGGAGTCCTCCAGCACGACGTCGTCGATCTCGGGTTCGCCGCCCTCCGGGTAGAGGGGGTTCGTCACGCCCATCGACAGCAGGTAGTCGACCCCCGCCTGTTGGAGCAGGGTGGGCTGACTGGCTTTCCAGCCGAAGCGGCCCACGACGTAGGAGCCCGCCTCCTCGCTCCACACGTGGTTCACGCGTCCAGAGATGCCGTCACCGTCCGCGTCGTCGGGGTCGGCCATCGCCTCCAGCGTGGCGGGGCTGATGGCCTCGAGCAGCCCCAGGCCGAAGACCGGCGGAGGCAGCCGCGGTGAGATCTGCAGGTCGAAGCCCAGCTCGGAGCCGTCCTGCAGCACCACGCTGACGTCCCAGCGGCGCAGGATCTCGGTCGCGCCATCCGCGGGGAAGGTCACGTCCTGGTAGACCGGCTCCAGGTGTACGGTCGCGGGGGCCTCCTGGCCGTAGATGGCGTGGTCCTGGACCTGCAGGCCCAGCCCCGGCACGGGAGCGACTCCCCACCAGGGAACGGGCTCCTCGCCGCCCTGGGCGACGCGCACCACCAGCTGGGTGCCGGCGAGGGAGTCGCCGACCACCGGCAGCCCGCCGCCATCCCGAAGGTGGCAGAGGTTGCACGCGCGGCTGTTGTAGAAGGGACCCAGCCCGGGGTTGATCGTCGCCGGCGCCGATACGAAGGTGGCCTCGAACTGGACGTCGCCGTCCAGGTGCTGGTCGAAGGCTTCATCGGAGAGGTTCGGCGCCGGGTTCTCGAAGGCCGTGTAGGTGGTGTCGGCCAGCGTCGTCTCTCCGCCTGCAAGCGGGGGCTCGAGAGGCTCGGTCTCGGGTGTGCAGCCCAGCGCCAGGAGGAGCATGGTCGACCTCAGTTGGTGAATAGGCGCAGGAGGTCCTGCTCCATGGTGGTCTGGGTGGTCCGGATGGCTTCCTGTGCCGCCTCGATGTCGTCGGCAGAGTCGGGGTCAAGGATGGCGTCACGGAAGGGGCCCTCGATGGCCTCGAGGGCGGCCAGACTGGCCATCAGCTCCTGCTGCACCCGGGCGTCGAGCTCGGGGTCGACCTCGGCCACGTACAGGTCCAGGCCGTCACCCTCGGTCCCGCCCTGCGGCAGGTCGCCGGTGTAGACGTTCTGCACGCTGCGGATGTTGTCCGAGAAGTCGGCCAGCGAGTTGAAGCTGAACTGGCTCTCCACCAGCGTGGTGTCGGCCTCGTCGTAGGGGTCGGCGATCTTGCCGTTGGCGACCTCGTCCAGGATGCCGATCATGCCGCGTACCATCTCCTCGCCAAGGGACTGGCGCGAGGTGTAGACCGTGTTGTCCAGGGCCCCGGCGGTGGCGACCAGCTCGGCGTAGCCGTTGTTTGTCCACTCTCTTGCGAGCAGGTCACCGATGGAGGCCATCTCGGCCGTGACGGCGACAAGGTACTCGAGCTCGCGGTCGCTCAGGTCGTCCGCGGTGCGGCCGCTGTCAACGCCGAAGAGCAGGTACTCGGCGGTGTGGAAGCCCTTCAGGGTCGGGTCCAGATTGCTCACGTACTCCTGGGTGAGCACGTCGTCGCTGGCCAGCACGGCGTCCAGGTCGGTGCGGTTGACCGGCCAGGAGTCCAGGGCGGGGTCATAGCCGCCAGCGTCCACGGGACCGAAGAGGAAACCTTCGCTCAGCTCCCAGGGCTCGCGGGCGCTGATCCAGGCCTGCTGGGAGGCCTCCAGGTTGGCCTGGGCGGGGTCGGCCTGCAGGGTGAGTACGGCCTCTTCCAGCAAGCCAAGGCGGTCCGCGAGCAGCTCGTAGTCAGCGACGACCACCTCCCAGGCGAAGTCCTGGGCGATGGCCTCGGAGGCCTCGAAGTCATCGAAGGCGATCTGGCTGTCCGTGGGGTTGGTGCAGGCGAGCAACATGAGAGTCATCAGGAGGTCCTTGTTTGGTAGATGAAGCCGAACGACAGCAGCACGGAGTGCTCCGGGCGGAACTCGTCCGAACCCAGCACGCGGCGCTGTGCGTCCAGGCTGACGGCGACGGTGTCGCGGGTGGAGTAGGCGAGGCCAGCGGTCGAAACCGTTCGCTCGAAGCGCGGATTGTCGAAGATGCTCTCGTCGGTGCGGAACATCGTGTCGTAGCGCTGCAGGCGCAGGTGCGGCTCCAGCCGGTGGCCCCCTGCCGGGAGGACGTCGACGCCCACCTCGACCCAGGCGGCGAGCCCCTGGTTCGCGACGGGGCTGCGCAGCACGTCCAGGTTGTTCGAAAGCCGGCGGTTCTTCTCGCTGATGAGCGGCGCCTCGGAGAGCGAACCCCAGATGAGGGCGCCGTTGGCGCGCAGAGGCCCCCGGTTCAGGGCGATGTGGGCGTCGACCAGGAGCAGCGGGGCGAAGACGCCGGCCATGTCAGCCTTGGGGCGGTTGCCGGTCGTGCCACCGAACCAGGCGGAGGTCCCGGCCACGAGACCAGAAACGGCGACGAAGTCAACACGGAACACGCCCGCGAGGGAGGTGGCCCGCACCTCCTCGAAGCGACGCTGGTGGCCGCTGGCCACCCAGCTCTGGGAGCTGAAGCCGGTGGAGTCCAGGCTGTTGACCACCTGCCCGGTGAGCTCGAAAGAGGGGCGGCGGAGTTCGACCGAGAGGCCCATCTCGTCCCAGGTGGCGGGGACCACCGTGATCTCGGCCTCTGGACGGCGTAGAGCGACCAGATCCGTCGGCCGATGGGCGGTGTAGAGCTGCCCAAACGCGACGTACAGGCGTCCCGCCTTCACCGTCACGTGGGGGCCGACGCTCTTCGCCAGGAAGAGCTGCTCGAGCACCACCTCGCCACCGGCTTCGACCTCGTTTTCGTACTCGCCGAACTCTTCGAATTCCAGCTCGAGCGCGGCGCCGGTCCCTCCGTGCTCGACCTCCAGTTCAGCCTCGAAGGCCCAGCCTCCTTCCGCCTCGCCCTCCAGCTCCAGCACGAAACGGGTCTGGTCGAAGACCAGCCTGCTGTCCGGCGGGGAGCCGCCCTGGCCCGTCTGGTCTGCACCGTAATCGTGCCACCCGAAGTCCACCTGGCCGTAGCCATCCGCCTCGAGAGCGAAGGGACCTGCGATGGCCGAGTTCAGTAGAAGGGAGAGCACACCCTGGTCATATTGCAAATGATTATCATTTGCAACAAGAGGACTGAGTACGCCCTTGTCACCTGGCCGGACACTGTGATCCCACCGACTGATTCCACTGACTGCAACCGACAGTGATTCCTCACCTCTCCGGATACATCGAGTAGTCAGGCCCATCGCCGCGCCAAGGGCGGCAACGGCAAGGCCGTCAGTCGACCGCGTCGCTCGGCCCGAAGTCCTCTTCGTCGGTCGCCAGCCCGTCCTCGACCGCCGCCCTGTGCTTCATGGCGGCGACGACGGCGTCGTTGGCCTCGTAGAACATGTGGCCCTCGCCCAGCAGCTCGATGAGGGCGGTCTCCTCCATCACCTTGAAGACCGAGCCCTTCACGTGGGAGATGAAGACCTCGAGCGGGGAGCAGCTCGCCCACGCAGACGCCCGCTGGTGGGTGGTGTACGCCCAAGACCAAGGCGCCTGGACCATTGACCGCATCCTCCCCTCAAGCCAAACCACCCTGACCATGGAGCCGGGCTCGTGGGCCATCAGCGCTGCGGGCAAGCACGGGGTGGAGAGCTTGGGGGTGGTGGTCCAAGTGGAGTGAGCATGGCCACCAACGACTCCCCCAAGCACCAACTCCGCCTGCAGCGCTTCTGCGGCACCCAGGAACACCCCGTGGAGCGCGTGGAGATCTACGTGGCCCGCGGCGCCCCCACGCTGCTGTCGGTGGACATTTGGTGCGGACCCGCCACGGTGGACACCGCCCCCGAGGGCGACCAGTGCGGATGGGCCAGCCCAAGCCTGACCCTGTGGCTGCCTGTCCCCTCGCTGGAGCCGGCCGAGCTGGACGACTTCCAGGTCATTGTGCCGTGGACCTACCTGGCGGAGCGGGACGCGCGGCAGCGGCTGTATGTGTTCGAGCACGAGGGCCTGTGGGACATCGACGCCCACTTCGAGGTGCGCGGCGGCCAGGTGCTGCTGCGATTCACGGCGCTGGCGCGGGACCCCAACCACTACCGGGGAGACAAGCCCGACACCCAGGTCTCGGGGTCGTGCAGCTTCGCCCTGCCCAGCTGACGTGGTCAGGCCCGGGGATTCTCGGCACGCCGCCCTGCGTGATAGAAGCCGCCCATGACCCCTTGCGTGGTGTTGGACACAGAGACCACCGGCTTCCCCAACAACGGGGGGGGCTTCTGCGCCCGCATCATCGAGGTCGGCGCCGTGGTGGTCACCGAAGACGCGCGCGTGGTCTCGCCCATCTCCTTCTTTGTGCGACAGCCCCGGTCCCACCTGACCAGCTGGCAAGCCCAGCGGGCCATGCAGGTGCACAAGATCAGCGTGGACCGCGTGTGCCGAGAGGGCCTGGACGCCGACCAAGCCGCCCCCCGGCTGGCCGCGTGGATCGACAAGGTGCAGCAGCGCTTTGGGGTGTCCGAGGTGCGGGCCTACAACCAGTCCTTTGACTTTTGGTTCCTGGACCGGGCCCCCTGGGACTTCTTCGACCGCACCGGCCTGGCCCGGGGCCAGGACATCCAGCAGACCGCCAAGGCCGTGATGGGCGGCAAGCGGGGTCCGGCGCTCAAGAAGGCCGTGGCCTACGCCAACCGCTCGGGCGGAGACATTCCCTGGCTGGGGGACGCCCACCGGGCCGGCGAGGACGCGCGCATGGCGGCCATGATGGCGGTGTTCTTTGAGGGGCCGGGCGCCGTGAGCGGCTAGAGACCGATGGCCTGCCCCGACAGCAGCGGCCTGCTGTAGGACCGGAGCTCCCCCCAGCCGCTGTTGCCATAGGGCTCGGCCCAGGTCCACGTGGTGCTGCTGGTCCCGTACAGGGCACCCGGTCGGTACCAGGCTTGGCCTTGGACATCCACCTGCCCTGCGTCCCACGTCAGGCTGCTGGGCGCCGGCAGCCAGCCCCCCTCCAGGGCGATGGGGCAGGCGCTGGAGACCGACGAGCTGACCCGCGCCATGCTGCTCACCTTCTGGGTGCTGGACCAGCTCACGCTGGCGAAGAAGCGCCCCGACCAATCGCAACGCTGGTCTCCCTGCTGCACGCTGCCCGACGGGAAGAAGTTGGCGTAGTGGTGTCGCAGGCTGGGCCCGCCGACGTACAGATACTGCGCGCGCTGCACCGCCACGTGGCCGCCCGTGACCTGGACCTGGGGCCAGCCGCACTCGCCCACGCCCCAGCAGGCGTCGTCCATGCAGTCCGCGTACCCGTTGCCGTCCTCGTCGCCGGTCACGCTGCAGTCTTCGGTGCAGGCCGAGACACAGTCTGCGTCCTCGCAGTCAATGCGTCCGTCACAGTCCTGGTCCACCCCATCCCCGCAGTCCTCGGGCGCGCCTGGGTACACCGCCGGGTCGCCATCGTCGCAGTCGTCCTCCCACAGCCAGCCGTCCTGGTCCGCGTCCCCAACCGAGATCGAGGTGTCCGGCTCGGGCCCCGTGTCCACAGAGGGCGGGCCCTCCTGCCAGATGCCGCACGCCGCCAGGGCCGCAAACCACCACATGGGCGCCTCCTGTTTGGAGTCTACTCGGCCCGGGTTCGCATGCGGGCCCGTTTAGCCCTTGCGCAGCTGCTTGATCCGTAGCCCATTGGCCGAGTCGTCGATCAAGGTCGCCAGGCGCCGCGCCCGGGTCGCCTCCCGCTTGGCGCTGGTCACCCACTGCCGGGTGTGCTTGCGGTAGCCCTTGGGTTGGGCTTGGTAGAAGTCCCAGGCCCCCGGCGTCTGCTTGAAGCGGGCGATCATCTCGTCCGGCAGCGCCTCGGCAAAGGGGAGGAGAAGGCGGTACGAACGCGCGGGGTCGAGATCCAACTCGTTCCCATGCACAAGTCGA
>DASCPX010000116.1:0-1356 GCA_036012755.1 Myxococcota bacterium | reverse complement strand
TCCACTGTAGAGTTTCATACTATGGGAGGTAAGTTATTATATCTTAAGGCTGAGAATTTGTTTCCTAGTGGTAAGACTAAGCCTGTCTTCATAGGGACTTTTATCTATAGTTATGCCAGGTCATTGATGTTTGATAAGATATTGAGTAAGTACCCAGTGTATTATATGGATACTGATAGTGCTTTGGTTAATAGTTCTGTGTATGAAGGTATGAAGGCTCTCATAGGTTCAGAGTTTGGAGAGTTATCTGATGATGTTGGTGAAGACTTTGACACAGTCTATATTATAGCTCCTAAGAGTTATGGGTTATTTAACTCTGGTGAGAGAGTGAAATTTAGATGTAAGGGTGTTAGAACCACTGATGAATATGACAATATAGAGGGTATTAGAGTTGAGATTGGTGACGTTGAATTTTTTGAGAGGTTGATTGCTGGGGAAACTATATCAGTTTATGGTAATCAGTTAAGGAGAGGTTTAAAAATCATAGAAGATAGTGATGGATATCTTCATATAAAATTTAGACTGACTTCAGCTTTGGTTGTGAAGGAAATTTCGTAGGTAGGGGATGATATGTAATAAAAGAAGGCATACATATATTTTGTTTATGACAACATATTTTTTTAAGTCAACAATTTTTCTATTTTCAAAATAGAAAACTTTTTTTGAAAAAATGAAATTGATATTTAAAAATAAAATCTTGTAGATTAATAAAATGGAAGATATCAAAGTTCTATATGAAGATAGGGTCACCAGGATTGGTGATATCTGTCAGAAATATTGCATCAGCCGATATAGGATATCTAAGATGGCTAAGGAAGGTGAGTGGATTAAGGGAGACTATGTTATGAAACTTAAGCAAGTTGATCCGCAGTTAGATGATATTAAGATTAAGTATGAAGATAGTGAGACCTCTATGAAGAAAATTTGTGAGGAATATGCTCTTAATATGAGAGAGTTGAGAGAGATGGCTCATGATTGTGAGTGGGTAAAGGGGGTTCGTACTAAGAAGAAGTACTATGTACCAGTGAAGTTAGATCGGAGAAAGAGGAAGAGGGTGTGGACTTATATAAATATGACTTGTTTGCATCTCTATAATGTAGATAAGGAGGATAAGTTTGGTAATGTTTGCCCAGTGTGTAGGGAGGAAGGTATGATTCATGAGATGAAGATTAGCGATAAAATTTATTGAATTGATTTTAAAACAATTATATTTTTCTTGAAATATAATTCATTTAATTTTAGAAATAATTTTTGTGAAATGTTTTTGCAGTTTTTAATTTTTATTTGCAGAATTTTTTTAAAATTTAAATCGAGGAATTTTTTTTTAAAATTTATAAATTTTAAATTTTTATTTGT
>DASCPX010000115.1:0-5421 GCA_036012755.1 Myxococcota bacterium | reverse complement strand
CTGTCGGAGGCGCTCAAGACCGGCGGCTCCATCCGGGCGGGGGTGTAGTCATGGGCTACACGACCGACTTCGAGGGGACGTTCAAGCTGGGCAAGCCCCTGCTTCCCCAGCACGCCACCTACCTGGCCCGCTTCTCCGGCACTCGTCGGATGATGCGGGACGCAGCCAAGACGGCCAAGCGGGCCGACCCGGAGCGGGAGGCTGCCGGCCTCCCTGTGGGCCCGAACGGGGCGTACTTCGTCGGGGAGGGCGGCTTTGCCGGCCAGGGGGACTTCTCCTCTCGACCCGACGACGTGACGAACTACAACGACCCGCCGCCGGGGCAGCCGTCGCTGTGGTGCCAGTGGGTGCCCAGCTTGGGGTCGGGGAACGCGGCTCGCCTCGCCTCCCCTGAGGAGCGCTGCGAGGAGGGGGTGGTCTACGACCATATCGCCTGGGATGGGGGCGAGAAGTTCTACGACTACGTGGCGTGGCTGGAGTACCTCATCGCGCACTTCCTCAAGCCGTGGGGCTACGTCCTGAACGGCGAGGTCACCTGGCAGGGTGAGGAGAGTGCCGACATCGGCAAGATCATCGTGACGAACAACCAGGTGTCCACGAAGGCGGGCACCATCCAGTGGGAGTGAAGATGAAGAAGACGGACCTGTACCGCTACGACCTGTTCGAGAAGGCTCTCGACGACTACGTGGCGGGCACGGGGAGCAACGTGGCTCTGCGATCTCTGAGGAAGCTGAAGTTCTCGATCCTGGCCTCGGCCTGGATCGACTTCAGCATCTGGCACCCCGACACCGACAAGCGGCAGGCCATGTCTTGGGCGTGGGAGGACCTGGCCATCGCCTTCAAGGGCTATGGCGAGTCGTCCACGACGGGGGCTGTGGTCGAGCTGTGGACGATGTTGGGGACGGAGCGGTGGCCGGAGTTCCGCAAGATGTTGAACGAGACGGATGCTCTGGTGGAGAAGCGGACCAAGAAGACTGTGGCCCGTCGCTACCTGAAGAAGCACCGGATGGAGAAGGCGCGGTCGCCGAAGGAGGGCTTCGAGCTTCCGGCGATCGTGCCCATCTGTGGACGGCAGCTTCAGGACTGGGCCGTAGAGCATGGGCTCGACCCTGCGGACACGGAGCAGCAGCTGGTGGAGCTGGAGGAGCTGGAGAGGATGGGCTTCGTCGACCTCAGCGACCCTCCCTTCCCCGGGGGGAAGCGGCCTGAAGCTCCAGCGCTGACGGGCAAGGGCAAGCCGATGCTGACCCTGCTTCCGGGAGGTGCCGACAGCTGAGGCGCGTAGCACTCCCGAAGTGTGCCGCCCGGCAAGCCGATGTTAGGGTTGCCTCACACTTCAGGAGTACCCCCATGTCCACCGCGCTCTGTGATGCCGTCACCGGCTCTGGCAACCCCTGCAAGAACCGCTCTGTCGGCACGGCGAACGGCCGTGACTACTGCCGCATCGCCAGCCACCAGGCCCAGGTGGAGGCGATGGTGCCCCCCGCCGACTTCGTCGACCTCCCTGAGGACGAGCCCGAGGTTGTGGAGCCGGAGCCTGTGGATGCTCCTATGGAAGAAGAGGAGCCGGAGCCGGAGCCCGAGCCCGAGCCCGAGCCCGAGCCGGAAGAGCCCGTCGACCCCAACCCGCCGTGCCCCTCCTGCGGCCACGACGGTGAGCACAGGCTGGCCGGGAGGCCCTGGCCCCCTGCGAAGGGCACGACCCTGATGTGCCGAAACTGCCTGCACCGCTGGGTCCTGTAGACCGATGCCCGTCGGGGACGACTCGCCGTTGACCCGCAAGCTCCGGAAGCTGAAGCGCCGCATGGAGAGGGCAACAGAAGCTCACCTGGAGGCTCGGGCCAACACGAAGCACGCCCGAGGGGAGCTTGCAGAGCGCCGGGGATGGGACAACGAGAGGGAGAAGCGCCTTGTCCGCGCGCTGGAAGAGGACGAGGCCCGGTTGGGGGAGGAGGCTATCGCCACCTTCCGCGCGTGGAGAGAGGCCGTCGACGCCTGTTTCGAGCCCTGACCTTGCCCCAGGCAAGAGGAGGCCTTCAGAGCAGAGCACCGATCTGCCTCGAATGTCTCCGGTCCCCTAAGGACCGATCCCCAGACGGAGGAAACCCCGCCTGGACGAGGTCCGAAGCGGGGTTCCCAAGAGGATGAGGAGTAGAACGGCCGAGGGGTGCCGTCCTGCTATCTATACACCCGACCGCGAAATGTGTCAACGTCAGGACCGGGGCGGGATCTCCATCTTCATCGCCCTGAACATCACGATCCTCGCCCACTCGCTGAAGGTCATGCCGGCATCGTGGGCGTGCTTCCTCAGGTAAAACTCCTCCTCGGGGCTGACGCACATGCTGATGGCGGTCTTCCGCCGCTTGTGCTCTGCCTTCTTCTTTGGCCCCGGCTTGAGTCTGAGCGTGGGAGCTTCTTCCTCCCCAGGCAGGAGAAGCGACTTCTTCTGCACCGACTTTGGCGCTTCCCACGAGTCAGGGACCCGGTACACACTATCCTGCTTCTTCGCCTCTTCGGGCGGGACCTCGCGGAAGGCGTCCATCAGTCGAGTCGAGGGCTTGGGGGGTTCTGGCTTTCTGCGGCCTCGGCGTCGGGGCCGGACCCCGCGAGAGCGCATCAGGTTGGCCATGTCCTTGTTGCTCATGGGGAGCCTCCTGTGTTTTCGGGTACTTGAGGTTCTACGCGGGCTTGTGCCGCCCGGCACTGGGGGAGGACTGGATAATATCTTATCCTGTCTATCACTCGCGCCGCTGGCCGGGCGCGGGGCGAGGTCCTAAGAGGAGGGACAGAAGAATCCCTGGAGGAGCCTCGATGTCCCGACGTGACGAAATCGACCTCGCTGAGGCGCTTCAGCTCTCTCGTCAGGAGGGGCCGCACTTCCGGCTGGTGTGGAGGACGAGCTGGAGGACGGCTACGTCCCCGAGGCGCCCCCCTATGGGATGGACGACGGCGACGACGACGACTTCGACGAGGACATCGCGGATCTCAACAACCCCGACGTGGACACCTTCGGGGAGACGCCGCTGATCGGGTCTCGCTCCCAGACGAGCGACATCTTCGGGGACACCGCCGAGTCCTTCGGGCGGGCCACTTCCCCCAAGCTGTACGCCCAGGCGGCCAACTTCCCGACCGCTGTCCAGTACCGGGTCTGGCGCTGGGAGAACGGCATCCCTGTCGCTCTCGGTGCCATCGACGCCGAGGCGACCGAAGAGGACATGGTGCGGAAGTTCTACGACGCCATGCCCAAGCCGGGTGATGGCAAGTACCAGTTCCGCTTCCGTCCAGTGGACATCCGAGGCAAGGAGCTGGGCAAGGAGTTCACCCTCAACTTCAGCGAGCACCACGCAGAGGTCGTCCACATCAGGCGGCAGAAGGGGCGGGAGCGCGAGGAACGCATGTCGAACGGAGATCCCATCCTCATCAACCAGGGCGACGGCGGCGGAGCCTACGCCGAAGAGATGGGCCGCATGTTCGAGCACGCGGTCGAGTCGGCAGAGCGCCGCACCGAGCTTCTCCAGGAGACCTTGGAGCAGGAGCGGGAGCGCCTCCGGGACGAGGAGAAGTCCCGCTACCAGGAGCGCATCGCCATCGCGGACCGCTCCTCCGACGTCGTCCAGAAGATGACCGAGCGGTTGATGGAGACGGACAAGGCCCGCTCCCAGGAGCAGCTGGAGGTCCAGAAGGGCCACAGCAACATGCTGATCCAGACGCTCACGACGGTCTTCTCTCAGCAGCAGGCTGCCCAGACCGCCCAGGCCGACCGCCTGCGGCAGTCCGACGAGGCCCGGGCGAAGCAGGACCGCGAGTACTTCGACCGTCAGCGCCAGGATGCCGAAGAGCGTCGTCGCGCGGAGGGTCAGGAGTGGGAGAGGAAGCGGTCCCAGGAGCGCGACGAGAACGAGCGGAAGCGGCTTGCTGAGCAGGCCGAAGCCGACCGTCGTGTCGCCAAGGACGCTGCCGACTCCGACCGCCGCCTGCAGGCTGAGAAGGAGCGCCTGGAGCTGGAGCGCACGCGCATCTCCGAGACCCGGAAGTTCGAGCTGGAGGCCCTTCGGGTCGAGGCCGAGAAGCGGGAGCGGGAGGCCGAGCGCCGCCGGGAGACCGAGCGCGAGGAGGCCAGGCGCCTGGAGTCCCTTCGGCAGGACGAGATCCGCCGGCGCGAGGCGGAGGTCGAGACACGTCGGGAGCGTGAGCGGGATGAGGCCAAGCTCGTCGTCGAGCGCGAGCGGCTGGAGCTGGCGCGCCGTGAGAAGCTCGCTCGGGAAGAGCGAGAGCGCTGGCGGGTCGAGCTGGACGAGAAGCGTCGGGCTGAGCGAGAGGACTGGGACCGCAAGATGGCCCAGCAGCGCGAAGATGCCGAGCGGCGTGAACGTGCCGACCGCGAGCGAGTCGAGCGAGAGCGACAGGACTTCCAGCTTCGCATGGAGCGGGAGCGGCAGGAGCGGGAAGACGCTGCCAACCGCCGGACGGAGCAGGCGCGCTTGGACGACGAGCGCCGCAAGGACGAGTCCCGCCGGGCCGAGGAGTCCCGCAAGGCCGAGATGGAGCTGAAGCTCAAGCAGATGGACGTCGATGCCCAGCGTGCCCGTGAGCACCAGGAGAAGATGTCCGAGCAGGGCCGCCTCGACCGCGAGGCCCGAGATACGGCGCAGACTCGCCGGGACGGCCTGGAGCGAGAGGCCCGCGAGGCCGCCAACCAGGACAGGACCCGCCAGCACGAGATGGTCATGCGCCAGATGGAGCTGGAGCGGGAGCAGGGGCGCGAGCACCAGGAGCGGATGCTTCAGCTCCAGAAGATCCAGAGCGGTGGTGTCGGCGGGCTTCAGGGCATCGTCGAGTCCCTGGGCATGGAGACCCCGGAGCTGCTGGAGAAGATCTTCGGCGGCGGCGGCGGCGAGGGCGGCTGGTCCGACGCCATCCCGAAGGTGCTCGGCTCGATCGCAGAGCTGGGCAAGGCGGCGCTCTCGGCGAAGTCTGAGCAGCAGCAGCAGATCCAGCAGCGGGGTCGCCGCCGGCTGGCGCAGCTCCCGGACGGCAGGACGGCGCAGGTCATCCAGACCGAGCAGGGCCCCCAGGTGATCCTGCCGGGTCAGACCAGCGGCATCCCGCTCCGGCCTCAGGCGATGCAGCAGCCTCAGGTGAACCTGCCGGATCAGGGCTCCGTCCCCGAGGACTACCAGGGCGAAGAAGTCGCTTCCGAGCCCGAGGTCGCAGCGCCCGAGCCCATCGACCTCCTGGCCCGCGCCAAGGCCGCTGACATCAACCTCCTCGGACAGAAGAAGGCCCGGAAGGCCATCCGAGGGCTCGTGGAGAAGCTGGCTGCCTCAGAGCAGGAGGATTGGCTTGGCCTCATCACCGAGGCGATCACCAACGAGGTGAGCATCTACTACTACATCCGGGCCGTCACGGTCCACGCCGCAC
>DASCPX010000114.1:0-16389 GCA_036012755.1 Myxococcota bacterium | reverse complement strand
AGCGCGGAGCCGCTCGGCTTCTACCCGCCCCCCGAACTCCAATGCGATCACCACAAACCTCCGTCTCGCAAACGTCTAAGAAGTAACCTTATATCCCCATGCCCTGGTCGGTCAGCCGACCTTCCCCGTCGAGTGCGTTAGGGATGCTCTCGGCCCATTTTTGGGCCAGAACAAAGATCATTCCCGCAATGACCACCGTGTTCAGGGATTTGTATCCCATGAAGAAGCTGTTGTAACCCTGCTTGAAGTCGCTGACGATCCAACTGCCGAACACATTCACAACCAAGGCGGCGACTCCTGCCGACACCCACCACTTACAGCTGTCGTTGTTGTCATTGTTGAAGAGATACCAGCCAAAAGGGAGGCAACGACCAGCTCAGCATTGTGCAAGTCGAGCAGGACTTCGCGTACTGCGCGGAGGCGTTCCCGAACGTCTTGTGCAAACCCGTTGCGGCGCAGTTCCTCGAGGACAACCTCATCGTCATGTTCTTGCTGACGATCCAGGACGGTGAGATTCGTGTCGAGAAGGAACGCCACTATCGTCTTGTTCCCGGCGAGGCCCTCGGTGCCGACGAGATCGCAAGGTACGGGCAGCGTGCGGAGCTCAAGGCTGACTAGGAGGCCCCCCGCCGTGAGTTGACGACCGGGTGCCTCTGCGCCAGCTCGGAGTGCCGCGCAGGACGGCAATGACCGGATGGATACATGGCTCGATGCGTATAGGCAGGATGAGAGCTGAAACCGCCGTTCTCGCGCGCACCATCCCCGCGTTCTCGTTCCGGGCAACCTCCCCCGAGAGCGCAGGACCGCCGGTCCGCCGCCTGATCGAGCCCGCGGTAGCATCCACCCATGCCTCGGTCCCGCCGCCGCGTCGCTCTGTTCACGGGCCTCATCGCCGGCGCGGGCCTCATCGCCGCGGAGGCGCTGTGCCTCTTTGCCGAGGCTCGGACCGATTCCCTCGTCGGCCCCTACGAGAGGGGGGGAGCGAGCGGAGAGATCGGCTTCTCGCCGGGGGGAACGCTCGCCCACGAGGGGGTGTCGACGACGTTCAATGACGGTGCCTACGTCGGTCTCCTGAGAGCGCGTGAGCCCCCCCAGGCACGACTCGAGTCCTCGTTCTCGGAGACTCGTTCACGTTCGGATGGGCCATCGGTCGAGGTCAGGCCGGATCGGGGCACGCTCGTGCATCCCCGCCATATATCCACTTCATGACCTGGCTCGCACTCGGCCTCGGCCTGCTCGCCGCTCTCTTGTTGGCGTCTCGCCTATACGCCCACAACCCGGCGCGGCCCCTGACCACCACCCGGGATCGCCTGCCGCCGCACGACGATCTGGCCGACCTCGTCGAGCGGCTCCTGGCCGAGATGAGCCTCTCTGAGAAGCTCGAGCAGCTCAGCGGGGACTGCACTCGCCGGCGCTTCGAGTTTCGCTACTTCCGCTCTGTCGTGGTCTTCGGCAAGGCCGCTCCCATCGTCTACAGCGGCGAGAACGAGCGGCTGGGCATCCCGCCCTTCGGCTTCAGCGATGGCCCTCGCGGTGTCAGCACGGCGGAGGGAGCCACCGCCTTCCCGGTGACCATGGCCCGAGGGGCCAGCTGGGACGTCGAGTTGGAGCGGCGGGTCGGCGAGGTCATGGGACGAGAGGCTCTGGCCGGCGGGGCCAACTACTCGGGCGCGGTCTGCATCAACCTGCTCCGCCACCCCGGCTGGGGCCGGGCACAGGAGACCTACGGCGAGGACCCCCACCACCTGGGCCAGCTCGGGTTGGCGCTGACCCGAGGCATCCAGAGCCAGGGGGTGATGGCCTGCGTCAAGCACCTGGCCTGCAACAGCATCGAGAACGCGCGCTTCCGGGTCGACGTGCGCATTGACGACCGCGCGCTGCACGAGGTCTACCTGCCCCACTTCAAGGTCGTCGTCAGCGAAGCCGCCAGCGTCATGAGCGCCTACAACCGCCTGCGAGGCGAACACTGCGGCCACAGCCGCGAGCTGCTCGGCAGCATCCTCCGAGAGCGCTGGGGCTACGAGGGCTTCGTCACCTCGGATTGGATCTGGGGAGTGCGGGACGGAGTGCGTGGCATCACCGCCGGGATGGACGTCGAGATGCCCGCCCGCTGGCACTACGGCAGCGACCTGGAGCGCGCGGTACGCGAGGGTGAGCTCGACGAGGAGCAGGTCGACGCCTGCGTTCGACGGGTGCTCCGGACCCGGCTCCCCTACGCCCTGTCCGAGCCCCCCCCGGAGGGACCGGAGCTCATCGGCTGCGACGAGCACCGCCAGCTGGCCCGCGAGGTCGCCGAGCAGAGCGCCGTGCTCCTGCAGAACGACGGGACCCTGCCCCTGACAGAGGATCTGCGTGTCGGTGTCTTCGGCAAGCTCGCGACCCTGCCTGCCACCGGAGACGTGGGCAGCAGCAGGGTGCCCTGCTCGCGTGTGGTGACCCTGCTCGAGGGGCTCCAGGCGCGTCACGACCGGGTGGAGCTGTTTCGGGACCCCAAACGAGCCGGCGAGGTGGACGTCGCGGTCGTGGTGGTCGGCTTCACCCACCGAGACGAGGGGGAGTACATCGTCCTCGACCCGAACAAGGGCGCGGACGCCTGGCAGCCACCCGGGGTCAGCGGCGGGGGGGATCGCAGGACCCTCGGTCTCCGGCCAGATGACGTCTCGCTCATCGAAGGGGTGGCCGAGCGCAACCCGCGGACCGTCGTCGTGCTCGTCGGTGGGAGCGCGATCACGGCCCCCTGGCGGCAGCGGGTCGGGGCCATCCTGCACGCCTTCTACCCTGGCCAGGAGGGCGGAGACGCAGTCGCAGCCTTGCTCTTCGGAGACCTCTGCCCCAGCGGCAAGCTGCCCTTCACCGTGCCGGAGGACGAGTCGGATCTGCCGGAGTTCGACCCCTTCGGCGAGTTCGCCGACTACGACCTCTGGCACGGCTACAGCCGCTTCGAGGCCCAGGGCCGACCCGTGGCCTGGGCCTTCGGCCACGGGCTCTCCTACACGAGCTTCGTCTACCGGGACCTGCGCCTCGAGCAGGACGAGCTCGGCCCCGAGGACACCCTGAGGGCCACGGTCACCCTGGAGAACACGGGGAGTCGGGACGCTCGAGAGGTCGTCCAGCTCTATGTCGGCTTCCCTGACTTCCCCGTGCCTCGGGCGCCGAAGCTCCTGCGCGCATTCACCAAGGTGCTCGTTCCCGCTTCAGAGCGGGTCGAGGTCAGCCTCGAGGTGGCGGTGGCGGAGCTCGCCTGGTTCGACCCGGAGCTCCAGGACTGGCGGCTCGAGCGCCGCGAGTACCAGGTCTTCGTGGGGCCGAGCTCCCGCCCAGAGGACCTGCTGGAGCGACGGTTCCGCGTCCTTCGCTGAGAGCTGCTCGGCGATGCACGCGCAGAAGGAACCGGAGGGCGGTTTTTTGGGTCCGCCCTCGACATCGGCCGCCGTTGCTTCGTTCTGAGGCTGATATGAATACCGAGTCGTCAGAGGCCCATGGACCACACGCTCGCCGGTGATCGATACCGACTCGAGTCCCACCTGGGAACCGGTGGGATGGCGAGCGTCTTCCTTGCCCACGACCGCGACCTCGACGTCCGGCGAGCCATCAAGCTCCTGAACCCCCAGATGCTCGCGATCCCGGCGATCCGGCGGCGCTTCGTCAGCGAGGCGCGCGCGATGGCGCGGCTCCAGCACTAGAACCTCGTGACGATCTTCGACATCCGAGTCGACCACGAGCCCCCTTTCCTGGTCATGGAGTGCGTGGCCGGAGGCAGCCTCCTCGGGGTCCCGCAGGCGCGGGGTCCCCTCCCTCCGCGCCAGGCCGTCGGCTGCACGCTGGACATCCTCGAGGGGCTGTGAGTCGCCCACGACAGCGGCATCGTCCACCGGGACATCAAGCCCGCCAACGTGCTCATCGCCAAGGACGACGTCCTGAAGGTGACTGACTTCGGGATCGCCCAGGTCGCCGGCCACGACAACGACACCCGCACGGGCCGCTCGATGGGCACCTTCGCCTACATGCCACCCGAGCAGCGAGAGAACGCCAAAGCCGCCGACCACCGAGCGGACCTCTACGCCGCGGCCGCGACCCTGTACCGCATGGTGACTGGGGACGAACCCTACGACCTCTACAACCCGACGCTCTTCGACGAGAAGTTCCCAGCGGTCCCCGAGCCCACCAGGAGCGTTCCGTCTTCCAGCTGCGTGGAGTTGAAGCGGCCCCAGCGATCCACCTGGCCGGCACCCAGCGAGCCCAGGCAGCGAGCCCCGGAGCCTCCCACCATGAGCTCCGTGCGGTTCGGCGGGGCCTCGAGCTCCACGCGGCCCAGGGCGCCCAGGAGCTCCGGTCTCCAGGAGTCCGCCCGAGCCTTGCCCTGGAGCCACAAGAGCCGCTCGGGGCCCAGGCGCGACAGCCTCTCGGCGTGCTCCACCGACATCCAGCGCTCCACCCAGTCGCTGAAGCCCTCGCGCGTCCCTCCTGCCTCGTGGCGACGGTCCTGGAGGAGCTCAACTTCGCCGATCGCATGCCCCTGTTGATCGAGGGCTCGGAGGAGACCCTGGACGAGGCGGCCCTGGCCACCGTCGCCCTCGACGAGCAGGTCCAGCCCGTGCAGGGGCCCAGGCTCGTGCTGGTCATGCTCCGCGACGACCCGGTGGACGCGGAGCTGGGAGAGGTCGGCTTTGCTGCCATTCAGGAAGCCACCGACGAGCTGCTGGCGCCCTTCGAGGTGACCCATGGCTACGGGGGCATCGCCGCGGTGGTGGACCAGGACCAGACCCGCACCCTGTCGCGAGTCCAGATCATCACGCCTCTGAGTCTGCTGTTGGTGCTGACGCTGTTGTTGTGGGTGGAGCGGCGGCCCCTGCACCTGCTGTCGGTGGCGGCGCCGATGGTGCTGGCCTCTGGCACCACGCTGGGGATCGTCGGCAGGCTCACCGGGAAGATCACCTTCATGGAGACCTTCTACGGGGTCATGATCTTCGGCCTGGGGGGTGGACTTCGCTCTCCACCTGATGGTGCGCACGCGAGAGGAGCTCGCCGAGCGCGGGGATCTGGCAGCGGCGGTGGAGGCCGCCTGGGCGGGCTCCGGACCGGGGGTCGTCGTTGGTGGGATGACCACCGCCGGGGCCTTCGGCATCGTCGCGCTGGCCGACGACCCGACGGCTCGACACCTCGGACTGAGCGGCTTCGTCGGGCTGGCCCTGTGCCTGGTCCTGATGCTCACCTGGCTGCCAGCGGCCTGGGCGCTCCTCGGGGGAGCGGGCAAGCACCGAGGTCCGCTCCACGTGCCGCTGTTGAGACCCATCGCCAAGGCCTCGGCCCGTCGACCGGCGCTCACGCTCTTGTTGGGTGCCCTGGTGATGGCTGCGGCCGTGGCCGGCTTCCCGCGCTTCCACTACGAGACCGATCTGGCCAAGGTCTTCTCTCGGGACGTGCCCGCGCTCGAGGTCGCGGACCGTGTCCAGGAGCTCTTCGGGGTGAACCCCGGCCCCTGGGTGCTCCGGGCGGAGAGCGTTGAGGAGGCGAGGAGCTTCTCCACCGCTCTGGAGTCCGACACGCTGTTCTCGCGAGCCGACCGCCTCGCGGACCTGTTCCACGGAGACTGGGACGAGAGGGCCACGGTGCTCGCAGAGCCCCGCGAGGCCGTCTCTCGGCGCCAGGTCGTGACTCGGAACATGCTGTTTCTGGCGGGCCCGAAGACGGAGCAGATGCACCAGTTCCTGGAGCTCCTCGGCATCCTGGAGCAGGCAGTCGATCGGGGCCCCCCCTCACTCGATGGAGCGAGGACCACCTTGGAGCGACTCCGGGTGCAGCAGTTGGACCCCTCGGCGGCGGGCATCGGCATCACCCTCGAGGTCACGATGGAGGGGGACCGACCCTGGCTGGTGCCTGTCTGGACCGGCCCGGGCTTCAACGTCATGACGATGGTCGTGGTGCCCCTGGTCGTCGGCCTCGGGGTGGACGACGGCGTCCACGTGGTGCACCGCATCCGCGAGCAGCCCGACCTCCCGATCCATGAAGCCACCGCTCGGGTGGGGCAGGCCATCGTGATGACCACGACGACGACCTGCGCGAGCTTCCTGTTGCTCTTCTTGTTCTCGGGACACGTCGGCCTCGAGGGCATGTCACGGGTCCTGCTGATCGGCTTGCCCGTCTGCCTGCTCGGCTCGATCACGCTGGTCCCGGCGCTGATGGCCCTGGGACGCGCGCGGACGTCGTCGTAGTGCCCCCGCGATAGCCTTCGGCCGTGGATCGATGGGACCGGATCTGGGCCGAGCGCGGCGACGAGCTTCAGCAGCACAGCGCCTTCCTCGATCGCGTGGCGCACCTGCTGCCGGTGAGCGGGACCGCCCTGGACCTGGCAGGCGGAGCGGGGCGGAACGCAGCCTGGCTGGCTGCTCGAGGGCTGGATGTCACGGTCTGCGACCGCAGCGTCGTGGGTCTGGCGCTGGCCGAAAAACACGTACGATGTCAGACCCTTGTGCGCGACGTCGAGGTCCACGGGCCGCCCGACGGTCCCTGGGACCTGGTGTTGATCCACCACTTCCTCCACCGCCCGGTCTTTGCCGCTTTGGACTGCGAGATGCTGGTCTTCGTGCAGCCCACCACCACCAACCTCGAGCGTCACGAGCGCCCCTCTCGACGCTTCCTGCTGGAGCCCACAGAGGTCCGGGATCTGCTCCAACATATGCAGATCGTTCACATAGAAGAGGACTGGGGTCCCGAAGGACGCCACGAGGCCCGAGTCGTAGCTAGAAGCGCGCGCGGGCCCCGATACCCAGTCGGTTGACGGTCTGGCGGCCTGCGTCCGTCGCCGTGTCGAGCTGCCCCGCGTAGGCGAGCACGACATCGAGCTTCGCTTCTTCCTCGTCGACGGCGTGGACACCCGCTTCGGCGGTGAGCCTTCCGTCGAAGGCGCCGAGCTGGTCGCCGACCAGGCCGAAGCTCGGGCGCAGCACCAGGCCGACATCGAGGAAGGGGCGGTTCGCCAGCGGCTGGGTGTAGCCAACCTGCAAGGGCAGCCCCAGGTAGAGGGAGTTCTCCTTCTGGATGCGGCCGTGGAGGTCACCGCCGACCCCCCAGCGCAAGCGGTGGTTCAACAAGGTGCCGCCCATGCCGCCGCTCACGACGCCGATCTCGACGAAGCCCAGCTCCGGGTCCCAGATCACCTGGCCAGCTCCAAAGCTCGCCCCGGTCGAGCCGCTCCCGAAGGACGCGGACCCGGCCAGCGCCTCGACCTCCAGTCCGTCGAAGCGCTCGTCCAGGGTCAGGGCCCCCCAGTCGATGCCTGCTCGAGCCCAGTCCAGGGTGAGCTTCTCCGTCCCGGTGGTCCAGGGGGTGACCTCGGCGGAGAGCAGGAGCTCGACCCCGGCGCTGTCGCTCTCTCCGATGACGGCGAGCTCGGCCCCCCCGAAGCCGGCGAAGGCCGTAGACATCAAGAGATGGATCATCGACACCTCCACGGTATGTGACACCGTACAGGCAGCGGTGAGCTACTGCGCGGCCAGCATCTGCTTGCCGGTCCGGAAGGCGTCGATGGCGAATGCGGCACCTTCCGCTTCTCCTCCGTCGCCGCCGGCCACCTCCTTCCGCAGCTCCCCCCGCTCCTGCACCTCGAGGCCGCGGGTGGCCCGACGGCCGAGTGGCTCTCCGCGCTGGCGGAGGTCGCCGAGCGCGTGGGCTACTCCTCGGAGGCAGCCTTCTCGCGGGCCTTCAAGCGCCACGTCGGAGAGTCTCCGGCCAGGTGGCGCGCAGCCCAGCAGCTGTCCGCCTGACGGGGTATGGCTCAAGGGTGCTGCTCCTCGCCCTGGCCTGCTCCGACCTTCGAACCAAGAGCTTCGTCGATCGCCCCCGCCGTGACCCGGACACCGGGTACAACAGCGGAGACGACACCGACGACACGGGCGACACGGGCGACACCGACGACTCGCTGCTCGGGTGGATCGGCAGCCCCTGCGAGACGGTCGAGGACTGCCCCTACGATGGGGCCATCTGCCTGACCGATGGCTTCCCGGGTGGGATGTGCTCGATGGACTGCGAGCGCCTCTGCCCCGACGAGGACGGCTACCCCCTGACCTTCTGCGTCGAGGCCGGTGCCCTGCCGAGTTCGGCGCCGATCGGGGACGGCGGCTGCGTCTCGCGCTGCGACTTCGGCGCCTACACCGAGTCCGGCTGTCGCGATGACTACGGCTGCGTCGTCGAGGCCAGGGCCAACGAGCCCTCCACGGAGATCCTCGCCTGCATGCCCGGTCAGGAGGGCGAGCTGTCCGGCTGCTACTTCGATCTCGCGACCAGGGGGGTGGCCTTCGAGCCCACGACCGTAGCGGACTCGAGCCCCTCGACCCACCCGGACCTGACCTGTCACGTCGAGGATCCGGTCTACCTGAAGTCTCCGGTCCACGGCGTCGATCTCCTCTACTACACGGGCGAGGAGACCGAGCGCGTGCTCGCCGCTTGCGAGATGGCCCACGCCCTGGTCGACACCATCGACGACGTGGCGGTCTACGGCGTCACGGCGGTGATGCACATCGGCACCTACAACTGCCGCGTGATCGCCGACACCGACACGCTGTCCCGCCACGCCTACGGCGACGCCATCGACATCTACGGCTTCGAGTTCGACGACGGCACCGTCTACACCCTCGTCGACGACTGGGAGCACGACACCTCCAGCCCCAGCGGGGCAGGGGGCGCCTGGCTCTACGAGTCGGCCTACCGCTGGTACGACGAGCACTACTGGAACATCATCCTGACCCCCAACTACAACAGCGTCCACGATAACCACTTCCACGTCGATCTCACGCCGGGCAGCGACTACATCGGCTTCACCGACGGTCGCTACATCGGCCCGGCGCCCTACTACGACTGATCAGGGGGACTCGCCGAGGGCCTCCAGCAGGCGCAGCATGTAGAGGCGGTTGCCCTCTGCGTCGAGGTGGCCCGGGTCTCCCACGACCGTGATGTCCTCCCAGGGGGCGGGCGATGCCTCGGCGTTGAGGTTCACGAAGCCCACCCCCAGCTCCTCGCAGGTGGCCTTCAGCTCCGCGGCCAGGCCCCTGTGACCGTGTCCGCCCCCGGCCACGGGCAACAGCGCGACCACGAGCTCCGCGTCCACAGCGCGCCGAGCCGCGTCCAGGCGTCGCAGGTTGTCCTCTCTGTGCTCGGCTGGCACGCGCTCGTCCGTGCCGCCGTAGTCGGGCTCGAAGGCGAACAGCGGGCTGTTCCCGGCATCTGGCTGGCGCATGGTCTGCCAGAGGGCCGAGGTCGCCAGCAGCCTGTCCAGCAGGCTGAGATCGGCTGGCAACAGATCCCGATCCGGGGTCCCGGCGATGACGTCATGCCAGGGATGGAACCAGATGACCCGGTCGGGTCGGTAGGCCGGAATCACCCCATCTGCCAGGCGTCGGGCCTGCTCGCTGGAGTAGCCGGGCTGGCCCGCGTTGAGCACCTCCAGCTCCGGTACCAGGCGCTCCAGCGTGCCCGCGGGGCTGTCCGTCGACGCCACACCCCAGCCAAAGACCGTGGAGTCGCCGAAGGTCACCCAGCGGTCCCGCTCGGAGCGCTCCCTGGAGAGCTCGGTCCGTAGCCCGTCTTCGTTCGTGGACACGAGGAAGTGGCCGTCCGCGGTCGGCACCTCGAGCTCGTCCAGATCCGGGCGCGCGGTCCAGCCCAGGGGGCCTCCGGCGGCGAAGGAGGGGCGCTCGGCGAAGAGGCGGACGCCGAGCTCCGCCAGCCCCAGCAGGACCAGGACGGGGACCAGGGCGAAGGCAACCCGTCGCTCCCGCCGCCGCCACGCGAAGACCACCAGGCCCAGGGCCAGGGAGAAGAGCAAGACTGCCGGCAACAGCCCCCTGGTTGATCGGCGCGCCTGGGCCGGGGACTCGTTCGGAACCTGCTGCTGGGCCGCGGCGCCGGCGTCGAAGGACTGGCTGAGCTCTCGGCCATCCCAGCTCAGGCGCAGGTCCGGGTCCTGATCCCCAGAGGGTGGCTCGAGGAGGACGGTCCCAAGGACCTCGTCCCCCACCATCAGTTCCTGCTGGGGGCCCAGGGCACCGGAGAGCACCGCCGTGTAGACACCGTCCCCGGCGACGTGGTCAGCCCCCTGGCCGTCGTCGCTCAGGACCTGGCCCCCGAGCACCGGGGTGCCCTCCAGCCCGCTGGCGACGAGCTCCACCTGGATGGGTCTCCCGGCGAGGGCCAGTCCGAACAGCAGGCTCACTCAGGCGGTCTCGCAGCCCGCAGGCCAGCGATCGCCGCCTCGCGGTCCTCTGACTTGAAGACGCCGGAGCCGCTGACCAGCGCGTGGGCTCCGGCCTCTGCGAAGCGCCAGGCGTTGTCTGCCTTCACCCCGCCGTCGACCTGGATGACCGTGTCGAGCCCGAGCTCGTCGATGCGCCTGCGCAGCCGCTCGATCTTGGGGAAGACGGCCTCGATCAGCGACTGGCCGCCGAAGCCCGGGTTGACGCTCATCACCAGGACCTGGTCCAGCTCCGGGAGCACGTAGTCCAGCACGGTCTCCGGTGTGTGCGGGTTGAGCGCCGCTCCCGCCTTGGCCCCGGTCGAGCGGATGTGCTGGATGCTGCGGTGGAGGTGGGTGCAGGCCTCTGCGTGGACCGTGATCCAGTCAGCTCCCGCCTCGCGGAAGTCGGACACGTAGCGGTCGGGGTCGACGATCATCAGGTGCACGTCGAGAGGCTTGTCGGTGACGCTCCGGGCGGCCTTCACGATGAGCGGCCCGATCGTGATGTTCGGCACGAACATGCCGTCCATGACGTCGATATGGATCCAGTCGGCGCTGGCGACCGACGCGATCTCCTCGCCGAGTCGGGCGAAGTCCGCGGAGAGAATCGAGGGGCTGACGATGGGCATGTGGCGGAGCTATTCGGGATCAGTCGAGGCTGCCATCGACGCGCGTGCTCCGTCGATGCAGCGCCGACAAGCGGATCTCGGGCCGGCGGTCCAGCTTCTTGGGTCCGCGGCAGTGCCAGGAAACGTGGATTACCTGGAGGCCCGGACTGAGCGATGACGTGCGCTTGACCACGACCTGCTGGCCCTCGCCGTCGAGCCAGCGGATGGAGAGCTCCACCTCTGGCACGGACTCCGGGCTGGTGACCTGGACCGCGACGTGCGCTTCGTAGCGACCGGGGACCTTGGCTCCGGCCAAGCCCCACCACGCCTCTTCGATGCCCACCTCCTCCCTGTGGATCGTCGTGATCCAGGCCTCGAGCGCAGCCACACGCTGCTGCGGACGCAGGGGCCTCCACGTCGAGACGTCCTCGACCTCCACTCGGCTGCCGCCCCCGTAGCCCCCGTCCTTGCTGACGCGATACTCACCGGCGTCCAGCAGCCGACCCTCCGCGTCGAGGAAGAGCAGCTGGAGCTCCAGTCCGTCGCAGCCCTTCTCCGGCGTCAGCGCCACCCAGTCCACCAGGACCTCGGCCTCGACGAGTCGCCGTCGCCGTCGGGCTCGGCGTACATCACCGCTGTCGGGCTCCGTCTGGCGCACATCGACGCTCAGCAAGGTGGCGAGGTGTTCGTCGACCGTCTTGTTGGCAGAGCTCCAGTTCAGCGTCACCAGCACGCCCGAATCATCGCACCCGGAGGCTCGGCTCTTCAACCTGACGCTACGATGGGCCCATGATGCTCTGGCTGCTGGTGTCCTGTTCATGTCGCAAGCCCGCAGAGTCGGAGGTCGCCGGCGACTGCTCGGCCTTGTCGAGCTCGCTGCAGCGACTCCACGCAGGCGAGGACGTCGCGGGCATCGACGTCGACGACAAGCAGCGCGTCCAGGTCGTCGTCAAGGGCGACTTCGACAAGCCCAAGGGCTCCGCCAGCGGCTTCGACGAAGAGCTCAGGGCTGGCGGGCTCGCCCAGGGCTGGATTCCGGTGTCCCAGCTGTGCGCGCTGGCAGACACTCCTGGCGTCACAGAGGTCCGCGTGCCGGACCGCGCCAGCCCCAAGTGAAGCGCTCCTGGCTCTTCTTCGCTTTCCTGGTCGCCGGCATCCTCTTCGTTCTGTTCCGAGGCCAGATCACTGATCGCATCGGTGTCTTCGAGGTCTCGGGCACCGTCGCCGAGGTCGACACCTACGAAGTCAGCGAGCACGTCTCGATGATCGAGGACCAACACGTCGTGCTCTACGAGTTCGTGCTCGCCGACGGCACCCACGGCACGGGCACCGACCGCGCCATCCTCGAGCTGTCTATCGGCGAGGAGGTCTCGATCGAGTGCCTCCGCGACCGAGGCCGCGTCCCGCTGGTCGACCCGGGGTGGTACCGCTGCACCGACGCCTACGTGCTCCGCTGATCCCTCAGCAGGGGTCGGTGATCACGTAGTAGTAGATGGTCTCCGCGGCGTTGCCGAGGGCGTCCTCGCTGCGCACCTTGAACTCGTACCGGGCGTTGCAGCTCGCGTTGAACTCGCGGGCGTGCTCGGTGGTGAGCTCGGCGTCGGGGTAGCTGCCCCACGGGTCGAAGACGACCTCGCTCGTGGCTGGCTCGTCCGTGTCCCAGCGGATCTCGAACCACCCGGCGCCGACATCCACCCACAGCCCGCTGATGTGCGGCGCCGTTGCGTCCTCTTCGGGCTCCTCCTCGGGCTCCTCCTCTTCCTCGACCTCGCCGGGATCCTCCTCGACGCCGCCGGTGCGATCCTGGGCTTCGGCGACCGCGGCGTATGCGTCGACCACACCATGCCCATAGGCCTGGTCGAAGCCTGCCGAGCCGAGGTCCTCTGCCGTGATCTGGAGGATCTCGCGGACCTCGGCCGGGTCTTCGATGCCCTGCGCGATGACGAGCGCGGCGACGGCGGCGGCGTGCGGTGTCGCCATGCTCGTGCCGCCCCAGGTCCCCCAACCCCAGGGGGTCTCCTGCAGGATGCCCTCGCCAGGGGCCGTGACGTCGAGAGAGGGCCCCTCGTTGCTGTAGCTGGTCACTCGCTGCCAGGCGTCCGTGGCGCCGACGCTGATCACCTCGTCGTACTGCGCCGGGTAGTCGAGGGTGCCGCGCCGGCCGCTGTTGCCGGAGGCCGCGACGATGACCACACCGGCTTCGTCGGCGTAGACCACCGCGTCGTGGATCGAGGTGCTCCAGCCTCCGCCGCCCAGGCTCATGTTGATGACGTCGGCGCCGTTGTCAGCGGCCCATCGGATGCCCTCTGCGATGTCGTAGTTGCTGCCCCAGCCGGAGTCCCCAAGGACCTTGACCGGCATCAGCTCCGCCCCGGGGGACAGCCCCGCCACGCCGTAGCCGTTGTTCGTCGTCTGGGCGACGGTGCCGGCGACGTGGGTGCCATGGCCCACGGCGTCGCGGTTCTCATTGCCGTTGTAGACGGCGTCGTAGCCGTCGACGAGATTCTGGATGCCGTCCTTTCCGGTCGCCGAGGTCCCGGAGTCGAGGACCGCGACCACCGCGCCGGCTCCCATCCCCCCAAGATCCCATGCGTCGCTGGCCCGGACCTCTTCGAGGCCCCACTGCTCGTCGAACCAGGTGTCGTCGGGGATTGCCGTCGCCTCCGCGATGTAGTTCGGCTCCGCGAAGATCAGGATCCGCTCCTTCTCCAGGCGGGCGATGGCGGCGGGGACCTCTTCGACTCCGATGTCCAGGCGCACCAGGCCGAGCGAGGGCTCCTCTTCCATGATCTCGTAGCCGGTGCGGTCCAGCACGCGCTCCGTGTCCCGGGTGTCGTCCAGGCCGACGAGGACCTCGCCCTCGACGTAGGGGAAGTCGAGGACCTGGAAGTTGTTCTCCGGGGAGCAGGCAGACATCAGCAGCAGAGCAGTGGACACGAGACCTCCAACTTGGTTGTGGCGCCCGGTCCGGTATACAAGTTGTATACCCCGCCGTAGTCGAGTGTATACACTTTGCTCCCCGCCAGGGAAGAGCCATCTCGGCGCGTTAGGCCAAGGGCGTGTCAAGACTGACTGCGCTGTGGGCCCTCGGCCGGCCGAGGATGCTGCCCTGGCTCCTGCTCCTGCTCCTCGTCGGCTACGGCTACGGACACTGGGAGCGGGCGGTCGATCTGGCCTGGCCCCAGGACTTCGCGGTGCTCCTGCCGGTCTGGGTGCTCCTGCACTTCGGCACGATGTGGCTGAACGCGGCCCGGGACCGGGACGAGGGTCCGGTGATGTTCGGCGAGGTGGTCGCCGTGCCCCCCTACCTCGCGAGCCTGGGCTACGTCGCGCTCCTGGGCTGCCTCGCCACCAGCATGGCGGCCCATCCCGTGTCCCGACTCTGCGCCATCGGCTGTGTCCTGCTGGCGGTGCTCTACTCCCACCCCAGGATCGCCTGGAAGGCGCATCCGGTGGGCGGGCCGCTGGTGAACGTGCTCGGCTACGGCGTCCTCACGCCCTTGGCGGGGCTCGCTGTGACCAGGGCCGACATCGGCTTTCGCGTGCTCTTCACCCTCACCTGCACCGGGCTGGCGATGCTCGGGCTCACCTTCGCGGCCCAGGCATGGCAGCGGGACGAGGACGCCGCGCGAGGCGACCGCACCCTGGTCGTGACCCACGGTCCCCGCGTGACCCTCTGGACCGCTCGGATCTGCATCGGTCTCGCGGCGCTGGGGGGCACCCTCGGCGCCGCCATCGGCCTCTACCCGCGGGCCTGCCTCATCGGCGTGCCCGGCTTGTTCCTGGTCGATCGCCACTTCGCCAGCTGGCTCGAGAAGGGGGAGGGCGGCCCGGAGGACGCGCGGAGCCTGCTCCTGAAGATGGCGCTGTCGGGCATCCTGCTCATCAGCTGCGCCATGGCGACCTATCTCTACCAGTGGAGCGCTCGCCTTCCGTTGGCCGGCCAGGGCACGGCCCTGTGAGCAAGCGGGACTCCTCCATCGACCTGATGCGTGGCCTGGTCATCGTGTTCATGGCGCTGGACCACGTCCGGGGTTTCATGGCGCCGTTTTCGCCAGAGGACCTCGAGCGCACGAACCTGCTCTTCTTCTTCACCCGCTGGATCACCCACTTCTGTGCCCCGACCTTCCTCTTCCTCGCCGGGGTCGGCGCTGGGCTGCACGCCGCCAAGCGGGGTCTGTCGGCGACTCGGCGTTTCCTCCTGACTCGGGGACTTTGGCTGATGTTCCTCGAGTGCACCTGGGTGAGCTTCAGCTGGTACTTCAGCTTCCAGCAGGTCCAGCTCGGCGTGCTCTGGGCCATCGGTGGCTCGATGGTGATCCTCGCGGCGCTGTCCTGGATCCCGCCCAGGGTCGTGGGCTTCCTCGGAGTGCTCGCGACGGTCGGGCTGGCTGTCCACGGGCCGGTGCCCGACGGCGGTGCGCTCGTCGGTCTGTTGTTGTGGCCGACAGGCATCCGACTCGGCGGCGTCCCCGTCAACATCGTCTACGTGGTCGGTCCCTGGGCGGCGGTGATGGCCATGGGCTACGGCGCCACGGACCTGGTGACGGAGAACCGGCGCCACCTGCCTCTGTTGGGCCTCGCGCTGTTCTGTGGCTTCCTGGCCCTGCGTGGTCTCAACGGCTTCGGCGACTCCAGCCCCTGGCAGGCCCAGGGCGACTGGACGATGACGCTGGCCCATTTTCTGAACCCGAACAAGTACCCGCCGTCGTTGATGTTCCAGCTGATGACCCTCGGCCCGATGCTCGCGCTGTTGCCGCTGTTGGCTCGCTGGAAGGGCTGGCTCGCCGGCCGCTTCGAGGTCTTCGGCCGCGTCCCGATGTTCTTCTACCTGCTCCACCTCCCCCTCATCCACCTGGTCGCCTGGGGCATCAACCACGCCCGCTTCGGGACCGAGAGGTACCCGGGCGACCAGCCCCTGGAGCTGCTCACCATCTACGGGATCTTCATCGGCGTCGTGGTGCTCCTCGCCCCGATCTGCGAGCTCTGGGCTGGGCTCAAGCGAGCGAAGTCGTGGTGGTGGCTGAGCTACTTGTAGTCAGGCCTTGGAGGCCAACTCCCACTCCTCTTCGGTCGCCGGCGGCTCCCTGGGAAGATCGCCGCAGCGAGCCTGCCTGCGCGCATATACTGGCGCAGCCAGTCTTGGAGAGAAGGACCATGTCAGCGACGAGTCGTACCGTCCAGATCGCCACCACGATCGCTTTGCTGTGGGGGGTTGCCAGGCGCCTCTGAAGCCCACGCCGCCGCCTGCGCCGGCTGGGACCCTGGTGTCAGCACCGACCAGAAGCCCGGCCAGGAATCCAAGTCCATCAAGGTGGACTGGAGCGGCACCGCCCCAGCGGCTTGCGACAACGCGGGCGCCGATGACTGGACCGGAACGGACCACTACCAGATCCACAGGGCCGACGGGACCACCCCGCCCTCGACACCGTCCGGCGCGACGAAGGTCAAGGAAGTGGACTCCGCGGCCACCAGCGCCACGGACATCACCCACCGCTCCGACAAGACCTTCGCTTATGCGCTGTTCGCCTGCATGGACTCCACTTGCACCAG
>DASCPX010000113.1:0-2737 GCA_036012755.1 Myxococcota bacterium | reverse complement strand
TGAAGCCGCAGGGTGCCATCCGGGTTCTCCTCCAGCCGCCCCTTCGCCAACGGCGGACGCGCGATGTACCGACAGAGCCGCTCCAGCCCCTCGCGGTTCTTCGCGCCGATGACCACCCCCGCGTGCACCGTGTAGCCATCAGCGGTAGCGCAGCGCGGCGGAAGCGCATGCGGTCGCCCACCCAGCACCTGGACGCGCCTGGCCCGTCGACCGCGCCGAAGGACGGAGCGCCCCATCACGGCTGCGGCCTGTATCGCCGCCTGGACATCGTCCGAGTCCTGCTCCAGGCCCTCGTCCCCGCGAAACCCACGCCGCGCCAACCACGCCTCCGCGCGATCCGCCACCCGCTCCACGAGTCGCTCTACCTCCTCGGTGGTGGGGGGACGCGCCCGAACCCAACGCAGCACACCCGTGCGCGGGTCGGCTGCGTACTGTCCGTCCAGCACCAGGATGTGGAAGTGAAGGTTCAGATTCAGCGCCCCCCCGAATCGCTGGATGACCGTGACGCTGCCGGTCTGTCCCCCAGGCCGCGCCGGCTGGACTCCGTGGCGCGCGGTCCAGCGCTGGATCTCCGCGATCGCGACGCCCAGCACCCCGCGGGCCAGATCCGACCTGCGCGCGAGCAGCCAGCGCCGGGGCCAGGGGACCGTGACCACCCATTGGCGCACAGCTACGCGCGGCAGCACGGCGTTCGCCCATCGCCGGGCGGACTCCGCCATGCGTCGCCCTCCACACGCCGGGCAGAAGCCGCGTCCCTTGCAGGAGAAGGGCACCAGGCGGTGGTGTTCGCAGGCGTCACAGACGAGCCACGCGAACCCGGCGGTCGGATCGCCGCAGCTGAGGAACCCCGCAAACTCGCGCCGCACGAAGCCGGGCAGCCACTTCTCCTGGCGCTCCAACTTCTGGTTCAGTTCGACCAGACCCGCGGCGACGACGCGCCGCAGGAGGGGGCTGTTGATGTGGGCATGGTCGACCGTCGCGGGCATGACCCGGCGGACAAGCAGGAACGGGGCCAACGAGTACGATCCGCTGTGGGCCTGCGTCGACGTGGTTTGACGGCGCGACAGTTCGAACAGGGGTGTCAGCGACTCGTCACGCCGCCCCCATCACGGCGCCACTCTGCAGCCAGTCCCTCGAGCCCCCGCCGGCCGCGGCTGCGTGCCCGCCGGCCCGGTGCTCCCCACCGCTGAGCGCCCCATGACCGTCGCCTTCGCCCACTTCGCTCCGCTGGCCATGCCCGCCACCCGCGGCTCCGAGCGCGCCCGCACGCGCACCACCCGCACGCCCGTCCGCTCGCCGCTGTCCCGCGCCCGCCTGGGGGTGTTCGGCCCCTCGGCGCTGTGGCCCGAGGGCGCCCTGACTGGCTGGGGGAACCTCCCCCCGGGCCGTCGCTTGACCCCCGACGAGCTGTGGGAGTTCTACTGCGTGGTCCCTGACCTGCGCGCCGGCATCGAGGCCATCGCGCGGAAGATCAGCACCTGGGACTGGCAGGTGACCCCCACGGTCGAGGCCGATGACCCCCGCCACGAGGACCTGGCCGCCATCGGCGATGAGATCGAGGCCTGGCTCCAAGTCCCCAACCGCGACGGCCAGACCTGGCAGCAGCTCCTGCACGCCGCGCTGGTGGACCTGCTGGTTCACGATCAGCTCATCTTCGAGAAGGCCCGCAACAAGCTGGGGGAGGTCGAGGAGCTCGTCGGTTGGGACGCCGGGGAGTTCTGGCCCATCCACGACAGGAAGAAGCGCCTGAAGCGCTTCGACCAGACCCCGCGCGGCAGCGGGCAGACCGTCAAGTTCCGCCCCAAGCGGATCCTGTGGCTTGTGCTGCACACCGCCACCCGCCAGCCCATGGGCGTGCCGCTCATCGAGACCATCGTCAACGAGGCCAGCGCCCTGGTCTTCGGCAGCGAGCACACCATGCGCGCGTGGGACCGCGACGAGCACCCCCCGGGCGTGCTGGTGCTCTCCGGCATGGGCAAGAGCGAGGCCGAGAAGTTCCAGGCGTCCCTTCAGGTCAAGGCAGGGCGCGACGACCTGATTCGGATGCTCTCAGGCGGGGGCAAGAGCGTGGACGCGAAGTGGGTGAACTTCGTCCGCACGATGAAGGACCTGGAGCTGCTGCCCCTGAGCGAGCGCATGGGCCGCATCATCTGGCGTGTGCTGGGCATCCAGCCGGTGCTGATGGGCGACACCGAGAAGATGCCCCTGGCCTCCGCGAAGGTGCAGTTCGACCTCTCGAACAGCCACCTGCTGGAGCCCATCCTGGAGCTGCTGGAGGGCGGCATCAACGCACACCTCCTCCCCGACCTCCTCGGCAGCACAAAGGAGGAGCGCGCCCGCCTCGCCGGCCTGCTGACGTTTCGCTTCGACCGCAAGCCCCGCCTCTCGCCGAAGGAAGCTCAGGAGCAGGCCCAGGCCGACGCCACCGACATCCGAGCTCGCCGTGGGCGCCCCGGAGCACGACCAGACCGGCGAGGACTCAGGCACCGTCTACGTGCTCTACGGTCCGCTCATCGGCGAGGTCGACCCCACCGAGATGGCCCAGATCCTCGGCGAGACGGCGGGAGACGCCCTCGGGGCCCGCCTGCTCGCCCCCGCCGACCTCGACGGAGACGGGCTCCCGGAGCTCTTCATGAGCGCCCCGGAGGCAGGGGATGTGTGGCTCTACTACGGGGGCTGACTTGGAGCTCTTTGGAGCTTGTTTTCGGTCGAAACCAAGCGGCTTGTGCTGTCGAAG
>DASCPX010000112.1:0-90435 GCA_036012755.1 Myxococcota bacterium | reverse complement strand
AGCTTGGCCACCCGGCGGTTCACGCTCACCGAGAGTGTGTAGACGTCGGTCCGCTCGAAGGGGAAGTAGTTGGTCGTGCTGCGCATGAGGGTCTCTCCATCGGGGAGCCGCAGGGGTTGAGGAGGCGGCCCCTCGCCCCAGGCGGGGCCGCCGACGAAGCCCCGGAGGCCTTTTGAAGAGACCCGGCGCTGGGCGGCCAAAGCCCTGAGCGGAATCAGCGCTCTCGCTCTCGTACCGCGACCGCGACCGCTGCCGATCCCGCTCCGGCTGCCGCCCCCGCTCCCGCTACCCCTGCCGCTTCCGCGACCGCTGGAGTTGGACGAGCGGACACCGCCCTTCCAGACTGAGCGCTCAGGCCGCGGCGACCTCGAAGAGGGTGTCTCCGACGCGATCGGGATCGAAGGGCTTCTCGAAGTGTGGGTTCGGCACGCCTGCGAGGAACTCCTCTGTGTCCATGCAGCAGAGATCGCCTGTCATGAACACGATGCGCCCCAGCATCTCCGGGCGGTCACGCCGGACGCTGGCGTAGAACTCCATCCCGCCGCGGCTCGGCATCTTGAGATCGCAGAGGACGACGTCCGCCTCCGGGAGGATGCCCAGGGCGTGCTCGACGCTCTGGACGACGGTGACTTCGAAACGATGACGGTAGAGGCGCCGCAAGGAGTTCCCCACCAGCTCATCATCGTCGACCACAAGGAGACGCGGAAGAAGAGCCATGAAGTGACGCTACGCCAGGGCGAGGGCAAGAGACCATTACAGCCGATTACAGGCGGGCGGCCCCTGAGCGGCCGATCGCTCTCAGCGCTTCAGCTTGCCGCTGCCCGTGAAGTCGAGCCAGGTCGTGTCGAGCCCGACCACCAGCGTCGCCTTCTCCATGGTGTTCCAGCTCAGGCTGCCAGTCCCGTAGGTGTCCCATCCGTCCGACGAGGTGACGATGACGTCCCCGTCCCACCTGTCGAGCTCCCAGAGGTAGGGGTCCTCTGGGATGAGGGTGAGGGTCTCGCCCAGGAGCAGCCTCCCCCACTCGTCGCCCGAGGGGATCGTGCAGGTCACGACCCAGTCCGCCGAGATCAGCTCGCGCTCCATCTCCATCGGGCAGTCGTAGGCGAGGTCGTGGGGATCCCCCTCGAACCAACCCCGAGCGGCGATCCCGAAGCTCCCCGAATAGCTGCCGCTGGCGTCGATCACCCCGTCGCAGTCGTTGTCGAAGCCGTCGAAGACCTCTTCGGCGTCCGGGTTGATCGAGGCGTCACCGTCGTCGCAGTCCTCTTCGCGAGGGAAGCCGTCCTCGTCGAGGTCGATGACGGGCTCGCCGGTCTCCTCCGCCGAGTCCGAGTCATCGGGCCAGGAGGTGTCCACGACGCTGTCCTCGCCGCCGGTCTCGCCGACGACAGCGCCGGTGTCGCCAGGCGTCGCCGGGGGTGGACATGCGAGGAGCCAGAGCACTCAGGGACCGTACTCGAAGCCAGGCAGGGGCGGCTCGAAGCCGTCGCCGTCGACGTCCAGGAAGATGGCCGAGGTCATCGCCCAGGGGGTGTCGCCCTCCACCGGCGCCATCGAGGTGTCGCCCTCGGCGAGCACGATGTAGACCGCGTCCTCGTCAGGATCGAGCGTGAAGCTGGCGACGGTGTCCTCGACGGTCTCGATGGCCTCGCCGTTCTCCAGCAGGATCAGCCGATCGACCACGATCCAGCTGGGTGAGAGGGCCTCGACGTCGAGGGTCTGGGGCCCGACGACCTCGGCTCCCGGGTCCAGCGAGGTGGAGATGAAGGGCCCCCGCGAGACGACCACCGCGCGGCGGTACCAGGCATCGACCAGGGCGTCGTTGTCCCAGTCCGAGAGCGCGACGTTCGCGAAGGTCATGCTGAAGCCGGGGCTGCCGCTGACGTGGCCGTGGGTGTCGGAGGTCCCGGTCGGGGTCGGGCGGTAGCCACGATTCGTCAGGTCGATGTACAGCGGCAGGTAGCTGTCGTAGGAGCCGCTGTTGAGCACCTCCATCGCGTCGAAGTCCTCGACCCACTTGTCGGGATTGCCGATGCGCCCGGGGCTCCAGTTCGCGGCCTCTGCCACGCCGCTGTCCACCGGGTGGTTGAGCTGGAACAGCGACTCGGGGTGCCGAGCCCGGAGGATCTCGAACTGCTCCTCCGTGGTCTGGACGAGCTCCTCGTACCAGGCCCAGGCCCCGCCGTTGGAGAGCTCGTAGTCGGGCTCGATCGGGTAGACGTTCACGTGCCCGCGCACCACCGGGCTCATCTCGTCGGAGACGACGGACTGCATCACGTCGGAGAGCCCCATGGCCTCGACCAGGGGGCGGTAGTCCGAGACGTGGTCGTGGTCCGTGCCGAAGTGGACCTGCACCCCGCGGGCCGCGGCAACGGCGATGCGGTCCTCCATCGGGCAGCCGCCGTCCTGGCTCGGAGAGGCGTGGGCGTGGGGATCGGTCGCGGTCCAGTCGGGCAGGGAGTAGGCCTCGTCGAGCACGGCTGACACACCGATGGTGTCGCCTGCCTCCAGGGTCACCTGCTCCTCGTGGACCTCGTAGCGCACGCCCCGGTGGACCAGCACGTCGTAGGTCCCGGGCTCGATGGCCAGCTGGATGTCCCCGCCCCTGGCGAAGCCCCAGGCTGCCGAGCCCTTGAAGCGGTCTGGCACCACCCGGGTGTCGACGGTGTCCTCGCCTTCGCTGTCGAAGACCTGCACCTCGAAGGGGAGCCCATCGGTGACGCTGACCGAGAGCACCGCCGGCTCCCCGAGCATGCCGTCCACAGCGATCCCACGACCCACGGCCTCTGGGACCTCCACGGCCCCCTGCTGCAGGGCCGCGAGGTGGGCTTCGCGCACACCCTCGGCGGCGTAGGCGGAGTAGCTCGCCCAGCCCGTGGCGTGGTCGGCGCTGAGCCCCCGACCGCGGCCGGAGATCACCAGCTCGACGTCGCCCTCCGGGACCTCGAAGCCATAGGCGCCGTCTGCATCCGTGACCCCGATGGTCCAGGGCTCGTCGTCGACGAGCACACCCACCCAGGCCCCGCCGACCGGTCCGTCCGGTGCCTCGACCACTCCCTCGACGGTCTGGGTGGCCTCGCCCGAGAGCTCCAGCCAGGACGAGGCCAGGGTCGCGAGATCCGGACCGACACCGTAGAGCCGCGTGTAGGTGTGGGACTCGCCCTCCTCCAGCGTGACGAGGTCGTCGACGCCGACCGCCATGTCGGCCAGCGAGGAGATGATCTGCGCGGTGGCGTCCAGCTTCACGTAGCCGCCTGGACTGGCGAAGAGCCCGAAGGCGCCCTCGCCCCGGCGGCCGAGGAAGGCCTGGTAGGCGTACTCGCCCTGGTCCACCTCGCCGAGGCCATGCCCAGGCAAGAACAGCTGGGCCGCGTCCAGTGAGCCCATCAGCAGGTCCCCGGCGGCGAAGGTGGCCTCGCCCTCGGTCGCGGTGATCGTCGTGTAGACCTCGAGGAACCAGGACTCCGGCTGCAGCACGTAGTCGGTCCGCATGGCCAGCCCGAGCTCGGGGATGAAGCCCGGAGCCTCCATCGCCCCCTCGGCCAGCTTCAGCCCCATCTCCTCGCCGTCGATCCGCACGATCGCGCTGCCGGAGATCCGCCCGTCGTCGATGAGGGAGACGGCCGTACCCTCCTGCATGCGGGCGACACCCGCCATGGTGCCCCAGTCATCGACCATGTCCCGCCCGAGCTGTCCCTCCGGGCGCACGATGTCGGCGTCGACGACCATGCCCGGGTGTTCCATGTAGTAGTTGCCCGGACGGAGGCCCTGGATGACGAACTGGACCCGATCGTTGTAGATCTTGACGTCGCCCGAGCGGCCCTCTGCGGAGATCCCTCCGAAGAGCGCCGCCTCATCGGTGACGAAGCCGGCGCGCGCCTCGCCGGGACCGAGCCGTCGGGTCAGGTCCACCGGGGTGGCAGGTTCCGGCTTGGCGCAGGCCAGGAGAAGCAACATGAGGACCTCGAGGATGAGACGAAGGGGGCAAGGTATCCGATGACCGCGTGGATGCTGACCCTTGGGCTCGCAAACCCGGCCAGCGACCCCTCCGAGAAGCGCGCCGTGGAGAGCGCCGGATAGACTGGGCCCGTGAAGCCCTGTCCCAAGTGCGGCGTCGACAACGGCGACGCGGCCTTCGAGTGCAACGCATGCGGCGTCGTCTTCGAGCGCTACGGGCGCCACAAGCTCCGGCGCCCACGCCCACGCCAGGTGGCAGGGATCGGCGCGGTGCTCGTGATCCTCATCCTGGTCCTGTTCACGGTGTTCATGATGGACACCGGGCTGAAAGAGCCAGTGGTCCGCATCGTCGCAGGGGCAGACACCAGCGACACTGGCGACAGCGACACCACCGTCGAGCTCACGATCCTGGAGCCGGCCCGGGTCGCGGCAATCGAGGTCGTCATCATCCCGACCCAGGAGGGGAACCGCTGGCTGGCGGACGTCTACATGATGGCGACCGACAACAAGGCCTCGCCCACCCAGATCGACGGCGAGGCCGAGCTCCGCTGGGGGCTGGTCCAGCCCAACCAGCACCTCGAGACGGTGTTCATCGCCGACTGGACCGACAGCGAGCTCCCCCAACATCCCGGCGTTCCGGCGCTGTTCACGCTGCTGCATCGCATCCCCTTCGACCCCGACACCGCCCGCGGCATGCCGCTCCGGGTCATCGTGGACGTCGAGGGCCTTCGGGCGGAGGCGACGGTCGAGCTCTGAAAGGGCCCGACAGACGTTAAGGCCGGTCATGCCCTCCGAGCTGATCCTGGAGCTGAAGGTCAACGGCGACCGCCGAGCCGTGCTCTGTCCCGCGAACCGCTCCCTGCTCGACCTCCTGCGCGAGGACCTGGGCCTCACCGGCAGCAAGCACGGCTGCGACATCGGCGACTGTGGCGCCTGCACCGTCCTCGTCGACGGCTCCCCTACCCTGGCCTGCGTCACCCTCGCGGCAGAGGTCGAGGGCCGGGACATCACCACCATCGAGGGCATCTCCGCCGACGGGCTGCACCCCGTGCAAGCCGCCCTGCACGAGCACGTGGCCGCCCAGTGTGGCTACTGCACACCCGGCTTCGTCATGAACCTCGTGGCGCTGTTGGCGCGGGACGAGGGGCCCTCGGACGAAGAGCTGGTCGAGGCCCTGGGCGCCAACATCTGCCGCTGCACCGGCTACACGAAGATCCTCGCCGCGGCCCGGCAGGCGAGAGACTCGTGAAGGTCGACGGCCTCCCCAAGATCACCGGCGCCGCGGTCTTCACGGACGACCTCGCCTTTCCGGGGATGCTGCACGGGGCCTTCCTCCGAAGCCCGCATGCCCACGCCCGCATCCTCTCGATCAACACAGCCAGGGCCTTGCAGATCGAGGGTGTACACGCCGTGCTCACCGGGGCGGATCTGCCCATCGCCTACGGGGTCCTCCCGGTGGCCATGGACGAACACGCCCTGGCCGTGGACAAGGTCCGCTTCGTCGGCGAAGAGGTCGCCTGCGTCGCCGCGGTGGATCGAGCTACGGCGATCCGGGCGGCCCGAGCCATAGGCGTCGTCTACGAGGTGCTCGAGCCGGTCCTCTCCATCGAGGACGCCATGGACGCAGAGATGCCCGTGCTCCACGAGGGCAGGCGCAAGGCCAGCAACGTCCTCCGCCGAGTCCACCAGCGCTACGGCAAGCCGGACGAGGGCTTCGAGCGCGCCGACATCATCATCGAAGAGGACTACGACTACCCCGGCTCGACCCACGTCCCGCTCGAGACCCACGTCGCGGTCGCCCGGGCGCCCCAGGGCCGAGTCGAGCTGTGGTCCTCGACCCAGATCCCCCACTACCTCCACCGCACGCTGACCCGGGTCCTGGAGCTCCGTCCAGAGGACGTCCGGGTCCGAAAGCCCGACGTGGGCGGCGGCTACGGTGGCAAGTCGGACCCCTTCGCCAACGAGCTCTGCGCCGCCAAGCTGGCCCTGGTCACGGGCCGACCGGTGAAGATCCTGCTGGACCGCGAAGAGGTCTTCTACAACCACCGCGGGCGCCACCGGACGAAGATGCGGCTGAAGATGGGGGTGACCGCAGGGGGGAAGCTCACCGCCGCGAGCTTCGAGGCCTGGGCCGAGGGCGGCGCCTATGCCAGCTACGGGGTCGTCACCGCCTACTACTTCGGCGTCTTCCTGCCCCTTCCCTACCGCCTCGACGACTGGCAGTTCACAGCCCACCGCTGCTACACGAACCACCCGCCCTGCGGGCCAAAGCGTGGCCACGGCGCCATCCAGCCACGCTTCGCGCTCGAGATGCACATGGACAAGCTCGCGCGGGCCATCGGCATGGACCCGGCAGACCTGCGCAGGAAGAACTCGGTGGAGCCGGACACGGAGACGAGCAACGGGCTGCGCATCACCTCCGTGGCCCTCGACGAGTGCATCTCGGCGGTCCTGGAGGCCAGCGGGTACCGCGAGAGGCGCGGCAGGCTCGGAGACAACCGCGGCCTCGGCATCGCCGCCAGCGCGTACATGTGCGGGGCGCTCCACAGCATCTACCCGAGCGAGATGCCCCAGAGCGCCGTCCAGATCTGCGCCGATCGGAGCGGGCTGGTCCGCATCTTCAGCGGCACGGCGGACATCGGCCAGGGCAGCAACCACATGCTCGCCCAGCTGGTCGCGGACGAGCTCGGCATCGATCCGCGGGACTGTCCGGTCCTGGAGGCCGACACTCACTTCACGCCCGTCGATCTCGGCAGCTACAGCTCGCGAGTGACCTTCTTCGCAGGCAACGCCGCCCTGTCCGCGGCGCGCCAGCTCAAGGCAGCCATGGTCGAGGTCCTTGGCGAAGAGGCGAGCTTCCACGACGGGGTGGTCGACGTCGACGGCAAGACCCTGCCCTTCCGCGAGGCGGTCCAGCGGGTCGAGGCCGCTCGGGGCACCCTTGGCTTCGTCGGCCACTACACACCACCGAAGATCGGGAGCCGCTTCCGGCGCCAGTCGGTCGGTCCGAGCCCCGCGTACTCCTTCACCGCCCAGGTGGCGGAGGTGGTCGTCGACCCCGAGACGGGCTTCGTCACCGTCGAGCGCATCTGGTGCGCCCACGACTGCGGCTTCGCGATCCAGCCGACCATCGTGGAGGGCCAGATCGAGGGCAGCGTCTACATGGGCGTGGGCGAGGCGCTGCTCGAGGAGCACGTCTTCACCGGGCCGGCCCTGCACCGAAACCCGAGCATGCTCGAGTACAAGATCCCGACGGTCCACGAGACCCCGGAGATCCTGAGCATCCTGATCGAGAGCCACGACGCGGAGGGCCCGCGAGGGGCCAAGGAAGCCGGAGAGGGTCCCCAGCTCGCGACGGTCCCGGCCATCGCCAACGCCATCTTCGACGCCTGCGGGGTGTGGCTCAACCGGGCTCCCTTCACCCCGGACCGGGTGCTCAAGGCGATCGAGCGCCGCGACCGCAAGACGGCGGCCAAGTAGATGCTGCCGCTGCCGCCCTTCGACCTGGAGCGCCCGACCACCGTCGAGCAGGTGCTGCCCCTGCTGTCCGGGGACGCTCGCGTCCTCGCCGGCGGCACCGATCTGCTCCCGAGCATGAAGCAGGGACTTCTCGAGCCCGCGCGGCTCGTGTCGCTGGGTCGGGTCGCCGAGCTCCAGACCATCGAAGACCGAGGCGACACCTTGGTGATCGGCGCCGGGGTCCGCCTGCGCGCGCTGGTCGAGCACGACAGCACGCCGCCGGCCTTGAGGGCCGCATGTCGCTCGGTGGGGACCTCCACCATCCAGCGCATGGGGACCATCGGCGGCAACCTCATGCTCGACACGCGCTGCCGCTTCTACAACCAGTCCCGCTTCTGGCGCGGCGCGCTTGGCGGGACAGAGGACGGCTGCCTGAAGTGCGACGAGGACGGCATCTGCCACGTCGCCCGCGGCGGCACCGGCTGCTACGCGGCGCACTCGGCCGACACCGCCCCCGTCCTCCACGTGCTCGGCGCGGAGGTCGAGCTGGCCTCGACGCGGGGAGCTCGCCGGGTGCTGGTCTCGGAGCTCTACGGCGAAGACGGGCGCAGCTGGATCAACAAGGAGAGCGACGAGCTGCTCACGCGCATCTTCGTCCCGCTGGGGACACCAGCGGCCTTCCGCAAGCTCCGCGCCCGGCAGGCCATCGACTACGCCCTGCTGCTCACCGCTGTCAGCGACACGACCATCGTCATCAGCGCGGTCGGGCCGCGGCCGATCGAGGTCCCCGCGCCCTGGCAGGCCTTCTCCGAGCGCAGGGTCGACGAGCTCGCAGAGGCCGCCTACCGCTACGTCCAGCCGCTGTCTACGCACACCTGGCCTGCGACCTGGAGGAAGAAGATGGTGCGGGTGGAGGTCAGGCGCGCCCTGCGCGCCCTGTGGGCCCCTTGAGTCACAGGTACCGCCTCACCCGAGGCACACCGGGGGCGACCGCAGTGACCTGGATCATGCTCAACCCCTCGGTAGCAGACGAGGTCCGCAGCGACCCCACGATCCGGCGGGTGGAGGGCTTCTCAGGACGCTGGGGCTTCGAGCGCCTGGTCGTCGTCAACCTGTGGTCCGCGAGGGCGACGAAGCCAGCCGACCTTCGGAAACGCGCCCGTCCGGGCGGGGACGCGCGCAACGACGACGCCATCTCGGCTGCGGTGGCAGAGGCCGACAAGGTCATCGCTGCCTGGGGTGTGCACGGCGCCTGGCGCGGACGGGACCAGGAGGTCCTCGCCCTGCTGGAAGGAACCGAGGTCTTCTGCCTCGGTCTCACGAAGGGGGGCCATCCCCGTCACCCTCTCTTCGTACCGGGACGACAGCCCTTGCTCCCCCTCCCTCGACAGGAGATGCTCCGCTCGTGATCTGCGCTGCCTGCCGCCGACCCAGCCAGACGGACCCCTGCTGCTGTTGCGGCGAGCCCGTGCTGCTGGACGGCCGCATCCGGCTCGACGAGGTCCTCGGCCGAGGGGCGATGGGGGTGGTCTACCGAGCGACACACGATGGCCGTGCCGTGGCGGTCAAGGACATGCCGCTGGTCCACCCGGACGGCAAGACGGTCGAGCTCGCCAGGCGCGAGGCCGCGGTGCTCTCCCAGCTGGACCATGCCCAGGTGGTCCGGGCCATCGAGAGCTTCGCCCTGGGCGGTCGCCTCTACCTGGTGCAGGAGTTCGTCGAGGGCCCGACCCTGGCCCAGGAGCTGGCTGAGACACGCTTCGAGGTCGACGAGGTCCTCGCCATCGTCGAAGAGCTCCTCGGCGTGCTCGCCTATCTCCACGGGCGCAGCCCGCCGGTCATCCACCGGGACCTCAAGCCCAGCAACGTCATCCGCAGCGACAGGGGGCTGGTGCTGGTGGACTTCGGCTCCGTCAGGGACGCCCTGCGCGACCCGGAGCTCGGCGGCAGCACGGTCGCCGGGACCTTCGGCTACATGGCCCCCGAGCAGCTCCGCGGTGACGCCTCGCCAGCGACGGACATCTACGGGCTGGGCGCGCTGGCGGTGGCGCTCCTGTCCCGAAAGGACCCGGCCAGGCTCATGGACTGGTCGGGTGCGATGCGCTGGGGGCCCGAGCTCGACGTACACCACGCCGTCGAAGCCCTGCTCGAGCGCATGCTGGAGCCGGACCCCGGCATGCGGCCGCGCGACGCCGATGGGCTCGCGAAGGAGGTGGCCGGGCTGCGCCAGGCCCTGAAGACCGGCGTCGGCCTGCCTGCCCCCAGGAGCAGGGGGCGCTCGGTGGCCATCGCCCTGGGTGTCGCCGGGCTGCTGATGGCCCTCGGCGTGACCTACGCGCTCCTGGACGCCAGCGCTCCGCCGCCCGCTGCGGGCCCTGCTGGGACCCCGGCCACGCCGATCGTCCCCGAGGTTCCAGAGGTCCCAGAGGTCTCGGAGGTCACCGCGGAGCCGGTCCGGCTGCTGGGAAGCCGCAGCAAGACCAACCCCACCGGCATCGTGACGGCGCCGGACGGGTCGCTCCTCCCCCTGCTGGACGAAGCCGGGGTCCTTGGAGCCGTCAGCGGCGGCCTCTACGGCATGAGGACGGCCTGCCTGGCCTACGACTCGGCCTTCGACGGCTGGCCGTCCAGCCTGGAGGAGGGGGGCTGGGAGCCAGAGGCGCCCGCCTCGCTGTGGGTGGCCTACGTCATCGACCACGAGGATCCCTACCCGCTGCAGGCCCTCGTCACCCGCGGCGAGCACCGGGGCCGGCGCTTCGGTCAGCAGATCAAGGACCACGACCAGTACGAGCTCGAGCGCCTCGACGAAGACGGCATCGCCGCCTTCCTGGAGGGGCCGGGGGTCCTCGGAAACCGCGACACCTGGATGCCCGAACAGGCACCGACCGAGAACACGACGGTCGCGCTCGAGGGCGGAAACCTCGTCCCTCAGCTCGACGAGACCGGGGTGCTCGGCTGCGTCTACAGCGAACTCCGCGGCCTCGAGAAGGCCGAACTCGGCTACGAGGCCGCCTTCGATCGCTTCAGCGAGGACCTCGACGAGCTCGGCTACAGCATGGACTCCAAGTGCGCCCACTACCTGGAGATCTCGGCGACTGTGGGGGGGGACTATTCCTCGGACGTCAGGCTGCTGGCCGAGGTCACCCGGGGAGATGCCGCGGGGCGGAGCTTCCAGCTCATTGTCGGCGAAGACGTCGTAGAGGTGCGCTGACGCGTTATCCGGCGCCATCTCTGAGCTGACGCCCTTTTCCGACCTCCCCCTGGACCCGAGCCTGCTCGCTGCTTGCGAGCGCCTTGGCTTCTCGACGCCGACCCCCATCCAGTCGGCGGTCATTCCCCCGATGATGGAGGGCCGCGACGTCATCGGGCGCGCCCGGACCGGGAGCGGAAAGACCGCGGCCTTCGCCCTGCCGATCCTCCATCGCCTCAAGGATGGCGGACGCAAGCCGCGGGCGCTGGTGCTCGCGCCGACTCGGGAGCTGGCCCAGCAGACCTCTCGCGCGATCCGCTCCATGTGCGGGGATCTGCCCATCCACGGAGCCACGATCTATGGCGGCGCGCCCTATGGGCCCCAGATCACGGCGCTGAAGAAGGCCACGGTCGTCGTCGCGACGCCCGGTCGCCTCATCGACCTGATGGAGCGGGACCGGGTGGACACCTCGCACATCGAGGTCGTCGTCCTCGACGAAGCCGACGAGATGCTGCGCATGGGCTTCATCGACGACGTGCGCCACATCCTCTCGGCGACGCCCGAGGGCCGACAGGTGGCGCTGTTCTCCGCGACGATGCCGAACGCGATCCGCCGCGTGGCGGAGGAGCACCTCGTCGACCCGGTCGAGCTGCAGGTCGAGGAGCGCGCCCTCTCGGTCGACCACATCGACCAGATCTGGATCCACACGCCGCACAGGAAGAAGCTGGCGCTCTTGATCCGTGTGCTCGCCGCACTTCACCGAGGCACCACCTTGGTCTTTGCGCGCACGAAGGCCGACTGCGCCCGAGCCGCAGAGGCCCTCGACAAGGTCGGGATCTCCGCCGCGGCGCTCAACTCGGATCTCTCCCAGCCAGCCCGCGAGCGCGTCGTGCGGCGCCTGCGCAACAAGGAGCTGGACGTGGTGGTGGCGACGGACATCGCCGCCCGGGGTCTGGACGTGGACCACATCACCCACGTCATCAACCTGGACCTGCCGACCGACACCGAGTCCTACGTGCATCGCATCGGGCGCACGGGCCGGGCCGGAGCCCAGGGCCGCGCCATCTCGTTCGTCACGCCGATCCAGCAGAAGCGCATCCGGGGCCTGGCTCGCGAGCTCGGGGTGAACATCGCCCGGGTGGGCGCTCCCACCGACGACGTCCTCGCCCGTCGCCAGCGAGAGAGGCTTGGAGAGCGCCTGGAGGCAGCTGGAGAGCACGCCAAGGAGCTCGTCGAGCAGCTCATCGAGGCCGGCTGGACCCACGAGCGCCTCGCCGTCGCGGCCCTGACGCTCATGACCAAGGCCGAAGGCGGCGTGATCGAGGCCCCTCCCCCCGACGAGAACCAGAACGAATCGGAGCTCTACCTGCCGGTGGGCAAGAAGCACGGAGTGCGGCCCGGCGACCTCGTCGGAGCCCTCGCCAACGAGGCCAACATCCCCGGCGTGCGCATCGGCCGCATCGAGGTCCGCTACGACAAGAGCTTCGTCTGCATGCCAGAGGTCCTCGCCGCGCAGGTCATCGATCGGATCGACCGAATCGAGATTCGAGGCAAGGTCGTGAGGGTCCAGCGCTCGAGCCGGTGACAACAGGCTAAGAGCCCGCCATGTTCAATCGCGCAATCGTCGTCGGTGCGAGTTCGGGAATAGGCGAGCAGCTCGTGCTGCAGCTCACCGCACAGGGCGCTGCCGTCGCCGCCATCGCCAGGCGCAAGGAGCGCCTCGACGCCCTCGCGAACAGAGCCGCCGGAGAGGTCATCGTCGCCGAGCACGACGTGCTGGACTACGAGGCGGCGCCTGCACTCTTCGATGACCTCGTCGAGCGCCTCGGCGGTCTCGACCTGCTCGTCTACTGCGCCGGCGTCATGCCAGAGGTGGAAGAGGGGGAGTACAACTTCGAAAAAGACCGGGCGATGCTCGAGGTCAACCTGCTCGGCGCCGTGCGCTGGCTGGACCTCGGCGCCGGACACATGGAGGCCCAGCGGAGCGGCACGCTCGTGGGCATCTCCAGCGTCGCCGGAGAGCGGGGCCGCAGAGGCGCCCCGGTCTACACCGCCAGCAAGGCCGGCCTGACGGCCTACATGGAGGCCCTGCGCAATCGCTGCCACCGCTATGGCGTAGAGGTCGTGACGGTGAAGCCGGGCCCGGTGAGGACCCCCATGACCGAAGGGATGCAGCTCCCCTTCATGATCGACGCCGACGAGGCCGCCGCTGGCGTCCTGAAGCTCGCCCACCGCGGCACTGGCGAGGGCTACGTCCCCCTCATCTGGTGGCCGATCATGTCGATCATCAAGGCCGTTCCGAGCTTCATCTTCCGTAAGACGAACGTCTGATGCTCAAGCACGAGCTGCCCCGTCGAGTCTTCGACGGCTTCGGCCTCGCGTCCTTCGGGCTCTCGGTCTATGCCCAGCCCCGCACCGCCGACGAGGTCGCGGCGCTGTTCTCCCGCGCCTCCGAAGAGGGCGTGCGCGTGGCGATGCGCGGATCTGGACGAAGCTACGGCGACGCGGCGCTCAACACCGGCGAGCTCATCCTCGACATGCGCCGCATGAAGGGCGTGCTGTCCTGGGATCCGGAGGCCGGGGTCATCGAGACCGAGCCCGGCCTGACGATCCAGGAGCTCTGGCACCACACCCTGCCCGATGGCTGGTGGCCCCCCATCGTCCCCGGCACGAGCTGGCCGACCCTGGCCGGCTGCGCCTCGATGAACGTGCACGGCAAGAACCACTACGCCCTGGGCGGCATCGGCGACCACATCCTCGAGCTGGATCTGGTCACCCCTGGCGGAGAGCTCCTGACCCTGTCGCGGGAGCTTCGCCCGGAGCTCTTCCACGCCGTGATCTCGGGCTTCGGCATGCTCGGCGCCATCACGCGGGTGAAGCTGAAGCTCAAGCGCGTCCACGGGGGACGCCTGCTCGTCCAGCAGCGGTCGGTGCCCGACCTCGACGGTCAGTTCGCGGCCTTCGAGCAGGCGCCAGGCAACGACTACTTCGTCTCGTGGGTCGACTGCTTCGGTTTCGGCTCCAGCCCCGCGGGCAGGGGCCAGCTCCACCGGGCCTGCTACGTGAAGCCCGGCGAGGACCCGGAGGCCACAGAGACCCTGTCGCTCGCGGCCCAGAAGCTGCCGGGCTCGATGATGGGCGTGCCGATGCCCCTGGTGCCCACGATGCTGAAGATCTTCTACAGCTCCAACTACGGCGTCCAGCTCACCAACCAGCTCAAGTACCTGGCCTCGCGCCATGGCGACACGCGCCCCCACTACCAGAGCCACGCCGGCTTCCACTTCCTGCTCGACCAGATGCCGGGCTTCCGCAACGCCTATGACCCCGGCGGCTTCATCCAGTACCAGCCCTTCGTGCCGAAGGAGCACGCGCGCGAGGTCTTCGGCGAGATCCTGCGCATCAGCAAGCGGCGAGGGATCGTCAGCTACCTCGGCGTGATCAAGCGCTATCGCCCGGACGACTTCCTGCTCTCCCACGCGCTGGACGGCTACTCGTTCGCGCTGGACTACCCCGTGACCCGGGACAACAAGAAGCACCTCTGGCAGATGTGCAGGGAGTTCTCGGACATGGTGCTCGAAGCCGGCGGGCGCTTCTACCCGGCCAAGGACCTCATCCTCCAGCCCCACCACTTCCAGCGAGCCTGGGGCCAGGAGCGCATCTCGGCCTTCAACGAGCTGCGCGCCGAGGTCGATCCACAGCGCGTGCTGCGGACGGACCTCGCGGCGCGCTACGGCCTCGACGAGTAAGCTCTCGGCTGTGTTGTTCCTCCTCGCATGTGTGAAGTACCCGGACTTCGCGGCCCACCGCCGCGAGGTGCCCGACGAGCCCATTCCGCCCCTCGCCCTGCGGGACCTGCCGAGGACAGAGGAGATCCCGACCTCCGAGTTCAGCACCCCCGAGTCCGGTGACACTCCCACCAGCGCTCCCCCGGCGCTGGACGTCAGCACGAGCCCGTGGACGCTGTACTACAGCGCGCCCGACGGTCAGTACGCCTACGAGGTCGAGTTCCTCGAAGACGGCGTGGCGATGCTGCACAACCCCGCGGACACGACCAAGGACAACGACGGTTGGGGCCAGGACGGCGCGGTCGTCACGCTCTCCATGAACGACGGCTTCGTCGAGTACCGAGGCGTCTTCACGGACCTGAACCTGGTCCGCGGCACTGCCAGCAACGCAGAGGACACCTGGGGCTTCGCGCTGATCCGCCAGGCTCCCGGGGCCACCAAGATCCAGGCTCCAGACGAGCTCCCAGAGGACGGCTACCTCCGCGCGGACCTCGCCGGCACGAGCTGGCGGCTCGAGGACCTCGACCCCGACCAGCCCGTCGACCTCGAACTGACCTTCAACCACGACGGCACCCTCGAGGTCACCCTGCCGACCGAGTTCAACACCTGGAAGGCCAGCGACGGCGTCGTCCACTTCTGGGTCAACGACATGGCGGTGGAGCACGTCGCGGTGGCCACCTGGCCGGACCAGATGTTCGGCATCGCCACCAACGAAGACGGCAACAGCTGGGCGTTCCACTTGAGGAAGCGCTGAACGCCCGCTACAGCGACGGTGCGACGCGCCTCCACCGATTCGCGCCCTACAGCTCCGCTTGCAGCGCCAGCCGCCCTCCGTGAGCCAGCTCGCCCTCCGTCAGGCGGTGCTCTCCGAGGTACTGGGCCGAGAGCTTCACGCGCTCCGAGGCGTACCAGTTCGCGCCGATGTCCAGCCAGCGGGTGCGGCGGGTGTCGAAGCTCCGGTCCTCTTCCGTGAGGCCGATGCGCACCACGGGCTCCAGGCCCACGGCGCTGTGGAAGCCCGCCTGGAGGTAGCCGCCCAGGGCCTCGTTGGGGCGGTGGTTCAGGTCGTTGGTCTCTTCGCGCCAGAGCACCTCTGCCCCAGCAGAGAAGCCGGCGACACCGATGCGCGCGGAGCCCGCGGCCCGGACGTCGTTGACGCGGATCGCCTCGTAGCCGGCTGTGTCGAAGCCCACGTAGGGGTGCCAGGCCAGCCCCGCGCCAAGGCCGATGCGGAGGGGCTGATCGACGCCAACGGTCTCGTCGAAGTCGAAATCTCCCAAGGGATGCACGTCGACCCGGGCCAGGTACAGCCCGCCTCGGGTCCCGGCGGGGAGGTGCTCCCCAGAGGCCGAGCCGAGGAAGGCCCCGCCCTGCACGGTGGCCACATCGACCAGCGACCCGAGGGCGAGCACGCCGAGGTCGTCGTCGGCGATGAACTCGGAGGTCGGCCCGGAGCGCGTCGCGAACAGAAGCGCCGTGTCCGCCGACTGGGACTGGGACGTGAAGGGGATCGGCATGTGGCCGCCCTTGAGCGCCAAGGACTCCGTCGGTGCCCAGGTCAGGCTGGCCTCGCGCACCAGCGACGAGGCCACCGAGCGGGTCGAGGTGGCGACGCCGTCGATGGAGCCGTTGTTGTCCTGGTCGACGGCGCTGACGGCCGTGACGGCCTCGACCACGTCCCGGGACAGCAAGAGGTAGACCGTGCCGCTGACGGTCTCGCTCGCGTCTCCGGTCACGACGAGGCCGGCGTTGGCCGCGCTGGTCCCGACCTGGAGCTGGTCCTCTGGGATGGCATCAGGGCGCACCACGGCCTCTGCAGAGGGCCGCACCCAGGCGTCGATGTCCGCGGACAGCGCCGCGGGGACCAGCCACAGCATCAGAAGCTCACCCCCACCGGCGCGAAGGCCACCGCCGTGAAGGGCTCCGCGCCAGCCTCGTAGGCCGGTCCCGCCACCAGCCAGCTGGTTGAGTCGGTCGTGTAGACGTCGAGGGGCCAGGGCGACAACAGCGCCCCCGCGCTTATAGCGCTGCTCGACTCCGCCCAGTCCGTCGTGAGGGCCGGGTCGCTGCGCTCGTCGAGCACCGAGACCTCGCCGAGGTTCGCCTGGGCCTGCCGCGCGGCCGTCCAGTTCTTCGAGCCAGAGGCCCCGGTGGCCTCGATCTTCTGGATGGAGGGCATGCCGTCGACCAGGCCGGTGAGGTACAGCGAGCCATTCCAGGTCTGCACGCCATGGGGCTCGATGCCGACGATCTCGTCGATGAACACCTGGCCGCGGGCGATGCGCAAGAGCCGCCCGTCCTCGAGCAGGGCTGCCCCGACGCCGTCCGCCGCGAACTGCACGAAGCCGAGGATCGCGTCCTCTTCGAGCACCTCTGGCACGTCCAGGGTGCGCAGGCGCTTGCGCCCGTCTCCGGCCACGAAGATGGCGCGGGTGAAGCTGCCCTCGCCCAGGGTGTAGGTGACGACGAAGACACCTTCGTCGGCCACCGGATCGGCGCCCGTACCAGCGACGGCGACGGCCTCTACTCCTTCGGGCTCGAAGCGGATGGCGTCGAAGTAACGGTCCTCGTCGAGGTCCATCGTCACGTAGAAGGGCGTCGTGTCGCTGGCCCCCTGGACCAGCGCCGGCAGGTAGCGATGAGATGGCGTCTCGCTCACCCGCGGGATCACACCCAGGAAGTAGAGCCCGGTCCCGGTGACCGGATCCGCCGAGAGGACCTCGCGACAGGCTCCGGTCTCGCCGCTCACGACGCTCAGGGCGTCGCCGCTCCAGAACCACATGCGCGAGTCGCTGCGACCGACGAAGCCGTGGAGGCCGCGGTTGCCCCGGTGGGCGTCACAGCCGCCAGACCAGCCGCCGAGGGCGCCACCGGTGAAGACGTAGCTCTCCGGGTTTTCCCGGTCGCCGTAGAGCACGTAGGCGTTGCCGTCGCGGTCCGTAGCGGGAGGCAAGAGCCGCATCGGCTGCTCGCCCTTGAGCTCGGCGAACCACCGCATGGTCCCCCACTCACCCGGCGCCAACGGCTGGGCGCAGGCCAGCAACAACGAGAACATGTGGGCCCTAGCGCTTGGACGTGTAGGTCATCACGTAGTGGGCGGACTCGTCGCCCGTCGGGGTGATGTAGTCGTGCAGGTAGACCACCGGGGACATCTCGTAGACGTGCTGCGTGTACTCGTCCTCTGGGGTGTTCGGGTCGTCCGGGATCGGATGCACCCCGCCGAAGAAGCCAGCGTTCTTGCCGACGCGCAGGGAGTAGCCCTCGCCCCAGCCGTAGTCGACGCCGGTGCCGATCTTGACGCCGAAGGCCTCGACCCCCGCGCTCACTCCGAGGCCGTGGTCGAGGTTGGTGCTGTTCGTCACCTCTTCCTGGGCCCACGACCACCACATGACCTTGCCGATGTCGGAGACGGTGTAGGTCTTGAGCTCCGGGAAGACCATCTTCTCGTCGGGGATGGGGTCGCCGTTGAGGTCTTCCGGAGTCGTCGGGTAGCTCTCGACGTCGCCAACCGTGTAGGGGATCTCGATGACCGGCAGGCCGACGAGCTCGGCCATCGCGTTGTAGCGAGGGGTGGACCAGATGCTCATTCCGCCGCCGTTGGGCACGGTGACCACGAAGCTCTCGCCGTCATCGCCGACGAGCCTGGAGGGGTCTTCGATCTCGTACTTGTAGGCGTCGAAGCAACCCCAGGCGAGCACGACGCCGCCGTACTGGTTGCCGTAGGTCTGGGGGTCGCCCTCGAGGAAGTAGCGGGCGCCGACCCCGGTGGTCTCGCCAAAGGACTCGATGACCGTGACGCGCTCGGTGACCTTCGTCGAGTAGTTGGCGCCGAAGAGGTCCATGAAGCTCGCGCCGGCGCCGATGTCGACGTTGAGACCGAGGCTGACGGTGTCGCTCCAGGTCTCGCTCGTGGACTCGGTGTCGCCGAAGCCGGCGAAGGCCGGGCCAGCGCTGTAGGCCGCGTCGTAGGGCGGGATGAGCAGGACCATCACCGGCATCACGCTGCCCTGGCACTCCTGCTCGGCGACCAGGGACGCCCTGGGGCTGTTCCCGTCGTGGTCCGCCATCGCGACGAAGTCGGGGTCGACGCTGACACCCAGCGAGAACATCGCCGAGCGGACGTAGATGCCGCTGGTCCCACCCTCTCGCGCGAGCGTCGCCTGGCCGCCCTCGCCGAGGATGACGATGTCCGCCTTCTCGTCGAAGTCGGCGTCCGCGGCAGCGATGTCGATGGCGGTGGCGATGCCGTCGAGCTCCGCGTTGTACTGCTCGACGAAGCTGCCCTCGTCGCCGCTCTCGACGGCCTGCCAGGTCATCATGTAGTCGTCGCAGTAGTCCCAGCAGCTGTCCTGGACGAGCCCGATGACCTCGGCGACCCGATCGCCGTCGAGGTCTCCGACGGTGATGCGGTGGAGGTTGTCGTCGTCCCCGCCGCTCCACCAGGCGTCGACCTGGCCGGTGAGCTCGGCGTCGACGTTCATGCCGTAGAGCACGCTGTAGCCGTCGTAGGAGATCAGGAGCACGACCTCCTCGAAGGTGTCCCCGTCGACGTCGCCGACCGCGATGTCGAGGCCCCCGATGCCGCTGTCGCCGAAGCTGTAGATGTCACAGGCCGTGCCAGTGCAGATGGCGACCTCGGCGGTGGCCGAGATGGCGACGAGCTCGGTGACGCCGTCGGCGTCGACGTCGCCGCCTGCGATCGCGACCGGAACGAAGTCCACGTCCACGGTCTTGCCGGAGTCGAGCACCTCGATCTTGCGGCTGCCCTCGATGCTGACCGCGTAGCCGCCGACCCCGTCGCCGTCGAAGTCGCCGCCGGCCAGGCCGGTGATCGGGTACTGCGTGGCCTTGTCGCTGCCCTCGTAGTCGAGGTCCCCGGAGTACTGGTCGACCGGGTAGTAGCCCTCCCACGGCTCGGTGTCGGCGAAGGCGACCTCCATCTCCTCGAAGAAGGTGAGCTTGTCGCCGATGGGCGCGGAGGTGTCCGCGAGGTTGCCCGAGCAGGCATCGGGCTGGCACACGCTCTGGAGGCAGGCTTCGCCCGTGAGGCAGTCGTCAGCGTTGTTGCAGCTGACGTCGACGCTCCCCCACGCCTCCGAGCCAGGACCGTCGTAGCCGTCGCTACGGTCACGGTCGCCGCCGTTGCGGTTGTTGCAGCTCAAGACGAGAGTGAGGGCGAGGAGCATGTGGTGGGCCTCCGGTCCACCGTTTTATCAGCTGGGAGCCCACTTTGCGGGAGGGACGCGCGCAAGACGCATGCCAACCAATTAGTCAGGGGCGTGCCCATCCTCTCGCTGAGCGACGTCGGAAAGCGCTATCCCCTCGGTGAGAGCTACGTCGACGCACTCAACGGGGTCACCCTCGACATCGACGAGGGCGAGTTCCTGGCCTTCGCCGGACCTTCTGGCTCTGGCAAGACGACGCTCTTGAACCTCGTCGGCTGCCTCGACGTCGCCACGAGCGGATCGATCGTGCTGGACGGCAAGGAGCTCTCGAAGCTCTCTCGCGCCGAGCTCGGGGACATCCGGGCCGACAACGTCGGCTTCGTCTTCCAGTCCTTCAACCTCATCCCGGTGCTGTCCGCGATCGAGAACGTCGAGGTCGCCCTGCGTCTGGGCGGACGCGAGCCGAGCCGCGAGCGCTGCGCGAATGTCCTGGAAGAGGTCGGTCTGGCCGACCAGATGCACAAGCGCCCCTCCCAGATGTCCGGCGGCCAGCAGCAGCGTGTGGCCATCGCCCGAGCGCTGGTCAAGGAGCCCCGGCTGGTCATCGCCGACGAGCCCACAGCGAACCTCGACAGCAAGAACGGGGAGGCGGTGCTCGACCTCATGCGCGAGCTCAACGAGGAACAAGGCGCCACCTTCCTGTTCTCGACCCACGACCCCATCGTCATGGACCGCGTGCGGAGAACCGTGCGCCTCCGTGACGGCAAGGTCATCGGCGACTCCTGATGTTCCTGGCGCAGCTCGCGCTGAAGAACCTGCTCAGGAACCGGCGCCGGAACGTCATCACCTCCGTCGCGGTGGTCTGGGGGGTGGCCCTGATGATCCTGGGCTTCGGCGTGGTCGACGGCCTGGACGAGAACGTGATCCGCAGCCAGATCAACACCCAGTCGGGCCACGTGCTGCTGCGTCCGCCGGAGTACCCCGAGACCGGCCTGACGGCGCCGGTGGACGTGCTCGAGCCCGTGCCGGATGAGCTCGGCGAGGCCCTGGTGGCCTACACCTCCACGGAGCGCCTGCGCTTCGACGTGCGACTTGTGGCCGGCGCCGAGTCGGTGCGGGCGATCGGCGTCGGGCTGGACCCGACCACCGATGAGGCGGTCTTCCCCCGGGATGGCTTCCAGCTCGACGGGAGCTGGGACGGGGTGGTCCTCGGGGCCCGCCTCGCCCGCCTGGTCGGGGCCTCGCCCGGGACCCCGGTCGTGCTGCAGGTGCGGACCTCTGCGGGCGCCATCAACGCCCTGTCCTTCGAGGTCGCCGGCGTCGTGAAGACGCGGAACCCGGCCATCGACAACTACGCCGTCCTGCTGCCCCTCGACACGGCCATGGAGCTCGTGCAGGCACCGGGGCCGAGCGACATCGCGATCCGCCTCGAGACCCGCGACGACGCCAGCGCGGTGGCGACGGAGCTGGGATCCACCTGGCAGAGCGAGACCTACCTGCAAGGCGCAGAGGACCTGCTCGAGATCAACCGGGTCCGCCGCAAGGCCATCGGGTTCCTGGTCTTCATGATCATGGCGATCGCCGCGACGGGGATCGCAAACACCGTGATCATGGCCACCTACGAGCGCACGCGTGAGATCGGAACGCTGGCGGCCCTGGGCATGCGACCGGGGGACATCCGCAGGCTCTTCCTCATCGAGGGCGGCACCATGGGGCTGGTCGCCGGCTGTCTCGGCGGAGTGGTGGGCGGCTCGATCAACGCCTACTGGGCCAGCGTCGGCTTGGACTTCTCGGCCCTCGGGGAGTCGGGGACCGCCCTGGCCTTCGACACGACGCTGTATACGGCCTTCTCCTGGGGCCCGGTGGCCGCCGGCGTGCTCTTCGGCACCGTCGTCGCTGCCCTGGCGAGCCTCTACCCGGCGAACTGGGCGGCGCGCCTGGACCCCGCGGAAGCGGTGCGGGCGGACTGATGTTCCTGCTCACCCTCGCCCTGCGCAACCTGACGCGGAACACTCGCCGCACGATGCTGACCGCAACGACGGTCCTGCTGGGGACGGGGGTGCTCACCCTCGGCCTGTCCTGGATCATCGGTGTCCTGGGCGGCGCCATCGGGAACATCGCGGCCACCGCGGGCGAGGTCCGGGTCGTCACGCCGGAGTTCGAGGCACGCGAGAGCCTCATGCCGCTCCACTACAACATCGCAGACGCGGACCCCGTCGTAGAGGCCATCGAGGCCCACGGTTTCACTGCCTGGCCGGTCATCAAGACAGGCGTCACGGCCAGCGTCGGCGAGGAGATCGGCGAGATCTTCTGCCAGCTCGTCGGCGGGCCGGAGGACTGGCTGGAGGGCGAGCTCGGCCTGGCCAACCGCGTCGTCGAGGGCCGCATGGCCACCGTCGAGGGAGAGGCGGTCATCGGACTCAGCCTGGCAGAGGAGCTCGGAGCGAGCGCCGGGGACACCATCGTCTTCCTCGGTCAGACCCAGGACGGCTCGATCTCCCCGATCCAGGCGGAGCTCACCGGCATCGTCGACACGGGCAACGTGGTCGGGAACCGCCAAGCCTTCGTGCCACTGCCCGCGCTCCAGTGGATGACCGACATTCCAGGCGGCGCCTTGGAGATCTACGTCGGCACCGGTGACGAGGTCGGCGCGGCCAGGGCTCACGCGGCCTCGCTGGCGAAGGACCCGGCGCTGGAGGGCTACGTGGTGCAGGCCTGGAACGACCGGGACCCCTACAACACGATCTACGACGTCAACCAGGCCATCCTCTACGTGTTGGGCGGCGCCATCGTGTTCATCACGGCGCTGGGGGTCCTCAACACGATGATGATGTCCGTCCTGGAGCGAACCGCCGAGATCGGTGTCTTGCGAGCCATGGGAATGAAGGCCCGCACGGTCGTGTCGATGTTCGTCGTGGAGGCCACCTGCATCGGCGTCGGCGGCTCGGCAGCCGGAGTGCTCCTGGGGGCGCTCCCGGCCTGGTGGGCCGAGACCCACGGCGTCGTCCTCGGAGACGACATCAGCTCGAAGATCACCATCCCGGTCAACTCGACCTTCTACGCCGATCTGTCGTCTGACATCGTGATCCTCGCCTTCCTCCTCGGGCTGCTGATCGCAGCGCTCGGGGCCCTCCTCCCCTCCATTCGCGCGACGGCCATCCAGCCGGTCGACGCCATGCGGAGCCGCAGATGAGCTTGTTCTTCGCCCTGACTGCGACCCTGACACCAGGGGTCCACGCCGAGGAGCTGCCCACCGTCGGCGAGATCCTCGCCGAGGTCGACGCCAACATGGTCTTCGACGTACGCAGCACGACCGCGACGATGACCGTGGTGAAGCCGCGCAGGACCAAGACCTACACCTTGTTGTCCTACGGCCGCGGCGTCGACGACGCGGCCACCGAGTTCCTCAGCCCAGAGCGCGACGCCGGCACGAAGATGCTCAAGAAGGGCGAGGAGATGTGGATGTACCTGCCCTCGATCGAGAAGGTCCAGAAGCTCTCGGGCCACATGCTGCGCCAGGGAATGATGGGCAGCGACATCAGCTACGAGGACATGATGGAGTCCAGCTCGTGGCTGGATTCCTACACCGCAGAGGTCAGCGGCGTCGACACCTTCGAGGACCGCCCCTGCTGGAAGCTGGAGATGATCGCCAAGACCGACGACATCGCCTACCCCAAGCGCGTGGTGTGGGTGGACCAGCAGACGAAGATCCCCGTGAAGCAGGAGCTCTACGCCCTGTCCGGCATGCTGCTCAAGGTCTGGACCATGCACGACGCCGAGCAGTACGGCGAGCGCTGGTACCCCTCGCGCATGGTCGTGGTGGACAAGCTCCAGGAGGGCACGAAGACCGAGATGGTCTTCGACGAGATGAGCTTCACGGTCGAACTCGAAGAAGAGGTCTTCTCCATGCGCTGGCTCGAGCGCTAGCAGGCTGCTGAAGAAGGCTCCCGAGGCCGCGACGGCGGAGGCGAGTGCTGGTTGGACGTACGACGAGGGCGCTTGCCTAGGCAAGCAACCGAGGAGCCCGTAGGGGCGGCCGTCGCCGCTGGCGGCGGCCGATGGCCGACCAGGACGTTTTTCAGCAGCCTGCTGGGGACTACAGCGACAAGCGCACGTAGCCGTAGGCGGTCCAGGTGGGCACCAGCCCCGAGACGTCGAGCTCGACGAAGCCCTGGCGGAAGGTCGCCATCTCCTCTGTGGGTTTGAACTCGCCCGAGCCCAGGGGGATGTTGCCGCCAGCGGCGATGCTCCAGCGGTCTCCAGGAGTCCAGGTCACCTGCGGCACCAACAGGCTCGAGCGGTCCTGCAGGTTCATGAGCCCCGAGAGCTGGACGCTCACGGTCTCGTAGGCGGCCTGACCGGTGAGCAGGCCGTAGTGCCGACCGATGGTGAAGCGCGGCTCGCCGACCTCTGGGGCGATGTCTCCCGCGCACTCGGGCACCTCGACGCTGAGCCCGCGATCCTGCAGGTGGTAGCTGGCCGGATCCTCCTTTCCGGACCGGTCGTATGTGTACTGGGCCGCGAAGAACAGGCGGTCGAGGACCGGCAGGGAGTAGTCCACCCCGGCGCTCACGACGGGCTCGATCTCCCCGAGATCGTCGAGGTCCGCGCGCCCCTCGACCCACCAGCCGACGACCAGCTGACCGCGCACATCAAGACCCGCGGAGGGCACGCCACCGAGGAAGTCGTCCTGGGCCGAGCGGTAGCCCAGGACCGGCGAGATGTCCGTCGAGGCGACGTTGAAGGTGGGCTTGAGCCCGAAGCGGCCGCTCTCGAGGTCCTCGTCGATGGCCGCCACTGCCAGGACCTGGTGAGCCTCGCCGACGGGCACCGTCGCCCGGACAGCGTCGACGCCCCGCCGCTCCCGGTAGGGCTCGGCGATGAGCACCTCGCCGAAGAGATCGGTCGGGTTGAGGAACAGGGCCGAGCCCCAGTTGAGCGCCTGGCGCCCGATGCGCACATCCACGCGGGGGTGGTAGAGGTCGACGTAGAGCCGCTCGACGCTCAGCACCTCGTCGGCGCCCGAGATCCTCGGCGGGGCCTCCAGGCTGCAGCCGGCGGGCTCGAGCAGGTGGCCGATCTGGTCATCGATCAGCGCGTAGCCCTCCTCCAGCGGGTAGCGGCCCTGGACGAGCATCCCCTCGACCGTGGTGGCGACGCGCACCCGCTCGTGGAGATCGTGCTCGAAGCTCGGCCTGACGCGCTCGACCGTGTCCCAGGGGGTGCCCTCGACTCCGCCGTAGACCCCCGCGCGCACCTCGGCGTATCCCCCGAGCTCTCCAGCCCACGCAGCCGCGACGAGGAGGATCACGACAGACCGATCACGACGCGCAGGGGAAGCACAGCCCGAGTGTACTCTCCCGCCCATGCTGCCGTTCTGGATCGCCCTGTCCTCCGCTCCGCCGAAGCACGGCGCCCCAGGTGTCGAGGCTCCCGACCGTCACTGGGATCTGGTCCACCTGGAGCTGGATCTCGAGCTGTCGCCTGCCGCCGGGCGCATCGAGGGCAGCGCAACCCTGAGCGTCGAGCCGATGCTGCCGCCGGCGAGCGAGCTCCGCCTCGACCAGGTCGGCCTGCAGATCGACGAGGTGCTCATCGACGGCGAAGCCACCACCTGGCGCAGCGACGACACGCACCTCCACGTCGAGCTCGACCCCAGTGGATCGCACGAGGTCTACGTCGCCTACTCCGCCGAGCCCGAGACCGGTCTGCACTTCCGCGGTGACGGTCCCGACACCTACACAGAGGTCTGGAGCCAAGGCGAGGGCGAGGACAACCGGCACTGGCTGCCGCTCTGGGACCACCCCAACGACCGCTTCACCTACCGCGGGACCTTCCGCGCGCCGAAGGGCTACAGCGTCCTGAGCAACGGCGTCGGCGGACAGAACGAAGACGGCAGCTGGACCTGGGAGCTCACAGAGGGCGACCTGGTGGCCTACCTCGTCATGGTCGCGGCGGCCGAGTACCAGCGCGTTGAGCTCGACGGCGGTCCGGTGCCCATCGAGTGGTGGCTGCCACCGGACGCCACCGTCGAGCAGGCCCACAACGCCGCGGGCCGCCTGCCGGAGATGCTGAGGTTCTTCGGCGAGCTGTCCGGGCTCCCCTACCCCTGGGCCAACTACCGCGAGGTCTACGTCCAGCGCTTCATGTACACCGGCATGGAGAACACGACCGCGACCGTGATGCACCGGCGAGTGCTCATCGACGATGAGTTCCTCGGCACCCGGAGGGGCTCCGAGTCCGTCGTCGCCCACGAGCTCGCCCACCAGTGGTACGGCGACACCCTGACCTGCCGGAGCTGGCACGAGATCTGGCTGAACGAGGGCTTCGCGACCTTCTTCTCAGCCGAGTGGATGCGCCACGCCGACGGCGACGAGCAGTTCTACGCAAACGTCGCCCAACGCTACGACGGCTCCCACACCGGCCCCCTGGCTGGACGCTTCTGGAGCACACCAGAGGGCGACCATCCCCCCTCCCAGAACGTCTACGCCAAGGGCTCCTCGGTGCTCCAGATGCTGCGGGTGATGCTCGGCGAGGAGGCCTTCTGGGCGGGGATCCACCGGTACACCACCGAAAACGCCATGGGCATGGTCGAGACCGACGACCTCCGGCGAGCCTTCGAGGACGTCACCGGTCTCCACCTGCGCTGGTTCTTCGACCAGTGGGTCCACCTCCCAGGTGGCGCCGAGCTGAAGGTGAGCCAGAGCTGGGACAACGACGCCGGCATCCTGACGGTCCACGTGGAGCAGGTCGAGAAGCTGCTGGTCCTCCCCATCGACATAGAGGTGGGGCTCTCCGAGGAGAGCCAGCGCCAGCGCCTCTGGCTCGACGGCGAGAGCGCCTCTGTGACCTTCGAACTCGAGGGGGCCCCCGCCTACGTCGCCATCGATCCGGACGCCGGCCTGCTCGCCCATGTCGAGGTCGACCAGTCCAACGAGATGTGGCAGGCCCAGGCCACCCGCTCCACACCCTATGCCCGCGTACGCGCCATCGAGGCCCTCTCCAAAGACGGCGACAACGAGGACTTCCTGGTCGGCATCGCGGCCAACGTGGCCGCCGCCACCGCCTACCGCCTCGAGGCCATCGACGCCCTGGTCGGCGGGGGCTCCGGAGCGGAGCTCGCCGAGCTGCTCGACGACGAGGACGAGCGGGTCCGGAAGAAGGCCGCAGAGGCCCTCTATGGCAGCACCGCAGAGGTCGGAGCCGAGCTGCGAGCGGCGTGGCGGAGCGAGCGCCAGCCGGACGTGCGCGCCAGCATCCTCCGGTCCCTGCGACCCCACGACGAGAGCTTCGCCAGGCGCGTGGCGCTGGCCGAGATCAAGAGACCCACCTCGACGCACAACCCCGTCCACAACGCCGCGCTCAACGTCCTCAAGAAGGCCGGAGAGAGCAACGACCTGGCCGCCGTGCTCCGACTGATCCGGGAGGAGACCCACCGGGAGGTGCTCCACACCGGGATCTGGACGGCGGTGGGGATCGCCGAGCGGCAGGACGGCAAGACCAGGGACCGCGCGCGAGAAGACCTCGCCCGCGAGCTCGAGCCCCTCGTCGCGTCGACGGACCTGCGCACGCGCCAGACCGCGGTGTCGGCCCTCGGCAAGGTCGGCGACAGCGAGAGCACGTCGGTCCTGAAGGCCTATCGCAAGCTCACGCGGCTCCAGGAGCAGAAGGACTCCGCGACCCGCGCCATCGACGCCATCCGGGATCGCAAGGACCCCGCGAAGGAGACCGATGCCGAGGTCGGCCGCCGGCTGGAGAAGCTCGAAGACGACCTCGAAGGGCTCCGCCGCGAGGTCGACGAGATGAAGGAGCGCTACTGAATCTCGAGCTGGACGTCCTCGCGGATCAGCTCGGCGAGCACGTCCGCCATGAGGTCTTCCGGGCCGATGTAGGCGTAGCCCTCGTCGTCGGCGTGGGCCTCGATCACCCCAGGGTTGAGCGCGCGCTCCAGGCTCAGCACGACTCGGTCGCCTCTGGCGGCCAGCTGTCGGCCTCGCGCCAGAAGTTGCCGGTCTCGGCCTCTGGGTCTCCCATGACGAAGTACTGGACCCGCGGGATCGCATCCGGCGAGTCGAGCCCCTCGAGCCCCAGCGCGTCGAAGAGCGCCCGCAACATCACGTGGGTCATCGGTGTGGGCGAGTCGACGGCGTCGGCGGGGTAGGTGAGCTCCCCCTGCTGCTGGGACCCGAAGCCACCGTGGGTCCACGGGCCCACGATCAGCCAGTGTTCGCCTGGGCCCAGCGACTGCTCCTGCCAGGCCTCGATCGTGCCGTCACGGAAGATGTCGTACCAGCCGCCGATGTGCACACCGTCGGCGACCACGGCGGAGTGGTCCGCCTCCAGCGGCTCCCACCAGGTGTCGCGGTAGGGGTGCTCGAAGATCTCGTCGAGCCAGCCGATCGAGCCCTGCTGGGTGAGCCAGCCCGTGGCCATGGCCTCGCGAAAGGTGCCCTGCGGGAAGTAGACGTCTTCGTAGAGATCGCCGGTGCCAGCCATCGCGAGGATGACCCGCAGGCCCTCCGGGGCTTCTGGCGCGACCAGGTACTGGGTGATCGCGAGCGCCGAACCCCCGTACATGCCGACCTCGCCGTCGGACCAGTCCTGCTCGGTGATCCAGTCGATCGTGGCGACGCCGTCTCGCCCGGCGTCCTGGAAGACGGTGTCGATGCCGTCGCTCTCGAAGCGACCGCGCACATCCTGGGTCACCAAGACGGCGCCGTAGGTGTTGAAGACGTCGCCGAGATCCCCCAGTCCCCCTTTTCCGTAGGGCGTACGCACCAGCACGGTGGGCCAGGGCCCCTCGCCTTCGGGGGAGGTAGACGTCGGTCGCCAGGGCCGTCCCGTCCTCGGCTGGCACGAGCTCCGTGAAGGGCTCGGCGACGGCGAGGGAAAGAAGAAGGAACACAAGGGACCCGAGAAAATTCGATCGGGAGTGTAAGCCCGGGATCCTGGCAATCGTTGAGGTCCCGAACCCGCCTCCGGAGCTCAAGATGAACCGCGCTCTCCTCCTCTCCAGCGTCCTCACCCTGACCGCCCTCGCCGCGTGCACCGGCGGAAAGCAGATGTCCATGGAGGGCGAGGACCTCACCGACGCAGTCGAAGAGACCCTCGAAGAACCCGACAACGCCGAGCCGATCGCAGAGGACCTGCCTTCCACCGGCAAGGACGAGAGCCGCGCCATCAAGTACAGCGAGCGCAAGACGATCGACTTCGAGAGCTTCGAGGTCGGCGCCGAGCTGGTCCAGCCCGAAGGCGTGGCCCTCCACGATCGCCGCACCGCGGGCGAAGAGAGCGGCGGCGTCGCCATGGACCCCGAGCCGGACAGCGTCGCCATGCCCATCGGTGGCGCGACGAAGGCCGGCCGAAAGAAGAGCGAGCCCGCGTCGAGACCGTCCACGACGACGGCCGGCCCCCCTCCGGCACCCCCGAAGGAGATCGCAGACGCCTCTGACGACACCCTCGGCTGGGACGGCTACCGCCGGCAGGAAGACAACACAGAGGACTACGTCCACTACGGCGTCAACGACATGACGCTGTCGGACAAGGACCGCTTCTCGACCTTCAGCATCGACGTGGACACGGCCAGCTTCGCCATCTCCCGTCGCAAGCTCACAGAGGGCTGGATGCCGCCTACAGCAAGCGTCCGCGTCGAGGAGTTCGTCAACGCGATGGACTACGACTACGACGCGCCGCGCGCGGGCACCAACGACGGCGCTCCCTTCGCCGTTCACATGGAGGCCGCCCCCAGCCCCTGGCAGGACAACCACCACGTCCTGCGTGTCGGCGTCCAGGGTGCGGAGATCGACCAGGACTCCAGAGCCCCCATGCACCTCACCTTCCTCGTCGACACCTCGGGCTCCATGAACCGCACCGACAAGCTCGGCTACGCGAAAGAGTCCCTGAAGGTCCTGGTGAACAACCTCGGCGAAGAGGACACCGTCTCTCTCGTCACCTACGCCGGATCCTCACAGGTCATCCTCGAGCCCACCTCCTGCACACGCAAGGCCACCATCCATGCAGCGATCGACTCGCTGTCCTCGGGCGGCGGCACCCACATGGACTCGGGCATGAACCTCGCCTACCAGATGGCGAGCCAGTCATACCTCCACGGCGCAGAGAACCGCGTCATCGTGCTCTCCGACGGCGACGCCAACATCGGGCGGACCACCCACGACGAGATCCTCGCCACCATCCAGAACCACGCCGAAGAGGGCATCACGCTCTCCACCATCGGCTTCGGCATGGGCAACTACAAGGACACGATGATGGAGCAGCTGTCGAACAACGGCGACGGCAACTACTTCTACATCGACTCCCTCGACGAGGCCCACGAGGTCTTCGGCAAGGACCTCGCAGGGACGATCCAGACCATCGCCAAGGACGTGAAGATCCAGGTCGAGTTCAACCCGGACGCCGTCACCGCCTACAGGCTCATCGGCTACGAAAACCGCGACATCGCGGACGTCGACTTCCGCAACGACCGCGTCGACGCTGGCGAGATCGGCAGCGGACACGCCGTCACCGCGCTCTACGACGTCGTGCTCAAGGACGACGCCATGAGCCAGGAGCTGGCCACCGTGCGCATCCGCGCCAAGAAGCCGGGACCCGACTCCGCCGCCAGCGAGTGGGCCACGCTCATGGACGGCGAGCTCTTGCGCGCTGACATCAACGACACCTCGGACGACTTCCGCCTCGCCCTGGCCACCGCCAGCTTCGCCGAGCTCCTCCGGGGCAGCCCCTACCTCGCAGAGGTCTCCTACAGCGACGTCTGGGCACTGGCCAAGAGCGCTGACCGCGGCCGGGACGAGGACACAGAGCTCCTCGGACTCATCGAGACCGCTGGAGCACTCTCCGGCGAGACCGGGCCGGTCGCCGGGCGTTGATCAGGGCGGCGGCTGGCTGTCCCAGTCGCAGCCGCCGTACTCGCACACACGAAGCGCCACGGGCTCCTCGGAGACCGGGACGAGCACTGTCTGCTCGAGCATCGCACCCTCCGGGTCGTAGCCCCCGCACCAGGTGTGGACCTCGGTCATCACCGTGGTCGCGCCCTCGCTGGAGTAGACGCTGGTGACCCGGGCGTTCGGGATGTCGATGACCTCTGCGAAGCCCACGAGCCGCCAGGTCTCCCAGTCGATGTCCGATGCGCAGCCGTAGGCCCCGACGAACTCCTCTTCGGAGCTGAGCGTGCCGACATCGGTAGAGCCCCCGCAGGGGGAATCGAACTCGGCCCACTCCAGCTCCACGGCCCCTTCGGGCAGCGGACAGACGGTGCTGTTGGCGGAGTCGTCGGTGGAGGGATCCCCGGTGGAGGGATCCCCGGTGGAGGGATCCCCACAGGCGATCAAGAGGAGGGTCATCGGCTTCCTCACGCACCCTGCGCGCACAGAATAGCGTCTCTGAGACCCGTCCGAGACATTCCCGGGCTCCCTGGCGCATAGCTTGAGGACAACCAAGGGGTGTCCATGTTCGCCATCCTGCTCGCCCTCACGACCACCGCAGGGGCCGACCCGGGCGACGTCGTCGTCAACAAGAAGAACTACAGCGTCCGCGAAGACGAGAGCGGCGGCAAGACCGTCTACACCTGGGAGACGAAGGACGGGGACCGCGGCATGCAGCCCACGATTCGCGACGCGAAGAAGGCCGCGAAGGGTGCCCTGCCGGACGACAAGTAGCGTCCAATCCCGACCCCAAGGAACGAAAGAACCCGAGCTCAGCAACGCAGGCAGCGGCTGACTCGGGTTCCGTCTGTTCAGACCGTAGCAAGGGGATCGCTCAGCGCCAAGGGCTTTGTTCCCGGAGGAGTGACACTTCTTCAAGCGCCCCCAGGCCGGGTGCGGACCGGCGAGTACAGGCGGATGTACCAACTCGACCGCAAAGGTGCTTCGAAGCCGCCCCCGGGGCCAGTCCACGGCCATTTCAAGAGTCCGTGAGCGCCCCGATCGCCGCAACCGTACAAGGGGATGCCAGCCGGCCTCCTGACCTGGGCGGCGCTTGGCGGATTGGCCACCGAGACAGCGTTCGAGCCCTTCGCAGCCTGGCACGGCTGGAGATGTCCCACCCCCTTCCCCGGAGGACCCGATCTTGTCCACCAACCTGCCCACTGCGGCCCCGACCGCCCGAGAGGCTGCCGATGGAGCGTACTGCTGAGTGATCCTCAGCACCCGGCCCCCCTCCACTCGTTCCCGTGCCGACCGGATCGGATCGATCGATCGTTGCCGGCTGCCTGGTCGTGCTCATGCCCGTTGTCGTATTGGTTCTCGTGGTTGTTCTCTCGATCGCAGGTCAATCAGGGAATGCTGAGGCCGAAGCAATCGCCGCCGCGCAGCGCTTCCTATCCGAAGTGCACCCGGAACTCACTGGGCTTCAAGTGCGCTGTCGTCCGGCCCCTGGGTCGGTGCTTCTCTACCACTGCCAGGGAACCCCTCTGCGCGATGCTGGTGAGCTGAATCAGACCGAATGGCTGATGTGCGTGAACGACTCCTGCGGACCGTTCCCGGACTCAGACTGACGGGTCCAGCCCGGGGCTGACGGTCTTGAGCCGCCAGAGGCCACGCTTCCGGCCTGGGACGACCTCGAACACCCTCCTCCAGGCCGCCGTGCGGGTCATGTTATTGAAGCGATCCGCCGACCAGTCATCGCCGGTTTTGCGTCGTAGCGATTGTCTCAGATCGCGCGTGCTCGTGGATCGGGCACGTGCCGCCTCACCAGGTCGGCTACAGTCTGCCCAGGAGGATCGAGATGATCGCAATGCTGTCCCTTTTGGCCTGCAGCTTCGGATCCGTCACGCTCGACGAGCAAGGCGACGGCACGGGCCCATCGAACGACGACTCGGGCGAGGAGGAGGAGACCGTCCACCCCTTCAGCGGTGACTACGAGGGCACGGTCATCATCGAGAGCGAGGACTACGAATACGACTACTGCACCGGCGAGGCCACCTTCACGGTCGACGAGGACGAGGGCTCCTTCGAAGCCAGCATGCTCTGCTCGAGCGAGTGGGGCGGATCGGAGATCCCGGTCGACGTCGTTGGCCAGGTGGACGAGGACGGCACCATCAGCGGGGAGGTGGTCTTCGAGATGAGCTGGGGCAGCGACGAGCCCTACGAAAGCAGCCTGGAGGGAGAGGCCGACGACGGCGACTTCGAGGCGGCGTGGGAGACCGAGATGGACTGGGGCAACTACGGCACCTCGACCTTCGTCGGCACGATCGAAGCCGAGCTGGACTGAGCGCCAGGCAGACAGCCCCCGACAGACGAAGGTGTCTCCGCGGTGGAGCGGGTGGCTCGCCTTTCGCTAGGGACAGGGCTCCTCGGACCAGAACGCCTCGTCCGGGGCACCGGCGCAGTCCGTGAGCGTCGCGGTGGTCTCGAAGCCCGCATGGAGCCCCTCGACCAGCCGCTCGGCGGGCACTTCGATCAACATGTGTCGCCCGGCCAGGGGAAACAGGAGGCTCACTCGCGCGACTCGGCCTCGTCGTCATCGTCTGCGGACTCGCAGCCTGCGTCGGCGGCGTCGACGTAGCCGTCCGCATCGTTGTCGGCACCGTCATTGCACTCGGTGGAGCCGTAGCCCGTCTCATGTGACGAGCTCGCGCAGTCCGGGTAGTGTTCATCGATCCAGCCATCGCCGTCGTTGTCGACCCCATCCCCACAGTTGCTCGGATCCGTGTCGGTGTCCGAGTCGGAGTCGGTGTCCGAGTCGGTGTCGGCGTCTGCTTCGGCCGAGGAGTCGCCCGGATCATCCTTGTCGCCACAGGACAACGACAGGCCCACCAGAAGGAGCAGCGACAAGGAACGCAGGTTCGAGGTGGTCATGAGACGAGTAAAGGGCCAGCCGGTGGGCCCGCTCGTGACCCGGCGCTACCCCGGCTGAAGGGCCAGATCCAACCAGACCGTGGTGTCGCAGGAGTAGTCGCCGCCTGCACCGGCCTGCAGCGTCAGGGACCCCGCGCTGACCTCGACGTCGAAGGCCTCTGAGGGGTCGTAGGTCTGGAGCGTGGAGCTCTGCCACAGGACCTCGTCGGCCTGGACGATGGAGAAGGTGGCGCCGTCCCCGCAGCGCTGGTTCCAGTCCTGCAAGCCCACGGCTCCGCTGATCTGGCCGCTCTCGGGAATGGTCAGCGACACGGTGCTCGGCGCGTGGGCGAACACGCCGGTGCAGGTGTGCACCCCGTTCACGTTGAAGCCCGGGCCCCAGTTGGTGCTGTCCACCAGGAGACTCCCCCACCCCACCGTGCCCGAGTCCACGAGGTCGGCCGCCTGCAGCAGGTCGGTCTCCGGACAGTCGGCCACCTCGCCACCGGCCAGTCCGGCCAGGCGACTGTGGACGAACAGACGCAGGTCAGCCGCGCGCTGGTCGAAGGTAGAGAGATCCCCGAGCACGTCGCGTCCGACGGCGTCGCGGATCAGGACCGCTGCGGCGGCGGCCTCGGCGTCGACGGAGGCCCAGTCGAAGGGCCCCGCCAGCAGCTCCTCGACGAGCGGGTCCGGGTCGTAGCCCATGGCCAGGCTCCGCAGGAGCACCGGGTCCATGTAGGGAGCGCCGGTCACCGAGTCCGCAGACCAGGGCGAGGTGGCCCAGGGGGCCCGCGGATCCACGGTGAGCGCGGTCGAGAGGTAGTAGCCGCCGAGATCGACGTCGAAGTCCCAGGGCACCAGCCGCAATCGGTCGTGGTCGTTGTAGAGGTAGAAGTTGTTTCCGTCGGCCGAAAAGGCGTCCATCGAGCCCATCATCGACCGGGCGACGCTCACCCCGAAGAAGCCCTCGAGGTCCACGGCTGCTGCCAGGTCGTCGTCGCTGCCCTCGGAGACGAGCTCGATGAAGTGGGCCAGATCCGTGCCGTCTCCCCCCTTGCTGGTCTGGGCTTCGTAGTAGACGAGGGGGTCGTCCGTGGGGTTCAGGCCGTGACCGTACTGGTGGTCGCGAGTGCCGTACAGGGCGCCATCGTCGTGGCCGAACCAGCGCTCGACGAAGCGGTCGTCGATGGACTCCAGCACCACGAAGAAGCCGGCGGCGTCGCCGTTGACGCTGACCTCGGCCCAGCCGGTGCGGGCAGCGGGGAGGCCCGCGCGGCGGACTATCGCCGTGGCGATGCACTCGTTGAGGTAGCCGGGGTCCTGTGAGGAGTTGTCCAGCTTGAGCTCGTCGAGCTCCCGCCAGAGCTGCCTCTCGACGATGCGATCGAAGCTCACCTTCAGCGAGGGCTTGCCCACCCTGATGCTGCCGTAGCCGAAGGCCCGGACCGCGACGTCGGCGACCTCCTCGCCGTTCCACCTGAACACGGCCGGGACCCATGCCTTGGACCAGGGGTCGTCCCGTACGCTCAGCCAGTCCTCCGGAGCCATGTCGAGCTCGATGGAGGAGATGCGCTCGGTGTCGAAGACCACATCGGTGGGGTCGCCGTCTGGGTGAATCCCGGGGACGCTCTCCACGGCGCTGTCCGCCGGCTCGGCGAGCCCGAGCTGACCCGACCCTGCGCAGGCGGCGAGCAACAACGTCACCTGCCCATCGTAGCGCTCGCCGGGGCCGGATCTGGAATGCGGGATCTGCCCTCCGACGCCCTGTTTGGGCTGGTACGTTGGTACTGCCCGACAGAGTCTCCATGAGCGGAAAGAGCAAAAAGCAGACTCCTCAGCAGTGCGCGCCCGACACGTTCCCGATGCAGGAACCCCCAGAGCCGGATGGTCGACCAGCCCCGTGGCAACGCCGCGGCACAAGACGCCATGCGCGACGGCGTGCCCCCCTGGAAAGCCCAGCCCCAGTGCAAGGCCCCAGGAGGGGGCAAGGCTGCCGAAGGCGACAAAGAGGAGAAGAAGGGGCCGGTCATCCGAAAGGCCGAGATCCCGCTGGCCTCACACACCGTCGGACCCATCATCTCGATGGGGATCATGGCCACCCTGGAGTTCGAGCTCAAGGGCGAGGCCGAGTCCCAGGCACCAGGCGGCATCGACGTCTCCTGCACGAAGGACGGGGGCTGCAAGGGTGCGCTCTTCGCCGCGGTCGCCGGAGAGTTCTCCAAGACCGAGCTCATGGTGGACGGCGACGGCCTGAGCGTGGCCTCCAAGAGCATGACCCTGCCCCTGAAGATGACGGTCAAGAGCCCGATGGAGGTGGAGTTCGAGAGTGAGCCGAAGTCCGTCGATCTGCAGTGGGGCTACTACACCTTCAAGCTCCAGCCCGGGGTGAAGGTGAACATCAAGGGGGACCCCTCGACGCTCATGGGCATGCGGGCCGCCCTCGCCGCAGCCGCGATCACCGCCGGCGCCGCAGCGGCCGCCTGGAGCGCCGTCCAGACCCTCGGCGGCTTCATCGGCTCGGCAGCCGAGGGCGCGCTCAACAGCATGCCGATCATCATCATCCCCCCCGGCTCCACCGGGCCTCCCGGCCGCCACCCGCGCGGAGGGATGATCAGCTAGGGTCTAGGCTCAGCGCACGAACATCAACAGCGGGTCGCCACTCCAGACGCCGAGCGAGTCGTACATGAAGCTCGAGTAGTAGGGGTCGTCCATCGGGCAGCCGTCGTTGTTGCCGGCGCTCCAGTTGGGGCCGTAGGCGTTGTTCGTGTAGGTGTAGGTCTCGCTGCAGGTCGAGTTGTAGCCGCCGTCGACGTCGATGGCGTGGAAGTAGAGGTTCGTGTTGCAGTCGCCCGCGAAGCTCCCGCTCGAGAGCGAGTAGGAGTAGCCGTCGGAGTCCCCGCAGTTGTGGACCGGGATGGCGGCCTGGAAGTCGTAGTAGGTGTTCGAGCCCGAGTCGACGGCCAGGTAGACGGCGTAGTCGGTGCCGTCGTCGAACATCAGGTCGGTGAACGCCAGGGTCGACCAGGCCTCGGCCTTGTAGTCGGTGCTCGTGGAGACGCTGCCGCTGGCAGTGTCGCCGACCACGGTCGTGCTGCTCCAGTAGCCACCGCTGGCGTTGGTGGCGATGAGCGTCCAGCCGCCGCTGGCGGTGTTCATGTCGCAGTAGACCTCTTCGGGGTCCTCTCCGGTGCTGTAGCCGTCGACGTCGATGGTGTAGTTGCCGTCGCCGCTGGAGTACCCGGCCCCCAGGATGTCATCGCAGCTGGTGCCCAGCGCGCAGTCGCCGGTGCGCTCGGGCTTGATGCTGGCGTCTGAGTCGTCGCAGTCGTCCCCACCGCAAGCCGAGTCCGCGTAGCCATCGCCGTCGGCGTCGTTGTCGACGCTGCCGTCGCAGTCGTAGTCCTCTCCGTCGCAGCCGGCGGTGGCGCCCGGGCTGTAGGCCGTGTCCGTGTCGTCGCAGTCCCCGTCGACAGCGACATAGGCGCTGGTCGGGGCGTCGCAGCCCTCCACCGCGGCCCCGTCGCCATAGCCGTCACCGTCGGCGTCGAGGAACCAGGACGACAGCACCCCCTCGTCGACGTCGCCGTCGCAGTCGTCGTCCACGTCGTTGCAGACCTCCGTCGCGCCTGGCCAGATGTCGGAGTCGGAGTCGTCGCAGTCGGTGTCGTCGGCGACGTGGCCCGTGGGCTGGTCGCATGCCTCTGTGGGGTAGTCGGCGGCGCCGAAGCCGTCAGAGTCCGCGTCCGCGTACCAGGTCTCCACGTCGAGGGAGTCGTCCGGGTCGACGTCACCGTCGCAGTCGTCGTCGACGCCGTTGCAGACCTCGTCCGCGTCGGGGTGCACGTCGCCGTCGTCGTCGTCGCAGTCCCCGCCCTCGGTCACGCATGCGCTGCAGCTGTCGCAGGACTCCACCGTGTCGTCGTCGTCACCGAAGCCGTCTCCGTCCGTGTCGATGAGCCAGGTAGTCATGTCCAGCGCGTCGGCGTCCACCTCTCCGTCACAGTCGTCGTCGACACCGTTGCAGACCTCGTCCGCCGCCAGGTTCACGTCGGCATCCGAGTCGTCACAGTCCGTGGCGTCCGCCACCTGCCCGTCCCCCGCCTCGCAGGACTGGGAGCTGGCGTCGGGGTCACCGAAGCCGTCACCGTCGTCGTCCGCGTACCAGGTGCCGCCGACCGCGTCGTCGATCTCGCCGTCGCAGTCGTCGTCGACGCCGTTGCAGAACTCCACCGCGTCGGGGTGCACGTCGCCGTCGAGGTCGTTGCAGTCGTCCGCGCCGAGGTAGCCGTCCCCGTCCAGATCGTCGTCGAGGGTGGACTCGTCGCAGTCGTCGTCGACGCCGTTGTAGGGCGTCTCGGTGTTGCCGGGGAAGCGCGCGGGGTCCCCGTCGTCGCAGTCGGTCTCCCCTGTCACCCCGTCGCCGTCGAGGTCCTCGTAGACCGGCGCGGTGTCCTCTGAGATGCCGGCGCTGTCGGCCGTGTAGTCCTTGTTGCGGCAGCCGAGGGACAGGATGACGAGCAGCATGGGGCCTCCGAAGCTGCCATTGTGTCAGGCTTGGCCACAACCTCGAAGTCCCTGACGGACGAGTTCGTGCTCGCGAGCCCCGGAGACCCGGCGACCGAGGCCTGGCGGGTCCAGAGCGGCTCGCTCGAGGTCTACGCCGGACAGCGTCGTGTCTACGTGGCGGAAGCCGGGGACGTGGTCGGAGCGCTCGACGTGCTCGGACCCGGAGGCGAGCACACAGGCGAGATCCGATGCCGCGAGGCCGCCACGGTGACGGTCCTTCCCGAGTCCGACCTGCGCCAGCTCGTAGCCGAGGACGAGGATCTGCGCGCCGCCTGCTTCAAGGAGGCCAAGACGCGCAGCGCCCAGGCGACTTCCGGGATCGACCGCCTCAGTCGCCAGGAGTGGTACGAGGCCAGGAACCCGCAGCCCTGGACCTTGCCCGGTCCCTACGTGGCGAGGGGCGCCCAGGTGTTCCTCTTCCACTTCGAGCGCCCGGACCTCTGGCGCCGGATGCTCCCGCCCGGGTACACCTGGCTCGACCCGATCGGCTACCCCCCGTACTTCGTCGTCGCGGTCATCGACTACGCCGGCGGGATCGGCTTCGAGGGGCGTCCGGAGACCGTTCGCTACACCGAGGTCGCCGTGATCGTGCCCACCCACAAGGACCGGTTCGGCGCTCCCAAGGCCTACGTGGACGCCGTTTACCTCGACGATCTGACCGCCCTGGCGATCGGGCGCGAGGTGCTGGGGATCCCGAAGATGCTCTTCAGCCCGACGCTGGATGTCGGCATGCCTGGTGGCTCCTCCCGCTGCCTGCTTCGCCGGGACCTGGTCGGCGAACCGGCGGCCATCCTCCGCTGGGAGGATCGCCTCTGGGACGAGGTCCCGAAGAGCGAGAAGCTCGACCTGGTCGAGCATGTCTGGCCGACCCCGACGCCACGACCGGGCTCCCCGATTCGTCCGCGCCGCATCAAGATGCTGCGGCAGGCTTCTCAGGCTCCCTCGAAGAAGCGCCTCGAGAAGCGCCTCAACCGGGCCGCCCGGACGCTCCCCACCCTGACCTGGAAGCGGGTGTTCTCACCAACTGCACGGCTCCACGGCAGGTGGGACCCCACCAGGAAGCACCTCTCGGTCGACGGCATCGTCCAGGCCTCCTACCGCGGGACCAAGATCAGGCGCGTGCGGCCCATCGAGCTGGTCGATCACGTCTCCAGCCAGCCCCCGTTCCCGAAGCTGTCCCCGGCCCTGCGGTACGGCGTGCACTTCGAGATGGACCTCCTCATCACCGGAAGAGGCTTCGACACGGACTTCCTCGACGATGAAAAAGAGCCCCGGTACGATGACCGCTTTCAGTGGGATCCCTTCCGGGACTGAGCCCGGCTCAGCCAGCCTTCGAGGCAGCGTCCAGGCGCGGGGAGAGCTTCTCGTACATCTCCCGGCACTCGTAGCGGTCCGGCCGCGACATGCGCTCGATGCCGCTTCGGGGGTGGACGTTGAAGAAGCCCGTGATGGCGTAGGGCAGGTGGTAGCCCCAGCGCAGGCTGTCGCGCATGTTGGCGAAGTCGTCGACGAGCTCGAGCACCGGGCGCACGTCGTAGCGCGGGTTGTCGAGGTAGAAGAGCAAGAGCTCCAAAGGACAGTTGCCGGCGCCGCGACCCATGCCGTGCACGGTCGCGTCCACGAAGTCGACGCCCTCGTCGATGGCGGCCACCGAGTTGGCGAAGGCCTGCTGCTGGTTGTTGTGGAAGTGCACGCCGACCTTGATGTCCCTGCCCAGGTAGTTCATGTACTTGCGGACGAGGTAGCGGACGTGGTGGGGGTAGAGAGCGCCGAAGGAGTCGACGATCGCCACGTTGTCGATGCCGCTGACGGCCAGGCGGTTGAGGAAGGTGTCGACATCTTCGGGCTCCAGCACCGAGACGGCCATCACGTTCATGAAGGTCTCGTAGCCCTGCTCCTTGGCGTGGTCGGCCAGGCGAAGGGCCTCGTCCATCTGGTGGGCGTAGGCTGCGATGCGGATGACGTCGATGACGCTGTCGGACTTCTTCGGGATGTCCGCGACCTCGACGCGACCGATGTCGATCATCGTCGTGAGCTTCATTCGGCCAGGGGTGACGACGCGCTGTAGATCGCGCTCGTCGCAGAAACGCCAGGGGCCGACGTCGTCGCGGCTGTAGACGCCGTCAGAGGTGCGGTAGCCGACCTCCATGTAGTCGACACCGGAGCGAGTGAGCGCCTGGAAGGTGCGCTGAACGAGGTCGTCGCCGAACCGCCAGCGGTTGCAGATGCCGCCGTCCCGAATCGTGCAGTCCAGCACCTTGATGCGGCGACGTCGATCCGTGACGAGGCCATCGGGACAGCAGCGAACGCGGTAGTCGAGACCCATTCCAGCGTTTCCTCGGGGGGGCAGCAACCTACACGGTCCAGGCTGCCTCGGCCACTTCACCTCAAGCGGCCGCCCAGCGATCCGTTGCGAGACGCATGAAGACGCTGGACGTTCTCAAGCGACTGCGAGACCACGACAAGCGCCGGGCACGCCTGGAGCTCGTCCGAGCCGAGAAACGGCACGACCAACAGCTGGACCGCGTCGAGCGCGTCAACCAGCGCGTCGTCGAGGCCCGCGCGGAGACCACCGAGGACGCGGCGTCGCTGGCCATCTACCACCAGTTCCGTGTCCAGATGGAGCTGCTGGGCCGCCGCGAGCGGTCCTTCCTCGACGAGACCGGCCGGGTGGTGAACGAGCGTCGAGGCGAGGTCGCCACCGCCGTTCGAGAGGCCGAGGTCGTGGCGCTGGTCATCGAAGCCCGTGAAGAAGAAGCCGCCCTGCAAGAGCGCCGGGATGAAGAGAAGGTCCTCGACCAGCTCGCCCTGAGCGCATGGCTCCGGAAGGTGGCGTGATGCTGCTCTTGGCCCTCTTGTGCGGCTGCGGCTCCGCGATCGGCCAGGACGAGGGGGTCCCGCTCGCCGAGGCTGCCTCCTGGCCCGAGGGGGACACCCGCGGCATGCAGGAGCTCGTCGACCGGCTGGAGACTCGCGAGCGTGCCCTTGACCGACGCGAGGCCAGCGCAGAGGCCCGCGAGGCCGAGCTGCGCGAGGTCGAGACCCGCATCGAGGAGCGCCTGGTCGAGCTCGAGACTCTCCGCTCGGAGATCGAGACCCTGCTCGACGACGGTGACGAGGTCCGCAAGGCTCGCGTCCGCGCGCTGATCAAGATGGTGGAGTCCATGCGCGCCAGCGACGCGGGCACCTTCGTCGCGGAGCTGGAAGAGGACCTCGCCGTAGAGGTGCTCGACGGCATGAACACCTCGAAGGCAGGCAAGGTGCTGGCCAGCATGGAGCCGGACAAGGCGGCATCGCTGGCGGAGCGCCTCACCCTCCCGACGCTCCAGAGGTAGATCGTGCAGCTGTTGCCGGTCGATCCGCTGTTGATGCTGATGCTGGGGCCCTCTGGTCCAGAGGCACCGGCGGCCTCCTTCGAGCGCTTCCTCGCAGAAGCCGCCAACACCCAGGCCCCGGAGATCGGATTCTCGGCGCCCATCGAGCAAGGCCTCGCCTCCGACACCGATCCGGCGACGCCTCTCTTGGACCGGCACACCGAGGTCCCCGATCCCCTCCTTGCCGAGCACGGCCTGGACCTGCGACCGATGACCCGGATCGCGGGCCCGCGCGACGCGCCCCATCACCTGACCGACACGCCGCTGCCCGAGGGCGAGGTGCCGCTTCATCTCGGCGAGGCACCGCTGGCCGATGCACCGCTGGCCGTGGACGACGCACCGCTGGACGACGCGCCCCTGGCCGCTCTGGCCGTGGGTGACAGCGTCGAGCCCAGGGCGGTCCCCCGGGCCGAGGTCTCGACGCAACACACCGCCTCTTCGGTCCTCTCCAAGTTGGAGGGCCACCTCCCGCCGGTCGAGCACGCTGAGCCGGTGACACCCCAGGCCCTGACTACGGAGCCCCCGCTGGAGCAGGTCCTTCCGCGACTCGAGCAGGTCCTCCCGCGACTCCAGCTCGCGCAGCCCACGCCGCTTGCCGCCAGGCCCCAGGCGCTCGGATCACCCGAAGAGGCCCCCCTCGCGATGCCAGGCGAGGAGGCTCCCTCCGAGCAGCCCGCGCTGCCAGAGGGCGTCGAGGTCGTGGCCGTGCGTGCCGCCCCGCAGCGACGCCCGAAGACACCACAGGCATCGACGACGAACACGCCGGAGATGGCTGTCGCCGGAACCAACGAGCCCATCATCGAGGCCCAGGCGGAGCCCGTCACCGTCGATCCGATCGAGCTCATCAGCACGCTCGAGATGGAGATCCCGGAGCTGGCGGCCCCAATGCCGAAGACCGTGACAGTGCGGATCGACGAGGATCTCGAGGTCGCCATCACCGCTGACGGCGAGGGCATCGGCGTGGTGCTCGAGGGCGCAGCAGAGGCCGTCGAGCCCCTGCGCGAGATCGGTCCGGAGCTCCAAGAGGAGCTGACACGGGCTGGCTTCAACCTCGCCGAGTTCAGCGCGAGGGAGCGAGACACCCGCAATCGCCAGACCCTCGACGGTCCCGACGCGCCCGTCGAGGACGCCGGGGACACGGACGAGGCAACACCAGAGCCGCGGGTGATCCGCGGGACCCTTCTCGACGTCATCGCTTGAAGCGAACCGGCGTCGATCCGAGGAGAGGACCATGTCGAGCATCGAAGGAATCACGGGACTGTCGGACGAGACGGCACTCACCAGCGCCAACAGCGCGACCTTCGGAGGCCAGGACCTCGACCAGGCCGCCTTCATGAACCTGCTGACCACGCAGATGCAGAACCAGGACCCCCTCGACCCGATGGCGAACGAGGAGTTCATCGCCCAGCTCGCGACCTTCTCCAGCCTCGAGCAGCTGATGACCCTCAACGGCATCGCCCAGGCCATCACGCTGGGCATCTCCAGCCTCAACAACGCCGCGATGGCCGACCTCGTCGGCATGGACGTCGTCGCAGAGGGCAACGAGTTCCGCTACTCCGGCGAGGGCGAGGTCGAGCTCATGTACGACGCCGAGTCCTCTGCCACCTCCGCGACCGTGACCGTCTACGACGACAACGGCAGCGTGGTCTACAGCGAGGATCTCTCGGGTCTCGAAGAGGGCGAAGGCACCTGGACCTGGGACGGCACCACCACCAGCGGTGCCCAGGCCGAAGAGGGCGAGTACACCTTCGAGGTGACCGCAGCGGACGACCAGGGCAACTCGGTCGAGGTGACAGAGCTCATCCACGGCACCGTCGACGAGATGGACTACTCCAGCGGCAGCCCACGCCCGAGCATCGACGGCGTGACCGTCGACATCTCGGCGCTCATCCGCCTCACGACCGGCTCCGAGTCCGAGGCGGACCAGGACGACGTCGACGACAGCGAGACCACCAGCGTGGACACCGACGCGGACAAGAAGACCGAGACATGAGATCCCTCGACGCCATCCTCCCGGGCATCGCGACGACCCCGAGCACGGGCTCGCGACCGGGAAAGAGCGCCGACTTCGACACGGCCTTCGACCAGCTGCTGAGGGACCACGCGGCGGATCTGGAGCGCCCGAGAGAGGCTCCGGAGCTGCGCTTCTCCAGGCACGCGAAGGCGCGCTTGGAGTCCCGAGGCATCGAGCTCGACGACGACGACACCGCCATGCTCAGCGGTGCCATCGACCGCCTCGCCGACAAGGGCGCCAAGGAGTCGCTGGTGCTCATGGACGACAACGCCTTCATCGTCGGCGTGCCCAAGCGCACGGTCATCACGGCGATGAGCCGCAGCGAGGCGATGGGCAACATCTTCACGGGCATAGACAGCACCGTCGTGATCTGACCGGATCCTCGGGGCAGCCCCGGACCAGCGGCATGACAGGAACCTTGCGGGAGCCAGGCGCCGTTCCCCACCCGGCGTCGGGCACACTGGGTCCATGCTCATCGCTCTCTTGTGCTGCTCGCCCCCCAGCGTCGGTCCGATCACGCAAACGGACGACTCGACGGTGGACTCCACGCCGCCGGACGACTCCCAACCCGTGGACTCCGAGGACACGGGCGACAGCTACCAGCCCGGCGACCCCCTGCCCTACCCGGACTTCGAGTACGACTGCGACGATCTGCCATCGGAGCCCGTCGGCGACAAGATCTTCGACGGTGCCCGCGCGTACCACGGGATGGCCTTCGACGACGACGGGATGCTGGTCGGCTGGGACGGTCGAAACGCGCTGACCAAGACCGCCTACGACGACGGCTACGAGACCTTCGTGCCAGGCATCCGAGGGGTCGAGCAGATGCAGCGCCACCCCGACGGCACCGTCTACATGGTGATGCTCGAGGAAGGCGCCGTCTACCGCCTGTGGCCCGAGGGGGGCACGGAGATCGTCGTGGGCGGCCTGTATTGGGGCTATGGCCTCGAGCTCGCTCCAGACGGAAGCCTGCTGATCGCCGACGGCAACGTGCTCCGGCTGGACCCCGAGTCCGGAGAGCTCGAGGTGCTGTTCGAGAAGGGCCCCAACGACAGCTGGATGGCCCACTCGCTCACGCTGAACCTCGACTCGACCATGCTGTACGTCGGGGGGGTCGGCGACGGGAACATCTACCGGGCACCGCTGGACGAGAACCTGGCCCCGACCGGGGAACTCGAGCGCTTCGCCAGGACCCCAGGCCAGTGGAAGGACGGCCTTCGCATGGACGCCTGCGGCTACCTCTGGGCGGCGGACTACGACACCAGCTCGCTCTACAGGATCTCCCCAGAGGGAGAAACCGAGGTCTTCTTCAAGTCCACAGGCGCGGGCTACGGGCACGGCCTGGTGTGGGGCCGTTCCCACGGCGGCTGGCGCTCCGATGCGCTGTACCTGCCGCTCCCCTACGACCGCGGGAGGGTGCGCGAGTTGGTCATCGGGGTGCCCGACGGGCGGCTGGTGCGGACCTGGAACGGCGAGAAGGCCCGGTACTAGTAGCTGGTACCTCCGTCGAGCCGTCGAGCCATCGAGGACCGAGCACGAGCATCGACTCTCGATCTCGATCTCGATCTCGATCTCGATTCCGCTCCCAAGAGCCGACTCACGGCGTCTCATGAACGATGCGGGCTAGTCGCTTGGCGACGCGTGAGAACCAGGCGAAGCCGGACCTGAGATCAGGTCCAAGCTGGACTATGCGTCAGCGCGCTCCGCACGCGAAGAAGTCCGCTTCGTAGTCGTAGTCGCTCGAGAACTCCGAAACGGTCCAAAGCCAACGATCGCCTGCAGCGAACGTCATCGGAGCCGTGGACTCACAGCGGTCCCGCTCTGGGGATGCGGCGAGCAGGTACCACGTACCCGGGTCCACCTCATCGACAAGCACAGTGCCCGCAGGAAACTCGCTCGGGGTGATGTCGTCCCACTCCTCGTCTTCCCCTACGACGATGACCCAACCGACATCGACATCCAGCGACACGGTCACCGACACCCTCGCCGGCTCTTCGCCACTGTCGGTGTTGGGCCCGCTGTCTGAACGATCGCCAGAGTCGCCGACGGCTGCAGAGTCCGTAGGAGTGTCCACCGACTTCGTACAAGCCACCGCCAGAACCATGACGCTGAGCATTCTCGTCCTCTTAGGGGCAGTCCGCGACCGCAGAGTCCAGGTGCTCGGGCTTGTCTCCGCGCCATGCCACCAGCCGCACGTACTGGGCGTCGGGGGTCGTCGCGTAGCCGTGGTAGCCGTCGTTGCCGACGTAGATGTACCGGATGTCCAGAGGCACGTCCCAGGCGAAGGACCAGATCTCGGAGCCATCCAGCGCGTAGCGGGTGTTGCCATCGGCGCCCCACTCCGCGCGCAGGGTGTAGGTCGCGGAGGTGTCCCAGGCGTAGTCGTCGAGCAGGCGATCCTCTTCCTGCCCGTTGGGCTCCTTCGAGGTCAGGATCTTCATCGTGCCGTCACCGCCGCCGCCGTAGTTCTGGCCGGTCCGGAAGCGCCAGAAGTCGGTCTGACCCGGCCCGCCACCGTCTCCGGCGTCCTCTACGGTCCGACCGGCGAAGACGTGGTGCTTGTCCGAACTCGACTGGTTCGGGGGGTCGAAGTTCTTCAGCCACAGCTGAGCCCCGCCGGCGCTGACCACCGACCCCAGGTCCCGCTCGACGACATCGTTGTTCCCAGGCAGATCCTCGGCGAGCATCACGCAGTTGTCCGCGTCCCCGTCAGCGTCGGTGTCGGCGTCGCCGTCAGCGTCGGAGTCCGCGTCGGTGTCACCGTCTGCGTCTGCGTCGGTGTCGCTGTCGGCGTCCGCGTCCGCATCAGCCTCGGCCTCCGAGTCCGGGGCCGTCCCGGTGTCGGGCAGGTTCGTCACACAAGCCAGCAGCAGAAGCAGCACGCGGCCATCGTCCCACACTGGTTAGACGTCGTTGATGTTCCTGCTGCTCCAGTGTCTCGGCGCATGCGCTCCTGCGACCGCGCAGGACAACCACCCGGACGTGATCGTCTTCGTGCTGGACACGATGCGTGCCGACCACCTCGATCTCTCCGGTGACGGGACCCCCACGATGCGAGCCCTCGCGGAGCGAGGCGTCGTCTACGAAAACGCGCACTCCGTCAGCTCCTGGACGCCGCCGAGCATCATGAGCCTGATGACCGGCCAGTATGCCGACCGCCACGGCGTGCTGGAGGGCCCCATCCCCAAGCGCGCCGAGTCCGCGGAGTCCGGGCGAGAGCTCCTCCCCCTCCCCGTCCTCGACAAGTCCACCCTCACCCTCGCGCAGCACTTCCGCCGCAACGGCTACCAGACCGCCGGGGTCACGACGAACCACCTGATGCTGAGTCGCCAGGGCTACGCCCGCGGCTTCGAGCTCTACGACAAGCTCGGGGTCGACGACATGGAGGTCCACCCCGGACCCAAGACGGCGAACCCCGACGCTCCCCAGGAGTGGTGCCTCGAGGCCCGAGGACAAGCCCCCGCCGACGCGGAGAAGGTCCACGCCAAGCTCCTGGAGTTCTCCGACGCGCTGGAGACGGACCCCCGCCCCGACTTCGTCTGGGTCCACCTCATGGACGCGCACCAGCCCTACCACCGCCGGGCGCCGGGCTTCGTCGACGAGGCCGACCCCGTCGACGAGATGAAGAGCGCCTACGCCTCCGAGATCGCCTGGATGGACCACTGGGTAGAGCGCATCGTCGCCGACCTCGAGATGGAGGACGCCATCATCGTCGTCATCTCCGACCACGGCGACGCCTTCGGCGAGCACGAAAAGTGGGGACACGGGCTGAACACGCGCACCTGGCAGGAGGTCAACGACGTCGTCTTCCTCGTCGCCGGCCCGGGAGTTCCGCAGGGCCGCGTCGTTCGTGACAACGTGAGCCAGGTGGACCTCGCACCGACCCTCGCCAGCCTCGCCGGCGTTCGAAAGCTGCCCCAGGCCGTCGACGGCCTCGATCTGACCGAGCCGCTGCCGGAGCGCGCCGTCATCGGCTACCGCGGAGGGCTGAAGACCATCGAGACCGGCACGTGGATGGTGGTCCAGGACGACTGGAAGCTCATGCAGTGGCGAGGCGGCGAGGCGCTCTACCGGGGCGACGACGAGCAGACCAGTCTCGTCGAAGAAGACGGCACCCCGCTGCAGACACTCCGCGAGGCGCTGGACGACTACCGGGCCACCGTGGTCCTCCGTAGCCCTGCCGAGACCGAGATCGAAGTCGACGAGGCCACCCTGGAGGGACTCCGGGCCCTGGGGTACCTGGAATGATCTGGCTCCTCGCCTGCGCCGCCGGTCCCGAGGACCCCTCGGCTCCAGCGCTGCGCATACCCGTGCAGGAGGCCAGGACCAGTGGCCCGAGGACGGTCGTCTGGTTCACCATCGACACGCTCAACCAGGACCACCTCGGTCCGGACTCCGTCCACCCCTCGAGCCCGCACCACGAGGCGCTGTTCGAGCAGGGGGTGGTGATGCCCCACACCGTCGTCACCCGCGGTGTGACGGTGATCAGCTTGCCGTCGATCGCCACGGGCACCTACCCCCGCACCCACGGCGTGACGGAGAAGCAGATCCCCCCGCCTGGCGCGATGCCTGCGATGGTGCAGGAGCTGCTCCAGGACGAGGGCTTCGAGACCTACGTCTACTCCGCCAACATCTGCGTCATGCACAGCCGCGGCTGGACCGAGTCGCACTGCTCCGCGGACAGCGCGACAGCCTCCACCGACCAGGCGCGCGACCAGCTGATGGTCGATGCCTTCCTGCGGGATCTGGCGAGACTGCCCGCCCACCAGGACGCGTTCTTCTGGATCCACCTGCGAGATCCGCACGCTCCCTACAGCCCGCGCGAACCCTGGATCAGCGACTTCTACGACGCCCCGCGGGACGGCCGCACGACCATCATCATGGACGACCTCGACGGCATCACGCTCGGAGAGACGGAGCCTCCTGACGGCTTCGAGGACTGGTTGAGCGCGGTCTACGCAAGCCAGGTGGCCTCCAGCGACGCGATGCTCGGCCAGGTACGCGATGCCCTGGAAGGAGCCGACCGGCTCGATGTCATCTTCACGGGCACGGATCACGGCGAGGAGCTCGGAGCCCATCACGACTACTTCCTCCATGGCTGCTCGACCTACGAGCCCGTGATCAACACGACCTGGAGCATGCGCGCGCCGGAGCTCGAGCCCAGCCGCATAGAGGACAGCGTGAGCACGACCGACATGTTGCCGAGCCTGCTGGAGATCCTGGACATCCCGATCCCAGAGAGCGTCGAGGGTCGCAGCCTGGTCGCGGCCGCGGGTGGCGAAGACGACTCCATCGTGCCGGTCTTCTTCCAGAAGGGCTCCGGTACCGCCGGTGTCGTCGAAGGGGACCGCAAGTACTTCCTGTCCAAGGGAGAGCAGCCCTTCTGTCGCCCATTCGGCGGCGACGAGGTGTGGCCTGGGCCCACAGAAGGCCTCTTCGACCTGGTCCAGGATCCCGACGAAGCCGACAACCTCGCCGAGACAGAACCCAACCCCATCGAGAAGACGACCCTCTGCGGGTGGGTCGTGGATTACGATTGGGGCGACGACGTCGCTCAGGCTCAGGAGCTCATCGACGCTTGCACGGAGCACCTGGCCGAATGACCCTCCTCTTGATCGCATGCAACACGGGCGCGGACACCGGCGGGCCCGCCCGACTGCACATCCCGGTCCTGGACGCCCCTGCCCCTCCCGGGAGGACGGTGGTGTGGTTCACCATCGACACGCTCAACCAGGATCACCTCGGCCCAGACTCGATCCACCCCTCGAGCCCAAACCACAACGAGTTCTTCGAAGAGGGCGTGCTCCTGCAGAACACCCTGGTCACCCGCGGCGTCACGGTGATCAGCCTGCCCTCGATCGCGACCGGGACCTACCCGCGCACCCACGGCGTGTACGACAAGGACATCCCCGCTCCGGACGACATGCCGCCGATGGTGCAGGAGCTGCTGAAGGACGAAGGGTGGTCCACCTTCGGCTACTCCTCGAACATCTGCGTGATGCAGAACCGCGGCTGGAACAAGGCCGTCTGTGTGGACGGGACTCCGGTCGCAGAGGGCCTCACCGACCGGGAGCGGGACCAGGTCGTGGTCGACGCCTTCGTCGACGATCTCGACCACCTCCCGCCAGATCGCGACGCCTTCTTCTGGCTGCACCTCCGGGACCCCCACGTCGACTACAGCGCGCGCGTTCCCTGGATCGACGAGTTCTACGACGGCCCGCGCGAGGACCGCTCCCCGATCGAGGGCGAGGAGCTCCGAGCCATCACGCTCGGCGAGCTCGAGCCGGGCGACGACTTCGAGAACTGGCTCGAGGCCGTCTATGCGAGCCAGGTGGCCTCGGGCGACGAGATGCTCGGCCAGGTGCGCGAAGCCCTCGAGGAAGCCGGACGGTGGGACATCGTGTTCACCGGCACGGACCACGGAGAGGAGCTCGGCGCACACCACGACTACTACCAGCACGGCTGTTCCACCTACGAGCCCGTGCTCAACACGACCTGGAGCTTCCAGGCGCCCGGCCTCGAGCCCACGGTCGTGGACCAGAGGGTCAGCACGACCGACATGCTCCCCACCTTGCTCGACCTGCTGGAGATACGGATCCCAGAGGAGATCGAAGGACGCAGCCTGGTGCCGGTCGCGGTGGGCCAGCGCACGGAGTCGGTGCCGGTCTTCTTCCAGCGCGGAACGAACACCGCCGGAACGGTCGTCGATGGCCGCAAGTACTTCCTCCACGCCGGCGACGATCTGCCCCGCTGCAGCCCCTTCGACGACGACCACCCCTGGCCCGGGCCGACCGAGGGCCTCTACGATCTGGACGCCGACCCGGACGAGAACGACAACCTCAACAAGGTCGAGCCGCACTCCGCCGAGAAGACCATCCTCTGCCAGTGGGTGGTCGACTACGCCTGGGGCAAGGAATACAGCAAGGCGCTGGCGCTCATCCAGGCCTGCACGGACCACCTCGACGAATGATCCTCCTGTTGGCCTGCACAGCGGGAGACGACACCGGCCAACCCGCAGAAGCCAATCTGCGCGTCCCGGAGCTGGAGCTGCCCGCCGGCCCCGGGCGCACCATCCTCTGGTTCACGATGGACACGCTGAACGAGGACTACATCGGGGGCGGCGGCGCCTTCGACTCCTCCCCGGCCCACGATCAGCTCTTCAGCGAGGCGGTTGTCTTCGAGAACACGGTGGTGCCCCGCGGCGTGACTGTGGTCAGCCTGCCGTCGCTGGCGACCGGGACCTACCCTCGCACCCACAGCGTCCAGAGCCACGACATCCCAGCCGACATGCCGCCGATGATCCACCAGCTGCTGAAGGCAGAGGGCTGGGCCACCTTCGGCTACAGCGCGAACAAGTGTCACCTCCTCGACGACGACTGGACCGAGACGGTCTGCACGGACCCCGACGAGTGGGCCGAGGCAGGCTCGGACGACTTCCGGGACTCCACCCTGGTGGACGCCTTCGCAGAGGACCTCGAGCGCCTGGCGCCAGAGCGCGACGCCTTCTTCTGGATCCACTTCCGGGACCCCCACGCCGCCTACAGCCCGCGCGACCCCTGGATCGACGACTTCTACGACGGCGACTGGGAGCCGCGGAGCACCATCAACTCAGAGGACGTCTCCGCCCACACCCTCGGCGAGCCGATCCCGGAGGGCTTCCAGGAGTGGTTCGAGGCGGTCTACGCAAGCCAGGTCCGCTCCGACGACGAGCTCTTCGCCCAGATCCGAACTCTGCTCGAGGACCAGGACCGCTGGGACATCGTGGTCACCGGCACGGACCACGGCGAGGAGCTCGGCGAGCACCACGACTACTACCTCCACGGCTGCAGCACCTACGACGCCGTGCTGAACACGACCTTCTCGATCCGCGCCCCCGGCTTCGAGCCTTCGCTGGTCGACACCCACGTCAGCTCGATCGACATCCTGCCGACGATGCTGGAGCTGCTCGACATGGAGTGGCCCAACCGCATCGATGGGCGCAGCCTGATCCCCTTGATGAGCGGCGAGGGCACAGACGCCGTCGATGTCTTCTTCGAGCGCGGACCGGAGACCGCCGGCGTCGTTCGGGGCGACCGCAAGTACTTCCTCTTCCCCGAGCGACAGTACACGGAGTGCAAGCCCTTCCAGGACGTGCCGGGCACATACTGGCCTGGGCCCAGCGAAGGCCTCTTCGACCTCGGCGATGATCCTGGGGAGCTCGCCAACCTGATGGAGGACGAGCCAGACCCAGAGGAGAAGCGCGCCGTCTGCGAGTGGGTGACCTCCGAGACCTGGCTCTCCGAGGAGCAGGACGAGATCTCCAGCCTGGTCGGTGCATGCCGGCGCCACCTCGGCCTGTAAGCAACTCGAACCCTCGCACGATACCACTCCCACCCCGGACCGGAGTACGGAGATGAGCAGGACCACACGCGCGATCACGATCGCCAGCCTGGCCGCATTGGCGCTGGCCTGCGGCGGCGGGACGACCCCAGCAGACAACACCGCACCAAGGGCCACCCCCTCGACGGCGACCGCCCCTGCGGCCCCGGGCGGCTCCTTCGGCGACTGGAGTACCTCCGAGCTGCAAGGGGCGCTGGTGGCCAACGGCTGGACCGTGACCGAGTGCTACAGCTACACCGACGAGGGCATTCGCGACGACGAGTGCAGCGCCAAGAAGGGCAACCAGTGGGCGGAGATCGACATCGACCGCTACGACACCAGAAAGGACGCCCTGTGGATGGCCGAGGACGCCCAGGGCGTCGCCATCGACGGGAAGTCGGTCCTCGACGTCACCGTCTACAACGGCGACGAGGCCGAGAAGATCCTGGGCGCTGTCCTGCCCAAGGGCGCCAAGATCACAGAGGTAAAGGCCGACACGGTCGTCGGTCACCTCGAGAAGGGCGGCTACAGCATCATCGAGAAGTCGATGTCGACCAGCGACGGCTACACCTACAACAACGTCGAAGGTGAGAAGGCGGCCAGGTCCTATGTGTCCATCGACTGGGAGTACGTCCCCGGCAGCAGCACGGCAGACGAAGACCGTGAGCTGGACGGTGGCTACGCCAGCGTCTACCAGGGCGACGACAACGACCTTTCGATCTACGTCTACGACTACAAGGCCGCCAACGAGCTGGTGAAGACCCTCGTGAAGTGAATCGGTCCTAAACGCCTGTCACCGTTGTGCCGAAGGGTTCTGTGACCAAACCCACCAGGCCGGACCAAGGTGACACCGAGGAGGCCTGGGGATCGCTGACCGATTGATGCGATCCACTTCCACAGGAGCCTTCTCATGTCCCTCTTCGGAACCCTGAACACGGGGGCCTCTGGCCTCGGCGTGAGCTCGACGTCCATGTCGGTGATCGGCGACAACATCGCCAACATCAACACGACCGGCTTCAAGGGCACCCGCGCCAGCTTCGCGGACCTCATCCCCAACGGCATCGGCGGGCTCAACGGTCAGAACCAGCTCGGCGGCGGCGCCGGACTCGCCAGCACCATGACGCTCTTCGGACAGGGCAGCGTGTCCAGCTCCGACTCGGCGCTGGACATGGCCATCTCCGGGAAGGGCTTCTTCCAGGTCAACGACGGCGACAACTCCTACTACACCCGCGACGGCGCCTTCTACATGGATGCCGACGGCTTCCTGACGACCTCATCGGGGCTGCGCCTGCAGGGCTACAACGCCTACGACGGCGACCTGACCTCGCGCATCTCCGACCTCCGCATCGACACCGCGCCGACCGATCCGGAGGCCACGGAGAACATCACCCTCGACCTGAACCTCCCGATCCATGACGCGGACGAGGACGGGAACTACGGGAGCACGCTGTCGAGCGCGACCCTCGACGGCGCCAGCGAGACCTGGGACGACCTCGAGGGTGACTTCGTGCACAGCACGTCCACCACGATCTACGACGACTACGGCGTCGCCCACGACGTGGTCATCTACTTCGAGCAGACCGGCGCCGACAGCTGGGACTACAAGGTGGTCACCGCCGCCACGGAACTCGACCCCACCGCCGACCCAGACGGCGAGGGCTACGTCACCGAGCTCATGGACGGCACCCTGACCTTCGACGGCACGGACCTGGAGTCCATCGAGCAGACGATGACCTCTACCGACCCCTGGGCCACCGGCTCGACGATGGACTTCGAGGTCGAGTTCGGCGTCGACAGCTCCGGCGACGACGACGACGGCTCGATCTCGATGAGCGGCGAGTCCTTCGCTGCCTACAACATCAGCCAGGACGGCTACGCCTCCGGCGAGGTCAGCTCCGTCCAGATCGACGACGACGGCCAGATCATCGCCAGCTACTCCAACGGCAAGGACGAGATCCTCGGCCAGATCGCCCTGGCGACCTTCGCGGCCGATTCCTTCCTGTCCCGCGCCGGCGGCAACCTCTTCCGGGCCACCCCGGACTCCGGAGAAGGCGTGCTCGGCGCCGCCGGCGTCGGCGGTCGTGGCTCGGTCAACGGCTACGCACTGGAGGGCTCGAACGTCGAACTCGAGGACCAGTTCGTGGCCATGATCCAGAGCCAGCGCAGCTACCAGGCAAACGCCAGGGTCGTGTCCACCGCGAACGACACGCTGCAGGAACTCGTCAACCTCGTCTGATTCCCCTCAGACACTCTCGCCACAATCGGTCCCCAGGAAGCCTAAATCCAGGCCCCTGGGGGCCGATGAGTTCCTTGAACCCGATTCTGTCTCTCCTTGGAGGACCACTTGGATCTCGCGACCATCGGCGGACTGTTCGTCACCGTGGCCCTGATCGTGGCCGCCATCTTGATGGGGAGCTCCCTGGGCATCTTCGTCGACGTCCCTTCCATGGCGATCGTCATCGGCGGCACCATCGGTGTCATCTTCGTCGGCTTCCCCGGGGGACAGGTCATGGGCGCGCTCAAAGCGGGCAAGGCCGCGGTCTTCTCCAAGCCCATCGCCATCACGGACGTCATCAAGCTCCTCTCCGAGCTCTCCAACCGCGCCCGCCGCGAGGGCCTCTTGTCCCTCGAGAGCGCCGCCCAGGAGACCAGCGACGACTTCATGAAGCGCGGGCTGTTGATGGTCGTCGACGGCCACGAGGCCGCGGCGATCGAAGAGGTGCTCTTCGACGAGCTCGACAAGATCGAGGCGCGCCACAAGGGCGCCGCCGCCGTCTGGGACAGCATCGGCGCCTACGGACCTGCGATGGGCATGATCGGAACCCTGGTCGGCCTGGTCCAGATGCTCCAGAACCTCAGCGACCCCAACGCCATCGGTCCCGCGATGGCCGTCGCGCTGCTCACGACCTTCTACGGCTCGCTGCTCGCGAACCTCCTCGGCATCCCCATCGCGAACAAGCTCAAGGTCCGCAGCGCCGAGGAGATCGCGGCGAAGACGATCGTCGCCCAGGGCCTGTTGAGCACCCTCAACGGCGAGAACCCGCGCTTCATGGTCGACCGGCTCAACGCATCGCTCGCACCGACCGCGCGCGTGGTCGACGAGGCCGCCTGATGGCCCGCAAGAGGAAAAAGGCCGAGGAGGGAGGAGGCGGGCTTCCCCTCTGGATGGCCACCTTCTCGGACATGGTCACGCTGCTGCTGACCTTCTTCGTGCTGCTTCTGTCCATGGCCAACTTCGACGACCCGACGAAGGTCGAGGCAGTGCTGACCTCCATCAGGTCCGCCCTCGGCGTCAACGGCTTCGACAGCGAGCTCCTCGCGACCCACATCGAGGAGCTCTACACGACCGCGCCTGCGCGGCGACAGGAGACGGTCAGCCCCACAGAGGCCCGCCTCCGCCAGGCCTTCGAGAAGCACATCTCCGACGACCTCATCCGCATGGTGAGCAACGAGCAGGAGATCAGGGTTCGCCTCGACGATCGCGTGCTCTTCGAGCCGGGCTCCACCGACCTCCACCCCGCCGCGTACGCCCTCATCAGCGATGTCGCCACCATCGCCGCCGAGCACGAGGTCGAGGTCCGGGTCGAGGGTCACACGGACTCCAGCGGATCCGAGCTGGAGAACTGGCGTGTGAGCTCCGAGCGCGCCCTGGCGGTCGTGACCGCCATGCGCGAGCGAGGCCCCGTGCCCGGCGACCGGCTCGAGGCCGACGCCTACGGCGAGTTCCGCCCCGCATCCACCTTCGGCGAAGACGCGCGCTGGAATCGCCGCGTCGAACTCGTCCTCAAGTCAGAGGACAGCGCGACCGTTGGTGCCATCGAGACACTCCACCACGGAGACCCCTGATGTCCGCAGAAGAGATCGAGGAAGTCGAGGACGCCCCCAGGAAGTCCAAACTCCCGCTCATCCTCGCAGGTGCAGCGGCCTTCATCCTAGGCGGAGGTGCCGGCTTCGGCGCCAGCATGGTCCTGGCATCCGAGGACGCTGGAGCCGCCGAGATCGAGTGCGAGGAGGGCGACGAGGACTGTGTCCCCGCAGAGGGCGAGGCCGAGGAGCCGGAGTCCACCCGCGTGGTCCACAGCCTGGGCAACTTCACCGTCAACCTCCGCGGGAGCGGGGGTGGGCGCGTCCTGCGCATGGAGGTCCAGGTCGAGACCGATGACACGGCGCTGCCCACGGTCGAGGAGAACACCGCCCAGCTGCGCGACGCCGTGATCACCCTGGCGAGCGACTACAGCTACGCGGACGTAGAGGGCCTCGACGGCAAGACACGCCTGCGCGACGAGCTGCTCGGCCGCGTCAACACCCTGCTCCCGGCGGAGGGCCGCATCGAGCGGGTCTACTTCACCGAGTTCGTCGTCCAGTAGATGGATCCTGCAACCCAGAACCCGCTGGTCCACCCGGACCGGGAAGCCTCGAGCACACTCCCGGCGCTGGAGGATCTGTTCCGCGCAGCAGCACGCGACGTGCGCACTCGGCTGGTGAACCGCGCCGGGGCAGACATCCCGGTTCGCCTTGGCGTCGCCCAGGTGACCACCGTCGGGCGGATCGTGCAGGACACCGACGCCCGCGACGGGGGCGTCTTCGGCCTCTTCCGCTTCAACCCCCTCGGGCTACCTGGCCTGCTGGTCGTTCAGGGTCGGCTGCTCGCGCGCCTCGTTGGCGTCCTGCTCGGAGAGGATCCGGAGCTCGAGCCCCCTCCCTACCGGGTGCGCCCCGTGACCTCGGTCGAGAGTCGGTTCTGCCAGCGCGTCTGCGAGGACGTGCTCGCCAGCCTGGCCGGAGCGTGGCCCAAGAGCCCCCGGCCCCAGCTCGACATCGAGTCCCTGGGGCCGAACCCGCGCCTGGCGCGAGGCCTGTCGCAGACGACATCGGTCGTGGCGGCATCCCTGGACTTCGGCGCGCCCGACGCGCCCTATGGGCTGATGATCGTCGCCATCCCGGCCGAAGCGGCCCGTGACCTTCGTGTGCCCCGGATCCAGGCGATCAACGAAGAGACCCGCAAGCGCCGCTACGACGCCGGACGGCTGATGCCGGTCGAGCTCGAAGCGGTCGCAGAGCTGGCCCGGACGCGCCTGACGCTGGCGGATCTCCGGGGCCTCGAAGTCGGCTCCACCATCGACCTCGGCAGCCGCCAGAGCGTCAAGGTGCACGTCAACGGAAAGGACCTTTTCGTCGGTGAGCCTGGAAAGCGGGCCGGGAGTCACTCCGTGCGGATCGTCCGGAGGATCGGCCAGGTGAATTCGACTCAAACTTAGCCACCGCTGTCCGATGCGAGGTCCACAGGAGAGACCTCATGTCGCAGCGCAGGTTCCCGGAGGACATCGCATTCCTCCACGATATCCCCGTCGAGGTGGTCGTCGAGCTGGGTAGGGCACGCTTGACCGTTCGCGAGCTCGCCGAGCTCGGCACCGACGAGGTCCTGGAGCTCGAGCGTCCGGCGGATCATCCGCTGGACATCGTGGTCGGGGATCGCGTCTACGCCCGTGGCGAGGTCGTCATGGTCGGTGACCGGCTGGCCTTGCGCATCACCGAGCTCGTCGGCCAGAGCCGCGAGTCCGAGACGGCGGGCCCGGTGCTCGCGGAGACCGGCTGATGCTGACCCTGCTCACCACCCTGGCGCTCGCCCAGGACCCGGAGCCCTACGGCGAGTCCGTCGTCGAGGAGCCCGTCGTCATCAACCCGGCGCTCGTGGCCGAGGACGCGGCCGCGGAGCAGGCTCTGTTGGACTCGTTCCTCGATGAGACCCCCAGCGCGACCTCCTCCGCCTCCGGCATCGACACCAGTTGGGCCTGGGTCGGCGGATTCCTGCTCCTCGGCGTCGCCTTCGCGGCGCGGAAGAAGCTCACCGCCAAGCTGACGAAGAAGGCCAAGGAGGGCGCGCAGCTGGAGGTCATCGCCCGTCACGGCGTCGGCCACCAGGCCGGGCTCGTGCTCCTGGAGTGCCAGACCGGCGATGGTGGCTCACGCCGCTTGCTCGTCGGCGTCTCCGCGCAGGGCTCACCGACGCTGGTGGCCGACCTCGGCGGTGACATCCCGGGCTTCGCCGAGATCACAGAGGTCACCGAGACCTGCCTCGAGCAGGAGGCAGTCCTGCCTCCAGTGGTCGAGACACTCCCAGAGGTGCCGAGCGCTCCCAAGCGGGCGCTCGTGGGCCGCTTCACGGACGCGGACCTGGCGCCGATCGACGCGAGCCCGCTGCCCGGGTTCTCGCGCTGGGAGAAGACACCAGCTCCGCGCAACGCCTTGCAGGACCACCTGAGCCTCGTCGACGAGGTCCTCTGCGGCCGCCAGGTCTGGGAGGCCAAGGCCGGATGAGGCACCTCATCGCCGCGACCGCGCTCCTCGGCATCCTCCTGCTGATGATGTTCCCGGGGATCGTCTTCGCCCAGGATCTCGCTGCTCCCGACGCCGCGGTCGTGGAGTCGGTCGAGATGGCCAGCGGCCTGCTCAGCGGTGGTCAGGACACCTCCCAGGCGGTGCGCATCATCGTCCTGCTCACGGCCCTGTCCTTCCTGCCGGCGGTCATCTTGGTGATGACACCCTTCACCCGCTTCATCATCGTCTTCTCGCTGCTGCGCCAGGCCCTCGGTCTCCAGCAGACCCCGCCGAACCAGGTGCTCGTCGGGCTCGCCCTGTTCCTGTCGCTCCTGGTGATGGCGCCGCAGGTCAAGGAGATCAACGAGACGGCGGTCGACCCCTACATGGCGGGGCAGATGGAGACCGGCGACGCCATCGACACGGCGATGAAGCCCATGCGCGAATTCATGCTGGCGAACACGCAGACGGAAGAGATGGTGACCGTGCTGAACATCGCGCGGATCGACCGTCCGGAGTCCCTCGACGACATCCCCTCGCCGGTGGTCGTCAGCGCCTACATCCTCTCCGAGCTCGAGACCGCCTTCATCATCGCGGTCAAGGTCTACATCCCCTTCCTGGTCATCGACCTGGTCGTCGCGAGCGTCTTGCTCGGCATGGGCATGATGGTCCTGCCCCCGGTGGTCATCTCGCTGCCCTTCAAGCTCCTCGTCTTCGTGCTGATGGACGGCTGGGGTCTGTTGGTCACAAACATGGTCCTGAGTTTCCAATGAGCTTCGACGAGGTCGTCTTCTACGGGCAGAACGCCATCTGGACCGTGCTCCGACTCGGGGGCCCGCTCTTGCTGACGGCCCTGGTCATCGGGACGATGGTGTCCGTCATCCAGTCGGTGACACAGATCCAGGAGATCACGCTGGTCTTCGTGCCGAAGATGGTCGGAGTCTTCGTCGTCCTCTTCCTGGTCGGGGCCTGGATGCTCCAGATCGCGGTTGGATTCGGAACTGAGATGTTCGAGTCGATCGCAGCGGCCCAGTAGGATCCGTCGTGGGCCTCTGGCTCTCAGGGATGCTCGTCTTCGCTCGCCTCGGTGGGCTCTTCCTGAGCCTGCCGGTCGTCTCGGCCCAGGGTGTGCCTCGCTACATCGCGGTCCTCGGGGCCGGAGCGCTGACGATGGTGCTGGCGCCGGCCCTGCCCTACGCGGAGATCCCCCCGAGCGTCGGCGTCTTGATGGTCGGCGTGGCCACAGAGCTCGTCCTCGGGCTGTTGATGGGGAGCGTCGTCTCGGCGCTGTTTGGCTCCATCGCCCTCGGCTGCGAGCTGATGGGCATCCAGATCGGCTTCGGCATGGCGGCGCTCTTCAACCCCTTCCTGAAGATCTCCAGCGGCGCCCTGGGGACGCTGGCGTCCTGGCTGGCCGGCCTGGTCTTCCTGGGCACGGGCCTCCACCTCCACTGCCTCGAGATCCTTGGCGGGAGCTTCGCCCTGGTACCCCCGGGCGGCGCCGTCGAGCTGGCGTTGGCAGGGCCCGTGGTGGTCGAGGTCGTGGGCCTGGCCATCGCGACCGGCGTCTCGCTCGCCGGGCCGGTGCTCGCCCTGGTCTGGCTGGTCAACGTCTTCATCGCCGTGCTCACACGGCTGGCTCCGCGCATGAACGTCTACTTCTCGGTCGGCACCGTGCTCACGGCCGCGGCCGGCCTGGGGCTGTACGCAGCGGCGCTGCCCTGGATGCTCACCGGGCATCTCACCCTGCTCGAGACAGGGCTGGCGTGGATGCTCCGCGTGCTGGAGGCCGTCAATGGCGGATGACTCCGGCCAGGAAAAGAAACACCAACCCACCGAAAAACGCCTCGAGGATGCCTCGGAGAAGGGGCAGATCGTCCGCTCGCAGGAGCTGTCCTCCGCGACGGTGCTGATCTGCGGGGCCGTGGCCCTGGCCTACGGCTTCGGCCCGGCTGCCGAGGCCCTGAGCGAGCTCATGCAGTGGTGCTGGAGCTTCGGCGGGCCCCAGAGCATGGACCTCGGCCTCGCGACGCTGCTGTTGGACCGAAGCGTCAAGGCCGCCGCGATCGCCGTGGCGGTCCCGCTGGGCTCGATCTGCGTGGGCGTGCTCGCGGTCGGCCTCGCCCAGACACGCTTCCGGCTGGCGCCAAAGGCCCTGGAGCCAAAGCCCGAGCGACTGGACCCCATCGCAGGCGCCAAGCAGAAGTTCTTCTCCTGGACTCCGTTGATGGAGCTCGCCAAGGGGGTCTCCAAGCTGGCCGCGCTGGCGGGGGTCGTGGCCTTCGGGATGCGAGACCGCATCCTCGAGCTGCCGGCGATGGCGGTGCTTCCGGCGGACCAGCAGATCAGCACGCTGGTGGACCTGGGCTTCGACCTGGTGCTCTACAGCGTACCGCTGATGCTCGTCATCGCGGTGGCGGACTACGCCTACAACCACTGGAAGCTCAACGACGACCTCATGATGACCGACCACGAGCTGAAGGAGGAGCGCAAGCAGCAGGAAGGCGACCCGCTGATGAAGGCCGCTCGCCGGAGCCGCCAGCGCCTCGTCGCCATGGGGATGGGGCTGGCCCGGGTGAGGGAGGCCGACCTCGTCGTCACGAACCCCACCCACTACGCCGTCGCCCTGCGCTACCGCAAGGGCGAAGCTCCGGCACCGATCATCCTGGCCATGGGTGTGGACCACATGGCGCTGAGGATCCGCCGTGAGGCCCGACAGAACGACATCATCCGCATCGAGAACCGCCCCCTGGCGCGAGCACTGTACGCCGCGGGCAAGGTCGGCGAGATGATCCCGGAGGAGCTCTTCGCCCCGGTCGCCAAGGTCCTGGCGGTGGTCTACAAGAAGCGCCGCCAACGCGGATAAGCTCCCGCCCGGAGAGTGCTTCATGATCGCCCTTTCGCTTGCCTGTTCCCACGAGCACGACATCTCGGATCAACTCGTCCACGAGCACGAGCCGGATCACGTCCACGACACCGGGGTGGACGAGGACGAGATCGCCTGGGAGGCGCTGCTCGACGAGGCCGTCGACCGCTACACCCACGACGGGCCCCCGGGGGTGGCCTTTGCCGTCGTGCTCGATGGCAGGCTCGCCTACGCCGCGGCGCTCGGCGACGCGACCTACGGCTCGGACATCCCGCTGACGACCGACACGGTCATGCGCTGGAACTCGGTGTCCAAGATGCACGTCGCCCTGGCGGCCATGCAGCTCGCCAAGGAGGGGATCGTGGACCTCGAGGAGCCGGTCAGCACCTACCTTCCAGAGGCATCCATCGACGGGGACTGGTCGCCCGACGACCTGACCCTGCACCAGGCGATGACCCACACCACGGCGCTGCCCGACTGGTGGGACACCAGCTGCAGCCCCAGCCTCTCAGAACACTGGACCGACTCCGCAGAGGCCCTGCACGCCGAGCCTGGCACGCTCTACAACTACTCCAACGTCGGGTGGTCACTGGCAGGCGCGGTGCTGGAGTCCGCCAGCGGCACCGAGTTCACCGAGCTCATGCGTGCCTGGGTCATCGACCCCGCGGGCATGGAGACCGCGACCTTCGACGTCGCCGAGGTCACGCAACACCCCTACAGCATCGGCTACAGCAACGGCGCCTACTACACCCCCGACCTCAACGACTGCCCCTGGCTGCGGCCCGCGGGCTGGCTCCACGGAAGCGTCGAGGACCTCGCCCACAGCGTCGAGGCCCAGCTCGCCGGGGACCTCGTCGACGCCGGCGTCTGGGTGGGCATGCACGCCCAGCACCCCACCTACACCGCGTCGCTGAGCTCGGCTGGCTACGGCTACTTCGCGTGGTCAGAGGGCGACGTGCAGCTGGTCGGCCACGGTGGCTCCGGCGGCGGCCACCGCAGCTACGTGCTCATGGTCCCCGAAGAGGACTTCGGCGTCGTGGTCGTCGCCAACTCCGGCACGTGGAACCCATACGGACTCGCCCACAGCGCGATCGAGCTCTTCCTCGGGGAGCTCGACGAGCCCGATCCGGAGGAGGTGCGCACCGACCCCGACGGCTGGACGAAGTACGAGGGCACCTACGAAGACAGCGACGGTGTCGGCACCGTGGAGCTCAGCCTCGGGGCCACTGACCCGTACCTCTACGTCCGCTTCGTGGACGGAACCGACACCTGGTACCGCATGTACCAGGATGGTCGGGACGAGTTCTTCTTCCTCCAGAACGGCTGGAACTACGTCCGCCTCGTGCCCGGGGATGACGACACGGTCCGCTACTTCGCGAGCCGCTACTACGTCGCCGAGCGCGGAGCGCCGGCCGGGCCGCCTCCTCCAAGGGCACAGGTCGAGGAACTGGAGGTCCGGGGGGCCCACAAGGACCCCAGAGAGCCTGGTGAGCCGCTGTTCTAGACCTGCCTGAGCAGCGCCACCTGCCGACACCGCGGCTGGCGCAGACAGCGCAGACACTGGCGGTCGCGCTTCTCGGGGAGCGTCTCGATGTCCGTCCGTGCGAAGCCCACCGCCTCGTATGGAGCTGGATCCCTCGCGAGGATGAACACCCGCTCGACGCCCATGGCCCGGGCCTCGTCGAGGACGGCGCCGAGGAGCTCTTCCAACAGCTCGGGGTTCTCGCACACGACCGCCCCGATCTCGGCGAGGTGGACATCGACCAGGCTCACGCTGGCGAGCCCGACCAGGTCGCCCCCGTCCTCGGCCAGGGTGTAGTCGCGGAGCCCCTTCACGATGCTCAGCCGCGTGCGTGGGAGCAGGGACTCGGCGAGGACGTGAGGCGCCATCAAGGCCTGCATCGCGGCGACGTCGGTGACCTTGGGTTTGCGAAGCTCCAGCACGCGGACCTCGATGCGGCTGCATGACTATGCACCTGCCTGCATAGATAACAAGTGACAGTTGGCTTACGTCTCGTCACCGAAGAGCCGACCCAGCATCCGTCGGGCCTGCGAAGACGCCCTCCACGTGGGGCTCTGGTGCACCGCGGCGAGCTCTGCCCGCAGGGCCGTGACCTGGCGGACGAGGGCGGCGCCCATGTCCTCTGCCGGGGTGGTCCGCTGGGCCTCTTCGATCCACTGGAGCAGTCCCCGCAGTACGACTTCGGCGCTGTAACGGCTCGTGAGGTAGCCCTGGAGCCTGGCCTGGCGTGTGCCGTCGCTGCCTTCCTCCCAAGCTCGCCCCAGCATCCTGGCGAGGTGCTCCGGGTCTCCTGGGGCGATGGCCTGGATCATACGGATCCCCGCCAGCTCCCGCGTCAGGTCGCTCCGAGGCGTGGCGAACACGCCGAGCCCCCGGTGTCCGTAGAACAACACCCGCGTGCGGGTCCCGAGCTCCGCCTCCGCGCCAGGGCGGTCCAGGGTCACGCCGATGTGCGCGGCGCTGAGGAGCCCGGGCAGGACCTGGTGCGGGACCCAGCCATGGAAGGTGAACCGCCGGCCGTGGGGTGATGCCAGGGCCCGGTCTCGGAAGGCATCGTAGGAGCTGGTGTGGTGGCCCGCGATGCCGCCCCCGGTCGAGATGACGCGGAGCGCCGGGACCTCCTCCATCGCCAGGAGCAGCCCGTCGAGCAAGGTGTCCGTGTCGAGCCAGGTGTTGTAGCCGCCGCAGATGGCGACCACGAGCTCCCCCTTCTCCTTCCAGGACCGCGGCTGGCCGCCGGAGAGCCCGCCGAAGTCGTAGATGGCCGGGACCACCTCCACCCAGCGGTGGTCCGCCGGCTCGACGCCCAGGCGCCCCAACAGGCCCAGCTGTCCGAGCAGCGCCGCCCGCTGGCTGCGGCTGATGGTGGCGAAAGCGTCCGCACGGCACAGCGCCGGGAGCCAGGCTTCACGCATCGCGCCGGTGTGGTCGCCCTCGCCCGCGTGGGCCGACTTCGCCTGGGCCTCTGCGAAGGGGTCACCCGGGACGTCCACGAACAGGGGCTCGTCGCCGACACTCAGCGCCGCCACCCGAGCCGGCTCGTAGGGTCCCGCCGACACGACACGATCCGGACGGAACTCCGCCCGGAGAGCCCGCACGTGGCTGATCCGGTCGGCGGAGTCGTTGGGTACGTGGACGACCTGGATGTCGCGCCCGAGCCAGGTCTGCCTGGCCAGGGGCTTGTCCTCCTCGCCGAGCAGGACGAGCCGCACGTCGTGATTCGCCCCGACGATCGCGTCGAGGAACCAGCTCACCCGCAGCTGGGGGAAGCCAAGACGATCCGGGTTGTCGCGTGGCAGCGGACCGGAGCCCACGAGGAAGACGCGTGCCATCTCCTCCAAGACTATTCGTCGAGGTCGGCCCCGTCTCCCTCGATGTGCGTAATGAGGCCCCAGGCGTGGTCCATCGACACCATGCCGTGGTCCTCGACATCCTGCGCGACCTCGAAGTCGTAGAGCTGGTTGTGCCACACGTGTGGCTTCAGGTGGTTCTTGTCGAAGACGGCGATGCTGACCCGGTAGCGGCCGGACAACAGCGGCAGCCTGGGGTAGCGAATGAAGAACGTGTAGATGCCGTGGAAGGTCCCGTCGAGGACCTCGTCGAAGCGAGTGTTCGGGCCGTAGACGTAGGTCCCGTCGTTTCGGTGGATGGCGACCCCGAGGATGGGCCGCTCGACGGGCTCCGTCGTGCGGAAGCTGACCGCGATGAGGAGGTCCTCGCCCGAGCGGAAGCGCTCGCGGGGCTGCCCTCGCCCATCGAGTATCTGCACGTTCAGGATGCGGATCTCTCCCGAGCCGATGAGCACGGCGTTGTCGCCGTCGTAGTTCTCGAAGGGCTTCGTCTCGACCTGCTCGGCCCAGAGCGTCGCGGCGTCTGGAAGCTCGCAGGCCTCGCCGACCACCCGCCGCAGCTCCGGGTCGTCGACGGTGGCGTGGTAGCGCGGCTCCTGGGTGGGAGGGGCCGCCGTCTCGTGGACGAGCGTGGGCTTGGACGGACGGCGTTGGGCCCCGGCAAGCTCCCGGTCGAGGTCGAGGTAGCGCCCGACGACCTCGCGGGCGGGGCCGAGCGCGCGGATCTCGCCGCGGTCGAGCCACATGGCGTCGTCACAGAGGCTGCGGATGGCGTGGAGGTCATGGCTGACGAGGACGATGGTGCGACCCCGCTCGAGGAACTCCTCGATCTTCCGCACGCACTTGCGCTGGAAGTACTGGTCTCCGACGGCGAGGACCTCGTCCACCAGGAAGATGTCGCTGTCCATGTGGGCGGCGATCGCGAAGCCCAGGCGCAGCGCCATGCCCGAGCTGTAGGTGCGGACCGGGTAGTCGATGAACTCGCCGAGCTCGGCGAACTCGATCATCAGCGGCAGCCGCTCCTCCGCGATCTCGCGCTTCATGCCCAGGAGCGAGCAGTTCAGGTGGATGTTCTCTCGCCCAGTGAAGTTCTGGTGGAAGCCCAGTCCCAGGTCCAAAAGGGTCGAGATGGGGGCGCGGACGTCCAGGCGTCCCCGAGTCGGCTCCGAGATGCCCGCGATGAGCTTCAGGAGCGTCGACTTGCCAGCCCCGTTGGCCCCGATCACGCCAAAGCTGCGCCCCCGACGCACCTCGAAGTCGAGGTTCCGGAGGGCCCAGTGCTCCTGGTGGTGCTTGCGCCTCCCGAAGAACTCGACGAAGCGCGAGCGGTCGTTGAGGTAGATGTCGAAGCGCTTGCTGACCGAGCGTGCCTGGATCACCCAGTCCGTCGGCGCCGGCTCCAGGGATTGCCCGGGGCTCTCGTGGTCGTCGCGCACGTCGTCTGGAGCCGCCATGGTGGTCGAGTCTACCGCGATGGTAGTGTGTGGCGCTCCGTCAGAGGCCGACGCCAGGGAAGACGGTGTCGGTCTCCACGGAGCCTTCGAGCGAGGCCAACTGGAGTGACTGCCCCATGACGTCCGATTCTGCCGCCCCGCGTCTGATAGCGGCGTTGGAGGCCATCACCCGATGGCGCGAGTCCGCCGAAGAGGAGGCATCGACTCAGCTCACGGAGGTCAACGCCGAGGAGGCCCGCCTGAGCGAAGGCATCAAGGCCCTCGAGCGCCAGATAGAGGCCTTGGAGGTCCTTCGGACCCAGATCAGGGAGCGCAACGGCAAGCTCGACGGCGAGGAGATCGCCCGCAGCTACGGGGCTGTCGTCCAGGCACTGCAGGAGGACCGCGACCTGACCGCTGAGCGTGGCCGGATCGTCGCTCAGCGGATCGAAGAGGACCGGAACAAGGCCGAGACGCTGCTCCAGGATGCGGAGCTCGCGCGATCGATCGACGAGTTCGAGCGGTTCCGCGAGATGGAAGCCGGCCTCGGCTCGCTCCCGAGCAGCTACCGCAGGGCCATCCTCGACCATCACCAGCAGGTCAAGCGGCGCCTCGCGCCCGTCCTCAAGCTCATCAACGGGCCGGCGGACCCGGTCGACGCGGACACCCGCGGCATCGCGATCATCGCCAGCGTGGACCTCGTCGAGGACAACCCCGAGTCCCTGGTCCTGGTCCTTCCGGTCGACGCCGACATCTACAACCACTGGGAGGACGGCGGAGAGGACCTCAGCGCGCTGCTCGCCTTCCGCATGGTCGCTGCAGCCGCCGAGTTGGCGACCCGCGCGGGAGTGCCCGCCGCGCCCATCAGCTACCGCTCCTTCGAGGGCAAGCTCACCGTCCAGGTCTGGTTCGGCTCGGAGAAGGTCACCGGAGACGTCAAGGAGCTCGCCGCAGAGATCCTCGACCAGGTGCGCTTCGACGCCAGCGAGCTCGGCGTGGCGATGCTCGAGCTGTACACCCTGTGGTTGCCTCCAGAGGTGCTCAACCCACCGGAGGACACGATCGACAAGAGCGACGAGGCGGGGGAAGAAGCTCGACCCGATTCAGAGGGAACCTCGGATCCCGACACCTTCGAAGAGGACCTCTTCGGAGAGTCCGCCGCGCCGGAGAAGCCCTGATGGGACTGGACAAGCTCTCTCGTCTCAGCCTGACCGCCGTCGCCCGCGAGTTGGCCATCCACCCCTTCGATCTCATCCGGATCCTGGTCGCTGAGAAGCGCTTGCCCGAGACGCTGCGCTTCGAACCGGGGGACGTGGAGACGATCCGCCGCATCGGCAGCATCGAGACCTGGTGGACCGAAGAGACGGCCCGGTGCGAAGACGACGTCGCCGAGCGAGGGCTCCTGCGCGACCTCAGCGCTCAGCTCGTCGAGCGCGGCATCGTCGGGCTCAACAGCACCCGCCTCGACAACGTGCTCCGTGGCCTGGAGACGGGGGAGCAGCTCGTCGTCCGAGCGCTCGTCCAGCAGATGGTGAGCATGGGTCAATTGAAGAGCCGCCACACGCCACGTGGACTCCACGTCTCGGTGGTCGAAGGGCGGGAATATGCGGTCGCCGACCTCGCCGAGGGAGGCGACGTGCCAACGGAACTCGCCGAAATCTGGGCCTGACGGCCGCAACAGTCCCGCAACTGGCGGGTAAGATGGTGAGGGCGCCTGCTGGCGGGGCCCGGAGGTATCGAGACCGCGGATGTCCGACCGCGACAAGAGCGACAAGTCACTGAGCAGGAGACGGCGAGGCCTCTTTGGAGGTCCCGACGACGCCCTGATGCAGGGACTGACGCCGATGCCGCAGCGCAAGAAGAAGCGCCGAGGGCCGCCCAGCGTCCCTCAGCTCCCGAACCCCGAGTTGACCGGTCCGCTCCCGGGCCTCGAGGACAGCGTGGACGCCGTCGCCGAGCCAACCGGCGAGGTCCTCGAGGTCAACAGCGCCATCCCGCCGGGGTTCATCCCCGTGACCGTGCCGCCCGAGGGTCACTCAGGCTTCACCGAGCCGGCGTACGGGCTCTTCGAGGAGGAGTTCGACACGCTGCCAGCCGGCGGGCCGGTCGACCGGCCCGACCCGGAGATGGACACGGAGATGGCGGTGCCCGCAGACGAGGTCTACGGCTTCGTCGACGACGGCGAGGAGGAGATCCAGGAAGAGGCGACCGAGGGCTCGAGCGCGGACTTCGTGCCAGAGCCCGGACGGCGCGTCGACAACACCGGGCCGAAGCTCCAGATCCGCATGCCTGCCCCAGAGCGCCGCGCGGAGGGGCTGGGCACCAACTACGACCAGGACGGCTGGGAGAGTCGAGAGGGCAGCGAGGACAACGTCAGCGTCTTCGAAGAGCACAGCGACGACAGCCTGTTCAACCTGGTGGCCGGTCGCAACGACGAAGACTTCGCCGACCCGCCCAGCGACGTCATCGAGTTCGGCCCACTCCCGCGTGGCCGTGGCGTCGTCGTGCGTGAAGACATGGTCCTCGAACGCTTCTCGAACGAGGATGGTCCCCGGGACGAAGGGGACGCCGAGGTCTGGCGGGATGACCCGGAGCGCGCGCTGCCTTCTCGTCGCGGCTCGAGCCCCCGAGCGTGGTGGGAGACGGGTCCGGCCCAGTCGCCCCTGCCGGAGAAGAAGGCCACCTGGGAGACTCCGGAGAGCGCTCCGGACTTCCGCGGTGCAACCCGAGACGAAAAGGAGCGCGCGGCCCGGCGCACCACGTTCCTGAGGGTCGTCGCGGCGCTGGTCATCTTCATCGCCATCGGCGCGCTGGCCTTCTCCAGGTTCGGCGGAGAGGCCCCGAAGACCACACCCACGGTCGAGGTCACCGAGACCACCGAGCTGGCGACCATCGACGCCGCCGAGCCCACGGTCGACGCCGCCGAGCCCGAGGCGCCCGCCGTCGTCGATGTGGAACCCCCGGTGCCCGCCGTGGAACCTCCGGCCCCGGAGGCCGTGGTGGCCGAGCCAGAAGCACCCAGCATCGCCGCGACGGCCGAGAGCGAGGAAGCGGCACGCCAGGCGATCTACGAGACCGGCTTGTTGGTCGTACACAGCGAGCCACGCGCCCTCATCTACATCGACGGCCGCCGGCGTGGATACACCCCCATCGACGGTCTCCACCTCGCGCCGGGCAACCACCTCGTCAAGGCGGTGGTGCCAGGTCGGGCGCCGAAGTACTCGCAGGTCCGCGTCGACCCGGGCGGCGCCCACGTGGTCCCCTTCGCGTTCTAGCCCCTGAGGGCCCCGATCACCGACTTCACCGGGCTGCGCGAGCCGAAGATGGCGGTGCCTACGCGGATCAGGGTGGCGCCGTGGGCGATGGCAGCCTCGAAGTCCTCGCTCATGCCCATGCTGAGCTCGGACAGGGGGAGTCCCTCGGCGCGGCCTTCTCGAGCCAGCTCCGCCATCGTCGAGAAGGCGCGGGTGTCGCCCGGGGGCGGGATGCACATCAGGCCGCCGAGCTCGACGTGCTCGAGCGCGTGGAGCTCACGAGCCAGCTCCAGGGCGTCACGCACCGGGACGCCGGACTTGCTCCCCTCGTCGCCGACGTTGACCTCGACGAGCACACCACACCCCGGGCCGCGCTTGGCGATCTCCCTGGCCAGCTTCACCGAGTCGACCGCGTGGATCGTCGCGAAGGCCTTGACGACGTACTTGACCTTGTTGCGCTGGAGGTGGCCGATGAAGTGCCAGCGGATCCCTGGCAGATCGGCCAGCGCGGCGGCCTTGTCGCGAAGCTCCTGGGCGTAGTTCTCGCCGAAGTCCCGCTGACCGGCAGCGTAGGCCATCCGTATGTCCTCGATGGGCTTGGTCTTGCTGACGGCGACGAGGCGCACGTCCGAGGGCTGACGGCCGGCCTCGAGAGCAGCGGCGTCGATGCGGGAGCGAATGGTCTGGAGGCGCTCTGCGATCATCTCTGTCCAAAGGGTGCGGGGGCTCCGAAGTGGACGAGATCCTGCAGGACCTCTGCCAGCGGGAGCCCGATGACGTTGGAGTGGGAACCCTCTATCGAGCGGACGAGGAAGCCGCCGACGCCCTGAATGCCGTATCCGCCCGCCTTGTCCATCGGCTCGCCGGTGGCGACGTAGCCGCGGACCTCGTCCCGGGTGAGCTCCCGGAAGCGCACGCGGGTCGACGTGGTTCGAATCCGCCGCTGTTCCCCGAGGCGGACGCAGGTCCCCGTGGTCACCGTGTGCTGACCCAGCGACAGCAGCATCTCGATGGCCTCCTCCGCGTCGGCGGGCTTGCCGAAGATGCGGCCGTCCTGGTGCACCACGGTGTCGGCAGCGACGACGACGCGGTCCTCGATCGGGCAGGCGGCGCCTTTCTCCTCCGCCATCCGACGCGCGTAATCCACCGGGTCCTCGTCCCCTGCCGGTGTCTCGTCGATGGCGCTCGGGAGCACCTCGAGCCGGTAGCCGAGCTGTTGCAGCAGCACGCGTCGCCGCGGCGACCCGCTCGCGAGGACGATGACCATCAGCCCTTCCGCTGCCGGAGTCGGACCGAACGCCTCGCCTCGGCGTCATCGGCACGCCTGGCGTCCTCTGGATCGCGCAGATCCAGCTTGGGCACGGGCCTGGGGTCGCCGTCGGCGTCGATGGACACGAACGTCAGGTACGCCGTGCAGCAGTGGCTGCGCTGGCCCGTCTCGGGGTCCTCTGCCTCCACCCGCACCCCGATCTCCATGGATGTCCTCCAGGTGCGATTGACCTGGCTGTTGAGCACGACGACCATTCCACGCCGGACGGGGGCGACGAAGTGGAGCTGGTCGAAGGAGGCGGTCACACAGGGCGTTCGCGCGCAGCGCTGGGCGCTGACGCCGCCACAGATATCGATCCAGGCCGCGAGCTGGCCGCCGAAGGCCGTGCCGTGGTTGTTGGTGTGGGTCGGCAGCACGATCTGGGTCATCGTGCACGCGGTGTCCGCTGGGGTCATGGGCAGAGCTCCTGGAAATGGGCCTGTACCACCTCGCGGACCTGCGGGACGCAGTTGTGGATCCGGCCGCGACCGATCTGCTCGCGAGGCAACCCGTCGAGCAGCCCGAGCACGACGCGAATCAGCCCCCCGTGGCTGACGATTAGGGTGGCGCCGCCGACGGGCTCCAGGGAGGCAAGCCAGGGCATCGCCCGGGCCGCAAGGTCCGAGAGGGACTCGCCGCCACCGGGGCGTCCATCCCAGCTCAACAGCTGCCTCATCTCCCCAGAGGCCCGCAGGGTGGCCCTGTCACGCCTCGACCACGCACCGAGGAACCGCTCCCGCAGCTTCGGGGTGTGCTCGACCGGGACGCCGATCCCCTCCGCAGTCTGCCGTGCCCGTACCAGGTCGCTGCAGTAGCCACGGGCGAAGTCCTCGCCAGCGAGCTGCTCTCCGAGGGCTCGCGCCTGGTCCCAGCCCCTCTCGGTCAGCGGCGTGTCGACATGGCCCGAGAGCCAGCCTTCGGAGTTGGCCACCGACTGGCCGTGGCGAACGAAGACCCAGCGGCTCACGTCGTGAGCAGGCCTCGCAGGCGCTCCTCGGCGACGAGGTAGGCGCCGACGTCAGGCTCGTCCTTGAGGATGCTGCTCATCACGCCGGAGACCTCCTGGAGCGGACCCCAGCTGAGCTTGTGGCTCAGCCGGTCGCTGGACAGCCGCAGCTCGTTCCCGAGCTCGGTCTTGCGCACGAGATCGGTCAACAGCGCGAGGTAGCGCGTGCGGAGGATGCCGATCGCGACCGAGTCCCAGCGCCCGGACGCAGAGCGGTCCTCGATCGCTCGGATCGCGGACAGGAGTCCACTGGCCTGGCCGATGGCCTGGTAGCGCACGATCGCATCGCGCTCGGAGTCCCCGGTCTCCACCTGCATGGCCGCGATCTCGGACGCGAGCGTGAGGTCCGTCGCGTTCACGCAGCGCTCCGCGACAGCCTTGGGCAGCCCCCGCTGGACGAGGACCTTCGCCAGCCCTCCCACCCGGGCCTGCTCGTCGCGGCCACGGAGGCGGGGGAGGCGAGCGAGGATGGCCCGGATGCGATCGATGCCGTCGGCGTCAGGGATGCCACGGCCCGGCGCGAGCCAGGTCGCGCAGAGGCCGAGGATGCCGCCGCTGACACGGATCCATGCGCGATAGCGGCCGCCGAGGTCGCTGCCTGCGGCGTTGATCTGCCGGCGCAGCTGGTCGATGTTGAAGCTCTCGCGCACCTGGAAGTAGGCTCCGAGGATCTCTACCGGGTGGCGGCCGGTGAGGTCCAGCAGCACGGGGAAGAAGGTCGCGCCGCAGTCCGCCACAGCCTGGGTGAGCGCCACCGTCATGCCGATCTCGCGGGCCAGCATGTGGGAGCGGATGGCCTCTGGGTACATCTCCCTGATGCGCTTGGGGAAGTAGCCCGACAGCAGCCGGTCGAAGCACACGATCGCCGCGGGGTCAGCGACCTTGAGCTGCCTGTAGACGTGCATCTTCACGTGAGAGGACAGGACCGCGAGGTCGGGCCTTGTGAGCCCCCGCCGCTGGGTCTGCCGGCGACGCAGCTCGGTGTTGTCCGGGAGCGAGAGGTCGTCGGCGTCGGGGCTGCCCATCTCCTCGATCCAGCGAATCGCGCGAGCAAAGCGGAAGGGGTCCCGGTGGCTGCGGATCGCATCGATCGACAGCTGCCGCGCCTGGGTGTCGTTGTTGGCGAGCACGTCCTTCGCGACGCTCTTGGTGAGCTCTGCGATGAGGCGGTTGCGCTCACCCTCGTCGATGTCCCCGGCCGCGAGAGGGCTGCCCAGCAGGATCTTGAGGTTGACCTCGTGATCGCTCATGTCGACGCCGCCGGAGTTGTCGACGAAGTCGGTGTTGAGCCGCCCGCCAGCGAGGTCGAACTCGAAGCGCGCCCTGGCCGTGAAGGACAGGTTCGCCCCCTCCCCCACCACCCGGCAGCGCAGCTCGTCGGCGTTGACACGCACGCTGTCGTTCGCGGGGTCGCCAGCGTCCTGGTGGGTCTCGGCCGATGCCTTCACGTAGGTGCCGATGCCGCCAGACCACAACAGGTCGACGTTCATGCGCAGGATCAGGCGGATGACCGCGTCCGGCGAGAGCTCGTCCTTGAGCGCGCCGAGCATCTGCTTGGCCTGCGGAGACAGCAGGATGCTCTTGGCGCGACGGCCGAAGATGCCTCCGCCCGGGCCGAGCTTCGTCTGGTCGTAGTCGCCCCAACCCCGCGCCGCTCGGAAGAGCCGCCGCCGCTCCCTGAACGCGGTCTCGGTGTCCGGCTCCGGATCTAGGAAGACGTGGAGGTGGTTGAAGGCCGCGACCAGGCGCATCTTCGGGAACTCGACGACCCCGTTGCCGAAGACATCGCCGCCGGTGTCGCCGATGCCGATGGCCGTGAACTCGTCCGTCGAGGGGTCGAGCCCGAGCTCGGCGAAGTGGCGCTTCACGCACTCCCAAGCACCCCGCGCCGTGATGCCCACCTTCTTGTGGTCGTAGCCGTGGCTGCCACCGCTCGCGAAGGCGTCGCCGAGCCAGTGGCCGTACTCATCGACAGCCACGCCGTTGGCGGTGTCGCTCAAGTGCGCCGTGCCCTTGTCGGCGGCTACGACGAGGTAGGGATCGTCGGCGCCGTCGTACATGACCACGCCAGGCGGGTTGACGACCTCGCCGGCGACGAGGTTGTCGGTCAGGTCCAGCAGGGCCCGGATGAACCACTTGTAGAGATCGTCGGCGCGGCGGCGGCGAAGACCGCGGTCCTCGATGATCTCCTTGAGGCGGAAGCCGCCCTTGGCGCCCTCTGGGACGATGAGCACGTTCTTGACCATCTGGGTCGTGACGAGCCCGAGGATCTCGGTGCGATAGTCGATGCGGTCCGACCACCTCAGCCCACCGCGGGCGACCTTGCCGCCGCGGAAGTGGATGCCCTCCATCTCCGGGTGATGGACGTAGATCTCGTACTTCAGGCCCACCTCGGGCATGAAGTCGACGAGCTCGTGATCGACCTTGAAGCTGATGTACCAACGCTTGCGATCGGGCCGGAAGAAGTTGGTGCGAACGGTGCCGCGCATCAGGTCGTAGGTACACCGCAGCACGTAGTCGTGGGCGCCGTCGTAGACCTTGCGGAGCCCATCGTCGACAGCGTTGACGGCCTTGGAGACGGCCTTCTTGCGAGCGGCATCAGAGAGGTTCGGATCGAAGCGAGCGCGGAAGTAGCGCACCAGCGCGGCGCAGATGGCCGGGTGCCGACTGAAGACCGCCGTGACCCGGGCGCGTGACAAGCCGAGCTGGAAGAGGTGGCCGCGATAGGCGCGGAGCAGATCGACGTCCCGCCAGGGCAGCGCAGCTCGAAGCACGAGACGGTTGAGCTCGTCGTCCTCTGCGGAGCCGGTGAAGATGGCCTCGACGGCCTCTGTGAGCAGCCCGCCGCGCTCGATGATGTCCGCGGGCAGCAGGCCCCATGCACCCTTCAGCCGGAAGGTGTCCATCACGACCTCGCCGGCGCCCAGCGGGTGGGCGGTGTCGGCGTACTGGTCGCTCACGACCAGCCCGAAGTTGGTCAGGACCGGAAGTGACTTGCTCAGGATGATGTCGGTGCGCTGGTACAGCCTGAGGGACAGGCGCCCCTTGCGGTCCTCGAAGAGCGTCGCGGCGACCGGGCGCACGTCTTCGAGCAGCTCCAGGTGCTCCACGTCCCTGACCACACGCAGCGCGGTCGCGTGGCGAACGTAGCGATCCTCGAAGGCCCCGCCGTAGCTGGCAAAGAGCCGGTCGCCCTCCTCCTCGCCGTGGGTGGCGATCAGGGCGTCGAAGACACGCTGGTCCCAGGGCGTCGCCATGTCACGGAGACGCTCGCGGATGTTGTCCTGTTCCTCTAGCGCGAGCTCGCGCGCGCCGGTCAGGTAGAAGTGGACCAGCACCGTCTCGAAGCGGCCGACGAGCACCCCGTGGTCGAGGTAGGTCGCCCCGGTCGAGGAGATCAGCAGGCCCTCCATCCGCCGGCGGAGGCCGTCGTCGTACTGCGCGCGTGGCATGGCGCCGAGCACGAAGGTCACGTTGGTGTCCGACTTCTGCACGAGCAGGACCCGCACGTCGCGCTCGGCCTCCGCGTCGAGGACGCGGTCGATCATCAGGCGGGTCTCGTCGTGGTCAGCCGTGAAGAGGTACTCGGTCGGCAGGCTGTCGAAGACGTTGGCGACGCCCTTGTAGCGCCAGGAACCCGGCAGGCTGTTGTCCTCGCGCAGGATCCTGGCGAGGACGCCGCGGAGGATCGGAACGCTCCGGCTGTCCTGGGTCACGGCGCGGAAGGTGAACATGCCCAGCAGGAGCACGATCCGATCGGGCCTGCCCGCTTCGTCGGGCACCTCGATGCGGATCTCGTCGACCCTCCCCGCCCGGTGGACCGTGGACTCGGCCGCGCCCTTGCGGACGTTGACGGGGACCCCGTTGAAGTCGACGCGCCTCTGGCGCTCGACGGGCGTCCAGGCGTCCAGGCCATCGCGCTCGATGCCGAGGCGAATGTCACCGTCGACCATGCCCATGAAGACGAAGTTGTCCGCGAGCAACCAGCGAAGGAACTCGGCCCCCTCGCGGTAGGCCTCTCCCCGGGCCATGTCTCGGGTCGCGGTCCGTCCGAACAGAGCCGCGATGCCGTCCACCGAACCCGTCATCCGGCCGAAGTCCGCGACCATCGCGTGGGCCAACCGCAGGTTGTCGTCGAGGCGGCGAGCGAAGTCCTCGTGCGTGTCGGGGGGGAGGTTGCCGATCTCGAACTGGACGACCGACTCGCGGTGACCCTCGTCCCCGTCCAAGGAGAGCACCGACCCCTCGGCGTCCCGCTGGACCAGGACGACCGCGTTGAAGCCGCCGAGGAGGGAGGCACCGACCTGGTCCAGCAGGAGCCGGACCGTGTCCACGATGAAGGACTGATCGCGCATGTTGGAGCGCAGCAGCGTGATGCCGTCGTCTCCCGCCTCGAGCGTCACCTGGATCATCCCCTCGGGGCAGGCCTGAAACGTCGCGAAGAGCGCCAACAGCTCACGCGGGATGTTCTTCACCCCGTGGCGCGCGACGTAGGGCGACCGCAGCTGCCGTGCGACGGCGCGGCAGAAGCGACGGAAGTGCGAGCGTTGTGCCTCAGGAAGGGTCAGGGCCGCGTCCTTGGCGGCGCGCATCACCTTCGAGACGCGGGAAGAGACGTCTTCTGGCTGGCGATTCATGGAGCCCTCGCGGGGCCTGGAGCCTAACGCCGTGGGTCCGGCAAATCGACCGTCCCCGATGGGTAGAGGGCCTTTGCGTCGCCCTCGACGATCTCCACGGCCGCCAGATTGCGCCCGTAGTGAGCCGAGATCCCGGTGTCGATGCCAAGGAGCTTTCCGTTGCAGCGGCTGGCGATCTCCCCGGAGTCCTGCGTGGTGTGGCCGACGACCATGCGCTCGGCGGCGAGCTCGACCAGGGCCAGCTCCAGCGTCTTGCAGGCCGTCGGCTCCGGGCCCTGGAGGTAGCCGCGGAACCAGATCGGCGAGCTGTTCCCAAGGACTTCGGGGGTCGCCAAGAGCCCATTGATCGCGTCGACTCCCAGCTTGGCGTACTCGGGCGTGACGCCACCGTGAGCGAAAGCGACGCGCTCCACCACGGCGACGATGTCGAGGCCTCGCATCCAACCGCCGAGCTCCGCGTCAGCGCCGAAGGCAGCCTTGCGCGCTTCGGCGCCACCAAAACCGGCCAGGTCGTCCTCGCTGACGTAGCGCCAGTCGCCCGTGAGGTTCATGACCTCGTGGTTTCCCAGCAGCGGCACGACGCGCCCTCCGTCCCCTGGGGCCTCCTTCTGGAGGCGCTTCATGAGCTCCAACACGCCCTTGCTGTCCGGGCCCCGGTCGGTCGTGTCGCCAGTCTGGACCAGGGTGGCGTTGTCCCCGCTCCAGGCCCCAGACTCATCGACCAGGCCAGCGAGTTGGAGGACCGCCAGGGAAGCATCGAGATCGCCGTGGAGATCACCGACGGCGACCAAACGCCCCGAGCCGCTGGTGCTCGCACCGGGGGCATCGCCCGCGCAGGCACTCAGCGATATCAAGAGCAGCAGCACGCACCTTTCATAGCAGGCACCCGATGGACGACAACCGCGACCCCCTCCGGCCACTCCTCACCCGCATCCTCGATGAGGCGCGGTCTGCCGGCGCGCTCGCCGCCGAAGTGCTTCATGTGCGCGTCAGCGAAGCCGTCGTCGAGTACTCCGGCGGTCGCCGCGGCGGCGTCGAGCGCACCGAGAGCCTGAGCATCCGCGGCCGCCTCTTCGTCGAGGGCGGCGGAAGCGCCACCTTCGCCGTCTCCTCCGGCCAGGCGCTGGCCCGCGCCCTGCGAAGCGCAGCGGCCAGGGCAGACAGGGCGAGGTCGGCCCCCTTCGCCGGACCCGCCGACAACTACCCGATCACCCTGCGCGGCCTCGGTCTCGACGATCCGCGCTACCCCCACCTCACGGACGAGGACCGCTTCTTCGTCGTGGACAGCAACGACAACACGCTGTCCGAGGGCACGATGACCGCGTGCCGGTACCGGGACCAGCGCATGGAGCGCGGCTTCGCCAGCACCAGGGGCACGATGGCTGTCGTCAGCTCGACCAACTACGACCTCAGCATGACAGTACGCGGGCCGAACGGGGCGACCCTGACGAGCCAGCAGACCGGTCGGGCCTTCGCCAACCTGGGCACCATCCCCTACGGCACCCACCTGGAGAAGCGCCTCGCGGCGCTCCGCGCGCCGAAGGTCCAGCTCCCGGGGGCCGACGTCGCGACCATCCTCCCCCCTCGCGCGATGGCGTGGGTCCTGTCCACCCTGGCGCCGGCCTTCAGCATCCGCCTCGTCGAGGCAGGCAAGAGCTTCGTCGACAAGGTCCAGACCATCGGCAGCCACCGGGTCCACGTCACTGACGACGGCACGCTCCACGGCGCTCCTCGGACCCGCGCATTCGACGACCGCGGCGTCGCCCCGATGCCCGTGCCGATCCTTCGCGAGGGCAAGCTCGGGGGCTACTACCACGACCCTGAGAGCGCTCGGCGCCACGACGCCCGACCGACCGGGCACGTCGTCGGGGACACGCTGGTCCCTTCCAACCTCGTCGTGCGCAAGGGCAACCGGAGCCGCACCCAGATGCTCGGAGAGGTGCCGGTCGCGGTCTTCCTGGACCACCTCGACGGAAAGATCGATCTCTCGACAGGGGCCATCGACCTGCACGGTCCGGCCACTCTGCTCGAACACGGGAAGCCCAAGGGTGTCGTGCCCGAGGTCATCCTCCGCGGCAACATCTGCGAGTTCCTGAGCGGCGTCGTCGAGCTGTCCTCGGACCAGGAGCGGACCGGACACGTCGACTGTGCAACGACCCTGATCAAGGGCTTCCCCGTGCTGGCTGGTTGAGGTTCCGATGCTCCTGCTCTCACTCGCATGTTCGACGCCTGGTCCCGAGAGTGCGCCAGTCACGATCCTCAGCGGCCGCGACGAGCAGTTCGCCGAGGCCCTCCTGGCCCTCGTCGCCGAGCGCCACCCGGATCTCGAGGTCATCACGGACTTCGGCATGGACAACAACTACCTGGACCGCGTGACCGCCTGGGGCGGCGACCCGAAGGCAGACCTCTTCTTGAGCAAGTCCAGCGGCACCATGGAGTCCCTCTCGACCGCGGGGCTCGCCGCACCCATGGACGAAGAGCTCCTCGGCCGCGTCCCGGAGCGCTACCGCGGGGAGGACTGGGTCGGGCTGTCGGTGCGTGCCCGGGTGTTGGTGACGCGCGAGGGCGTCGACGACGCCCCGACCACCGTCCTGGATCTAGCGGATCCGAAGTACGAGGGTCGCGTCGCCCGAACGGTCGCGACCAACGAGAGCTTCGTCGGCGGCGTCGCGACCCTGGTGGCGGAGCAGGGCGAGGACGAGACCCGCGCCTTCCTCCAGGGCCTCGAGGACAACAGCCGGGACAACGTGCACCCCAAGCACACCCCCGCTGTCGCAGCGGTCGCGGCGGGCACCGCCGACGTCGCCCTCGTCAACCACTACTACTTCTACCGCTCTGACGCGGAGAACCTGCGCATCGTCTACCCGGAACCCGTTGCGTGGAACGTGACCGGCGGCGCGGTCCTGGCCGGGGCCCCGAACCCGGAGGGCGCCCGAAAGGTGCTCGAGGTGCTGCTGAGCGAACAAGGACAGGCCGCCTATGCCCACTCGAACAACGAGTACCCCGCGGTCCAGGGCGCCCCACCACCACCGGGGGTCACTCCACCCGACGACTTCGCGTGGTCGACCACCTCCCTGACTGCCCTGTCAGAGGCCCAGCCGACCGCGGTGCGCCTCATCCAGGAGGTCGGTCTCGAGTAGGCCCTGGCTCCCTCGCGTCGTCACGGGCACGGTCACGGCACTGATCGCGGTGCCGGTCGTGGCGGTGGTCGTGCGTGCGCTCGGCGCCGGCGGCGAGGTGCCCACGGGCATCGCGGATCTCGTCGGCACGACCCTGCTGTTGGCCCTGGGCTCCGCCTGTGTCGCTGGAGCGCTCGGGCTCGCTGGTGCCTGGCTCTCGGTTCGCGTCCAGACCCCCGGGCGATGGATCCTGACGGCGCTGTACGCCTCGCCGCTGGCCGTGCCGCCCTATCTCGTCGCCCTGACCTGGCTCGACCTCGTCGGCACGCCGATGCACGGCAAGCTCCCCGTGGCCTGCCTCGTGCTCGGCGTCTGCACCTCGCCGCTGGTCCTCCTGGTCACACGCCCGGCGATGGAGCGCCTCGACCCGCGAATGGAGGAGGCCGCCGCGATCCTCGGCCTGGACTCCGCCAGGCGGGCCCTCCGCGTCGTCATCCCGGCGCTGCGACCGGCGATCGGCGCGGGCCTCTGCCTGGTCGCGCTCTACGCCTTCGCTGACTTCGGCGCGGTCTCGGCGCTGGGAGCCCGGACCTTCACCCGCGCCATCTACTTCGAGCTCGACCTGGGTCAGGATCGGGCGCTGGCATGGAGCCGCGCCGCGCTGTTGGCCATGGTGCTGCTGGCGCTGGCGATTCCGGTCTTCCTCGCCGAGCACAAGGCGAGGGGGGCCGGTCGCTACGAGCAGGATGGCGCGCGCCGCCGGCCGGCCCGGTCCCCGGCCCTGGCTGCGGTGGCCTGGTTCCTGGGGCTGTCCGTGTTCTCAGCGACCGCCGGCCTGGTGGTGGCCAGGTCGGCCTGGCACGCCCGGGACCTCCCGCTGGACCACCGGGCCTGGGGCCAGGCCCTCGAGGCCCTGACGAACTCCGCGCTGTGGGCGGCCTCCGCCGCCACCCTGGCGGTCTTGGTGGCCCTGGTCCTCGGCTGGTGTGCCTCGAGGCTGCGCGATCCCTTCCACGCCTGGATGCGACAGGGAGCGACCCTCGGCTTCGTCCTTCCGGGGCCGGTCGTCGCGCTGGGACTGCTCATCGCGCTCGCCGGGCTCGGCGCGGTCGGGCACGGCCTCGAAGGCACCGTCGTGGTGCTCGTGCTCGCCTACCTGGTGCGCTTCCTGCCAGAGGCGCTCCAGGCCACGAGCGCGGGCCTCACCCAGGCTCCTCGCCGCCTCGAAGAGGCCGCGCGCATGCTCGGCGCCAGCGCACCCGGGGCCGTGCTCCGCGTGACCTTGCCGCTGCTCCGGGGATCCCTGCTGGCCAGCTGGGTCCTCGTGTTCACCGCGGCGCTGCGTGAGCTCCCGGCGACGCTGCTGTTGAGCCCCCTCGGCGCCCGAGCGTTGTCCTCTGAGATCTGGCGCTTCGCGAAGGACAGCCACTATGAGCAGATGGCACCCTCGGCCCTGCTGCTGGTCGCCTTCACCCTGCCCGCCGTGGCGCTGATCCTCTGGAGACGGGAGACCACATGAGCCTCCTCAGCCTTCGTGGAGTGTGCGTCGACCTCGGCGGTGTGCGCATCGTGGACGACGTCTCGCTGGATCTCGACACCTCAGAGGTGCTCGTGCTCCTGGGGCCCAGCGGCTGCGGCAAGACCACGACGCTCCGGGCCATCGCCGGACTGGAGAGGCTGAGCGCTGGCAGCATCCACCTCGCCGATCGGGACATCTCGGACCACCCGCCCCACACGCGCGGCCTCGGCCTCGTCTTCCAGGAAGGGGCGCTGTTCCCACACCTCGACGTCGCCGGGAACGTCCGCTTCGGCATCGAGCGGCAGGGCGCAGACGACCGAGTGCGAGAGATCCTGTCGCTCCTGCGCCTCGACGGCCTGGCCTCGCGCCCGATCCACGAGCTCTCCGGCGGCCAGCGGCAGCGGGTCGCCCTGGGCCGCGCGCTGGCCCCGCGCCCCGACCTGCTGCTGCTCGACGAGCCCTTCGCCTCTCTCGACCCAGCGCTTCGCGGGGAGCTCAGGACAGACGTCTTCCGCATCGCGCGAGCTGCCGAGGTCGCCGTCCTGCTCGTCACCCACGACCAGGACGAGGCCGCAGCCGTTGGCTCCAACATCGCGCTCATGCGAGCCGGCCGGATCGTCCAGGTCGGTCCACCCGAGGCGCTCCGGCGACGACCCAGCGAGCGCTTCGTGGCCGAGTTCGTCGGCGCCGCCGGACTGCTGCCGGTCGATGGCGGCCTCGAGGTGCTCTGTCCAGAGGACCTGGAGATCGTCCCCGAGGGTGATCTGCCAGGGATCGTCAAGGCGATCGAGGTCGCCGGAGGCGTCCGCATCGCGCTCGTCGAGGTGGCCGGAGCCTCCCTCCGCGCGGTCGCAACCCACGATCTGAAGGAGGGCGACGAGGTTCGACTGCGCCGGCGGCGGCGAGGCCACCTCCTGTGACGGCGGCAGCCTACGGAGGTTCCCCCCTCAGGAGACCAGCTGCGCTTCCAGGTCGCGTAGGAGCTGGCTCGCGGGACCGGTCCGCTGCTGGCTGATGCACCGCTTGTAGGCCTTCCAGAGCTCCCCGACGTAGGGATCGTCCGCCATTCGGTGCTCCCACGGGTCCGGGTCGACGTGGGAGAGCTGCCCCGTGCCCATCGCGCGGCGGCGATGCAGGTTGCGCAGGCTGCGCAAAAACAGCGAGGCGGCGTCGGGCTCGCCCCGGCGGGAGAGCTCGACATAGACGCGCCAGAGCTGCGACTCCGGCATGGCACCGGTGTCGCCGGGCCGGCGGATTCGCCGGATGAGGTCTCGGGTCTCGAGGGCCTCGCAGTCGGCCACCCGCTTGGTACCGGTTGGATCGCGCAGGACATCCGCCTGCTGTTCGGTCAACACCGTCATTTGACCTCCCGAATCGGCATGGGCGTAGTCTACCACGGGCGTCACGTTTTCCGCTCACACGAGTCCGGTTATCGCTCGCTGGTGGAGCTCTGAATGATCCCTCTAATCATGCTGATCATGCCCATCCGGACTGCCTCTGCGGGGGCGCTGCCGACAGCGGTCGCCAGTGTCGTCCTCGACAATGGCTTGACGATCTACCTCGCCCCGATGGACACCCCCGGAGTCGTCTCGTACCAGAGCTGGGTAGAGGTAGGCTCGAAGGACGAAGTGGCACCCGGAACCACCGGCTTCGCCCACTTCTTCGAACACCTGATGTTCTATGGTTCCGAGGCCTTGCCCAGGGAGGAGCGGGAAGAGCGCATGCTGCTCACCGGGGCCGACGAGAACGCCTGGACGTGGGTCGACGACACCTGCTACCACCAGGTCGTCGCCTCGGACGCGCTCCTGGAGGTGATCGCGATCGAGGCCGATCGCTTCCAGAACCTCCATGTCACCCCGGAGCAGGTGGCGAAGGAGAGCGGCGCTGTCCACGGCGAGTACAGAAAGGGGCTCACGAACCCCTGGGACCGCATCTACGACGCGCTCTACGAGACCGCTTTCACGACCCACACCTACCACCACAGCACGATCGGCTACGAGGCTGACATCCTCGAGATGCCGAACCAGGTGGAGCTGGTGAAGGACTTCTTCTCGATCCACTATCGGCCGGAGAACACCCGCATCGTCGTGGCCGGGGACTTCGAAAAGGGCGAGGTCCTCGGCGCCATCGAGCGGCACTACGGCGGCTGGCAGCCCGCGACCCAGGCGCCACCGGAGATCCCCGAGGAGCCTCCCCAAGAGGCGGCCCGCCGGGTGGAGGTCGCCTGGGATCAGGGTCCCGTGAACGCCCACCTCATGATGGGCTGGAAGGTCCCGGGCTGGTCCCCGACCTCGCCGGACGCCGCGGCCCTGGACCTGGTCGGTGAGCTGCTCTTCAGCGATGTTGCACCGCTCCATCGAAAGCTCGTGGTCGACGAGGCCCGCGTCTACACCGTCAGCGGCGGGGACTGGGGAATGGAGGACGAACACCTCTTCGTCACCGTCGCAGTGGTGAAGGACCCAGAGGATCTCGCGGCGGTGGAGGCGGACATCGAAGCCGCGCTCGCCGCGCTCCTCGTCCTCGACGATGCCACGGTCGCCGCGGCTCGCAACAACGCCCTTCGGCGGACCACCATCGAGCTCGATGACCCGAAGGCGGTGGCCAACCGTATCGGGGACTTCACCAGGGGTGGAGCGGACCCCGCTGACATCGAGGCGTGGTACCAGGGCTACGCAGCGCTGGGACCAGAGGACGTCAAGCGTGTCGTCGAGACCTACTTCGTCCCAGAGGGCCGCACCGTCGCGGTGCTCGTCCCCCCCGAGGAGGGCAGCTGATGCTCTGGCTCCTCTCGTGCATTCATGGCCCGCCCGGCGGCCTCACCCCGGTGGAGGAGCTCGCCCGGGTTGACGCGGTCGTGCTCCAGCCCACAGAGGGCAGCCGGCTGATCTACCTCCAGGCCACCGTACAGGCAGGCTCCGCCTACGATCCCGTCGGCCAGGAGGGCATCGCCTGGCTGACGGCGCAGGCCATGCGTCAGGGCGGCTCCGGAGAACTCGGCCCCGAGGCCGTCGACGCCCTGCTCTACGAGCTCGCCGCCGACATCGAGGTCATCGTCGACAAGGACCTCGTCACCTTCCGCGGCAAGGCCCTCGCGAGCGACGCCGATCGCTTCGTGCCCCTGTTCACGGACATGGTCAACAGGCCCGCCTTCGACGACGACGCCGTCGCCCGCCTGCTCGAGTCCGGCATAGACGCCCTGACGGTGTCGATGCTCGAGTCCGACGAGCGCCTCGGCGACAACGTCTTCGATGTCTGGATCAACGAGGGTCACCCCTACGGACACCCGGTCGAAGGGCGCGCTGGGGTGCTCCCCTTGCTCGACGCGGACGACCTCCGGGCCTTCCACGCCGCGACCTACGTGCGCTCGTCCACGACCCTCGGGCTCGCCGGCGCCGTCGATCAAGCCGGCGCCGACTCCTTCGCCGCCGCCTTCGCCACCCTGTCGCCGGAACGAGGCCCCGAGGCCACACCCAAGCCACGCCCCGATGTCGAGGGCCGGCACCTCCTCGCGGTGGAGAAGTCCACGACCTCACTCGGTGTCCACTTCGGCCACCCCCTCGACGTGGATCGGGCCCACGAGGACTTCCCCGAGCTCTTCCTCGCGATGATCGCCTTCGGCGAACACCGCCAGTCCCATGGCCGCCTGTATGGGGAGATCCGGACGGCCCGAGGCCTCAACTATGGCGACTACGCCTACGTGGAGCACTACGTGCAGCGTGGCTGGACCAGCGCCCAGGAGCAGGGAACCGTCCGGCGCCAACCGCAGTTCTCCGTGTGGCTGCGACCCATCGCCGTCGACAACGGCCCGTGGGCACTGAAGATGGCCCTCAAGCTGACCGAGGACCTCGTCGAGGAGGGACTCACCCAGGAGGAGTTCGACCGGATCGGTGCCTACCTGCAGATGAGGGCGAAGATCTGGGCCCAGGATCCCGGCACGCGCCTCGCCTACGCCGTCGAGGCAGAGGCCCTGGACCTCCCGAACATGCTGGAGGAGCTCCCTGCGGCCCTGGGCGAGGTGACCCTCGAAGGTGTCAACGCCGCGCTGAAGCGCCACATCCGGCCTGATGACCTGCGAATCGTCGTCGTGACGAACGACGGCGAGGCCCTCGCCGCAGCCCTGACCGAAGATTCCCCGACGCCGCTCGTCTACTCCGCTGATCAGACACCCGATCCGGAGCAGGCAGACATCGATGAGGAAGTCGCCGCCATGAGCGTGGGACTCTCCGAGTACTCGGTGGTGCAGGCCGAAGGAATCTTCCGATGAAGCGCCTCTTCCCCCTCGTCCTCGTCCCGCTGCTCACCGCGTGCGAGGGCTGGGAGGACTTCGAGCTCGACCCCTACCTGCCGAAGGTGAGCTTCCAGCGAATCGACGTGCTCGCCGTCGACTGGGACGGGGTCGACGCCGACTTCCTCTTCGACGTCGACAACCCCAACCCGATCGACGTCTCGATGGCTCGCTTCGACTACGCCCTGGCCTTCGAACAGGTCGAGTGGCTCAGCGGCGACTCCCCTGACGGTCTCGTCCTGAGCGCAGAGGACTCCAGCGAGCTGGCGTTGCCGGTGAGCATCGAGTTCGAGTCGCTCTTCGACATGGTGCAGGCGGTACGCGGCCAGGACGAGATCGGCTTCGGGCTCGACGGCAGCTTCGGCTTCGACACGCCGGTGGGCCCGCTGGATGTGCCATACGACGAAGACGGCGGCTTCCCCGCCCCACGCCGTCCCGGCTTCACGATGAACAAGCTGAAGCTGAAGAACCTGAACATCAGCGGCGCCGAGCTGGCGCTGAAGCTCGACGTCGACAACGAACACGGCAGCAACCTGTTCTTCGAGAACGTCGACTACCAGATCGCGCTGGCCGGTGTGGACATCGGCGGCGGCTTCATCGACGAGCTCGGTTCGGTCGACGGCGCCACGACCGAGACCGTCTCGATCCCCATCGAGATCGACTTCCTCGACGCGGGGGTCGCGCTCTACTCGGTGCTCCAGGGAGAGAAGCTCGAGGTGGACTTCCAGGCGGACATGGACGTCGACACGCCCTTCGGCGTCGTCCCGCTGCAGGTCGATCAGCTCGCCGAGATCGGCATCGAGCGGTAGGGCCGCCCAGGGGTCTCGGGTAGGCTCTGGTGGTGCCCACACTCAGTCACGTCGACCCGCGTCCCGTGCTCACGCGCCTCGCAGAGAAGGACGTCCACGGCCACGACCGCATGGCTCGGGCCTTCCTCCGAACCGTCGTGCGGCTGCGACCTGGGTCATGCGTAGCGATCCACGGCGCTCCCGGATCGGGAAAGAGCCAGTTCCTCCTTCGCTGCGCCTACCTCATGCAGTCCGAGCGCCACACAGTCGGCTTCGACCCGATCGCACCAGCCGCCGGTGCGTGGTGCTGGTACAACCCCTGGCTCTACCAGAAACACGGCAACATCCTCAGCGGGCTCGTCGCGACGATGGCGCACGCTTCGCCCGACCCGGCCGTGATGGACAGGGCCCGCGACATCGTCGGCCACATCAACCGCATGCACTTCGGCGACGACATGCCGGACCACGCTGGAACCGGCATCAACAGGGGCGATCTCAACCCGATCCTGCGCGTGCGCCAGGGCTTCATGCACCTCATCGAGCTGCTCAAGGTGCCAGCCCCAGGGCGGGTCCTCGTCTTCGTCGAAGACATGGACATGCTCGGCCCCTCCGCCCGCCTCCTGCTGCTGGAGGGGCTGCGGCTCCTGGCCACCGACGAACACGACGTCACCTTCGCAGTCTCGATCGGGCGCCAGTCGGCCACCGAGGCCATCCGCCTGCGAGAAGGCAAGGCGCTGAGCGACAACGCGGCCAGCCACTGCCTCGACGAGCTCATGGACCTGGACATCACGGTGCCAGGCATGGACGTCCGCAAGATCTCCGAGCTCCTGCGAGCCGAGCTGGGCCCCGCCGAGGAGGTCGTCCGTCGCGCCTTCGGGCCCGACGCGCTCGATGCCCTGGCTGCCGCGTGCGCGTCACGACCCCTTGGACGCCCGCGCTTCCTCCAGCGTCTCGCCGGCCGCATCGTCATGCTCGCCGAGTTCGCCATCGGGACGCGCTCGAACCGCGAGCTCAGCGAGGCCCAGTGGGCATGGGTGATCGTCTCCGAGCGCTGGCCCGACTTCCGGCGGTTCATGCTGCGAGGCGGCCGGGACCGCTGGGTCCACCTGCGCCACTCACTGGCGCTCATGGGGACCGCCGGCCAGGGCCTGCGCGAGGTCGGTGTCCACCCGGACATGGTCCACTGGCTGGAGAAGGACCTCATCTTCGCGGACTACCTGCGGCTCTATGCCGAGGAGTTCGAGCGCGAGGAGGACGCCGTGTACTGGCTGGAGACGCTTCAGATCGCCTGCGGACTCTGAACCGCCCGCACCGCCCTTCGGATCACGACGACGGCGAAGACGACAGCGAGCGCGATGAGCACGCCCCTGGCGATGGGCTCGTTCTGGACGAGGTCGATGAAGCGCGGGCCGAGGAAGTAGCCGAGGCAGAAGTCGACGGGCACGGTGATGCAGGCAGCGAGAGCGTCGATCAGGAAGAAGTCTGCTGCCGGGATGCCGATGCTGGCGCAGGTGAAGAAGGTGGGGACGCGCACCGCTGGTATGAAGCGAGCGAGGAAGACCGTCCTCCGTCCGTCCTTGCCCACCCATCCCTCGAGCCGCCCGCGACGCTCCCCGCGCAACAGGCGTCCGAAGATGGGCAGGTCCAGGAGCCTCCGCCCGAAGAGCCGCGCACAGAGGAAGATGCTCGCGTCCCGAGTGAGCACGCCGGCGTAGCAGGTGAGCAGCGTGAGCAAGGGCTCCCCACTCTGGGAGGCTTTCCAACCAGCCGCCATGACGACGACGTCCTCGGGCATCGGGATCGGCCAACCGGTGACCACAAGCAGGAGGTAGACGTAGGGGAGCGGCAGGGCCGCGATCTCGGCGCCCATCAGCGGGCTTCCCAGTGGGCGGGACTCTCCAGCACCAGCTTCGCGCTCGGCGTCGTGATGCCCCCCTCAGAGAGCGACAGCGGCTCCGCGACGTGGCGAGCGAGCTCTCGATAGGCCGCGGCAGCTGGCTTGTCTTCGAAGCCCTCGGCGGTGGCCTGGAGCAAGCTGTGGTGGGCGATGCCCCTCTTCGGGGGGACCGGCGCGTCCGCGAGGCTGTGCCAGAAGACCTTCTCGACGCCGTGGACCAGCGCTGCCGCGTGGACGCGGTGGACCATCTCGGCCTGCCAGGCCTGGCTCATCCAGCGCTTGTCCCCCCTGGACGCGACGCTGGTCTCCGTGAGCCAGACCCGTGCTCCTGTCGGGGCCTTCTCGAGAGCGCTCTCCAGCGTCTCCGTACCCGGGCCGTCGAAGTAGCTGTGCAGCGACAGCACGTCGACCTCGTCGAGCAGGCCCAGCGCGACCAGCTCGTAGAGGTAGGTTGCGCCCGCGTGCGCGTGGGGTCGATAGATGCCGCCGGAGAGGATCGTGGCGTCCTCGTCGGCGGCCCGGATGGCCTCGACCGTGACCCGCAGCACGGCCATGTACTGCTCTGGAGTGCAGAAGGTGCTCGGGTCGACCTCGGAGCCGCGCGCCTGGAGCGTGTTCTTGAGGTCGGGCTCGTTGTCGACCTCCCAGTGGTCGATCGGCCGGGCGAGCCCGGGCATGTCGTCGAGTCCGTCGCCGTCGTAGCGCTCGACGACCTCGACCACCCAGCTCGCGTAGGGCTCTGGGTCCTCGAGCACATAGCGGTCCGTGTGGGCGGCGGTCTGGTTGCCTGGCCAGGGGCTGATCATCACGACGGCGTCGAGGCGCTCGGCCTGGACCGCGCGAACCCAGCGGTCGGCGGCCGCTTGCCAGGGCCGCTTCTGGGCCGCCTGGTAGTTCAGGTTCGGGTAGACCGCCGAGTGCGCTCGAACCCAGGTGGCGCCGAGCTCGCGGGTGGCTCGGGCGTCCTCGGCGAGGAGCTGCTGCACGACCTCTGGAGACAGCCCCTGCGCCAGGAGTCGGCTCGGCACGGCGACCGCCTCGTTGATGCCGAGCATGCCGCTGGCATCGACGACGCGCAGCTCGCCCGGTAGCTCGGGACCGCTCACACGAGCCCCGAGCGCGAAGTACGCGGCGGCGGACAGCACGAGGGCCGCGGCGCCTAGACCGGCGAGCCTCACCCGAACAGGCGCACCACGTTCCCGTCGTCATCGTCGCCGTCCGGTCCGGGGGCGTCGCTCGGGTCTGGTGGTTCGACGTGGTAGCGAACCTCGACGATGGCCGACCAGGGAAAGACGCAGGTGCGGATCGTGTCGAAGGAGAGCGTCAACGCCAGCGTGCGGGCGTCGTAGACCGGCGCGTTGTGCTTGTGGTAGGGGGCCTCGAGCCGGATGGGCAGGAGGCTCCCGAAGCGAGGATCGGACAGGACCGACCCGGGAATGCCGGAGTCGGCGAGCTGCTCAGTGAGGGCGAGGAAGGTGAAGTCACAGCCCATGGCGAAGCCCATCCGGACGGCTTGCTCGCCGGCCATTCCGAAGGGGTCGACGACGTAGCGGCTGTCATCGACCACTGTGGGCTCTGCGGGCTCGGGCAGCTCGGTGGGCATGGCGACCAGCTCTTCGAGCTTCAGCTCCAGCGCCTGTGTCCAGCGCATGAGCTGATCCACCGTGAGCGGCTGCCGACCTGCGAGGACCTTCTTCACCTCGCCACGCTTGTCGCCGGACGCCTCCGCGAGGGCCGCGACGTTCAGGTTCTTGCTCTTGAGGGTGTCTCGGAGCCAATTCAGGATGGGCTCGGACGGACGCTGGGACACGATGTCTCCTTGACATCCATTGTACGAACCCCGCGGAACCGAGGCTGCCGCGGCCGGTCTGTTAGCGTGTCCCCGAGAGGTTCGCCCCGTGTCATACGCGCTGAGCATCCTGTTCGCATTCGCCGTCGCTGCCACACTTGCCGGGCTCCTCAAGCTCTCCCGCAAGCGAGCTCGCGAGAACGCGGCGACCGTCGACGAAGCCCTCTTGCTGGAGGCGCGCGCTGTGCCTGCGCGGGTGTTCCTGGACCACGACATCCTGGGCGGGCCCACGGCCGGCAAGATCAACCGGGCCGCCGCGGACCTGGTGCTCACCGCCCAGCGACTGGTCGTAGCGACCCACCAAGGACGCATCCTCGAGCTGCGGAAGGACCAGGGCGGGTCGGTGCGCTCGACCGGCCCCGGCCGTCTGGTGATCGAAGGGGTGCGAATGCGCTCCGGCGGGAACTCAAAGGTCCGCATCGAGCTCCACCTCATGGAGTCCGAGGACTGGGCGCGCTCAGCCGCAGCAGCTTTGGCGACCTCGAAGTCAGCGCTGGCCGGGTAGACCCCATGGAGTGACCGGCTCCGATTCGCAGCCGCGCGTGCCATTTGGTCGAGGCTGCGTCGCAGGGTCGCAAAGACTGCACGCCCGCCGCAGGGGTGCCGCGCACGCAGCCACGACACCACGCTGCGAGCACCAGGCCTGGATGCCGCACATGAGGGTCACCAGCCCCTGGTGCTCGCAAGAGGTCGGGGGCCTGCCTGGCGAGGCGGAAGTGGTGACGCAAGCGTCGCCTTCCCCGGACGTCGTTGTGCGCCCGGCTCCGCCGTGCTCGGACTCAGCGACACGACGTGGAGAGGGCTGCGCAGTCTGACCCGAGCCTCAGTCGGCGGGCTCGCGTCCTTCCTTCTTGGCCTTGCCACCGGAGCCGGAGCCGCCCTTGCCGCCGCCGCCGGAGCCGCCGCCCTTGCTGCCGCCCTTGCTCCCGCCAGAACCGCCGCCCTTGGAGCCGCCGCCAGAGCCACCGCCCTTCGGACCGTTCGAGCCGCCGCCGGAGCCGCCGGTGCCCTTGCTGCCGCCAGAGCCGCCGCCCTTCGGACCCTTCGAGCCACCGCCACCCTTGGAGCCGCCGCCGGAGCCGCCGCTGCCCTTGCTGCCGCCGCCGGAGCCGCCCTTGC
>DASCPX010000111.1:0-1272 GCA_036012755.1 Myxococcota bacterium | reverse complement strand
GCACTATCGGCGACACCGGGATGGACGGCGGGATGTGCCTGGCCGACATCGGGAACCCGACCGGCAAGGCCGGGCTCCGGGTGATGCTGTCGGTTCCGACGCCACCAGAAAGCAACGGGAGCGGGGCCGATGAGGGCCTTTGCGTTGTCGTCGCGCCGAGCTCGGCCCCTGGTCGGAACGACGGCTTCAAGTGCGGACTCTACGTGGAGAGTGCCGACGACTCTATCAAGATGATCGATCCCACGCGGTTAGGCTCGGGCGGGAAGTCCACGGTTAAGCTCGACGACAGCGCTGACGCTCCCGGGCCCGTGACGGTGCAGATGTCCTGCTACTTCGCGTCGAGCATGAAGCTGGGCAAGGCGGCAGGGTATGGATCAGGTGACGACGCCTTCGACGCGGGCGTGATTAGCACTGACGGCGATGTCGCCTTCACGACGACGTGCTGGGTCGGCCTCGGGCTGATGGTCGAAGCCGCGTCACCGTCCGCGGCCCAGGACTGGGGCTCGGCGATCGTCGTGTCCTACGAATGGATCGAGAGGACCTCATGAGCCGCCGAAGTGCGCCTCGATGGGCGACCTGGGCACTCGCCGCCACCCCCACACCGGACGGCCTCGCCCTCGCCGCCGGCCCATAGGAGGCCACATGGCCAAAACCAAGACGTCAACCAAGTCGTCAACCAAGTCGTCAACCAAGACGTCAACCAAGTCGTCCAAGAACCTCGCGGCCCTCGCCAAGCGTGCGGGCCTCTCCCTCACCTCCGATGTCCGGAAGGGCCTCGAGGCCGGCGCTGACGCGCTGGTCGAAGCCGAGAGCCTCGCCGCCCGAGCCTCGCGCCGATGCACCCGCGCCGAGAGGGTCGCCATAGCCGCCGCCCTCGGCGAGTCCGTCAAGGCCGAGCTCGTCCGCGCTGCCCTCACCAGAGCCGGCTGATGCGCGTAGGCTGGCCCCGCATCGTCGGAGCTGTCGCCGCCCTCGTCCTGCTCCTGGCGGGCCTGACGGTGGGCGTGCGAGTGGTGGACTCGGCTGACGCGGAGTGCCTGCTCGAGTGCGAGGAGGCCCGTGTGGAGTGTCGCGGGAGCTCGCTGCTGGTGGAGCCTCCGGATCGGGCTCTCGACTCGGATGTCTGCTACCCAGCGCACCAGGCGTGCGAGGAGGGCTGCGGGTGACTGACCGACGCCACATGGGAGCGGTCAAGGTCACCGGCATCCGTCCGCGGCCTCGGGGCGTGGTCGTCCACTTCACCTCGGGATCGTCCGACCTCATCGGCGGCGT
>DASCPX010000110.1:0-3044 GCA_036012755.1 Myxococcota bacterium | reverse complement strand
GGGCGGCGGCTCCACGCGTATCTCCAGGCGGCGGCCGCTGCGAGTTGGCAGCCGCAGGTCGTTGATGTCATCGACGTGAGCGCGCAGCAGGCCCATCACCTCCGGGTCCCGGGTGTTGTGCTCGAAGGTGACGATCTCGAGGTGGGGCGTCGTCAGCAGCCGGGCGGGCAGGGTGACGAGGCGGTCCAGGAACGTGACCGGCGCCATCCTGGCGTCGCCCAGCCAGTCGCGCAGCACGAGCCGGGCGAGCAGGACCAGCCCGACCTTGAGCAATGACAGCAGCGAGTCCGTCTCCACGTCGTGGGCGAAGATCGAGCGTCGGCTTTCCAACTCCTGCCGCTCGTCCACGTAGCCGGCCAGCCGCCTGGCGGTCCGCTCCACCTTGGCCTGCCGGGCCTGCAGCTCCTGCTGGCTTGCCCGCACCGCCTCCCTGCGCTCGGCGACCTCCTCGGCGAGCCGGGCCTGCTCGCGGACCAGCTCCTCGGCGGACAGCGTCACCGCCCGCCCCGGCGCGACCTGCTCGGCCACCTTGCGCCCGACTGTCTGCTGCCGTCGCTGCCGCCTTGCCAGGATTCGCTCGTCGTCGGCGAGCCGCTTGCGCCGGTCTTGCGCCTCGGCAAGCTGTCGTTGCAGCCGCTCGTCCGCCCGCGCCTGCCGCTGCTCGAGCTCGTCGAGCTTGGTGACCACGGACACGTTGGTCACCAGCTGCTTGCCGTAGCCGTGCACCCGCTTGCTGCCGAGCGCCTGGTTGACCGCCCGAAAGTCCGCCTCCTGCGCGGGCCAGCGGCTGAAGTACAGGTCCGCCAGATCCTGCGGCTTCCACTCGTCGTCGTCGAGCAGCGTGCTCGCCCCCAGGTAGGTCACTTTGCCCGTGCCCCGGCGCTCGAGCTCTACGACGCGCATCGAAAACGTCCGCTCCGACGAGCCCTTGTCGGCCTGCGGGTCGTTGAAGTCCGCCACCCCCGAGCGCACCCGGTCGCCGTTGCGGTAGGCCCGGAAGTTGTTGCGGTCCGTGATCGGCCTGCCCTCGACCATGGAGGGCCGCAGCCGCGTCACGAACGCCCGCCTGTCGGCCTGCAGCCCCTGCAGGAAGGGGATCGAGTTGCCCTCGGCGTCGATCACCACGATCCGTCCGACCGACGAGTCGCCCCACGTCGCCTCCAGCTGGGCCAGCACCTTGGGGACCTGTCGCACCAGCGGCGCCCGTCCGCTGTGTGTCGACATCCACAGCGGCACGCCGTAGCCCGAGTGCAGCGCCACCACCTCCAGCCCCGGCATGGTCCGTCCGACCGAGCTGACCTTGGTCGACTGGGCGAACATGCGCGTCCATACCGGCTTGGTGGTCCCGTCGACGAACAGCACCGAGGCCATGCGCTCGTCACCCCAACTCGACGTCAGCTCGAGCCACTGACGGGCGTGGACCTCCCACAGCGTGTCCGCCACCCCCGCATACCGCAGCTCCGCCGTGAAGCGCTCGAGCGTCGCTGGCATGTAGGCGTGGCCGCACAGCTCATCGAGGAGCTGCCCGCGGGACACCCGGATCCCGTCCCATCGCCCGCTGCCAAGCAGCGGGCTGTACCAAAGGGCCATCAGCTTGCGCTCGACGACCTCCGGGGACACGTGCGAAAGCTGCAGGTGGTCGGGGTCCTTGAACTCGCGCTTGATGTCCACGCTCGCGAATCCCGGGCCGATGTCGTCGGTGTCCTTCTTGCGGAAGCGCTCGTTGTACGCCGAGGTGAACCGCCCGAGCTCGTCCCGGTCGCCGGTGTCCCGGGGCTGGGCCAGCGGCGGCCGCTGCAGCCCCTTGACGTGCTCGACGACCCCCTTCGTCAACGCCTCGAGGTAGCCGGTGCGCACCGCCGCCGCCTCCAGAAGCTTGGCCCCGCCGAGCTCCAGCCGCACCTCCGGCGCAGGACCGCCCGGCCGAGGGCCGCGAGGGCGCTCGAGCCCCTCCTCGCGCAGGATCCGCTTGACCTTCGTGGTGCTCGTGTCGAAGGCGTGGAACGCCTTGACGTGTGCCACCACGGCCTCGACCGCGATGTCCGGGGCCACCCGCACGACCGTGCAGATCGCCGCACGCACTTCGGCGGGCATCGGGCTGGGTGGCGCGATCTGCCAGGTCCCCAGCCCCTCGAACCCCTGCTGCCGGTAGCGGTCCTGCCAGCGCCGGAAGCTCGAGCGGTGGGCCCAGGTCACCACCCGGGCGATGGCCTTGCGCTCGGACTCGCCCGCCGGCCGGGCGCAGACCAGTCGCAGCGCATCCAGGCGCCGCACCGCCTCGGCGAAGCGAGACGCACGGGTCTCCTCGGACAGCCGGGCCCAGGTCTCACGCCGCCCAGCGTCCTCGGGCAGCCACCCGTCGGGCCCGCAGGGCGGCGCAAGGAACCCTGCAGGGAGCTCGGCAGCGGTGTCGGCGGAGGTGTCGGCGGAGGTGTCGGCGGAGGGGACAGGACGTCGCATTCAGAGAACAGATCAGACCCGGCGACCCGTGTCCATCGAGGAGCCCATCAACAGCGCCGACGCCCATCCGCGGCTCCTCGGATCAGACGAGCCGCACGATCCACGCAGACCGGCAGGAACACGGCGTCAGCTCACGGGCGTCACGCTTCGGACCTCAACCCGACGCCGGAGTCCCTGTCCATCGTCAGACCCACGCCTGCGCTGTACTCAAGCAACCGGGTCCCCGATTCCGAAACCAGATCAGGACCAACGGAGGCTCCGGATGAACGACTGTCAGCGCTGCGGTAGGACCGGCGCGGCCCCCAGGGATGACGCGACCGGCGAGTCCCGCATGCTCTGCGTGCGCTGCCGGCCGGCCACCTCCCCCGTGTGGGGTGGCTATCGCCGGGCGTGGGACACCGCGACGCGGACCGCCAGCCCCATCCCAGGCATGGACCTCAACGTCGATCACGCCCTCGACAGCGGCGGCGCCGAGCGCCGGAGCAAGTCCGCCCAGCACGTCCTCACCGCCATCGCCGCTCGGGCCGGGGCCCGCATCTCCGACGACGTCTTCGGCGGTCGCAGCCTCGGCCGCCAGCTCGACG
>DASCPX010000109.1:0-1081 GCA_036012755.1 Myxococcota bacterium | reverse complement strand
ACCCTCGATCACCCGTAGCGTCGCGGGCGGGAGCACAACCGCCCGAAGCCGCATCCGCTGAAAGCAGTTGGGACACCCAAACCCATCGGCGCCAAACGTCCGCTCCAGCAGCTGCCGCCAGGGTGTCCACCTGGGCCTGGTGGGGCCCGTCTTGGAGCACGCGGACCTTCACGGGCTGTTCCTTCAACCTGCCCCAGGCCACCGGTTTCCTGAACGACGACCTGGGCAAGAACGCCTGGGCAGCTGACGAGGGACCCGTGCGCGTCTGGGTGCGCTGAGCAGACCTGTTTGTCGGTGACGCTGATGTGGGGATCAGGGGAAGATCTCGTCGAAGCGCTGCTGGTGTGCTTCGCTCAGTGAAGCGCGCAGCTTCTGCAGGCCGTCGCCCACATCCACCGACTCCCGCAGATGGAAGTCCTGAGCCCTCTGCAGCTGGATCAAACCCTTCTCTGGGTCGGCGACCACGCCCTCTTCGCCCAGGATGAACCACTGCGCCACCTCGAAGTGCAGCGTCGCCACGGTCTCGTCGCCACCCCGCTGCAGCGCGGCCTCGTAGAGGGCGTCCGAGAGCTCCGCGGCCTCCTCGTGGCCCAGGCTCGAGGCGACCTCCATCCACTGGAAGAGGGTCGCTTCCAGGTCGTCCTCGTCCGCCTCCAGATAGACGGCGCCGCCCAGGGCCTCCAGGTCTCCGTCGACAGCCAGCGCGAACAGCTCAGCGGACATCCAGGTACTCCGTACAGGTCAATGGGGAAAAGGATGGGCAGCATTAGCGCCCCCTACAAGCTCAATCCGCTCACCACCCGACATCAGAGCCCCCTGATTCTGGTGTGAGCCGGCGCCGATCCCACGGAATTCGAGGACCAACCCCCCTCAAATCCCGCCTTAGCCGCCTGCCAGGCGTACCTCCCCATACTCCAGGCCTTCCGGCCGGCAGCTCTATCCGTCCTCGTCCATTCGGGCGATGGTGGCATCTTTCATGGTCCAATCCTCGGGTTACAGACCAGCGGGAGTGCCGGCCGGTGACCGAGGATTGTGGGCTTGGGCGGGGGCGCGTGTGGACGAGCGGTGACGAGTGGTCAGC
>DASCPX010000108.1:0-2032 GCA_036012755.1 Myxococcota bacterium | reverse complement strand
CAGGACTGGTACAACTACGCCGAGCCGGACGACGGCACCCTGCGCATGCCGGTCTTCAGCCAGCTGGATCTGTCGGCCGGGCTGATGTTCGAGATCGGCGGCACCAACTGGACGCTGCTCGCGGACTGCTTCAACGTCTTCGACGACCGGGCCGTCACCAGCATCGACACCACCTACGGTGACGTCAGCGGTGATGGCATCTACACGGACTCGGAGGGCGATCCGCTCTTCGGCAAGCCGCTGTCCTACCAGTACCCACGCAACTTCGCCGTCGGCATCCGGGGAGAGTTCTGATGCTCCTTCTACTAGCATGCGTCCCCACCGAGACCGGCATCGACAGCACCACCCTGTCGGGCTCCGTCGTCATCCACCAGGTCATCATCGAGGAGGAGCGCGACCTGCTCGCCGCCCCTCGCGACACGGTTGACACCGCTCAGCAGGTGGGCGCGTCCTGGCGCTGGGAGGCGGTCGAGGCCGCGATCCGCCAGTTTCCGCAGGACGCCAGCGACGAGAAGCCTGTCGACGTCGACTACTACACCTTCACCGCGCTCGCGGACGGGACCTTCACCGTCATCCTGCACTACGGGCCGGACGGCTCGGGCGCAGCCCCCGACACGGCGGTTCCGGACTCCGGCGACTCCGGTGACTCCGGTGACTCCAGTGACTCCGGCGACTCCGGTGACTCCGCGGACTCCGCTGACACGGGGCCTCTGCCCGACGCGCTGCTCTACGACCTCTACATCTACGACCTCTCCCAGGACGTGCACGTCCACGACCCGGACGAGGGCGACACCTACGAGTCCTCGCTCGAGTCGATGGCCGGGAGCTCGACCCAGGACGCGGAGGGCCTCCTCGAGGTCCTCTTCGAGGTCGAGGCGGGCACGGAGTACGCCGTGATGGTGAGTCCGGTCCAGAACCTGGACAGCGTGGCCCGGACCTACACGCTGGAGTTCTCGGGTCTCTCGCCAGAGGAGGGCGGGATCATCGCCGGCGCCTTCGCCGACGCCAGCGACTACCTGGACAAGGGTGCCTTGCTCGGCGGGGCCGAGGTCCGCGACTGGGAGCTCGACCTCGAGTCCCGCACCTGGACCGGCAGCTACACCATGGTCGGCTTCAAGGCCGTCACGACCGACAGCGAGGCTGTGAACGACTTCGAAGAGGTCTTCGACCAGCACACGGTCAAGGAGGGAGCTGGCACCGTCTTCCTCGTCGCGGGCGACTTCAAGAACCTCAACCAGGGCCTGCCTGCCGGTACGCTGCACAACGCCGCGCCGGTGGAGGTCGCGCTGTCCGCTGACAAGGACAACACCGCTGGGGACATCCTGCTCGACACCATCGCCCCCAAGGTCATCGGCTGGACCTTCGAGGAGGAGGAGCCCAACGACCTCGGCTGGGGCGCAGAGGACATCGACCCGGCCACCCTGTCCGCCGGGAACGCCTTGCCTGTCGCTTCCGGGCTCGGCTTCGTCGACATCATCCAGGGCTCGCTCGAGTACACGGCCGATCCTGGCGATGGCGACTGGGAGCTCAACGAGAACGACGTCTACATCATCACCACGCCAGAGGACCTCGACGCCACCATCGTCGCCACCTGGGCTGACGACGCGAACCTCGACGCCAACCTCTACGACGCCGAGGGTGTCCTCGTCGCCGCCGGCTGGGCAGTCGCCGACGTGAATCCAGAGGTCTTCCAGCCCACCCAGTTCGACGTGGTGCTCTCCGGCGGGTCGGAGTGGTACCTCGTCATCCTCGGCTGGACCGGCGAGGTCGGAGCTCACGACTACACGATCGAGCTGGAGTGGCTCAGTCCCTAGGAGCGTCAGCTCTCCCGGCCCAGCCGCTCCGCCATCGAGCGGATCAGCCTGATGCCGATGGCCGGGTTGCCGGTCACGGGCTGCTCCAGCTGCGAGGCGTTCAGCGCGTGGGCGATGACCTCGGTCTCCGCCTTCATCGTGGCCGTGCGCGTCCCTCCGGTGAGCGCGGCCACCTCGCCCAGGAAGGTGCCCTCCCGGGACTCCGTCGCGAGCAGGAT
>DASCPX010000107.1:0-87827 GCA_036012755.1 Myxococcota bacterium | reverse complement strand
AGTAGAGCTCGCAGTACAGGCGCTCGGTGGACACCTCCTCGATGGGCAGCGAGGTCACGACGAAACGCGGGTTGTCGCGGTCGACGAGGACCTCGGCCTTGGCGACGACGCGGCGCGGTCGCGTCCACGACTTCAGCGTCTCGTAGACCAGCTCCTTCAGCCGGCGAGCCGGCTTGCCCGTCTCCTTCGACTCCTCGCCCGCGGCGTCGAGGTCGGCCTTCACCATCTCCCTCAACCGGTTGTTGCGAGCCAGGCCGAAGAGGAAGTCGACGCCGGCCGTGTCTTCGCACCAGGCCATCAGCGCATCGCGGGCGAACCCGGAGTCCGCGCGAAGCAGGATGCGCGTGCCGGGCTAGCGCTCCTTTGCCACCCAGTCGCGGATGACCTCTGGACGGCCAGCCAGGAAGTCCTGCACGCACCGGCCGTGCTCCTCGAAGTGGTCCATATCGTTACGGGTCTCGGGATCTGTCGCGGCCTGTTCCCGCACGCGGTCGAGGGCCTCGGCGGCCATCGTCGAGGCGTCCAGGGCCTCCAGGAGATCGGCCTGCTCCAAGAGCGCGTCGAGCACCGCCTCGTGGCACTCGGAGACCTCCTCGCAGCTGGCGGCGAGGCGGCCCATGTCGTAGTCCCCGGGGTCCACGCCGTGCTTGCCGCAGTCCGGGTAGCTCCAGGGCCGGTAACCGAAGCCGAGGTCCCCGGACCAGGGGATGAAGGTGAAGCGGTCGGCCGTGGGCTCGTGGTAGAGGCGGTAGTTGGACACATCGAAGCTGTAGCTGTCCCAGTGGGCGATGGCAGCCTCCATCGCCAGGAAGCCCACGAAGCGCTCCCAGTCCATCTGGTCCTGCATCGCGGCGAGCCAGTCCGAGCCCTCCAGGGCTGCCGCCTCGACCAGTGCCTGGAGGGCGTCATCGTTGCCCTCGTCGTCCTCTTCGGCCTCGAAGCAGCTCACCGAGCTCAGGTCGCAGTAGTTCTCGCGGTTCTCGTAGAGGTTGCCGCCCGAGTCCTCGAACCAGCGCCCGAGGAAGTCGTCCTCGATGTCCTCGACGACGCTGTAGAGACCGCGGTCGTCGTCGTTGATGTCGAGGCGCGCGTAGCCGACCCGCGGCGCCGGGAGCTCCGCGGCGCGGAAGATGGCCCAGGTGAGGACCTCGCTGCAGAGCATCGGGTCCAGCGTCATGTTGTGCAGGTTGAGGCGCCGCATTCCGTGGAAGCGCTGCCCCTCGGAGACGAAGTCGAAGCTGAGCTTGAGCGAGGGCTTGTCGTCGATGGACTCGTAGGTGCTGGAGCCCTTCACCCGCACCCCGACCTCGTACCGGACCCCTGCCACGACGAAGACCCCCTCGGCCCACTCGTAGGGGTCGCGCTGCAGGGCGTACCGGGCGTCGCTGTCCAGCTCCAGCGCGAAGCTGTGGATGAGCTCCTCCGAGAAGACGTCGAGCTCTGGGACCTCGCCGATGCCCTCGGGGCCGGGGGCCTCGTCGACCCAGTCCGCGCCTGTGTCGATGGGGCCGACCATCATCGGCACCGACGGGGGCCCACAAGCGAGGAAGAGCAACACGCCCTGACGCTATCAGCGCCTTGCCACGCCCCGAGCAAAGAGCCGGTGATGCCTGGAGTTGGAGTTGGAGTGAACCCGGTTTTGTGGACACCTTTCCGTTTTCGAGAAAAGGAGTCACATGGCCAAACGACATCGTTCCCCGTACCCGGCTGAGTTCCGCGCGCAGATGGTCGCGCTGGTGCGCGCCGGGCGCTCTCAGCTGTGTCCCGTCAAGTGGTGTATCGAAGCCGTTGGAGTCTTCCTGGTTGTTGATGTCCGGGGTTGAAGGGGGAGAGCGACGAGCAGTCCGTGGAGCGTCTGTCGTCGTGTACAGGTCATGTTCCTCCTCACCTGCAGGGCCCCGCGACAATGTCGCGGCTGGGTCTCATCCCCGCCCTCAGCGCACGAGTCGAGTCATGTAGAGCGGCGCCGGGCTCGTGCAGCTGTCGCAGCCGAGGGCCAGGAGCCAGGTCTCGCCGCTGTCCACCACCGAGAGATCGAGCTCGGTCGAGGTGCCGCCGCCGTGGTCCTGCACCACCAGCTCGTCGGCGATGAGCTCCAGGTCGAGGAAGTCGGCCTCGAGATCCGTCCCGTCCTCGAAGCGAGCGAGCATGACCTCGCTGACGTCCAGGGGATCGAAGGGTCTCCCCTGCCCCGTCGTGCTCAGCTCGGACCAGTCGACGACCTCGACACGGCCGGAGAGCTCGGTCGTGGCCGAGACGTCCACCTCGTACTCGAGCACACCACACCCGCCGACCAGGGCCACGCGGGTCTCGCTGCTCGAGCTGTCCGGGCGGAGAAAGGCCATGCTGTAGGTCCCCACCCCGACCTCCGTGCCCCGACCGAGGAGGGCGACCCAGGTGCCGCTGCCCTCGTCGAACTCGTCCTGGAGGTTCACGATCGTGCCGAAGAAGGTGAGCTCGGAGATGGCCGCGCTCGTCACGCCTCCCTGGGGATCCAAGGAGGCGTAGGAGCCGAGGTCGACCTGCTTGAGGCTGTCCTCGGCGAAGCCAGCGGCGACCGCGGCCTCGTCCAGCTCGGGGAAGACCAGGAGTTGGACGTTGTCGATGTCGGTGACCGGGTCGAGCTCGTGGCAGGAAAGGTCCGAGTCCACGCCGGACCAGTCGAGGGTGTTGTCGGAGAGCGGCACGAGCTCGTGGCCCGGGATCTCCAGCGAGCCGTCATAGGTGTAGTTGCCTGCGTCCTGGAGCAGGAGCGTCTCCGGGGTGCAGGCCAGGAGCGTGAGCATGGTCCAGGATACTGCGTGCCGGCGTGGGGGCTCGGCGGTCTGACGGGCCGGAGGTGTGATGCTGGCCGCCGGCGACATCCAGGGCTTCCACGAGGGCCACCACAGCCGGATCTTCTCCTTCCTGGGTGCCCACGGATTGGGCCAGGGCACGCGCTTCGCCGTGTGGGCGCCGAACGCGCGAGAGGTCATGGTCAAGGGCGACTTCAGCGCCTGGGAGGGGCTGTCGATGGCCGCGGCCGACGGCATCTGGTCGCTGAGCGTTCCAGAGGCCCGCCCGGGGCACCACTACAAGTACGCAGTGCTCGGCTCCGACGACAGCTGGGTCGACCGAGCCGATCCGATGGCGTTCTCGCAGGAGCTCCCCCCCGGGAACAGCTCTCGGATCACCGCCTCGGTCCACCGCTGGCGAGACGGTCGGTGGATGAAGCGGCGTGCTCCGGACTGGCGCCAGAGGCCGATCTCCATCTACGAGATCCACCTCGGCAGCTGGCGGCGCCATCCCGATGGGCGCCAGTACTCCTACCGCGAGATCGCCGAGCCGCTCGCGGACTACGTGCGCCAGATGGGGTTCACCCACGTCGAGTTCCTCCCGGTCATGGAGCACCCCTTCTACGGCTCGTGGGGCTACCAGGCCCTGGGGCACTTCGCGCCCACCGCGCGCTTCGGTGATCCCGACGGGCTGCGCTTCCTCATCGACCACCTCCACCAGCGCGGCATCGCTGTCCTGCTCGACTGGGTCCCGGCGCACTTCCCGAAGGACGACCACGGGCTCTACCGCTTCGACGGCACCGCCCTCTACGAGCACCCGGACCCCCGACGCGGCGAGCACCCGGACTGGGGGACGGCGGTCTTCGACTACGGGCGGCCAGAGGTGCGCTCCTTCCTGCTGTCGTCTGCCCGCTACTGGCTCGAGGAGTTCCACGCAGACGGGCTGCGCGTCGACGCCGTCGCCTCGATGCTCTACCTCGACTACTCCCGCGAGGACTGGCTGCCGAACGAACACGGCGGGCGCGAGAACCTCGAAGCCGTCTCGCTCTTGAAGGAGCTCAACGAGGTCCTCCATCGCGACTTTCCAGAGGTGCTCATCGTCGCCGAGGAGAGCACGGCCTGGCCCGGAGTCTCGAAGCCCACCTACGACGGCGGCCTCGGCTTCGGCCTGAAGTGGGACATGGGGTGGATGAACGACACGCTCTCCCACCTCGCCCGGGATCCCATCCATCGCACGCACCACCACGGCGAGCTCACCTTCCGCTCGGTCTACGCCCACTCGGAGAGCTTCGTGCTCGCCCTGTCCCATGACGAGGTGGTGCATGGAAAGGGCTCGCTCATGGGTCGGGTGCCAGGGGACCGGTGGCAGAAGCTGGCCAGCTGCCGCCTGCTCTTCGGATGGCAGTTCGCCCAGCCCGGAAAGAAGCTCCTGTTCATGGGCATGGAGCTCGCTCAGCTGGAGGAGTGGAGCCACGACCGAGAGCTCGACTGGGCCCTGCTCGCGCAAGAGGACCACGCTGGCGTCCAGAGATTCGTGACCGATCTCAACGCCTTGTACTGCCGCAACGGAGCCCTCCACGCAGGCGACCTGTCCACAGACGGCGTCTGTTGGAGCGGGCTGGACGACGGCCGGCTGTCGGTGGTCGCGATGCTCCGGATGGGCTCCGATCATCGCCCGGTGCTCGTCGTCGCCAACTTCACGCCGATCCCGCGCGAGGACTACCAGGTCGGGGTGCCGGAAGCCGGCTGGTGGCGCGAGCTCCTCAACAGCGACGAGGCCAGCTACGGCGGCAGCGACGTGGTCAACACGCGCACCCGGGCTGTCGCCGAGCCCTGGCAGGACCAACCCGCCTCGCTCCGCCTCCGTGTGCCCCCGCTGGGACTGACCTTCCTCACACCCCTGCGCAGGCGAGGGCGCCGTTGAAGTTCGCCTGCATCCACGGCCACTTCTACCAGCCGCCGCGAGAGAACCCCTGGACCGGGCGGATCGACAGGCAGCCCACCGCGGCGCCCTGGCCCGACTGGAACCACCGCATCACCGCCGAGTGCTATCGCCCCAGCGGCCGCGCGAAGCTGCTCGGTGAAGACGGCGACGTGCGTCGGCGCTTGTCCACCTGGGAGCACATCAGCTTCGACGTCGGTCCGACGCTCTCCTCGTGGCTGGAGCGCCACGCCCCCGACGTGCACGAGACGATCGTGCGAGCGGACCGGGCCTCGGCGGCACGCCTGGGACATGGGAACGCCATCGCCCAGGGCTGCCACCACGCCATCCTTCCCCTGGCCTCGGAGGCGGACAAGGAGCGCGAGGTGGAGCGCGGCATCGAGGACTTTGTCGCGCGCTTCGGTCGCGACCCGGAGGGCCTCTGGCTTCCGGAGACCGCGGTGGACACCGCCACCCTGGTGGCCCTCGCCGCCGCCGGGATCGGCTTCACGATCCTGGCACCGGGGCAGTGCCGCGAGATGCGCAGCGCTGGCGGGGAGTGGGGGCCGCTGGTTCCCGGCATGCCGGCCCGTGTGGCCTTGCCCGGCGGGCGGGACATCGTCGTCTTCTTCTACGACGGCCCGGTCTCGCAGGGGGTCGCCTTCGAGGGTCTCCTCCACGACGGCGAGGACTACGCGAACCACCTGATGCAGGCTCCGGGCTTCGCGATGGCAGCCACCGACGGAGAGTCCTACGGCCACCACCATCGACACGGCGAGATGGCGCTGGCCCGCTGCATCGAGGTGCTCGAGGGTCGGGACGACGTGGCGCTGTCGAACCCGGCTGCCTGGATGGCAGCCAACGAGGTCAGACACGAGGCCCTGCTCGTTCTGCCCTCTTCGTGGTCTTGCGCCCACGGGGTCGGGCGCTGGTCGCGCGACTGCGGCTGCGCCTTGGCCGGGCCCGCGAACGGGCGGTGGCGCGGCGAGCTCCGAGCTGCGCTGAACGCCCTTCGGGACGACCTCGGCGAGGTCGACGGCGCGCTGTTGGACTGCCGCCTCAAGATGTTCACGTCTTGTGGGTGGTTCTTCGACGCGCCGGGCATCGAGGCCATCCAGATCCTGCGCTACGCCCTGCGAGCCATCGAGCTGTCCGGACGAGAGGACCTCGAGGAGCCCTTCGTGGAGCGCCTCGGATCACTGGGGTCGCTGTGGCGGGACGAGGTGCGGTCTATCCTGCTGGGGTGATGACACCGTGAGGCGGCTGACCAGCGCGCTGCAGTGGCTCGTTTGCCATGGCTTCGTGGCGGGGTGCTTTCTCCTGCCCATGGCGATGGGGGTCGCCTACGAGGCCGGCACGCTCGGCTTCGAGGTCGATGAGCCCCCCGAACGCACCGCCCACTACATGGCGTCGATGTCGCTGATTCCATTTCCGGATCCGGACGAGCAGGTCCGTGAGATCACCGAGGAGCTGATGAAGCCGCCGGGTCGCAGCGGGGACGCTTCAGAAGAGGAGGGCTCCGAGTCACCGCTGGAGGCCAACACGGACAAAGGCGAGCAGGAGGCGCCCAAGGAGGGGGCGCCCCAGCCGACCGAGGAGCAGGTCGACCGCATCAAGAGCGGGGGCAAGACGAAGGGCCCGACCCAGGACGGCGAGGGCTCCAAGGCCCAGGAGTGTCTGCCGGACAACCCAGACATCAAGGACCAAGGCGATGACACCTACCGTGTGAAGCGCGAGATGGTCGACCACTACGTCAACCACCTCCGCCAGGCCGCGACCCTCGCAGACACCTTCTGGCAGAAGGGCAAAGGTGGCGAGATCATCGGCTTCCGCGTCCGCCGCGTGCGCTGTGGCAACGACCTCTACCAGCTGGGCTTCCGCGGCGGCGACGTGGTGCTGGCGGTGAACGGGGAGACCGTCACGTCGGTGGCGCAGGCCATCGGCGCCTACCGCAGGCTGCGCAAGGAGAAGGTGCTGGAGGTGACGATCCGGCGGAACCAGGTCGAGCGCGTCTTGAAGTACACGCTCTATTGACGCTCAGTCGGACCCGATCTTCTTCGTCAACATCTTCTTGAGCGCGGTGCCCGAGACGCGGGCCGTGAGGAGCTCGCCTCGCTGGTCAGGATGCGTGTCCAGGCCTGCTCTTCGCCCTCGGCGGGCTGGTCCTCGGGCTTCGACGCCGTGCGGATCACAGCGGAGACGTGGTTCCAGACGAGCTTGCCGACATCCTCGCCCGTGAGCTGCCGATCGACGAAGTCGTCCAGTTGGAGCTTCTCCAGCTGCCGCTCCCTCGGGAGCCCACGCGCCGGGTCAGCGAAGGAGAGCGCGCCGTAGCCGATGAACAGGCAGCCCGGGCCCGTGGCCTTCCTGAGCGAGGGGACCACCTGCAGCTGGCTGGCGTGCACAGTGACCACAAGCGGCATCGTCTCCGAGAGCAGCTGCTCGACCGCCAGGGCGTTGCGGGCGTGCTCGACCCGGAAGCGACCGGCCAGGGCGAGGGTGACTTCGTCGGCGACACGTGCTCGCCGATCGAGTACGAAGACAGTGGCTTTTTGCTATTCGTCCATACCCGTTGTCTGGGGGTCTTCGTGTACATCCTGAAGGCGATCTGGCAGGCATTCAAGCTGGACCGCGCGGCGAAGGAGAACATCTCCGACACCGAGTGTGTCGCCTGTGGCAGCAAGAAGCTCGATGAGCTGGCCCCGAAGGCCTACCGTTGCCTCAGCTGCGGGTACGAGGGCGGCTCTGGACTCGCCGCCGCTCACGAGGCAGCGGCCCGCAGGGAGGTGGACAGGCTCTCACCCGAGCGGAAGCGCGCAAAAGCGCGGAAGGAGCTGGAGGACGCCCGGAGCCTCCTCAGCGCGGCCACGGGGACCCTGGATGGCGCGGTGATCGCCTCGGTCCACGACATCATCGGCATCGGCAGCGACCCCTCTGGCATCGCCGGGGAGGGCTCTGAGAAGCAGCAGCTGATGCAGCGCGCGCTCCAGGACGCCGAGCAGGCCCGCGCCCTGATCAAGGACGCGCTCTACCTCCTCGGCGATGACGCAGACGCAGGACGGCCAGAGGACATCGGCATGGGCATGGCCGCGGCCGACATCTACTTCGACAATCCCCTCACCGACCTGATGATGGCCGGGCGCATCGAGCAGCTCAAGGACACCGTGCGTGGCCTCACCGCGCTGGCCGAGCGACTCCTGGCTTCCATGGGATAGGCTCTCCGTGCAGGGCAGTCTGGAGGAAACATGATCTTCCTGCTGCTTTCAGTGGCATGCGGCGACAAGGAGCCCGTCGACTCGGGGGCCGTCGAGGCCGACGCGGATACTGACGCGGACAGCGACACCGACACCGACACCGACGCCGACTCGGACACCGACGCCGACGCTGACGCCGATGCTGACGCGGACGCCGACACCGACGCTGACTCGGACACCGATGTCAGTCCGCAGGTGGAGCAGTGCACCCCGGCCCACACCGACGCCTACGCGCTCAACAGCATGGGCCTCAGCGGCGACACGCTCACCCTCGAGGTCAGCTACAGCGGCGGCTGCCAGGACCACGACTTCGAGCTCTGCTGGGACGGAGTCCTCACGGACTCGAACCCCACGGAGACCTGGGTGACCCTCGGCCACAACGCCAACGGCGACGACTGCGAGGCCTACATCACCGAGTCCCACAGCTGGGATCTGAGCCCCTTCCAGACCTGGGCAGGCTCATCGCCTGTGATCGTCCACCTCTCGGATCAGTCGGTCACCTACTCCTGGTGACTCAGAGGGCCTGCCAGGACACCGCAGGGATGCCAGAGCCCGCAGGCGGTGGCGAGGCGCCCACGAGGTAGAGCGCCCGCCGGTTGGACTGCTCGTCCACACCGTCCCCGGTCGGCACGGCCAGGAGCCCCTCGCCGAAGCCATGGTAGTAGATCGGCTCGGAATAGCCATGCGATCTCAGCCACTTCGCGATGGCCTTCGCGCGGCGGCTGGAGAGGTTGCGGTTGGAGGCGCCGTCCCCGACCGTGTCGGTGCACCCCGCGATGTAGAGCTTCACGGGGACGACCTCGCCGTACTTGTCGAGCACCCGGTTCAGATCCGCCAGCGTGGCCTCGAGCTTCCACTCCTCGTCCTGCTCGATCACATCGGAGTCCGTCGCGAAGAGCACGTCGTCGTGTGGGATGTCGAGGAACCAGGGGCTGAAGGTGAAGCCTGCCCAGGCGCTGGAGTTCTCGAGCTTCACGTCGAGCAGCACCACCTCGCCAGGGTCACCGGTCCACGGCAGGGTGATGTCCCCCGGGCCGTCGCCCACCTGCACCGTGGCGCGCTCCCGCTCGGTCTTCCCCTCGCCATAGGCGACGATCTGGGCGGTCTCGACGTAGCCCGTCACCTTCACCGTCAGCGTGTGCTCCGTGATGTCAGCCGAGGCGCGGGAGAGGTCCACGCTGAGGCTGCCGCCGATCTCCCACTCCAACGGGATCACGATCTCGTCCAGGAAGCCGTCCTCGAACTCGGCGCGGACGGTGCACTCGGCCGAGGTCACGGCCGGGTCCCGAGGCAATGTGAAGGTCAACTTCTCCCCGCCCGAGAGCCCCGTCTTCGTCCAGCTGCCACCTGGCTCGCAGGCGACCTGGAGCTCCTTGAGCGGTCGGTTCGGCGTGACGTACAGCGCAGGCTTCTCGCCAGGGCCGAGTGTGGGGGTGTAGCCGAAGTCGAGGTCGGCGCCGTGAGCGCTCGCCAGCAGCAGGAACACGCGCTCCTCCCGTACGATGGCAGGGATGGTAACCCCGGGCGAACGCACCACTGTACTGATCGGCTGGGCGGCCATCGCGGCCTCTGAGCTGGCCCTCGCTCGGGTGCTCACTCCCCAGCCGAGCCTGGCGGGCGCCCTCATCGAGTGCCTGGTGTTGCTCGGGCTCGGAGCGCTGCACGCCTGGCTGTCCTACCTGAAGGTCCTGCGGGGTCCCTTCTCCGCCCTGGGATGGGCCCTGGCCCTGGGGGCGCTGATCGCCGTCGATGGCCCCACCCGCATCCTGTCGGTGATGGGGGTCGGCTTCATCGCGCTGGGCATAGGCTACGCAGGCGCGGATCTGGAGGAGCGCCTGCCCTGGGTCGGCGCCCCGCTGGCGGTGCTCGCGGCGCCCTTGGTCCCTTGCGGCCGCCTGCTGATGGAGATCTGGTACGGCGGACACGGAGACGTCCAGACCACGGCGCTCGCCGTCGTCGATGGCCTGCCCTGGCTGGCCTGCCTGCTCCCCGCCGCCCTGCTCGGTGCCTGGAAGGACAAGCTCGCCCTGGCGCTGCTCGTCCTCGCCCCCGCCCTGGCCCTCGACATCAAGGACCCCATCCCGGAGCGCTCGGGCAGCATCGTCCTGATCACCGTCGACACGCTCCGCAAGGACGCTGGCGAGGCCATGCACAGCTACGCCGCCCTCGCTGAACACGGCGATGTCTTCACCGACGCGACCGCCAGCTCGACCTGGACGCTCCCAGCCCTGGCGTCGCTCCACACCGGACTGGATCCCGCCTCCCACGGTGGGGCGCGCGTGGGCACCGGGTGGCTGGAGATCCGCCCGGTCGACCCCAGCCACCAGACCCTCGCCGAGTACCTGTCGCAGGAGGGCCTGGACACAGCGGCGGTCGTTACGAACCCCTTCGTCGGGTACGGCCTGGAGACTGGCTTCGGCCACTGGCGCAACCTGTCGATGCGTGCCCCTCTCGACCCGGTCGGCCTCGGGCTCGCCGGGCGCGGCTTCGACCTGCGCAGCACGCCGCGATCGCCGGGGGACGCCCGACGTGTCGTCGACGAAGCCTTCCGCTGGCTCGACCACACCGGCGACGACCCCGTGTTTCTCTGGCTGCACTTCCTCGACCCCCACCTGCCCTACCACCACGTCGAGGCATACGACGACGTGGACGTACGGGACCTCCGCCAGGGACGCCTCAGACCAGAGGCACGGCCCGAGGTGCAAGAGGCCTACCAGCGCGAAGTGGACTACGTCGATCGAGAGATCACCACCTTCCTCGACGGCCTCGAGTCCCGGGGTCTCGGCGACGCTCTCATCGTCCTGACGAGCGATCACGGAGAGGAGTTCTGGGAGTCCGGCGGCGTCGAGCACGGCCACGCGATCGTCGAGGAGGTCGTCCAGGTGCCGCTGGTGGTGCGCTGGGGCAGTGACAGGCCGCCACGTGTCTCTCGCGACAAGGTCTCCCAGGTGGATCTGTTGCCGAGCTTGCTCGACCACCTCGGTCTGACGCCCCCGGCGCACCTCGATGGCGAGGTCTTCGGGCAGCGCCGCGCAGCGCGGGTCGTCCAAGGCACCCTCTACGACTCGGACCTCGAGGCCACGGTCGGAGGCCGGGTCAACGTGCGCGAGCCCGAGGCCGCGGCGGGGGGAGAAGCGCCTGGCGGCCTGGAGGCGCTCGGCTACGTGGAATGACTCCCCGACTGGTGCTACAAGGTGCTCATGATGACGCTACTCCTCTTCTCCTTCGCCTGTGGCGACAAGGACACCTCGGACTCCGGAAGCGAGGCTGACGCCGACACCGACGCCGACTCCGACACCGACACCGACACCGACTCGGACGCGGACGCGGACTCGGACACCGACACCGACGCCGACGCGGACACCGACTCGGACACGGACACGGACACCCTGACCGACCCCACGGAAGGCATCGACACGACCTATTGCGACACGGCCTCGGGCTACGAGGACCAGGCTGGAGCGACCTCCTACTACACGGCCTGGTACGACAAGGCGGACTGGACCGGCACCGAGAGGTGGCTGCTGTTCGGCACCAGCGAGTGGAACGGGGGCCTGGACTGCGAGGTCGTCTGGACCATCACGGCGACCCAGACCGACGCGAACACGTGCAACAGCTGCAACTACGGGCTCAGCTTCGACGCAGAGGTCGACACCGGTAGCACCGACTGCCCCAGCGATCTCTGGGACCCAGCGCCTTGGAGCTACACCTACGACGTGCGGGAGAACGACGACGGCACCGCCGACTTCTTCTTCGGCGACAGCGGAAACCAGTTCGCCAGCGGCTACTACGACTCCACCGCCGTGAACTGGATCACCGAGCGCACCTGCGTCTGGTTCTGAAGTGGCCGGAGGCTCGAAAACGGCCGTCTACGCGGCCATCGGCGCGAACACCCTGGTCGCGATCGCGAAGCTGGCGGGCTTCTTCCTGACCGGCTCGGGCGCGATGTTGTCAGAGGGCATCCACTCCATCGCGGACGTCGGCAACCAGGCCCTGCTTGCCGTCGGGATCCGGCACTCGGAGAAGGAGCCCGACGCCGACCACCCCTATGGCTACGGGCGCGCCCAGTTCTCCTGGGCGCTGATCTCGGCCGTCGGCATCTTCTTCCTCGGCTGCGGCGTCACCGTGATGCACGGCATCCACTCGATCCTCCATCCGGAGACGCCAGAGGACCTCACCGCCGCCTTCGTCATCCTCGCCCTCAGCTTCGTCATCGAGGGCGCGACCTTCCTCGTCGCGCTCAAGGCGGTGCAGGACCAGTCCCGGCAGGCTGGCCTGAGCATGCTGGAGTACATCAAGGACGGCCCCGACCCGATGGGGGTCGCGGTGCTCATCGAGGACAGCGCCGCCTGCATCGGCATCGTCATCGCAGCCATCGCGCTGGTGATCGCGGACATCACGCAGAACGGTGTCTGGGACGGCGTCGGCAGCATCTGCATCGGCGCCTTGTTGGGGGCGCTCGCCATCTTCCTCATCCGCAAGAACAAGGACTACCTCCTCGACCGCTCGATGGACCCCGTGAAGCGGGACAGCCTCATCGCCGCCATAGCCGAGCACGAAGCCGTCGAGGGCGTCGACGACGTCAAGGCCACCGTGCTCGGGGCGAACACGGCCCGCTTCAAGGCAGAGGTGGACTTCGACGGGCATGTCATCGCAGCCAACGCGCTGGAGGGCATGGACCTCGAGGCCATCTGGGCCAGCGTGAACACGGAGGAGGAGATGCGCGCCTTCCTCATCGAGTTCGGCGAGAGCCTGCTCCACCAGCTGGACATCGAGGAGTCCGACATCGAGGACAAGATGAGGGAGATCGCGCCGGAGCTCGAGCACATCGACCTCGAGGCGGATGAGTGAGGCTGGTTTCGTGGAACGTCAACGGCTTGCGGGCCTGCGCGCGGAAGGGCTTCGTCGACTGGGCGCTGGCTGACCAGCCGGACGTCATCTGCCTCCAGGAGACCCGCCTGTCCGCCGGGCAGGAGCCGGCCGACCTCGAGCGACTCCAGGGCTACGAGATGGTCTGGCACAACGGCGAGCGCAAGGGCTACTCCGGCGTCGCCGTCTTCAGCCGTGTGCCGATCCGCGCCGTTTTCCACGACTTCGCGCCTCGCTACGCCGCAGAGGGACGCACCCTGCTCGTCGAGCTCGAGGGCGGCCTGACCCTGGTCAACGGCTACTTCCCGAACGGAGGCGCGAGCCCAGAGCGCCTCGCCTTCAAGCTGGATTACTACGCCGATTTGCTCGCCCACTGCTGCAAGCTCAGGGGCCGAGGCCAGCGCGTCGCGATCACGGGCGACCTGAACACCTCGCACACCGAGCTGGACCTCGCGCGGCCGAAGGCGAACACGAAGAACAGCGGCTTCCTCCCCGTGGAGCGCGTCTGGCTCGACCGGCTCCTCGCTGCCGGGTTCGTCGACACCTTCCGCATGTTCCACACCGACGGCGGTCACTACAGCTGGTGGACGAACCGCGCGGGCGCGCGGGGGCGAAACGTCGGGTGGCGCCTGGACTACTGGCTGGTGAGCGAGGATCTCCGCGACAACGTCAGGGACGCCGGCATCCACGCCGAGGTGCTCGGCTCGGACCACTGCCCCGTCTCGCTGGAGCTGGAGCTGTGACCACCGCCCTGGTCCTCTCTGGTGGCGGCGCCCGAGGCGCCTACGAAGCTGGCGTCCTGCGGTTCCTGACCAACGAGATCGGGCCACGGCTCGACAAGCCATTGGCGATCGACATCATCAGCGGCACCTCGGTCGGCGCCCTCAATGGGTGCTGGATCGCAGGCAACGGCACGAACCCCGGCTCCGGACGGGGCCTCTCACACATCTGGCGCAGGATGGAGGTCGGCGACATCTGGTCCTTCGACTCGCTGGACCTCTTGCGCAGCCCGGCCAAGCTCTGGCAAGCGGACCCGGACATCGGCGCCTCCTTCCTCGACGCCCGGCCTCTACACGACCTCGTGCGCAGGCTCTTCCCCTTCGCCGGAATCCGGCGGGCCCTGGGCGAGGGCACGCTGGCGGCCGTCGCGCTCTCCGCGACCGAGGTCGCCACGGGACGGTCGACGCTGTTCATCGAAGGCGCCGGCGTCGGCGACATCCCCTACCCCCAGGTCCGGGTTCGAGAGGTCACGCTCGGCCCGGAGCACGCCCTTGCGAGCGCAGCCATCCCCTTCCTCTTCCCGCCGATCAACGTCGACGGCCTTCGCTACGTCGATGGCAGCTTGCGGCAGAACACCCCGCTGTCCCCGGCGCTCCGCATGGGCGCTGACAAGGTCCTCGTCATCGGCGTCAAGCGTCCCTTCGACGTTCGCTCGGAGGAGGCCCTCGCCGACGCCAACGAGAACCCGAACCTCGTCTTCCTGCTCGGCAAGGTGCTCAACGCGCTCATGCTCGACCCCCTGGAGCAGGACCTCACGCGACTCGACCGGCTCAACGCCATCTTCGACTGGGGGACCGAGAACTATGGCGTGGACTTCATCGACCGCTTCAACGCCGTCATCTCGAAGCACCGAGGTCGTGGCTACCGACGCGTGGAGAGCGCGCTCGTGCTTCCCCGAGCCGACCTGGGCGAGGTCTGCGCCGCCGCCTACGTGGCCGCAGCCCCGCGCCTGACTCGAGCGACGCGCTTGCTCCTCGACCTCATCAGCGACCGCGAGGGCGGCGAGGCCGACTTGATGTCCTACCTGTTCTTCGACCGCAGCTACACCGCCGAGATCGAGCGCCTGGGCTGGGAGGACGCGCGGGACTGCGAAGAGCAGCTCGCGACCTTCTTTCGCTAGTGCTAGATCTCGCCTGTGATGTCGATGACGTGCAGGCGTCGCCAGTCGCTGCCCTCGTCCGGAAGACCCGTGTAGGCGAGCAGCAGGCGGCCGTCGGTCTCGATCAGGGAGGGTTCGCCGCAGGCTTTGTGCCCTGTCTTGATCTCGACCGTCTTCGAGCCATCGAGTCGCGTCAGCAGGATCTGGTCGTCGAGCTCGGCGGTCATCGTGCCGTAGGCGACCCACTGGCCGTCGGGCGAGATCGCCGGCGCCGAGCGCACCGGGAGCCTGACGTTGCGGGCGACGACCGTGCGCTTGCCACCGGAGCCGGTGATGGCGATGTCCCAGAGGCCCTCGCCCCTCTCAGAGGTGAAGTAGGCGACCTGATCATCGACCCACACGGGCCTGGTCTGGTCACCGTTTCCGCCCTTGAGCGGCTTCATCCCGGGGACCGCAGTCGTCCAGGTGAAGAGGTCCTCTGTGCCGTTGTTCTTGCGCGAGAGCGCGAGCGTGTCGCCGGCGTCGTTCCAGGCCGGGAAGTGCTCTGACTGCTGGGTGGTGAAGGTGACCTCCATGTCACCGCTCTGGATCTGCCAGACGTAGATGTCGCCGTTGCCGCTGCTGTCCGACACGAAGGCGAAGCGCTCCCCCGAGGTCGACATCGATGGCGCGCTCAGGTTGCCGGCCAGCTGGCTGGCCTGGATGAGCTCGTTTGGCGCGCCGGCTCCCGGCGTGGCGTAGTAGAGCCGCATCGTCCCGCCGGGGTTGCTGCCTTCGAAGATCAGCATCAGCGAGGGCTTGGAGGCCCACGTCGGCGAAGCCGCTAGGTAGCCGCCTGTCCCAAAGGTCGTCGACGCGCCTGGAATGCGCAGCTCCGTCGGAGAGCCCGGGTTCGCCCCTTGGACCTTGGCGAGCCAGAGCTCGACCGAGTTGGACATGTTGTTGATTTCGAAGGCCACCCACTGGCCGTCCGGAGACCACACAGGGTTCTGGACGTGGCCGGTGTCCTTTGTCGTCACCTCGGCGGCGTCAGCCAGACCGAGCATGAGCGCGAGGCTCAGAAGCATTCCTTACTCACTCCTCGATGAGACCGGCGCGATCGTGAGCGCGACCTGGCCCCAGGGATAGTTGCGGTGGGGATCGAAGAGCAGGCCACCGCCAACGGTGATGCCAGCGCGGAGGCTGTCACCCACGTCCAGGAAGGCATATCCGGCCTGCGCCGAAAAGCCGCTCATCGTTAGCCTGCCGGCCCACGGGTAGTACTCCCTGTGCTCTTCTGGGACAGAAGAAACCCACGCGCAGGACTGTTCTTCCGATCCGTAGGGACAGCTCTCATTTACATTGTTCAGCTCGTTGACTCCGCTGGCTCGGGCGACGCCGAAGCCGAGCACGCCGGTGGCGTTGAGCCAGACGTTGCCGAAGCGCATGGTCGGCCCGAGCGCGCCGAAGCCCAGGTGCATCCGGTCGCCCAGGTTCGGCACCCCCGAGATGTCGGGCAGGTCCGTACCCGAGACCAGGTTGTGGTAGCCGACCTCGGCCATCACGCCGAAGCCGCGCTTGAAGCCGACCTCGAGCCCCACTCCGGCTCGGGTGCCGGCCCCGGAAAACGACGGCGGGACCTGGTGCTCGGGCACGACGGGATCGGAGCCGATCGTGAAGGCCCCCCCGAGGTCGACCCGTGGGCCGACATAGGACAGCGCCCCGGTGCCTCCCTCTCCAGAGGGCGTCAGCTTGATGTCGACCTGGTCCAGCGAGCCCGCGGTGACGGAGAAGGTCGCCGTGACGCCGCCAGCCTCGAAGGTGTAGTCACCGGGAGGCAAGAGCCCGTTGAAGTGGCGCTTGTCGGCGAGGGTCTTCTGCGCGTACTCCAAGGACGCTCGCTCATCGGCGGCGAAGGGCATCGCCGCGATCGCGAGGGTGGGCACCGAGTCCTTGTCGACGGAGCGCAGGGTCACCGGCCCGTAGGACTTGTCGATCTGTTCGAGCCAGGCGATGTCCTCTTCCTTGCCCTCGAGCTTGACGGCCTGGGCGAGGCGATCCCGGCAGCTGCCCATGTCGCCGAGGGCACGGGCCGCCTGCGCGCCGAGGTTCCACTCGTCGTAGGTGATCACCTCTCCGGCTTCCTGGAGCTCGAGGAGCTGCTTGAAGTTGCGCTCGACACCGGACCAGGCGTTGCGGGAGGCGAGGCGCTCCATCTCCTCCGAGATCTGGCGGTGTTCCGCCGCTTCGACGTCGCCAGCATGGGCCGGAGTCGACATCGCGAAGAGCGAGGCGAGTACTAGCAGATTGCGGGTCTTCATCAGTACCTGCTCCTTCTGTTCGGGCTCATGTCGACCATGGGTCGAAGAGCTGTCGGGCATAGGGATGGTTGGGTTCGTCCTCGGGCAGCTTCAAGCGCTCGATCACGCGTCCCTCCAGCATCACAAGCGCCCTCGTACACCACCGCTTCGCGGCTGCCAGATCGTGGGTGACGAGGATACACGCTGCTGTCTCCGGCAGGTTGCCGATCAGGTCACGGAGCACCTCCTCGCGCCGATCCGGCTCCAGTCCAGAGGTCGGTTCGTCGGCGACGATGAGCCTCGGGGACAGAGCCAGGACGCGCGCCAGCGTGACGCGCCGCTGCTCGCCGCCGGACATCTCGCGGGGCAGGGCGTGCCCCCGGTGGCCGAGGCCCAGCCGCTCGAGCATCGCCCGGGCGTCGCGCACCGCAGCCTCCCTGTCCCGCCCCCCGAGCACCCGGAGGGTCTCGACGACATGCTCCAGCGCCGTCTGCTGGGGGTCGAGCGCGGACATCGCGTCCTGGGGCACGTACTGGTACTTGTGGCGATGGGGGAAGCGCTCGCCCTCGCTCATGTTCGTCCAGTCCAGGCCGTCGATCTCGACCTTGCCCGAGGTGGCTGTCTCGAGCCCGAGCACGATGCGGGACACGGTCGTCTTGCCGGAGCCCGACTGGCCGACGAGGGCGACGACCTCGCCGGCGTGGACCTCGTCGCGGTAGTCGATGACGGCGTGGATGTCCCGCTTGGGAGACCAGGGCCAGGCGCCCTGTTGGACGAAGGTCTTGTGGAGCGCGGTGATCCTGACGATCATGCCTGGCCCCCTGGCGGCAGGCGCACGACATCGTCCGCGACGCGCTCGACCGTCTCCTCGTGGTGCGAGATGAGCAGCATGCCGCACTTCTTCGACTGCGCCACGCGGATCATCAGCTCGATGATCTGGCGCGTGAGCACCGGGTCGAGGCCGGTCTCGGGTTCGTCCGCGATGAGCACCTTGGGCAAGGGGGCCACAGCGATCGCGAGCGCCGTCCGCTGGGCCATGCCCCCGCTGAGCTCGCCGGCGAGCGCGGCGCTGGCCGAGTACGGCAGCCCGACGTCGTCGAGACACTCCCGCACGGCCGCTGCCAGCTCCGCCGAGGAAGTCGGTGGCTGCTCGCGCCGGCCGATCGCCAGCTCCAGCTGGCGGCCGACCGTCCGCGCGGGGTTCAAGGCCGACGAGGCCGCCTGCGGGGCGTAGGCCACGAAGGCACCGCGGAGCTGTCGGGTCTCCCGGAGCAGCTTGTCCTGGGCTCTCGGGCCGCCCCCCCGCACGCCCTCGAACCAGTCCTTGTCGCCAGAGAGCTGCGGATAGCGAAGCGTGCCCTCCTTCAGGCCCGGATCGACGTCGATGAAGCCCATGGCCGCACGCGCCGACAGGGTCTTTCCGCTCCCGCTCGGTCCCATGAGCGCCGTGATGCGACCCGCGCGGACGTCGATGTCCACCCCCGTGACGAGGTTGCGCTCGGGGATGGCGATCGTGAGGCCTCGAAGCTCGAGAAGGCTGGGCATCAGCGCGCCCTCACGGCTTGGGTCACGAAGACCGACATCAGGGCCACGACGCCGACGAGCGCCAGGCCGAGGACCAGCGCGTGGGTCGAGGGCACGTCCAGGAAGGCCTGGTAGCCCAGGTACAGCAGATCGGCCCAGCTCTTCTCGGAGTCGCCGTGGGTGAAGCTCGGCTGGGTGTCCTGGACGGCGAGGTAGGACAAGCCGATCTCGAGGAAGACGACCTGCATCATCGTCTCGACGCCCTGCCGAACGACGACTGGCCGGAGGTTCATCGCGACGATGTGGAGGAGGTAGATGCGGGCCCGCGAGAAGCCGTGGGCTCGAAGCGCCTCGACGAAGCCGGCCCCACCCAGTCGTCCGGCCACCGCGGCGGCCTCGTCCATGGCACCGGGCGCGGCGAGGATCGCCCAGGTGATGGCGATGGGCACGAGGCTGCGGGCGTCCTTCGGGACCAGCAGGGCCACGACCAGGACGACCACCATGCGCGGCAGGGCGCCCACGATCTCCCCGAAGGCCTGGGCGCCGGCCTCGGCCCGCTGGGAGCCCGTGCAGGCCAACAGGCCCCCGAGGGTTCCGAGCAGCACGACCACCAGCCCGGCGAGCAACGCTGGGAAGGCTACGACCCGAGCGCCCTGCATGGCGTACTCGATCAGCGGCCGCCCCCTCGCGTCGGCTCCGAGGGGCGGCGCCGCGGCCGGGCCCAGGTAGGCGTTGGCCAGGTCCGGCGGAGAGAGGTGCTCGGGGGCCAGGAGCCCCGGCACGACGAGCACCGCGAAGCAGGCGAGCGCCAGGCCCCAGGCGAGCTTGCGGTTCACTGCATCACCCCCGCCGGCGACCGCCGCACGTGGAGAGCGGTGAGGACCTCGACGATCGCCTGCAGCAGCAGCAGCGCGGCAGACAACAGCGCGAAGCCAAAGGCAGCGGCGAGCACCACGCCGAAGTCCTGGGACAGCGTTCCCTGCCACAAGAGGTCGCCCAGACCGTCGATGCGGATGACGACCTCGACGATGACGGCCCCGCTGAGCAGGTGCAACAGGCGCGCGCGCATCTGCCCGGCGAGAGCGCCGAGGGTGTTCGGGAGCATGTTGGAGAGCACGCCCTCCCCCCGCAGGATGGCGATCTGCACGTAGCGCTGTTTGCGCTCCTGCTCCATCAGGCCACGCACACCGCCGACCGCTCCAGATAGCGCCTGGTCGGCGAGCCCCAGCACCAGCGCTCCGAGTACGAGCTTCACTCGCATCGCCTCGTCGTCATAGGCGAAGGCGCCGTAGCGGATCGTCACCAGCGCGGCTGCGCAGAGGGCGAACACCACGCTGGGAGTGAGGCCGACCGCGACAAGGACCGCGTCGAGGCGCGGGGGGATCCACCGGGCAGCGGCACCGGCCGCTCCGATCAAGAGCGGGACGAAGGCGAGGACGACCAGCGCGGCGGTCCAGGGGATGGAAGAGAACAACAGCTCTCCGACCGGGACCCCTGGCTGGAGCCGCCAGGAGTTGCCGAACTCGGCGTGGACGGCGCCGCCCATCCACCACCTGAAGAAGTGCCAGGGACCCTGGTCGAGGTGCCAGTCCGCGGCGAGCTTCTCGGTGCCGCCGCAGAGCTCCGGAGGGCAGACGATGGAGGCCGGGTCGCCGGGCAGCGCCCAGATGAACAGGGTGATGACCGCGGGAACGGCGACCGGCAACAGGACCGCCGCGACCACTCGCACCAGCGGCCGTGTCCACCATCGCTTCACTGGAGGCTCTGACGGCGGCTCAGGAGCCGTACTTCCAGAAGTCGAAGTGCGTCCAGTAGAAGTAGGGGCTGATGGTGTTGCCGCGGACCTCTGTCCGCCAGGCGCTCTTCGTGTCGAGCTTCCAGAGGAAGAGGTAGGGCAGCTCCTCGGCCAGCTTCTCGTGGAGCTTGTGGTAGGCGTCCTTGGCCTCTGTGTCCGTGCGGGCCGCGTCGTACTGGGCCAGCAGCGCATCCACCTGCGGGTTGGCGTAGTTGAAGATGTTCAGCGCGCCCCGACCGTCCTTGCGCGTGTGGAAGAGCGGGTTGACGTCCTCGACGAGGCCGAAGGACCACTTGCCGACCACGAGGTCGTAGTCCGTGGCCTGCCCGGTGAGCACCTTGCGGTTCCAGTCGTCCGTCGTGATGCGGAACTCCTGGCGGTCGAAGCCGGCCGCGCCCAGCTGGTTCCCGATCTGCGAGAGGAGGTCGGGAGCCTCGTTGTTCAGCGGCGCCTTCATTCCGATGCGCATCGTGATGGCCTGGCCGTTGTAGTGCCAGCGACCACCGATCTGCTTGAGACCCGCCTCCTTCAGCAGCGCGAAGGCCTTCTCCTTGTCCGAGCGCGGCTGCGTAGGGACGGAGCGGTTGTAGTAGGGCGAGGTCTGGACGAAGGGGCCGGAGATGAACTCGCAAGCACTGTTCTGCTCGCCAGGGCTCACGCCGATGGAGAGCTGGCGAAGGTCGGTGCGGTCCATGATGAGGTTGAGGGCCTGCCTGACCTTCTTGTCTTTGAGGTAGGCCTTCTCCTGGTTCACGGCGACGAACCACCAGCTGCGGAGGTCGTATGACTTCAGCGTCAGCTCGTCCGAGGCGCTCACGTCTGCGCGGTACGGCGGTGGCACGGCGATGATGCCCTGGACACCGTTGTTCAGCAGCGTCCGCACCTGCACCAGCGGGTCACCACCCTCCTGCAACGTCATCTGGTCGATCTTGGCGTCGTGGTGGACGTTCTTGTACTTCTCGAAGACGACGCCGCGACGGCCCATCGAGCCCTTCATCGGGCCAGTCCCGACCGGGCGGTTGGCAAACTGGTGGTCCGGCCGGATGGCGGTCTCGCCGAAGACGTGCTTCGGCATGATGTGGAAGCCGAGCCGGTTGAGCGGGTTGTGGAAGATCTTGGTGAACTTGACCAGGGCGACGTCGTTCTTCTCGGCGTCGCACCCGGAGAACACGGCGCGCTGCTTGTCGGCGATGGGGCTCGGGGTGCCCTCGTCGAGCATCGCGTCGACGCTGAAGCACACGTCATCCGCGGTCATCGACTGGCCGTCGTGCCACTTGATGCCCTTCTTGAGGTAGAGCCTCACGCCCTTGCCACCATCCGCCAGCTCCCAGCGCTCGACGACATCGCTGACGAGCTCGTTCGTGATGGGGTCGTGGTGGTAGATGCGGTCCAGGACCAGCTCGTGCACGCGGTTGTCGACCATCGACTGCGCGAAGAGCGGGTTCATCGAGGAGGGCAGGCTCTCCTCGTAGAACGTCAAGCTCGCGCCGGTGGCGAACATCGCCGTGACGGCGAGGGCCAGCGCGGTGAGCAGGATTCGGGGAGTCGGCTTCATCGAGGCTCCATCAGACCGGAACGATAGCTCAGCCTCCCGCTTGGTCGAACTGGACGCGCAGGCTGAGCGCATCGAGCGACACACGGGCGGCGTTGAGACCGGGGACGATCGTGACCTGGCCATGCAGCAGCTCCGCAGCGCTGAGCACGTTGCGGGTGCCGGCGTGGTAGGCGGCGAGGGACAGTTGGAAGGCGGGATCCGATGCCGGCCCGAGGGAGGCGTCGCGGGCCAGGGTCCGGATCAAGGCGGCGTTGTAGTCGTTTCCGAGAGCGTCCTCGGTGCGGGCAGCCGCGCGGAGCACACCGGCGCGCGCGAAGCTCCCGAACACGCGGTGGTCGGCGACGACGCCGCCCCCAGAGAGGGCCATCGCGCCCTCGAGCTCCAGGCCGAGCTTCCGGCTGGCAGTCTCGATGCAGTCAGGGTCGATGCCCTTGTCGGCCTCGTGGCAGGTCCTGACCACGGCGGCATAGAGCGACGTCGTCGCGTGGGCATCCAGGGCTTCTTCAACCGGAGTCCCGGCCTCGATGGAGGCCAGGTACGAGAGGTCCCCAGCGCTCGACCAGACCGAGAGGAACAGCGCCTCGAGCGGCAACTCCGATGCGGCCACGCCAGCGTCCTCGCCGGCGAGGCGCCATGGACCCAGGAGCGCGTCGGTCTGCGGTTGTCCGGCTGCGGCCACGGCAGCGGACTCGTGCCACCACGCGGCCTGCAGCAGCACGGTGGGATCGGCGAGCTCCAGCTTGCCGTCGGTGCCCTCGATGTCGAAGGTGTAGTGCGGCGCGTTGGCCAGCTCCGGCAGGGCGCCGACCTTGACCTCACCGAGCGGGTAGAGCGCCTCGTCGTCCCAGACGGCGAGCTCGAGAGAGTCCAGCATGCCAGCCCAGGCGGCATCGGCGGCAGCGAGCTCGACGTTGTCTCCCCCCCGTCCGAGGTGCTCGCGTGCCCCGTCGACCTCGCCGACGATGACGCGGCTGACGCCGAGCAGGTACTCGACCTCTGTCGGGTCGAAGTCCCGCCTGAGCTCTGCCGAGTAGGTCCCCAGCGTCGCGTTGGCGGACACCAGGGCGGCCTGCCGGTAGATGGCCGCCGCCTCGGCGTGCACACGACCGGCTTCGACGCCCTCCTCTCTGAAGGCGCCCAGGGCAGCCGCGGCGTTCTTCTCGAAGATCGCCTGCCAGCCCGGTCCGGACAGCCCGTCGAGAGCACCCGGCTTGCTGACCTCGACCATCCAGGTGGCATCCAGGAGCGCCGGCGACGCCAGCGCGACCTCGGCCTCGACGACCGGGACCTCCGGCTCACCGCCGGCGCAGGCGATGAGGAGCAGCATCAGCCGTCCTCGCAGTACTTCTTGCTGCCGGCGGCGGAGACGCAGAGAGACATGGGCTCCTTGGTGTCCTGACCGCTGGCGCGGGCGTAGTCGAGCCACTCACGGGCGAAGTCCTTGGACATGCCGCGCAGCTTCTCTTCGTTGGCGGCCAGCGCGTCGCGGTTGTCGCCTCCGGCCTCGATCAGCTTGTCGTTCGCATCCTGCCAGAGCTTCATGGCGGCCTCTGCCTTGAGCTGGTTGAGGCTGTAGACGCGGGACTTGTAGGTGGTGCCCGACCACTGGGTCTTGTTCTCCAGCGCGTAGTCGGACCACTTGATGACGCCCCAGGCCCGGCCGACACCGCCGCGGGACAGGTGCAGCGCGTACTTGAAGCAGAGGTTCGGGTCGGAGCGATCGATCTCCTCGAGGTGGCGGCGCATGAGGCGCTCCCACTCCTTCCTGTTCCCGCTGCCCTCCGCGTTCGAGAGCAGGACCCGGCTGATCTTGTCCTTGGTCGTCTGCGTCTTGGTGCCCAGCACCCTCTTCTCCAGGCAGGCGACCTGGCCAGAGCTGAGCTTGCCCATCAGCGCCGCGGGCTCGAGCTGCACCAGGTTGTCGCAGGCGGCGGGGGGCGGGTCATCCTTCTTGGCGACGTCGGGGTCGACCATCACGATCCCGCCGGTCTCGATCTCCGTGTCCTTGTCCTCGTCGTCCTCGGGCACGGGCTTCAGCAGGGGATCATCCTTCTTCGTGGCCTTGCCGACCTTCGGTCCGGGACCGGGCTCGACCACTTCCAGTCCCTGGCTGCGCGTCGTGAAGTCGAGGCCGTTGCCTGGGGATGTGGTCGTGTTCCGATCGTCGGTGAGCACCACCGTGTTGCCCTTGCCACCGGGGTTTTCGCCGAAATGAGGATCCGGCGGATCGTCGAAGGTGGTGGGCTCGACGACGGGATCCTCGAAGGACGGCTCCAGTTCGGGGTCGTCCCCTGAGGGATCGCCCGAGGCGACCTCGACCGCGCTGTCGACCGGATCGAGGGCTGCCACCGCCGGATCACCGTCCTCGAGGAGGGCATCGACGGCGCCATCTGCGCTGGCCACGGCGGGTAGATCACCGGTGTAGTCGGAGAGGCCCTGGAAGGGATCGAAGGCCGCGGTGGCGTCCAGATCGAACCAGCCGACCCGCATGTCGCTGGGCAACGGACGCCCGGCGGAGTCGCGGACCGCGTCGGGGCTGATCTCCGCCCCGTCGACCAGGCAGGCGGCCCAGCCATCGTGGCAGGGCATGGCCGGGAACAGATCCTCCATCGAACCGATGTCCTGGGCCCAGGCCACCGAGGAGAGCCCGAAAACGGCGAGTGCGAGTGCAGTCTTCTTCACGCTTCTCTCCTGGTTCTTCAGTTGGCCGGGTCGCCACCGCCGCTCTCGTCGCGCGGGGTGTCGCGTCCAAAGGACATCATCGGCTCCTCGATCTCGCCCTCGTCGTACTTGAGCTCGGTGAGCGTGACCTTCAGGTTGTTCTTGCGCCGCCGGACCTGGTACTGGATGACCTGGGTCTCGTAGCCAGGCGCCGACACCTCGAGCACCAGCATCATTCCCGGGGTGAAGATGAGCTCCGTGCCGTCCGGGAGGTAGAGGACCTCGTCGTCCCAGGTGCCGTCGACACTGTTGACGCGATGGCGGTCGGCCTCATCGGGGTGGCGGATGACCGCCGTGCGGATCGGCTCACCAGCCTCGTCCAGGACCTGGACGTAGACCCGTGTGCCGATCGAGTCAGCGCCCTTCTTGGCGAGGGCCTCTGAAGGGAGCACTGCCAGGAGCAGCAGGGCAAAGAGGGACAGGATGCTTCGTGTCATGGTTACCTCGCGTTGAGGTGCTCGGCGAGCAGGCCAGACGGGGCCAGGCTCCGAGCCATGGAGTCATTGCCAGCCATCGCGGCAGCTAGAGCCGAGGCCGCGCTGGGGTGCTCCGGAAGGAGCTCTGTGACGACCTCGGCGTCGTCCACCAGCATGGCAGCGGTCGCGCGGGCATGCAGGAGGCCGTCCGCAGGGGCCTTTCCGTCGAGGTCTTCGAAGGTGGCGAGGCAGGTGTCGTGCTCGCCGTCGGCGCAGTCGATGATCGCCCGCGTCGCCGGAACACGCCACGCCTGCCCCGGCGGTGGGAAGCTGATCGCCTCGAGCAGGCTGGAAGCGACGAGGGTCTCCCCCTCACCCGCCGCCCGGCCAGCCCACAACAAGAGCTCCTCCGCCTTTCGATCGCGATCGTCGGGGACGCTCTTGACGACCTCCTCGACGGACTTCACCGCCACGCTGCGGGCACCGAGCGCCCACAGCGCGTAGTTCTCGGCCAGACCCTGCACGGCAGGATCGTCATCCCCGAGCAGCTCCAGGTAGCCGTTGGCGGCAGAAGCGACCTCGCCGCCGGCACCAGCTGCGTCCTGCAGGAGCGCGATGGCCTCTTCGCGCTCACCGTCGGCCAGGGCCACCTCTGCGACGAGGACCTTGCCCTCCGGCAGACCCGAGGCGGCCGCGTGCTCGCGCAGCGCGTCCGTGTCCCCAGAGGCCATCGCGACCAGCGCACGCCGGAGCTTGATCTCGCTGAGTCGCTCGCCCGCGACACCCTCGACAGAGGCGAGCACGGTCTCGGCGCGCCCGAGGTCGCCACTGACGTAGGCGCCATAGGCCACGCCGATCGCGGCGTCGACGCTCTCCGGATTGCCGGCGAGCACGGTCTCGTAGTCGACGATCGCGCCAGCGACATCGCCAGCGCTCAGCTTGGCGTCCGCGCCCTGGAGCAAGGCCCCGTCGTCACCGCCGATCATGTCGAGGACGAAGCAGCTCGTCAGCCACAAGAAGCCCAGAAGCATTCCATTCTCCCTGTGCGGAGCACGCGCGTCTTGTCGGACGCCCGCGCCCGGCTCGGGTTCCACTGGAGGATCCCGTCCGAATCGGCGGGGAGTCTAACCGAATCGACACGCGGGCGAACCCCCTGGACTCCGCCCATCGTCCCCTGGCGAAGAAAAGGCGGTGCTATCCTCGGCCCTGGGCCCGTCCCGGAGCCCGCGAGACCGCATGGACCGCTCCTCCGCGCCCGGACGTCAACAAATCACGCTGCTCCACGAACGGAGCGGTGGGACCTTCGCTCGCGTCTACCTCGCCCAGGTCACCGGGACGGGTGGCCTGACGCGGCTCGTGGCAGTGAAAGTCCTACGCGAGAAGTGGAACGACGCGGACGAGTTCCACATCCGGACCCAGGACGAGGCGCGGATGCTGGCCCGCCTGCGCCACCCCAACATCGTTCGGGTCGAGGAGATGACCGAGCTCGACGGCCAGCTCGCCATCGTGATGGAGTTCGTCGACGGCCTCGACCTGAAGCAGGTCGTGGAGCATCTGGCGGAGCGCAAGGAGCGACTCCCGCCCCGCGCGGCCTACCAGATCTGCGCCAAGGTCGCCTCGGCGCTCGACGCCGCCTACCGAAAGACACCCTACGGGCACGAAGCGCCGCTCCAGGTCGTCCATCGCGACATCAAGCCGAGCAACATCATGTTGACGCAGGAGGGCGAGATCAAGGTCCTCGACTTCGGCACGGCGCGGGGCTTCTTCGAGGGGCGCGAGGCGGAGACGGCGATGCTCCGCTTCGGCTCGCTGAAGTACATGAGCCCGGAGCGTCGGGAGGGCGACCGCGGAGAGCACACCAGCGACATCTACTCCCTGGGCCTGTTGCTCATGGAGCTGCTCGAGGGGCAGTGGCTGAAGGTGTTGCCAGATGGCCCTCGTCACCACGAGGCCCTTCGCAAAGCTGCCGGGGCGATCAGCGACACGGGCATGAGCGAGACGGACTGGGATCACGCGGTCCGAAAGGTGTTGCTGCAGATGTGCGCCGATCGCCCCGGTCAGCGCCCCACGGGCGAGCAGGCCGTGAAGCTCCTGCGCGCCTTCGCGGATCGCGCGCGCGGTCCCTCGCTCGAAGACTTCTGCGCCGACAGCATGGGCCAACTGGTCGACCTCGCCTTCCCCGACGAGGAGGAGCCCAGCGGCGTCCTCGCGGGGAAGCAGGTCTACATCGATCCGCGCACCAGCGGTGACCAGCCCCGCCCGACCCAACCCGAGGCGGCGCCTCCGCGAGCTCGGAGGCCTCGACGCACTCCAGGCCGCGTACCGGTAGAGGACCTCGAAGCGCCCACGCCGCTGTCGGGGTTCCGCCCGGAGCCCGAGCCTCCGGTCGAACACATCGTGCAGCACGCGGTCGCGGGGCCGAACCTGGCACGGCCGCCCGAGCCCGTCGGCGAGCCCGTCGGCGAGCCCGCCGACGAGCCCGACCCGATCGCGCGGCCCCCGCCGCCCCCGCTTCCCCCGTCGCCCGCAGAGGTCCCAAAGAAGAGGGGGGTGCTCGGACCGCTCCTGATGGTCGGCTTCGCCGTCGCAGCCTTGGGCTTCCTCGTCGTGCTCGTCGGAGGTACGGCGGCCTGGCTCTACTACCGATCGGACCCGATCGCGCCAATCGACGACCAGCCTCCGATCCCCCTCGAGATCGAAGGGTCGGTGCCCGTCGCAGTGCAGATCGACGGTGACACGGTGCAGTGGGTGCGCCTTCTGCAGGCAGGGGAGCGCGCGCTGGACGGCGACGAGCTGGGGCTGCAAGGAGAGGTGCCAGAAGGCGACTACACCCTCGCCGTCAAGGTGGTCGGCAGGAGCACGGCATACACCGATCTCCACCTCGTCGACGCACTCGAGCTGCGCTGCTGGCCGGAGAAAGACGGGCAGGTCCACTGCCAGGACGAGGCCAGCGAAGCAGGGGTGCTGGTACTGGTGGCAGACTGACGCCCCGCGGAGGTCATCTGTGCTGATCCTGCTCGCTCCGGCGTGGGGCGCGACGCTCTCCGTGCCCGGTGACCACTCCACCATCCAGGCCGCGATCGACGCCGCCAGCAGCGGAGACACGATCACCGTGGCCGCCGGCACCTATGAAGAGGCCGTCGACACCAGCGGAAAGAACCTCACCCTGACAGGCGATGGCCCGTCGACCACGATCATCGACGCCACGGGCGAGACCCACGCGGTGTCGGTAGACGAGGGCGAGACCGTGACGATCTCGGGCTTCGAGCTGACCGGCAGCGACCAGGGGCTGGAGGTCCGCGGGTCGACCGTGACGGCCTCGTCGATCCGCGTCAACAACGTCACGGGCAAGAGCAACGGCGGGGGCTACCTCGTCACCAACGGCGCCACGCTGACGATCAGCAGCTGCAACGTCAAGAACGTGGAGCTCACCAACAGCCAGTACGGGGCCGGCTTCTTCGTCGACGGCAGCACCCTCACCGCCAGCAACTGCACGGTCAGCGGCAACACCGCGTACCAGGGCGGGGGCTTCTACATCACCGACTCGACGGCGGACCTCACCGACGTCACCGTCGAAGACAACACCGCCGAGTGGCACGGCGGGGGCTTCCGGATCCGCGACGGCTCCACGGTCACGATGACGCGGGTCACGGTCGACTCGAACGTTGCCGCGGACAACGGTGGCGGTGTCGACGTCCGTGACTCCGACCTGGCTTGCCAGAACTGTGTCGTGACCAACAACAGCTCCGGGCTCTCCGGCGCAGGCGCCTACATCGAGGGGTCCAACTCGAGCTCTGGCAGCTGGTTCCGCGGGGCCACCGCGGAGATCAACGACAACGCCGCAGGCGGGAACGGGGGCGGGATCTACAGCTGGGACACGAAGATGGAGGTCCGCGGCGAGATGGACGGCAACACCGCCGCGGCGAGCACCATCCGCGGGCCGGCCATCTACTTCGGCGGCGGCACGAAGCTGACCCTGCGGGACTGCACGATCATGAACCACAGCTCCGACTCCGGCGCTGTCTACGTGATCGACACCGGCAGCGGCGAGGACCTCGCCGTCGACACCTGCACCTTCGAGGACAACACCGCCACGGAGGAGGGAGCGGCGATCTGGTCCTCTGCGCCCATCTACATCCAGGACGGGGACTTCACGAGCAACACGGCTGACATCGCCGGCGGCGCCATCTTCGCCGACGAGGGCAAGCTGGAGGTCTACGACTCGACCTTCACGGCCAACTCCGGCGGCTCCCAGGGCGGGGCGATCCGCGTCTACCGGGCCGCGATGACCCTCAAGCGCAGCACCTTCCTGACGAACACCTCCGACGTCGGGGGCGCCGTCTTCCACCACGCCAACGACGCCTCGGGGGCCACGGGCACGCTGTCGAAGAACAGCTTCCAGCGCAACACCGCGACGACGAGCGGCGGCGCCGTCTATGCCGACGCGCCCAAGTCATGGATCTCGTCCCAGAACGACTTCGACGACAACAGCCCAGAGGGCGTCTACGTCATCGGCGCCAACAGCTTCAAGATCACATCGGACAGCTACAGCGGGAACGCCGAAGAGGGCCTCAAGGCGGTCTCGATCGACGGCTCCTACATGGAGAACACGAGCTTCCGCGGCAACCTGGACGGCGGCGCCTACTACTCGGCGAGCGGCTCACACATCGTCACCAACAGCGTCTTCATAGGCAACGGCGGCACTGGCCTGACGGTCTCGGACGCGACCGGGGCCTTCGTCGTGCAGAACTCCGACGCGGTCGGCAACGGCGAGCGCGGCTTCAGCGTGGAGTACGGCGAGGGTGTGACCCTCGTCAACGACATCGCCGCCTTCAACGACGGCGACGGCTTCCGTGCCTACTCGATCAGCGACTTCGTCATCACCTACAACGACAGCCACGACAACGGCACCGACTGGGGTCAAGGTCTCAGTGATCTCACTGGCTTGGACGGCAACATCTCGAAGGACCCTGACTACACGGGCTGGAGCGTTGACGACAACGCCGACAACGACATCCTGTACCTGAGCTCCACCTCGCCTTGCCGGGACGCTGGGGACCCCGACATCACCGACACCGACGGCTCGCGCTCGGACATGGGCAGCTTCGGCGGGCCAGAGGCCGCTGACGAGGACGACGACGGCGACGGCTACAAGCCCAGCGACGGCGACTGCGACAATGACGACGCGAGCGTCTACCCGGGCGCGACCGACACCTGGTACGACGGGGTGGACAGCGACTGCGACGGCGCCGACGACTACGACGCCGACGGTGACGGCTTCCGCCACGAGAGTGGTGGAGACCCGCCGGAAGAGACCGACTGCGACGACACGGACGGGACGATCTACCCGAACGCCGACGAGGTGCTGGACGACGGCATCGACCAGAACTGCGATGGGGTCGACGGCATCGCCCCAGAGGACACCGGCGACACAGACGACACCGACACGGGCACCTCCCCCACCGACAGCGGCATCCCAGGGTGGTGGGACGACAACGACGGCGACGGGCAGGCACCCGCGCAGGGCGACTGCGACGACGAGGATCCCTGGGTCTACCGGGACGCCATCGAGCAGTGCGACGACGGAAAGGACAACGACTGTGACGGCGCTGGCGACGACATCGACGCGGACTGCCAGGGCTCCGCTGCCTGCTTCGGTTGCAGCGGCGGTGGCGCCGCTGCGGCTTCGGTGCTTACACTGCTCGGCATGCTCCTGATGAGGCGCCGCCGCGACGAATGAGCTTCTTCCGCCAGGGCATCCGGGTGCGCTTCGGCATCTTCAAGGACTTCTGGTCCTGGCTCTCCCACTTCGCCGGCTTCGTCGCCGCCATCGTTGGCCTCGTGCTGTTGCTCGTCTTCTGCGAGCCAGGGGCGGCCAGGGTGACCTCGGCGAGCATCTACGGCGGCACGCTCGTGGCGCTCTTCGCCGCGAGCGCGGCCTACCACTTCTTCGACTTCGGAGAGCGCGGCAATCGCCTCCTCCGCCGCATCGACCACATGACGATCTACCTGTTGATCGCCGGCACCTATGTGCCCGGTCTGGTGATCCTCCTCGACGGCGCGTGGCGAGTCGTCATGCTGTGCATCGTCGGCGCCTTCGTGGTCGCCGGCGTCCTGCTCAAGGTCGTCTGGCTGGACGCACCCCACTGGCTGTCGACCGGGCTCTACCTCGCCTTCGGCTGGTTCAGCTTGTTCCCTGTCCTGCTGTTCTTCCCGCAGCTGACGGGCATCGAGATCTTCTGGCTGCTCTCCGGCGGCCTCGCCTACACCATCGGCGCCCTGATCTTCTGGCGCGAGTGGCCCGACCCCTGGCCGGAGCGCTTCGGCCACCACGAGGTCTGGCACCTCTTCGTGCTGGCCGGCGCGACGTTGCACTTCTTCTACGTGGCGAACCTGGTCTCGACGCCGATCGCCTGACGATCCCTGCTCAGTTCGCAGCGTCGTAGGCAGCGCGAACCGTCTTCTCGCCGATGTACGGCGTCGCGACGAAGGCCTCGATCGTGGCGAAGGGGCGGGCCTCCAGGATGATGTTGGCGCCGCGGCCGTAGACGCCTCCTGCGCGGAGGGCCTGCTCGTCGGCCTCGTTGACCCAGGCCAGGGTGCGAGCCGCTTGTTCTCGGGTCATCTGGACGCCGTCGTAGGACGCGGAGGGCCCCACCGGCGGAGGCTCCTCTGCGGGAGCCAGCGGCTCGACCGCGGCGGGAGCAGGCGGCTCCAGCGGCTCTTCGACGGGCACCTCGATCGCGACCTCGACCGGCACCTCACCGAGGACTGGCTCCTCGTCGACTGGAGGTGGGCTGAACACGCTCCGCGGCGCGGTGGAGACCGGGGTCTCCGGCAGCGCCGTGAGTTCGGGGACCTCGAAGCGGGGATCGGGCACCGGAAGGGGGAACTCCTCGGTGGCTTCGGGCCAGAGAGCTACTCCGGCGCCGAGCGCGAGCAACAGCCCGATCACCCCAGCGACGAGCGGAACCCAGGTGCGCTCTGGCTCTGGTTCGGGGAGCTCGATGGTGCTCACCGTGGAGTCCTCTCGGAGCACCGGCCCGGCGCCGAGCCAGGCTTCGAGGGCACGGGCTAGCTCGCGCCCGTCGGGGAAGCGATCCCCAGGGGCCTTCTCGAGGCAGCGCCGCACGATGTCCTCGAGCTCCGGGTCGACGGTGACCTCTGGCGCGCGGACGCGCATCGGCGGGTAGGGCTCCTTCATGTGAGCCAGGGCGATGCCCATGGGGTGCTCCGCCATGTAGGGCAGGACTCCGGTGAGCATTCGGTAGAGGATGACGCCGAGGCTGTACTGGTCGGCTCGCCCGTCGACGACGCCGTCGCTCTTGGCCTGCTCCGGCGCGATGTAGTGGGGTGTACCCATGAAGGTGCCCACGCCGGTGAAGGTGGGCTCGTCCTCTGCCTTGACGAGGCCGAAGTCCAGGAGCTTCGGCTGCTCGACGCCGTCGTCGTCCCGCACGAGCAGGATGTTCCCCGGCTTGACGTCCCGATGGACGACGCCGCGGACGTGGGCGTGTCGGAGCCCACGCCCCAGGACGGCGCCGATGCGGGCTACCTCGCGCGGGTCCACGGGGGAGTTGACGAGCCGCCGGAGGGGACGGCCGACGAGCAGCTCCATGACGATGAAGCAGTCCCCATCCGCCGTCTGGCCGAAGTCGTAGACCCGAACGATGGCCGGATGCGCGAGTCGTCCAGCCCCGGCGGCCTCGCGCAGGAAGCGGGACTGGAACTCCTTCCGCTGCGCCCCTTGCAGATCGGGCCGGACGACCTTCAGCGCGACCTCGCGCCCCAGCGGCTGCTGGATCGCCCGGTAGACCCGGGCAGCGCCACCCTGCCCGATCGCCGCGACGAGCTCGTAGCGGTCCTCGATCACCGCGCCGATCAGCGGGTCATTGTCCACGTCCTCAGGCTACCCGATAGCGGTCGAAGTACTCCTCGACATGCCCCAAGGCCGTATCGAGGGTCTGGCTCCGGAGCAGCTTCGTCCGGATCGTCTCGTCCTTGGACAGGTGCAGCGTCGCGAAGTGCTTCGTGAACATCTTGAAGCGACCCAGCACGGCGTGGTCGACCCTCGCCTGGCTCCCGATGGAGATCGCGAAGCGAGCGCGAAGGCCCGCCACGTAGTCCAACAGCAGCCTGTGCCTGTCCGAGTCCTGGACGACCGGCTCTTCCTCGCCACGCATCCAGCGCTGGAGCCGGAGCAGGAGCCAGGGATCCCGGATCGCGCCTCGACCGACGAAGAGACCGTCGCAGCCGGTGTCCTCGAACATGCGCCGGGCGGAGCGGACGTCGACGATGTCCCCGTTGGCGAGGACCGGGATCGACAGCCGACCCTTGGCCTCGGCGATCTTGCAGACCGCGCGCACGCCGCCGTAGCCGTCCTGTCTGGTTCGCCAGTGGATCGTGACGGCCGAGGCCCCCTCCTCCTGGCAGATCCAGGCGATCTCTGGGGCGTTCCGGTTCGAGGCGTCGAAGCCGGAGCGCATCTTCACCGTGACGGGGATGTCCACCGCCGAGACCACCGCCGCCACGATCTCCCGAGCCAGCGCGGGCTCGCGCATCAGGGCCGAGCCCCCACTGCTCCTGCAGACCCTCTTCGACGGACAGCCCATGTTGATGTCGACGATGTCAGCGCCCATGCCCTGGACGACCCTGGCTCCTTCCGCCATCCGACCCGGGGCGTTGCCATAGAGCTGGACCGCGACCGGATGCTCGTCCTCGTCGAGCTCCACCGTCTGCACGACCTTCTTGTCCCCGCGCCCCAGGGCCGCGCCCGGGACGAACTCGGTGACGGTCAGGCCAGCCCCGCCGATCCCCCTGATGAGCCGCCGGAAGGTCAGGTCCGTGACCCCTTCCATAGGTGACAGCACCAGGTTGGGCTCGATCCGGAGGTCGGCGACGCGGTAGGAGGCGGGGAACATTCGGTGTTAGCTGGGCGGCGTGTCCTGGCTCCTCCTCATAGCCTGCGGGCCGAAGCAGCCTCCGGTCGGCTCGGTCGCCGTCGAGCGGGACGTGCCACAGGTCCCCATCCTCATGCCGACCGTCGCTGGCAACCCGATCCCCTACGGCGCCGCCCTGCCCTTCGAGCTCGCGAGCACAGAGGCCGAGAAGTCCCTGGTCGCCGGAGAGGAGATCGTGCTCGGAATGGACCGCTGGCCCGCCGCGACGGACCCGGCCACCTCGAAGAAGCGCGCGATGGACCTCGTCGGGGAGTCGGAGCGGGCGCTGGAGCTGTTCGGGACCGCTGCCTCCCAGCACGACCTCGGCGACATCGCAGCCTGCCGTACGGCGGATGCCCTGCGACTCGCGGCCACGGCGGTCCTCGAGACCCGGGATCCGGTGCCCGGGGCCGACGCGACCGTGTTGTTGGAGGAGGCCGCCGAGCCCCTGATCACCCAGGCGACGGCTGCCTACACTTCGGTCCTCGCCAGCCCCGACGACCGCTGGTCGGGGCACGCCCGCTGGGGGCTCGGCGAGCTGGAGGAGCTGTGACGCCGAAGGCCACCTCGGTCACCGCGACAGGCGAGCTCGATGGCTTCGAGCCGCCGCTCGCCTACCGCGGCGAGGTGGACCCCAGCGGCGCCACCCGCCTGGCCATCAGCGTGCCGCCGGACCGCCTCGCCCAGACGCACGCGGCTCTTCTCGCCGCCCTGTCCAAGCCCGTGTCCGTGCTCTACGTGCGGCTCGTCGACCGGCAGGCCAACAGACAGCTCGAAGAGCCCCACCGCCTGCTCGCCCTCGACGTCCCGGAGCACGCGCTGCGCTCGGCGCTCCAGCGCTGCGCCACCTTGCTGTACCGGGACGCGCGCCACCAGCTCTGGCTGCGAGGCGCGATGCAGGAGCAGCTCGTGCTCGACGAGCTCGGCATGGTCTGGGTCTACCCCGACGATCCCAGCTTCAGGGACGTGCTGGAGGACCTGGGGATCCCCGAGTCGCCCGCCCCGAACATGGAAGGCCGCGACCACGTCAGGGTCGACTTCAAGGCCTCGGCCGATGCCGAGGAGGAGATCTTCATCTCCTCCCTCGGGCTCTCCAGCAGATCAGGCCCGCCGCAGAGATCCTAAGATCCTTTTCGATCCCCCTGAGCTGGGGGGTCCAAGGGACGGAACTCAGTTGACGGCCACCGAAGGCGAAATCAGGGAGCTCTACGAGCGCTATGGGCCGGTCCTCTTTCATCGCTGCCGTCAGATCCTCCGAAACGACGAGGACGCCAACGACGCGGTGCAGGAGACCTTCGCCAAGGTCATCAACAAGTGGGACGAGTTCCGCGGACACTCTTCACCGCTGACCTGGATGTACCGGATCTCCACCAACCACTGCCTCAACCAGATCCGGAACCGGACCGGTCGAGAGCAGAAGCGCGTCCAGCACAAGGACGCCATCGTCGGAGAGGGCTTCACCAGGCCCGAGGCCGGGCGGTGGGAGGTCTCGGAGACGATCCGCGCGCTGCTCGCCGACTGCGATGACGAGACCCGGCAGATCGTGACCTACCTCTTCTTCGACGAGATGACGCGCGAGCAGGCCGCGGAGCTCGTCGGCATCTCCGTCCCCACCCTGCGCAAGCGGCTCAACCTCTTCCTGAAGAAGGCCCGCAAGCGCATGGAGGAGGGCACGCTCCCCGCTGGCGCCCTGGCCCTGTTGCTCGTGGTGCTGTTGTGATCTTCGACGTCAACGACGGCAGCCGCCCCTCGCAGCTGGAGCTGGCGCGCCGGATGGTGGGGGAGCTCCCCGCCCAGGGCATCGAGGCCGAGCGGGCTTTCGCCGAGGCGGTCGCCCTCTCCGCTGTCGCGCTGGAGCCATTCGACTTCGAGATCCTCTCGAAGGCCGCCGCGCGCATGGCCGAAGAGCCGCGCATGGAGAGCCCTCGGGAAGAGGCCCGCCGCCCCTGGTGGAGGGCCTGGTGGCTGGTGCCGACCCTGGCGGCTGCGCTGGCGGTCCTCATCTTCGTCATCCCGCGGGACTACGCCGGCGTGAAGGGAGATCCGGACCTCGACTTCGTGGTCCTCGTCGACGGCGAGCTGCGGCCGGGCACCGAGGGCGCCCTGCTGTCCGAGGGAGACCGACTCCAGTTCAGCTACTACGCCCCGGGACTGTCCGACCTCGTGCTGCTCAGCATCGACGGTGACGGCGTGCTGTCGGTCTACTACCCCGGCGAGGGCGACGTCCCCCACCCCATCATCCCGGGCGAGCGGCACTTCCTGGAGCGCTCGATCCAGCTCGACGGAGCCAGCGGACCAGAGGTCTTCGTGGCCGTCTTCGGCTCCGGCAGCGTCGAAGAGGCCGCCGAGCTTGTCGAAGAGGCCTACGCCACCGGCAGCCACGACGCCGTCGGAGACCTCAAGGACCTGCCGGGCGTCGACACCATCCGCGTCGAGAAGGCCCCATGATCGCCTTGTTGCTAGCGCTGTCCGGGAGCGCCGAGGCGGCCGTCGTCCGAATGGCCTTCCTCGTCGGCAACAACGAGGGCGCCACGACCTCGTCGCCGCTGTACTTCGCCGAGAACGACGCGGAGAAGGTCGCCGACGTGCTCATCGACGTCGGGGGCTACGCCGAAGACGACGTCAAGCTGGCGCTGGGTCTCCGCAAGAGCCAGATGCTCACCGACTTCGGCGCGATCAAGCGGGACATCGCGGACGCAAAGGCAAGCGGCGACGACGTCGTGCTCTTCTTCTACTACTCGGGCCACGCCACCGACGACGGCCTGCAGCTGGGACCGACGGTGCTCGGCTACGACGAGCTCGACACGCTGCTGGAGCGCAGCGGCGCCGACGTCCGCATGGCCTTCCTCGACGCCTGCCAGAGCGGCACCGCGACCCGTCGCAAGGGGGGCACGATGGCGCCGAGCTTCGTCTTCGACGTGACGGAACGCCTCGCCGCAGAGGGCACGGTCATCGTCACCTCGTCCTCCTCCGACGAGGCCTCGCAAGAGTCCGACGAGATCGGCGGGTCCTACTTCACGCACTACCTCGTCAGCGGGCTCGCGGGCGCCGCGGACGAGGACTACGACCAGCGCGTGACGCTGTCCGAGGTCTACGACTACGTCTACATCCAGACCATCATCGGGACGGCGCAGTCGGCCCTGGGCACTCAGCACCCGACCTTCGAGTGGGACCTCTCCGGCGAGGGCGACGTGATCCTCGCCGATCTCGAGCCAGCCGCCTCCGGGCTGCTCTTCCCGTCCCACCTCATCGGCACCTTCGCCGTCTTCGACCTCGGACGCAGCACCTTCGTCGGCGAGGTCACCGCGGGCGACGGCGACCGCAAGCTGGCCGTGCGACCCGGGCGCTACCTCGTCCAGGTCAGGCGGCCGACGCACCTCTACGTGGCCGAGGTCAAGGTGCCCAGGGATGGCGTCGTCGACCTCTCCACCGCGACCTTCGAGGCGGTCGAGTACGAGAACGACACTGCCAAGGGCGAGGTCGAGAAGCGTGTCCGCCAGGCGCGGCGGCCCGACACCAGCATCAAGGTCCTCGCGGGTGTAGGCGGACCCACCGCCCCCAAGATCTCGGCCCAGTACCTTCCGCCCGCCCCAATGGCGGGGCTCGGCTACCGGGGGAGCGGCAAGCGCGGCTTCTGGGGCCTCGACATGCTCGCGGGAGGGGGACCGGGCCAGATCACCGTGCCAGAGCTGGTGACGGCCATCGACGTCAGCACCTTCTGGACCACGATCGGGGTCTCCGCCGGCTACCAGAGCCCTGAGTGGTACGGGCTGCAGTGGGGCGGCGGCGTGCGGGGCGAGGTGCTCTACATCAACCGCTCCTTCCCCTTCGACGACACCCCGGACCAGTCGCTGGTCACTTTCGCTCCGGGCGGAGTCTGGTTCGCCGGCTGGCACCCCGGTCGCTTCATGCTCGAGCTCGAGTGGCACAGCTCGCTCGTGCCCTACAAGCTGAGCGACGAGCAGGCCGCGTTCTTCACACGCCACGTCCTGCTCAGCGTCGGAATGCGTTGGTGATCCTCCTCCTGTCGGCCTGCTCGGGCTCGCTGTCGAACGCGATCTTCCTCGAAGACGCCGACTTCCTCGACGCGCTGCCCGGCGGCGAGGGCCTTGGCGTGGAGTACCCGGGATCCCCCACGCCCGATGCCGACGACGCGAGCTACTTCCAGACGACGGTCCAGACCCTCGACGGGCTCCAGGACTGGTCTCGACTCATCACCACCGTGACCGCCACGGTGCGCGCCGTGCCGCCATCGACCCGCGGAGAGGACTACCGCATCTGGGGCCCCGGGGCCTGGGACGTCTACCCGGGCAGCTTCCTGCGCCTGGAGATGAGCCGCACCTCCGATCACGGGCTGTATCACTGGACCTTCCAGGCCTCTGAGATGTCCGACGGTCCCTGGACCGAGTTCATGACAGGCGAGACCTGGGCAGAGGGCGACTGGGACGTCGAGCTCGAGTGGGACCAGGCCGCCCTCGCAGAGGCCATCGATGCCGGCGGAGAGGGGAGCCTCGAGCTGGCCTACGCCGCAATGGAAGAGGGCGGTGTCATCGTCCAGATCGACTCGCAGGGCTACGCGACGGCCTTCGAGCAGGCCCAGTCCACGCGCATGTGGCTCGATGCCCCAGCAGACGGCTCCGGAGAGCTCCAGTTCGCAATGCGCATGGACGCCAACCCTGGCGAGCTGCTCCCGCGGGACGAGGACATCGAGCTCATCACGCGCTGGGACAGCTCGGGCACCGGCCGCGCCGACGGCACCATCGAGGGCGGCGACTACCCCTACCCCGGGCTGGTGTTGACCCAGTGCTGGAGCGAGGACGGCGTCCTCACCTTCAAGGCGGACTCAGAGGGCGTGAACCCCGCGGAGGGCTCCGAGACGGACTGTCCCTACATGGACGTGGGCGTGGTCGACGAGCTCTGAGCGAGCGACGCGTCGAGCACGATCAGCCCCCGCTCCTCCAGCAGGACGCGCCCACGAGCCAGGCCCCCATCGTCCTCGAACACGGCGACCAGGCTGCGGTCCCCACCTGCACCGGAGAACTTGGCGCCGAGGGCGCCCAGCGCTCTGAGCGCATCGCAGGTCTCACCGAGCTTCGGAGCTTGGAGCGCCGGCAGCTCCAGTGACTCGTAGACCGCCTGGGCCGCGTCGAGCTCGGCCCCGAGGGCGACGAGGTCCCCAGCCTCCAGCGCCACGGCGGCGCGTCGAGCCCCGGCGCCCCAGGCTGCGAAGGCCGCGCTGGGGCGAGCCTCGGCCAGGGCCGCCAGGATCGGTGCCGCGGAGATCTCGTCGGGGAAGGCGGCGACCAACAGCGGGATCGAGAGGCCCGGTCTCAGGCGGCGCTCGGCGCGGGGCGGCCCCCAGTCGATGAACAGTGGCGCCCCGGCTGCGCTGGCCAGCTGGTCCATCTCGCCGCAGTTGACGCCGAGATCCCTGCGCTCGGCGCGGTAGGCGACGCCCGCGGCGTCCACCTCGACCCCGGCGTGAGCCGCCAGGGCGCGGGCGGCGGCGACACAGACGGCGGCCGAGGACGAGAACCCGCGCCCCGCAAGCAGCGTGGAGCGCACGACGACACGGGCTGGAGGGAGGGACAACCCCTGGCGGAGCAGCTCCCTCGCCACCGCGGCGACGTAGCGGTTCGGGTCCTCTGCGACGCAGCGCATGTCCGCCCCCATGCGCGTCACCCCGTAGGCGCTGTGGACCACGAGCCCCCAATCGGCGCGACGCACCGTGACCTCTATGCCGACCTTCAGGGGCACGACGAGGCAGGCGGCGTCGACGCCCCCGGCCCAGTCGCAGTGCTCGCCGAGGAGGCAGGCGCGGCCTGGGGCGAAGTGGATCAATAGCAGCTCCGCTGCTCTGGCTCGGAGAGCTCCTCGGCGCAGGCGTCCCGCTCCTCGTCAGAGGCCTCGGCCTGGTCCTCGTAGCAGTCCTCGATCGAAGCCCAGCCCTCCTCGGCGAAGACCGTCGACCAGCCATAGCCGCACTCGTCCAGGTAGACCTCGTGCCGCTGGCAGAGGTCCATGCATGGGTTGCCGCAGGCGGTCAGGAGGAGGGCGAGCACGCCACGATCCTAGCCCGAGCAGTCCACGGGTGTGCCCTCTACCTCCAACAGCTCGGCGCCCATCGGGGGCAGGCCGCCCTCGCCGAGCTCGCAGGCCCAGCGGTGTTGCTCCTCCAGCAGCGACTGCAACAGGGGGTCGGGCTCGGCCTGGAGGTTGGGCAGCCGCCGGAGCGCCTCGACGGAGGGCTTGTTCGAAGCCGTGCTCTTGCAGAGCAGGTCCGGCTCCGCGACGCTCAGCATGTGGAGACGCCGCAGGTAGACCTGCGCGACCGCAGCGCGGCAGTGGGCCTCCGCCACGTCGTCGAGGGGGGCACAGCGCTCCGTATCGAGGACCCGCGTGTGCTCGAAGAAGCCCCCGAAGAGCTTGCGCCAGAAGCGGCTGGCGATGTCGCTGTCCTCGCCCAGGATGGTCTCCCATTCGCAGTAGACCGGCGTGGCCTCCGCCAGCGCGGACTCGAGGTCGCCCGTGGCGAGGTGCCGGTCGACGATGACCTTGACCGGGGACTGCCAGAGGTGCTGGCCGCAGTCGTCGACGAAACGACTCGACCTGGCGCACAGGGCTCCGGCGGCCGCGAAGTCCCGCTGGCGCCGCCGAAGGTCCTCTGCAGCGAGGAAGTAGCACTCGTCGCGCCAGACCCCCTCGTCGACCGCGTCGCAGCGGGGTCCCAGCTCCTCGCCCCGCCGGGAGCCCACCGTGAAGGCAGCATAGAGCTGGCACTCCCCACGGAGCTCCTCGTGACGGATGGTGCCGCAGTCGGCGACCTCGACCGACTCCAGGTCCGCGGCGAGCACCGCGGCGTGCAAGCTGGTGTCGGAGGGCCCGCCGCAGGCGACTAGGAGGGCGAGACCTGCCACGCCTCGGCCGGAATCGGGACGCCACGAGCCTCCAGCCGTCGGGCCCGGGCGAGGACCGCCGCGGCCTCGAGCAGGGCGTCGGCGACCCGCACGACGCCGCGGGCCTCGAGCGGCTCCAGGGTCGTCCCCGCGACCCAGTCGTTGAAAGCACCCATCGCCGGGCCACACCAGATCTGGTAGTCCCGCTTGCGCTTGGTGTCTCCGATGCGAGCCCAGCGGCTCGACATTCCCAGGTACCAGCGGAAGACGAGCGCCATCTTGTGCCGGCCCACCGCCTCGGCGCGCTCGATCTGGCCGATGTCCCGCTCGGACCAGTAGTCGACGCAGTCCGACCAGACATCGGCGAAGGGGCGACCGAGGATCTGCTTCTCGATCTTCTTCCGCGTCTTCTCCGGGACGAGGTCCCAGTCCGCGTGCTCCTTGTAGACCGCGTAGAGCTGCGTCCCGCGGTTGGCGAACATCGTGCCTCTGGACAGCACCTGGACGTGCGCCCCGAGCTCGAACATGTCCGGCGCCGGGCCGAGGCCCACGTCCGCCATGCCCGCCTCGAGGAGCATCGCCTTGGCGCTGGCCGAGGTGCCCGCCTCGGTCGTTGCCTGGTTCACCGAGCCCGTGAGCACGAAGTCGGCGCCCATGGCGAAGGCCGCCACGATCGACTCCGGCGAGCCGAGGCCGCCCGCCGCCCCGACGAAGACCTCGATCCCCCGCTCCGCGTAGGCGAGCTCCCTGGAGACCCGGTCCCGCTGGCGCAGGATCAGCGGCAACAGCACCGGCAGAGGACGTCGATCGGTGTGCCCCCCGCTGTCCGCCTCTGCCGTGATGGCGTCCGCCATCGGATGGTGCGAGGCCAGCTCCGCCTCGCTCTCCGTGAGTCCGCCGGCGGCCACGATCTCCGCCAGGAGAGTGGTAGGGGCAGGGCGCAGGAAGTGCTCGGCGACCTCTGTCCGGGAGACCTTGGCGAAGACGCGGTTCGGACACACGATGGCGCCGCTGTCGTCGAGGTGGATGCCCGTGTAGCGGTAGCGCGTGATCGCCGGCGTCAGCCCCATGAAGGCGCTGGCGCTCACGTAGGTGCAGCCGTGCTCCAGGAAGAGCTCGACCGTCCTGTCCTCGATCGCCGGCTCCACGGGGTTGTGGAGGAGGTTGAAGCCAGCTGGCCTGTCCCCGAGCACTGCCTTGATGTCGATGAGGTTCTTCTCGACCTCTGGCAGCGGCAGGCCGCCGGCGCCGAAGAAGCAGAGCATCCCGCTCTCGCCCATGGCCTGGACCATCGCGGCCGAGCTGATGGCTCCCGCCATCGCGCCCCCGAGGTAGTTGGCGCGCAGGCCGTGGCGCCGCCGGAAGCTCGCCGGACCCAGGGGCTGACAGGGCCCGGCCTGGGCCACCAGCGGCAGGGCGCCGCCGCCGCTGCCAAAGTGGCCGGCGCCGTACCAGCGAAGGCCCTCGCCCCCCTCGACCACGAACAGCGACCGACTCGGGTCCGACAGCGCCGCGGCGACGTCGTGGATGCGGCTCCCGGAGTCCGGGAGGAAGCTCGGCCGGCCCTCGTCCAGGCCTGGATGCGGCGCGAGGTCGACGGTCTCCTCGAAGACCTCGCCGGAGGCCCAGGCCACCGACAGCGCGGCGCCCACGCCGTTGCGCACCAGCCGCAGCGTCACGTCGGCGTCGACGAGCTCCAGCGCCTCGAGCTCGGCCATCGACCAGAGCAGGCCGGCGAGGGGCTCGATGCCGTGGGCCTCGACCGAGGCGCCCAGGCGTCCACCCTCCCCTTCGCGCACCTGTTCGGTTCCGGACACCATGACGGCGCTCCGAGCTGCTCCATAGCGGGCGAGGATGTCGAGCGGCTCACGCACAGGCGACCTCTGAAGCGGCACCCATAACCGGAGCGACGAGCGAGGTCCCACCAGGACTCTTCGGTCGTAGCGACTGCCAGTTAGAGGCGCTCATGGGCGCATCGTTCATCGACATCTCCCCCCCCCTGCACGCCGGCATCGCCGTGTGGCCCGGCGACGTCGCCTTCTCTCGCGAGCTCACCTGCTCGTTCGACGACGCCGGCGTCGAGGCCTCCAGCGTGCGGACGACCCTTCACGCGGGCGCACACGCGGACGCCCCCAGCCACCTCCATCGGGACGGTGCCAGCATCGACCAGCGGGACCTCGCGCTGTACTACGGCCCCTGCGAGGTCGTGGAGGTGATGGTCGCCGCCGGTGGTCGTGTCCCTCCCGTCGGAGCCGTTCGCGCACCTCGGGTGCTCTTCAAGACCGGGAGCTCCCCGGACCCCGACGCCTTCGACGAGGACTTCGCCGCCTTGTCCCCAGAGCTCATCGACGACCTCGCCCTCCAGGGGGTCGTGCTCGTCGGCATCGACACCCCCTCGGTCGACCCCTTCCGCTCGGTCGGACTTGAAAGCCACAAGGCTGCCTTCGCGAACGATCTGGCCATCTTGGAGGGGCTGGTGCTGGATGAAGTCCAGCCTGGCCTCTACACGCTGATCGCCCTCCCGCTGAAGGTCGTCGGCGCGGACGCCTCTCCGGTGCGCGCGGTGCTGATGACCGACTGAGGACAAGCGAGTCAGCGGAGCTCTCAGTCCCGCTGTCTCCGGGCCTGCCTTCGCTTGCGCTCGTCGAGGCCGACGTCGACCTCCATCGTCTCCGTCGGCTCGCGCCCCCGCCCGAGGAGGGCGTTGTCGACGTCCGCGGCCAACTTGGGGATGCCCGCCTCCGCCGTGTGCACGTTCCAGCCCGTCGCCATGGTCGCGAGCACGACGAAGCCGGCGAGGAAGGCGGCGAAGATCGCGCTCTCGCCGGCGGTGAGCAGCTCGTAGCCCGCGACGCCGACGGCCCCGAGGCTTGCGATCCAGGACAACCGCAGCAGCCAGACGATGGCCGGGGGGATGCCGACCACGCCCGTCACCCGCGTCCCGGTCTCCGTCGCCTCGAAGCTCCCCCGCGCGGTGACCACGATCTTCTTGGTGGCGAACTCGTTTGGAGAGACGACGAAGCCCTCCTCGTCGACCCGACCGGCGAGGGACTCCTCCCCACGGCCGCGCAGCGGGCTGGAAAAGGAGGGCATGAGCGCCGCCTTCGTCTCCGCCTTCATCCGGGTGGCGGCCTCGGTTGGTGAGACCCCCGCGAGCTCTATGTCGATCTCGCGCTGTTTGGGCATGGACCCTTCTACGACGACCTACAGCAGGGTACGCGCTGTCTTCACGACGTTGTCGACCGTGAAGCCAAAGACCCTGGCCAGGTCGGAGGCGGGCGCCGAGGCGCCAAAGTCATCGTGACCGACGTGGGCCTGCGCGTACCGTGACCACCCGAAGGTGCGTCCGGCCTCGATCGAGACCCGCGGAGCGGTGCCCAGGACCGCGGCGCGGTAGTCCGGGTCCTGCTGCTCGAAGAGCTCCCAGCAGGGAAAGCTGACGACGCGTGTCCCGACGCCCATTGCCTCCAGCGCAGCCTTGGCTTGCAGCGCGAGCTCGACCTCGGAGCCCGTGGCCAGGAGCGTCACGGCGTGCTCGGCTCCCGCCTCGGCGAGCACATAGGCCCCAGAGGCGACTTTGTCCGCGGAGCTCCCCTCCAGGATCGGCACGCCCTGCCTCGTGAGGGAGAGGGCGACCGGCCCGTCGTGGCGCCCGAGGGCCGCAGCCCAGGCCCCGGCGGTCTCCTTGGCGTCCGCCGGACGGATGGTCCAGAGGCCCGGAATGAGCCGCATCGCCATGAGGTGCTCCACCGGCTGGTGGGTCGGGCCGTCCTCGCCCAGGTAGATGCTGTCGTGGGTGTAGACGTAGACCACCGGCTGCTTCATCAAGGCCGACATGCGCACCGCCGGGCGCATGTAGTCGTGGAAGACGAGGAAGGTCGCGCAGTAGGGGCGCACGCCGCCATGCAGCGCCATGCCGTTGCAGATCGCCGCCATGGCGTGCTCGCGAACGCCGAAGAAGAGGTTGCGTCCGGAGAAGTCCGAGGCCGCGATACCGACAGCGCCCTTGATCAGCGAACCGTTCGACCCGGCGAGATCCGCCGAGCCGCCCAACAGCTGCGGCACGCTCTGGGCCGCCGCGTTGAGCGCCGCGTGGGAGGCCTTTCGCGTCGCCAGCTTCTCTCCGACCGTGAAGCTGGGCCACCGAATCCCGTCGACGTCCGGGGCCTCGTGCCAGGCCTCCCAGTGAGCTCGCCGGCCCGAAGCCTCGAGACGCTGCCCCCACGCGAGGCGGAGATCAGCCCGCTCGACGGCATGCTCGCGGCAGTGGTGGAGGACCTCTGCCGGCACGGCGAAGAACTCGGTCGGATCGAGGCCGATGTTCTCCTTGGTCAAGGCGACCTCGCCGACACCGAGCGGGGCCCCGTGCGACTTCTCGCTGTCCTGCTTGTTCGGGGAGCCGTGCCCGATGTGGGTCTTGCAGCAGATCAGGGAGGGACGCCCATCGGCCCTCGCCAGCTCGATGGCGGTCGCGACCGCGTCGTGGTCGTGGCCATCGATGGCCTGGACGTGCCAGCCGTATGCCTCGAAGCGCGCGCCGCAGTCCTCTGTGAAGGAGATCTCCGTGCTGCCGTCGATGGTGATGCTGTTGTCGTCGTAGAGGTAGACGAGCCGACCCAGCTGGAGCGTGCCGGCCAGGGACGCGGCCTCTGAGGCGACGCCCTCCATCAGGTCACCGTCCCCGGCGATGGCGTAGACGTGGTGGTCACAGAGCTCGCTGCCGAAGCGTTCGCGCAGGTAGCGCTCCGCCAGCGCCATGCCGACGCCCATCGCGAAGCCCTGCCCGAGGGGGCCGGTGGTCGTCTCGACCCCGGCCGTGTGACCGTGCTCCGGGTGGCCGGGCGTGCGCGAGCCGAACTGGCGGAAGTTCTTGATATCGTTCAGTGAGACGGCCTCGCCGCCCGCTGGGCCGCGGTAGTCGAAGAGGTGGAGCAGGCTGTAGAGCAGCATGCTCCCGTGGCCACCGGAGAGCACGAAGCGATCCCGGTCGGCCCAGGTGGGATTGGAGGGGTCGTGCTTCAGGAAGCGGGACCACAGCACGTATGCGGCGTCCGCCATGCCCATCGGCATGCCCGGATGCCCGCTGTTGGCCTGCTGGATCGCGTCGATCGACAGACCCTTGATCGTGTTGACCGTCTTCCGCGCGATGTCCAAGGTGACCTCTACTCCCGGGCGCGCGGGCTTAACTCGTCGACAACGGTGCGCAGAGTGGCATTCGCGTTAAACGCCCACCCCGCCGCAAGGAAGCCCGGATGGCCCAGGAGAACACCATCAAGCCCCGCGCAGAGGACTACAGCGCCTGGTACCTCGACGTCATCCGCGAAGCCCAGCTGGCCGACTACGGCCCCGTGAAGGGCTGCATGGTGCTGCGTCCCCACGGCTTCGCGATCTGGGAGAACATCAAGGTCGATCTCGACGCGCGCTTCAAGGCCACCGGCCACGTCAACGCCTACTTCCCGCTGTTCATCCCCCAGGAGTTCCTCTCCCGCGAGGCCCAGCACGTCGAGGGCTTCGCCAAGGAGTGCGCGGTCATCACGCACCACCGCCTGCGCGCCGTCACAGACGCCGACGGCAAGGTCCGCTGCGAGCCCGACCCGGCCGCGAAGCTGGAGGAGCCCCTGATCGTCCGCCCCACCAGCGAGACCATCATCTGGCACATGTACGGCAAGTGGATCGACAGCTGGCGCGACCTGCCCCTGCTCATCAACCAGTGGGCCAACGTCGTCCGCTGGGAGCTCAAGACCCGCCCCTTCCTGCGCACCGCCGAGTTCCTCTGGCAGGAGGGCCACACGGCCCACGCGACCCGAGACGAGGCCGTCGCCGAGACCGAGCAGATGCTGCAGGTCTACACCGACTTCGCCCACGAGACCCTGGCGATCCCCGTCGTGCCCGGGCTGAAGTCCGAGACCGAGCGCTTCGCCGGCGCAGAGGACACCTACACGATCGAAGCGATGATGCAGAACCGCTGGGCTCTGCAGGCTGGGACGTCCCACTTCCTCGGCCAGAACTTCGCCCGCGCCTTCGACGTCACCTTCCAGAACAGCCGGGGCGAGCGCGAGCTCGTCTGGGCCACCTCCTGGGGTGTCAGCACCCGCCTGGTGGGGGCCCTGATCATGACCCACTCGGACGACATCGGCCTGGTCCTGCCCCCCAGGATCGCGCCAATCCAGGTCGTCGTGGTCGCGATCTGGCGCAAGGACCGGGACAGAGACGCGGTCCTCGACTTCGCGCGGTCGATCCAGGCGGCCCTCGCCGCTTCCGGCGTCCGCGTCCACGTCGATGCCCGCGAGAACATGAAGCCAGGCGCCAAGTACTACGAGTGGGAGCGCAAGGGTGTCTGCCTCCGCATGGAGGTAGGGCCTCGCGACGTCGCCAAGGGCGCCGCCTTCTGCAAGAAGCGCACGGGCGGCGACCGCTTCGGCATCCCCCTGGAGGGCTGCGCCGAAGCGGTCACCTCCGTGCTCGAGAACATGCAAGCGGAGCTCCTCGAGAGCGCCCGCCGCTTCCGCGATGACAACACCCACGAGGTCAGCTCCTACGACGACTTCAAGACGAAGCTGGCCGAGCGCGGTGGGTGGTACCTCGTGCCCTGGTTCGACGACGCAGAAGCAGAGGCCACGATCAAGGCCGAGACGAAGGCCAGCCTCCGCTGCTTCCCCATCGGCGAGCAGGACATCGAGGGCCGAAGCTGCTTCTACAGCGGCAAGCCCGCGAACCGCATCGCGATCTTCGCCCGCGCCTACTGACGCTCCGTGCGGGGCTATGCTCCGCCTCCATGGCTCACATCGACGTCAGCGACCTTGGCCGCGTCCGCGAGATCGCGGGGGTGCTCGCCAATCACGGCTTCGGTGGCTTCCTCAGCGCCGCGGGCTGGGAGCAGTACACCGACGTCGAGGTCGGCGAGACCACCGAGCCGTGGGCCAGCCGGATCCGCGGGGTCCTCATCGATCTGGGCCCCACCTTCGTGAAGCTCGGCCAGATCCTCTCCGTGCGCCCGGACATGGTGCCCCCGGCCTTGATCATGGAGCTCCAGAAGCTCCAGGACGAGGTCCCTCCAGTGAGCTGGGAGCAGGCCCGCGAGGTCCTCGTCGACGAGCTCGGCGCAGACGTCCTCGACGAGACCTTCGGCGAGTTCGAGACGGAGGCGGTCGCCTCGGCTTCCATCGCCCAGGTGCACTTCGCGGAGCTCCGGGACGGGCGAGAGGTGGCGGTGAAGATCCAGCGTCCCGGCATCCCGGCCACGATCCGCTCCGATCTCCACATCCTCCACACCATGGCGACCTTGATCGAGGGCCGGATCAGCCTGCCCGGCGTCTACACCCCGGTCGCCATCGTGCGCGAGCTCGAGCGAGCCATCCACGAGGAGCTCGACTTCCTCCAGGAGGGCCGCAACGCCGTCCGCTTCGCCGAGTGCTTCGAGGACGACGAGTGGATCGTCGTGCCCGCGATCCACGGGCGCTGGTCCTCGAGCCGTGTCCTGGTGATGGAGCGGATCGTCGGCACCCCGCTGAGCGCCGTGGGCGACGACGACGGCCGCCTCCGCCCCACGCTGCACCGACTCGTCGACGCCACGGTCGCCCAGATCTTCGACCACGGCTTCTTCCACGCGGACCCCCACCCGGGGAACCTCCTGGTGACAGAGGACGGTCGCCTCGCCTTCCTCGACTTCGGCATGTGTGGCTCGCTGACCGCCGAGATGCGCCACGTGCTCGTCACCTGCGTGGTCTCGCTGGTCTTCCAGGACGCCGAGACCTTGAGCTTGAGCATCTACCACTCGGGTGGCATCGAGGGACGCGTGGACCTCAAGCAGTTCCGAGGCGAGATCGCGCGGCTGATGCAGAAGTACCACGGGGCCTCCCTCGCGGACCTCTCCACCCAGGCCAGCCTCGTGGAGTTCATCCAGGTGGCCTCGAAGTACCAGATCAAGCTCGTTCCGGAGTACGCCCTGCTCGTCCGCGCCTGCTCGATCGTGGACGGCATCCTGCGGCAGCGCGCGCCGGAGTCGGATCCCGTCGAGCTGATCCGGCCCCACGCCAAGCGGATGATGACCCAGCGCCTCGACCCCGAGCGGGTCAGCGCCGACCTGATGCGCCTCCTGATCCAGGCCCAGGGGGGCTTCAAGCAGCTCCCGACCCAGCTCAACCAGCTGTTGTTGGACCTCGAGCGCGGTCAGCTGCGCGTCGTCACCCGGGACCCCGAGTCAGCGGAGCTTCGGGTCGAGATCCGCCTCGCTGCGCTCCGGGTCTCCCTCGCCCTGTGCGCCATGGCGCTGTTGGTGTCGGGCACGCTGCTGATCACGACCTGGAACCCGATGCCCGGCGACGTCCCGCTGCTGTTCATCTTCGGGTGGCTGGTGTTGATCGTCGCGGTCGGCATGTGGGCGGGTCTGGTCACGGTGACGCTCTTCGGTGATCAGCTCAGACCAGAGTGGTGGAGGCGGCGTGCGAGCGCGCTGTTGCGCTTCTTCACCGGCTGACCGCCGATTCCCGGGGACTCCGCTGTGCTACCTTCGCATCGTTGAAAGCTCGCTCGGCACCCGCCCGAGGACCCCCTGGAGTAGCAGGTTTGGCTGACGATTCGAGGCTGACATTCGCGCGCGGGGACGTCGTCTCCCGCAAGTACGAGATCGAGAACCACCTGGGGGACGGGGTCTTCGGCAAGACCTACCTCGCCCGGCACATCGCCAGCGGCAAGCACGTGGCGCTGAAGTTCGTCCAGCCGCACCTAATGGACAGCGCGGGCGCCAACGAGCGCCTGAAGAAGTCCTTCGCGGCCGCCAAGCGAATCCGCCACGCCGGCCTGGTCCGCTACGGCGAGATCAACGAGCACAACGGCCTCACCTACCTCGTCCAGGAGTACTTCAAGTCCCAGTCGCTGCGACAGGTGATCGACGAGTACCTCGGCAGCGACCAGGCCTTCACGCTGCAGGACGCCTGCCAGATCGTCATCAAGGTGCTGGAGTCCCTGCAGGTCGGCCACGACGAAGGGCTCATCCATCGCAACCTGAAGCCCGAGAACATCCTGGTCCACACCCAGCGCTCGGGACCTGGCGGTTCGAAGGTCGTGCGCACCGTGAAGCTCAGCGATCTCGGCATGGTCGACATGTTCGATCCAGAGGCCATCGGCGATCGCTACAGCTCCCACATGGACTCGCCCTACCTCGCGCCCGAGCTCTCCGGCTTCGGCAGCGATGGCACGCCCCAGGCCGACATCTACTCCGTGGGCGTCGTGCTCTACGAGCTGCTCTGCGGCCAGGTCCCCCGCGGGACCTTCCTCTCCCCCACCCAGATCCGCGAGGACCTCCCAGATCACGTCGACCACCTCGTCGAGCTGGGGCTGTCGCCGGACCAGGGCGACCGCTATCCGACCGCGAAGGACATGGTCTTCGACATCCAGCGCTCCTTCAACCTGGAGATGCAGGGCGGGCCGAAGAAGACCTCGCTGAAGAACATCCTCATCGGCATCGGCATCGGCATCGCGGTGGTCTCTCTCGCCGGCCTCTACATCGGGAGCCGCGAGCCCTCGGACCCCAACCTCTCGAAGACCGAAGAGGACGAGCTCGTCCGCAAGCAGCTCTTGTCCGACAACCCGCTGCCGAGCGACGCCATCGTCCAGACGATGATCAAGGCGCAGCCGGACATGGTGTGGATCCCGGGCGGGACCTTCGTCCAGGGGCGACTCGCCAGCGAGGACGGCACGATGGCCTCGCCGAGCGAGCCCCTCCGCAAGGTCTCGAAGGTCTCGGACTTCTACATCGATCGCTACGAGTTCCCCAACCGCCCAGAGCAGCTGCCAGCGGGCAAGGTCTCATACACCGAGGCCGAGGAGGCCTGCGCGAAGGTCCACAAGCGCCTCTGCACGGCGCTGGAGTGGGAGAAGGCCTGCAAGGGGCCCGGGAATTACATCTACACCTACGGCGACACCTGGGACGGCACCATGTGCGGCAGCGCCATGGACGAACCCTACAAGCTGGGCAGCCGCGGCGACTGCGTCAGCGGCTATGGCGTCTTCGACATGAGCGGCGGCTTCCGGGAGTGGAGCGACAGCTCGCCCTCGGGACGGCCGAACCGCAAGATCGTGAAGGGTGGTCAGCGCGGCAACCCCGAGCGCGGGGCCCGCTGTGCGTTCAGCGTTGACGAGGACGCCGACTACGCGGAGAGCACCCTCACCTTCCGCTGCTGCCTCTCGATCGACGAGAGCGGCACGGTCACCCCGCCAGAGGCTCCCTCAGACTAGCTGGACGCTCTGGCGCTCTCGCCAGACCTGCGAGGCGGCGTCGAGCTCCTTGCGCACCGCCAGGTAGACCTTCGGGGCGTGGCAGAGCTGGGTGTGACCGAGCCCCTCGATCTCGATGTTCTTCATCGAGGTCTCCCCCTGGCGCGGTCGCAGGACGCTGCACCAGTAGGGGCAGACCAGGTCGGCCTTCGAGTAGACGCTGACCAGGGGGATGTGTGAAGGGAAGGTGTCCTGGGCGAGGTCGCTGATGAGGCGGCTCTTGGGCAGCATCTCCCAGGGGCTCTTGGAGATCAGCCCGCCACCGAACATCGCGACGCCGAGCAGGGCCGTGGGCGTGCCGTGGTGGGGCGAGCCGAGGGTGATGAGGCTCCGCACCCGCCGATCACCGCCGTGGTTCTGCACGTAGTGCCGGGCGATGATGCCGCCCTTGCTGTGGCCGATGACGTGGAAGCCCGACAGGTCGTAGCGCTGGCAGATGCCCTCGATCTTCTCGGCGACCCGCTCGCCGAGCGTGTCGATGGACTCCGTGTTGAAGCGGTAGAAGAGGCCACCGAGGTCGAAGCTGAAGACGCCGTAGCCATCGTAGCGGAGCCGATCCTCCATGACCTGCCAGACGGCCCTGGTCTGCATGAAGCCGTGCAACATCAGCACGGTCTGGGGCCTGTTCCCGAGGTCTCCCCGTCGCACGATGCCGTTGCCCTTCACGTACACACGGCGCACGCTGCCGAGCTGACCTCGGAGGTAACGGTAGACGCGGGTGAGGGTGCCGGGGCGGTCGGCCATGCCGGCCACTAACGCCGGTGATAGCTTTCTGGGCTCGGAGGACTTCGATGTCACTGCTCCTTTTCCTTTCCTGCGACAAGCCGGCCGGCGACAGCAACGTCCCGCCCCTGGGCGGCGACGACTCGACCCTGGAGTGCTTCGGCAACGACCCCGTGATCAACGAGGTCGCGCTCGAGAACGGCGGAGTCCAGGACTTCGAGGGCACGCCCTACCCCACGATCCTGATCTGGGCCGACACAGAGGACGCCGACGGCAACCTCGACGTCGTGACCATGGAGATCTGGTGGGACGAGACCCCCGACGGCGCGGTCGACACCAGCGGCACAGCCGCCGGAGACAAGACCTGGACCCCTCGGCAAGACAGCGCCGCCTGCAACGAGACCGCAGAGAACCTCGGCCTCTACCTGCAGGTCGGCGGCTCCATCCCCTACGACACGGAGATGGACTTCGCCGTGCGCATCACGGACTCGGAGGCCGAGCCCAGCAACATCGGCGTCGCTACGGGCTGGACCCCGACAGAGACCGGAGACGACGGCGGAGGCGAGTAGCCCGCCCTGAGACGGCGCGCCGTGTTGGTGCGACGGGAGCTACCAGGCGTCGGGCTCCGGCACCGCAGAGCCCCTACGGGCTCACAGCAGCAGGCTCTCTCCGTCTCGCAGGTCGACCTCGACGCGGCCTCCGACGACGCGCAGGCGACCCTCGACCGCCATGCGCAGGCACATCGGGTACAGGACGTGCTCCTTTTCGAGGATGCGCCCTTGCAGGGCATCGCGGTCGTCGTCGGGCAGCACCGGGACCGCGGCCTGGGCGACGATCGGGCCAGTGTCGGTGCCGGGGTCGAGGAAGTGCACGGTGGCTCCGGCGACTCGCACGCCCCGAGCGTGGGCCTGGCCCTGGGCGTCGACGCCGGGGAAGGCGGGCAAGAGCGCCGGGTGGATGTTCAGGACCCGGTCCGGCCAGGCGGCCAGGAAGGTCGGCGTGAGGATGCGCATGAAGCCGGCGCAGGCCACCCACTCGACGTCGTGGGCACGCAGGCAGTCGGTCAGGGCCTCTTCGAAGGCCTCGCGAGAGGGGTACTTGCGGTGGCCGATGTGGACCGCGGGGATGCCCGCGACCCTGGCACGCTCCAGCCCATGGGCCTTTGGTCGGTTCGAGATGACGACCCCGATCCGGCCAGGGAAGTCCTCGCTCTTCGTCGCGTCGATGAGGGCCTGGAGGTTCGTCCCGCCGCCGGAGAGCAGGACCCCGACGACGCTCATCGCAGGACCACGCCCTCACCGGCGACGACCTCGCCGATGACCACGCCCCCGTCGAGGGTCTCTCCCGGGGGCATCACCGCGACCATGCCGATGCCCATGTTGAAGGTGCGGTAGAGCTCGCGTGTGCTCAGCCCGCCGTGGCTGGCGAGGAGATCGAAGATCGGCGGCACGGACCACGACCCCACCTCGACGGAGCAGCCCAGGCCCTCGGGCAAGACCCGCGGCAGGTTCTCGTAGAAGCCGCCGCCAGTGACGTGGACGAAGCCCTTGGCATCCCGGGCCGCGAGGACCTCGCGCACGTAGATCCGCGTCGGCTCGAGCAGCACCTCCCCGAGGGGGCGGCCGAGCTCGTACTCGGACTCCCAGTCGAGGTCCTCGACGATCCGCCGGACCAGCGAGTAGCCATTGCTGTGCAGCCCGGAGCTGGGCAAGCCCACGAGCACGTCCCCGGCCTGGATGTCCGAGCCGTCGAGGAGCTCGTCGCGCTCGACGACGCCCACGGCGAAGCCGGCGAGGTCGTAGTGTCCGGGCCCGTACATGCCCGGCATCTCTGCGGTCTCGCCGCCGATGAGCGCGCAGCCAGCCTGGCGACAGCCCTCGGCGATGCCCTCGACGACCTCGACGGCGACATCGGGCGCGAGCTTTCCCGTGGCGAAGTAGTCGAGGAAGAACAGCGGCTCGGCACCGACGACCGCGATGTCGTTGACGCACATGGCGACCAGGTCGACGCCGATGCTCCCGTGTCGCCCGAGGCGCTGAGCGACCAGCAGCTTGGTCCCGACCCCGTCGGTCCCGCTCACCAGCACCGGCTCGCGGTACTTGCCCAGGGCGAAGAGCCCGCCGAAGCCGCCGATGCCCCCGAGCACCTCTGGCCTGCCAGTGCTGCGCACGGCCTCGCGGATCCCCTCGACAACGGCCTCGCCGGCGTCGATGTCCACCCCAGCTTCCTTGTATGCGTCGGGCTTCATGCCCGCTCATAGCCCGCTGGCGTCTCACCTCCAGCCGGTGGCTGGCCAGGTTCGCAGGATCGTCAAACGGCGCGATGCACCATCGCTGGTTCACTGATTGACCGATTCACTGGTTTACTTGGGCATGTGGTGGCTCGCCTGTTTCAGCAAGGCAGCGGAGGAACCGGTGGCGCCGGTGGAGCAGGTCGTCGAGGTCGTAGAGGTCCCCGGCGCGGAGCTCCTGCGTGACGCGGAGGGCTTCATCGAGGTCGTCGGGCCCCTCCATGTGCTCCCCCGCTACGAGCTGGACCTGTCGATCTCGGACGTGGCGAACCGCTACGAGGGTCGCGGCACCATCACCTGGACCAACACGACCGACGGGCCGATCTCGACGCTGCCGCTGTTGTTGCACCCGAACGCCCCGAAGGAGCTGGGGGCCGCGACCACCGCCAGCCTGGAGCTTCGGCGGGCGGAGAGCCCGGGCGCGACCCTTCGATCGGTGAGGCCGACCCTGGCAGAGCTGGACTTCGCCTCGCCGATCCCCCCGGGCGGACAGGTGGCCATCGAGGTGGAGTTCGGCGGGACCCTGAAGCTCCTGACCACCGAGACCAACGACGTCTGGGCCCAGGCATCCGCCGGCATGTCCCAGGGGCCCATCGAGGCCGCGGACTACGGCCTGCTCGGCCAGGGAGACGGGCTCTTGACCGCCGCGAGCGCCTTCCCGACCATCGCCCCGTACCGCGACGGCGCCTTCCAGACCCCGCCTCCCAGCGGCATCGGCGACCTCGCCTGGAACGCACCGCTGGCCTTCGACGTCCGGGTCGTCACTCCGGTGGGCCTTCGCGTGGTCACCAACCTCGTCGACTCCGAGCCAAAGGTAGAGGGCGACGTCCAGGTCGTCGAGGGCGTCGGGGTCGGGGCGCGCGACCTGGTCCTCATCGCGTCGCGGGACTTCCACGTCTCCGAGCGACGGCTCGGCGATGTGCTCGTGCGCAGCTGGGGGCTCTCCCGGGACGCCCAGGCCACCGACGCAGCCCTCGCCGACGCGACGATGAGCCTCCAGGCCCTCGACGAGCGCATCGCCGACTACCCCTTCACGGAGCTCGACGTCGTCGAGGCGACCTTGACCGGAGGGGCCGGAGGGGTCGAGTTCTCCTCGCTGATCCTCGTCGCCGGCTTCCTCTACCGCGACCCGACCACGAGCCAGGATCCGACCTACCAGATGCTCCAGCAGATGGGCGGCATGGGCATGGGCGTGCCCGACATGACCGCCGTCGTGGCCGAGCAGCGCCGCTTCGTCGTCGCCCACGAGGTCGCTCACCAGTGGTTCCCGGGTCTGGTCGGCAGCGACGCCCACGACCAGCCCGCCCTCGACGAGCCGCTGGCCCAGTACCTCGCAGGCACTGTGCTCGGGGACGACCTGCGCGACCGGAGCGTCAAGGCCAACTTCGCCCTGTTCCGGCTCATGGACGGCCAGGACGCAGCCGCTGCGCGACCGACGACCAGCTTCTCCTCCACCCTGGAGTACGCCGCCCTGGTCTACGGCAAGGCGCCCTACCTCTACGTCGACCTGGAAGAGGACCTCGGCCGCGACGCCCTCGATCGCGCCCTCCGCGCCGCCACAGAGGAGCACGCCTGGGAGCTGGTAGGGACAGAGGACTGGCTGAGCTCCCTGGAACGCCACGGCGCCACGGATGCCACCGGCAAGGGTCGCCGATGGTGGAAGGAGGCCTGGGGCGACGAGGACTTCGGCCTGGATCCGGAGGGTCACGCCGCCCTGCGCATCCTGCTCGGCGAAGAGATGGCCGAGGGCCTGGAGCAGGGCATGAAGTTCCTCGGCATGTCGCCCAAGGACCTCTTCGCGATGCTCGGTGTGGGCGGCGCCCCGGAGCTGGCTCCCGTCATTCCCGGTCAGCAGCCCTCTCCCGAGGAGATGCTGGAGCTCCTGGAGGCGCTCGAGCAATGAGACGCCCCCTCGGTCGCTGCAGCCTCGAGGTCGACCCCGTCGTCTTCGGAGCCTGGGCCATCGGCGGCTGGTTCTGGGGCGACACCGACGACGACAAGGCCGCAGAGGCCATCGCAGCCTCCATCGACCACGGCGTCGGCTGGATCGACACGGCTCCGATCTACGGCTTCGGCCACAGCGAGCATGTCATCGGCAGGGCCATCCGCGGCCGCGAGGTGCGGATCGCAACGAAGGCCGGCCTGCGCTGGGACAGCTCGGTCCCTGGAGGCGAGGCCTTCTTCCAGACCCGGGCGGCCCGTCTCGGGAACGTCCAGGTGACCAAGAACCTGCGTCCGGAGAGCATCCGGCTGGAGTGCGAGGCCAGCTTGACGCGCCTCGGCGTCGAGCGCATCGACCTCTACCAGTGTCACTGGCCCGACGGAACCACCCCAGTCGAGGACACGATGGGCGCCCTGCTGGAGCTCAAAGGGGAAGGCAAGATCGACGCGATCGGGGTCTCGAACTTCGGCCCCGAGCTCCTCGAGCGGGCACAGCGAGCCCTCGGAGATGTGCCGCTGGCCTCTACCCAGCCACGCTACAGCGCCCTGGATCGAGCGATCGAGGCCGACGTGCTGCCCTGGTGCCGGGAGCACGAGGTCGCCGTCATCGTCTACTCGCCGCTGGAGCAGGGGCTGCTCACGGGCAAGGTCACCGCCGAGCGGGTCTTCCCGCCAGGAGACCGCCGGGGGGAGCTGCCCCGCTTTTCTCCCGAGAACCGCCGCGCCGTCGCAGAGGCCCTCTCGAAGCTCCAGCCCATCGCGGAGGAACACGGGGTGACCCTCGCTCAGATGAGCATCGCCTGGACCTTCTCGAGGCCGGGTGTGACCGCAGCCATCGTCGGGGCCCGCGACGGGGGTCAGGCCGCGGAGAACGCGGCGGCGATGCATCTGTCCTTGGCCGACGAAGAGCTCGCGCGGATCGACGAGGTCCTCGGCGCCCTGAGGCTGTCAGGCTGATCCGCCTGCGCTGCAGGACCCGCGGAGCGAGCAGGGCGGGCAGAGCTCGGCGTCGTGACTGCCGCGGCAGGCGCCGCTGATGCCGAGGTGCGCGATGGCGAAGTCGAAGCGCACCGGGTCGACCGGGTCGAGCTCGGAGAGGCCGCGCGTGATGTCGAGGGCGGTCCGCCAGCCGTCCGTCTTGCGGGTGGTCAATCCGACGAGGCGGGCGATGCGGGCGACGTGTGTGTCCAGCGGCACCACCAGCGCCGAGCTCGGCAGGTCCCAGGTCCCGAGATCGATGCCCTCGGTCGGGGGACGCACCATCCACCGCAGCCACATGCACATGCGCTTGCACGCCGAGCCCTTGGAAGGCCTGGCGACCTCTGGTCCGAGAGCGTCGCCGAGGGCCTCCAGGCAGCTGGCGAGTCCGCCGTCGAAGGCCTCGACAGCGACCGCCTCGAGGCTTCCTCGCTCCGCCAGGACCAGGCGCATCGAGCGGATGAGCGCCTGCAGGCGCGCCGCCTTGAGCCAGCGGTACTCGAAGCTGGCCAGCGAGGCCCCATCGTAGGTCTCGACGAAGTCCCGGGGGCTGGGCCCCATCGACGCCAGGAGTCGCTCCAGCACCGCCCCGAAGAGCTCTACCCGACCGAAGGCGTAGGTCGCCGCCAGGAAGCCAGCGACCTCGATGTCACCAGGGTCCGAGTAGCGGCGTGGAAACCTGACAGGGTCCGTGGCCAGCCGGGCCTGGAAGTCACAAGAGGCGTAGAGCGCCTCGAGGCCAGCCCGGAGCTCAGTCACGCAGGTATGGGAAACCCTGGGGCTTCACGACGAAGACCGAGCACGGGGCCTTGCCGGCCAGGCGCTCGCTCACCGAGCCCATGAGGAAGCCCGCGACCCCCTTGCGACCGTGGGTGCCGGTGATGACCAGGTCGAGCTGCAGCTCGGAGATCATGTCGATGGCGACCTCCAGCCAGGAGCCCCCCGTGACCCGAACGTGGACCGGTACGAAGGGGAGCGGCTTGCCAGCCTCGGCGCACCGCTGCGCTTCGAGCGCGGCGGCCTCTGTGAGCGCGTGCTCGTCGAAGCGGATCTGGTTCTCGATGACGGTCTCGTTCGGTGCGGTCTGGATGGCCTCGGCCATGTCGGACTCGAGACCGCGTTCGACGTGGAGCAGCCAGACCTCTCCGCTCGAGGCGGCGGCCATCTGCAGCGCGGCGCTGATCGCGGCGCGGGAGACGTCGGAGAAGTCGACGGGGACCAGGATCTTCTTTGCGCTGAACACGGCTGCCTCCTGAGCAGGCGCGCCGTATAACGCCCGGGTCACCGAGCGACCTGTGACTCAGACCCGGCGACCGCGTCTTTGGCCCTTCTGCCAGCTCTCGCGCACCTTCTTCGGCAGTCCACCGGCGAGGTCGAGGAGCGGCTCGAGGGCATCCGGGGCGACCTCGCCGAGGAGGCGACCGACACGGGCGACGGCCTTGCGCACGTGGGGGTCGTCGTCGCGGACGTAGCCGGCGAGGACCCCTGCGACCTCGACACCGCGAGGCTCCTCGACGAAGACGACCTGCCGCTGTCCGAGGCGCACGCGAAGGGCCGCGGCCGAGGGTCCGGTCACCGGAACCGGGAGGGCGGCCAGGGCGGCGACGACGGCGACCCGGCGTGACAGCGCGCGGCCCCCCCGGTGCTCCAGCAGCGACGCGGAGAGCGGCTCTCCCGAAGCCAGGAGTGAGGGCCCGAGGACCAACCAGCCCAGCGCGTCGGCGGTCTCGAGATCATCCACCAGCGGGAGCCAGCGGTCGACGAGGTCCAGCGCTCCGTATGGCGAGTCGGGTGCTACCCCCGCGAGGAGTCCGATGGCCACGAGACCGTCTTCGAAAGCGGTGCAGAAGAGGGCGTGGAGCTCCGCCTCGTGGTCGGGGAGCCGGGGCCGTGACTCCTTCCAGCAGGTCCCGGTGACCTGCGCGATCTCCGTCACCGGAGTGCCTCTGAGGCCGCGAAAGGGCTTGAGGTGCTTGCCGCGACGTCGCGCGGTGTCCTTGTCGGACAGTGCCTCCAGCGTCTCTGAGATGAGCTCCGGATCCAGCATCGCGCCGGCTTAACCGATGCTAAACTTGACCCGTCAATGAGTCCTCGAAAGAAACCAACCAAGGGTTCCAAGCCAAAGGCGCGGAAGCCCAGGAAGAAGACGAAGGGCAAGCGGCCTTCCGGAGCCTTCCTTCCGAGGGCTGTGCGTGTCCTCAAGCGCCTCGGCATCGCCGGCACGCTGGCCTTCGTCGCGGGCTCGTCCTTCGTCGGTCTCGCGCTCTACCGCGACGCCGTGTCCCAGGTGGAGACGCGCATCGAACAGGGCGTCTGGACGCTTCCGGGGCGCGTGTGGTCGGGGCCGGTAGAGGTCTGGCCGGGTCTCGCCCTGAGCCCGGAGGAGCTCGCGACGGACCTGTCTGGAGCCGGCTTGGCGCGAACCTCGCGCCTGGAGGGCCCCGGAGACTTCGTCGTCAACGACGACGCGGTGATGGTCTGGAACCGCGCAACCGAAGGCAGGGGCTGGACGATCCGCGAAGGCGAAGTGCTGGTCACCTTCCGCTCGGGACGGGTCGCGAGCACCTCGCCGACGGACCCGGTGCGCTTCCCTCCCACAGAGCTGGCCAGCATCCGCGGCGCGGACAACGAGACCCGCCGGCCACGCGAGCTCGAGGACTTCCCCGAGCACCTTCGAGACGCCGTGCTCGCCATGGAGGACGCCCACTTCTACGAGCACCAGGGCATCTCGCCCTTCGGCATCGTGCGAGCCCTCCTGGTGAACGCCATCGAGGGCGAGACCGTGCAGGGCGGCAGCACGCTCACCCAGCAGCTCGCCAAGAACCTCTTCTTGTCCCAGGAGCGCACGCTCTCCCGCAAGAGCCAGGAGCTCCTGCTGGCCTTCGCCCTGGAGCGAGAGCTCACCAAGGACGAGATCCTCGCGCTGTACCTCAACGAGATCTACTGGGGGCAGGTCGGCGGCGTCGCCATCTGCGGCGCGGACGAGGCCGCTCGCGTCACCTTCGGCAAGCCCGTCGAGAGGCTGACCCTCAGCGAGTCCGCGACGCTGGCGGGCATCATCAGCTCGCCGAACTCCTACAGCCCCCTGCGCCACCCCGAGCAGGCTCGTGCTCGCCGGGATCTGGCCCTGAAGCGCATGGTGCTGGAGGGTTTCCTGGACTCAGAGGCGGCAGAGGCGGCAGCCGCGGAGCCGCTCGGGGTCCACGCCGGCCCCACCGGGCGCAAGGCACCCTTCGTCGTCGACGCCGCGGTCGACCACGTCGAGGCAGCCCTCGGCCAGGGCGTCGTCGCCGAGCGCAGTCTCGACATCTACACGGAGATCAACCCGCCGCTCCAGCGCCACGCGGAGCGCATGGTCGCCCTTTCGATGGCCAAGCTCGACGCTGCCTTCCCCGACGCAGCCGGAGCCCAGGTCGCCCTGGTGGCCGTGCGCGTCGAGGACGGCGCCATCGTCGCGATGGTGGGCGGCCGGGACTACGCCCAGAGCCAATACAACCGAGCGCTGCGAGCGCGCCGCCAGCCCGGATCCACGGTGAAGCCGCTGACCATGCTCGCCGCTTTCGAAGAGGACCGCACGCTCTCACCAGCCTCCGTCCTGCTCGACGAACCCTACGAGAAGACCCTCGACGGGACCACGTGGGCTCCGACCAACTACGACGGGGAGTTCGTCGGCGAGATCACGCTCCGGCGGGCCATCGCCGAGAGCCGGAACATCCCCGCGGTGCTGCTGGCCGAGCAGGTCGGGTGGGCGGACCTCGCGCGCTTCTACGAGCACCTCGGCTTGAGCGGGACGACGACCCTCCCCTCGGCGTCCCTGGGAGCCTTCGATGCAGCCCCCGCAGAGCTCGCCGGCGCCTACACCGTCTTCCCGGGCCAGGGGAGGTACGCCGAGCCGCGGCTCGTCCGCGCCGTGCTCGACGAGGAGGGCTCGCTGTTGATCAACGACGAGCCCATCGTGATCCGCCAGGCCTCCGCCCGGGCGACGACGCTGGCGACCTCTGTCCTGGAGACCGTCATCGACTCCGGCACCGGCACCCGCGCGACGACCTTTGGCGCAACCGGCGCAGTCGCCGGAAAGACCGGCACCACCGATGGCACCCGCGACGCCTGGTTCGTGGGCTTCACCCCGGAGCTCTCGGTCGCCGTGTGGGTCGGCTTCGACCAGGGCCGCGGTGTGGGTCTCTCGGGGGCGACGGCAGCCATCCCAACCTGGGCCCGCTTCGTCGACGGCAGCGGCACCAGCGACGGCGACTTCCCCGTCAGCGACGAGGTCGTCGAGGCGGAGTCCTGCGTGGGCGGATTCGAGGACTGGGAGTGCCAGGAGTGCGCGCTGGAGCTCTACACCCGGGGCACCGAGCCCGCAAACGGCTGCGCACCGCCGCTGGTGAGCGACCTGCTGGAGCTCCTCCCCTGGCGGATCGACCTCGCCGACGAGGAGAAGGTCGACGACCTCGTGGACAAGAAGCGTAGAAGGCGCAGGCGGCTCTTGCCCTTCTAGCCCCGGCGGCGCAGCGCCATGAGCCCGAGCAGTGCGTAGAGGGCGGTGGGAGCGAGGCCTCCGGTCGAGCAGGCGCCGAAGCGGCGGACCTCCTCGCCCTGGGCGACGGGGTCCTCGACGACCGGGACCGGAGCAGCGACGATGCCGGGCTCCTCGCACCAGGAGCGCGTGCCGTCCTCGCAGCGTGCCCTGAGCTCCCCGTCGATCCAGTCGAGGTAGGCGTCGACGCGCGTGTCCACGCCCCCGGTCTCCTCGCAGTCGCTGCGGTCGTAGGCGTGGGAGGTGACGCCGACGAGGCGGGTCGACACCTCTGTGTCCGCCGTGACCTCCATGAAGCTCGGGCCACCCGAGTCCCCGTGGCACTTGCGCACGTCGTCCTCCAGCTCGCCGATCTTCATCTCGTTGTCGCCCAGCTCGGCGATCCAGCTCGTGCCGACCTGCTTGATGGCGTAGGTGCCCGCCGGGGGCTCCGAGTAGCCATCGGTAGCGACCTGCTGCCCCCAGCCGACGACGTCGACGTCGGCACCCTCGGCGAGCTGTCCGGCTTCGTCCGCCGAGGGCAGGTAGGCGTGCTCGACGTCTGTGATCGGCGCATCCAGGAAGAGCAAGGCCACATCGGCGTTGTCGGCGATCCCGACCTCCATGCCGAAGAGGTCGAAGTCCGGGTGGGCGACCCAGTCCCAGGCGCCGACGGCGTCCTCTGGCCACTCCGGGTTGCGTCGGGAGCCGTCGAAGTCGGTGAGGTCGACCTCGCGGGTCCAGCGGATGTCCACGTCGGAGAGGTCGCCCTGGCCGTAGGTGAAGGAGTCCGGGTCGACGCAGTGGGCCGCGAGCAGCACGGCGTCCGGCGCGATGAGCGTGGAGCTGCAGACCAACATGCGGAAGTCGTAGGACCCCCAGCTGCCCATGTCCGCTTCGGCGTCCATGAGCATCCCACCCGTCATCGGGTAGTCATCGAGGCCGGCGTCCGCGCCGTTGATGATCTTGGGGTCGGCTGACAGCGCGGTAGCGATCAAGAGCTCGAACACGGCAACTCCGGACAGTGGTGTTGGCAGAATCAAACACCCCGACCGCTCGCTCGTGTCAGGGCCTCGTCAGGGCGCTGGATAGACGCCGGCCAGGAGCTCGAAGGCCAGCCGGTGGGCGGCGGCGACGCCCGGGTCGTCCGTCAGCCAGGGCTTCTCACGCTCTCCGCCCAGCTGGGCGTTGTGGAGCAGGCTCGCGTCCAAGAGCAGCGTGACGTTGCCCTTCCGGATCACGATCGGACGCCCGGAGGTGTCCTCTGCGAGCACCTCGTAGTCGCCCTCGACCGCGATCGGCGCGACCGAGAGGGGCTCCAGCTCGGACACGTCCAAAAACAGGCGGGTGTCGAAGGTCGGCCGCTCGATCCTCCAGGACAGGCCCATGACCTCGTCACCCGCCTCACCCCAGGAGAGGTCGAGGGCTTCGAGCAGCCGGCGGCTGCCCGCGAACCTGGGATCGACGACGGCGAGGACGCGCTCGCGAGACAGCAGGCCCTCGAGGTCCTCACGGCGGGCCTCCGGCAGCAGGACGAGGCCTTCGCTGTCGACCTCGGCCTCGGCGGTGCAGAACTCGGGTACGGCGAGGTGCTCGCCGATTCGCTGGGACTGAACCTGGAAGGTGCGGAAGGCGTGGTCGGCCGCGGAGGTGCAGAGGCTGCGATTGCCCCCGATCGTGGTGACGCTGTCCGGCCCTCGCATGTCGATGTCGACGTCCTGGCCCACAGCCCAGCCGATTGCGTTGGCGAAGAGCCTGGCGTTGTCCTCGTAGCCGACGAGGGTCGCCCCCCAGGCGTTCTGGTCGGCGAGCACAACCACCCTCCCCTGTCCGTGGCGGCCCGCGAGGACGACAGAGTGCGGCCCGGCGAGCTCGTCGTCGTCGAAGCTCAAGTTCCCCGTGAACCCGGCAGACTCCGCTTTCTTGTAGGGCAACATGCGGTCGGCCCACCCGCCCTCGGCCGAGTTCTGCATCAGGCCCTGCAGCTTGGAGCCCTCGGTCGGCTCGACGACGCCGCCGTTCATCCAGCCGAGCATGCGGACACCCTCTGTCACCGGGTGGTCGACCGCGGTCGGTCGAACGCGGATCCAGGCCACCGATCGGGGTGACAGGCGGTTTCCCTTCGCCCTGTCGGCCGCGGTGTAGGGCCCGATCTCGAAGCCCAGCGCCTCGCTCAGCTCTTGGAGCATCTCGGCGTGGAAGTAGCAGTTCGTATGGTCGACGATGATGACCAGCCCTCCGCCATGGCGGACGAAGGACTCGAGCGCGAGCACCTCGCTGTGCCGAAAGCCCGGGTTGTCTCCGCTGACGAGGTTGATGAAGACCGCCGAGGCGCCGCCGAGGGCGCCAGGAGTCCAGGGATCCCAGACCGGCTGAAGCCGCACACCCGCTGCTCGTGCGGGCTCGAATGCCCGGTAGAGACCGTGCATGTCGTCGTAGCCGTAGGCGCCGAGCGGCAGGTCGTGGGTCTCGAGCTGCTTGGTCGCATGGCGCCTGTCGATGAGCAGCGGGCCGTCACCCTGCGGTCCCTGCCAACCCAGCCAGAGGTCGGGCCACCAGGGCACCGCGTAGCCACCCTCCGTGTCCCGAAAGGCCCAGAACCCCACTCCCACCGCGTACTCCGGGAGCGGGTCGATCCAGGGCTCGTAGGAGGGGCCCTCCTCCAGCTGCGTAGCGACCCCGATCCCGCCGAGCGCGAGCGTTGCAACGACGATGGCGAGGGTGCGCTTCAAGGGATGGGGAGCAGCTGGGCCTTGGCTCCGCCGAGCACGATGACGAACTCACCGTCGTGTTCCGGCAGGCTGAAGTGCCAGCTATCCCCGCCCTCGTCGATCTCCCACCCGGCTTCTCGCGCGGCCTTGTAGACGCTCCGCTTGCCCGCGTCTCGGGTGACGGTGAAGCCCTCGTCGTCGACCTCCACCTCGGCAGCGAGCATCGGAGATGTCGGCTGGACCAACGACAGCCGCATCAACTGCAGGTCGTGGAACTCGTCGACCCAGGCCTGCAGGCTGTAGAAGCCCACGCAGTTGTTCTGGCTCGTGTCACCCCACCACTTCTGGCGCACGGGATCCGTGTGGACGCGCAGGCAGCGATCGAGCACCCACACGACCGTGCCAGCTGGCAGGGCGGCCAGCTCCTCCCGGTTCGCCTCCATCGAGCGGGTGACGGCGTCGTTGCGCGCCCAGTCCTCGTCCTGGTGCCAGAGCGGGGTGTGCGGCAGGAGAAAGGCGACACCGAGCAGGGCCGGCAAGCGCATGTGGCGGTCACGGACGATCCAGGTGGCCAGCAGCACGGACCACCCGAGGGTCGTGAGGTACAACAGCCGCCGGTTGTAGAGCCCGACGAGCCCGTAGAGCAACAGCGGTGCAAGGAAGAGCGCCGCGCCGGTGAGCCCTGTTCCCATCCGGCGCACGCGGTGGATTCCGTACAGCACAAAGATGCTGGCGAGGACTCCCAGCGCCAGCTGCGCCGGCCAGCTCCAGCCCGCCAGTGGCGCGGCCCAGCCGGGCGCCGCGTGCTCGAGGACCGCCGTTCGCAGGACCCGCTCCAGGCCCACGGGATCGATGGGCTGAGGATCGTAGCCACCGAGTCCGGACAGCACGAATGACCGCAGCGCGAGGAAGGCCACACCCCCGATCAGCCAGGGCACGCCAAGCCGAAGTGCCCCGTCCCGCCCCCCCCGCCGCCAGGCGAAGAGCAGCGCAAGGGGCATCAGGGCGACGGCCGTCTCCTTGCACCCGAGGGCGAGCAGGCCCAGGAGTGCTGCCACCACCCAGCGCCCGCGGAGCAGCGCGAGGGCGGAGCCGAGCACCAACAGCGACAGCAGCAGGTCGATGTTCCGAGCGACCGCGGGGACCACCTCCACGCCCAGGGGGTGGAGCGCCGCGAGCCCGCCCGCCAACAAGGCAGTGCGAGGGCCGCCTCCGGCCGCCCGCACCACCAGCCCGAGCAGCACGACGCAGGCGAGGTGGAGTCCCAGATCCCAGGCCTGCCAGCCAAGAGCCCAGTCACCGAAGAGGGTGCGAAGGAGCTTGAAGTGGAGGTTGGCCGTCGGCCGGAAGAAGTTGGCGTTGGCGCCGCCCACACCATCGGTGAGCGGCATCGTCAGCTGGTGGGCCCAGCTCTGGCCGGCGGCGCGGTAGTCCGCCCAGGCGTCCGTGTCGGTGAAGCCGAGGTCGAAGACGAAGCGGTAGCTCACGACCGTGGCCGCGAGCAGAAGCACCCAGGCGAGCGCCCATGTCGCCCTGCTCACCCGCTGAGGCGTCCCGTCGCCTGCAGGAGCTCCAGGTTGAGGATCGCCGCGCCGGCTGCACCACGGAGGGTGTTGTGGGCGAGACAGAAGAGCTTCACGCCCATCACCGGGCAGGCCTCGATGCGACCGACGGTCACGGCCATGCCCTGGCCACGCATGGCGTCCATGCGGGGCTGGGGCCGGTCCCGACGCGAGTCCACGACCAACAGCGGCTTCGGCGAGGAGGGCAGGTCCGGACAGGCCGGAACGAAGTCACGGATCGCTGCCTCGCACTGCTCGGGCGTGGGATCGCCCTCGAGCCGAAGCTGCATGCTCACGAGGTGGCCGTCGGCGACAGGCACGCGCACACACCGCGCGGAGCTGGCGAAGTCCGCTCCGAGCAGCTTCTGAGGCTCCTCCGTGAGCTTCTCCTCCTCGTCCCCCGGGTGCGGATGCACGTTGCCGACCATGTCCCAGCTGGACTCGCCGGGGTAGCCGGCGCCGCTCACCGCCTGCCAGGTGCTGAGGCAGGCAGCCCGCACTGGCCAGCGCGCATGCAGCGGCGCCAGGGCGAGGGCCACGGGGATGGCACAGCAGTTCGGGTTCGTCAGGATGAAGCCCGGCCAGGGCTGCGACTCCAACAGAGAGAGGGCGCCCGGGTTGACCTCTGGGATGACCAGGGGAACCCGCGGATCCATGCGGAAGGCGCTGGCGTTGCTCACCACCGCAAAGCCCGCCTCCGCGAAGGCCGGCTCGACGGTGCGGGCGCTCGCGCTGGGCAGGGCACTCAACGCGACGCCGCCGCCGACTGTCGGGGAGCAGGGCCCGACGACGCGGTCGAAGAGCCCCCGGAGCCCCTCGGGCTCGGGTCCCGGGAGGCGCCAGGTGCAGGCCTCGCCGTAGGTCTTGCCGACCGATCTCTCCGATGCACAGAGCCTGCCGACCTCGAACCAAGGATGGCCGAGCAGGGACTGCACGAGGCGCTGACCGACCATACCGGTCGCACCGAGGACGTCGACGGGGATGCGCATTGCTCTCCGCCTATCCCCGCGGGTGGCTGGAGGCATGAATGCGCTTGAGCCGCTCTCGCGCGACGTGGGTGTAGATCTGGGTGGTCGAGATGTCCGCGTGGCCGAGCATGAGCTGCACGGAGCGCAGGTCCGCGCCGTGCTCCAACAGGTGGGTGGCGAAGCTGTGACGCAGCTTGTGCGGCGACACGCGTTTCTGTGGGATTCCACATACCTTCGCGTAGTGCTTGACGCGATACCAGAAGGCGTTTCGGGACAGCGCCCGCCCCCGTTTCGAGAGGAACACGGGCTTCTTCACCCTCGCCTCGTCATGGCGTCTCCGGGCTCCGTCCACGTAGGCCCACAACAGGGCCTCGGCTCGATCGCCGATTGGCACGATGCGCTGCTTGCCGCCCTTGCCCTCGACCACGAACCAACCCCGGTCCGCCTTCAACGCCGACAGCTCGAGCCCGACGAGCTCCGAGACGCGCAGCCCGGTCGAGTACAGCAGCTCCAGCATCGCCCCGTCGCGGGCTCCGATGGGCGTGGTCCGATCCGGCGCGGCGAGCAGCTCCTCGACCTCGTCCTGGGAGAGCACGTCCGGGAGCGGCTGGGTGAAGCGAGGGGCCTCGACGAGCAGCGACGGGTCGACCTCGAGCACTCGCTCGGCGAGGAGGAAGCGGAAGAGCTGGCGAAACGAGGTGCGGTGGCGCGCCGCCGAGCGCATTCCGCGCCCGGCGTCGAGGAGGTGCCCCATGTAGGCGCCGAGGTGCTCGCGGGTGACCTCGGCCGCAGAGGTGATGCCCTGCCCTGCCAGCCACGCCCTCAGCGCTCCGAGGTCGCGGGCGTAGGCCTCCAGCGTGTTCGCGGCGAGACGCTTCTCTACCCGGGCGTGCGCCAGGAAGCCCTCGATCGCGGCTTCCATCGGCTACTCCGCGCCGTCCTGGGTCGCGAAGTACTCCTCGACGGCGTCGACGATGCCGTCGGCGGTCAGCTCCTGGAAGAGCGGCTGTCGGAGCCGCATCTCGTCCTCAGGGTGGGTGAGGAAGCTGGCCTCGTACAGGATCGCGGGCATCCTCGTGGACACCAACACGTAGAAGAGCGCGGTCTGGACGCCGAGATCCCGGATCTGCTCGTCACCGTAGACGCCCTCGAGCTCCGAGACGACGCTCGACTGCACCATCCCGGCCAGATCGCGGGACAGGCGGGATGTGCCCGTGACGCTGAGCTCTGCCACGAGGCGGTCCATCGACTGGTCCGACTCGACGACCAGGGCGTTCTCCCGCGCCGCCACCCGGGCCGCTCCGGCGTCGCTGGCGGTGTCCATGTAGAAGGTGGTGATGCCCCAGGCCGTGGGCCCGGGCGCCGCGTTGGCGTGGATGCTCAGGAAGAGATCCGCGTCCAGGGCGTTGGCCATCGCCGCTCGGTCCCCCAGGGGGATGAAGATGTCGTCGTCCCGCGTGAGCACCACGTCGACGTCGAGCCGCTCCTCCAGCTGGCGAGCAACCCGACGCGAGAGCTGGAGCGCTATGTCCGCCTCGTGGGTCCCGGTGAGACCGGTCGCGCCCGGGTCGTGACCACCGTGGCCCGGATCGACCACCACCACGCGCCGGGACTTCGAGACGCCCTCCCCCGCCCGCGCCAGGCTCACGCCCTCCATCCAGGCCCCGAGCAGCTGCGCGTCCGGCAACGAGGTGTCGGGGGAGACACCCTGGATGCGCAGGTCGAGCAGCAGCCCGACCTCGCCGACCGTCGTGACGCTCAGCTCCCGGCTCTGGTCCATCTCGACCCCGACCTGGACCGTGCCGGACAGGTCGGCGAGCACGACCCTGCTCACGCCTCCGTCATCGACCGGGATGTAGACGTGCTCGTCCTCGCGCACGTAGGCCTCGGCCAGCGAGGCGTCGAGCCCGGTGCCCGGGAGCAGGACCGTGCCTCGAGCCGGAGAAGCTCCCTTCGCCGGCGTACTGCGGGCGGTCGCGCCCAGCACCGGCGTGTCGGTCAGGAGCAGCACTCGGGCGTGCCCCTCGCCGATGAAGACGTGCACCTGCTCCAACTCCCCCGCGTGTACGGCGCTGAGCAGTGCAAAGAGGCTCACCTGACCAGCTCCTTCAAGCGGTAGAGCGCCTCCAGCGCCTCGCGAGGGCTCAGGGTATCAGGCTCGAGGGTCTCCAGCGCAGCCCTGAGTTCGTCTGTCCCGGCCTCCGCCTCGGGCTCGGGTGGTCGCGCGCCGAAGAGCGACAGCTGCGGAGTGGGCGAGAGCGCGGCGTGCTTCTCGAGCTCCTTCAGGAGCGACCTTGCCCTCTCGACGACCTCCTGCGGCATGCCCGCGAGGCGCGCGCACTGGATGCCGTAGCTCTTGGAGGCGCCCCCCTCCTTGAGCCGCCTGAGGAACAGGATGCGTTCGCCCCACAGGGAGATGGCGACGCTCACGTTGGCGACGTTGGCCCGGGACTCCGCCAGCTGGACGAGCTCGTGGTAGTGGGTGGCGAAGAGCGTCCTGGCGCGAATCCGGTCGTGCAGAGCCTCCGCGACCGCCCAGGCGATGGCGAGCCCGTCGTAGGTGCTCGTGCCGCGCCCGATCTCGTCCAACAGCACGAGACTGCGCTCGGTGGCGTGGTGGAGGATGTTCGCGGTCTCCGACATCTCGACCATGAAGGTGGAGCGCCCGGTGGCGAGCTCGTCAGAGGCCCCGACCCTGGTGAACACGCGGTCGCAGAGCCCGATGAGCGCGCGCTCTGCGGGCACGAAGGAGCCGAGCTGGGCCATCAGCACGATGAGCGCCGTCTGGCGCATCACCGTCGACTTCCCGGACATGTTCGGACCCGTCACGATCACGAGCTGTCGGCCCTTCGGGTCCAACACGAGGTCGTTGGGCACGAAGCGCTCGCCGAGGTCCATCTGCTCGACGACCGGGTGCCGCCCGGCCTCGATCTCGATGCGCAGGCCAGCGTCGAACTCGGGGCGCACATAGCGATTGTCCGAGGCGACCTTGGCCAGGGAAGCGTGGACGTCGAGGGCAGCGATGACTCCTGCCAGGGCTTGGAGCCGCGGCACCTCGCGGGCGAGCTCCTCGCGCAGCTCGACGAAGCGCTGGTGCTCGAGAGCGCGGCGGCGCTCGTCTGCCCCCAGCACCTTCTCCTCGAGCTCCTTGAGCTCCGGGGTGATGAAGCGCTCCGCGTTGGTGAGCGTCTGCTTGCGGATGTAGTGCTCGGGGGCCCTGTGCAGGTTCGCCCGGGTGATCTCGATGAAGTAGCCGAAGACCTTGTTGTAGCGGACCTTCAGCGAGCCGATGCCCGTCGCCTCGCGCTCGGCTTCCTGCAGGGCGGCGATGATGCCCTTGCCCTCGCGGGACAGCCGAATGAGCTCGTCGAGCTCCGGATCGACGCCTCCGCGCAGGAGCCCGCCCTCCGTGATGGTCGCGGGCGGCTCGTCGACCAGGGTCTTGCAGATGCGCTCGCCGACCTCCTCTGCGAAGTCTCCCGGCAGCAGGTGGCGCAGGGTCCGGTACTCCGCCACCACGCCGAAGAGCTCTGGGAGCTTCTCGATGCTCAGCCCGAGGGCCACGAGGTCGCGGCCGTTCGCTGTCTGCTGGGCGAGCTTGCTGCCCAGGCGCTCCATGTCCGCGACGCCCTTGAGCAGCTCTCGCAGGCGCCGTCGGCCAGGACCGTCCTCGACGAGCGCCCCGACGGCGTCGAGCCGCCGCTTGATGTCGTCAATGTCCAACAGCGGGTAGGCGATGTGCTCGCGCAACAGGCGGCCCCCCATGGCGGTGGCGGTCCGGTCGAGCAAGCCCAGCAGCGTGCCCTTGCGTCCGGTGCCGACGAGGGGTCGCGTGAGCTCCAGGTTCCGCCGCGTGGGGGCATCGAGGACCATGAAGCCGGTCGAGGCATAGGGCCGGATTCGCGTGATCTGGGGCAGCGAGGACTTCAGCGCTGCCTCCGCGTGGTCGACCACCACGGCGGCCGCCGACAGCGCCGGGCCCATGCCCTCCGCACCGAAGCCAGCGAGATCCTGGACGCCGAGCAGATCGTGGAGCCGCTTGCGCGCTGCTGACTCGTCGATCTCCCAGCCACTGACACGCTCGATGCGAGGGCCGGTCAGCTCCAACTCCAGCCCCTCTGGCAGCACCACTTCCTTGGGCTGGATGCGCCCGAGCTCGTCGTGGAGCGCCACCTCGCTCAGCGGCTCGGTAGCGCGCAGATCTCCGGTGGAGACGTCGAGGCTCGCCAGACCCCAGCGCTCTCCGTCGCGGACCACGCCGACGATCCAGCAGGGCTCCCTGGCGGGCAGGTCCTCTGGGTTCAGCGCGATGCCCGGCGACACGATGCGCACGATCTCGCGTCGAACGAGACCGCGAGCGAGCTTGGGGTCCTCGACCTGGTCGGCGATGGCTACCTTGTGGCCCCGGTCGACCAGCGTCTGGAGGTACCCGGGGGCGGCGTGATGAGGCACCCCCGCCATCGGGATCGGCTCCGGGTCGTCCTTGTTCCGGGAGGTGAGCGTGAGCTCGCAGACCTCTGCCGCTATGCGCGCGTCGTCGAAGAACAGCTCGTAGAAGTCACCCATGCGGAAGAACATCAGGGCATCGGGCGCCTGCGCCTTCAGCTCCAGGTACTGCCGGAACATGGGGGTGTCGGCCTTGGCCACTTCAGCTCTTCTTGGTGAGGACCGCCGCATAGAAGGCGTCTTCGTCGCCGACGGGGGGCGCCGTGCAGCGCTCGGTCTCGAGCACGTAACCGGGCTGCCGGGCGACGAAGGCGGCGATGCGCTCGCTCCCCTCCTCCGGCTCCGGGCTGCACACGGCGTAGACGAGGCGCCCGCCGACCCGGACGTGGCCACACACTCCGTCGAGGATCCGGTCCTGGAGGACCGCCATCGCGAGGGGGTCGGTGGGCAGCCGCGACCACCGGATCTCGGGGTGGCGGCGGGTGGTGCCCAGCGAGGTACAGGGCGCGTCGACGAGGACCGCGTCGAACTCTCCGAGCTCGGCGCCCCGGGTCCAGTCGACCACCCGCACCTCAGCCTCGAGCCTCGTGCGGTCGAGGTTCTCGCGCAGGCGCTCCAGCCGCGCCGCGCTCCGGTCGGTCGCGAGCACCGTGGCACCCTGAGAGGCGAGCCGCATCGCCTTGCCACCTGGCGCGGCGCAGGCGTCGAGGACGCGCAGCCCAGTTCGGGCCTCCACGAGGTCCGCGACCATCGCCGCGGCAGGGTCCATGACCCACCATCCGCCCTCTGCGTAGCCCTCGATCTCCTCGATAGGGCCGCTGTGATCGAGCCAGCCCGTGTCCGGCACGCCCGTGTCGCGGAGGCCACCCATGGCGACCCCGGGCTTGTGCGCCAGGGCCAGGGGGGCTTCGGTGTCGAGTCGCGCGAGCCAGTCCGAGACGTCCCCGTAGCGCGCGGTCCAGCGCTTCACCAGCCAGTCGGGGTGGTTGGGCACGGCTGGAAGCGGCGGGGCCTTTCGAAGCACCGCGTTCACCAGTCCGGCGGCCCGGGCCTTGCGCAGGACACGGACCAGCTGGACGGCTTGATCCACCGCGGCGTGCGGCGGCACTCTCGAGCGATGCAGCTCGAAGAGCCCGATGCGGAGCGCGGTCTGCACCTCCAGGTCGAGCCGACCCTTCGTGAGCTTCGAGATCGCGGCGTCGAGCTGCCCGCGGGTACGCAAGACGCCAGCGACGAGGTGACGGGCGAGCCCCAGGTCACGGCCCGCGACGCCGACGATCTCGGCGTGCTTGCCACTCTCCGCCGCCAACAGCGCCTGTGCCGCGGCGCGTCGGCCCGGGCTCAGCCCTGGCACGACAGCCCGCGATCTCCGAGCTCGGCGCGGACGAGGCGCAGGTAGGCCTCGGCCTGCTGGCTCCCACGGACGCGGTAGCCGTTCACGAAGGCCGTGGGCGTAGACCGGACACCGTAGGACTCGGCGACCTCTGCGTGTTCGCGCACGTCGAGCCGGAAGATCGCCACGTGTCCCGGGCAGGCCTCGGCGATCCCCGTCCAGCGGGCCTCCGCCTCGTTGGAGAGCTGGGAGGTCGCGTCGAAGGCCACAACGAGCTCGACCGCGGCACCCTCCGGGCCGGTGCGCGGGAGGTCCGTGGCGTCGAGGTCGTACCAGGCGTCTGCGTACTCGACCTGCAAGGAGATCGCGTCAACGTCGAGGCCCTCTCCAGCGAGCCGCACCACCCGCCGGGCGACCACAGGGACGTTGTCGCAGCCCGGGGGGGCCTGCTCGAAGCAGGCTCCCAGCGGTGTGCCCTCGTCCATGCAGGTAGGGCAAGGCCCCGTGGTGCCGTTGAAGAAGGCCATCGCCAGCACGCGTTGGTCGGCGGTGAGCGCATCCAGCCCTTCTACCGCCAGGTGTTCCATCTCGCCGATGGTCAGGGGCTCTCGCCCATCGGGGCGGCGGTCACTCGACGGCTGCACGACCAGGTTCTCCCGCGCCTCGCCCACCGGCGTGGACTGGAAGGTCTGGGGAGACGGCGCGGCCGGCTGCGGCGTGCCGCAGGCCACCATCCACGCCAGGAGCATCAGACCCAGTCGTCGTCGGCGCTGGCACCCAAGGCCCGATCCCGCTCGGCGGCGCGCGCGACGCGCTCCTTTCGGGCACCGGCGAACCAGCCCCAGATGCGTCCGAGCAGGACACCGACGACTCCGCTCAGCAACACCAGTGTCGACACCGGCCAGGGCCTGGAGGCGTAGAACTCGACAAAGCCCATGTTCCAGGACAGCTCGACCAGCTGGCTGTTCTGCAGCGAGAACGCCGCCACTTCCAGCATGACGAAGGCGAACAACAGGGCCAACAGGACCCACTTGACGTGCTTGGCGGTCACGCCGGCACCATATCAACCTGAGCGCTGGCGCGCTGGCGCCGGGCTGTGCAGCCTGGCTATTCGCCGTCGTTGAGCTGGGCCGCGATGTCACCCATCAGGTCACCGAGGCGGGCGCCGGGCTGGCCCTGGTTGGCCATGTAGTCCTTGACGTCGCCGGTGTCTCCGACCTGGTCGTCCGCGCCGGCCTCGCTGAGGCTGATCTTGCGGTCGTGGGGGTCGATGTTCAGGATGCAGACCGTGAGCATCGTCGCCGGCGCGTAGATGGTCTGCCAGTCGCCGTCAGCCTGCTTCAGCTCGCTGACGTGGACCAGGCCCTCGACACCGTCCTCGAGCTCGACGAAGACGCCGAAGTCAGCGACGTGGACGACCGGACCCTGCGTCACCTGGCCGAGGAAGTACCTGCCCTGGACGGACAGCCACGGGTCCTCTGTGAGCTGCTTGATGCCGAGGCTGAAGCGCTCGTTGTCGCGATCGATGTTGAGCACGCGGGCCTCGACCTCGTCACCCTTGTTGAAGCGGTCGCTCGGGTGCCGCATCCGCTGGCCCCAGGACAGATCGCTGATGTGGACCAGGCCGTCGATGCCCTCTTCGATGCCGACGAAGATGCCGAAGTCGGTGATGTTCCGGACGTTGCCCTTGACGATCGTGCCGACCGGGTACTGCTCCTCGACCTTGTCCCAGGGGTTGGCCTCGAGCTGGCGCATGCCCATGGAGATGCGCTTGTTCTCCATGTCGATGCCGAGCACCTTGGCCTCGACGAAGTCGCCGATGTTGACGAGCTTGGAGGGGTGCTTGACCCGCTTGTTCCAGGTCATCTCGGAGATGTGGACCAGGCCCTCGATGCCGTCCTCGAGCTCGATGAAGGCACCATAGTCGGGGATGCTGACCACCTTGCCGCGGACGATGGAGCCGACCGGGTACTTGAAGTCCACCTCGTCCCAGGGGTCCGGGCGGAGCTGCTTGTAGCCGAGGCTGACGCGCTGGCTGTCCTGGTCGAACTTGAGGACCTTGACCTCGATGGTCGCGCCGACCTCGAACATCTCGGAGGGGTGGTTGATGCGGCCGTAGGACATGTCCGTGATGTGGAGCAGGCCGTCGATGCCGCCCAGGTCCACGAAGGCGCCGTAGTCGGTGATGTTCTTGATGACGCCGGTCATGATGGCGCCGACGTGCAGGCTCGTGAGGGTCTCGGCGCGCTTGGCCTCGCGCTCCTCCTCGAGCAGCACCCGGCGGGACAACACGATGTTGCCACGGCGCTTGTTGAACTTGATGATCTTGAAGTCCAGCGGCTCGCCGATGAGCTTGTCGAGGTTCTTGACCGGGCGCAGGTCGACCTGCGAGCCGGGGAGGAAGGCCTTGACGCCGATGTCGACAGAGAGTCCGCCCTTGACCCGCGCGACGATGACGCCGCGAACCGTCTCGTTGTTCTCGACGGCCATGGCGACCTCGTCCCAGGCCTTCATGAGGTCCGCCTTCTCCTTGGAGAGGTGGAGCTCGCCGGCTTCCTCGTTCATCGAGCCGAGGTAGACATCGATGCTGTCGCCGACGCTGATGGTGACCTCGCCCTCGCTGCCGATGAACTCCTTGACGGAGATTCGGCCCTCAGCCTTGTAGCCAACGTCCACTGTGACCCACTCGCCGATGATGCCGATCACCGTGCCGGTGACGACGGAGTGCTGCTTGATTGCACCCTGGGAGAGGAAGTCGTTGAAGTAGGACTCGAAGTCGTCGCGGGCAACGTCGGCGAGGTTGGCGTCCAGATCGATGGGGGTCATAGGTTCCTGGCCCGGGGTCGTCCCAATGACGAGCGCGGGGTTTGGGTTGAAAGGGCCGCGCCAATTAGCCCAGGTCGGCCCTCGCGTCAAGGCGCCCACGCGCCATGCTGACCACCTTCGCAGCTACCTCCTCGGGCGTTCGATGGGTGCAGTCCAGGGCCACTGCGTCGGCCGCCCGGGCCAGCGGTGCATGAGCCCGTCCGCTGTCCTGGGCGTCCCGAGAAGCCAGCTCCGAGCGCACCTCCTGGAGGCTGACTTCGACCCCACGGTCGAGGAGCTCGGCGTGGCGGCGCATGGCTCGAACGGAGGACTCGGCGTCGAGGTAGATCTTGAGGTCGGCGTCGGGCAGCACGACGGTGCCGATGTCCCGGCCATCCATCACGACCCCCTGCTCGCTGGCCAGGGTCCGTTGGGTGTCCAGCAGCGCACGTCGCACCTCGGGCAGCGTGGCGACGAGCGATGCACCAGCTCCGACCTCCTGGGTGCGGATGGCGCGGCTGATGTCCTCGCCGTCGAGGCCGATGGTGAAGCGGCCGTGGTCGAAGCCGAAGGACAGGCGCATGGTGGAGATGCGGGCGGCCAGCGCCTCACCGTCGAGCTGATCGATACCCTCGGCGATGGCCGTCAGCGCGACCGCTCGGTACATCGAGCCCGTGTCCACGTAGGCGAAGCCCAGCTCCCTGGCGACCAGGCGCGCCACGGTGCCCTTGCCGGAAGAGGCAGGTCCGTCGACGGCGATGGCGAAGCCGTGGCTAGGCACGAGCTGCCTCCAGGAGCGAGGTGAAGGTCGGGAAGGAGGTCCTCACCGCGCTGGCGTCCTCGACGGTGACCTCGCCCCCGGCGCAGCCGCCGACTGCGAAGGCCATGGCGATGCGGTGGTCGTCACGGGCGTCCACGGAGCCACCGGTGAAGCCGCCGCCCATCAGGGCCAGCCCGTCCGGCCGCTCCTCGACCTCGACCCCGCAAGCCCGCAACCCGGCGACGGTCGCCGCGATGCGGTCCGACTCCTTCACGCGGGCCTCTCCAGCGTCGGCGACGACGGTCTCGCCATCCGCGAAGGCAGCGGCCACAGCGAGCACCGGGATCTCGTCGATGAGGCGCGGGATGAGCTCCCCGTCGATGCGCGCGCCCCGAAGTCGAGTGGGGCGGACGCGGATGTCTGCGACCGGCTCCCCGGAGACCTCGCGAGAGTCGAGGAGCTCCAGTGAGGCCCCCATCGCCTCGAGCACATCGAGCACACCGCTGCGCGTCGGGTTCGTCCCCACGTTCTCGACGACGAGGTCGGAGCCCGGCACGATGCTGGCGGCGACGAGGAAGAAGGCCGCGGAGGAGATGTCCCCGGGCACCACCACGTCGCGGCACTCGGGCACCTGTCCGGCGTCGACGAGCAAGGCGCCGTCTCGCTCCTCGATGTCGACGCCCATCGCCCGCAGCATGCGCTCGGTGTGGTCTCGGCTCCGGCTCGGCTCGCGGAAGCAGAGCCGGCCCTCTCGCGCTCCAAGGGTGGCGAGGATGAGGCTGCTCTTCACCTGGGCGCTCGCGATCGGGGAGACGCAGGGACCCGCCACGAGTCCACCACCACGGATGGCGAGGGGGGGACGCGTGCCCTCCCCGGGCCCGTCGATGACCGCCCCCATCGACCGCAGCGGCATGGTCACGCGCCCCATCGGACGGCGGTTCAACGAGCGGTCGCCGGCGAGCACGGCGAAGAGGTCCTGTCCCGCCACGAGCCCCGCCAACAAGCGCATCGAGGTGCCGGAGTTGCCGCAGTCGAGCACCCCCGAGGGTTCGCGCAGACGACCCCCCAGCCCGCTGACGACCATCGCCGTGCCGCTGGGCTCGATCCGGACTCCGAGGCTGCGCAGACACGCCGCCGTGGCCTGGACGTCGAGGGCATCGAGCAGACCCTCGATGCGGGCCTCCCCGCGCCCGAGCCCGTTGAACATGAGGGCTCGGTGGGAGATGGACTTGTCGCCTGGGACCCGGATGCGCCCGCGCAGTGGGCGTCCGGGGGCGGTCTGGATCCTCACGCGGTCGTGAACTCGCCCAGCTTGCGGAAGCGCTCGTAGCGATCCGCCCTGAGGGCGTCGGGGTTCAGCTGCATGAGCTCGTCGAGGTGCCGCGAGAGCGCCTCGTCGAGGGCCGACATCGTCGCCTCGTGGTCCCGGTGAGCTCCGCACGCCGGCTCGCCGATGATCTCGTCGGCGACACCGAGGCGCTCGCAGTCCTGGGCCGTGATGCGCAGGGCCGCAGCCGCCCTCGGGCCCTCGGCCCGGTCGCGCCAGAGGATGGCCGCGCAGCCTTCCGGAGAGATCACCGAGTAGATGGCGTTCTCCAGCATCAGGACCCGGTTCCCGACGCCGATGGCGAGGGCACCGCCGCTGCCGCCCTCTCCGATGACGACACAGATGATCGGGACTCGAAAGGTCGCCATCTCCAGGATGTTCCGGGCGATGGCCTCGGCTTGGCCTCGAGCCTCCGCGTCGATGCCGGGGTACGCCCCGGGCGTGTCGATGAAGGTGATGATCGGCCGCCCGAAGCGGTTCGCCAGCTCCATCAGCCGCAGGGCCTTCCGGTAGCCCTCCGGACGGGACATGCCGAAGTTCCGCTCGAGGTTCTCCTTCGTGTTCCGCCCCTTCTGGTGACCGATGAGAAGCACCGGCTGCCCCTTGAACCGAGCGAAGCCACAGACGATCGAGGCGTCCTCGTGGCCGGCGCGGTCACCGTGGAGCTCCTGCCACTCCGTGAAGAGGTGCTCGACGTAGTCCAGCGTGTAGGGCCGCCGCGGGTGGCGAGAGAGCTGGGTTCGCTGCCATGGCGTCAGGGCCGAGAAGATCTGGCGGTGCAGGCGCTCAGCCTGGGACCGCAGCTGCTCGATGGAGGCCGACATGTCCGCGCCGTCCTCCTCCTGCATCGTCTCCAGCGCGTCGATGCGCTTGTACAGCTCGATGAGGGGGCGCTCGAAGTCGAGGATGAGCTCCATGGGAGCCCATCTAACACACCTCAGTGGACCTCGATGTCACCGCTGGCGACCGAAAGGTCTGCCAGGTCGAGGTCGCCGGTGGCGCCGGAGACGCGGACGTCGCCGGACCCGACAGCGATGGAGAGGTGCTCGGGCATCGTCTCGAGCTCGAGGTCGACGTCACCGGCGGCGAGCGAAGCGGCCAGCTCCGACGACTCCAGGCCACGCGCGCTCAGGTCGCCATCTCGAAGGGAGATGTCGACGACGCCAGAGAGTCCGACCAGCTCGATCTCTCCAGCGCCGACGACGATGGACAACTCGACGTCGCGAGGAACCTCGACGACGGAGTCGATGCGGCAACGAAGGGGGCCATCGCAGCCCGCGCGAATCGTCAGGGTCCCATCGTCGACACGGGTCTCCATGTCGAGGCTGCCCTGCCAACCCTGGACCGTCCGCTCGACGCTGACGGTGTCCCTATCCGTGCCCAGAACTACGAGGTCACCGTGGTCGACGCGAATCACGACCCGCTCGATGCGCTCCTGGACCTCGAAGGCCTCGTCGCGGTCGATGGGAGCGCAGCTGCCGAGCCCCACGGTGGCCAGGATGGCGATGAGGGCCGGGGTGACGGTGGCGCGCATGCTCATGCTTTCCTCCGGGCTCCCTGCTGACCTTTCACGAATACAGACACCTGGTTGAACGCAAATGCGAACGACAATCTTCACGATGAAACTGCGGTGACACCGTCAGCGACCTGAAAAGGCCCTCTCTGCGGCCCCCAGCACCGCGTCCATGTCGTCTCCGCCAATGACCTCGAAGCCGCCGATGCTGCGCAACATCGTGCGCTGCTTCCTTGCCAGCCGGCGTGTGTCGCGCTGGGTGCGCCGTATGGCCTCGTCCCGATCGATCTCGCCACGGCAGTGGGCGGTGAGCCAGCGATAGCCGAGCGAGCGCATCGGCTTGCACTCCGGGGGGACGCCCGCGGCGAGGAGCCCCCTCACCTCCTCCAGGTACCCGCGCTCCATCATGGACAGGACCCGCGCATCGATGCGCCCGGCTAGATCGTCCCGGTCCAGGTGCAGGCGGACGCTGGCGCATCGAGGGGTGTCGAAGGCGTGCTCGGCCTGGATGTCCGAGAGCCGCCGACCGGTCTGTCGGAAGACCTCGATGCCCCGCGAGACGCGGACCCGGTCGTTGGGGTGGAGGCGCTCGGCGAGGACCGGGTCCAGCTCCGAGAGCAGGGCGTGGGGATCCCCCAGCAGCGCGATCTCCGCCCGAAGCTCGGGGTCCGGCTCCGGAGTCGGCGCGAGTCCCACCAGCAGGGCGCGAAGGTAGAAACCCGTACCTCCGGCGACGACCAGGTCCCTTCCGACCAGCGCGTCCACCATCGCGGCGAAGTCGGCGGCGTCGAAGTGCTCGTGTGGCTCTCGGATGTCGATGCCGTGGTGTGGGAACTCGGCGAGGACCGCCGGCTCGGGCTTCGCCGTCCCGACGTCGAGGCCCCGGTAGACCTGCATCGCGTCGGCGCTGACGAGCTCGACATCGAAGCGCCTCGCGACCTCGATGGCCGCCGCGGTCTTGCCGGTGGCGGTCGGCCCGCCGACGACGAGGATCACGCTCGGTGGAAGCGGAGCTCGAGCTCGCTCTGGTCGAGGCGGATGACGACAGGCCGCCCGTGAGCGCAGACCGAGAAGTCGACGCCGTCGAGGGCCTTGAGCAGCTCGCGCATCTCGTACAGCGACAGGCGGCGATTGGCCCGGATCGAGTTGTGGCAGGCCATGGTCGCGAGCACGTGGTCGCCCAGGTCCCTCCCCTGGAGGCCACGCCCGCCCTGGGCGAGGTCGTCGGCCACGTCGGTGAGCACCGCCGAGATGTCCTCGTCGGCGAGCCCGGGCGGGACGGCGAGGACTGCGAAGCTGCCTCCTCCGTAGTCCTCGACCTCGAGCTGGATCTCGCGGAGGGCATCGAGCTCCTGGGCGAAGGCCGCCGCCCGATCTGCTGGGAGCTCGACGATCACGGGAGTGAGCAGCCGCTGGGCCGAGCCGAGGCGCTCGCTCCGCTGCCGCTGGAAACGGTAGAGGGTGACGCGCTCGTGGGCGGCGTGCTGGTCGATCACGACGAGCTCGCCACCGCCGTCGCAGAGGATGTAGGTGTCGGCGAACTGGCCGATCACCCTCAGGTCACCGAAGCGCTCGACAGGGAGCAGGGGTCCCGTCACCAGGGTCGCGTCAGGCGGGGGAGCAGGAGGGTCCGACCCCGGCCCCGGCGTGGGCAGCGGCAGGGGCTCCGAGACCTGCGGAGGCGGAGTCCACCGGGGCTTGTAGCGCTTCTCATCAGCCACCGGCCGGCGGATTCCGTGGCTCCGAAGTGCGTCGCGGAGGCCCTCTGAGACCACGGAGAACAGGTCGCGCTGGAAGCGAAAGCGGACCTCTGTCTTGGTGGGGTGCATGTTGACGTCGACGTCCTCTGAGGGGACGCGGACCTCGAGCACGACGACCGGGTGACGGCCCTTTGGCACGATCGCCCGGTAGGCCTCGCGGATGGCTCGGCGCAGCGTGGCGTCGCGAACGAAGCGCCCGTTGACGTAGAGGTACTGGCTGCCCCGGGCAGAGGCCCTGTGGACGCCGACCGGGCTGATGAGCCCCTCGACCTCGAGCGCGCCTGACTGGAACTGCACGGGCACCAGCGCCCCGCCGTGGCCCTTGAGCAGATCAGCAGCGCGGGCGGCCCGGGACTCCACGCGCGGGGCGCGCACCAACACGCGTCCTTCGTGCTCGACCGTCCAGTCCGTCTCGGGCCGGACCAGCGCCTGCCGCACGACCGTCTCGAGACAGTGGCCGAGCTCGGTCTGGACGGTGCGTAGGAACTTGCGGCGCACGGGCACGTTGAAGAAGAGCTTGCGCACCGAGACCCGCGTGCCGACAGGACAGGCGACCGGCTCCGGGGGCCGCAGCTTGCCGCCGTCGATGCTCAGCAGCAGACCGACCTCGTCCCCTTCGCAGCGCGAGGCGATCTCCATGCGCGAGACGCTGGCGATGCTCGGGATGGCCTCGCCGCGGAAGCCGAGGGTGCTCACCGCGAAGAGGTCCTGCTCCGTGCGGATCTTGGAAGTGCCGTGGCGCTCGATGCACATCAGCAGGTCCTGACCGTCCATGCCACGGCCGTCGTCGACGATCTCGATGAGCTGCCGCCCGCCACTCTTCAAGCGCAGCTCTACCCGCGTCGCGCCCGCGTCCAGGCTGTTCTCGACGAGCTCCTTGATGACACTCGCCGGTCGCTCGACGACCTCGCCCGCCGCGATCTTGTTGACGAGGTGGTCTTCGAGGATGCGGATCCGGCCCATCTACTCGGGCTCGTCCCAAGGTCGGCGCTTCTTGCGGAAGTTCAGGCGGATCGGCGTGCCTCGAAGGCCCCAGACGTCCCGCATGCGGTTGATGAGGTAGCGCTTGTAGGTCGCGTCGACGCCCTCTGGCGTGTTGGACCAGATGACGAAGCTGGGCGGCCTGACCCGAACCTGGGTCATGTAGTTCAGCCGGACGGGTCGGTGGTAGCGCTGCGGCACAGAGTGGTTCTCGATGGCCGCCGCGAGGAACCGGTTGCACTCGCTGGTGCTGACGCGGGTGTCGAACTGCTCGTAGACGGACTCGACGATCTCCAGGATCTTGTGGGTCCCCTTCCCGGTCAGCGCCGAGATGTAGAGCACGGGGGCCCAGGTCGTGTGGGGCATGCGGCGCCAGAGCTCATTCTCGACGACCTTGATGTCGCGCTCGGGATCCTCGCGGACCTGGTCCCACTTGTTGATGAGCAGGACAAGGGCTCGACCCCGCGCGATCACGAGGGCAGCCAACCGCGCGTCCTGCTCCGTGATGCCCTCTGCGCCGTCGATCATCAAGAGCGAGACGTGGCAGCGCTCGACGCTGCGAATCGACTTGCTGACCGCGAAGCCCTCGAACTGGGTGTCCACCCGCGCCCGGCGTCGGACCCCCGCCGTGTCGACCAGGCGATAGGTCCGCTCCCCGACAACCAGCACCGAGTCGACCGGGTCCATCGTCGTGCCAGGCATGTCGTGGACGACGTGACGCTCTTCGCCGATCATGCGGTTGACCAGCGTCGACTTGCCGATGTTGGGGCGCCCGATGATGGCGATGCGCAGCTCGCTGTCGTCGCTGACGTCCTCTTCCGAAGGCGGTGGCAGCATGCCCTCGATGTGCTCCATCAGCTCGCCGACCCCGCCCCCGTGCTCGGCGGAGATGAGGAACAGCGGCTCGATGCCGAGAGCGTAGAACTCGTAGGCGGCGGCTTGTTGCTCGTCGCCTTCGACCTTGTTCACCGCGCAGACGACCGGGCGGTCAGAGGCGCGCAGGAGCCTCGCGACCTCTGCGTCCATGGGGGTCATGCCAGCCCTGGAGTCGACGAGGAAGATCACGGCGTCCGCTTCGTCGACGGCGATCAGCGCCTGGCTTCGCATGGACTTGAAGAGGTCATCGTCCAAGTGGGGCTCGAGTCCGCCGGTGTCGACGACGAGGATCTCCTGGTCCGTGTAGCGACTGCAGGTGGCGTAGTGCCGATCCCGGGTGATCCCGGGGGTGTCGTGAACGATGGCGACCCGCTCGCCGACCAGGCGGTTCACGAGGGTGGACTTGCCGACGTTGGGCCGGCCGACGACGGCGACGACAGGGAGGCTCATGATTCCAGCCCGAGGTCCTTGAGCACCCGGGCCGAGCTGGTCCAGTCCTTCTGGACGCGGACGTGCAGCTCCAGGTGGACGCGGGCGTCGAGGATGCGGTTGAGTTCGCGGCGGGCCTGGGTCCCGACACGCTTGAGCATCGAGCCGCCCTTGCCGATGACGATCCCCTTCTGCGAGGGCCGCTCGACGAGGATGGTCGCGAGGATGTTGACGCGCTTCTGGGGGGTGTCCCGCTCTGACTCGTCGAAGCGCTCCACCGTCACCGCGACCGAGTAGGGCAGCTCCTGGTCCAGGTTGTGGAAGAGCTTCTCGCGGATGATCTCGGAGACGACGAAGCGCTCCGTGGTGTCCATCAGCTGGTCGATCGGGAACATCGGCGGGTGCTCCGGCAGCACGGCGATGAGCTGGCCGACGATCTCCTCGGCGTTGTCACCGTCGAGGGCGGACAGCGGGATCAGCGCCTGGAAGTCGTGGCACTCCGACCACTTCTGAAGCACCGGGAGCGCCCACTCTCGCTCGATGAGATCGATCTTGTTGAGCCCGAGGATCACCGGACGCCTGGTCGCGGCGCAGCGCTCGAGCAGCACCTCGTCTCCCTTCGAGAGCACCGACTTCCCTGCCCTGGCGGCCTTCACCGCGGGGACGAGGTCCACGAGCAACAGCACGGCGTCGACCTCTGCGAGGGCCGCGTCGACCTCGCGCACCATGGCCTTGTTGATGCGCGACCAGGCCTCGTGGTGTCCCGGCGTGTCGACGAGCACGACCTGGGAGCCCTCGCGGTTGAGGATGCCGATGACGCGGTTTCGCGTCGTCTGGGCCTTCTTCGAGGTGATGCTCACCTTCTGGCCCAGCACCGTGTTGAGCAAGGTCGACTTGCCGGCGTTCGGACGTCCGACGATGGCGACGTAGCCGCAGCGGAAGGGAGCGCTCACAGCACCCCCTCGATCTTCAGGAGTGCCATCCGGGCTGCGGCCCGCTGGGCCTTGCGCTTGCTGCTCCCAGTGCCCTCGGCCTCGACCTTGTCGCCGACGAGCACGCGCACGCTGTAGCTCTTGGCGTGGGCAGGGCCGTCCGTGTGCAGGAGCTCGTACTTCGGGAGCAGGCGCCACCGCGCCATCGTGAGCTCCTGGAGCTGGCTCTTCGGGTCCACGCCGTAGACGGAGGGGTCGTCGATCTCGCTGACCCAGGGCTCGAAGCTGCGCTCGACCACTTCGGAGACCGGGCCGAGACCCTGGTCGAGGTAGAGGGCGCCGACGAGGGCTTCGACAGCGTCCGCGAGCAGGGAGTCCTTGTCCCGCCCTCCGCTCCGGAGCTCGCCCCGACCGAGCGAGAGCGCCTCGCCGATTCCCCAGCTGCGGCCGACCTCCGCCAGGCGTCGTGTCTGGACGAGGTGAGCCCGGATCCGGGAGAGCTGGCCCTCCGTGGCCTCGGGGACCCGCCGGAAGAGCATCTCCGTCACGGTCAGCTCCAGCACGGCGTCGCCGAGGAACTCGAGGCGCTCGTTGTTCAGCCCTCCGGTCTCCTCCGAGAAGGAGCGGTGCGTCAGGGCCTGGTGCAGCAGCACGGTGTCCTTGAACTGGACGCCGACGCGCTCCTGGAGTGTCTCCGGGGTCATGCTGCGCCCCTGGAGTCGCGAACGACCCGACGAATCCAGCCGCCCCCCAGCACCCGGTCACCCGAGTAGAGCACGACGGCCTGGCCCGGAGCGACAGCCCAGGCGGGCTCGTGAAAGCAGACGATGTCTCCCTCCAGGTGACAGGGCACGAGCGCCCCGCGGTGACGGATGCGAGCGTGGACCGACGCGCCCTCCTCCGGGCGCTCCTGCCAGGTCCAGTCGCCCGCCTGGAGCGCGTGGTGCCAGAGATGGTCCTGCGCCGCGACGACGACGCGGTGGGTGTCGGGCTCGACGCGCTCGACGTAGACCGGCACTCCGAGCGCGACCCGCAGCCCGCGTCTCTGGCCGACGGTGTACCGCCAGTAGCCGTCGTGGCGACCGAGCACTCGACCGTCGAGGTCGACGATGTCCCCGCTCCCTTTGACCCCCGGGCGCTGCTCGGCGATGAACTGGGCGTGGTCGCCCTCCGGGATGAAGCAGATCTCCTGGGACTCGGCCTTGTCCGCCGTGACCAGGCCAAAGCGCCGGGCCAGCTCCCGCACCTGGTCCTTGGGCAGATCCCCGAGCGGGAAGAGCGTACGCTCCAGGGCCTCCGGCTCGATGGGGAACAGGAAGTAGGACTGGTCCTTGTCCTCGTCCAGCGCCCTGTGGAGCCTCCCCTCGAGCACGCGCGCATAGTGGCCAGTGGCGAGGGCCTCTGCGCCGAGAGCGAGCGCCCTGGAGAGGAGCACGCGGAACTTCAGCACCCCGTTGCACCGCACGCAGGGGTTCGGCGTCCCGCCCTCGAGGTAGGTCTGGGCGAGGTCGTCGATCACCGCCTCCTGGAAAGCCCGGCGGAGGTCCATGACGTGGAAGGCGATGCCGAGCCGGTCGGCGACGGACCGGGCGTCGAGGGCATCATCCAGGCCGCAGCAGAGCCCCGGCCGGCCCGAGGACGCGTCGTGCAGCCTCATGTGGACGCCCACCACCTCGTGCCCCTGCTCCTGCAGGAGCGCCGCGGTGGTGGAGCTGTCGACTCCCCCGCTCATGGCAACCACGACCCTCATGCCACACCCTGTGCACGGATGCGCCCGAGGACACGCTCGAGGGTGACGATGGCCGTGTCGATGTCTGCCTCCGTGGTGCTCCACCCGAGGCTGAGGCGCACGATGTCCGCTGTCTCGATGCCCATGGCCCGGAGCACCTCGCTGGCGGTCGCGGCGCCGGAGTGACAGGCGGAGCCGGCGGACAGACAGATGCCCTCCAGGTCCATCCCCATGACGACGAGCTCCCCCGAGACGCCCGGGAAGCGCACGTTCAGCGTGTTGGACAGGCGCCGCGCACCAGCCGCCGTGACGACACCACCGAGCTCGACGCAAGCCGACTGGAGGCGGTCGCGCATGGCGCGGATCTCGGGTCCATGGACGAGCGTGGCGACGACCCCGAGAGACACCAGCGGCGCTGGGTTCACGGTGCCGCTCCGGCGCCCGCGCTCCTGGCCCCCGCCGAGGGTCTGGGCCTCGACCTTCAGCCCCTCGCGAATGCAGAGGGCACCCCCACCCTTGATGCCTCCGGACTTGTGGCCGGTGACCGTCAGCAGGTCCCAGCAGCTCGGCGCAGGCAGGCGACCGACGACCTGGGCCGCGTCCACGTGCAACAGCGCGCCGGCGGCGTGGACCACCTCGGCGACGCTGTCGAGGTCCTGGAGCACCCCGGTCTCGTTGTTGGCTGCCATCACGCTCACGAGCGAGGTCCGCTCGGTGAGCTGTCGCTCCAGCGCGGCGAGGTCCAGCGCTCCCCGGCGGTCGACAGGAAGGACCTCGCCTCCGAGGGCCTCTGCCGGAGCTCGCACGGAGGGGTGCTCCACCGCCGAGAACAAGGGGCGCCCTGGCCTGTCGATGCCGCGCAGGGCGAGGTGGTTGGCCTCTGTCGCCCCGCTCGTGAAGACCACCTCCTTCGGCAGGCAGCCGGCCCACGTGGCCAGGCGCTGGCGAGCACGCTCGACGGCTTCGATGGGCCTGCGCGACAGCGAGTGCGACGAACTCGGGTTGCCCCAGTGCTCGGTGAGCAGGGGCAGAGCCTCGCCGAGCACCTGGGGGTGCGGTGGCGAGGTCGCGTTGTGGTCGAGGTAGATCAAGACCCCGGGTACTAACGCGCGACCACCACGAAGGGAGAGAGCCTGGCGCGCGTGACGGGACCGATCCCGACGACGCGCTCGAGGTCCGCCACCTCATCGAAAGGACGGGCCTCGACCATGCGCCCGGCGAGACTGGGACCGATTCCAGGCAGGGCCTGGAGCTCATCGACCGTGGCCGTGTTCACGTCGATCGTTCCGAGCACCGCGAGCTCGTGGCCCTTCGGGTCCAGGGAGCCGACGCTCTCCACGCCCAGGGTCGTGGCCAGGAGCGCGAGCCCCAGGCAGGCGACGACCGCTACCGGTCCCAGCCCGCCTGCGTCCGCTCCAGCCAGCCGCTCGAGCAGGCTCCTCGTGCCTCTGCGTGCGCGCATCGTCCATCCCCCTCGTAGGTCAGCGTCAGCTGCAGGTAATCACCTGGGAGCACATCGGGAAAGCGCCCGGCCCACTCGATCACCGAGACACCAGAGGTGCCGAGGACCTCGTCGAAGCCCAGCTCGGTGAGCTCCGAGGCGTCGCCGAGTCGGTAGAGGTCCGCGTGGAACAGCCTCAGGCGTCCCTCGTGGACGAACAGCAGCTGAAAAGTCGGGCTGGTCACTGGACCCTCGACTCCGAGCGCGGCGCCGAGCCCCTGGGTCAAGGTGGTCTTGCCTGCTCCGAGCTCGCCGTCGAGAGCCAGGGTCGCTCCCTCCGAGGCCGTCGACCCCAACAACGCGCCGAGGCGTCGCGTGTGCTCCGGTCCAGGGAGGTCAAAGGCCGCAGTTGCTTGCTTCATGCGCGTGAGCAGGTATCAGGGGCGCGGATCATGGACACCCTCCTCGAGTACGGGCTCGTCGCGGTCTTCATCGCCCTCGTGCTGACCGCAGTGGGGCTGCCGATTCCAGAGGACGTCTCCCTGGCCGTCGCGGGTGTCCTGGCCCGGACCGGACCGGCCTCGTGGGTGGACGCGTGGATCGTCGGGTACATCGGCGTGCTCACGGGCGACCTGATCGTCTACCACCTGGGAAAGCGCGTCGGCCTCCACCCGAAGGGCTGGCTCGGCAGGCTCTTCGGCGACAAGCA
>DASCPX010000106.1:0-1006 GCA_036012755.1 Myxococcota bacterium | reverse complement strand
CGAGCATATTGGGGGAGAGTCGTCCACACGCTCTCCCCCAACATGCTCACGCGGCCTCTTCCTGGGGCCGGCGACCGCGCGCGAAAGCCTGCTGACCAAATGCAACCACCAAAATCGTTATATACGCGACCCCCCCCGAAATACTCCAAAATTGAAAGCCTCCCAGAGACGTTCCCAGGGGCGTGTTTCTGTGCATGTCCAGGGCCCAGTTTGGCCTCGGGGCCTTCAGGGCCATTTCGAGGATTTGAACCTCCTGCGTTCTTTTGGGGGTTCGCTCTTGACGGGGGGTGCCATACCCACCCCCCCGCGCCCCCCCACCCCTTCCAACGAACACGGCGGGGCATTCAAAGGGCGCGGCGCCCCCTCCAGGACCCAACGCCTAAACCCAAGACGTGGTTTCAACCCTCCAGGGCTGGACTTCGAACCGCCCGGGCACGACGGGGCATTCAAAGGGCGCGGCGCCTCCTCAAGGACCCAACGCCTAAACCCAAGGCGTGATTTCAACTCTCCAGGGCTGGACTTCGAACCCCCAGGCTGGGCTTCGAACCTCCAGGGCTGGACGAACCGGGTGTCTAAACCCAGGGCTTGATTTCAACCCTCGCTACATGCACCCACCCCTGCGAGCATATTGGGGGAGAGTCGTCCACACGCTCTCCCCCAACATGCTCACGCGGCCTCTTCCTGGGGCCGGCGACCGCGCGCGAAAGCCTGCTGACCAAATGCGAGCGCACGCGGAACTAACCCAAGTCGTGAGAATCGAGCCACGGGCTTTAGCCCGTAAGCCCCCCCTTGATAGGGGGATGGGGGGAGAAAAACCCTAAACCCTAAAAGGTTTACTGTGGGTGGTAGGGGTGGGTATACATTTACTTGCGCGCGCGCCCAGAGGTAGAGGCCCCCAACCACTTTATGGGGGGGCCTCAACCTCAGCGCGCGCACTTCCAAGGAACGCCCTAAACCCTAAACCCTAAACCCTAAACCCTAAACCCTAAACCCTAAACCCTAAACC
>DASCPX010000105.1:0-40344 GCA_036012755.1 Myxococcota bacterium | reverse complement strand
CGTTCCCATACCGAACACGGAAGTCAAGCCTCCCAGCGCCAATGGTACTGCCGCGGTCACGCGGTGGGAGAGTAGGTCATCGCCGTCCACACCTCAGACCCCCCGGTCGAGCCTCTTGGCTCCCGGGGGGTCTCTCTGTCTGGCGTCAGCGCTCCGCCAGCTTCTGACGCCACCAGGCGAGCCGCTCGGCGATGAGCCTCTCGTTGCCCCAGGGCCTGGGCTCGTAGTACCCGCCCTCGATGCCCTCTGGGAGGTGCTGCTGGTCCACCACGCCGTATTCCGCATCATGTGGATATCGGTAGCCTTTTCCAATCCCGGCGTCTCGATCCAGGTCTGTGGCGGCGTTGCGGAGGTGGTGTGGCACGGGCCGCTTCCCCGTGCGCCTGACCTCTTTGAGGGCGCGCTGCAGTCCCAGGTAGGAGGCGTTGCTCTTGGGTGCGGTGGCCAGGTAGGTCGCAGCATGGGCCAGGACCAGGCGTGCCTCGGGCATGCCGATGAGGTGGACGGCCTGGGCCGCAGACGAGGCCAGGATGAGGCCCCGCGGGTCGGCGTTGCCGACATCCTCGCTCGCGAAGATCACCAGGCGGCGCGCGATGAACATGGGGTCCTCGCCGGCCTCGAGCATGCGCGCCAGGTAGTACAGCGCCGCGTCCGGGTCGCTGCCTCGCATCGACTTGACCAGCGCAGAGGCCAGCGCGAAGTGCTCATCGGAGTCCAGGGAGAGAGAGGCCGCGTCGCGGTCCAGGCGCTCGGCCACGGTCTGCTCGGAGATCACGCCTGTGTCTGCTACTCGCTCCAGGAGGCCCAGGGCGCAGCGCCCGTCTCCACCCGCGACACGAGCGATGACGCGCAGGCCCGCCTCCGTCGCGCTCACCGAGCCGTCGAGTCCTCGCTCGCTCTGGAGTGCGCGCTGCATCAACACGACCAGGTCGTCTTCCGACAGGGCCCGGAGGGTGACCAGCTCCATGCGGGACAACAGCGTTCGTCGGATCTGGAAGCCCGGGTTCTCCGTGGTCGCCCCGACCAGCGTCAGCGTTCCGTCCTCGACGTGGGGTAGCAGGGCGTCCTGTTGCGCTCGGTTCCACCGGTGGATCTCGTCCACGAAGAGGACGATGTCGCGGCCCAGCAGCCCAGGTGTGCGGGCGCGCTGGACGACCTCCATGAGCTCCTTCTTCCCGGCGAGCACTGCGCTGAGCGTGACGAGCTCCCTGCCTTGGGCGAGCAAGCGGGCGAGGGTGGTCTTGCCACAGCCCGGCGGGCCGTACAACAGCACGCTTCGCAGGCCAGAGGACAAGCCGCGGCGAAAGCTCGCGTCTGGTCCCAGGACGTGCTCCTGGCCGACGATCTCGTCCAGGCTCTGGGGCCGCATGCGCTCGGCGAGGGGAGTGCTCACTTCATTCGGTTAGCGTGCTGACGATGCTCGCGGCCATGATCTCGGACGCCCATCTCAACGGGCTGGACGATCCGAACCAGGGTCGGCTCACCGCGTTGCTCGACTCCTTCGATGCGCCGCAGGTCTTCTTGCTGGGGGACCTGTTCCAGTGGTGGTGGGGTGGGAGAGACCTGGCCTTCGCGGAGCACCGCCCGGTCATGGACGCCCTGGCGCGGTTGCAAGGACGGGGGGCCGCGGTGCACTTCGTGCCGGGCAACCACGACTTCGGCGCTGCGCCCCTGTTCCGTGAGCTCGGCATCGTCGTCAGCGACCGCATCGAGGTGGAGCTGGGCGGACGTCGCTTCGTGCTCATCCACGGTGACGAAGCCGATCGCACGCTCGGCTACAGGCTCACGCGGCGTCTCCTCCGGGGACCGGCCTACGCGGGCCTGATGCGTCTGGTCGGTCCGGCCCGGGCCCAGCGCATCGGGCTCGGCCTCGCGGGGGCTTCCTATGTGGGAGAGCCGAACGCCTCACTCATCGAGGCGCAGGTCGCGCTCGCGGTCGAGGAGCTGGGTGCCGCGGATGTGGTCGTGATGGGGCACTCTCACGCGCCCGATGTTCGAGCGCTGCCGGGTGGCACCTACGTGAACCTGGGCGACTTCCTCCACCAACACACCTGGCTGTCCGTCGGGGAGGACGGGCTCGAGCTCAGGAGAGCCTGATGCGTTCCAGGATGGCCTTGTCCTCGAGCGCCCGGCCAGCGCCCATCACGGTGCAGCGAGCGGGGTCTTCGGCCCTCGACACCGGCAGCCCGGTGGCCTCGCGCAGGTAGTGTTCGAAGCCGCGCAGGAGCGCGCCGCCCCCGGCGAGCACCAGGCCGTGTTCGAGCACGTCGCCCGAGAGCTCGGGAGAGGTCGACTCGAGCACGGACCTGATCGCCTCTACGATCTCGGCGAGTGGCTCCTGCAGCGCCGCTCGCAGATGCTCGCTCGTCACCTGGGTCTGTCGGGGGATGCCGGTCTGCGCGTCACGCCCCTTCACGCTCGAGACCAGGGGCTCCTTCAGGCGCGCGGCCGTAGCGATCTCGATCTTCAGGGCTTCTGCCGTGCGCTCACCGATCTGAAGTCCCTCGTGCTCGGCGACCCAGTCGGCGATGGCTGCATTCATCGCGTCGCCCCCCACTCGCAGCGACCGCGCCGCGACGGGTCCGCCGAGCGAGATGACCGCCACCTCCGTGGTCCCACCACCGACATCGATGACCAGGGACCCGACCGCCTCCAGCACCGGAAGGCCCGCTCCCAGGGCGGCAGCCATGGGCTCGGGAATGAGCACGACGTCGCGCGACCCGGCAGCGCGCGTGGACTCGTGGACGGCGCGCTTCTCGACCTCTGTCAGGCCGAGGGGAACGCACACCACCACCCTGGGCTTGACCATGCCGGCACCCCCGGCCCGTCGAATGAAGGCGCGCAACATCTCCTCGGTGACCTGGAAGTCGTCGATGCTGCCGTTGCGGATGGGTCGCATGGCGACGATGCCGCTGGGCGTGCGCCCGAGCATCTCTCGAGCCTCTGTGCCCACCGCGAGCACGTCGCCATAGGTCCCGGCGTCCGTTGTCGTGACGGCGACCACGCTCGGCTCGTCGAGGACCACGCCGCGGCCTTCCGCCCACACCAGCGTGTTGGCGGTGCCGAGATCGATCGCGAGGTCGCGTGTCAGGCGCCCTAGGGCCTGCTCCACCTACTCGACCTTCTTTCCGCCGGTTCCGAGGTCGCCGAAACCACGGGCCTCGCTCTTCTCCACCAGCGGCTTGTCCATGACGGCCGCGATGTGCTCCGCGTAGCCCTTGAGCGACTTGTCGTCAGAGAGGTTCACGACTCGCCGGGAGCCGTCCACGGTCAGGATCGCGACCTCCCAGGTCGCAGTGCTGCCGCCCATGACGACCTCGACGTTGCTGACATCGTCGAAGCGCACGCGCTCGGTCTCTGTGTGGTCGGCGAACTTCGTCGTGAAGACGATGGAGCTGGTCTCCTCGTCGATGACGATCATCTCCTGGCCGGCCCGCTGGTTGACGAAGAACAGGACCGCACCGCCCAGGACACACATGGCGGCGATGAGGCCGAGGAGTCCGACGATGCCCCGCCCCTTGTTGGGGGCGGTCTCGGTGAAGTCGTGGAAGCAGTGCTTGCAGCGCGGCGCCGCGAGGGGGACTTCCTCGCTGCAGCTGGGACAGGTCTTGGTGGCCACGTGGTGCTCCTGGAGCGCGCACTGCGCCCGGGTGGTACAGCTACATGACTTAGTTCAGGCTCGAAGGCGCGGTCAATAGACCGGCTTCCTTCTTGTCTTTTCGTTTGCGAGCGGCCTCTAGCCGCCCCGCTCTGCGGCGTGCCTCGCCAGGGGTCGCAAGAGGCAAGGGAGCAACAGCGCGATCTGCGAGTTTTTCTTGTTCTTCGCGTATCTCCGGTAGACCTTGCCGCCGCCTCTGAGGATCGCTGACACGTCGGAGTCCCAGCCCATCGCCTCGGCGAGGGCCGCGCGGTGCTCCGTCGGAAGCTCGGCGAGGTCCTCTGCGTCGTACTTGGAGAACGGCAGCCCATCTCGCTGCGCCAACTCGTAGAGCCTGGGGATCAACTCGGCCAGGAGCTCGAGTCGATCGATGTCCTGGTCCGGGATGTGATCGAGCTCCACAGCGAGATCGACGAGGTCGCCGACCGGGACGAACTCGACCTGGGCCGCCTCTGTGGTGCTCAACCTGAACTTCATGAGGACTGCTTCCTGGCTGAGCGTTTCCGAGCTGACTTCGGGGTGTTTAGAGTGTAGTCATTAGGCTCTCGTTCCGCCTTCTGGGAGGCTCTTTGGTCAAGGATCTGTTGCGTCTGGTCACGCGCCCGCTGGGCTTCCTCCTCGCCCAGGGCCTCAACGCTGGCGCGAAGGCACGTCTCGGTCCCGCCGGCGTCATCGATCTGCGCCTCGACGGCAACATCAAGCACCCGCTGTTGTTGCTCCGCAACCTCGAGCAGGCGATCTCCGCTCGCGAGGTCAAGGGTGTCGTGCTCCAGGTCTCCGGCATCGGTTGGGGCTGGGCCACGCTCCAGGAGTGGCATGCCGGGCTCCTGCGGGTGAGGGGCCTCGGCAAGCTCGTCGTGGTCTTCGCGCCATCCCCCGGCAACGCGGGCATGTACCTCGCGACCGCGGCTGACCGGATCATCGTGCCGCCGATGGGAGAGGTCGGCGTCGTCGGGATCGGTGGACGCCTGCGTTTCATCGGGCCGCTCCTGGAGCGCCTGGGGCTCCGCTTCGACGTCGAGGCGGCCGGCGAGTACAAGAGCCTCGGCGAGACCTTCACCCGCGAGCACCCCTCTGCCGAGAACCGCGAGGCCATCAGTGGCTTGATCGACGATCTGCACGAGGATCTCGTCGGCTGTCTCGCGAAGTCACGGGAGCTCGACGAGGGCACCGTCCAGGCGCTCATCGATCGGGCGCCTTTGCACCCCGAGGAGGCCAAGGAAGCCGGGCTCATCGACATCGTCGGGTACGAGGACGCCGTCGACCGACTGCTCGAGGAGCTCCTGGGCGTCGACGTGCGTAGGGTGCCCTACCGCGGGGTCGAGATGCTCATGCGCACCGCCCGGCGCGTGGACGACTTCCTCTCTCCGGATCCCCTGGTCGCCGTCGTGCACCTCGAGGGTGGGGTGAGCACCGCCAGCGGCCCCTCGGCGCGGCCGCGCATCTCGCCGACGGAGGTGGTGCCCATGCTGCGAGCGGTGCGGGACCACGACAAGGTGGACGCGGTCGTGCTGCACATCCAGTCGCCGGGGGGCTCGGTGCTCGCCAGCGACCTCATTTGGCACGAGGTCGAGCTCCTGGCCAAGAAAAAGCCGGTCATCGCCAGCTTCGGCGACGTCGCTGCCAGCGGCGGCTACTACATCGCGGCCCCCGTCCACAGCATCGTGGCGCGGTCGGGCACGATGACCGGGTCCATCGGGGTCGTGGGCGGAAAGCTGGTCACCGGGAAGGGGAGCGCCGCGCTCGGGGTCTTCACAGAAGCCATCGACCGAGGACGCAACGTGGGGCTGTACCAGCCGGACCGACCCTTCGACGACCACCAGCGGGCCAAGTTCCGCGAGCGCCTGGAGCAGACCTACGAGGGCTTCGTCCGTCGGGTCAGCGAGGGCCGGGGACGTACCTACGACGAGGTGGAGGCCGTCGCCCGCGGCCGCGTGTGGACCGGACGCCGAGCCAAGGAGGTCGGACTCGTCGATGACCTCGGAGGGCTCGAAGAAGCAATCCGGCGCGCCCGCTCCAAGGCGGGGATCGCCCCGGGTCGCCCTTGGCGCCGTATCGATGTCGTCGTGCGCCCCGCCCGTTCCTGGCTGATGGAGATGATCCCCGGTGCGGCTCAGGTGGTGGTCGGGACCCTCGGACTCGGTAGTCTGCTGAAGACCGTGGAGTCGGCAGGCGCTCTCATGGAGTTCGTGGACTTCCTCGCGGCCCATCCGAACGAACCTCTGGCGCTGATGCCGGTCGAACTCGACATTCGCTGACTCACTGCGGGGCGCTGATGCTGCTCGCCTTCCTTCCGGTCGCCCGTGCCGCCCTTCCGGCCGACCTGCTCACCGCCCTTCGACGGGGCGACTGCGGCGAGGTCATCACCCTCGTTGGTGACGTCGCCGACATGGAAGAGGCGATGGCGCTCGCCCGATGCGGCCACGCGGAGCACCTCGTCGCCTACCTCGGCGGTGGGCCGCTCGACCCCTACGCTCGGGTCCTCATCGCCCAGGGATGGGTAGAGGACGACCCTGAGTTCGTGGTGGAGACCGTTCGGGGGGTCGATCTGCCGGGGACCGCTGGGGACGACGCGACGATGCTCTACGGCCGCGCTCTGGTCGGCGCCGGTCGCAGCATGGACGCCCGACCACACCTGCGCGGGCTGCTCGGCGGAGACAGCACCGGCGAGGCTCTGTACTGGCTAGCCGTGGGCGCCGAAGGGCGCGGGGACCTCGACGCGGCCCTCGATGCCCACCGCTCCAACTGGGCGAAGAACGTCAAGAGCCCCTACTCGGCCGCCAGCGCCGAGCGCCTCGCGGCGATGGGCTCACCGGTGCCGGATGTCGGCACTGCCGAAGGGCAGGAGCTCGCCCTGACGCGAGCCCGAAACCTGGTGAAGGTCTACCGGGCGGGCGAGGCCATCCCGCTCTACGACGCCATCGGCGAGGCGACCGGACGCAGCGACGCGAGCTGGACCCACGAGCTCGCGATGGCGCTGTTCTCGGCCAAGGACTACCCGCGCTCGATGGCGGTGATGGCCGAGCTGTCTCCCACCGAGCCTGGGACGAAGGGCGGCGCCGAGACGCTCTACCACTACGCCCTGGGCACATCGCGGACCGGCGACTATGCCGCGGCGGCGGACTACTACGCGCGCCTCATCGAGCTCTACCCGTCGACGAAGCGGGCCGACACGGCCAGCTACAAGCTCGGCTACCTCGCATACGACGAGGGGCGCCTGACCGACGCGATCCCGCTCTTTTCCGACCACCTCGAGCGCCGGCCCTCGACGAAGCACGCGGACGAGACCTACTGGTTCCTGGGCTGGTCGTGCCTGCGCCTCGGGCAGCTGGAGGAGGCCGAGGGCTGGCTCGATACGCTGCTCGCGAAGCACGGGAGCTCCAGCCTCGCGCCCCAGGCCCTGTACTGGAAGGCACGGATTCGCGGCATGCAAGGCGACGCGGCGGGGGAGACGGCGGCCCTGTCCCGGCTCCTGAAGAGCTACCCGGTGAGCGGGCATGCCTGGTTCGCGGCCGAGCGACTGGGTCGCACCTTCCCGGGTATCCCAGAGGTGGAGGTGCCGGAGCTCGACCCAGCCTTCGTCGCCTCCAACGAGGACGTGAGCCTCGGCATCGCGCTCTATGAAGCCGGCCAGTTCGCTTGGGCCCGGGAGCGCCTCGTCGCCGCGATCCCGGCGGCGAAGGCCAAGGGCAAGACCACGGCCCTGTCCTATGCCCACCTCCTCGTCGAGGTCGGCGCCTACAAGGACGCCCAGGCCCTGGCGAAGCCGTGGTGCTCCAAGCCCTGGCGAGCCGGCGAGTCTCCCATCGCCACCACCGCCTGCTACCCGCGTCCGGAGAGGCTCGTCGTCGAGGGCGCCGCAGCGGAGTACGGACTTCATCCCCTGCTGCCCTTCGCGATCATGACCGCGGAGTCAGCCCTGGACCCGAGCGTCACCAGCCTCGCCGGGGCCCGCGGGCTGATGCAGTTGATGCCTGATCTCGCTGGAGAGCTCCACGCCCAGCGCCTGCCCGGGGATCCCTACGACCCCGACCGGCTCTACGTCCCCGGCTACAACGCCTGGCTTGGCACGACCGAGATCGGCGAGCTCTACGTCCGCTTCCACGGCGCGGGGGTCGAGCCCAGGCTCCCGCTGGCCATCGCGGGCTACAACGGTGGCTCTGAGGCCGTCGAGCGCTGGCTGGTCGAGTACGCGGAGCCCCCAGAGGTCGACTGGTTCGCAGAGAACATCAGCTACTCGGAGACCCGCCGCTACACCCGCCGCGTCCTCGGCTACCTGATGACCTACCGCTGGATCTACGGAGACCCCTGAGCGGCCTCAGAAGGAGCTGCCGATCCGGAAGTAGAAGGTCTGCAGGTCCGTCGGCGCGTAGTAGTCGGAGCGGGTCAGCCCGATGGCGTAGCCGGCGCGGGTGTTGAAGCCGAGGCCCCAGCCGACGATGGTGCCGAGCCGCAGCTCGGCGCCGACTCCGACCAGAGGCGGGCGGAAGGGGAGGACCGCGCCGCCGTCGCGAATCGCTGTGGGCTCTTGCAGCTCGGTCAGCTCGTCGAAGGCGTCACCTATGTCCATGAAGGCGGCGCCGTGCAGCGTGCGGAGGAACAGGGGCAGCGTGCCCGGGCCCCAGTCCAGCCGGCGGAGCGGCAGGCGGTACTCGATGGAGCTGAGGTAGTAGCCGTTGCCTCCTACGGTCGCGACGGGGTAGCCCCGCAGGCTCTTCCACTCGTCCGGGAGGCGGTAGTAGCCGCTCTCCCCGTAGTTGCCGCCGAGCCGGAAGGCGCCGTAGCGGAGCTGGTCACCGAAGCTGATGCCAGCCGCGCCGCGCATCGCGAGGACGTGGTTGTAGGCCCAGGGCAGGGAGACGAACTCGCGCACCTCGCCGCTGACCTGCATGCGATTGAAGGCGACCGGCTTGTCGCTCGTGTCCAGCGTGTAGGAGCCGAGCCAGGGAGAGGTCCACTCGGCGTCGAGGGCGAGGACTCGCGCGTCCTCTGGCGCGATCGAGTAGGTGTAGACCTTGCCCTTCGCGTAGCGCCAGCCGCCGCCGATCGTGCTGAGGAAGCCCCGGGTGGGCAGGAAGTCCCGGTAGGCGTGCGGGCCCGGCTTGTCCTTGGGTGTCCGGTAGACACCGGTGTAACGGGCATAGATGGCCGTGCGCTCGCGGCGGGAGACGCTGGCGGCGGTCCAGAAGCGCGTCCGGTGGTCCCAGTACTGGCGGTCGGTCTCCTGGACGACGGGGATGTTGGCGCCGGGCTCCGGCGTCTGCTGCCGGTAGATTTTGCCGTAGGGCACGACGTAGGTGTGAGCGCCCCAGCTGAAGATCGGCTTCCACCGGTTCCAGGTGTAGGCGGCGCCTCCGCCGGCGAAGTTCGCGTCCGTCCGGTAGGTCGCGTAGATGCTGTAGCCGTGCCGTCGCAGGGTATCGACGCCGCTGGTCGACAGCGCCCCCATGAAGCCCGTGCTCGTGCTGTAGATCGTCGGCAGCACGTAGCGAGGCGGGACCAGGGTCGAGAGGGCCTCGTAGTCCCGCACCTCGAAGTCGAAGGGGTACTCGTCGTCGTGCTCGCCCTTGTCCTCGTCCGCCTCCGCGATGTCGTCGAGATCCGGACCCTTCACCGGCTGGTCCAGGACCGTGTGGATGGGCCGGGGCGTGTGCCCACGCATCCCGGGGTGCTCTTCGAAGCCAGCCACGCCACCGCTCTGGGCCACCCGGTCTCCTGGCTCTCCGGGCAAGCAGGACGACAGCGGCCCGCCGTGGACCAGCGGCCGGGGCAGCAGGCCGCGATCCCGCCAGGCCTCCGGCTGGAGCTCCATGAGCGCGACTCGGTAGCCGTTGTGGGTGTAGTGGAGCCAGGCGATGACCTGCTCGTCGGCGCGCACGGTGGGCTGGAAGGCTCCGGAGAGCACGTTCGTGACCTGCCAGAGCTGCTCGGTCTCCAGGTCCACGGCGTAGATGTTCGAGATGCCCGAGCGATCGCTGGAGAAGTAGAGCCGCTCTCCGTCCGCGGACCACGTCGGGTCCCGATCGGTGTACATGTCCATCGTCACGCGGCGATAGGGCGTCCCGTCGGCCTCGAAGATCCAGATGTCCCGATCTCCGTCCATCCAGGCGGACAGCGCGATGTAGCGCCCATCCGGCGAGTAGCGTGGCGTGGAGAGCTGCGTGTGATCCGCGTATTCGGTCAGCTCCTCGAGGCTCTGGTCGATGCGCATCCGCGCCAGGTTGTTGTTCTGGACCTCGTTGGTCACGACGAGCAGATCCGCGCCGTCGTGGCTGAACTCCGGGTCCCTGGCTCGCTTTCCGCTCGTGAGGCGGACCGCGGTCTCCTCGCCGAGGACGTGGAAGTAGACGTCTTCGTAGAGGCTGTAGTCGTTGACGATGTGGGTGGAGCTGTAGGCGAAGGCCTCGCCGTCGGGCCGCCAGGCGAACTGCTTGGCCCAGCCTTCCTCGACCTCGATCTCGATCTCGCCGCCCTCGCCGTCAGCCAGGTAGACGTTGGCGCCATCTCGCCGGTCACTGCAAGCGAAGGCGAGCTTGTCCCCCTGGGGAGAGAAGCGTGGCCCGGAGCAGGAACCGTCCAGCTCGTCGTTCATCAACAGCTGCGGCCAGGTGACACCCAGCTCGGCGACCTCGATCTGCTGGTCTTCGTAGACCCCCTCGAGGTGGGCCTTCCACTCCTCGTACCAGGCCCTGTACCCCTTGCCGAAGACCTGCTTCGCAGGGAGCCAGTAGGGGACCCAGGAGCCGTAGCTGAGGTTCCAGCGCGTGATGGCGTCGTCGCTTGTGTGCTGCTGGATGTAGGACAGCAGCGACTGTCCGAAGAGGTAGCGCGTGTTGCCCCCCGGCGGCTGCGTGAGGAAGCCGTCCATCTGGCCGAGCTCGGGGAAGCCGTCCTCGATCACCGCCATGCGGAGGATCATGTCGGTGTGGTTGCTGCGTCCTCGGCCGCCAGTGGTGTGGCGGGTCTCCTGGAAGGTGGCGCTGCCCTCGACGATCCACCACGGCGAGAGGTCGTTCACGCTGACCACGCGACCCAGCACGTAGCGCAGGAGCAGGGGTGGCCCACGCACCGTGTCGAGGTGCAGGATGTGGGCGTATTCGTGGGTCATGATCGTCTGGAGCCAGTCCTCGTACAGGGCCAGTCCGGAGGCCTCTTGCGGGGCCGTCACGAAGATGACGATCGTGTTCACCGGCAAGCGCATCGCGTAGCCGTTGGCGATGTCGGTGTGGTCGACGAGGACGACTTCGGTCGCCCGCTTCGGAGTGTTCTGCATGTCCGCGGTCAGGCGGACGTGCACGTCCTCTGCGATGAAGCCGAGCTCGTTGGCCAGCTGCTCCTCACCTTGGTGGAAGGTGATGTTGAAGTTCTCTGTCTCGAGCGTGCGCCACTCGAGCTCGGGCTGGTAGGCGGCGCCGTAGGCGAGGCCGACTGCTAGGAGCAGCAAGCCACTCCTCCCTTCCGAAGACCCGTCTTGTCGGCCACCTGCTCCTCCTCGCGGGTGCGCGAGAAAAATACAGCAGCATTGGGGTCAGTACAACTCGTAAGCTCCGATGTCCGGGGCGTCCCCAGAGGGGCGCGGGCGTCCGTCCAGGTCCGAGCCGACGCCGACCATCACTCCGGCGTCGATCAACGGCGAGTCGCTCTGCGGGCGAAGGTCGGGATCGACAGGCAGGGGCCGCATCAGCGCTGCGTCAGAGGCCGTCCCGGTGAAGACCGCGGCGGTCTGGAGGGATCCATCGAGATCCGGGGCGCCGAAGCCGACGAAGGCGGTGTTGACGATCTCCAGCGTTCCGGTCCCGGAGAGCGCTGGACGCGCTGTCTGGGTAGTGTCGACCAGCGTGGCGTGGGCGATGCGGCCGACACAGTCCTCCAGCACCAGGCCGGTGGCGCCACCCCCGGCGTCGGACAGCGCGAGGTTGTCGATCTCTACGCCTCCTTCCCGGCAGCCGATGTCGAGGCCGACGCTGCCGTAGGTGTGGACGCTGAGGTCCCGGGCGACGAGGCCGTCCTGGCTGGAGATTCGTGGGGCGCCTCCGAGTCGCGCGGCCCGCTCGAGTACGACGTCGGTGAGCGTCAGGCCGCGCTGGGTGAAGACGTCCGCTGTCAGCTCTCCGACGTTGTCGCGGAGGGTGACTCCGCGCAGCTCGAGCGCGGTGTCGGAGTAGATGCCCCCGACCTCGCTCTCGCCGAGGGTGCCGTTCCCGACGAAACGACCCCCGTGGACGGTCACGGTCGGGAAGTCGTGGTTCGCGGTGACCAGCAGCCCGATGCTGGTGTTCCTCGCTACGTCGAGCCCCACGAGACCCAGCCCCGAAGGCTCCGGGGCGAGCAGGCCGACGCCGTTGTCCTCCAGGGCGACGTCCTCGACCAGCGCGCTGGTGCCAGGCTCGACGTAGATGCCGGTCGCGCCGTGGCGGAGGCTGAAGCCACGCACGTGGACGCCGGCCGCCCCGACGCTGAGGACCGTCGTGCCTGGCGCTCGTATCTGGAGGGTCTCGGGGATGATCTCGGTGCGCTCGGGGCCGGCGCCGTAGAGCATCACGTCGGGCGTGTAGACGGTCGGTGACTCGCGATAGTGTCCCTCGGCGACGCACACGGCCGTGCCCGGCTCGGCGTGGTCCAGGGCGTCCTGGATCGTCTCGAAGACCCGGGCGTTCGAGGGCACGCTCCGTTGTTCCTGGGTCGGCGGGAAGACATAGAGCTTGCTCCCGTCGACATCAGCGCAGGGGGAGTCTGCGCAGCCCACTGTCATTGCGATGAGCAGCATCGGAAGCCTCAGAAGTAGTAGTGGACGCCCATGCCGGCGGCGGAGCCGACGCTGTAGAAGTCAGCGCCGGTGCCGAGGTCGATCCCGAGGCCGACCTCGGCGGAGAGGCCGAGGTTCTCGAGCCCGAAGAGGAAGAACTCGGTGCCGACGGCGGGGTAGAGCCGGAGCGACTTGTCCCGACCGGCCACCCGCCAGCCGGCCCCTGCGGCCGCGTAGAGGTTCATGTTGTCCTCTGCGACGACGCCGTAGAGCACGCGTCCGCCGAACCACCAGTCGTCCGCCGCGCCGTCGAGCACGGAGAGGCCGAAGGTGCCCTGGACCTGCAGGTTGATGGCCGGATCCGGTGTCGGGATGCCTGCCTTCACGGAGAAGCTGGAGACATGGCCGAACTGGTTGTCCAGCCCGACGCCCACGCGCTTGCGCAGGTCCTTCGCGTGCGCGGGGGAGATCGACAGTGAGCCCAGCAGCAGGAGCATGACGCGGTCCTCCTCGAATGAGTACCGCCACTACTCTTGTCCTGTCAAGAGTTCCCTTCAAGTAGATTCGCAGAGAAGCCGCGAGTAGACTGGTTCCCCGAGATGCTGTTCCTCCTCTCGGCTTGCGCGCTCATCACGAAGAGCGACTACGACTGGCGCACCAAGGTCGGCCCCGAGGACTCCGGTGACTCTGGTGACGACCACGTCATCGAGATCAGCGGCTCGCTGGACATGCTCCCCGACCGGAGCTCTCGGAACGCGCTCCCCCGGGTCACCGTGGGTGTCGTTCGCTTCGAGTTCATCTTCGGGGCGGCGGAGACCGAGCCCTTCATGAACGTCTTCGAGCTCGTGGACGAGGCGCTCGTCGAGGACCTCTCCCCGGGCGTGGAGCGGCCCTTCAAGCTCGGCGTCCCCGACGCCGTCCCCGCAGAGCAGGAGTACGACATCCAGGGGATGACGGGCACGACGTTCATGCTCGTTGCCTACGTCGACGACGGAAACGGCGTGATCGACCCGGCCGACACCATCGTCGGTGGCAACTCCACCGACCTGTTGGTCCACGTCGTCTCCGGGAACGCCTCGGGCTTCGACGAGGGGCCGGGCTGGTACCTGATCAGCATCCCGGACCTGGACGTCGGAGAGATCAAGGATGTCTACGCCATCGAGCAGTCCTTCTTCGTCTGGGACGTCGAGTCGAACCTCTTGCCCTTGAACCGGACCGAGGAGGGCGTCTCCGGGAAGGTCGACGCGGAGCTGCCCGACGGTCAGGTCACGGTCACCCTGTGGAACGTCGAGTTCTTCCAGGAGCTCATCAGCGGGGACCCGACCGACCGGGCGCCGTGGCACGGACTCGCGGAGGCTGGGGCCGACGGGCGCTTCGAGTTCCAGCCCATCGGCATGCCCGCGAAGGAGTCGCTGAGCTCCATCTCCGCAGACGGAACCGACTACTCGGCGCTCGGGCTCGTCAGCGCTGCCTACATCGCCCTGGCCTGGGGCGACGACGGGGACCAGGAGTTCGAGTACCAGGGCGAAGAGCGCCCCTTCGCCTACAGCGCCAACGCGGGCAGCGACAGCAAGGGCCTGCTCTGGTACGAGCCCGTGGGAGTCCAAGCGGCGTTCACCTTGGGCTATGGGCGGGAGGTCGGCTGGAACGTCCTCGGGGCCGCCGACGACAACCAAGGGGAGGTGCTCCCGTGGGCCGAGAACCAGCTCGTGCTGGGTGACGATGGGATCTGAGAGGGCCGCTCAGCGCCAGATCGGTGTGTCCAGGTAGGGTAGGGCCCAGCCGGTCCACCAGCCGGACGAGGTGATGAGCACGAGCAGCACGTAGAGGCCCAGCCAGCTGGCGTGCCAGGTGCTGGCGCGGCTCCGGAACTCGGTCTCGGGCAGGCCACGGAAGGCCAGCGCGTTGGCCGTGAAGGCTATGGCGAGGCCGAGCGCGCCGTCTACGATCCAGTGCTGGTCGAGGGCGACGGTGCTGTACCAGATCAAGGCCGTGGTGGCGATCAGCAGGTTGCCGACCCTCCGGTCGTGCCGGCGCATGATGAGGGCGCCGAGGGCCGCGTCTGCGACGTGCATCGAGGGGAAGCAGTTCGTCGGCGGGTCGATGAAGCGCGTGAGGGCGAGGCCGTAGGACCAGAGGTCCGTGACCGGGACAGGCTCACGCGGCACGGTCACCGGGAAGAGCAGCCAGAAGGGGATTCCCGCGGCGATCATGAGGATGAAGGCGAGCCACGAGCGCCAGAGCACGCGTCGGCTCGTGACGATGGCCAGCGGTGAGATGACCTGGGGGAAGAGGAACAGGTAGACGAGCACCTAGGCGGGCGACAGTGGAATCCAGGCGTCCAGCCGGGTCGGCAGCGTGTGGAGCTCCACCCCATCGGCCTGCATGACCCCGATGCCCCCGTAGATCCACCAGAACAGCAGCACCGTGCCACCGACCACCACCAGCCGCAGGAGGTTGCTGGGCGACTCGGCTCTCACGACCCGCGGTCGCGCCGAGCGGCCAGGAGCAGGGCGAGAAGCCAGGCCCCGCCTGCCAGATCGAGGGACGCGCAGCCTCCGCAGCGGGAGCTGGGTGGTTCCTCCTCCTCCTCGCCGCAGTCCAGGTCCTGCCAGCCACGGCCGAGGAGGATCTCCACTGCGTCGACCTCGGCCGGTCCCGGGATCTCCAGCGTGTGGTAGCCGGGCGAGACCAGCGCGCAGGGTTCGACCTCCTCGCCGTCGACGAGCACGGTACCGACGCCGTGGAGGCGGAGCCCCTCCCCGTGGAATGACAGGCTCAGGCTCTCCCACGGGGAAACGACGTGCCGGGTCCAGCGGATCGACTCGGTGTCGGTGTGGGCGATGGCCTCGCCGCTCCAGCCGGGGTGGCCGGCGTCGATGAGCAGCACGTTGCTGACCAGGTCGCCGTCCTGATCGAAGACGCCGTCGTGTGTGCTCCGGAGCGTGATGTCGCCGACGACCGCCAGGTCCGTGACCACGTGCCCGTCGTCGAGCAGGGCGACTCCGTCCTCCCAGGCCTCGACCCACTCTCCGGCGTGCTCGACCGAGCCGTCGGTCCGGATCAGCCCGGCAGACGTCGAGAGCACGACGACGCCCTCGTCCAGAGCGATGTCGTTGACGCCCTGATAGCCATCGCCCACGACCTCGCCGTCGAGGGTCAGGGTGCCGTCGGAGTCCAGCGCGGCCCAGCGCTCCCCGTCGAGGGCGACGTGCTCGAAGTCGCCTTGGAGGAGCTGCACGAAGACCTCTCCGTCCGTCGAGCGCAGGACTCCGTCCTCGCCGGCTACCAACAACGTGGAGCCATCCACGGAGATGTCCTCTGCGCTGCCTTCGATGGAGGTCCAGTCAGGGTCGTCGAAGCGCCACAGCTGCCCCTTCTCGGTGAACCAGACCGTGTCTCCGACCTCTACCTGGCGTACGAAACCGGCAGGTGAGGTCTTCGACAGCGGCTCCGAGATCCCCGTGGAGGCGTCGAAGCGAACAAGCCCGCCGCCATAGCTGCCGAGGTACCAGCGACCCTGGTCGTCGATCGCCACGGAGCGGTGCACCTCTGGGGTGATGACAGGATGCTCCTGCCAGCTCTGGCCCTGGTCGTCACTGCTGAGGATGCCCTCCCAGCTGGCCAGCCAGACCGCCTCCTGACTTTGCTCGAAGCCGAAATAGTGGCGTCCGTCAGGGGGATTGCCGGGCCCCTCCTGGGTCTCGGGAAAGGGCTCGCTGGAGACCCCGTCGACCCAGAGGATGTCGGCGAACTCGGCGACGTAGAGCACGCCGTCGAGCACATCGACGCAGGCGACGCGATCCCCCGGGCCGTCCACGCGCTCCCAGCTCTCTCCGACGAGCTCGAGGAGACCCTCGCCGTCGGTGGCCACGTAGGTCTGGTCTCCCCCCCAGGCGATGTCGACCACCTGGGCATCGAGGCTGTGCTCCCCCTGGCACACCACGCGATCCGTCGTCGCGTAGCAGGGCGAGGCGAGCGCGACGATGACCTCGTCAGTGACCGGCTCGCCGTCGATGAAGAGGCCCGCTTCGCCTCCGGTCCAGAGCTCTCCCTCGTAGATGTCCGCGAAGGAGATGCCGTCACTCCCGTCGACCACGAACGCCTCGCCGTCCAGCCAGACACCGTCCGTGGGGATGTCACCGAGCCAGCGATCGCGGTCCCACCTTCGTCCCTCGTCCTCGGAGCTCAGGAGCAGGAGCTCGGGGGTGCGGGACAGCGCGGTGAGCAGGCGCCCGTCCTCGTCGACTGCGAGGAAGGTCGTCGTGTCGTGGGGAGTGTGGGCCAGCGCCAGCCCGAAGAGCAGCATCGGCCCATTGTCGCCCGTCCGCCGGGCTGGGGGTCACTTCACGGTGAACGAGGTCGTGCCCTTGAAGCTGCCACGGTTGAAGTAGATCTCGAGGCCGTAGCTGTCGGCGGACAGTCGCCCGAGGCTCTCGGACTCCTCGATCGAGCCGCCGGCTGGGACCGTCCACGAGGTCACACCGCCGGTGCAGAGCTTCGACCAGGCCATGCCGATACCGGACCCGGAGGTCAGGCCACCGCCGGTCGTCAGGCAGGCGTCGGGCGTGGTGAAGCTGACGTCCACCGAGCATGGGTTCTCCACGACCCCGGCCGCGATGATCTCGTCGGCGGTCGTGAAGCTCGTCGTGGCCGTGCCGCTGGAGTCGCGGGTCTCGGCCAGCCAGCTCAGGTCGGCCGGAGCGCAGGTCTCGCCGCCGGTGTCGGTGTCGGCGTCGCTGTCGGTGTCGGCGTCGGCGTCCGTGTCGGCGTCCGTGTCGGCATCCGCGTCGCTGTCGGCGTCGGCGTCGGCGTCGGTGTCCGTGTCGGTGTCCGTGTCCGTGTCCGAGTCCGCGTCCGCGTCAGTGTCGGTGTCGGTGTCGGCGTCGCTGTCGGTGTCGGCGTCAGCCTCGACGGCGCTGTCGTCAGCCTCCGGAGCTGGGCAGCCGACACTCAGGGTGAGCGCGAGTAGGGTCATGTGCTTTCCTCGTTCCCTGCCCGAGCGGCCAACATAGCCGCTCGGCCAGGGGGATCACCCCAGCTTGCGGCGAACCCGCAGGCCGAGGGTGTGGGTGGTGCCGACTTCGCGGACCTGTGCCTCGTACGCCAGGCCGAGGCGTAGGCTGTCGCGCTTCATCTCGAGGGCGGCGGAGTAGGAGATCTCGTGGGCAAAACCCGGGAGGCCCGTTGCGCGGGAGGGCGTGCGCCGGTTGGTGTTCGAGAGCCACGCTGGGGCGACGCCGAAATCTGCACGGACATCGCCCTTGCCGACCTTGAGCGCCAGCGGGATGGCGACCCCTGGAGAGGCGGCGAGCGACGCCCCGGACCAGGCGGCTCGGTTCCAGAAGAGCTCCAGCCCGAGCTGCGGAGAGAGAGCTCCGACCACAGGGCCCAGCCTCGTGCCCACGCGAGCGTCCGTTCCGAGCACGCCGGCGCCAAGCTGACCCGACAGGGCGACGTGACTCTGGCCTCGCAGCTTCGGATCGCCTGTCCAGCGGTACTGCGCTCCACCCGTGAAACCGAGGTCTGCCGCGAGGGCGCCGCCCCCGTTCGCCGCCAGCATGACGGCGCCGATCTGCGGCTGGACGAAGGGCGCCGAGCTCCAGCCCGCCTTCTTCTTCTTTTTCTTCTTGCCCTTGTTCTTCCCGCCTTCTCCGCCAGCGTCCACTATGGCCGGACGAAGGGCGACCGGGAGTTCGGCGGCGTCCGCGGCGAGCGTGAGGAGGAGGAGGACCGACATCAGGTGCCGGGGTCCTGGCGCGCCCGTGAGACGCCGTTGTAGGCGTCCTCCTCGAGGAAGCCTGCCCAGACCGCCGAGAACGGAGCGCTGCCGCTGCACACTGACTGGGCAGAGAGCTCACATCTCCCGGAAGAGCAGTCGGACTCCTCAGGCTCGTTGAGGACCGGGAAGCCGTCCTCGTCCTCGAGGTAGTTCGGAGAGGGCACCTTGCTGGTGTCGACGCCGACCTCGAGGGTGTCCCACTCGTCCGTCTCGGTCCAGCTGCGGGTCTCGTCCGTGTCGGTGCTGCCCGTGCCTTCGGCGTTGTCGCCGGAGACCGTCAGGGTCCAGGTGGTCGTGCTGGTTCCGAGGACATCGCGCGTGTAGGTGTAGCCGTCCGCGTGGGTCTCGCTGTCGCTGGTCGTCTCCTCACCGGTCCACGTGAAGGTCCAGATCCCACCCTCGAGGGTGCCCGGGAACACGAAATCTCCGATGACGAGCACGCCTTCGTTGCGACTGTGCTTGACGATCTGCCCGAACACGAGCGAGGGGCTCATGCTCTCGGACTCGACGATGGTCCAGTCACCGGTGGTCGTGGTGTCGGTGGCCGAGCCATCCGTGTAGTTTTCGGTGACCGTGTCGGTGCACTCGATGTCGCCGGACTCGAGCTGGAACAGCCAGATACCCGTCGGGTCCTTGCACCCGGTGAGGGCCATGAGAATCAACACTTTGCCTCCTGGAAAGGTCGAGCATGAAGCTAACCGCTCGCCCCCGAAGGTGGTTCCTACCAGTCGGATTTCGTGGCCGTGAAGGTCAGGGCCGCCGAGATCGCCCGACGTCCGTCGCCGAGGTCGATGTCGCTGAAGTCCGGATCGTTGGCCAGTTCCCTCACGTACTCGAGGAACTCGTCCCGCTCCATGTCCTGGTAGTCGGCGGGGTCGTAGTCCTCGCCGCTCGGCGTGATTGGGTCGATCACCCCGTCGACCATGTCGTCCACGGGGACGGCGCCGTACATCAGGCCGTCGACCTCCTCGCTGGTCACGGCGCCCTCGATCTTGACCAGCTCCAGCGGCACCAGGATCGGCGGTTCGTCTTCCAGGATCGGGAAGGGGAGCAGGATGCGATCGGCCTTCACCCGGTAGGCGGTCTCGTCCACGAAGACGCCGGTCAACCGGCTGTTCGGCGTGCCGTCCTCGGCGAAGCTGGCCGGGTCTACGCCCAGGGCGCCCAGATCGTCGATCAGACCGAGCAGTATGTCCTGGGTGAGGGAGCCGTCGGCGTAGGCCATCTCCGCGAGGACGACGATGGAGCCGTCGCCGAGATCCTCGACCAAGGTCGCGTTGATGTCAGCTGCGGCCGTCGGCCTGGTCGTGACGATGTCCACGAGCATCAGGACGGCAGGCAGCTTGTTCTCGGTCACGCCGTCCCCGTCCACGTCACCGCCGGCTTCCTGATCCTCCACGATCACAAGGGTTTCAGCGCGGTACTTGCCGCTGTCGTAGGACGACGGATAGGACTGCGCCGCGCTGTCGTCGGGCTCTCCGGCGGCTCCGCTGTCTTCCCCGACATCTCCAGGCTTGGTGCAGGCCAGGACGACCATGATGCTCAACATGACGACTCCAGCGCTGGAACCTGACCGATCAGCGGCTTCACCGCAAGCTCGGAGGCCCTCGTGACGCTGCTCGAGCTTCTGGAACAGGAACGAGTCGCGGAGTTCAACGAGCAGAGAGGACGGAGGAGCACGCCGGACCTCTTCGCCGCGGACCTGGCTGGAAGGAACCTGCAGGGCGTGGACCTCTCCGGCGCGAACCTCGAGAAGGCCGACCTGTCCTCTGCTGACCTGTCGAACGCACTGCTCGTGCGCGCGAATCTCAACGGCGCCGACCTCACCGGTGCCTGCCTCGACGGTGTGGTCGCTGTCCGAAGCAAGTGGCGGGAGGCCTACCTCGACCAGGTCGACCTCAGCCGCGCGGACTTCTCGGACTCGGATCTCTCGGACGTAGTGCTGAACGGCTCGAAGGGGCCGAGCGCGATCTTCCGCAAGTGCCGCCTCACCGCCGCCGAAGCCAAGGGTGTCCACTTCGAGGAGGCCGACTTCGGCGAGGCCCGACTGGACAAGGCGGACTTCTCGAAGTCGAAGCTCAGCGGCTGTCGTTTCTCGGAGGCGAACCTCGCAGGGGCGAGCTTCGAGGACTGCGGGATGGTCGGCGCCGACCTCCGTGGAGCTCGCGCTGCGAACACCTGCTTCCGGAGCGCTTCGTTGGGCGGCGCTCGCCTGGAGCGCGCCGATCTGACCGCAGCGTCGCTGGTGGACGCCGACCTCTCGGGAGCGAGCCTCGTCGAGGCAGATCTCGCCGAAGCGGAGCTCGCCGGAGCCATCCTCCGTGACGCGGACCTGACCCGCGCTCGGTTGGACAGCACGGCTCGCAGGGGACTGGGACAGCAAGCGGACGCTCCGAGCTACCCGGACGTTCCCGAGACCGTTCGCATCGAGGACCCGCACGCGGCCATCCTCGGCACCGACATCGCCATCCTGTGGGAGAACGAGGACGACGAACGGACCCTCGTCAATCGTTGCGCGGTGCTGGCCCGGGGAGACGGGTTCGCCGGTCGCGCCCCAGCGATTCCGGCTCCCGCCGAGCTCGTCCTGTCCCGAGGAATCGTCGTCTGCGGCGAGGGCTTCGCCTCGGTCTGCATGTTGGAGCGGCCCTCCGGCACCGAGTTCCAGGTCACGAGGCTCTCGACCTCGGGTGAGATCGTCGACAGCTCGAGCTTCCGGCTCGGGTACGACCCGGTGGTGGCCCCGATCGTCACCGGCGGCGCCCAGGTCCACGTCTATGGCCTGGGACGCCGGGGACCGACTCTCTACTGCCACCGGATTGCAGATGAGCTCGAGCGGGTCTTCGCCGCCCGCGCGTCGACGGCGCGCGCGCTGCTCGGAAACGAGCACCCCGTGCTCAGCACTCGTGGTGGCGTCATCCACCCCATCGGACCCCGCGGTCTCGAGGACCCGCTTCAGGAGCCGAGCCAATTCGCCGTTCGGGTCGCCGCGTCGTGCCGCGCCGGTGATCGAACCGTCGTCGCCTGGCTCGCCGAGGGCCATGGGGGCCTTCGCTGGGCCGAGCTCGTCCAGGACGCGCGACCCACCTCCGTGACACTCGACGGAGACCACGCCGTGGCCGCGCTCGACCTCGTGGCGGTGGATGGCAAGCCCGTCGTCGTCTACTCTCGCGAGCAGCCCGATGGACGCTGCGGTGCCTGGGCGTGTGTCCTGGGCGAGGGCGACAAGCCGATCCCGCTGGTGGTCGAGCCCCTCTTCGACATCGACTCGATCCAGGTGGTCGGGGTGGTCGGAGGGCGCCTCACACTGGCTTGCACGACGCTCGCCGAGGACCTGCTCCTCGTCGAGTTGGACCGGGGGAGGGCGCAGGTTCGGGCGGTCCTGCCTTGAGCCGACAGGTCTTCCTGCTGCACGGCTTCCTCCGTACGGGGGTGTCGATGCTGCCCATGGCGGTTGCCCTGAAGAAGGCTGGCTACATGGTCTCGCTGCCGACCTGGGCCTACCATTGGCGCCGACTGCCCGACATTGCCCAGGAGCTGGCTGGCCGGATCGAGTCACTGGCTGACCAGACCGGCGACACCATCGATCTCGTGACCCACAGCTACGGTGGCGTGCTCGCACGCGCCGTCATCCCCCACGCTCCGGTGCGCCGGCTGGTCATGCTCGCGCCGCCCAACCATGGTGCGCAGACGGCGGAGATCGCGCGACGCCTGATTCCCGTGCACGAGGTGGGATGGGACCCCTTCGCGCAAGTCCTCCCGGGCATCCCGGCCCAGCTCCCGCGCGGCACTGCGGAGGTCGGCATCATCACCGGAGGCACCGGCACCAGCAGGGGCTTCAACCCCGTGCTCGACGGCGACAACGACCAGACCGTGCGCGTTGAGGAGGCCCGACTCGACGGCGTGAGCCACTTCGTCGTCGTCCCTGTCCGCCACACATTTCTGCCAGGCAACAAGGAGGTCCAGCGCCTCACGCTGGGCTTCCTCGCCGACGGTGAGTTCCCTTCCAGCGAGAGCGCCGTCGAGCAGCAACGCTAGACTGGGCCCGTGATTCGCTTCGGGCGGTACGCGGTGCAGCGCAAGATCGGCCAGGGTGGCCTGGCCGATGTGTTCCTCGGTGTGCTGCCGGAGGACGAGGAGCAGCTCGGCGAGCTCGAGCCAGGCGAGGCGGTTGCCCTCAAGGTGCTCCGGGACCCGAGCGCGGCCCCTGGTGTGGCGCGCAGGTTCCTTCGCGAGGGGCGCATGCTGCAGCGGCTCGATCACCCGGGACTGCCCACTTGCTACGAGATCAGCGAAGGACCACCCCGCCCCTACCTCGCCCTGGAGTTGCTCGACGGCGTGGCGCTCTCCGACGCCCTGCGCACCAGGGGATCCCTCGCCGAGCAGGAGGTATTGGCCCTCGCCGAGTCCCTGCTGGACACCCTCGCTTTTCTCCACGCTCGCGGGGTCGTCCACCGAGATGTGAAGGCGGGCAACGTGTTCCTCTGCTCTGATGGGCGCGTCAAGCTGCTGGACCTGGGTCTGGCTCGTGACCCCGAGGAGCCCGGGGACGTGGGGGTCGGCGATGTCCTCGGGACCTACGCCTACATGGCCCCCGAGCAGATAGCGGGTGCGGGGAGCGACCAGCGCGCGGACCTCTATGCGCTGGGCGTGACCCTCTTCGAGTCCCTTGCGGGCCGGCGTCCCTACAAGGCGAGGGGACCGGCTGGCTATCTCGACGCCCACACCCGCGGCGAGCTGCCGGCCTTGCCTGCCGGGACCAGCCTCCGCCTGGCTGATCTGGTGACGAAGCTGATGGCCCGGGACCCCTCCTCCAGGCCCCAGACCGCCACGCTCGCCCGCGCGATCCTGACGGGTCACCGGGACTTCACGCGTGGCCTCAGGCGGCCGCCGCTCGCTGGCCGCGCGGCAGCGATGGGGGCGCTGGAGGCGCTCCTGGAGGAGGGGGGCTTTCTCCAGGTCGTCGGCGAGCCGGGCATGGGTGCCGGTCGACTGGTCCGCGAGGCCTGGGAGTTGGCGAAGGGACGGGGACATAGGGTGTTCGGGCTGCGCTGCGACGGGCGGGGCGGAGCGATGGCCCCGCTGCGTCGGCTTCGGCGCGCCCTGGAGTCCGAGGTGGGTCCGCTCCCCGGAGATCCGGAGGCCCTGGCCATCGCCGTCGAGACCCTGACGAGGGATGGCGCCCTGACGGTCGTCGTGGAGCGCATCGATCTGTCGCCGGCGCGTGGGCGGACGAGCCTGATCCGAGTGCTCCAGCGCCCGCTGGTCTCGGTCTTCTGCACCGGGCTCCACGCGGCGGAGGGCATCCCCGGACACGTCGTCCCGTTGCGGGCCCTGGAGGTAGCAGAGGTCGGCGAGCTCATCGCCGGAATGCTTGGAACGCCCCGGGTCCCAGCCGGCCAGGACCGTCGGATCCACGAGTTCACAGGTGGGCTTCCGGGCGCGGTCGTCTTCACGCTGCGCGACTTCTACCGGCGCGGCGTGCTGCGCTGCGAGGGTCGCACGGACAGCGGCGAGCCGGCGTGGACGATGGCGCCGAGCGCCCGGATGACCCAGGACAGTGGTCTGGCGATGATCTTCCGCACCCGTCTCGACAAGCTCGAGCTGGATGAGCGGCGCCTCCTCGAGCTGCTGGCGGTCGCCCGCAACCCACTCCCGGAGCGTCTCTCCCTCCAGGCGGCGGGGATCGAAGATGCGGAGCTCGCGCCGTTTCGGCTCGAAGAGCGTCACCTCGCGACCCGTGAGGGTGGCTGGGTGGGCATCCGAAGGCCTGCGCTCGCCGCCGTGCTTCTTCGGGAGGCCGGCCCCGCGCGCGTGTGCAAGGTCCACCAGGCGCTTCACCTCGCCCTCGGCGGGCGACGCGAGCCTTGGGCTGTCGAGCGCGCCGCGTGGCACAGGGCCCACGGAGCGGCGCCATCGGAGGCGGGGCGAGCGCTGGTCGAGCTCTCAGAGTTCCTCGAGGCGCGCGGGCGCAGCGCTGACGCGCTAGCGGTCCTCCTCCGGGCCAGCCTCGGCAGTGAGCTCGATGCGCGCACCGCCGCCCGGGCAGCGCTCATTCGCGGGCGTGCCGCGATGCAGATCGGACGCCCTCGCGAGGCTCTGGATGCTCTCGCCGCCGCCAGCTCCCTGGCCGAGGACCAGGGACTCGACATCATGGCGGGGTCTGCCGGTGTGGCCAGGGCACGGGCGCTGTATCGGGTGGGCGAGCTCACCCGCGCCGAGGAGCAGTGCACCTCCGTCCTGGAGGGGCGTGACGGCGTCGTCGCAGCACGCGCCCTGTTGCTACGGGCGCGCTGCCGCGCCCAGATGGGGCGGATGCGGCAGGCGGGACAGGACTACCGCCAGGTCGTCGACCAGGCCTTGGCCTCGGGAGAGCGCGAGCTGGCCGCGCTCGCCCATGGTGGGATCGGCGCGATCTACGCGGGCGCTGGCAGGCTCGGTGACGCCCTGCGCCACCTCCGGCAGGAGGCCGGCTGGCTGCGCCGGGAGGGCAGCCCTCAGCGGCTGGTGCGTTCTCTCGCGGATCTGTCCGAACTCGAGGTCCGGGAGGGCTTGCTCGACCGGGCCTGGGAGACCGCGGCGGAGGCCGGCCGGGTCGCCAGGAGCGCCGAGAATCCCTTCGAGGTGGCGTTTGCCGGGGTGGCCCGTGCCCGTGTCCTGGTGGGCGCGGGGGATGCCGCCGAGGCGCTCAACGAGCTCGAGGGCCACTGGGTCGCCGGCAGTCCGGAGGCGCCGATGCGATCGCGGGTCGAGTGGCTCGACACGCGCATTCGCTGCCAGCTCGCCCTCGGGGATCGCGCGGCAGCCCTCGCAGCGGCGAACCGTGTCCACGACGAGGCGAAGGCCGCTTGCTGGCGAGGGCGGGAGGCCGAGTACGCCGGTCTCGTCGCGGTCCTTCGCGGGCAGGGTCGGGACGTCGCCCACGCCGTCGAGGAGCTCGATGGCCTCGGTGAGCGGCGAGCCCTTGCGCGCGTCCTGCTCGAAGCGGGCAAGCTGGGCGACGCCGACATCCTGGGGGCGGCGGTGGAGGAGGCCCGCGCGGTCGGAGACGCCCCGTTGTTGCTGGAGACCCTCCACGCTGCGGGCGGGAGCGCGCTCCAGCGCGAAGCGGCTCGCCTCGTGACGCGAATGGGCAGGACATGCTCTGGAGCGCTGTCGGAGGTCTTCCAGTCCAGACGAGAGGTGAGGTGGGCGCTTGGCCGTCGGCGGTGAACGGTTAGGGGGCGTCGAGGCAACCGACGCCTCGGATGGAGAACCGACAGGACAATGCGCTATCTCGGACTGGATCTGGCCTGGGCCCCCCGCTCCTCCTCTGCCGGAGCGGTGCTCGAGCCGACGGGGGACGGAACCGTCAAGGTCGCATCCACCGCACACCTCCGGGCACACGAGGACGTACTGAGCTGGGTGGCGCGGAACCGCGGGCGCGGCGGCGCCATCCTCTCTGTGAACGCTCCGATCATCGTCGAGAACAGCAGCGGCCGACGGCCGGTCGATCAGCAGCTGGCCCACCACTTTGGACGCTTCTTCGTCGATGAGTATGCGGCGAACACCGTGAACTCCTCGCACCCTCGCACCATCGGGCGCTCTCTCCAGCGAATGGGCTTCGACCCGGACCCACAGAGCGAGCACGATCGCATCATCGAGACCGCGGCCCAGCCCGCCCAGATCATCCTCTTCGACCTGGAGCGTCCGATGCGCATCAAGTCGGGGCCCATCGGCGCACGAAAGGACGCGGCGAACCGCTACCGGGAGCTGATCTACGGGAAGCTCCCCTTCTGCGACCCGGAGCTCGAGGACAGCGACTCACTCGATGAGTTGGTGAACGTCGACCTCTCCGACCTCAACGGCTCCCGCCTCGGGGAGCTCGAGGGCAAGCTCGACGCCGTGCTCTCGGGCTACATCGCCGCCTTCCTCGACCTCCGGGGTCCAGAGGCCTGTGCCTTCCTCGGCGACCTGCGGAGCGGCTACATCCTCCTGCCCGCGCCGGAGGAGGAGGAAGGGTAGGCTTCGAGGATGCTCCTGGCACTGCTGTCGTTGTCCCACGCGGATGACGGTGCCATCGACTTCCTCACCTCCCTCGACGCTCCACCCGCCTTCGTGATGACCTGCCCCCGCGCGGCCCAGGGGCTGGAGCTCCTGTCAGCGACCCCCTTCGCGGAGCACCTCGATGCGGCGGCGCCCTTCCACGTCGCGATGATGCCGGGGCCGGGAGGGGTCGCGATCGTCCTGTCCTCCGGGCTGATCGATGCCGAGGGGTGGCTGGAGTCGGAGCGCCACCGACTGGACGCCGAGGGCTGGATCCACCGCGAGGGACGCTGGGAGGACTCCGGTGGGAACCTCGTCGCCCAAACCACCCTGGGCGACCGGGGCGAGGTCCGGGCGTGGACGCCGACGTCAGCGGACAGCCCCCTCGAGGCGCTCGGTTCGGTCGGCCTCAGCGATCTGGAGCGAGCGGAGGGTCTCGGCGAGACCTGCGTGTTCGCGGGCGGGCTGCGCACGCCGACGGCTGGGGAGATCGTGCTCCTCCTCACTCCCCGGGGCGGAGAGGTCGTCAGTGGACTGGTCTACGGGAGCGCCTTCGACGCCGCCGATCGAACCCTGGTGGACCGGTCTCCACCGGAGGCCCCGTCGCTGCGGTCCACCACAGAGCCCGACCTCTATGCCCGCCTCAACGTGGACATCCACGACCTGGTGGGCACCTGGGCCGATGGCCAGGGGCTGCAGGCCAGTCTAGGCGCCATGGTCGAGGAGCTGGAGGACTCGGGCCTGCGCTTCCAGCCCGGTGCGGAGGGCGCCCTCTGGGCCGACACCGAGTCCATCGACTTCCTGTTGGTCGCGCCGCTGTTGCGGCCTCGAAAGGCGAGTCGGGTCCTGAAGAGGATGGAACGCGAGGGCAAGGGCACCTTGGGCGCGGACGGCGTCCTCGTGGTCCAGGCCGACGACGGCACCCCGCTCTTCGTTGGTGCCAAGGGCCGCCACCTGGCCGCTGCGACGAACCCCGCTCGCGTGCTCGGCTGGCTCGAGGGGCAGGGCACGCTGTGGGGAGAGGGGACCTCGGCCGAGGACCCTGGTGTCAGCGTCTTTGTCAACTCGGAGGCCATCCGCGCCGCCCTCTTCGCTGCTGGACGGTCTGAACTGGCGGGGGACTCGCTGCCCTCCTTCGACCTCCACCTTCGAGACGAGGGGGAGGCGCTTCGATTCACCATCAGCGCACCCGGCTACCAGCACTGGGTCGCCGCCATGGTGGCGCAGCGCGCGCCGAAGTCCGACGATCCCATCGGTCACCCGCCCTCGACCGAGGCGCTGTCGGTGCTCATGAGCATCGCCGACGCCGAGCAGAAGGCCTACGACGAGCGGGGGCACTACTTGCCCTATCGGGGCGGCCCTCGGGGGGTCGCCGAGCTGGACTCGGAGGTGGTCGAGTGGGAGGGGATCCCGGAGCTCGGCATCGGCTCGATGCAGACCGCCTGTCGCTACGCAGTGGAGCTGAGCCTCGAGGGCTACACGGCGCGGAGTGTCTGTGACGAGGACGGTGACGGCAAGCACGCCGTGACGGTGATGACACTCGGTGGCCTCCCCCATCGGGTCACGCCGGCGGAGGTTCGATGAGCCAACCTGTCACCATCGCGCTCGACGCCATGGGTAGTGACGGCGGGTCCCTCCCCATCGTCGAGGGTGCGGCCCAGATCTCGCGCGAGGACGACGGTCTGCACGTCCTCCTCGTCGGCCACGAGGCCGAGATCACGGAGCACCTGGCAGGCCAGCGCTACGACCCGGCGCGACTGGCGGTCGTGCACGCCGAGGGGTTCGTCCCCATGGACTGCAAACCGAACGAGGTCCTCGACGAGCAGCCAGGATGCAGCGTGCTGGTCGCGGCGGGGCTGGTCTCCGACGGTGACGCGGACGCGCTCGTCAGCGCTGGCAACACGGGCGCGGTCATCCTCGCGGCGGCCCGGACCTTCGAGCGACTCCCCGGCATCCGTCGGGCTGCGCTCGCCGCGGTCTACCCGACCGAGGCGCGCCATGGGCCCCGCGACGACCCCTTCGCGCTCATACTGGACGTCGGCGCGACCTTGAACTGCACGGCCGAGGACCTCGTCGGCTTTGCGGTCATGGGCTCTGCCTACTCCCGCATCGTCTCGGACATCGGCCGCCCGCGGGTCGCCCTGCTGAGCAACGGCACGGAGCCGAACAAGGGGACCCCGAGCATCGTCGAGGCAAACGCGCTGTTGCGAGAGAGCGCGGCGGTGGAGTTCGTCGGCAACATCGAGGGCCTCGACATCCCGCGCGGAACTGTCGATGTGGTCGTCTGCGAGGGCTTCCTCGGAAACGTCGTGCTCAAGATGCTGGAGGGCGTCAGCGAGGTCGTCTCGGACATCGCCCGAGACGCCTACGCGCGCAAGTTCCTCTGGCGCCTCGGCCTGACGATGCTCTCCCAGGGCCTCAGGCAGATCCGGACGATGACCGACTGGAAGCAGTACGGCGGGGCGCCCGTGCTCGGCTTCGACAGGCCGGTCATCAAGGCCCACGGGCGAAGCAACGGACGCGCCGTTCGCAACGCCCTGAAGGTCGCCGGAAAGGCGGTGCAGAAGGACCTCGCGGGGGAGATCCGGCGGGGTCTCGGCTAGTGCCCCGCGGGCGCTCCGCGCCCGGGCCCGCTCACGCGGGCCGCCAGTGCACGCGTCAGGCGATGCCTGCGACCCATCAAGGACTTCGGAACGCGCGCACTAGCGCGGCAGCCGTTCGATCACGACGTCCTCGATGACCGTGCCCTCGTGCACGGACTGCATCACACCCTGACCCACGTCGAGGTCTCCGAACACCGTGTAGGCACCATCGAGGTGTGGCTGTGGCGAGAGGGTGAGGAACCACTGGGAGCCCCCCGTGTCCGGTCCGGACAGCGCCATGCCGAGGACACCCTCGTCATAGGGCAGCCAGGAGAGCTCATCCGGGATCGACCAGGCGGGGCCGCCCCAGCCGTCACCCCGGGGGCAGCCATCCTGGATGACGAAGTCGGGCACGACCCGGTGGAAGGCGAGGCCGTCGAAGAAGTCGTCGTCGGCGAGCTTCGCGAAGTTCCAGACCGTGTAGGGGGCCACCTCGGTGCGGAAGCGAACGCGGATCTCGCCGCTGTCCGTCAGGATGCGTGCGCTGACGATGCGCTCGACGTCCTCCAGCTCGGGCAGCTTCAGGGGCCAGGGCTCGACGTAGTCCATGCCCAGCGCCTCTGCGGCGGGCCCCGCGGCCACGCGCACGCTGTGGCTGGGGGAGGCCAGGGCACGTCGCACGACGAGACCGGCCTCGGGGGGGGGATCTCGCAGCTCGGGTACTGCGTTGGCGACGACCCCCAGCCCCTCGCGGAGGATGTCGAGGTCCGTGGCGCCGGACATCGCCTCGAGCGCCAGGTCCAGGTCCTCGGCGCTCGGGGAGTCCTTCAGGAGCATCAGGCCGACCCCGACGACGGCCGGGTCGCTGGCCTCGAGGAGCGCGGGAGCGGCCCCGCGCTCCTCCAGCTCGAGCAGGCGGCTGGCAGCGGCTGTCCGGATGCGGGCCTCCTCACCGCGGTTGGCCAGACGCACGAGCTGGTCGACCTCTGTCAGGCCTCCGACCGCCGCCGCACGCACGCCGGCGTCCTCGTGGGCGAGGGCGTCGCGGAGGTGGTCCTCCCAGCCGGCGGCCGACAGCGAGCGCACAACCGTCGCCACGATGCGCGGGTTGTCCTCGCTCAGCAGGGGCAGGAGCAGGTCGATCGCGTCCTCGCTGGCGAGTCCCTCGATCGCGGCCATCCGCACCTGCTCGGACGGGTCGGACAGCAGGCGCCTGGTCGGCTCTTCGGGCATGCCGAGCTTCGACAGCCCGCGGCCTGCGGCGACGCGCACGCCGACATCCGGGTCCCGGGATGCTGGACCGAGCAGGTCGTAGCCGTCGGCTTCGCTGGCTGCCGTCAAGCCGCGGACCAGGAAGGCCCGGACGACGGGGTCCCGGTCGGTTCGGGCGCGATGCCGGAGCGCGGCGAGGTCGGGTGGGTCCTCTGGGTTGATGCGGGCGATGGCGAAGGCGGCGGTCTGCCGCGGCTCGGTGTCGAGCAGGCGCTCCATCGAGGCGGTCAGGGCCGCGATGATCTCGTCGTCGTCGACCCCTTCGACCTCCGCCCTCGCGTACTTGCCGAGGGCGACGCCGGCCGCGCGGGCCTCGCCGGGGCTCGCACCGAGGGCTGCTTGCAGCAGACCCAGGTTCAGGACGTCTGGGTGCAGGCCCAGCCCGAGGACCAGGCGCTCGCGCACCCTCTCGTCGCCTTCGCCCTCCAGGGCGGCCCTGATGAGCGCGTCTCCGCCCGGGGTGAGTCCGAGCGCGAAGGCGGCGTTGGCTCGGACCTCGGCCTCCGGATCGGTGACCAGGGTCGCGAGCGGGACCAGGGCGTCCTCGTCGGTGAGCCGGCCCAGGGCCAGGGCGGCGCGGGCGCGCTCGCCGGCGTCCTCGGAGCTCAGGTGGGGGGCGAACTCGGCGACAGGAGCCCGGGACAGCTCGAGCTGCCAGAGGTCGTCGGCGTAGGCGAGGCTGACAAGAAGGGGGATCACGCCGGGATAGTAGCCATCGTGGATGTCGACACGCTCTTGGCCAAGGCCCGCGAGGGGCGCCGGGCGCTCAAGCGCCTGGGGCTCGTCCTCGACGCGGACGCCGCCCTCAAGGCTGCTGTCGTGCGCCAGGCGGGGCTCCCCGATGCTGCCAGCGACTGGGCCGGCAAGCGTGTCCTGCGGCGCGCGCTGGACCGGAGCGACGCGGCGCAGATCCGCCGGAACCCGATTCGCCGTGACGAGCCCTTCGTCTGCGAGGACTGCGGCTTCGAGAACAGCCGCGGGGGCGCACAGGTGCGTGACCACTGCGCGCGCTGTCTCGCTTCTCTGCACGTCGATGTCGTCCCGGGGGACAGGTCCTCCAGCTGCGGGGGCCTCCTGCAGGCAGAGGGCCTCGAAAAGCTGGGAGATGACTGGGTGATCGGCTACCGGTGCCGCCGGTGCGGTCATCGGCATCGCTGCCGCGCGCACCCGGACGACACCGACGCCCTCCTCGAGATGTCTCGCCGTCTCGGCGTGTCGAAGGGGGCCCAATGAACTTGCTGGACGCCGTCCGCCTGACCTGTGACCGACAGGGACTCCTGCGAGGAGACCTCGCCTGCGCCGTCAGCGGTGGGGTCGACAGCGTCGTGCTCCTGCACCTGCTGGTCGAGCTGGGGCACCGACCCTGCGTCGTGACCCTCGACCACGGCCTGCGTCCGGAGTCCCGCGCAGAGGTCCAGTTCGTCCTGGCGATGGCCGCGGTCCTCGGCCTGGAGATGATGCAGGGAGACCTCGCGGTCTCGCCGGGTCCCGCGAAGGCGGCCAGGGCGCGCCGGGCGCGGCTGGCCTTCTTCGAGGGCCTGCCCCACGACACGATCTGTCTCGGGCACCACCTCGACGACCAGGCGGAGACGGTGCTCGACCGACTCGCCCGCGGGGCGGGTTCCGGCGGTCTCGGGGCGATGCGAGCCCGTCGGGGGCGCCTGGTGAGGCCGCTGTTGGCCCACCGCCGCGCAGAGCTCGTGGCGTGGGCCGAGGAGCGGGACCTGCGCTGGATCGAGGACCCGAGCAATCGCGAGGGCACCCGCGGTGCCCTGCGCCATACGGTCCTGCCAGCCCTGGAGTCCCTGCGGCCCGGCGCGGTCCGTGGCCTTGGTCGATCGGCGCGTCACCTCGCCGAGGACGACGACCTGCTCACGGAGCTCGCAGGAGGCCTCCTCGACGACACCGGCATCCCCATCCGAGCGCTCCGGGATGCGCCGCCGCCGCTCCAGCGCCGCGCTGTGTTGCTGCTCGTCCGGCGGGACCGAGGGCACGGCGAGCTCTCCTCCGGTCACATCGACAGCATCCTCCGCCTGCAGAGGGGCAACTCGGCCGTCGACATCCCCGGCGGTTGGCGCGTGGTCCTCTCGGCGAGCCGTCTACGGTGCTCGCGGACCTGACGTGGGCTCGACGGTGTCTACATCAGGCAAGACGGCGCCATCGGGGCGCGATAGATTCTCCTTGATGACGACGAGTCTCCTGTGAACAAGAGCGGCCGCGGCTATTTCTTCTGGATCTTCATCTTCCTGGTGGTGCTCCTGGCCTTCGTGGTCGCCAGTCAGAGCGCCGGGGACAAGCCCGTCGAGATGACCTACTCGGAGCTCGTTCAGCACCTGGAGTCGGACGAGGTCACCGAGGTGACCGTGAAGGGCATGGAGATCCGCGGCAAGTACTTCGAGGATCCCAACAAGCCCGCTCGCGACTTCGTGACCACGGGACCGGAGCAGCACGACTACCTGCTCGAGCAGATGGCGGCCGCCGGTGTCGTCCCCAACTTCGAAGAGGACGAGCAGGCCCCCTGGCTGGCCATCCTCGTGAACCTCGTGCCCTTCGTGCTCCTCATCGGCCTGATGCTGTTCATGATGCGGCAGATGCAGGGGGCCGGTGGCAAGGCGATGAACTTCGGCAAGTCGAAGGCCAAGCTGCTCTCCGATAGCGGCCGCCGGGTGACCTTCGAGGACGTCGCTGGTGTCGACGAGGCCAAGGAGGAGCTCGAGGAGATCATCCAGTTCCTCAAGGACCCGCGGAAGTTCACGCGCCTCGGTGGACGCATCCCGAAGGGTGTCCTTTTGATGGGGCCTCCTGGCACCGGAAAGACACTGCTCGCTCGCGCGGTCGCTGGAGAGGCCGGTGTTCCCTTCTTCAGCATCTCCGGCTCGGACTTCGTCGAGATGTTCGTCGGCGTCGGCGCCAGCCGTGTTCGCGACCTCTTCGAGCAGGGCAAGAAGAACGCCCCGTGCATCATCTTCATCGACGAGATCGACGCCGTCGGCCGCCACCGTGGCGCCGGCATGGGCGGCGGACACGACGAGCGCGAGCAGACCCTCAACCAGCTGCTCGTCGAGATGGACGGCTTCGAGAGCAACGAGGGCGTCATCATCATGGCAGCCACGAACCGCCCGGACGTGCTCGACCCGGCGCTCTTGCGTCCCGGTCGCTTCGACCGCCGCGTCACCGTCGACTCCCCCGACATCAAGGGACGCCAGGGCATCCTCGAGGTCCACACCCGTCGGACACCCCTGGCAGAGGACGTCGATCTCGAGATCCTCGCCCGCGCGACCCCCGGGATGAGCGGGGCCGATCTCGAGAACGTCGTGAACGAAGCCGCGCTCCTCGCCGCCCGCTACAACAAGAAGAAGCTCGACATGAGCGACTTCGAGGCTGCCAAGGACAAGATCCTGATGGGGCCGGAGCGCAAGTCGCGCGTCGTCAGCCCCGAAGACCGCAAGCGCACCGCCTACCACGAGGCCGGCCACGCCATCGTCGCTGCCGTGCTGCCCGACTCGAACCCGGTCTACAAGGTCACCATCATCCCGCGCGGTCGGGCCCTGGGCCTGACGCACTACCTGCCCACCGAGGCCCACAACTACAGCCTCACGAAGTTCAAGGCGATGATCTCCGCTGCGATGGGCGGTCGGGCCGCCGAGCAGGTGATCTTCCGGGAGATCAACACTGGCGCCGCTGGCGACATCCGGCAGGCGACGCGCCTCGCCCGGTCCATGGTCACCGAGTACGGCATGAGCGACGAGCTCGGCCCGGTGTACCTCAGCGGCAGCGGCGAGGTCTTCCTCGGCAGGGACTTCGGGCGCCGGACCGAGTACAGCGAGAGCACCGCGCGGAAGATCGACGACGAGATTCGTGGGCGCGTCGAGGAGGGTATGGAGTGGGCTCGCAAGATCCTGCTCACGAACATCCACATCCTCCACAAGGTCGCCCAGCTGCTCTTGGAGAAGGAGACCCTCGACGGTGCCGAGTTCCACCAGCTCGTCGACGAGATGGACCCGATCCTCCCAGCCGGTGTCGGAGCCATCCCCGAACCTGCCTGAGCTCGCCGGGATCCTGAACGTCACCCCCGACTCCTTCTCGGACGGGGGCCGCTTCCTCGAGGTCGAGGCCGCCATCGAGCGCGGCGTGTCGATGGCGCGCGAGGGGGCCAGGTGGGTCGACGTGGGCGGCGAGTCCACGCGCCCTGGCGCGGAGGAGATCCCCCTCGCCGAAGAGCTCCGCCGCGTGCTCCCGGTGGTCGAGGGACTGGTCGCCAGGGGCGTCTCGGTGAGCATCGACACTCGCAAGCCGGAGGTCGCGCGCGCCGCGCTGGCGGCCGGGGCGGAGGTGGTCAACGACGTCGGTGGCTTCGAGCTCGACGGCATGATCGAGGCCGTGGCCAGCGCGGGCGCGGGGGCTGTGGTGATGCACATGCGCGGCCGACCGCTCACCATGCAGCTGGACACCCGGTACGATGACCTCGTCGATGAGGTCCGAGCGGTGTTGGCTCAGCGGATCGAGGTTCTGAGGGCGGCGGGTGTTGGCCGCATCTGGGCGGATCCGGGCATAGGTTTCGGCAAGAGCCCAGAGGGCTGCGCTGCGCTCATCCGTCGGCTGGAGGAGCTCTCCGCGCTGGGGGTCCCGCTCTACGTAGGCGCGTCGAGGAAGTCATTCGTCGGCCACCTCACCGGGCAGCGGAGGGCGGACCAGAGGCTCGCGGGCTCCCTGGGGGCGGCGGCGGCGGCGGTCCTGGGCGGAGCGAGCGTCCTGCGCGTGCACGATGTCGGCGAGACGGCGGCCTTCCTCGCGGTCTTCGAGGCGTGCAAGCCGTGAGCGCCGTCGTCGACTTCTGGGCAGACAGCGTCTTCTCGACGATGACCCCCTGGGACGTCCTCGACATCCTGCTCATCTGGTTCATCACCTACCGGACCTTCCTCATCCTCCGCGGTACGGCGGCGCTCCAGTCCCTGGTCGGCCTGCTCGGTCTCGGCGTGCTCTACATCCTCAGCCGGATGCTGGACCTGTACGCGCTGGGCTGGCTGCTGGACAAGTTCTTCGTCTACATCGTGCTGGCGGTCCTGATCCTCTTCCAGAACGACATCCGCAGGGGCCTCGCGAGGGCCGGCGGTCGCTTCTTCAGCGGCGGCTTCCAAGCGTCCCAGGACACCAGCTTCCACGAAGCGGTCGTGCAGGCCGCCTTCGCGCTCGCCTCCAGGCGCATCGGCGCCCTCGTCGTGGTCGAGCGCTCCGCCGCGCTCAGCGAGCTCGTCGAGGGAGGCCACGCGCTGTCGGCGGACGTCAGCGAGGAGCTGTTGATGGCGATCTTCCATCCGACCTCGCCGCTCCACGACGGCGCTGTCGTGGTGCAGGACGGCCGGCTCGCCGCGGCGAAGTGCATGCTGCCGCTGTCGCTGACAAAGGACATCGCGCGCTACTTCGGCACGCGCCACCGGGCCGCGCTCGGTCTCTCCGAGGAGACCGACGCCTTGGTGGTGGTGGTCTCGGAGGAGCGAGGCGCGGTCAGCCTCGTCATGGCGGGCGCGCTCACCCCCGTCGCCGACGCGAACGCCCTGCGCCAGCACCTCCAGGAGATCCTGGCTCCCCGCGAGGAGAGGTCCTGATGACCTTCATGGACGGACTTCGCTCGCGCTTTCGGGGTTTCTTCCGGGAGAACCTCGCTTTCAAGATCGGCACCCTGGTGATCTCGATCGCGATCTGGGCGTGGATCCAGAGCGAGCAGGTCGTCGAGGAGAGCGCCTGGGTGCGCGTCGAGTACCAGACGCCCGAGGGCCTGGTGATGGCGCAGACGCCGACCCAGCGTGTCCGCGTGACGGTGAGCGGGACGCGTGGCGAGGTGAAGGCCCTGCGAAAGACGCAAGAGGAGCTCTCGCTCGCGGTCGACATGGGCAGCTTCGAGGCCGGCGTGCAGACGGTGGACTTCGTCGACACCGAGATCGCTGGTCTGCCGCCCAGGCTGGAGGTGGTCGGTCTCGTGCCCAATTCCCTGCAGGTGGAGCTGGAGACTCGCGCAGTGAAGACCGTCATCCTCGAGCCGGCCGTCGTGGGCCGCGCCGCAGAGGGACATCGCGTCGCCGGCATCGAGCTCTCGCCCCAGGAGGTCGAGCTCGCGGGTCCTGCCTCGGCGATCGCGAAGGTGGACACGGTCTCGACCGAGGGCATCGCCGTTGGTGGGCTCACCGAGACGACCACCCGGGCTGTCGGTGTCACGCTGCCCGACCGGAACATCGTCCGGACCAGCGACGAGCTCGTCACCGCGACCATCGAGATCGAGACGGTCACAGCGACCAAGACCTTCCCGGAGGTCCCCGTGGTCATCCGGAGTCCCGGCTGGATGCCGCAGACCGAGACCCTGGTCGTCCGCCTCTCCGGCCCGGTCAAGGAGCTCGAGGCCATCGGCGCGGACGCCGTGACGGCGCTGGTGCTCATCCCCGAGCAGACCGCGGCGAAGCAGATCACCGTGGCGCTCGATCCCTTCGCCGCCGCTCGGGTGGAGATCAGCCACGGCGGCTCCGAGCGCATCGAGGCGCTGTCCATCGATCCGGCGAGGCTCGTAGTGGAGCCCGCCCCGTGAGCGGCCGGCTCTTTGGAACGGACGGCATTCGGGGGAGGTGGGGACGCTCGCCGCTGATGCCCTCTGTCGCCCGCGGACTCGGAGCCGCTGTGCGCCGGCGCTTCGGCACGGATCCGGTCATCCTCGCTCGTGACACCCGGCACAGCGGGGTCGAGATCCGTGACGCCCTGGCTGCCGGGCTCGGAGGGGACGTCGTCGACCTCGGCGTGCTCCCGACGCCGGGGCTCTCTGCGCTCCTGAGCGAGCGTCGGGGAGCCGCTGGCATCGTCATCACCGCGTCGCACAACCCCTGGCAGGACAACGGCCTGAAGGTGCTCGGCCCCGACGGCTTCAAGCTGGACCTCCAGACCGAGCTCGAGCTCGAGCGAGACATCCTCGAGGGCACCTTCTCCTTCAGCAGGACCCTGGCGCTGAAACAGCAGCCGGGCGAGGACCTCTACGTCGAGCTCCTGCTCCACCGGCTCCCCGACCTGGACCTGGCCGGCGTCGATGTCGGCCTGGACTGCGCCCACGGCGCTGCGTACCGGACCGCACCGCGTGTCCTGGAGGCGCTGGGTGCCAGGGTCCACGCCATCGGCGTCGAGCCGACGGGCCAGAACATCAACGAGGGTGTCGGAGCCGTGCATCCGGCGGTGCTCGCCGAGCACTGCGTCAGAGTGGGCGCGGAGCTCGGCGTCTGCCTCGACGGGGACGCAGATCGCTGCATCCTCATTGGCCCGGGCGGCCGCATCATCGACGGCGACGCGCTGCTGTTGTTGCTCGCCAGGGCTCCAGGCGTCGTCGGCACCGTGATGTGCAACGCCGCGCTCGAGCGCCGGCTCAAAGAGCGTGGGCTGGGCTTCCTGCGCACGCCAGTCGGCGACCGCCACATCAGCGCGGTCATGCAGCGAAATGGCTGGCCGGTCGGAGGCGAGCCCAGCGGGCACGTGCTCCTCGCGGAGGGCTTCCCCACTGGAGACGGACTGCTGACGGCGCTGACCGTCCTGGCTGGCGGCCTCGACCTCGGCGCTCGGCTGGCTGACTGGGAGCCCGACCCGAGCGTGCTGGTGAACGTGGCGGTCGCCAGCAAACCCGACCTGGAGGAGCTCCCTGGCCTGCAGGCCGCCAAGGTGCGGGTGTTGCGCCAGGGTGCGAGCCGCGCCCTGCTTCGATACTCCGGCACGGAGGCGAAGCTCCGGGTCCTCGTCGAGGCGCGGAGCCCCGACGCCGCGAGGCGCTTCGCCGACACCCTGGCCGCCGTCGCGGTCGAGGACATCGAGGCCCACAAGTGAAGACGATCCGTCGACTCGGCGTGAACATCGACCACGTCGCGACCGTGCGGCAGGCGCGCCGCTCTCCGTACCCGGACCCCGTCGAGGCCGCGCTGGTCGCGGAGCAGGCTGGCGCCGACCAGATCACCTGCCACATCCGCTGCGACCGACGACACGTGAACGAGCGGGACATCCGGCTCTTGCGCCAGGTCGTGACGACCCAGCTGAACGTTGAGTGCGCCGCCACAGACGAGATGGTCGGCCTGATGGAGGAGCTCCGTCCCCACCGGGTGACGCTGGTGCCCGAGCGAGCAGAGGAGGTCACGACCGAGGGCGGCCTGGACCTGCGGATCGTGCTCCCCGGGGTCCGGCGGGCCACCGAGCGACTCGCGGCTGCTGGCATCCACGTCGCCCTGTTCATCGACCCCATCCCAGAGGTGATCCGACTCTCGGCTTTCGAGGGCATCGACCAGGTCGAGCTCAACACGGCGGCCTTCGCCGAGGCGCCCGACACCTCGCACCAGCTCCAGCGGCTCGGGCACGCCACCGCCGTGGGCGAGGACGTGGGCCTCGTCGTGGCTGCCGGTCACGGGCTCACACACCACAACCTGCCGATGCTGGTCGCGAACGTGCCGAGAGTCGAGGAGTACAACATCGGTCACAGCATCGTGAGCCGGGCCATCTTCGTGGGCCTCGACCGCGCGATCCGTGACCTCGTCGAGATCATCCGGTGAGCTCGCCCGTCTCCTCTTCGGCCCAGGTCCGGTCGATGGACGAGAGGACCATCGCTGGAGCCGGTGTGCCTGGCCTGGCGCTGATGGAGGTCGCCGGACTCGCCGTCGCGCGCGAGATCGACAGCGCCGATGTCCTGGTGCTCGCGGGAAAGGGCAACAACGGCGGTGATGGCTGGGTCGTGGCGCGGCACCTCCACGCCAGCGGCCGCCGTGTTCGCGTCTGGCCCCTGGCCGGAGCGATGTCCGATGACTGCGCTGCCATGCGCCGAGCCGCGGAGGGCGTGGGTGTCGAGGTGGTCGATGGGCCAGCCGACGCCGAGCTGATCGTCGATGCCCTGCTCGGCACCGGCCTGTCCTCGGCGCTGCGGGGCGAGGTCGCTCGGCGCGTCGCATGGATGAAGGGCAGGCGTGTCGTGGCGGTCGACATGCCGACCGGGCTCTGCGGTGACACCGGATGCGTCCTCGGCGACTGCGCTCCCGCAGAGAAGACGGTGACCTTCCAGCGTGCGCGCATCGGGCAGCTGCTGGAGCCGGGAGCGGACCTTGTCGGGGAGCTCGTCGTGGCCGAGATCGGCCTGGTCGACGGGGACTGCGTCGCGGAGATCCTGGACGGTGGCGACCTGGTGTTGCCCAGCCGCGCCGGGGCAAGCCACAAGGGCAGCCACGGCCACCTCGGGGTCGTCGCCGGATCCCCCGAGATGGAAGGCGCCGCCGTGCTGGTCTGCACCGCGGCGCTGCGTGCCGGCTGTGGCCTGGTGACGCTCCACATCGACGCCGCTCCGAGGCAGCTGCCTCCAGAGGTCATGGTCAAAGGCGGGCTGGAGCTGGATCGCTACGACGCCCTCGTGGTGGGACCGGGGCTGGGCATACGGCGCGGTCTCGCGACGGCCCTGTGGCGGGACCACCCGGCTCCTGCGGTCTTCGACGCCGACGGGCTCACCGGTCTCTCGGGCAGCTTCGTGCCCTCGGCTCATCCCCGCGCCATCACCCCACACCCGGGAGAGGCCGGCGCCCTGCTGGGGTTGAGCGCGGCGGAGGTGCAGGCGGATCGCCTCGGCGTGATCCGTCGCCTCGGGGACGTGGCTCCGGCCTTGCTGAAGGGCCGCAACACGCTCATCTCCGGTGAGCCCCTGCGGGTCAACCGGACCGGAGGCCCGATGCTCGCCACCGCGGGCTCTGGCGATGTGCTCGCGGGCATCGTCGGGGCTCTGCTGGCCCAGGGTCTCTGTGCAAGGGACGCCTTGTCCCACGGAGCCTTCGTCCACGGGGTCGCCGGTGAGCTGGCCGGCGACGGTCTGGTGGCGTCCGACCTCTGCGCGGCCTTGCCAGCCGCTCTCAGGAGCGCCCCTTCACGGAGGGGACTTGTTTGCACCCGCCCGCTTCTTCCGTGAGCGCAGCACGGTCCAGATCGCCGCAGCGAAGAGCAGCACTCCGAGGCTGGTGAGGCCCCAGCGAACGCTCCCCAGCAGGGTCTTGAAGTCTCCGAGGCGCTCGCCGAGCCACCAGCCCACGGACACCCAGATGCTGACCGTGAAGACCGCCGCGAGGCCGTCGAGCAGGAGGAAGCGCGACAGGGGCATCCCGGTGGCTCCCGAGAAGAAGAAGGCCGGGAAGCGCATGCCAGGGAGCTGCCGGCAGACGACCACGGAGTAGTCCCCGAAGCGGCGGTAGAAGCGCAGGATGCGATCGATCTGCTTGTCGCCGAAGAGCCTGCCGAGCCA
>DASCPX010000104.1:0-1429 GCA_036012755.1 Myxococcota bacterium | reverse complement strand
CCGGTTTCTCGGACACATGCTGTTGTTGTTCAGGCCGCGACGCTCCCGGTGAGTTCCCGCCGTACCTGGGCCGGCGAGCTGTACCCGTGTCGTGCGACTAGCCACTGCTCGTTGTAGATCTCGCGGAAGGCTTGCAGGGCAGGCTCCAGGTCCTGGACCGTCTCGAAGGTCTCGACCCACAGCAGCTTCTCCTTGAGGGTGCGGAAGAAGCGCTCGGCGACTCCGTTGCCCTCGGGTGACGCCACGAAGGCAGGCGAGGACTCGACTCCGAAGAAGTCGATCTCATCCTGGAAGACGTTGCTCATGTACTGAGGCCCGTGATCGTGGCGCAGCTGGAGGCCGGCGGCGACGTCCCGTTCCAGCGGTCCGAAGTGTTCGCGGAGACCCTGCTTGACGGGCTCCAGGGCTTCGAAGCGGGAGCCGCTCTTGGAGGCGTGGACGCCGACCAGCTCGCTGTTGCAGTGATCGACGGCGATGAAGACCCAGACGTACCCCTCCTGACGGGTCCAGGTCATCGACGCGTCAGTCCCCCACATCTGGTCCGGAAGCACCGTGGTGATGGTCCCATCGTGGACGTACGGCCCTCGCGGCCGACGTGATCGGCGCCGGGCGAGCAGGCCGTGCTCACACATGAAACGAAGCACGCGGCGCTTGCTGGTGCGGACGCCGGCGTGGCGCAGGCGCGCCCAGACCTTGCGGTGACCTTCGCCGCGGATCCCCCACTGCTCCTCGGTGTCCCGGAGCTGCCCGCGGATCTGCTCCACCAGCTCGGCGTCGGACAGCAGCGTGCGGGGGCCGCGCTTGCCGGGCACGTCGCTGGCTTTGCGGGCCTTGCGGTCGTAGAAGGTGGAGCGGGACAGGCCCCAGCTCCTGCAGACCCGCTGCACGCCGTAGACGCGATCGGTGGAGGGCGAGCGCACGGCGCTCATCGCTTCGACCTCCCCCACGGAAAAGGGTGCTTCTCCTCGAGCTTGCGGATCTTCTCCCGCAGCAACTCGTTGTCCATCGTGACCTCGCCCAGCTTGCGCTGGAGCTCCCGCTTGTCCTGAGCCAGGTCGTCCCGCTGCCGATGGCTGCTGGCCTTGAGGCTGTGCTCCATCGCCGAAAGCGAGGCGTCCCGCCAGCCCGCGATCCGCGAGACCGGCAGCCCGGTCTCACGGCTGACCGCGTCCAACGACTCGCCGCGCAGCAGCCGAAGCACCAGGTCCTGCTTCTTGCGAGCCGACCAACGCTGCTCCCGCCGACGCGGTTCGGACGGCCCTCCGGTCGGGCTCCGCCCGCCCTCCGCGCCGGACGAACCGCGGTCCGCCTCCGGCACCGCCTTCAACGGCTGCTCCTGCTTCTTCTCGATCTTGTCGCTCATCGTCACCCGATCCTACGGGGGGACCGCCCCCAAACGGGTGTCCAACGAAACCGTAGGGCGGGTCAA
>DASCPX010000103.1:0-1520 GCA_036012755.1 Myxococcota bacterium | reverse complement strand
CAAATTCATTCAATTTTTTATTTTCATAAAGTTTTTTTTTCCAATATAATTCATTTTGCTTGATAGTTTTAATAAATATTTCTGTTTTTTTTTTGTCTTTAAATGAGATGTTTTACCTCCACTATTTGCAACTTTTGCTTGATTTTTTAATAAAAAATCCTGATGTCTTTTTGTTTTTAAATGATTTTGTTTACTTCCTAATTGTAGTGACAAACCACATTCACAAATATATCGTTTAGTATTTTTTTTCCTAATTTTATTTAGAGATATTTTAACTTTTTCTTTATTTTTTTCTCGCCATTCATATGTTTTTTTTCTTGCTCCCATCCGAGTTTGATAACATGCTTTTTTATTAACACAAATTTCAATATTTTTTTGTCTATGAAATTCTTCTCTTATAGATAATTCCTTCCGATTAGTACAAGAAACATTTTCAAGTAAAACCATTTTGCAATTATCAATTCCATAATTTTCGAATAATATAAACGAAGAGCAATATTGCTTTGTTCTTTTACTTTTCCACCATTTGTATTTAGAAATATGATGCGTCATACGTTCAGAAAGAGAATATACAGTACTTCCCACGTAAATTTGCTTATCAGTAAAATTAATTATCTTGTAAATTTTTCCTTTTGTAAAATCCTCCATTTAATATATTTTTATAATTTTTAATATTTATCTTTAATAATCACATTATATAAAAATGAAAATAAATGCTTCTTAATTAACAACAACTACTACAACTTTAACAAAAAAAATATCATCGTTTCAAAAATTTTCTTTTATTTTCCGTTCATTTATGCTCATTAAAAGAGCACTACGCTACGCTTCGTTTAAATTTTAGTAACTCCCGCCGATGTCCAAACGATACACTAAATCGCCTTTTCCCCTTTGAAAAACAACATTTTTAGCATATTTCTGCTCATTTTTGCCTATTTTTGCTTAATTTTTTTTAAATTAAGAAATACGATTCAATTAAAATTCGCGAAATTGAATAATTTTATTACTAATACAAAAAATATCATTAATAAAATTAACAAACTATATCAATATTAATTTATAAAATTCTTATATACCATCAAAAACGATATTTAAAATTCGTTAAATTTCAACAAACGATCTTAAACAAAATTAATATCTTTAACAATATCTCTAAAAAATACGAACAAACTTAAACAGATTTAAACAAAAAACTGAAACCCATTAAACAACTTTAACAACTTAAACAAACTTAATAAACTTTATCAAAAAAAGAACATAATTCAATTCAATACCATAAACTTCAAAGCAATACCATAAACTTCAAAGCAATTCCATAAACTTCAAAGCAATTTCAGAGCAATTTCAGAGCAATTTTAAAACTTTATCAAAATCAATAAACTTTATCAAAAAAAGAACACAATCACATCAAAAAAAAACACAATCACATCATTTAACCACTGAGATTCGCCCCGATTTCATCGATATCATACCATTCGCATATCGAACCTATAAAAAAAAACTTTCAAATATTGAAACCA
>DASCPX010000102.1:0-31473 GCA_036012755.1 Myxococcota bacterium | reverse complement strand
CTGCGGGTGCGTGACGGGCATCAGCGGGGCTCTTCTGCTGCTAGCGCGTCGACTACGCGGGCGACCACCCACTCCATCGCGTCGCTCGTCGGTCTGAGGAGACCCGCGTGGTTCTCGGCGCTCGTGAAGCCGTGGATGCCAGTCTGCGTGCCGTCCAGGCGGCGGTTGTGCTGAGCGTCGTACAGCAACCAGTCCGAGGAACCCACCTCCAGGTTCAGGATCACGTTGTCGGGCACGACGTCCTCGATGTCGGCGGGGTTCTGCAGCCCGGGGATGGCCCAGGAGTCGCAGGCGTCGGCGAGGTCGAACCACCAGGGATCGCCGTACTCGGCGACGTGGGAATCGATGACGCTTGTCCAGTCGTCGCCAATGCCGACCGTGGATTCGTCGGACTCCCACGAGAGGCAGACGCCGTCGAGGTCGACGAGCACCTCGACCGGGACGCCCTCTGCGGCCAACAGCGCCGAGTGGGCCCAGACGACTCCGTGTGAGTGCGCCACCACCACCACGCGAGTCGGGTTGTCGTACTCGGCGATCCAGTTCTCCTCGACCCACTCGAGGTGCGCGACGAGGTCGAGGAAGCCCCAGACGAGGACCTCGCCCGAGCGGCTGGACTCCCAGGTGTAGAGGGCGTCGGCGTAGTCCCAGATCTCGGCGTGGTGGCCCTGCTCCCGCAAGGCGGTCGCGATGGCCCCTGGGGTGCCGCGGTCCAGCATGTACTCGTCGTTGTAGGACCACCCTACGCAAGAGGTGCAGTGGCCAGAGACGGAGATCACGAGGACGTCTGGCGAGCCCTCCGGGCGAAGGTCGGAGTCGGCGACAGGTGCCAGTTGTCGTTCGCAGGACAAGAGCGCAAACAGCAGCATGGGGGTTCTTTTCGGCGCCGACCACACGATCCCACGGATGTCCGGGCGATGTAAACACGGTGTTTACCCGACGCGCTGGTCCTCGAGGACGATCCACCTCTCGGAGTCGTGACAGCGCGCCCCCTTCAGAGACACGGCAGAAGTTCCGCATCCAGGGCCACACGGAGGCTCCATGGTTCTGGTGCTCTATTCCTTCAGCATCGTCTTCAGCGCTATGGCGCTCGCGTTTTCGAAGATCCGACGGGACGCGCACTTCCTGCTCCGCACATTCCCGGCGGCCTTGTGCTGATCGTCCTGTTCTGCGCCAGCGCCCAGGCCTGGGAGACCTTGAGCAATACCAGCGGGTCCGAGATCCGCTGGCAGGTCATGCCGATCGAGTTCGGCATCAACCCGGACAACGAAGCCGGGCTGGACGAGGCTGGCGTCGAGGCGAGCATCAGGCGTGCTGCGATGGCCTGGGCCGAGGTCCCCGCGACGGACATCGAGTTCGACGTGAGCATGACCGACATCGCGGTCACCGACCACGACGGGCAGGCAACGGTCTACTTCCGAGACGACTGGCAGCTCGATCCGGAGCTCCTCGCCCTGACCTCGAACTGGTCGACCTCGGAGGGGCAGATCATCAGCTTCGACGTGGCGATCAACACCCACGATCACGAGTGGTCCCTGGACGGTGAGTCGGGCCTCACAGACCTCCAGAACACCATGGCCCACGAGTTCGGCCACGTGCTCGGCCTCGGTCACGAGCTGCAGGAGACCGAGGCGACGATGTGGTCGTCGAGTCCGCGGGGCGAGACGATCAAGCGAGACCTGCACGCCCTCGACGAGCTCGGCGCCATCTACCTCTACCCCACGGAAGAGCCGGAGGAGACCACGCCCCTGGGCTGCTCCAGCGCTCCGGTCGTCGGTTTCTGGCTTCTCGGCCTCATGCTGCTCCGGCGGCGGTCCGATCCCCTGGAAGGAGGATCCACATGCTGTTGACCGCCTGGCTCTTCGGCCCTCAGGCCTCGGCCACCCTCTTTACGCACCCCTACTCCATCGAGGAGCTGAGCGAGCGCTCGGAGTCGGTCGTCGCAGGAGAGGTGCTCGCCGTCCGCACAGAGGTTCGCGATGGCAGCCCCTGGACGGTCGCCACGGTGCTCGTCGATGAGCAGCTGCGCGGTGACCCGAACCTCGTGGTCGAGGCCAGCTGGCCCGGCGGTCGCCTTGGCGACGTCGAGCTCGTCGTGGCCGGCTCGCCCTCTCTGGTCGTCGGCGAGGACACGGTGGTCTTCGTCGCCGAGTCCGGCCGCGTCGTCGGTCTCTCCCAGGGTGTCCTGCACCTCGAGGACGGCGTCGCATGGCGCGACCTCACCCACGTCGGCTTTGTCGACGGAACCCCGGCTGGTCCAGAGGCCTACAGCCTCGAGGAGCTTCGCGACCTGACCAGCCGCTGACTCTGACGTGTGACTGCGAGGGGGCTCAGGTCCTTCCTACCCAACCGCCCTCATGGCCCCCTCGCAGTCCCGTTTTCTGGTCTACGATCGGGAGGTGTTCCTCCTCGCATGCACCGCTGGCGAGCCCGGCTTCGGGACCAGTGGAAACACCGCGCGCCCCGAGGACACGGACGCCCCGCCCCTCGGGGCCATCGTCTGGCGAGAGGAGCTCGGGAGGGACTGGGCATGTCCGGAGCCCTACCTGGCCTGCGTAGAGGACTACCTGGCGTTGCCGGGCCGACTTCCGGGTCTCGGCACCCCGATCACCGAGGAGGAGCTCGCCGACCAGTTCGACGCGCTGGTCTCCGGCGAGGTCGAGCAGCTCGGCGCCGAGCTGACGGAGGCCGAGCTCGGCGAGGTCATCCTGGATGCCCTGACGCCCCTGGATGCCCTGCTCTACGACGGTCTCGACGAGCGCCCCCTGACGGCCACGGTCGTCTCCCGTGTCGAGTACGAGGGCTACACCGAGGAGCAGATCGTCCTGGAGGATCCCTACGTCGGAGAGGTGCTCGCCTGGCTCCTCGTCCCCGACGAGGCGGTCGACTCGGCCATCCTGCCCCTCCATGGTCACGACCAGTGGGGAGACTCGGTGCTCGACTTCATGGGTGGCCGCGACTACCCGGCGGCCGGCTACCTCACGCTGAACGTCACCTTCCGCATCGACGGGGCCGACGAGTACGAGGACGAAGTCGCCAGGGCCCTGTTGCTCGAGGGCTACACGCTCATGAGCATCCGCATCTACGAGCAGGTGCTCGCCCGGCGCATCCTCGCCGACCGCTTCGAGGACATCGAGCACGTCGGGATCGTCGGCCACTCGGGCAGCTCCGCGGCGACGAACCTGGCCATCCGCGTCCACCCCCCGGACGCCTACGTGTCGGATCTGAAGAGCGACTATGACGAGGTCAACGGCGGCGTCCTCGCCATCGACCAGGCCCTCCCGGCGCTCCACCCCTACGCGGACCGCATCAACGACCTGGAGGCCGCCGAGGTCCCCGTGCTGACCGTGCCCTACGGCTACGAGGACGAGCAGGACGAGATCATCGCCTTCTTCGACTCGACCTTCCAGCGCTAGCGACGGCGGAGGCTGCCCTTCAGCAGGCGTCCCTCGACCTCCTTCCTCTGTCGGTCCTTGTAGTGGTCGTGGGAGTTCTCGCCCTGGTCGTTGAGCTTCTCGGTCTGGCGATCGAGCACCTGGAACTCGACCATGACGTAGACGATCCGACCCAGCATGTAGGGGGCCGCCGCGTGGGTGTCGGGGAGCACATCGTCGACCCGCACGGGGAAGTCGATGATCCAGTTGACGATCCGGTAGCCGGAGCCCGACAGTGGATTCGCCGGCTCTCGTTCGTGGTCCTTCGCCTTCAGCCGCTGGAGCTTCTTCGACAGCTCGCGGACGTGGTTGTTCGACTTCGCCAGGGCGCGGAGGTCCACGAGGTTGTTGTGGCTCTCGCCGGGGATGACGTAGTTCACGGGGAACAAGGTCTTCGTGAGGTGAGCGAGCGCCGGCAGGACCTCCTCCGGGTGTCTCACCACGATGCGGAAGCGCAGCTTGTCGAAGATCGTGGCGGCGATCGACTCCCGCTTCGACAAGAGCTTGCTGATCACAGAGGTCCGCGTCTTCCGTGAGCCGTAGAAGGCCAACAGCGGGTAGCCCTCGCGTCGCATGGCGTCTGCGTGCTTGATGATCGCTTGCTCGGCGCGGTCGAAGAGCTCTGCTTCGCTGATGGCGAGGCGGTGCTTGAGGTCCGCCGCCTCCATGTGGTTGATGGTGTGCATCAACTTCAGGATCATGCACGCGATGGACTGCTTGCGCCGGAAGCGTCCCTTCCACGTCGAGGCCTCGATGAAGATCTCGCGGACGTCGTCTGGACTCCGAAGCTCCTTCGGGAAGCGGACGGCGTGGTGCTCCTCGAGGTAGTTGATCGCCTGGTGGAAGACGAAGCGGAGCCGCTCCATGTCGGTTGGATCGTCGGGGTCGATCAGGGAGATGCGGAGGTAGGCGTCGACCTTGTCGAGCGTGTCGAGATCGAGCTTGTGCCAGTCGATGACCGAGGTCCCGGAGAGGACCAGCCTGACGGCCTCGAGGTCGTGGAGGTCGAGCCGCTCGGGCAAGAAACGGCGGGCGAAGGACGTATCGATGTCGAGGATGTCTCTGCCCATGCAGTGAGCATATCGTCCGGGCCGGTCCGGTCGCGTTTGTTTGAGCGTCCTCGCGGAGTTAGCAGCGCCCCGATGTCCCCGTACAAGCCAAGCCCCAGCAATGTCCTGGGCATCCTCGGCCTCTCCTTCGCCCGGACGGGCAAGGCCTTCCCTGTCCTGTTCGTGCTGGCGGTGCTCGTTGGCGGCGTCGGCCACTGGCTCATGTGGCAGGCCGGCGTCCTGGCGCTCCCGCACGCCGACCCCACGAACCCGCAGTCCCAGCTGATCTACAGCGAGCTCACCAAGCTCTTCGTCGGCGCCATCTGGTTCACGATCACCTTCCCGATCATCGACGCTGTCACGATCTACGCCTGGCGGCGGTTCGCGACGGGCCAGGACTTCAGCGCGAAGAAGGCGCTGAACTGGGCGGTCGGGCGCTACGGGCGCATGTTCGGTCCCCACGCCAAGGCTTTCCTCACCATCACCGCCGGCATGGTCATCATCGTGCCCGGCATCCTCTTCGGCCTGCAGTACGCCTTCGTCGACGCCATCACCGCCACGGACGACAAGTCGAGGAGCCCGCTGAAGCGCTCCGCGAAGCTGACCCGCGGTCGCCGCGGACGCATCCTGCGCGCCTGGCTGCCCTACGCCATCTGGTACCTGCCGGCATTCCTCGTGTTCGTGTACCAGGCCGAAGCCGGCATCACCCTGGGCGACTTCGAGATCAGCCCCCACATCTGCGTGGTGGTCTTCGGCACCTTCGACGTCCTCGTCCTCGCCGTCATGGAGATGGCGATGTTCGGCCTCTACGAGGAGCGCGTCGCCGACGCTCAGCGGGCAAAGGCGGCCCGCGAGGCCAGGGACGCCGACATCGGGACCAATGTCGGGACCAATGTCGAGACCGATACCGGGGCCGAGACCGAAACGGAGCTCGTCGACGCCGCCTCGCCCGACGCCGACACCGAGGTCGAGGACGCGGAGGAAGGCCAGCTCGTCCAGAAGTGAGCGTCTGCCTCGCCGATCCCCCGGCGCCTGGTCGCCGATACGCGGGGCTCCCCGCCGGAGCCACGGCCTATTTCCTCTCGCGGCTCCGCGAGGTCGCGCTCGTCGTCGTGCCCGAGCTCGACGAGGCCGAGCGCCTCGTCGCCGAGCTGGCGTGGCACGGCAAGCCGGCCCTCCTCTACCCGGCGGACGACAGTCGGCCCTACGAGGGCATCAGCCCGCACCCGGAGCTACCTCGTCGCCGCATCGGGGTCCTCGCCGCGCTCCACGCAAAAGAGGAGGTCACCGTCGTCGCACCCGCGGCGTCCTTGCAGCTGCGCGTCCTGCCCGGTGCGGCGCTGCTGTCCGGGCCTCGGTTGGCCCCCGGGGTCGTCATCGAGCCGAAGATCCTCGCGCAACAGCTCGCGGACCTGGGCTACCTGGGCGTCGGCCGGGTAGAGGACCCCGGCACCTTCAGGCTGCGCGGCGAGCTCGTCGACCTCTGGCCCACCGGTTTCGAGGAGCCGGTCCGGGTCGAGTTCTTCGACGACGAGGTGGAGGCCCTGGTCACCTTCGATCCGGAGACGGGACGGGGCAACCGGCCGCTCTCCGAGCTGCATGTGCTGCCCGCTCGGGAGGAGATCCTCGGCCCTGGCCCGCTCGAGCGCATGAGCGACGTGCTCCGCGAGCGCGTGGGAGAGCTCGGCTACGGCAGCCGCCTGCGCCGAGAGGTCACCGAGGACCTTCGCGACGGCCTCCGATTCTCAGGCTGTGACGCCTGGCTGCCGGCGCTCCATCCGCTCTCGACGCTCTTTTCCGTGGCACCCCGGGCGATGCTCGTGCTCGACGCCCAGGGAGTCGAGGCCGCGCTCCGGCGCTTCGAGGACCAGGCCTTTCCGCGTCACGCCGCCCTGCCCGAGGCGGAGCGGCCGCTCGTGGGTCCAGGGGAGCGCTACCTCCGAGCGGACGAGGTGCTCGCTGAGCTCGATGGCGCCACGCAGATCGACACGGTCGCCTTCGACGACGCCGTGGATCTCGGGGCCGCGGAGAACACGGGCCTGTCTGTCGGAGCCTCCGGTGACCTCGCGCCGACCATCGCCCGCCTGGGCGGGTGGCTCGCCGACGATTGGCGGGTCGGCCTCGTCGTCGAGTCCACCAGCCGGGCGGACCGGGTGCGACAGCTCTTCATGCCCCACGGGCTGTCGCCGGTGGCCTGCACAGAGCACGACCCGCTGAAGTGGCCGACTGGCCGCCTCCAGCTGCTGCGCGGCGACCTCCCCAGGGGCTTCCGGGATCCAGAGGCCCAGGTGGCGCTCGTCACCGCAGACGAGATCTTCGGGGCCAGGCGTCGGGTACGAAGCGGCCGCCAGGACCTCGCTCGCAAGGCCGGCATCGAGTCATTCGCCGACCTGGCGGCTGGGGATCTCGTCGTGCACGAGCGTCACGGCATCGGTCGCTTCCAGAGCCTCGCTCGGGTCGATCTCGGCACCGGACCCCAGGACATGGTGCTGCTCGAGTACCGCGGCGGCGACCGCATGTACGTGCCGGTCTTCCGGCTGGACCAGCTCTACCGCTACCGCGCCTCCCAGGGCGGCGTCGATCCCCGGCTGGACAAGCTCGGGGGCGAGACATGGAGCCTGCGCAAGGCCCGGGTCAAGGCGGCTGTCCTCGAGCTGGCTCATGGGCTCGTGCAGCTCCAGGCTCGCCGGAAGGTCAACCCGGGCACCGCCTATGACGCCCGCAGCCTCGCCCTGCGACGCTTCGAGGAGGCCTTCGAGTACACGGAGACAGAGGACCAGGCGCTGGCGATCGACGCGGTGCTGGACGACCTCGAGAAGCCCGAGCCGATGGACCGCCTGATCGTCGGCGACGCCGGCTTCGGCAAGACAGAGGTCGCGATGCGCGCGGCCTTCGTCGTGGCTTCGGCGGGGAGGCAGGTCGCGGTGCTCTGCCCGACCACGGTCCTCGCCTTCCAGCATCTCACCACTTTCCGCGAGCGCTTCGAGCCCTTCGGCATCACGGTCGGCCTGCTCAGCCGCTTCGGGAGCCCTGCGGAGGCACGGGAGCTGAAGAAGTCGACCAAGGAGGGACGAACCTCGATCCTGGTCGGCACGACGCGGCTCCTCGGCCGAGGACTGCGCTTCGCGGACCTGGGTCTCATCGTCGTCGACGAGGAGCACCGCTTCGGGGTCAAGCAGAAGGAGACGCTGAAGAAGCTCCGCGCGGAGGTGGACTACCTCGCGATGTCGGCGACTCCGATTCCACGCACGCTGCACATGGCCGTGAGCGGTCTGCGGGGCATCTCGGTCATCTCCACTCCGCCCAGGGATCGCCTGCCAGTTCGCACGCTGGTCGCCCGCTTTTCCGAGGGGCGCCTGCGCGAGGAGATCCTGCGCGAGCTCCAGCGCGGCGGCCAGTGTTTCGTCGTGCACAACCGCATCGCGACGATCGAGCTCGTCGCCCGCGCGGTCCGCGAGGCCGTGCCAGAGGCCAGCGTCGAGATCGCCCACGGTCGGCTGGACGCGAACACGCTCGAGGACGTGCTCGTCCGCTTCGTGCGGCGCCGCTTCGACGTGCTCGTGTGCACGGCGATCATCGAGTCGGGTGTGGACATGCCGAACGTGAACACCATCCTCGTGAACCGCGCTGACGGCTTCGGCCTCGCCCAGCTCTACCAGCTCCGGGGACGAGTCGGCCGCAGCCACCGGCGTGGCTACTGCACGCTGTTGGTCGAGGACGGAAGGGTGCTCACGCGAAAGGCGATGCAGCGACTGCGCGTGCTGCAGGAGCACACCCGCCTGGGTTCCGGGTTCGCCGTCGCGACCGCCGATCTCGAGCTCCGCGGGGCAGGGGACATGCTCGGTGACAAGCAGCACGGCCACATCGAGGCCGTGGGCTTCGAGGCCTACATGAGCCTGCTCGAGACGGCCATCGCAGAGGCGCGGGGAGACGCCGAGCGCCAGCGCATCGAACCGGAGATCGAGGTGCGCGCCCCGGCCTGGCTCCCAGAGGCCTATGTCCCCGATCTCCAGGAGCGCCTCTCGATCTACAAGGCGATGTCGTCCGCCCGGAGCCTGGAGCAGCTCCGGCGTGTCTGCGACGTGCTCGAGTCGGAGCGGGGCGAGCTGCCCGACGAAGCCCACAACCTCTCCCGGCTCTTCGAGGTCAAGCTGCGCTGCCGTGAGCTGGGCATCGTGCGCGTGAGCGTGCTGCAAGTGCGCGCGGTCTTCGAGGTCGCAGAGAACACCAGCGTCCGCCCGGAGCGAGTCGTCGAGCTCGCGAAGCAGATGCCGCGCCGCTTCCGCGTGAGCGAGGGGGAGATCGCCGTGCGCTTCACCCCCGAGGAGAGCGAGCGTCCGTTCCTCTTCCTCCACTGGGTCTTCGATCTCTTCGGCGAAGGAGGATGAGCCCGGCCAGCGCCCAGGGCCCGAGGCTGGCGGTGGTGCAGGCGCAGGGAGACTCGCTGCGCGCGGGGGCGTCTGCGCCCGAAGCCATCGCCTCCGCCGCGGTCGGATCCGCCGTGGGCAGCGGGGGGTTCTTCAGCATCTCGATGTTGGCCCTGTCGAGGTCCGTGAGGAGACCATCTGTGTACTGCGGGTTCGGCGAGTACCAGTCCATCTGGTCGAAGACGAAGACGTGGGCGTCGCTGGGGCTCTTGCGTCCTCTGTGTGCGTGGACGCCGTCGACCAGCAGCCGGAGGTCCCCGGGCCGATAGGTCCAGGCCTCCTCCGGGGAGATGGCCTCATCGAGGTGCCTCAGCCGGTAGACGGCGAGCGCCCGGGTGATGCGCTCGGGGTTCTGAAGCGGCTCGGCCGCGGCGTCGATCAGGGCGGCGGGGCCGAGCTCCACCATACAGTCGTAGCTCCCTGGTGTGGCCTCGCGGCGGAGCTCGTGGATGGCCTCCGCCGCCGGCGGACAGTCCTGCGCCAGGGCGCTTCCGAGGAGCCAGATCACGCCCGCCTCACAGCGTCGGCCCAGGCGGCGAGCCTGGTCTCGACGAACGCCGCAGGCATCTGCGGCTCGAAGCGGCGGTCCTCTGCCCAGGCCTCGGCGACCGCGGCCGGAGAGTCCCACAGCCCGACCGCGAGTCCAGCGAGGAAGGCGCTGCCCAGCGCGGTGGTCTCCAGCTGCCGCGGGCGAACGCAGATGGTGCGGAGCACGTCCGCCTGGAACTGCATCAAGAGGTCGTTGTTGGCGGCGCCGCCGTCGACGCGCAGCTCGGACAAGGGCGCCCCGAGGTCATCGCTCATGGCCTCCAGGATGTCGGCGATCTGCAGCCCGATGCCCTCCAGCACTGCCCGGGCGAGGTGGGCCTTCGTCGTTCCGCCGGTCACCCCGGTCAGCAGGCCCCGGGCATCGGGCCGCCAGTGGGGAGCGCCGAGGCCGGCGAGGGCTGGCACGAAGATCACTCCACCGCTGTCGGGGACCGAGGCGGCCAGCGCCTCGACCTGCTCGGCGGTCTCGATGACGCCGAGTCCGTCCCGGAGCCACTGCACGGCGGCGCCGGCGATGAAGGCGCTGCCCTCGATGGCGTAGGAGGTCTGGCCACCGACCCGCCAGGCCACGGTCGTGAGCATGCCGTTGTCGCTGTAGACCTTCTTCGCGCCGGTGTTCATGAGCACGAATGCGCCCGTGCCGTAGGTGCACTTGGCCATGCCCTGTTGGAAGCAGGCCTGGCCGAAGAGCGCGCCCTGCTGGTCCCCGATGAGCCCCGCGATCGGGATGCCGTCCGGCAGGAAGCCGACACCGCTGGTGGTGCCGTAGACCTCTGAGGAGTCGGCGATGCGGGGCAGGCAGGCCTCCGGAACACCGAGGATGCCGCAGAGCTCCTCGTCCCACTCGCAGGAGTCGAGCTCCATCAACAGCGTGCGGGAGGCGTTGCTGGGGTCCGTGACGTGGGCTCCGCAGAGACGCCAGGTCAGCCAGCTGTCGATGGTTCCGAAGAGAGCCTGACCGGCTTCGGCCTTCTCTTGGGCCTCTGGCACGTTCTCCAGGATCCAGGCGGCCTTGGTGCCCGAGAAGTAGGGATCGAGCACCAGCCCGGTCTTGTCCTTGAAGAGCGCCTCGTGCCCCGCGTCCTTCAAGACCTGGCAGCGATCCGCTGTCCGCCTGTCCTGCCAGACCAACGCCCGGTGGAGCGCCGCGCCCGTGTCCTTGTCCCAGAACACGGAGGTCTCGCGCTGGTTCGTGATGCCGATGGCCGCGATGCGATCCGCCGTGACTCCGGTGCTGGCGAGCACGCCGCGGACGGCGCTCTCCACAGAGATCCAGATCTCGCTGACGTCGTGCTCGACGTGGCCGGGCTGGGGGTAGTGATTCGGGAACTCGACGTTGTGGGTTCCGACGACGCGCACGTCTCGGTCCAAGAGCAGCGCGGTGCTGCCGGTCGTTCCCTGGTCGATGGCGAGGACGAGGTCGGCCATGGGTCCCTTCCTGTTTGCGGGAGGGGACCCTAATCTGCGGCGTCGTTCACGACGACGAGGGTTCCCAGCCTGTCCGTTGCCGTCAGGCCGCCACCCGACCAGACCGTGAACGTCGCCCCTGCGATCGTCTGGGTCATCGGGGTCGGGAAGCTCGCCGAGAGGGTGCCCTGTTCGGTGGTCCATGCGGTCGAGCAGGGCGTCTTGGCGCCCCCTGGGTCGACGCAGTAGGACTCGAGCCCCGGCTGGTGGACCTCGTAGCGCCTCCAGGTCGCCTCGCAGGACCAGGCGAGTCGCTCCACCAGCACCCCCTCCTCACCGACCCCCAGGGGTTGGGGCGATCCTCCGCCAGGCCAGCACTCGGGCCAGTCGAGCACCTCTGTGTCGTAGAGCCGACCGCGGCGGGTGTCCTCGGCCACGGCTGCCTTGGTGCCGATGGGACTGGGGTAGGGGAAGCTCGCGCTCGCCTCGGCTGGGGGCTCGGGGCTCGGCCGGAGGGAGCCGGGGCTGTCGCACGGGATGGTCGTGGCGGTGCGTCCCAGGCAGCTCGCTGGTTCTTGGGCAGCGAGCGGCCAGACCTCGAAGGCGTAGTGCGTGTCCCCACAGAACTCACGGGTCTGGCGAACGAGCTGTGCCCCATCCGCGTCCTGTGCGATTACCTCGCGTCTGACCGTCTCCTTGGCGTCGCAGCAGGCACAGGCTTCGGCTCTGGGGCAGAGCAGCAGGATCAGGTGCACGACGCTCCTCTGTGTCGCGATCCTTGGACCGCGGCGCTGCGTCCGGGTTCGAGCCTACTCCAGGTACATCGCGCGCCACGCGTCGCACGAGAGCGTGGCTGCTTCGTCGACCGCGAGCTCGCACTGTTCCTTTGCGCGCCGGACCTCGCGGGCCTCGAGCTCCGCCCGCAGGGACCTCCAGTCCTCGTCGCACTGGGCTCGGAAGTCCGTACGGGAGGAAGCACCGAGGTCCTCCCACTCCGCGTTCCAACCGTCGATGCACCTGGCGACCTCGCGTGCGGTCACAGCGCAGGCCTGCTCACAGGGGTCGTTGCAACCAAGGAGGAGCAGGAGCATCCGAGCCAGGAGAGATGGTGGCCAGGGACGGAGTCGAACCGCCGACACCCGGATTTTCAATCCGGTGCTCTACCAGCTGAGCTACCTGGCCCCAGTCTCTCAGTGGTCGGTATGGCTTTCCAAATTCAGCACCGGGTCGCCAGCGTCAACACCAGCTTCAAAAAACAACTTCTCACGCGACCCGGTCGGTCTCAGCATCAAGGACGCCCCCCTTTTAGCTAGCGGGGATCCGCGTGTCAACAGGCGTCTGTCGATGTTCCGCACTTCTGTCGTGGATTGGCTTTGGGGGCCGAACGACGAGCCGTGGCTCAATAGCGTGGGCCCGCGGCGTGTGGGGTAGTAGGGCGGCGAGCGGGTCCGTGGGGGTCACCTGGGACCTGGCGGCTCTCAGCCGAGGTCGTAGGGGGGATCTTCCGCCATCCACGCGGCGTAGTGGCGCGCGATGTCCTCGTCGGTAGCGAGCCGGCGAAGGGCCTGTCGCAGGCTGCGTCGGCACCTGGCGGCCAGCTCGATCGCCACTGGACCCGCGCGACTCCAGCGCTCCGAGTGGAACTCGAGCACCCGATGGTCATAAGCGTCACCGATCCGGTCTTCGTCCGGTGCCTCGCCTCGTCCGAGCGCCAGTCTCGCCAGCGGGCTGGCTCTCTCCAAGCGCTCCGACAGCAGCCGGAGACGGTCCAGCGCCGGGTCGTCCGCCCCACCCGTGGGAGCGTCGTCGTCGTCCTCCAGCTCGAGCGACGCGGCCTCGGCCGCTCCTCAGGATCAGGCCGCGGAGGGTGGGTGACTCTTCGACGATCTGCAGCGTGCGCCGGGCCACCTGGTCGAGGGCATAGACCTCGCCGAGGTCGTGAGCCTCCACGCGATGTTCGAGCACCGACTGGAACTGCACCGCGACATCGCCCGGGGCCCGTGCCCGCCGAAGGGCCCCCGCGGCCAGCCTCAGCAGCCCACGGGGGAGCGGAAAGCCCGGCAGATCCGAGCGGGACAGCGGGGTTCAGGAGACCCTGAGATCGACGTGGAGGGCCTGCGCAAGCCGGACCTCCAGCTGGTCGGCTGCCTCCACCGCCGCCCTGTCGTAGGTCAACCCGAGCCCGCGCAGGGTGGTGAGGTCGGTGGAGAGCCGACCGGTGAGGACTGCGTGTCCCAGCTGCGGCTGCCGAAGCAGCACCGGGCCCTCGACGTCCACGACGGCCTTGCCGTGCACGTTCAACACGAAGTCGCCCTGCAGCCCGGGCCAACTCAAGCGCAGGAGACCTGCCTGCCCGGAGCGCGCCGGCACCAACAGCTTGTCGATGGTCCTCGCCAGCGCGTTTGCAGGGACCGGGTCGCTCGGCGCGAGGGTGGTCGGATCCAGGACTTCAGTCACAGATCTAAATTATCATAGGACGTGCCCAGCGCTGGCGGCCCGAAAGCGAAGCGAAACGGGGCCCTATTCGTAGACGATGTCCTTGACCCGTATGTCGAGGCGGTTGATCCGGTAGTTCAGATTCGACCGCGAGATCCCGAGATCGCGTGCAGCCTGGGCCTGGATCCCGCCCGCAGCCTTCAACGCCTCGATGAGCACGCGGCGCTCGTATTCCAACAGCGCCGCCTGCAGCGTCATGCCCTCCGGCAGGATCTCCGCTCGGGGCTCTCTGCCCTGGGGCGCCTCGGGCAGCTTGATGCCCGTGAGTTCGTCACTGCGAGAGAGGATCACCGCCCTCTCGATGACGTGCTGGAGCTCCCGGACGTTGCCGGGCCAGTGGTAGTCGACCAGCCGCTGCATGGTCTTGTTTCCGACCGAGAGCTCCGAGCTTCGGCCGTGCTGCTGGGCGAACTTCTTGAGGAAGTGCTGGACCAACAGGGGCACGTCGTCCTTGCGCTCGGTCAGGGGCGGGACCCCGATGGAGAAGACGTTGAGGCGGTAGAAGAGGTCCTCGCGGAAGTTGCCGCTTCGGACCTCGGCGCGGAGGTCCCGGTTCGTCGCCGCGATGATCCTGGTGTCCACCTTGAGCGTTCCCGTGCCGCCGACCCGGGTGATCTCGCCGCTCTCGATGACCCTGAGCAGCTTCACCTGCGTTGCCGGGTCGATCTCGCCGATCTCGTCGAGCATGAGCGTGCCGCCGCTGGCCTGCTCGAACTTGCCGCGGTGCTGCCGGATGGCGCCGGTGAAGGCTCCCTTCTCGTGACCGAAGAGCTCGGACTCCAGGAGCCCTTCGGGCAGCGCCGCGCAGTTCACCCGCACGAAGGGTCCGTTCCGCCGAGGAGAGCGGTAGTGGATGGCGTGTGAGATCAGCTCCTTGCCGGTGCCCGTAGGCCCCTGGATGAGCACCAGCGCGTTGGTGTCGGCCACGGTCTCGATGAGCTCGTAGACCTCGACCATCGCCGGGGTGCAGCCGATGATGTTCTCGAAGCCGTAGCGCTCCTGGACCTGCTGACGGAGCTGGATGAGCTCCGCGAGCAGGGCCTTCTCGGCCAGGGCCTTCTCCACGATCACCAGGAGCTCCTCGCGGGAGATCGGCTTGATGATGTAGTCGTCGGCGCCTGCCTTCATCGCACCGACAGCGTCCTGGACCGAGCCGTAGCCGGTCATCACGACCACCCGGACGTCGGGGTGGTGCTCTCGCACCTCCGAGAGCAGCTCGAGCCCCGTCATTCCCGGCATGGCGACGTCCGTGACCACGAGGTCCATCGGCTGCTCGCCGAGGATCTCCAGGGCCTTCTTGCCGCTGGGGGCGAGGTGGACCTCGAAGCCCGCCTTCTTCAGGTTGACGCGAAGCGCCGCGCGGACCGCCTTGTCGTCGTCGACGACGAGGACGTGTGCCGTGCCGCCGACGCCGATCGCGCTCATCACTCGACCTCGATCCGCTCGGGCATCAACAACAGCACCCGCTCCTCGGACAGCGGCGCGTAGGGGATCCAGGCGGCGACGTCCTCTGGCAGCTCGAGCTCCGGCTGCAGAGCTGTGCGAACGGCGCGCACCGCCTCGGCCGGGACCTCTCCGAAGCTGTCGGGTGCGCCACGGTAGGTGATGAGCTCGATCTCGTCGTCCTCGTCGAGGCCGGCGACGACCTTGGCGTGCACGATGGCGTCCTGGAGGCCGCCCAGCTCGTCTACGAGGCCGACCTCCTTCGCGGCGGCGCCGGTCCAGACGCGGCCTCGGGCGACCTCTTCGACCTCCTCCATGCTCAGCCCCCGGCCCTCGCTGACGACCGTCTTGAACTGCACGTAGGTGTCCTCGATGAGCCGGTCCATCGCGGCGAGCTCGATCTCGTCCATCTCGCGCGAGGTGGAGTACATCGCCGCCTTTCGGCCGCGGGTGTAGATCTCGTAGTCGATGCCGACCTTGTCGAAGAGCTCGGCGAAGCTGAACTTGCCGCCGTAGACACCGATGCTGCCGGTGATCGTGGTGGGCTCCGCGAAGATGGCATCGGAGCCCGCCGCGACGTAGTAGCCGCCGCTCGCCGCCACGCCGCCCATCGAGACGACGACGGGCTTTCCAGCTTCCTGGAGCTGCTCGACGGCTCGCCAGATCTCGTCAGAGGCGAAGGCTGAGCCACCGGGGGAGTCCACCCGCAGCACCACGGCCTTGACCGCCCCGTCCTCCTCTGCCGCGCGGAGGTAGGCGATGACGGTGTCCGCGCCCGTGTTGCCTCCGGAGAGCAGTCCGGGGCCCTGGGAGGGGCCGCTGACGATGGGACCGTCCACGTAGACGATGGCGATCTGGCGGTGGGCCTTCCAGCCCGAGGTCTCGGGCTGTACCCGGTAGTCGGGCTTCAGCTCGAAGCCGCGGACGAGGTGCTCTGCGAGCTGCTCCTCCAGGGTGTCGGGGTAGACCAGGCCATCGACGAGGCCCTTCTCCAGCGCCTCTGCGCCCGTGAACGGTCCCTCGTCGATCAGGGCCTCCACCTCGTCGACGGGGATGCCGCGGCCATCTGAGATGCCGAGGAGGAGGGCACCGTAGAAGCCGTCCAACAGGGCATTCATCTGCTCCTTCGCGGGCTCGCTGGGCTCCGTGTTCGTGAACTGCTCGGGAGAGGACTTGTACTCGGCGCGCTTCGCGTACTGGGGCTTCACGCCGACGAGGTCGAGGGCCCCGCGGAAGTACTGGGACTCCAGCGACAGGCCGACGAGATCGAGGCTCCCGGCGGGGTGGAGGTAGATCTTGTCGCAGACCGACGCGAGGTAGTAGGCGCCGTTGCTCGGTGTGCCGTTGAGGTAGGCGACGACGGGCTTTCCTTCGGCTTGGAGCGTCTCGACCGCGGCTCTGATCTCCTCGGTCTGCGCCCACGACAGGCGCGGCGAGGACAGCTCGAGCACGAGCCCCTTCACGTGCCGGTCCTCCGAGGCATGGCGGAGGCGCTCCAAGAGGTGCACGTAGGACTCCTCGGGCACCACCAGGAAGCCGGTCTGCGGCTGGTAGGGGAAGTTGCCGTCGAGGTTCACCACCGGCACGCGTCGCCCGGCGCCGAAGAGGTGTTCGTCCTCTGGCCCGGTGGTGATGTAGGCCATCACGTCCCCGTCGAGGGGCACGGCGTAGGCCCCCCCACCAAGGCCCTCGAAGTAGACCTCGAGCCCGCCGCCGACGGACCACGTGGAGAACTCGGGGTTCGTGCGGCCCTCGCCGCGGAGGACTAGGCCGGAGGTCGGTCGGATGCGCACGATCGCCGCGAGCTGGTTCAGGTTCGCGTCGCCGACCACGGATGCGGCTGAGGTGTCGAGGTACTCGTAGTCCACCGAGAGCTCGAGCTTGTCTCGCAGGGGGCGGATCGTGGTGGACAGGCCGTAGCGGGCCCAGACGCCGAGGGCGGGGGAGGGGTTGCCGATGTTGCGCGCGACGCCACCGAAGCCGAGCCAGGGGAAGGGCCGGTAGCCAGCGCCGAGATCCCAGCTGACGAAGTTGTTGTTCGCACCCTCCGGCAGGTTCCAGGTCACGGTGGCGCCCAGGCGGAAGTTCTCCGGGAGGCGCACGCCGAGCCCCGAGGAGAAGCCCCACCAGGGCTTGCCGTCCAGGTCGTTCTTGAACACCAGGCCGAGGCTCGTGCCTCCGCCGGTCGTGCTCACGGCGAACTCAGAGTCATAGGTCTGGAAGTCCTGGCGGTACCAGACGCCCATGGAGGGGTCCGAGTCGAAAGCCAGGTTCGCCGGGTTCACCCAGCCGGCCGCCGCTCCATCTTCCGCCGAGATGCTCGCGGCGGGCGCGTCGAGGCGCTCCTGCTGTCCCAGGGCCATCGAGCACAACAGGGCAATCCACATCGACATCGGCACTCCATGCTCCAACGGGGTCGCCAGAGCCGCATAACGATGCCATTGTGACTCTGTGGCCGCCAACAGGGTCCACGAGTGCTGCTCTTGGCATGACAACAGTCAGCCTACAGATCAGCTCAAGGTGTGGACTTCAAGTGGTTGCAAAAGCAGCAGGATCGTGGTCTTCTAGGACATGAAGGCAGCGGTCTCCGTAGCCAGCGGTGTCCAATCCTTCGAAACCGTCGCCGCAATACGCTGTCCTCACCCCCTGGGGACCTCAGCCTCCTTCCCACCTCACATCCCCGACGGGCATGCACCGAGCTCTCCGTTTCTCTTCTCGAATCGCGGCCCTCGCAGTCCTCGGCGTCGGTCTCGTAGCGCTCCCTCCACTGGCAGACGTCGCCGCCGACGATCTCGATTCCGAGCTCGAGGTCGCCCCCGCGACAGAAGCTGCGGTCGTCGCTCCGATCCCGACCCTGGATCCGGTGTTGTCACCGCTCACCGAGGATCGTCTCTTCCGTGACTCCACGGTGGCGCTCCAGGTGGTGGACATCGCCACCGGACAGGAGGTCTACGCCTACAACGCGGACCAGGCGCTCAACCCGGCCTCGACGATGAAGGTGATCACCGCGGCGACCGCGCTGCGCACACTCGGTCCGGAGTACCGCTTCGAGACCACCGTCGATCACGACGGCACCCTCGGCGCGGACGGCATCCTGGCGGGCTCTCTCTACGTGAAGGGCACTGGCGATCCGACCTTCGTCATCGAGGACCTGTGGAAGCTCGTCTACGACCTGCGCCTCGAGGGGGTGCGCGAGGTCAAGGGCAACGTCTACTTCGACGACAGCTTCATGACCGCCGAGAGCGGCGTTCCCGGCTGGAACAAGAAGGCCGACATCGAGCGTGGCCCGTCCTACTACCCGAGCCTCGGTGCGCTCTCGCTCAACTTCAACACGATCTCGGTGGTGGCTGGCCCCGGTCCCGACGTCGGCGGCGCGGCGCGCGTGGAGGTCGAGACCCCGTCGCCCGGAGTCGTCGAGGTGGACAACCAGCTCATCACGAGCGCCAGCGGCACCCGGCGCCGCATCCTGCTCGAGCGCGACGTGACCGGCGACAAAGTCACCCTCAGCCTGGCTGGCACCATCCCGCAGGACAGCACGGCCCAGCACTACTACCGCTCGGTCCCGGACGCGAAGGCCTATTTCACGGCCGCCTTCGCCGGGATGATGAAGGACCAGGGCATCCGGGTGCGCGGCAAGTACCTCGACGGCGAGGTCCCCGAGCGCAGCAAGTCACTGCTTCGCCACCGCAGCGACGATCTCTCCACCATCCTCGCCCGCACGAACAAGCACTCGAACAACTTCATGGCGGAGCAGGTGCTCAAGGCCGTCGGCGCCGAGGTCGGCGGAGAGGGGAGCACAGAGGCGGGGCTCTCGGTGGTGATGACCTACCTCGAGGAGCTCGGCATCCCCAGCGAGGAGTACACCCTGGTCAACGGCTCGGGGCTCTCCCGCCAGCTGCTCGTTCGCCCCACGCACCTCAACGCCGTCCTCGTCGACATGGCCAGGGACGAGCAGGTCGGCCCCGAGTTCACGTCCAGCCTCGCAATAGGTGGCCGGGACGGCACGCTCTGGGCGCGCTTTCGCGACGAGGACCAGGTCGGAAAGCTGCGTGGAAAGACCGGCACCCTCAACGGCGTCCACTGTCTCGCCGGCTACGTGGAGGGCGGTGACGGCGAGCGCTACGCCTTCGCTTTCCTGGTCAACGACCTCCCGTATTCGATCGCCCGTGCGCGACAGGCACACGACCGCTTCGCCGACCTCATGTTCGAGTTGGGCGATACGCAGGTCGTCGCAAAGAGCGAGTAGGGCGCGGTTTGCTAGTGCTCACGGTGTTTTGCGCTCAAGGGGGGTCGATTGACACCGATGTCGGGGACCCGGTATGGATCAACCTGCTACCCAGCCTGAGCGAAGTGCGTCCCAGGCGACGAGGGCCATGACACACGTGGACGCTGGAGCAGTGCAGATGAAAAGAGTTGGGATCCTGTGCCTCATCGGTGCCATCGGCTTCGTGCTGGCAACCGACAGCTTCGCCCAGGACGGTGACGAGACCCCAGAGGTCCCCACCGTCGAGGAAGCGACGTCCACGGAAACGACCTCTGAAGAGACGGAGGCTGCACCTCCGCCAGAAGACATCGATCCGGAGTTCAACAAGCGCCTCGGCACGATGGAGGAGCACGTCAACACGCTCAAGGAGCAGGTCTTCCGCTCCAAGGCGACTCTGCAGCTGCTCAAGGAGATCGTCATCCAGGGCGGCTCCGCGGGTGCGCGCTCCACGATCTTCCACGTCAACGGACTCGGCCCGAGCTACCGCCTCGAATCTGTCGCCTACTACCTCGACGGGCAGTCCATCTTCGCGAAGGCAGACCCGGGAGGCAGCCTCGATTCCGCCAAGGAGCTGAAGGTCTGGGATGGCGCGATCCCTCCCGGGAGCCACAACCTGACCGTGAACATGGTTCTCAAGGGCAACGGCTTCGGTGTCTTCAACTACGTGGATGGCTACACCTTCAAGGTCCAGAGCTCATACGCATTCACCGCGGATGAAGGCCAGGCGACGACGCTGAATGTCGAGATCAACGAGAAGAAGGGCTTCGGCGTCGGCTTCGCCGAGCGGCCCACCGTCGAGTACGAGCTGAAGACCATCGTCCTCGTCGAAGACTCAGAGGGCTAGATGCCGAAGCTCACCTCCTCGTGCGGCCTGCTCGCACGGGCTCTCCGCTCTGGCGCCATCGCCTCGGGTCTCTTCGTCTGCGCCGGGCTCTTCGCCGCCGGGCCTGCCCTGGCAGCGGACGCGACCACGCCCGAACGCCTCGATCGGATCGAAAACCAGCTCGTCGCCTCGGAGAGTTCGCTGGCGCGGGTGACCGCGGACGTCACCGACCGTGCCGGCTTCATCGGCGCCGACGAGGCCCGCGAGCGCTTCGAGAACGCCGTCTACCACTACCTCGTCCGCGAGTACGACACGGCCGCCAAGGAGTTCTTCACCCTGGTCGAGTCCGGAGCCTTCGGGTCGACGAACGTGCTCATGACCGACAGCCAGTGGTACCTGGCGGAGTGCCTCTTCGAGCTCGGCAACATGTCCCTGGCCGAGGAGGCCTTCCAGTCGATCATCGACAGTGGCTCGAACCATCCCTTCTTCCGCGACGCGGTCCGGCGCCAGCTGGAGCTCTACGGCCTGACCGGGCAGGGCAAGAAGTTCTACGCCCTCTACGACAAGTACATCGTCACCGGCCGCGTGGAGCCGACCGACCTCGTCAAGTACACCGTCGGCAAGAGCTTCTACCGGCAGGAGGAGTTCGTCCGCTCGAAGTCCCTGCTCGGAGAGATCCCCGAGACCAGCATCTACTACGGGCGCGCTCACTACCTCCTCGGCGTCATCCTCGTCGTCGAGGGCAGCTTCGTGCCCGCCATCACCGAGTTCGAGCGCAGCGCCGCGATCTCGATCGACACGCCAGAGGACCGAGAGGTCGTCGATCTCTCCAACCTCGCGCTCGGCCGTCTCGCCTACGAGACCGGGGACCTCGTCGCCAGCGCCGAGTACTACCAGCGCATCGACCGCAAGAGCCGCTACTTCGCCGACGCGCTCTACGAGGTCGGCTGGACCTTCATCAAGCAGGGCGACTACCAGCAGGCGCTCCAGAGCGTCGAGATCTTCCTCCTCGCCTACCCGGAGCACCGCTACACCGCACAGCTCCGCCTCCTCCAAGGCCACCTCAACATGAAAGAGGCCCAGTACGAGGATGCCCTGGCCAACTACGAGGGCGTGGTCAACGAGTACACGCCGATCCACGACACCATCCTGGCGATCGAGCACGACGCCATGAAGCCAATGGAGTGGTTCAACACCCTCGTCGAGCTGGAGGAGCTGGATCGCTACTACGGCACCGACATCCCCGGCTACGCCGTCGAGATGCTCGCCAGCAACGCCGACGTCGCTCGAGCCGTCGACATGCACAAGGAGCTCGCGCGTCAGAAGCAGGACATCGAGGACTCCGAGCAGCTCATCGTCGAGCTGAAGTCGGCCTTCGCCGGCGGTGACGACGCCATCTCCAGCTTCCAGGAGGGGCGCCTCGAGCTGTCCCGTCTCGATCTCGAGGTCCTGCGCCTCAAGGGCGAGCTGCTGCAGGTCGAAGAGGCCTGGCTCCTGGCCTCTCTCCCCGAGAACCTCCACGCAGAGGTCCGCGCGGTCCGCCAGGCGCGCGAGGACCTCATCACAGGGGAGGGAGCCGACAAGCGAGATCGCGACGACGCCACGGCGCTGGCCAGCGAGTACGAGAAGAAGGCAGCGAAGATCCGGACGGACGCCGCAAAGGTGGCCATCCAGGTCGACGAGCTCGACACCCAGGCTACCGAGCTCAAGGCGAGGCTGGTCGACAGCGAGCTCGACGAGGACGACAGGAGCGAGGTCAGCGCTCGACTCGGCCAGATCCAGGACGACCTCGCCCACGCGCGCCGGGAGCTCTACCGACTCCAGGACGAGCAGGACGATCTCGAGGCCGCGGCGTCCAAGCAGCGCGGTACCGCAGATGCCGCTGGCAACGCTGCGATGAAGGCCGGCTACGACAAGCTCCACGGGGAGCTCGCGGCGCTTCGCCGGCACGTCACGAGCTCCGACCGCAGCGTGGTCACCTCACGCATCGACGGCATGTGGCGGCGCTTGGACACGATGGATGACAACGCGGACGTGCTCGGCGGCAAGCTCGGGTCTCTCGAGAAGACAGAGCTCTCCGGACTCAGGCGTCGCCTGGACACCGAGACCCGCAACGTCACTGGCCAACGCAGCGACTACACGAGCAAGAAGGCCCAGGCCGATGGCCTCGCCGACGAGGTCACGCGCGAGGGCTTCTCCGAGCTGCGCGTAGAGTTCGCCGACTCGGTGCTGAAGGCCGACAAGGGCATCGTGGATGTCTACTGGGTCCGAAAGGTGGGCGTCAGCGACGAGCGCAAGGCGCTCAACAAGGAGCAGGAGGCCCTGCTCCGCGAGCTCGACGGGCGCTTCCGGCTGATCCGTCAGGGTCTCCCCGAGACTACACAGAACATCCCGACCTCCGAGAAGTCTGAAGATGGGTAGAGGCTCCGCAATGATTTCCTCCGGGACTTCCCGTCTTCTCGTCTTCCTCGCCCTCCTCGCGCCCTCGGCAGCTCTCGCACAGGACGAGACGCCGGCGCCCGTGGAGCGCATCACAGGCGCCCATTCCGCCGACGTCGAGGCCTACGAGGCGACACTGGCGCGCTTCCGCGACCGGATGAACGAGTTCGCCGCGGACGCCCGGGCGATTGTCGACCAGATGGAGCGGGAGGAGCGAGAGAAGATCACGCTGGGCTACAGCCTCGCCATCACGGAGCTCTCCGAGCAGGAGAACGCGCTCCGGGACCTGTCGATGACGCGGTTCGAGTTCTTCCTGCAGAAGTACCCCGACAGCGAGTACACCCCCCACGTCATGTTCCGCCTCGCCGAGCTCTACTTCGAGCTCGCGAACGAGGAGTGGTCCCAGGCGGTCGTCGAGTACCAGGTGCTGGAGGCCAACACGCCCGACGACCAGGAGTGGAGTCTGCCGCCGGAGCCGACACGGGACTACCAGAAGGCCATCTGGCTCTACGAGAAGATCCTCGCCGATCACGGCGACTACGAGTACATCGACGGCGCCTACTACATGCTGGGCTACTGCTTCAACGAGCCGCTGTCCCAGCAGCACTTCGAGGACCCCTTCGCGTCGGACGACAAAGCCAAGGCGTACTTCATCACGCTGGTCGAGGACTACCCCGAGAGCGCCTTCGCCGTCGACGGCAACTTCATCCTGGGCGACGCCTACTTCGCGGACAACGACATCGAAGAGGCCATCCCCCACTTCGAGGCGGTCATCGCTTCGGCGGGCAGGGACCACAACCTGTACGACAAGGGGCTCTACATGCTCTCGTGGACGTACTACAAGCTCTCCGAGTACGACCGCACGCTGGCCCTGTTCACGGATCTCCTCGACCACTCCGAGGTCAGCTTCCAGGAGTCCGGGCGCGAGTCCGCCCTGAAGCCGGAGGCCGTCAAGTACACCGCCATCAGCTTCTCGGACCTCGCCGACAAGTCGATGTCCTTCGACGACCTCGACTGGCGGGAGTACGCCGACGAGGACATGGAGGCCGTCGCGGAGCTCTTCGTCGAGCTCGGCCTCGGCGAGCGGAACGCCTCCCCCGTCCAGGTCGCCGATGCCTGGTTCGAGTCCGTCGGCGGCCGCGACTACGAGGACGAGATCATCAAGTCGCTGGCTGACGTGCTCGTCCAGCAAGCGCGCTTCGAAGACGCCATCGCCACCTACGAGTACATCCAGACGCGCTGGCCCCACGATCCGGAGAACCCGGACTACCAGATGGAGGTCGCGCGGCTGCACCTGAATCTCCCCGTGCGTGACGACGAGGGCAGCTCGCAGGCGCTGGCGGTGCTCGCCGATCGCTACAAGGAAGACACCCCCTGGTGGGAGGCGAACCGAAACAACCCGGACGCCCAGAACCGCGCCCGCCGGTACATCGAGCAGTCGCTCTCCGCCGTCGCGATCGAGACCCACATCCGCGCCCAGAACACCGAGTCTGCAGAGGACTACAGCAAGGCCGCGGACGCCTACCGCGAGTACCTCCAGAAGTTCCCCTTCGCGGACGACTACTTCACCATCGAGTGGTACCTCGCGGACTGTCTCTACTTCGCCGGTCGCTACGAAGAGGCCATCGTCGAGTACAAGCAGCTGGCCAAGGTCAGCGGCCACGAGTGGCAGGAGCCGGCGCGCTTCCAGCTCTTCCGCAGCTACAACGCCCTGCTCGAGGAGCGCTACGGCACCCTGGACAAGCTGCCGGACGGCGCGGAGGTGGAGCGTTCGGTCGAGACCGCCGCCGGCGAGCGCAAGGTCTACATGCTGACCGACGACCACATCGAGCTCATCGCCCGGGCCGACGAGATGAAGGGCGCGAGCTTCGACGACGAGGACTACCAGAAGTCTCTGGAAGAGAACCGCATGGTGATGATCTACATCCCAGGCCAGATCCTCTACCACCACGGCGACTTCGAGGCGGCCCGGCCCCGGCTCATGGAGCTGATCGAGACCTATCCCCAGACCCTCGAGGCCGAGTACGCCGCCTCGCTGATCCTCAACGCCTACACAAACGACAACGACCTCGAAGAGCTCGTGAAGTGGACGACCTACTTCATGAACCACGTGCCCAAGCTCGGACCGGCCGAGGACGCCACCCCGGACGAGTGGGACGACCTGCGCAGCGGCGCGGAGTTCAAGCTCTGCGGCATCCAGAAGGACGCGGGCGAGTTCGCTGAGGCCGCGGCGTGCTTCGAGACCTGGATCCGCAGCAACCCGGACGACGCCAACTTCAGCTTCGGGCTCTACAACGCCGCGAACAACTACGAGAAGACGGGCAAGGCCGACAAGGCCAACGAGCTCTTCGAGGAGTACATCAACACCTTCCCCCGCGACGATCGGAGCAAGGCCCTCTACTTCCGCATCGCGACGAACTACGCGAGCATCCTCGAGCTCGATCGCGCCATCACGTACTACGACCGGCTCTACACCTACTTCGGGCCTCGCAAGCTCGGAAAGGACTTCTACGTCGACGCCCCGAACGCGCTCTACATGGCGTCGTTCATGCGCACCGGAACCGGTGACTACACAGGCGCCGCGGAGGGCTTCCACGAGCACATCACCCAGTTCCCGGATGATCCCCAGCGGGAGCAGATCGCCTGGCTCGAGGGCGAGCAGTGGAAGCAGGTCGGCGAGGCCGAGACCCTGCGCTTCTACCGCTACTACCTCCGCGAGTTCCCGAGCAACAACGCGGATCACGTCATCGACGCGCTCTACTGGAACGTCAAGTACTACGAGAGAAAGGGCGACAAGCGCAACCTCGAGAAGGCCTGGGAGGAGCTCGAGGACAACTACGCCCGCCTGGCAAGCTCCGGCACCGTCGGTCCGCTCGCCCGCAACCGGGCCGCAGAGGCCGCCTTCCGCCGCTTGGTGGTCCAGTACGAGGACTTCGTCGACGACGACTACCCGAAGAAGGAAGAGGACATGGTGCCCTTCCTCCTTGAGGGGAAGGTCGCGGAGTACCAGTCGATCGAGGCCAACTGCCTCGCGATCATCGAGACCTACCAGGACTTCGAGTACAGCTCCGCCGCCATCTACATCTGGGGCAGCACCTACAAGGTCTACGCCGATCTGCTCTACAAGGCGCCGGTTCCGAAGAGCCTCCAGGGCAACATCGAGGCAGAGGACATCTGGTACACCAAGATGGCCGAGGCGGCTGCCCCGATCGAGGACAAAGCCATCGCCCGCTTCGAGGCCAACCTCGAGAAGTCCATGAACGAGAAGCGCAGCTCGGTCTGGATCGACCGCACGATCGAGATGCTCAACGACATCAACCCGTCCGCCTACCCGCTCGAGAAGGCAGAGGTCCGCGGGGACAACGCCGCCGCCGTCGTGCCCTCGTCTGGTCCGATGAGTCAGCCCGAGCTCGAGGACAGCGAATGATGCGTCCGCTCCACCTCACCGTCGCTCTCTCCCTGGCCGCGCTGGTCGCGTGCAAGAAGAAGCCCCCCGAGCCCGTCGTCGAGGAGTCCCCGACCACCGTCGAGGCCGTGCCCAACGCCGAAGCCGGTGATGTCACCGCCGAGGAGATGGGCTCAGAGGCGTGGGGAGACCCTGTCGAGACCACGCCCGCCGTCGCCTCGCTGTCGCCCGAACAGCAGCGGAGGGACAGCGTCAACCAGGCGGTGGCCTCGTTGACCAACCCGTCGATGGCCCCGGGCGCCGCGGCCACGCTCCGGCAGGTCGTGCGCGAGGACCCAGCCAATGCCTACGCCCAGTACAACCTGGGCCTGGCCTACGAGCTCCAGGGCTCCTCGCTGGAGGCCCGCAAGGCATACCTCGCGGCCATCCAGGCAGACCCGACCCTCGGCGCCGCCTACGTGAACCTCGGCGGCCTCGACATGAAGGCCACCAGGTACGGCTCGGCAGAGGCCCAGTACCGCATGGGACTGCGCAACGACCCCGAGAACATGGATCTCTGGAGCGGGCTCATCTCCTCGCTGCGAGCCCAAGGTCGGCTGACCGATGCAGAGAGGGAGGCCAAGGCGGCGCTGAAGGTCAACACCAACGCGCTGGATGTCTACGCCAACCTCGGCCTCGTCTACATCGAGCTGGGCCGCCTCGACCTCGCCAACTTCATCGTCCAGAAGGGCGTCTTGCAGGGCGGCAGCGAGCACGCGGCGCTCCACCAGATCCAGGGCCGGATCTACCAGCTCCAGGACAAGACGGGCGACGCGAAGGCCAGCTTCGAGAAGGCGCTGGAGCTCGATTCGGACCTGGTCGCCACGCGCCTGTGGCTGTCTGACTACCTGCTCGACAACCGCAACTACGAGGACACGGTCGAGCTGCTCGAGCGGGCCCGCGAGCTGGAGCCGGAGAACCCGGCGATCCACCTCAACCTGGGCATCGCCTACCGCGGGGTCGAGCGCTACGAGGAGGCGATCGAGTCCTACCAGGCCGTGACCCGTCTCGAGCCCGGGAACCCGGATCCCCACCTGAACCTCGGCATCCTCTACGGGGACTACATCAAGAACTACGACTCGGCGGTCACCGAGTACGAGACCTACCGGAGCATGGGCGGGACCCAGGCCGAGCTCATGGACGGGTACATCGAGAAGACCCGCAAGGAGCAGGAGAAGGTCAGGAAGCTGGAAGACCGCAAGCGCCGGCTCGAGGAGAAGCAGAAGGAGAAGGACGCCAACGAGGCCGCCTTGAAGGCCTTGGAAGAGAAGAAGGCGGCAGAGGAAGCCGCCCAGCCCGATCCTCCTCCGCCGGAGGAGACCCCGGAGCCCGAAGCACCTGCCCCCGAGGTGCCCGAAGAAGCCCCTGCCGAAGAACAACCCTCCGACGACCCCTGGGGAGGCTGAAGATGCGCCGTTTGATCCTCTCGAGCCTGCTCGTGTCGCTCGCCGCGGCCTCTTCTGTCGCGGTCGCGCAGGGCCGCTACGTGATCTTCGAGGAAGAGAAGATCGTGGGAGAGATCCAGCTTCCCTCGGTCCAGATCTTCATCACCCGCCAGAACTTGAACACGGATTACGATCTCAAGCTGGAAGAGTCCTTCGTGCCCAAGATCGTCGAGAGCGCAGACAAGCAGCCGTTCTGACGTCCGCGTGGCGTTGTCGTGGCAGCGCCTGCTCAGCGCGCCGATCTCGTGGCCCTGCGGGCTGAAGTCGCGAGAAAAGCCGCTGCTCGGACCATTTGTCCGGCACCTGCGAACGAGTGCCTTGCAAAGCCCTGACAAACCGCCCACCTGTGACCGTGTCATAGGTCTCGTGCACGAGGAAGAGGCAGGCCGAAACCGGCTGACAGTCACTTCACATCTGTGCCGTGAAAGTTCGGGAACGCTGTTGTAGATTCCCCGGGTCCCGAAATCCCTCCCGGACAGGGTAGACCCGGACTCAAAGAACCCCAGCCCGAGAGGGCGACAAAAAAAAGGACCAGCTTCATGGGCATGCTCGTCGACGCCATGCAGAAGGGCGGACCCTTCATGTGGCCCCTTCTCGGATGCGCCGTCTTCAGCCTCGCGATCTCGGCGGAGCGCTTCTACTACATCCTGTTCCGCGCGAACATCAACGGCACGGCCTTCTTCGCTCAGATCCAGAAGTTGATCATGGCGAACAACATCGACCGCGCGATCAAGCTCTGCAACGCGGAGCCCAACGCGGCCCTCCCGCGTGTGCTGAAGGCTGGACTCACCCGCGCCAACCGCAGCGACACGGAGATCTCGAACGCCGTCGAGGAGGCCATCCTCGAGGTGTTCCCGCAGCTCTCCAAGCGGACCCCGTACCTTCAGATGCTGGCCAACGTCGCGACGCTGACCGGTCTGCTGGGAACGATCCAGGGCCTGATCATGGCCTTCGAGGCGGTCGCCCACGCTTCCGCCGAGACCAAGCAGACGCTGCTCGCGGCTGGTATCTCCACCGCCATGTTCACCACGATGAGCGGTCTGATCGTCGCGATCCCGACGCTGATCTTCAGCTCCATCATCGTGGACAAGACCACGAAGATCATGGACGACGTCGACCAGTACGCGCTCAAGACCGTCAACCTCCTCGGTGCTCGCCGTCGCGGCACGCTCGAGAAGGAAGGCGCGAGCGCCTAGGCGCACAAGTGGGGACTGGCTCGCCAGTCCCTTCTGTTCCACCCGCTACAACGAGCTGATCCATGGCACACAGGCGAGGAACCGAGGGAGTTCCGCTCGACTTGGTTCCCATCATGAACCTGGTCACGATCCTCATCCCGTTCCTTCTGATGTCTGCGCAGTTCGTCCACCTCGCTGTCATCGACTCCACGCTGCCCGCCATCGGGCCGCCCCAGGAGCTGCAGGAAGAGGACGACGAGCCGCCGCTGTTGTTGAGCGTCGCGATCACGGACCAGGGCTTCACCCTCCTGGGTGACAACGGCGTCGTGACCGGTGACCCGGACGCTGAGGGCGAGGAGGCCGCCGCTCCTATCGAGGGAGAGGTAGCCGAGCCCACCATTCCATGCTCGGAGCGTCCCTGCTCCGGCCCCGAGTCCTATGACTACGCCGAGCTCACGCGGCTGGTGGGTCTGATCAAGGACGAATACCCCGACGACGAGAATGTCAGCCTGGTTCCCGAGTCGCGCATTCCCTACGAGGTCATCGTGACCACGATGGACGCCTCTCGCGAGGACCCGGACACCAAGGGAGACAACGGCCAGGCCCGTGAGCTCTTCCCCTTCGTCGTCATTGCCGGCGGCGCCCAGTAGGAGAGACGCATGGCCCTCAAGAAGAAGAAACGACGCCCGGTGAGGGACGAGCTGGCCATCACCTCGATGATGGACATGATGACCATCATCCTGGTCTTCCTGCTCAAGTCCTACAGCACCAACGACGTCTCCGTGGCTGCCTCCGCCGACCTGCAGCTCCCCAGCTCCAGCGCCGCGAAGGCACCCGAACTCTCCGTCAACCTGGTCGTCAGCAAGAGCCAGATCGTCGTCGACGGCGTTCCGGTCCTGAACCTGACGATGGTGCCCGACGAAGAGACCGGCGAGGACTTCCTCGCCGTGCCGGAGGACGAGAAGAAAGGCCAGATGATCACGCGGCTGTACGACCGCCTCCTGGAGAAGGCCGAGCAGTCCAAGGCTCTCGGCGAAGCCTCCGGAAGCATGGAGCACGAGTTCAAGGGACGCATCCTCCTGCAGTGCGACAAGACCTTGCCTTTCTCGGTCATTCGAGAGGTCATGTACACGGCTGGCCAGGCGCAGTTCGGTGAGTTCAAGTTCGTCGTCTACAAGACGGAGTAGGTCTCCGCCGTCTTCTGGCGATGCGGGCGCTCGGGACAATCCCGGGCGCCCGCTGTCGCCTCTGGGCTTCCCTCAAGCACCGTCGTTCGGAGGCCGTAGAGGTGGCTGGGTAAGAGGCGCCTCGCCTCCGCCCAGAGCCTCCTGAACCTGCTACACTTGAAGTGATGTCGTCCACCGAGCTGATTTCCGTGAACCACGTCCGGAGAAGGTGGTCAACAGCAGGGAGGAGCGTGGCCGTGCAGGTCTACTTCCAGTCCGTCGATGCCATCCCGGGGAACGAGTCGTAATGGCCCAGTCGAAGCGTCAGCAGCAGCACAAAGTCCTTCGCATCGGCGTCGTCCAGGACGGCAAGATCGTCCAGGAACGGCTGATAAAGGCGAACGAAGCCGTCACCGTGGGCGAGTCGACGAAGAACACCTTCGTGTTCCCGCCCACGACGCTCCCTCGCCGTTTCCAGCTGTTCCAGTCCCGCAAGGGCGGCGGCTACATCCTCCACTTCACGGAGGAGATGCACGGCAAGGTCAGCTACAAGAACGCCATCGTTCCGCTCGAGCAGCTTCGCGTGCAGGGCGACGCGGTCCGCAAGGGCAGCGACTACGTCCTGCCCCTGAACGAGAACAACCGCGGCAAGGTGTCGATCGCCAACGTCACGATCCTGTTCCAGTTCGTGCCGCCGCCGCCGGAGCCGATGCGCGCCGGCGCCCAGATGGACTTCCGTCCTCGCTTCATCGACGAGGACGACCCGGTCTTCTACGGCTTCCTCGGGCTCTTCAGCGCCCTGGCGACCGTCTTCATGATCTACGTGTACACGACCGAGCCCGTCGAGCGCGTCGCGCTGGACGAGATCCCCGATCGCTTCACGCAGATCATCCTGGAACCAGAGGAGCCAAAGGAGATCCCCGAGCCGGAGGTGGACCCCGACGCTGACGGTCTCGAGGCGGACGAAGCGGAGAAGGACGAAGTCCCCGAGGAGGACGACCCGGACAAGGGCGAGAAGGCCGAGGTGGTGGAGGAGCCAACCGCAGAGGAGCTGGCGGCAGCAGAGGCCGAGCGCCTGCGCCAGCTGGAGGCAGAGGTCGAGGCCAACCCGCTGTTGTCGGCCATCATCGGCACGCGCGGCGAGTCAGGCACTGACGACCGGGTGCAGGATCTGTTCGGCGACTCCGACTTCGCGGGACAGGATCTGGACTCGGCGCTGGCCAACGTCACCGGGGCCGAGATCGCCACCAGCGCGAAGCTCGAAGCCAAGGAGGGCAAGGGCGGCAGCAGGACTGACGCGGACATCGGCGACCTCAAGGGCGCCGAGACTGGCTCCGTCGGCGTGGGCTCCGCCCCGGCGACGAAGGTCAGCGGTAGCCTCTCGGTCGGCGCCGTCGACGACTACCTCGAGGAAGGCGACGCCACCTCGGTGTCCAAGGTCGTCCGCAAGTACTCGGGCCAGGTCAAGTACTGCTACGAGTCCCAGCTCAAGGCCAACCCCTCGCTCAACGGACGCGTCGAGGTCAGCTTCACGATCAACGACGGGCGTGTCGTGAACTCCTCGATCTTCGCCAACACGACCGGGAGCGACTCCCTCGGCAAGTGCATCGCCGGAAAGGTCCGGACCTGGCGCTTCCCCGAGGAGATCGTGGGTGACGTGATCTACCCCTTCATCCTCACGCCCTCGAACTGAGACCCTCATAGGGGGACCCCTGCAGGTCCCCCTACGCGCCTTCGGCGCTTACCCCCCCGGCGGCTCTGCGCCTCGCTGTCGCTTCGTTGCCTGGTTCGGGTCACCCTTGCAGGTCCCCCTACGTGCCTTCGGCGCTTACCCCCCCGGCGGCTCTGCGCCTCGCTGTCGCTTCGTTGCCTGGTTCGGGTCACCCTTGCAGGTCCCCCTACGTGCCTTCGGCG